>NZ_JBFUPV010000003.1:33485-452246 GCF_041360755.1 Bacillus sp. RCC_6_1
CTCTTTCGGATCCTCTGGTTTCACTTCTGGTTCTTTTGGTTCTTTCGGTTCCTCCGGTTTCACTTCTGGTTCCTTCGGCTCTTCCGGTTTCACTTCTGGTTCCTTCGGCTCTTCCGGCTTCACTTCTGGTTCCTTCGGTTCTTTCGGCTCTTCCGGTTTCACTTCTGGTTCCTTCGGCTCTTCTGGTATCTTAAGATCTTCTTTTGTTTTCGGTAAAATTGTAACTGTAGGCTCAAGTGGTGGATTTATTTTATCGTCCACTACCGCTCTATTTGTTATCCCTTTACTTGGTGCTGCTTTTACCTTCACTTTAAAAATAATACTACGTTCTTTCGTATCTGTAATTTCTAGATACTTTGCTATTACTTTTCCAAACTCCATTTTTAACTCTATTGGATTTGGTTCAGCCCCTTCAAATCTAATGCTATCTTGCACGTACTCTAAACCGGCTGGAATTTCATCTTCTACCTTTACCTCTGCTAGTTTGCCGTTTTCTACCGTATTTTTGAAACTAATTCGGTATTCTACTTCTTCTCCTAGCTTCGGTTCTTTATTATTTACTGTCTTCGTCGCTTTTAACTTACCATCTTTATATTCTGGCTTTATTGTCGCTGTCGGTTCCATAACTGGATGATCTGGATCATCTACATGAATGATCGCTTTATTTGTTATTTCCTCTCCAACTTTTACTGATTCTTTTACCTTTACTTTAAAGATGATACTTCTTTCTTTCGTATCCATAATTTCTGGATACTTCACTGTTACTTTTCCATTCTCGACTTTAAGTTCTGTTGGCACAGGATTATCACCTACGGCCTCCAGACTTTCTTTCACATACTCTAAACCAGACGGAATTTCATCTTCAATCTTTACATCAACTAACTTCCCGCCATCTACTGTGCCGTTAAAAGTAATTCTATATTCGATTTCTTCCCCTAGCTTTGGTTCATGGTTACTTACTTCTTTCCTTGCCTCTAGTTTCCCATCTTTATATTGAGGTGTAATTGGTATAAGTGACTCAACTGGTGGATTTGTCGGATTATTATCATCCACAACCGCCTTGTTTATAATTTCTTTTCCTACTTGTACCGTTTCTTGTACTTTCACTTTAAAGATGATACTTCTTTTTTTCGTATCCGTAATTTCTGGATACTTTGCTGTTACTTTTCCATTCTCAACTTTAAGTTCTACTGGATTTGGTTCCGGCCCATCAGACTTTATACTATCCTGTACGTATTCTAAACCAGCTGGAATTTCGTCCTCTACTTTTACCTCAGTTAGTTTGCCGTTTTCTACTGTATTTTCAAAACTAATTCGATATTCTACTTCTTCTCCTAACTTCGGTTCATGGTTACTCACTGTCTTTTCAGCTTGTAATACACCCTCTTTATGTTGAGGTTGTATCGCGACATTCGGTTTCTCTGGTGGATTTATAGTATCTTCCACAACCGCCGTATTCACAATCGCTTCTCCAATTTTAGCTTTTTCTTTCACTTTTGCTTTAAAGACGATACTTCTTTCTTTCGTATCCGTAATTTCTGGATATTCTGCGAGTACTATGCCGTTTTTCACTTTTACATGCAACGGTTTTGGATTATCCCCCTCAGCTCTTTCGCTACCTTCTACAAACTCTAAACTGTTTGGTAATTCATCCTTAATTTTCACCTTCGCTAATTTTCCGTGCTCAACTACGTTACGGAACGTAATTCGATACTCTACTTCTTCTCCTAATTTTGGAGCTGGGTTATTTACTGTTTTCTCAGCTTTTATTTTTCCATTCTTATACTCCGGTGTAATAATCGCTTCTGGTTTTTGCGGAGGATTCTTCGGATTATCATCATCCACAATTGCCGTATTCACGATTTTCTTCCCGACTTTTACTGCTTCTGTTACTTTTACCTTAAAGATAATGCTACGCTCAGCTGTATCAGTAATATTTTCATACTTCGCTGTAATTTTTCCAGCTTCTTCTTTTAACTCTACCGGATTTGGTTCATTACCTTCTGCTTTTAAACTATCCTTCACATACTCTAATCCATTTGGTAGTTGATCCTCAATTTTCACTTCTGCTAGTTTTCCGTTTTCTACCGTATTTTTAAAACTAATTCGGTACTCTACTTCTTCTCCTAGCTTTGGATCTTTTTTACTTACCTTTTTATTAGCTTTAAATTTACCATCTTTATGCTGCGGTGTAATATCTACTTCTGGTCGCTCTGGTGGATTTTTTGTATCATCAACAATTGCTTTATTTACAATTGCCTTGTCCACTTCAACGGAATCTTTCACCTTCACTTTAAAGATAATGCTTCTTTCTTTCATGTCAGTGATATTTTCATACTTCGCACTAACCTTACCAGCTTCTTCTTTCAACTCTACTGGGGCCGGCTTATCACCTTCTGCTTTTAGACTATCTTTCACATACTCTAAACCAAACGGAATTTCATCCTCAATTTTCACCTCTGCCAGTTTTCCATCTTTCACCGTATTATTAAATGAAATTCGATATTCGATTTCTTCACCTAGCTTCGGTTTATGATTATTCACCTTTTTATGAGCAGCAATTTTACCATCTTTATATTGTGGTGTAATTTTTGCTGTCGGATCAATTACTGGATGGTTCGGATCATCAACATGGATAATCGCTTTATTTGTAATGTCCTTCCCTATTGTAACCGAATCTTTTACCTTCACTTTAAAGACAATACTTCTTTCTTGCGTATCCATAATCTCTGAATACTTTGCCATTACCTTACCATTTTCTACTTTCAACTCCACTGGTTTTGGCTCTTCACCTTCAGCTTTTTCGCTTCCTTCTACAAACTCTAATCCAGCTGGAATTTTATCTTCTATTTTTACCTCTGCTAGTTTTCCATCTTTCACCGTGTTATTAAAAATAATTCGATATTCGATTTCCTCACCTAACTTCGGTTCATGGTTACTTACTTCTTTTCTTGCCTCAATTTTCCCATCTTTATATTGTGGTGTAATCGGTACATAAGGCTCTTCTGGCAGATTCTTTGTATCATCTACAATTGCCTCATTTACGATTTCTTCTCCCACTTTTACGCTTTCTTTTACCTTCGCTTTAAAGACAATGCTTCTTTCCTCTGTATCTGTAATTTCTGGATACTTTGCCATTACCTTATTATTTTTCACATGTAGCTCTACTGGTTTCGGTTTAGAACCTTCTGCCGTGATACTGCCTTCCACATACTCTAAACCATTTGGTAATGCATCCTTTATATTTACCTCTGCTAGTTTTCCGTTTTCTACCGTGTTTTTAAAACTAATTCGGTATTCTACTTCTTCTCCTAGTTTCGGTTTATGATTATTCGCCACTTTCTGCGCAGCAATTTTACCATCTTTATATTGCGGAGTAATTTCCACATGAGGCTCTTCGGGCTCATTTTTTGTATCTACTACGATTGCTTTATTAACAATCTCCTTGCCTACTTCTGCCTCTTCTTTTACTCTCACTTTAAAGATAATACTTCTTTCTTTTGTATCCGTAATTTCTAGATACTTTGCCATTACCTTGCCGTTTTCAAATTTCAATTCTACCGGACTTGGTTTAGAACCTTCTGCTTGTAAACTGTTCTCCACGTACTCTAATCCAGCTGGAATTTCATCTTCTACTGTAACCTCTACTAGTTTTCCGTTTTCTACCGTGTTTTTAAAACTAATTCGGTATTCTACTTCTTCTCCTAATTTCGGTTTTTTATTGTTTACAAATTTCTCTGCTTTAAGCTTACCGTCTTTATATTCTGGCGTAATCGTTACTTCTGAAGTTGTTGGATCTTTTGTATCATCAACAACCACTTTATTGAC
Organism: Bacillus sp. RCC_6_1; assembly: GCF_041360755.1. Taxonomy (NCBI): domain Bacteria; kingdom Bacillati; phylum Bacillota; class Bacilli; order Caryophanales; family Bacillaceae; genus Bacillus; species Bacillus sp. RCC_6_1. The sequence continues at coordinate 37,314 of NZ_JBFUPV010000003.1, forward strand.
AAGGCCTTCACCAACTTTAAATTCTTCTTTTACTTTCGCTTTAAAGACGATACTTCTTTCTTCTGTATCCGTAATCTCTGGATATTTGGCGATTACTTTTCCATCTTTCACTTTCAGTTCTACTGGATCCGGCTTAGTACCTTCCGCTCGTAAACTATCTTTCACATACTCTAATCCATTTGGTAAATTGTCTTCTATTTTTACCTCTGCTAGCTTTCCGTTTTCTACCGTGTTTTTAAAACTAATTCGGTATTCTACTTCTTCTCCTAACTTCGGCGTTTCATTATTTACCGTCTTCTTCGCTTCCACTTTTCCGTCTTTATGCTGCGGAGTAATTTCTGCCTTCGGTGTTTCTGGTTCATTTTTCGTATCATCAACAATTGCTTTGTTAACGATTTTTTTACCGACTTTCACTTCTTCCTTTACTTTCACTTTAAAAGTGATACTTCTTTCTTCTGTGTCCGTAATCTCTGGATACTTCGCCATTACCTTACCATTTTCCATTTTCAATTCTACTGGATCCGGTTTAGTACCTTCTGCTTTCACACTGTTTTCTACATACTCTAAACCTTCTGGTAAAGTATCTTCTATTTTCACCTCTGCTAGTTTTCCGTCTTCTACCGTGTTTTTAAAACTAATTCGGTATTCTACTTCTTCTCCTAACTTCGGCGTTTCATTATTTACCGTCTTCTTCGCTTTCACTTTTCCGTCTTTATGTTGCGGAATAATTTCTGCTGTCGGTGTTTCTGGCGGATGTTTCGTATCGCTCACAATCGCTTCATTAACAATTGAATCGCTCACTTTACCTTTTACTTTCACTTTAAAGGTAATACTTCTCTCTTTTGTATCTGTAATCTCAGGATACTTTGCCATTACCTTACCGTTTTCAAATTTTAATTCCACTGGATCTGGCTTAGAACCTTCTACTTTTAAACTATCTTTCACATACTCTAATCCATTTGGTAAATCATCTTCTATTTTTACCTCTGTTAGCTTTCCATGTTCTACCGTATTTTTAAAGCTAATTCGGTATTCCACTTCTTCTCCTAACTTCGGCGTTTCATTATTTACTATCTTTTTTGCTTCAAGTTTTCCATCTTTATACTGAGGAGTAATTTCCGCTGTCGGATTAACTGGCTTATTTTGCGAATCATCAATAGTTGCTTTATTAATGATTTTTTTACCGACTTTTACTTCTTCTTTTACTTTCACTTTAAAAACGATACTTCTTTCTTCTGTATCCGTAATTTCTGGATATTTTGCCATTACTTTACCGTTTTCAAATTTCAGCTCTACTGAATCTATTCCGGCACCTTCTGCTTTCAAACTATTTTCTACATACTCTAAACCTTCTGGTAAAGTATCCTCTACTGTCACGTCTGTTAGCTTTCCGTTCTTTACCGTATTTTTCATACTAATTCGGTATTCTACTTCTTCTCCTAACTTCGGTGTTTCATTATTTACGATTTTCTTCGCTTTAATTTTTCCATCTTTGTGTAATGGTGTAATTTTCGCTTCTGGTTCTTTCGGATCTTTCATATCATCAACAATTGCCTTATTGATGATTTCCTTCCCCACTTCCGCTTCTTCCTTCACCTTTACCTTAAAGACAATACTTCTTTCTTTCATATCCGTAATATTGTCGTATTCAGCAATAACTTTTCCATCTTTCACACTTAACTTTAATGGAGCTGGTTTATCACCTTCAGCCTTTTCACTGCCTTTTACATACTCTAAACCGTTAGGAATTGTATCCTCTATTATTACCTTTTCTAGTTTTCCATTTTCTACCGTGTTCTTAAAGCTAATTCGGTATTCTACTTCTTCTCCTAGTTTTGGTGATGGATTATCTACTGTCTTCTTTGAATCAATTATTCCATCCTTATGTTGCGGAGTAATTCTTTCCTCCGGTTCAATCGGTGGATTTTTCGTATCATCAACAATTGCTTTATTGACAATCTCTTTATCTACTTTTACTTCTTCCTTCACCTTTACTTTAAAGACGATACTTCTTTCTTTCATATCCATAATATCGATATACTTAGCTTTGACTATCCCATTTTCAACAGCTAATTCTACTGGTTCAGGTGCTTCTCCTTCGGCCTTGATGCTATTTTCTACATATTCAAGACCTTTTGGAATTGTATCTTCCACTCGCACCGTTTCTAGTTTTCCGTTCTCAACCGTATTATGAAAACTAATGCGGTACTCGATTTCTTCACCTAACTTCGGCTTCTTATTATTAACTACCTTTGTAGCAGCAATTTCACCTTTTTTACTTTGCGGTGTAATAACAACCTTCGATTCAACAGGCTCATTTTTCGGATCTTTTGCAATTGCTTTATTTACAATTGCCTCCCCTACCTTTGCCGAATCTTTTACTTTCACTTTAAAAACAATACTTCTTTTTTCTGTATCCATAATCTCTGGATACTTGGCCATTACTTTGCCATCTTCCACTTTTAGTTCTACTGGCTCTGGTTTTATACCTTCAGCTTTCAAACTATCTTTCACGTATTCAACACCTTTAGGTAGTGTATCTTCTACTAGCACCGTTTCTAGTTTTCCGTTTTCTACCGTATTATAAAATGTAATTCGGTATTCCACTTCTTCTCCTAGTTTTGGTGTTTGATTCGTTACGTTTTTTTCTACATCCACTTTACCGTATTTATAATCCGGCGTAATCTTTTCTTCTGGATGCTCAGACTGTCCATTTGGCTCACTCACAACCGCTTTATTAACAATCGTTTCTCCCGCTTTTGCCTCTTCTTTTACTTTCACTTTAAAGGCGATGCTTCGCTCTTTTGTATCCGTAATCTCTGGATATTTTGCGATTACCTTACCATTCTCTACTTTTAACTCTACTGGATTTGGTTCAGTACCTTCAGCTCTCTCACTGCCTTGAACAAATTCTAAGTTAGCTGGAATTTCATCTTCTATTGTAACTGCATCTAGTTTTCCGTTTTCCACCGTATTTTTAAAGCTAATTTGATATTCAACTTCTTCTCCTAGCTTCGGCTTCTTATTTGTTGCTTTTTTCTTTGCAGCAATTTTACCGGCCTTATGCTGTGGTGTAATCTTCTCTTCTAGATTCTTTGGTGGATTTGTTTTATCTCTAACGGTTGCTTTATTAACAATTTCTTCACCAATTTTTGCAGTTTCTTTTACTTTTGTTTTAAAGACGATACTTCTTTCTTCCATATCCATAATTTCTGGATACTTTGCAATTACTTTTCCATTTTCAAACTTCAGCTCTACTGGCTCTGGTTTTACACCTTCAGCTTTCAAACTATCTTTCACGTATTCAAGACTACTTGGTAATTCGTCTTCAATGGTCAATACATCTAGACGTCCATCTTTTGTCTTATTTTTAAATGTAATACGATACTCTACCTCATCACCTAACTTCGGTGTTTTATTAGAAGCTATTTTTCTCGCCTCTATTTCCCCTGGAACTTCTTTTAGGGTAGTAACCGTAACATTTGCATCGTCCTCAGTTTCATACTTTATCTCGGCACTATCTTGTCCCTTTACAACAACGACATTTTTTACTGTTGTATCTGATTGTACAGAATCTTTCACTTTTACTTTGAATGTAATAACGGTACTTTCACCAGGCTTTAAAACACCGCCGTCTTTAGCATTAGCACCTTCACCAACACGGAAATCAATTTGATTATTTACAAACTCCGCTTCATCATCGCTTGCATCATCTGTTTTATTTCCTTTACTACTTCCAGAAACATATTGAATAGACCCTGGAACATACTCTAAACGGTCATCTAATTTATCAAAACCTTTTACATTCGATACCGGCGCTTGATTATTTTTCGTATCATTTTTCACTTCAATTTGATACGTAAACTCTTCACCAGCTTTAATTTCCTTAACTTCTTTACCGGTACTATCTAATGCCTTTTTATCAACTTGTAAGTTTGGAGCATTATGTTCTGTAACGAATGTGGCGTTGTTTAATACGTAAATATCACCACCACCACCATATGCTCTAAAACGCATTTTTCCTTCTTTCAAATCATTCTTTACTTGAGTGGGTCCTTCAAGGTGATACGTATGAATATCTGTACTGAAAGAATTTGTCCAATCTGGATTATATCCTGGGTATTTTTTCGTAACAAATTCGTTAGTGCCATCTACTTGTACTTCTGTCATAGATGAGTCATTAACATCATTATCTTTACCTTTAATATTTTTAAACTTTTGATACCCTAACCCAAAATCATACTCTCCATAATCATAGGCATATCCATCATTATCAGCTGGATCACCTTGCGATGAAAAATAACTAAATTTCGCCTTAAAAGCGCCTTCTTTTGGTGTGTTTATTTTATTAACACTAATATCTGTCCAGGCTGTACTTTTTTGAGAGACTAGCCCTTCCCAAATCTTCATGTCTTTTACTGTTTCTTTATAGTTTTCATAAACTAAGATAAGATTCCAGTTACCCCAGTAATAGCCGCCACCTGTTACATCTTTAATTTGTGGCACATTTGCAACTGTCAACGTTTGAGAAATACCTTGCTGTGCAATTATATTTGTTACATCTGCATACGCTACATATCCTGCGCCACTACCTGAGTAATTAGAAATATAAGGTAGATAATCAGCTTTTCTTATGCTATCAGCAGTTACCTCTGCATATTCTTTATTTCCCATTCTCATTTTGACTGGTTGCCTTACTTGATCCTCGGTAACCTTTCTATCAGCGATATTTCCTGGTAACCCCATTGCTGCTGTCCAGAATAAGTAAGCCTTTTTCACTTTACTTCCAGCAGGAATGTTAGGAAATGCACCTGTTGACGAATTAAAAGTACTATCATCGTTATCAACATCAACCGTCATTTTATTCGTTTTATAACCCATACTTTGTCTGCCATAATGATCAGATGTCAAACCAAGCGTCACATTACCAGTCTGTACTAAATTACCAGGAGCAATTGTAGAATACAACGGGTCTCCAAATCCTTGTTTATCTCCTGTTTGGATTTGAACCTTCGAAGCATTTTCTGATGCAGCTTGTACTTCTGCATCACTCTGCTTTACTGCTAAAGGTGATTGCTTTTTCTCTTTTTCTAGTTGCTTCTCAGCCTCAGGTTGTTTTATCTTCTCTATTTCTGTTTTTTGTGCAGATGTATTTTTATCTTCTACAGATACTTTTAATTTTCCATCCACTTCTTTAGTTTTTGAATCAGTTGTTGATCCGATAGCTTTCTTACTACTGTCAGCCTCATCATCGGTATTAGCTTCTAACTTCTCTTCAGAAGGAAGCCCTTCAACATCTACAGACATGTTTCCTATTTGTAGTTGATCCTTTTGCACACTAATTTTTTGCTTATACTCTTTATTAAAATGTTGCGCACGACGAGCTTTTATTAATACAGTCATTTTTTCATGTGATTTTAAATCTTGAATTTTAAGATTAGAAGAAAGAACCTTTCCTCCATTATCTTTTTCCTCTACATAGAAATCCGCTACCTTATTTTCAAGTAACTTCTCTCCGTTTACTTTCACAGATTGCGAAAGAAACTCAATTCCATTGTCATTATTTTGTTTAATTACTAATTCTCGGATTGGTGTATCTCCCGTATTTTCAATCTTATATTGAAATACGTGCTCCCTCTCCGCTACTTCTCCCTTATACATTTCAGCATTCACTTGATCTGCCTTAATTTTCACATCATTTCCTTGTAACTCATCCCAGCTTTTTTTATTTATCTCTGTAGCAAAAGCACTGGGCGAAGGCAATATGATGGATAGAAGAAGTGTGATCATTGTTACGACATTAAAACACTTCAATACTTGCTTCATATTTTCTACCTTTCTCCTTTCTATATACTTGCTATCCGCCTACTTCATTTCAGTAACCCTTTCATTTAGTAGCCGAATACATAGCAATATATATCCACTCGCAACAATCCGACCTACGAAAATGTATCGTTGAAATCCCAATGTCAACAATATAAATCTCATAGAATATTACTATTTTAATTTATCAAAAATAGCATATATACCGGACACTTATACAAACCTTTACCATACTTTTAATATAGTAAAAACACCGTGCTGTATAGGTTTATATAACAGTTAAAGGATACTTAAAAATTTTAACATACTCCTCATCCTATTTATACATACAATAGAAAATTTACCATTTTTTAGTTATTTTCAGTTTGTTTTTTATGATTAAAATTTTCTAAAAATAACAACCGTTACATGTAAAAATATGTTATATTAAAACAAGAACGAATGTTCTTTTTTTAAAAAAAGGAGGAATTTTTTATGCTACACGAACCTATTATCGTAAAAAAAGAAGCTTTCCACGCAATCGGCGTTTCGGTTACGACGACTAATGAAAAAGAGGCATCTACTGAAGGAAACATTCCACAACTTTGGAACCGATACTTTCAAGAACAAATGATGCATCACATCCCAAATCAACAAACGAAAGAAACATTCGCTTTCTACTCAAACTACGAATCAGATGAAACCGGTACATATCAATTTACAATCGGTATGCCTGTTTCTTCATTAGAAGACGTTCCTGAAAATATGACAACTTTAACAATACCTGCCGCTACATATGCGGTATTTACAACAAGAAAAGGACCAGTTGCTGAAGTCGTTTGTGAAGCTTGGGAATATATTTGGAAATGGTCGAAAGAAAATAAACGTGCCTTCACAACAGACTTTGAGCTTTACGATGAAAGAGCGTTAGATCCAAACAACGTTCAATTGGATATTTATATTGCGTTAGCCTAAAAAAAGATGCCCATTCGGCATCTTTTTTTGTCGTTAAATAGCTACTGGGCAAATTCATTATTATTGTCTACAATGAGAAAGTGCAGTATAGAAATATTAGAAACTGTATAAAACGATTGTTAATAAGTTTTTTAGTTTAAATTCGTCACATAGAAAGGAAGCAATATGGAGGAACTACAACAAAATAAAACTGCTTTAGAAGGAAGCGGAAAACCGTTATTAAAAAATACGAATTTCCTTTTTCTTTGGGCAGCTACTCTTTTTTCAAGCTTTGCTTTAGCCTTTTTTACTTTTTCACAAACGTGGTACATAGCAAAAACATTAAACCTTGAAGCTTCACTCGGTGTTGTTTTCGTAGCCCTTAGTGTTCCAAGGCTTATTTTTATGATTGTCGGCGGCGCTGTAGCTGATAAATTCCCGAAAAAAAACATTATGTTTTACTCCAATATCATTCGAGCGATTCTTGTCGCAACCATTCTCACATGGTTCATTGTCGGTGATGTAACACTATATACATTTGCTTTATTCGCTTTATTCTTTGGACTTGCTGATGCTTTCTTCTGGTCAGCGGATGGATCTATCTTACCGGAATTGGTAGAAAAAAGCCGGTTAACACAAGCAAATTCACTTACACAAATGACGAACCAAGCATCGGTCATCTTAGGCCCTGTACTTGGTGGTATTCTCATTAAATTCACGAACTATGAGACAATCTTTTCCATTACGATTTTATTACTGATTGTCGCTGCCATACTCGTTCAAAAAATACAATTTACGATGCCAGAACAAAAAGATACAGATAAAGGTATGTTCACTTCCATTAAAGAAGGAATCTTATATGTAAAGGAATCGCCATTCCTTTCAACTTTCCTTATTTGTAGCGCTTTTTTAAACTTATTTTTAATCGGCCCGATGCAAGTTGGTTTCCCGCTTTTTGTTAAAAACGTTCTGCATGGTGATTCGCTCCAGTTTAGTTACTTAGAAGCATCTGTAGGCGGCGGAATGGCAATCGGTGCTATCATTGTAGGTTTAAAAAATATTAATCGTAGACGCGGTCTATTTTGTATTATCATGATGCTATTGTCTGGTGTATTCTTCTTAGCCATCAACTTTAGCACCGTACTTTGGCAAGCACTATTAGCCGGCATGTTTTATGGTATTACAATCGCAATGGCGATTGTACCGCTTATGGCAATGATTCAATCGACAGTAAAAGAAGAAATGATGGGACGCGTAATGAGTTTACTTATGCTATCATCAATGGGCTTTATCCCGCTCTCTTATGCATTCACATCACTTGCACTTGCAATGGGAATTCCAATCGTAACCGTTATGAAAAGTGGTGCAATAGCTGTTATCGTCTTCGTACTATTTGTAGCGATTCGTGTTCCAGTTGTAAGGAAGTTCGATTAGCCACTTAGAGTCATGTATTATACGCATGGCTCTTTTTTGAATGGATCAAATAGTGATATTCCCTTACTTCTCCTTAATGCTGCTCCCCATTCTAATCCAACCTCTAAAAATAAATCTCGCACTGTACTGTATAAAAGTGCCCCAATGTCTTTACGAATTTCCCCATATTTATATGCTCTTACAACACTTTTCACGCGCCAAATTAAATTTCCATACACTTCTTCGTCAGCTAATATTTGCTCTAGTAAAACACCTTGTTCTAGTAACCCACTCTTTTTATACGCAAGCTCGACCTTACTCCAAAATATATTAATTTTCTTCGGATTACTCGTCATCGGCACCAGTGCGTATATAAAAGGCTTCGGTATATCATGACGGCAATACGTCTCATCAAGCTCATACGTTCCTTTTCTTTTCTCTTTTATTTGTGAAATGTTTTTAGAAAGAATTGTTTCCCCAGCAATTTTTTGCTCATTTTTACTACAGCCAGTTGCATTATCCTCAGTTTTACAAGCGGACATTTTCATACGGTCATCCATGCGGTCAATCGCAGATGTAAGAAATACATATAAGTTCGCACTATACCCGCCGCGTTTATGCCTTTCTTTTGTTGCAACACGCTTTATAATTCCTAGTTCCTCTAACTTTGCAATTGAACGGCGTACTGTACGAATACTCTTTCCAACATTCGTCGCAATCGTCCCCATTAATGGACAAGCGACTCCTACTGTTTTTTGTTTCTCATTCACCGCATATTTTCCTAAAAAATGAATAATGATAGAATCAGTTTTATTCAATTGAAATCGGTAGCACTTCAAAACTTGTTTTTGATATGTATTAAACTCTTCTTTACTTCGAAATTCACTATATGGTTTCATTAAATTATATAAGCTTCCCATTTATATCACCTCATTTATAAGTAAGAGGCAGGAAGCGAAATTGGCGTGATAGTTAATATTTTTTAATGGAGATGAAAATATGATCGTAATTAGCGCTTGTTTAGGTGGGATTGCTTGCCGTTATGACGGGAATGACAATCTTGTTTCAAAAATAGAGGAGCTTCTGCAAAAAGAAGATACAGTTCTCATTTGCCCTGAAGTATTAGGAGGACTACCAACACCTCGTCCTTCCGCTGAAATTATTGGCGGGAATGGCGACGACGTTTTAGACGGAAAAGCGAAAGTGATAACAAAAAATGGTGAAGATGTCACAGCAGCTTTCGTAAATGGTGCTTATAAAGCATTAGAACAAATTAAAGATTTACACCCAGAATATATTATTTTAAAAGAACGCAGCCCATCTTGTGGTAGTTCTACGATTTACACTGGAGAATTTAACGGTAATAAGCAAACTGGTTTCGGAGTGACAACTGCTTTATTTAAAAGACACGGATTTAAAGTCATTTCAGAAGAAGAATTTGAAAACAAAAAAAGGAATTGACCCTGTTCGTCAATTCCTTTTTATCTGTCTTATTTCACACTTAGTTTTTCTTTCACTTTCGCTGGAAGCTCGTCTTTTTTCACTTCTTCCCAAGCTGTTACACCTTTTTTATCTGAGTGGTATACGCGTAGGAATGCTTCTTTACGAAGATTTTTTTGAGCTATGAATTCTAATTCTTTCTCTTTACCGTCTTTATCAAAGCCAGTCAGCTTATATTCATAATCTTTAAATTTCTGCCCATTACTAGCTTTACTATCAAATTCTTTTCCATCTACTGTAATTTGAACATAATACTCATCTTTACCCATACGGTTTAAATCACAACCAACTAACAAACTTGCAAATACAACTAAAATACTAAATAGTGCAATGTATCTTTTCATTTCCTTCACCTCATATGTTTTTTCTTATATTCTTATCTTAAAGCCCGGAGCTTAAAGAAGAAATTCAAAAACATGACATGAACATTACACTTTTGTAAGATAATAATTATTTCTTCACTTTAGAAATTGTCATTCCATTAAGCTTCTGTATAACGTTTTTGTTTCTCACGCTCATCAGCTACACTACCGCCAATTTCGCCACTTATCACGTAATTTCCTTATACCGTTTATTACGCCTTCTATTATGCCCTCAATTATAATCTCTATTACAAGATATCTCACTAAACTAATAATAGGTTTAATTACGTATCTCCCTATAAATTCAAGAATATCCTCCATCATATTTTCCTCCTTCTTTTAAAAGGAAGCTGCTACTCCTCCGCGTCCAGTTACAATTTCTGCCCTACTGCGGTATATATCAACAAAGATAATACGACAACAACATCCACGATAACGCTATTGAATTTGGAAGAAACTTCGGTAAATACTAATACTGTAGTTAACATGGCTAAGAGAATTATTTTTTCACCTATATTCGGAGATGCTCCCAAAAACTTTATAAAATCAAAGACAACTTTACTACAATTCTTCCCGTAACTAATTTATTATCGTGGTAAACCGTCTTCCACTACATCCGTAACAGTTCCATTCGGTTCAAAGATTACACGTAATGATCCTTCTCCACCATAACCAGTATAGTCATATACTGAATAAGATTTATATTTCTCAATCACATGTGGCTGTCCAATTGCAGCTTTTACCTGATTCGCGGGCATACCTTTTTTGATTTTCAAATAATGATTGTAACTTACTGCTGCCGAATTGTTATTTACATCTTTATACCACGGTACACGATCGTTTTTTTCTTCATATTCCTTTACAGGCCCTTCACTACGTTTCGTAAATACCTGATTCTCTTTATCTGTATCTTTATCTTCATCCTTTATAGCAGTACGTTCAATGTTTACAACATAACCATATGTATTTAATTCAACCATAATTTCATATGTACCATCCGTATCTTTTTCAGTATAAAATACGCGTTTTTCATGGTTATTATAATGTTTTATGTTCTCACCACCATAGTCAATCGTATTAAGAATATCCGTATACGTCATCCCTTCCTCAATCTTTTGAGATTCATCATGAGAAATATAATGCTTTTGTGATGATGGTGCATCCTCATTTTTAATACTTTCACGTTTGCTCGTAGTCATAGGTGTTTTCTTCTGATCTTTTAGTACTTCACCTTCCGCCTTCGCTGGTTGCTTTGCTCCTGCTTTTGTTAATACGTCTGTATCGCTAGAACAAGCTCCCAAAATCGATACTGTAGTCAACGCCATCCCTACTATAAGCACTCTCTTAAATGACTTCACTCTAATCCCCCCGGTGTTTTTTATATCTAATAATCAACGTATTTTAATTAATACGGAACTATTCAGTTCTATACAATTTGCTATAGCCTTCTCGCTCATGCACCTTTTTTGTATAAAGTGAAACTTTAATCAGCCCTCGCCAATCATCTTCGTTACAAATATTAACATTAAATATAACTAATAAATAGTATATTTTTGCTAATCATTTACATTTTTTCTACATAATCTTATCTTAAAATGAACAATATGAATCTCGAATTCACAGCATTAATCATATATACCATATATAATAACATTTAAATTAATATCTAAATTAACTTTACATACATTTCCTGTTTTAACGCAAAAAGAAAAGACCTTTCTAACGATTTTATTCTATCGCTAAAAAGGTCTTTTCTTTTTTGGCTAAAAACTTAGCACTCTTCTGGCTTACCAGCATTCGATGCTGTACGGAAAGATGATCCACATCCGCATGATGCAATTGCGTTTGGATTGTCGATTGTGAATCCGCCGCCAAGCATAGATTGTTTATAGTCAATTTTTACTCCTTTAACAATTGGAGCACTTTCTGTATCGATAACAAATTCAACACCGAAAAACTCAAGCACTGTGTCGTCTTCTTTTGGTTCTACTTCAAATCCTAAGCCGTAAGAAAGACCGCTACATCCGCCGCCGTGTACAGCAAGGCGCACATACTTCTCTCCATCTTCAGCATCTTTTAACATATCTTTAATTTGAAAAGCTGCTTGTTCTGTTACTTCAATCATGAAATACACCTTCCTTTCTGTTCTTAGTCCATTATACATCTTTACGCTTCTATCTTGTACTCATACACTCCGCGGCAAATTACTTCCGCAGGTCCTTTCATCAACACGTTTCCTTCTTCAGTCCACGCAATCATTAAATCGCCGCCAGCTAAATGGACTGTAATTTCCTTACCACGTTCCATCTTTCCATTTAAAATAGCAGCTACAACTGCAGCGCACGCTCCTGTTCCGCAAGCTTGCGTTACACCAGATCCACGTTCCCAAACGCGGAAGTTCATCTCGTCATTATTCAAAATTTCGATAAACTCAACATTTACTCGCTCTGGGAACATTTCATGTGTCTCGAGAACTGGTCCAAGTGTTGTAAGAGGTGCTTTTTCTACATCATCAACAAAAATAACCGCATGCGGATTTCCCATTGAAACAGCTGTAAATGCATAACGATGATTATTGTATAAGAAGTTTTCACGAATAAATGGTGTTTCACCTTCACCAAGCATCGGTATTTCTGCACGTGTTAGACGAGGTGCTCCCATATCGATTTTTGCTAATGTCACGACACCATCTTCTACTGTTACTTCAGCCGTTACAATACCAGCTAACGTTTCAATTGTGAAAACTGTTTCTTCTACTAGTTTATGCTCATACGCATATTTCGCTACGCAGCGTAAACCGTTACCACAGCTCTTTCCTTCAGAACCATCATTATTAAACATACGCATCTTCACCGGAGCTACGTCTGAAGGGCAAATTAAAATCATCCCGTCTGCTCCAATACCAGTATTAATATTTGAAACCTTTTCGGCCACAAGGGCTAAATCTTCTTCAGGAATTTGCTCTTCAAACATATTTACATATATATAACTATTGCCAAGACCATGCATTTTTGTAAAAGAAAATTGGCTCATTTATATTCACTCCAAAAATAATTTGTTATGTTAAGTATAAAATGCATGCTTTTAGAACACAATATGAATGTCCCCCGTTTCTCATATTTGACAACGTTTGGCGATGAGCCACTCTTACACAATTTGTGTAAGAAAAAAGCCCTTCTAAAAAGGGCCTTTTTTTATTTATCCTACTATTTTCGATTGGGGAAGACTAATACTCAGTATTAGTCTTCCCCACGAAATAAAGTTTTATCTAATGAAAAAGGTGCTACTAATTCGCAACACCTTAAAACATTGGATTTTCATCCAAATACTCATATACATTATTAACAAGCTCTTCTACTGTTGCACCTTGTACAACTTCACCATTTACAAGTGCAAATGGTCCTTCAAAACAAATGCCACAATATCCTAAACAACCATACTCCATTACATCTAAATTCGGATCTTTTTCTAATTTTTCTAGAGCTGCTTGTGAACCACTTGCAAGGTTACCTACACAAAATTCAATTAATGGTTTAATCAAAATTCTCCCCCCTGTACTACAAAACAAATTACCTTTTCACTTTATCTATAAGAAGAAAACTAAGCTGTTTCTTGTTGTTTTCGTTACACAGTCTAAACTATTTAGTTACTTCATTACTTCACTTCAAAGTAGATGATTTCTTCTATATAACATGCTACTTACAATGAAAGAGTAACTTAAAAAGAAAAACAGTTTACTTTTCTTCTTATTGTACAACAGAGTATTCATTCATGCATTGTTATTTGTTCACAAATTCGATATAATTTGATTGAGTAAAGTCAAAATATTTTATTAATATAAAATTTTATGATTAGGGGATATTTCAACAGAAAAGGGGTAATCCATCATGAAACACCTCGTAATACTAGGTGGCGGCTACGGTGGAATGAGAATTCTGCAAAGGCTACTTCCAAGCAACCAACTTCCAGATGATGTACAAGTGACATTAATCGACAAAGTACCATATCATTGCTTCAAAACTGAATATTATGCATTAGTTGCGGGTACTATTTCAGAAACGCATATTCGTATACCGTTTCCTGAACACCCACGCCTCAATATTCAATACGGCACAGTAACAAATATTGACCTCGAAGAAAAAGCTGTTCATCTTGATGGCGGCGAAGCGATCCAATATGATGATTTAATTATCGGACTTGGCTGTGAAGATAAATATCATAACGTTCCTGGAGCTAGAGAATATACACATAGTCTACAATCAATTGAACAAACACGTAAGACATATGAACAATTAAATAGTCTAGAACCAAATGCAACAGTAGCTGTCGTTGGTGCTGGCTTAAGTGGCGTTGAAGTAGCAAGTGAACTTCGTGAAAGCCGTTCTGATTTAAAAATCTATTTATTTGATCGAAAAGATAGAATTTTATTCCCATATCCAGAGAAATTAAGTAGATACGTAGAAGAATGGTTTGTAAAGCATAAAGTTAACATTATACGAAACTCTAACATTACAAAAGTAGAACCAAATATTGTGTACAACCACGATGAACCACTTGAATGTGATGCAATCGTCTGGACAGCTGGTATTCAAGCAAATGAAGTTGTTCGAAACCTTCCAGTTGAACAAGATGGTAGCGGACGGGTTGTCTTAACTAAATATCATAATATTCCAAATAACGATCATGTTTACGTTGTAGGAGATTGCGCAGCACTTCCACATGCACCATCTGCCCAACTGGCTGAAGGTCAAGGAGAACAAATTGTCCAAATATTATTAAAACGTTGGAATAATGAACCACTCCCGGATGAACTACCTGTTATTAAATTAAAAGGTGTTCTAGGATCTCTTGGTAAGAAGCACGGCTTTGGTTTACTAGCAAACCAACCATTAATGGGACGTGTACCGAGATTATTAAAATCTGGTCTTCTTTGGATGTACAAATATCATAAAGGTTAATACTTTACAGGCTGTCTACTATGTAGGCAGCCTCTTTGCATCAGTTTTTAAAAATTATCAGACACATCTTTCTCAATATTTATAATGATTTATTTTTCATTTTTATATTAAAAAATATTGATAAACATTGTATGCTATTTGTAAGTTGTTTTATTACTTCCTTTAAGACCGAGTTCATTCGGTCTTATTTTTCATGTGATAAATACTTTTGTAGGAGGCATTACATTCCACTTATGAACTTATCGAAACTAAACAATCGAATAGAAGCGAAAAAGAAAGAGTTAATCTATCTCGTTGAACGATACGGATTCACTCATGATAAAGTGATTTCTTTCAGCCAAGAATTAGATCGTTTACTTAACTTATTAATAAAACTCAAGACGAAGAAAAAACGTTGTTCGTTATAACCATTTTCCCCTCTTTTTTTGATACGATATAACTAGAATCAGAAAGGAGCGATTTATGTTTATATTAAAAGACGTTATATATAAAGATATACTACACATTCCTTATTTACAGATTCAAAAAGAAAAGATTACTTGTATTATCGGTGAAAGCGGAAGCGGAAAAAGCACATTACTTCGCATGTTAAATGATTTACAATCCCCAACATCCGGTACAATTGAATATAACGGAAAGTTAATTTCTGATTATTACCCTATTCAATTACGTCGTGACGTAGTTATGCTTGGGCAAACTCCACCTATTTTTGATGGAACCGTTAAAGACAACCTATTAATGGGACTTCGTCTTTCTGAAAAACCATTTCCAAATGATGATGCCCTGCGGAGTGCATTACAAACCGTTAGCTTAGACAAGCAATTAGAAGATAGCACCTCCTCATTATCCGGCGGTGAAAAACAAAGACTTGCCTTTGCACGTATCGTACTTATGGATCCGCCTGTCTATTTATTAGATGAACCAACTTCAGCATTAGATAGTGATACAGAACGACGCGTAATGAAACAATTTACTGAACTAGCACGAAAAAAGAAAAAAACAGTTATCTTCATCACACACTCACAACAACTTCCAGAAGAAATTGCAGATGATATTATTGAAATTAGCAAAACAAAGGGTGCAACTAGAAAGGAAGTGCTCTCAGTTGAAGGGCGTTATTGAACTCCAAATTTGGCAACTTGCAGCTGCCTATATTTTCATTCTTATTTTAATTGGACTTGTAAAATTAAAAGGAATACCTCGCGAAAAACAAATCGCGCTCGCAACATTCCGTATGACCATTCAGCTCGTACTTGTTGCATATGTCCTTACATACGTATTTGAAAACAGTAATCCATTTTATACAATCGCTCTCATCACTTCTATTACTACCTTTGCAATTTTTAATATTTATAAACGAGTTAACATCCCAATGTCTAAAGAATTAAAACGAGTAGCCGCCCTTTCCATGGTCGCCGGATCAATTGGGCCACTTCTACTATTTATCTTTGTTATTATCGGTCATGACCCTTGGTATGCTCCGCAATATATCGTCCCTATTACAGGAATGTTAGTTGGGAATGCCATGACTGGTGTTTCTCTTGGTGCAAATACGTTCTTAAACAATATGAAATCGCAAAGAGGTCAAATTGAAGGTGCACTTATGCTCGGCGCAACACCGAAAGAAGCTGCTGCTCCGCTCATTCGAGAAGCTTTTGACTCTGCTATTTTACCAACAATTAATTCTATGGTCGGAATGGGAATTATAAGCTTACCAGGCATGATGACTGGTCAAATATTATCCGGTGTATCACCATTCACAGCCATTCAATATCAAATCGCCATCATACTCGGTATTTCTGGAAGTACTGCCTTTGCTGTCATTATCTTTTTACAGCTTGGATATAAAACGTTCTTTAATAAGCGATGTCAGTTGAAAGAGGTTGACTATGATGCGAGGTAAATGATGCATCGTTCTCGGTGAGTGAAATTATATTAACGATTTTTTCAATATATCTATCATAACTCAGAATATATCAACGATTTTGTACGAAATATCGATTTACCGACAAAAAGTGACATAATAAAAAGAGGAGGCTATTCGCCTCCTCTTCTATTTACTTACGCCTTCTTAACGAACTGTGATTTTAACTTCATAGCTCCGAAACCGTCGATTTTGCAATCGATATCGTGATCGCCATCAACTAGACGGATACTCTTTACTTTCGTACCGATCTTCACAACTGAAGAAGTTCCTTTTACTTTTAAATCTTTAATAACAGTAACAGCATCGCCATCTTGAAGAACGTTTCCGTTCGCATCTTTTACAACTTTTGCACCATCATTATTTTCAGCTTCTGCTTCTTGGCCCCACTCATGAGCACATTCTGGACATACGAAAAGAACGCCATCCTCATACGTATATTCTGAATTACATTTTGGACAATTTGGTAAAGTAGCCATAAATTCATTTCCTCCGTTCATTATTTATACGTAAAAATCAAAATTGATGTTTACATCTCGATAAATAAAATTTGTATAGCATTTCTTTATAGTGCCATAGTCTCACGTTATTGACAACCCTACCTCAAATTCTCATTTTTTATTGTATTTTACAAAATTTCAATTTGTATGCCGTTTTTCTATTTGCTCTTCTACTAATTTTAAAAATCTTCGTTGTGCATTTTTATTTTTCACGAGCAATCGAACTCTTAGCTTACTTTGTAAATATGAGCGAACTTTGTAGTTCGTAATAAATAACTTTTGATACTTCTCGTCTTCATATATCATTCGAAACCATTCATACTGCTGCAAGTAACGTATGTTAACATCAATCTTTTTCGTGTGTAAACCCGTACTTAAACTAATAGATCCTATTAGAGCTTCTATTCATGCTGAAATCATTTCTCTCCCCCTAATAAACAAAAGAAGAACCTTCACAAGATTCTTCTTTTCAAAATGAATGAGTTCCCTCTAGAACCCCCAATTATTTTCTTCAATGTAAATTTGATATTCTTCTACTTCGTCTTCACTTAACTTCTTATTATCTTCATATATCTCTTGCCACTCGAAATAATCTTCATCGAAATAAACAGCAAATTTAATTTTCACGTTTTTCTTCTCTGTATAATCATAACCAGTAAACTCTACTACGTCATAATCTTTTTCTTTCTTAACAAACTTCCAAGTTGGATTATCAGTCATAATCTCTAAAGTAACCCCTTCACCACTTGAACGAACAACGTTTTTAATATTCGGTTCAGTTGGTAAAAAGGACAGCCCGAGCGCAGCTAACCCAAACACAATCCCGACTATAACCTGTAAACCAATCATACCAGCAATACTTACGCCACCCTTTGATTGTAAGAAATACGCCTTCTCATGATCAGACGAATCTTCTCCCTTACGAAAAACACGAACAGCATGCTTGTAATATAAACGGTTTCCTTGCCATCCAGTAAATATCATCATTCCTAATTGAAGAGCTAAATTAAATGTTACATAAATCCCATCTGGAATATCTATAAAAGGGGGTATAACTATACTAGGTATAGCCAATAACGCAAATATAATAAATAACTTATACATTTTTCGATAAGCTAACCAAAAAGTTGGGAAGAAAAAGGCTACCCAATTCCATGTATTCCCTTGCGCTGGATTTTCTACTTTCCCCCACTTAAAGTCATAATAAGCTGTATTCTTTTGAACAACTTTATGTAATTCTTGTGGAGAAATCGTTTCTTGTAAAACAGTGTCCTTCACGTGCATCATCCTTTTCTTATTTCTATATACATTTATTGTATATGCACAAAATGAAGGAATCTAACAAAAAGTACACATATTTCATAAAAATGAACGGAAATCGAATATATTCCGACAATTATCCGTTTCTTATTTCATTTTACTTTTAAATATATTAAAATAATCATGTATCATATCTTTAATACACTAAGTTAATTATTTTATATATTCACTAAAAAGGATGCATCAAAATCATTTTTATACATCTTTTTTAGTGAATATATACTACTATTTTAAAACAAACATCTCGACTTAAAAGAGCTCACAAATTAGCCTTCTACTATTTCAAACATATTTCCACTTACACAACTCATGAATAGTTCATTATTAACTTCCTCTGCATAATGTTTCACATGAAACTATCAACATTCCGGGTTACCTTTCTACTATTTTCGACTGGTTTCAAACGTGGACATCTTATGAAAATTTAGTGGAAATAAATATACATTCCATTACTCCGGTACTAGCTGTCGTTCCAATATTAGAAGAAAAAGCGTTTCTACTTCTTACCTGTTTTTCTTTCTACAAATTAAAACAGTACGAACAAGCTAATCACTATTTACAGCAATATTTACATTGCGCCGTGCATCTGAATACCGAGGAAAAAGAGCCCGTATTCTTTCATGAAATTGATATGTATATAAAAAAACTAGTAGAAAGTGCAATGTAATTTCACATTGTTCTTTCTACTAGTCCTTTATCACAATTTTATATCCTATCCTACAACTCCCAAGTAATATTCATTTCTGCAAATGACTCCTTACTAGCTTCCAATCCTTCGCTATCTTCCGTTCCAATCATTGCTACTTCTTCTTTAGACAACTTAATTTCCTCATTTGGCCTTTGGATTTTTTTCTCATACACGAGTTGTAAAAGCTCTATTTGTTCCTCTGTCAGTTCATACTCTTCTTCCAGTCTTTCCATTGCTGATTCTGTATCAAGTAATGGAATTTCTAATAAGAATCCACCGTGCTCTTCCATCTCTTCAAATGAATCAATTGAATACGCACCACTATCCTCAATCCAAAATGCAGTTGTAATAAAAGGAACTGTTTCGCCTTCTACTTCTTCTAATACGTATTGAAGTGCTTCTTCTTTCGCAATATCTATTACTTCCGAAGGTGCCCCTTCAAAATAACTTTTCGCATCAATCCACTCATCCATTCTCTCACTATTCACATCTTGAAGACATACAATCGTGTAATTCGGATGAAACGTAATTGCCCCTTGTCCGCCTTGGCTATCTTGCATACTATAGTTAAATCCATCCCATGAACTTTCATGTGAGAAATCTGGACAATGCGCTACATTAATTGCATGGGCAATCGAATTTAAAACGCATCCTTTCCATAATTGTTCTCTATCTATATGTAATTTATATTTACTCATCATCTTCCCCCATGCACATATTTTTTCTATTATCTTTCCTCTACACAATACTTGTAAATACTTTTCTATCTACTACAAAATGAAAAAGACAATACACCCCACTGTATTGTCCATTTTCTTCCCTACCATTTCTCTCTACACGTCTCAATTAAATGCAGTAAGTACCTCTTCGTCATATCTGCCCTTCTCCACCTTGAGATCATTCGCTTTTCTTTTGGGTTCTGCCGTATTCTAGCTACTTCTTTTAATAAAAGCTCCCATTCTTCCGCTGAACGTTGTGACAAGTATTGCAAGCCTCTATCTTTTGAAACGATTGTTTTATGATCTAGTGTATATAAAATACGTCCCATCGTAACGACAGCTGATTCTACCCACTCTTCTATAAAAAATAAATATGGCTTCTTCGCCTTTTCACTCCAGTACTGTTCTACGTTATATTTCATCGTATTTACTACATCATTCCATTGTATTTGCAGTGGAAGATCTTCTGCTTCTTTTCCGGTAACTGTAATGCCTTGATTTTTCAACGTCCACCATGTGACCGCATTAATGTCCCAATGACCAACATTAGCTTTACCATCTGCACAATACACATACTCGTTCATTTCATCATTGTATTTCCCTAAGTCAGCAAGCGGAATATACATACCGTCCATTCTTTTACCTAGCATATTATCACTAAGTTTCTTATGTAGTTCCACAAGCTGCTGTTTTTCAGCTTCATTCACGGAATCATTTATCACTGTAACAAAATCAACATCGCTCGTTTCCTTATGAAATGCACCTAGTGCGATGGATCCGTAAATATATACCCCGACTATTTTTTCATCCAAAAAAATTTCTTTTAATTCTACTGTGTACCGCTCCATTAACTGCTCTACTTCCGTTGGTAACGCATGCTTCACTCCATTTTTCATATCTATCCCTCCAATAAAAAAAGCCTTTGCAAATTCGCAAAGACTTCTTGTTTTATAAATATTTCTCGATTTCTTCGTAAACATCCTTCAAACGAGGATTTCCTTCTCCAACAATTTCTCCATTTACAAGAACGACCGGATAAAATAAATCTTCTTCCACTACGCGCTCTGCGAATGCTTTTTTATCCGCATCTTCTTGTTCTTCCTGGAAATCAATATACTCGAAATTAAATTTATTTTCTTGTCCTTCATATTTACGACCAATTGCCGCTTGTAACCATTCAAACGTTTCTGTTGAAGATGGCATTCCAACACAGCTCGCACAAATTACTTTCGTCCCATACACTTGAACATTAACCATTTCTTCTCCCCCACTTCTTGTCCCAACAGTATATTCAGATGTCTTATTACATAAGCACATCATTTTACAAACTTATTCCATACCCCTATACTGAAAAAACACGATACAAAATTTCGACAATAAAACAAGAAGAGAAAAAATAGATTTTCCCCTCTATCTTGATTATAATAAAACTGATGAAAGGAGTCGATAAAAATGGAAAACCCACATATGCAAGAACAAGTATTAGAAGTATTAGATAAATTACGTCCATTCTTACTTCGCGATGGCGGAGACGTTGAATTAGTAGACATTGAAGAAGGTATCGTAAAACTACGCCTTATGGGTGCATGCGGAAGCTGCCCAAGTTCTACAATCACACTAAAAGCTGGTATCGAGCGCGCGTTACTTGAAGAAGTACCAGGCGTTATCGAAGTAGAACAAGTATTTTAATTAAAAGCGGAAGCGGCTCGTTCAGAACAGGAGGTCATTGGAGCTCCTGACGAAGAGGCGCTTTTGCCTCACAGGAAGGCGCGAAATGGCCGACTGTTCTAGCCGCTGGAGCTAGATACTAATCTAAAAGCGGAAGCGGCTCGTTCAGAACAGGAGGTCATTGGAGCTCCTGACGAAGAGGCGCTTTTTGCCTCACAGGAAGAAGCGAAGCCACCGAACATTTTAGCCGCTGGAGCTGGATATTATCTAGCGGCTCGTTCAAAGTCACTTGCTAAAAGGAGACCAAATTTGGTCTCCTTTTTTTATTCAAATCACATTTATCCGTTAACATCATAAAACAAAATTGGAAATCCCTCTCAAAAAATGCGATAATTAATACTATATAGTGAATCGTTCACACATATAAAGTAAAAAACATAGG
Organism: Bacillus sp. RCC_6_1; assembly: GCF_041360755.1. Classification (NCBI taxonomy): domain Bacteria; kingdom Bacillati; phylum Bacillota; class Bacilli; order Caryophanales; family Bacillaceae; genus Bacillus; species Bacillus sp. RCC_6_1. The sequence continues at coordinate 59,564 of NZ_JBFUPV010000003.1, forward strand.
GGGACGACACATGCCAAAAATGGGGAACACTTTTTTAACAATTCAAGAACTAGAAAAGAAAAAAGAATATTTATTAGGCCTTTCATCCGTTATACCAACATGGAATACAAGCTATCAATTTTTATTTAAAGAAATCCAGCAAGAATTATTGGGTAAAGTAAATGAAAAACTCGAAGGGCATCAATTCGTTTTAAATATATGTACAGATCAGCAGGTAGGGGCATAATGTATTACATAAAATTGTGGTATATAAAAAAGAGACCTCACTCGGTCTCTTTTTTATATTTTTAAGATAACCAATCTAATTTTCTAATCCCAAGCTTATCTACTGGTAAACGAAGCGAACCATAAAAATGCTTCATAAATTGCTCTGAGCGGTTCACATCGTGTAAAATGGCTTCTAAGCGATCTCTATATATGCTTTTTTGTTCTTCGTTTCCAGTTTGGTAATATCGTTCGACCGTTTCAAAATAGTGCAGCGGGAACAGGAGCCTTGCAAATAATAAGCGCCAGCCAAATGAGGATAGCGAATAATTCCGTTCATAATCCGTAACAAATTGAACGATTGTTTGCTCCCAGTCTTTCTTTTTTTCTATCGTCATATGGCGGATCCATTCTGCAATATCTCGACTCGGGTGATCATACACCCAATCAAAAGGAAGTTTGAGACGCTTCGTTTGATGCCATAATAAAGGTGTGAATCGTTCTTGGCAAATTGTTGCTGCATCCGTTAGTTGCGGCGTATCATCCATTTCTGTATCGACAACATATTGAATGGCATTTTCTGCAACTCCTAAGTAATACGGGAAGGATTCAATAAACAATTGATCGAATACATCTGAAGGGTGGTTCATCACTTGTGATTGCCAAAACTTTTCTAATTGATCGAGCCTTTTTTCCCATAACGCTTTCCATTCACCAATTCGGCTTAATTGCTCAATTTCTTCTGGAAAGAATGCACCTCGTTTATGGAATATAGAAAGCTCACTTCCTAATGACATAGCATGTCGTTCTAACGTGCGCATACCTTTTAATAAGCAATAATTTTGTTCTTCTATCTCACTTACATAGTAGCCGTGTATAGTCGGAACGAAAGTCGCTACAGTTATATCCCCTTGCTGGTTCATATAATCACTGAGCTTTTTCATCTCTACAAGTACTTCTTCCTCCATTTCTCCAATTGGAACAAGTACATAAATTTTGTTGCGAATCCAAAAGCTTTTATAGGGGCCAAGGGGGATTAATTCTTTAACATGCATGTGATAATGCTCATAAATATGCTGAATCATCGCAGTCGCCACCTATGGTTTTTCTTTATATATATGAGCTTGTGCTCGCCTTTCATTCCTATGCACATGATAAAGCAACGAAACGTATACAAATATTAAAAAGAAAAAAAGGTGATAAACATGAAAGAATCAAATCAACTACAAGAAAGAGCATTAAAACTATTACAAGAACGCGGTGTAACAATTGAAGATATTGCTGAACTTGTTCATTTTCTCCAAAAAAAATATCATCCAAATTTAGAGATGTCAGAATGCCGTTACAATGTAGAACGTGTACTATCAAAACGTGAAGTACAAAACGCACTGATTACTGGTATCGAGCTTGATGTCCTTGCTGAAAAGGGAATGCTAAGTGAACCGTTACAAGATATTGTAAAACGTGACGAAGGCTTATACGGAATTGATGAAGTTATCGCACTTTCTATCGTGAATGTGTACGGCTCTATCGGTTTCACAAACTTTGGATATATTGATAAATTAAAACCTGGTATTTTAGAATACTTAAATGATAAATCAACTGGAAAGGTGCATACATTCCTTGATGATATCGTTGGCGGAATCGCTGCCGCTGCTTCAAGCCGTTTAGCGCACCGAGCTGAGCACTCAGAATAATAGTGTTTTCTAGGCCGTCAGGTTCATGCTGACGGTCTTTCATATTCCATCAGCATAAATTCTCTTCCGCGACTCAAAAAAATAGGCCCTTGCTTAAATCCGATATTTTTATATAACGTAATCGCTCTTGTATTAAATGTCGCTACGCTTAATCGAAACATTTTTGCATTAAACTCTTTCGTGGCAAACGCTATTCCAGCTTGGAAGAATTCTTTCCCCAGTCCTTTCCCAGTTAGCGCCGGCTTCATGCCAAGTCCGATATCAATCACATCTTCTCGACCATATAAATGAGCATCTCTTCCACCTGGTACTTGTGCATTTGCTCCAAAACAAAAATAACCGATGAGGTCTCCTTGATCATCACAACAGCCATAATACGTTCCATCTAATAGCTCTTCCATTACTTCTTTCTCGCCTGAAAAACTATATAAATTATATGGTTCCTCGTACGTCCAAGTATTTATCTCATTTGCTTCTACCTCTGTTAATTTATGTATATCCACTTTCTCTTTCCCCCTATTATATTTCTATTAACAATATTCGATATTCATCTTATAATTCATCTTTCTCAATATATTTTTTTAATTTCTTGCTTCATTTTTATGGAAGATTTTTCTTATTATGTTACGATTAAACAGAATCATTATAAATAAGGTGGTGACAATTTGAATTACTTTTCTTATCTCTCCTCAGAAGAACGGCAAAATTTTTTCTATAAAGAACCTCTTAATTTTTCAAAAAATATAGGAAAAGAACAACTAGCTTACGCACTAGGCGCTACACTATATACTCCTGGCACGAAAGAAACGATTGCGGAAGATATAATTAGAAGGAAACATGTGGATGCTATCTCAATTATTCTTTGTCTAGAGGACGCTATAAGCGATGAGGAAGTAAAACTTGCAGAGCAAAACATCGTCGTTCAAATACAGCAAATCGCTAACTTAGTCAGTGCCAACATACTAAATCAAGCAGACATCCCACTCCTTTTTATTAGAGTTCGACAGCCAAGTCAAATGAAGAAAATTGTTACTGAATTAGGTAGTGCCGTTCATTGTTTATGTGGTTTTGTCTTTCCAAAATTCACACCGATTAACGGAAAGACTTATATCGATCAGCTTGCATATATAAACGAGTTATACTCATTATCGCTATATGGCATGCCGATTTTAGAATCACCCGAAATTATGTATAAGGAAACACGGGCAGAATCATTATTACAAATAAAGGATTTACTAGATTCTTATCACGATTACATCTTAAATGTACGTATTGGTGCTACTGATTTTTCAAGTATATTTAGTATTCGGCGTAATAAATACACACCTATCTATCATATTACTGTTGTCCGTGATTGTATTTCAGACATTATTAACGTTTTCTCAAGGGCAACAAATGAATATATTATTTCAGGATGTGTATGGGAATATTTTTCTAATGATCATGAAGAAGGGCTTATTCAAGAGGTATCACTTGACCATGCAAATGGCTTAATCGGAAAGACAGTTATTCACCCATCTCATATTAAAGTTGTACAGGCAATGCACATTGTCACAATGGAAGATTATTTAGATGCGAGATTAATTTTACAAAATGCAGATACGTATAATGGAGTGCTAAAAAGCAGTTTTTCTAACAAAATGAATGAAGTAAAACCTCATTATGGGTGGGCTCGCAAAACCATTTTAAAATCTAATATTTACGGGGTGCTACATGAAAACAAACAATTCACCGATCTCCTTATTACAAACGCAAAGCAACACGTATAACGTTTTAAATACTATACAAGTTCATGTAGAAGTACGTGATAATCCATATAATTTAGCGCTAGACAATCTTTTTCAAATGGCTGCGAGAATAAATAAGAAACGTAGTTTTTTATTTGTGAGTACAATCCTTGGAAAGCATCTTCCTATTAAACCTACAGTCTCTCTATCAAGTGGAGTTTCTCTCGCTGCAAGATATATGGAAATACTACATAATATTTCTCATCCATTTCAAAAAGAAATTTTAAATCTCATTTCATTAGAAATTGATGAAATCCCAGAGGAAGTATTTCGTTATCAATATCCTCTGCAAGAAGAAGTTTTGTTCATCGGATTCGCTGAAACAGCGACATCACTTGGTCATTCTATGTTTCAATGCTTTCAAAATGCAAAGTATGTACATACAACTAGGGAATCGATACCCCACCTAGAATCTGTCATTACATTTGAGGAAGAACATTCTCATGCAACATCACACCGTTGTTATGTAGATGAAAGCTTTTTTCAAAACAACAATCCAATTGTTCTCGTAGATGATGAGATGACAACAGGAAAAACAGCATTAAATATTATTAGATCTATTCAAAATAAATTCCCACGAGAAGAATATATAATTGCTTCTTTGTTAGACTGGCGTTCTCATACTAATAGAAAACAATTTAAACAATTAGAAGAAGAACTTCAAATTAAGGTTCATGTTATTTCTTTATTAGAAGGCAGTATTCATACAACTGGCCAACCATTAAATATTGCAAAAAAAGAGATTCAAATTGAAGAAACAAAACCTGATTTCAAAAAACATACCCTTACCTGCCTAAAATCACCCTATACATCAAATTATATAAAATATACTGGGCGATTTGGCATTTCAGCATATGAACAAAAGCACATTCATTCTTTCGCCCAAGAAGCAGGAAAAACTTTAAAAAGAGAAAGAATTGGAAAACGAACACTCTGTCTCGGAACGGGTGAATTTATGTATATCCCAATGAAAATTGCTGCTGAAATGGGTGAAAATATTTTATATCAATCTACAACAAGAAGCCCTATCCATTCTGTTTCAAATGATGTGAACTACGCCATTCATAATCATTTCTCATATCCAAGTCCTGAAGATTCTACTATTACAAATTACTTTTATAATATTTCACCTCATGATTACGATGAAGTATTTGTTTTCATTGAGCGTGATTTAGGGGAAGAAGCCCTATCTCCTCTTCTACAGCAGTTACAAACAGTTATTCCTTTTATTCATATCGTCTCATTTTCAAATAGCATAGAAAAGGAAGGTTGATAATTATGGTAAAATTAAATTCTCATATTAGTAGTTACAATCCAAATGATGCTATTTTTCTATTAAAAGATATTAGTGATTTAATGAAAGAAAGTTCCACGGAAACTAGAGAACAAGCAATTCAAGCTGGCACACATTATTCCGAAATGTTACCAATGGAATATAAACCCTCTAAAGCGTATATGGATTTATTCTTTTCTTCCCTGCAACAATACAAACACAAACTAGCCATCGCTGTTGGAGTTGTCGCCGAACAGATTATACAAACTAAAGGAACTAACCTTGTCCTCGTTTCATTAGCTCGTGCTGGTACACCTATTGGCATTCTTATCAAACGCTACATACGCTATCAATACAACCTTGATGTACCTCACTATTGTATTTCTATTGTTCGCGGACGCGGTATTGATGAAAATGCACTCCATTATATTTTGGAACATCACCCTAAAGAAACAATTCAATTCATTGATGGGTGGACTGGAAAAGGTGCAATAAAAAAAGAATTAGAATATGCAGTACACACATTTAACGAACGAAATAATACACACATTTCTCATTGTATGGCTGTGCTTGCTGATCCCGGTTACTGTACTTCAATTTACGGTACACGTGAAGATTTTCTTATTCCTAGCGCTTGCTTAAATGCAACAGTCTCTGGACTCATTAGCCGCACTGTACTAAATGACACCTATATCGGTCCAAATGATTTTCATGGTGTTAAATATTATAAAGAGCTAGAACAAGAAGACTTATCAAATTTATTCATTGATGAGGTAACAGATTTATTCCCTTCTGTTCATTCTCATATAGATAATCAATTACGTTATATTACTTCAACTTACACTGATCCCTCTTGGCAAGGATTAAAAGATATACAGTCTATCCAAAATCACTTTGAAATTGACGATATTAACTTAATCAAACCAGGAGTGGGCGAAACAACTCGTGTATTACTCCGGAGAATACCATGGAAAATTTTAATACGGAAGCAAAACAATCCCGATTTAAAGCATATTTTACTTCTTGCTAAAGAAAAGAATGTCCCTATTGAAATCTATGAGAATATGGCTTATTCATGTTGCGGGCTCATTAAGCCTCTTAAGAGGGAAACGATATGATTTTCGCCAGTGATCTTGATCAGACGCTTATTTATTCCCGGAAATCGTTTCGTGCCCCTATAGAAGATGAATCAATTCAACTCATTGAAACTTTAGATGGGAAAGAAATTTCTTTCATATCACATAAAACCATTTCACTACTAAAAAAATTGCAACTGCACTCACATTTCATCCCAGTTACAACAAGAACTATTGAGCAGTTTCAGCGTATTTCTTTATTCCAAGACGAAATCATTCCCGAATACGCCATTACAAGTAACGGCGGTAATATCCTTCATAACGGTAAACAAGATGGTACTTGGAACAGGATAGTAAAAGAAAGACTATCGTTTGAATGTATAGAGGGAAACGACATACTAAAGGAATTTGGACAAATAGCTCATAAAGATTGGGTTATATCACAAAAAACAGCTGATGATCTATTCCATTATTGCATTATTAAACGGGAGAACATTCCTTATGATGAATTATCATCCTTCACTTCCTGGTTAGACAAACAAGGCTGGAATCATTCACTTCAAGGTAGAAAGCTATACTTTGTACCAAAACCAATTAACAAATGGGACGCCGTGCAATATATAAAAGAAATTTTGCAAATAGATACGATTATTACAGCTGGGGATTCTTTACTTGATTTATGCATGCTTGAAAAGGCGAACCATGCCTTTGCACCACTTCATGGTGAGTTAGGGGCAATGCATGATAACTTACAACCTCATATTTTAAAAACAGACGCAATCGGCATATATGCCGCAGAAGAAATCGTAAATAAATCACTTCAAATTATTCACAGTTCATTACCTACCTCATGATCATAATATGCACAATTGCATACGCACCACAATTAAACAAATGGTACAATCTATTTGAATCGCTGTTGCTACACTTCTTGATTAAAGAAAAGGCGTTAACACGGAAATTAGCGTCTTATCAACCTCAAGCAATTGGCACATTTTGTCATCTTAAAAGACACTCCACGAGTGTCTTTTTTTCTATATCCAACAAGGACTTACTCATTTCAAAGTATAAATACATAAAATAATGTAAATCATTACACGCATGAATCACTTTCTAAAAGTTATAAAGTAGATTCAAAATAAAAAAGCACTCTTAACTAGAGTGCTTTTTACTTTCAAACAAGGAGGCTACATATATGGATAGTACTCTCGTATTTAACTTCGGCATTGGTATTGTCATTATTTTATTTGTCTTTTTTGTACTTTGTATGAGCGGGGTATAAAAAGGCGATTTTCGGGCGTCTTTTTATACATACATATGTATTACTTGACTTCTATAAAGGTAGTAACCATAATAGTTACAGATATACAAATAACTATTCACATATCCACAAATAGGAGGAAGAAAAATGAAACATGTAATCGTTTATGCACACCCGAATACAGAAAGCTTCAACCATGCGATTTTAGAAACGGTAAAAAGTGAATTAGAAGGAAAAGGTCACGAAGTACGCGTTCGCGATCTATACGAATTAAACTTTAATCCAGTATTAGGCGCTTCCGATTTCATCTCATTTTCTAAAGGAAATACACCAGAAGATATTAAAGAAGAACAAGAGCATATCTCTTGGGCTGATAGCATTACATTTATTTATCCAGTTTGGTGGGCGGGACTTCCTGCTATTTTAAAAGGATACGTTGACCGTGTGTTTAGCCATGGATTTGCTTATGCTTACGGTGAAAACGGTATTGAAAAGTTATTAAGCGGTAAAAAAGGATTGTTATTATCTACAATGGGCAATACGAAAGAAGCATACACAGCAGGCGGCATGTTTGATGCGATGAAGAAAACAGCGGATGTTGGTATTTTTGAATTTACAGGCATTGAAACAATTGAGCATACATTCTATACAAGTGTTCCTTCTGTGGATAACAGTGTGCGTAAACAATATCTTGAAGAGGTTAAAGACGTTGTGAATCGTGCTTTTTAATAAAATTATATCAGTGATTTTCTAAATATATCAGCGCAACTCAGATTATATCAGCGATTTTCTAAATATATCGGCGCAACTCAGATTATATCGGCGATTTTTCAAATATATCGACTTACCGACAAAAATCGACACTAGTCACAACTGAATGTTAGCCCACACCAATCGGGCTGCCCGCAAATATTAGAAAAAAAGCTGTTCCAAAGTTTGGAACAGCTTTCTTCATTACATCTTCTCAATCCACTCCGTCAAGTTATGCACAACTTGCGTTGGTTGTACTTCGTATTCTGTTAACTTCTCCACAGTTGTGACTCCAGTGTGGACAAGAAGGGTATGCATGCCAGCATTTATTCCTGCTAAAATGTCTGTATCGTAGTTATCCCCAACCATTAATGCTTCATTTTTTTCTATGCCAAGTACTTTTAAAGCTTGTTCCATAATGATTGATTCTGGTTTTCCGATAAAGATTGGATCCACACCTGTTGATACTGCTACAACTGATGTTAATGAACCATTACCTGGTAATAATCCTCGCTCAGTTGGGATGGCAATATCCCCATTTGTAGAAATAAACGTCGCGCCATTACGCACAGCAAGACACGCTTTTGCTAACTTTTCATATGTGATGTCACGATCTAAACCAACAACAACGAAATCAGGATTTTCATCCACAAGTTCAAATCCTTTTTCCACAAGTGCATCGTGTAAGCCTTCTTCACCAATCATATATACAGTTGCGTCTTGTTTACGTTCATAAATGAAGTTCGCAGTCGCCATACTCGTTGTGAATACTTGCTCTGCTTTCGCTGGAATATCGAAACGAACAAGTTTTTCTGCCACTTGTTCTGGTTTACGCGTTGAGTTATTCGTAACGAATAAATAAGGAATGCCGCGCTCTCCTAATGCTTTTACGAAGTCGCTTGCCTCTTCAATTTGTTCTTCTCCGCGATACATCGTACCGTCTAAGTCAATTAAGTAACCTTTATACATCGATTATGTCTCTCCTTCTATGCTAACGTTCTCACCTTATCATACCACTCTTATATTACCCGCTTTTTCCAAAGAAAAAAACGCTTTACCTAAAAGCGCCCCATAACGTTCATTTTTTCTCTTTTACTTGGTAAGAACAACTACAATCGCCCTCACACATATTTGCTAACGTCTTTACATCTGCTCCTGCAAATAAACGCTTATACATCTCTTTTTCATCTTCACATACTTGCGGGAATCTCTCTGCAATTTCCTTTAACGGACAGTTTTGTTTTTCAATTACGAAAGAATTCTCTCCATCTCTCTTTATTTGAACCATATAACCGTTTTTCTCTTGCATAGCTGCTATCTCTTGCACTTTATATGCTAAATTCTTTTGATTACTCACTCTCTTTTGTAACTGTTCTTCCATTCGCTTCGTTCTCTCTTTTAAAACGTAACGAAGTATTTTTTCATCACCCATTCGAGCTAAATCTTCTAGCATATCAATCGCAAATTGCTTATACTCTTTCGGGAATGTATCTTCTCCCTTTTCACTTAATCCATACAAATAAGTTGGTCTTCCGACATGTTGCCTTACCATCTTAGAATAAATGAGTCCGTCTTTCTCAAGATTACTTAAATGTCTTCGGATCGCCATTTCTGTAATCTCTAAAACGTCAGCTAGTTCAGCTACCGTGTGCTCTCCCTTTACTTTCAACAATTGTACAATTTCGTCTTTCGTCGTACGTGCTTCCCCCATACTTCACCCTTCTCCCTTTTCTTTCTCACATACAATATAAGATCCCCAAAAGGCATTCTCTGGGGATCTTATAAGCATAATTATTCTGGTACAAATGCAGATACAGGTCCTAATTCCTTTTCTAAATAACTGCGAATATTTGCTGGGTATTTCTCTACCACTGCAATATGTTTTTGAATCGTCTTATATAATTCATCATGATTCATTTGAATATAGCCTTGCGTAAGCATTTTTCGAAGAAGGATAATTTCTTTCATCCCTTGTCCATCTTCTTCACTTATCACTCGCTCGTCCATTAAAATATCAATAATATCTTCATAGCTTCCTGGATCGCGCATAATAAATCCATCAATCATCGCATTCCCGGCATCTAATACACAATCAATAATAAGATGGGCTATGCGCTCTAATGCGTAAAATTCAAACTCGGTTTCATATATCTTTTTCTCTTGAAATGTACTTGTTGCTCGTTCTAAACATACTAGCATTTGTTCTATTTTCTTTCTGTCTACAAAATACATGAATGTCACCTACCTGGAAATTAAAGCATTTACATTTTAATTGTAACGCTTTCTTCTGAAAAAATCGACAATTTTTCGAATTCACCTTTTCTCCGTTATTTGTTATAGTTATATTTGTATGATTTTTGAAATTGGAGGAATGGAATCTTGGAACGTGAACTCGCACTAGAAATTGTCCGTGTAACAGAAGCAGCAGCCTTAGCATCCGCACAGTGGATGGGCCGCGGAAAGAAAAATGAAGCAGATGATGCAGCAACTACAGCAATGCGTGATATGTTCGATTCAGTAAACATGGCAGGTACAGTTGTAATTGGTGAAGGAGAACTTGATGAAGCACCGATGTTGTATATTGGTGAAGAACTAGGAACAGGTAACGGTCCAGAAGTAGACATCGCCGTTGATCCATTAGAAGGTACAAACATCGTTGCAAAAGGTCTTGCAAATGCAATGGCAGTTATTGCAATCGCAGACAAAGGGAACCTTCTTCATGCTCCTGATATGTACATGGAAAAAATCGCGGTTGGTCCAAAAGCAGCTGGTAAAATTAGCTTAGATGATCCAATTGAAAAAACAATTGAAATTGTAGCAGAAGCTAACAATAAAAAGATTCGCGATCTAACAGTTATCGTTCAAGAACGTGAACGTCATCAAGATATTATTGACCGTGTTCGTGCAAAAGGTGCACGCGTAAAATTATTTGGTGACGGTGATGTTGGTGCGTCAATCGCAACAGCACTACCTGGAACGGGTATCGACTTATTCGTAGGTATTGGCGGAGCTCCAGAAGGTGTTATTTCTGCAGCAGCATTAAAATGCCTTGAAGGTGAAATGCAAGCTCGTTTAGTTCCAATGAACGAAGAAGAAGAAGCTCGTTGTCGTGAAATGGGATTAGAAGATCCTCGTCAACTTCTTATGTTAGATGACTTAGTATCTGGGGATGATGCAATCTTCTCAGCAACTGGTGTATCTGCTGGTGAGTTATTAGACGGTGTTAAATTCCTTGGTGGAGATTTAGCTGAAACATACTCTATCGTAATGCGTTACAAAACAAGAACAGTACGATTCATTAAAACGCATCACCATTTAGATCATAAACCACACTTAAACTTAGATATTTAATAAAGGAGCCATGTGTATGGAAGAACGTTTCTTTCTGTACGACGATACTGTCGCTACAAAAACTCGTTTCGTTAGCTTTATGGGAGAAAATGAGCGTCACGATTTAGCGCTATTATACTCCGATCGTCATTACGGTAAAACAATTGTCCTTGATATGCAACGCAATAAATTTGCAATCATCGGTGCTGACGATTTAAACGAACCAGGCTACTTAGAGCACGCATTTTCTATGACTGAAGAAATTGCAGAAGAATTACGCTCATTTTTATTTGAACTTATATAATTTATCTTAGGCACCAGCTGTTTTAGCTGGTGTTTTTTCATTATAAGTATTTTTAATTTTCAAACTAATATGTTATGATTAAGAATAAATCTATTTGGGTAGAAAGGACGTTATCTACGTATGCCAACATTTACTTTGTAATGGACCAGCAATTGGATAGCATTACTCTCAAAAAAGCACCACGCTTTTTCAAGGGAGTAGTCTGCCCATTCCCATTACAAAGGAACGTAACGCATCTGTAGTATGATGTTTACGGAGGTTCCTAAGGGAACCTCCTTTTATTTTTGTCTTTTTCTCATGTCTTCATACTACAAGACATCCAAATAGCTGTATTACGTTCCTTTGCCACTACTATAAGAGGTGAAGGAAAATGCAGAAAGTACAACTTTCTTGGAGTTTATATGAAAATGAACAAAACACAATCGAAAAGTATTGTAAAAATTGCAGACGCACTACCCTATTTACCGACACAAATATTCGTAGGCATAACGCCAACGGAAAAAACATATACCGCTTTGCCATTTATAAATGTCCGAAAGATCATACGTGGAATCAAAAACTGCGTATTTATAAATCATTTACTGATCACGTTGAAACAGTCGATATGACGCAGCAAGATCAAGCCGAAACAACTACTACTATTTCCATTATGCAACATAAAGAAAACGGCATAGCTAAAATCACGATCGTATTAGACATCGTTTTCGGTTCCCACCGCATCGATAAAGCCTTATCCACATATATTTCCGACTGGAGCCGTACACGCATTGTGGATAAAATTAAAAATGGGGATATTCAATTGAATGGACAACAAATGAAGCCAAATACAATACTATCTGAAGGAGATTATATCTCGATTTGTTTATAATGCAAAAAATCCTCTTACAATCGTAAGAGGATTTTTTTATTTCTTCACTTTTCGTAATACGAAGTGTGCGCAACCGAAGTTACAGTACTCGTATAAATACTCCGTTAACGTACTAATTTTCGTATCATATGTCGCACGCTGGTTACTATCATCAAAGAATCCGCGCAATCTAAGTTGCTCATATCCCCAGTCTCCAACGATATAATCATATTTATTTAAAATTTCTGCATAGCGCTCTTTAAATGCTTCTTCACTAAAACCGTCACGAAAGTTTTTAATTACTTCGTACTGCACATTATTAATGCTCACCGTAGCATGAATCTCTTGCTTTTGCTCCATCATTAACTTCCTCTCTAAGCATTCTTCTTTTTATCGTATCACAAAGCATAACAACCAACAATTTCAAATACAAAAAATTGCAAATTAGTACATGCTATGGAGAAGGAGGTGATACATCGTGAAAAAACAAATTTTACTTTCCCTTCTCACTATTTCCTTATTTGCAGGCTGCCAATCAGCGAACAAAGCTGAAATGGAACGTGAAGAAGGAAGCCGTGTTCTTGTTTCCAATAAAAATGACATGTATCATACGGAAAATACAAATACACGGCTCACAAGGGTCGGCTATTCATCTAAACAAAAGCATGAAGTATCTAACAAACAAGTAGGAGCCATTAACCGTGAGAAAGTTGCTGAAATGATTACAAGTATGACAGTCAAACTTCCTGACGTTACAAACGCCGCTACGCTCGTTACCGATGATGAAGTATTTGTTGTATACCGTGCAAACACAACGGATCCAAAACTCGTAGCAGATCAAGTATATAGAGCTGCTTTGTCCATCGTCCCTCGCTATTATAAAGCATATGTATCAACAGACCAAAAGTTGATTTCCCAAATTCAAGGTCTTCAATCTGGCGCATTAAATGATACAGAATATACGCAAAGCCTCGATATGCTAAAACGTGAAATGAGTAAAAATCCTCATTTGAACAATACGGGAGATCAGACTTTGAATGATATGATTAAAAAGTAAAACAGGTGGAGAAAATCTCCACCTGTTTTACTTTTTATTTTTTATTTTTTATTACGATTCGCATAAACCTCCATCGCATCACACATAAATTGCGCTAACCCCTCACCAAACTTATCGATATTTTTCGTGAAGCGCTCATCAGCGACGTACATTTGACCGAGTCCTTTAAAAGCATCTAATGAATATGCACCGAAGTTTTGCAAGTAATCGTACCACACTCCAATTGCTTCTTGCGCCTCTTTAGAATCTGGTGCTCCGTGTCTAAGCGCTGCTAAATTTCTATAAATAGCATTAAACTCCTCTTGGTTCTCTTTTGACATACCTTTTGCATATTCATTTGCTTTATCTACAGCTGCGTCTCCCCATTTTTCACGTGCTTCTTCTTCATATGGGTTATGGCTGAAATCGAATCCTTCAAATTTCTCTTTATTCGTCATTTCAATCTCTCCTTTTGTATGCTGAATTGTTTTATCAATCGTCGCAATCACCTTATCTAATCTAGCACGCTTTTCAAGAAGCATTTTCTTATGAAGCTCTAGTGCCTCTTCGCGATCAAATGATGGACTCATGATAATCTCTTTAATTTTTTTCAAAGGGAAGCCAAGCTCTTTAAAAAACAAAATTTGCTGCAATGTCTCTAAATTTTCATTGGAATACAGACGATATCCAGACTCTGTCGTCTCGTCTGGGGTTAACAACCCAATTTCATCGTAATGATGCAGTGTGCGCACACTAATTCCAACTAAATCAGCTACTTCTTTTACTCTCATTGTCATTTGTATCTCCCCCTTAGTACATACGATAAAGTATGACGCAACGTTAGAGTCAATAAGTAAATTCATTTTATCTTAAAAAGTTTCATCTATCCTATATTTGATGCATAATAGTTATGTACATATATTAGAAAGCGGTGAAAGTATGGTTTCAAATACTGTAATTGCCAGCATCATCTTTCAACTCATTGTCTCGATTCTGGTCCCAATTATTGTACTCGTTTATTTCCGTAAAAAATATAATATGAATTGGAAAGTGGTCGGCATTGGTGTTCTTATCTTTATCGGATTTACCCAAATTCTTGAAACACCATTCCACCTATTTATGCGCGGTAATCCAACAATCGCTCCATTTTTAGAAAATCCGTTTGTCTTCGCAATTTATGGCGGATTGACTGCTGGTATTTTTGAAGAATTAGGACGCTTCGTTGCCTTCTTCTTCTTACTAAAAAAATATCTAGAATATAAAGATGGCTTCGCTTATGGAATTGGTCACGGCGGAATTGAATCTATTTTAATTGGCGGTTTTTCTGCATTACAAGCATTAATCTTTGCTAATTCTATTAACGATGGTAGCTTCGCTCGACTGATTGAACAAAAACCCGAGCTGAGCATTTTACAGGACATGTTAATTCAGCAACCTGCCTACTTATACTTCCTTGGTAGCTTAGAAAGAATTATGGCACTCGTGCTTCAAATTGCCTTTACAATGCTTGTTTTATACGCAGTAAAACAGAAGAAATATATCTTCCTAGTATACGCTATACTATTCCACGCATTTGTAGACTTTTTCGCGGCACTTTACCAAACAAAAACAATCAATATCTTCGTTGCAGAAGGAATTACACTTCTTTGTACAATTGGCGCTGTCGTTCTTATTCGCAAAATGAAAGCGAAATTAATGAGTGTACCGGAGTAAAAAATAAACCACCAATTGGTGGTTTATTTTTTATGGATTGTCGCAATGATGATAGCTTTTTCCTTCTTGCAGCTCCCTCTTTGTTTCTGCATCTATAACGATATATTTATGAAACTCTTCTACTTCATTTTGAGAAAAGGAAGCAAAAAAATAAACTTGGCGATCAGGATGAACAAAAAAATCTTGAAGCATCACACTACTCCGACAACCCACGGCTGTTTTTTGTAAGAAAGAAAATTCTTCATCGGGCACTTCTTTAAATAAGATTTTTTTTCGAACACTATATGCTGCATTATTGTATTCTTTATAGATTTTCTTATCTAACTGTTTATAAAAAATATCCTCACTCACAAATGACTTATTTCGATTGCTTGGATAATTTACTTTTTGATTCGACTCTGCATAAGTTGTGGACAAGTGTATAAAAAAACAAAGACTAACTACAATACATATCATTTTATTCATGATTGCACCTCAAATGTTCATTATCCACATTACTTTTCCACATATTTAAATCCATATGCCGTTTTACAAGAAAAAGGAATTATTTCCACATTTGTCGAAGTATATAGCGTCAACTTGAAAGATGGGGATGAATTATGAAGAAAATTATTGTAATACGACATTGTTCAGCAACTGGGCAAAAACGTGATGCTGAATTAACGACCGATGGAAAAGACCAAGCAAATACCCTTGCTACATTCCTCTTAGAAAATCATCTACAAATCGATCATATTATTTCAAGCCCATTTGTCCGAGCTATCGATTCCATTCGGCCCTATGCGCTCCAAGCTAACTTATCTATCCAAGAAGATGAACGATTAACTGAACGCATATTGAGCAACGTTCCAATGGATGATTGGATGCAAAAACTAGAATCTACTTTTACAAATATAGATATTGCCTTTTCAGGCGGAGAGTCAACAAAACAAGCAACAGACCGTGCCATATCGCTTATTCAAGACGTTTTACAATTAAACCATACAACAACACTACTTGTTACACATGGCAATTTACTTACGCTCATTTTAAAGCATTTTAATCATACGATTGGCTTTAATGAATGGAGAACTTTAACGAATCCTGATATTTACGAAATTACAATCGACGAACAATGTATCATAAAACGCTTATGGGAAGCATCGTCCAAGTAATATCCCTTTCCAAAACATTCAGTTGACGCCACGAGAAGAAACTGTACTAATAATAGAAAGGGGTATCACTCCATATGTACGAAGATGTACTTGCTCTACTACATAAAACAAATGTTTCTTATGAAAAATTTGAACACGAACCAGTACTCGATTATGAGACAGATCGGATTGTACGTGAGAGACTCGGCTTACAAGGCACTCCAAGTAAAAGCTTATTTTTAAAATCAAAGTCTGGAGATTATTACGTATTTTTTACGTTAGAGGGCACAAGGCTCAACCGGGGAGAGATGAAAGAACTAACAGGAGAACGCTTATCTCTCTGTTCTCCTGATGAACTGCGAGACAAAACTGGTTGTACGCCGGGATGTGTGGCTCCTTTCGGATATTCACACGATGTAACAATTATTGTGGATAACGCTATTTATACGTACGATAAAATTTTAATTACACCTGGTGTACCTGAATTTACAATTGAATTATCCACAGAAGAATTAAAAAAGATTTTATTAACATGTCCAAATACCGTTTTAGAGTATAAACAAAAAGAGAGCTAATCGTTAGCTCTCTTTTTTCATTATTTAGCTTCTGCTGTTTTTTCTTTTGCAGAACGTACTTGCTCGTCCGCATGGTAAGAAGAACGCACAAGTGGGCCAGCTTCACAGTGGCTAAATCCTTTGCTAAGTGCAATTTCTTTAAGCTCTGCAAATTCTGCTGGTGGGTAATATTTAAGAACTGGTAAGTGCTTCTTAGATGGTTGTAGGTATTGCCCAAGAGTTAAAATATCCACATTGTTTGCACGTAAGTCATCCATTGCTTCAATTAAATCTTCTCTCGTTTCACCTAAGCCCACCATAATGCTAGATTTAGTTGGAATATCAGGCTGCATTTCTTTCGCTCGACGTAAAAACTCTAATGAACGTTCATATTTTGCTCTAGCGCGAACTCGGTCAGATAATCGACGTACTGTTTCAATGTTATGGTTTAAAATATCTGGTTTTGCATCCATTAACATTTTTAAGTTTTCTTCTACTCCACCCATATCAGATGGTAATACTTCGATTGACGTAAATGGATTTTTACGACGTACAGCGCGTACTGTTTCAGCAAAAACAGCTGCTCCCCCGTCTTTTAAATCATCACGTGCAACCGCTGTTATAACAACGTGCTTTAAGCCCATTTGTACTACTGAATCTGCCACGCGTTCTGGTTCTTGTAAATCAAGCTCAGTTGGTAAGCCTGTTTTAACCGCACAAAAACGACAAGCACGTGTACAAACCGCACCTAAAATCATAAATGTTGCTGTTTTTCTTACAGCCCAGCATTCATGAATATTCGGACATTTTGCTTCCTCACAAACGGTATGAAGATTTTTAGAACGCATCATTTTCTTTAAGCCTGTATAGTTTTCATTCGTGTTTAACTTAATTTTCAACCATTCGGGCTTGCGCTTATATTCTGTTTGTTTTGTCATGGTTATCAACTCCGCACAATATGAAATAGTTTACCGTGTTCGCTTCTTTCAATGTAACATATCTATTCTAACGTATGAAAGCGATTTGCTCAAATGAAGATTCTAAGATTTTTTCCAATCGTTCCCTATAATGAAATACTCCGTATATCCCACACTAAAAAGAGTGATGTTGTGAAAGGAGTCTATTTCATGCTTCGAAAAATTTCTCTTTTGCTTTCTATTTGTTTTCTTCTCCACCAAAACATCGCTTACGGTGAAGATAATCAGCAAAGCATATACGAAAAGCGCATGGTACTATATAAAGAAACCGAGCAGTCTTCAGGCATTCCATGGTATTACTTAGCTGCAATGGATCAATATGAAAGAAATATACGGAGCGTAAGAAAAGATATTCCGAAAAAACCAGATGCCATCATTTCCCTTTATTTCAAACCAGAAATATGGGCTGGACCTATTAATAGTAACGATACTCTTCCCCATACAATTTCTCTATTTGGCGGAATAGGTTTAGATGGTGACAAAGATGGATTTGCAAATGCAAATAGCGACCGTGATCTTCTGCATACCGCAGCGACTATTTTAAGGAAACAAGGAACATCAGAAGACCGTATTAAAATTATGCTCTGGGAATATTATAGACGTGCCAAAACAGTTGATTTAATTAGCGAATACGCCCAAATTTATAAACATTATGGACGTATTAATTTAGAAGGAAATGCTTTTCCTCTTCCGATCCGTAGTGACCATAGCTACCGTAGTACTTTCGGCGCTGGAAGAAGTTTTGGCGGCAGAAGGATTCATGAAGGAACCGATATTTTTGCCGGATATGGCGTGCCAGTAAGATCGACTTGCTATGGCATTATTGAAACGAAAGGTTGGAACCGCCTTGGTGGATGGCGCATTGGTATTCGCGACCTTCATAACAATTACCATTATTACGCTCATTTAGGCGGGTTTTCAAAAGAAATACAGCTTGGACAAATTGTTGAGCCAGGGAAAGTAATCGGATTTGTTAGTAGCACTGGTTATGGACCTCCTGGCACAGCCGGAAAATTTCCGCCCCACTTACATTTTGGCATGTATAAAGACAATGGCTATACAGAATGGGCCTTCGATCCATACATGCATTTAAGCCTTTGGGAGCGCAAAGAACGAGCAAATACAAAACGATAACCGTAGCTGCATTGCTACGGTTATTTTTTATCCAGTAAAAGCCTGACTGAGCCGAGTTTCACTTTATTTACAACTAACTATCTGTTTTCTTTTTATCAGGTACAGCAACACTTCCGCTTCCATAATACGTAGGCACTTCCCCTTGAACGATACGCGTCGCAATCGGAACATTTTGTTTCACCTTTATCTCTTTCGTATGAAATGGAATAATCACTTGCAATGTTACTTCCATTTCCATAACAATTTGAATTGCTGTAGTATTAATCCCATGCGGCTCAATTTTTTGTTTAATATCTGTATTCACATGTCCAACTGGCGTGAAATGAATCGGAATATCTGGTCCTATATTACCAAGAAGTGCATTATCAGTTACACGCCCAAAAGGAACTGCCATAGTCGCGCCGTTTTTTTCAGCAATACCTAGCTCCTTCAACTTCCCTTGTTCTACTTGCTGTAAATATTTTTCTATGTACGTGGTCGTTGATGTTACGATTTCATTTACTTGCTTTGTATTTAAATTAATTGTGGATACTTTTCCGTTTTTATCATTCTGTACTTTCATTAATGAATCTACATCGAATCCTTCATTAATTCGATCCTTTACTGCCTTCGTCATAATTGCCGTCGCCATTTTATGTGTCTCTACTTCCCCATATTTAATTAAGGTCGGCTGAATATTATTATTCACAATCCACAACCCTTGCGTAAGTAATATAACAAAAAGAATAAACGACATAAGCAGTATATACCGAAAGGCAATAGGTCCCCTTCGAAACCGCGAGTTTTTCGAGCGAAATATACTCATAAAAAAACCTCCTTCTTATATCATTTCTATGCAAGAAGGAGGAACGATATATGCTTATCTCATTTTTAATAATGCTTCTTTTCCGATTGTGCCAGTCGTAATACCTAAAGCTTCGGCTTCAATCGTTACTGATTCTAGCGGTGCTTCAAGAAGTTGTTCAATCGTTCTTACACCAACCGCACGGCCAGCAATAATTCCTCGATCACCTAATTTCTCATTTAAAAGACCTACATCTAATGCACCACACATAATATATCCTTTATCGCTCATTACAGCTAGCAAATTCGTCTTTGGAAGTTTCACCCTAACTGCAATAAACGTATAATTATCAATTATAATTGGCTCCACATTAACCATAGTTCACACTCCTCTCTTTCTTATCTGTATGACAAGAGAAAAATGAGTGTTACAAGTTAACTAGCCTATAGTTTAACGGAAGATGTATAAGTTATTAACATATCTGTTAACACATCTCTAAGTAGTTCTGGCATATAATATTGTTTGTCAGAAAGTGTGGATAGCTCTGGGTATAAGTAGCCAAATGTAAACATATCAATCGTTCCTACTGTATATATACGATCTAATTCCAGCGATTCCCCGTTAATTAATACATCTTCGAGTAAAATTTTATTCCCGGGAATCGTATCTGGAATGACTTCTACACCAGCGTAAATCATTTTCCCCATCACTTTTCCCCGAAATCCGAATCCTTTCACCTCAAGATTCTCCATATTCGGCTTACGTGCTTTCAAAATAACTTCTCTTAATATCTTTCCTGGAACTTTCAAACCACACGGATTAATTGGATGTGGACAAATTCTGTGAATATCTCCGCGCGTTACAACACCCTCTTCTAACCCTTCAAGAAGTACACCAGCGTTCACCATGCCAATCTCTGCATTGCACCATGTTTTCAGCGCACTTGCTAACATGTGAGAAAACGGCGTCTCATGAAACCAATCAACCGGTAATGACTCTTTTAAATGAACGACAGACTCTGCCATTATATGCTCACTTTCTTCCTGCAGTATTTCAATTGTGGATAACGGCTCGTTATAAGCACCTAAACGTTCCGTCTTAATCGCTCTACCGTCTTTTTTCAGCAATTTCTTCATCTCTATATCCACAGTAAGCTGCACGTGACCAACGTAACGCCCCCACTTTTCACAACAACAAAGTAAAGTATTATTCAGTAGAATACCACGCTCAAATAAATGATGCGTATGTGCTCCTAAAATAACATCTATATCATAATGCTCTGCCATATACTCATCCATACTTTTTCCAAGGTGAGAAAGGACAACCGTAATATGAGCCTCATCTTTCACTTCTTCTAAAATAGACTCTAAATGAATAATGGGATCTTCAATATGCCAATCGAGCATCTGATAAAACTCTGGATAAGCTACCGTTAATCCGATAAAAGCAATGGTAATCCCATCCGTCGTTGTATGCAATTTATAAGGCCTTGCCCATGACGGACGTACCCCTTCTTTTTCAAATAAATTTGCGACAAGTATTTCAAATCCAGCATCATCATAGAGCCGATTCAAATGCTCCTTCGCTAACGTAATTCCTTCATTATTTCCGATCGTTACATAATCATATAACGCCTCATTCAAAAGCTTCGTATTCCCAAGTCCATTCGTCGCTTCCGAAATACTATGAAAACGATCCACATGATCGCCGATATCAACCGTCAAAACAGTCTCTCCCGCTTCCTGTCTTCGCTTTTTCTCCCCTAGAACAAACCGAGAAATTTGCGGCCAATTTTCAAAATGACTATGTATATCGTTTGTATGATAAAGGTGGATGATTGTTTCTTTATTTGTATTCAGAGAAAAAACCTCCTCTCAGTTCCTTACTGCCATTTACGCTATGCGCACACAATAATCCTGTAAATACTTTTCGTCTTTTCTTGCTATTTTACATTGTACTCGCATTGTGAGAAAAAGCAAAAGATTGTCCTTTTTATATGAGAAACTTTATTTTTGCCAGTGTGGGGATTTGTTGGTAGAGCGGGGATTTGTCAGAAAGTTAGCCGTGGGGATTTTCCCATAAGTTCTTTGCTGCATTTGTCAGTATTTTAATCTAAATTACTTTCAGTTGCCCTCTTTATGTATAAATGCTCCTTTCCTTTTTGAAGGGTACGGGGTATTCGTTCCTCTTGCTATGTCGTAATTTGTTGATAAGTCGATATCCCTTGTCGAATCGTCGATATATTGAAATAATCGCTGATATATTTCGAGTTATGGACGATATATTTGAAAAATCGCTGATATATTTAACTGAACACCCACCCGGGTATCCTCTCCCAAGCCAAGACAAATCCGCAAAACAAAAAAGCGCCCTGCACAGCAGGGCGCTTTCTTCATACATATATTATCCAGCTTTGCCTCCTAGACCCTCATGTCTAAGAACCTTCCGCACGAGAAGATAAAAAGCATCTTCTGTGCGAAAGAACCTCAGCCAACGGGTCTGAACAGTCGGCTCCGCATTTCTATTTAACCAATAGAACCTTCCATCTCAAACTTGATTAGGCGGTTCATTTCAACTGCGTATTCCATTGGAAGTTCGCGAGTGAATGGTTCAATGAAGCCCATTACGATCATTTCTGTAGCTTCTTGCTCAGAAATACCACGGCTCATTAGGTAGAATAATTGTTCTTCTGATACTTTAGATACTTTCGCTTCGTGCTCAAGTGAAACGTAATCGTTTTTGATTTCGTTGTAAGGAATTGTATCAGATGTAGATTGGTTATCCATGATTAACGTGTCACACTCGATGTTAGAGCGAGAGTTTTTCGCTTTTGGTCCGAAGTGTACGATACCACGGTAAGTTACTTTACCACCATGCTTCGCAATCGATTTAGAAACGATTGTTGAAGACGTGTTTGGTGCTAAGTGAATCATTTTCGCACCAGCATCTTGGTGTTGGCCTTTACCAGCAATCGCGATAGATAATGTTAAACCACGAGCGCCTTCGCCTTTTAAGATAACTGCTGGGTATTTCATCGTTAATTTAGATCCGATGTTACCGTCAATCCATTCCATCGTTGCGTTTTCTTCACAAACCGCACGTTTTGTAACTAGGTTGTATACGTTGTTCGCCCAGTTTTGGATTGTTGTATAACGGCAATAAGCATCTTTTTTAATGATGATTTCTACTACCGCACTGTGAAGTGAGTTAGTAGTGTAAACAGGTGCTGTACAACCTTCTACGTAGTGTACGTGTGCGCCTTCGTCTACAATGATAAGCGTACGTTCGAATTGTCCCATATTTTCAGAGTTAATACGGAAATACGCTTGAAGTGGTGTATCAACTTTAACACCTTTTGGAACGTAGATGAATGATCCACCAGACCAAACTGCAGAGTTTAATGCAGAGAATTTGTTGTCTGTTGGTGGGATTACTTTTCCGAAATGTTCACGGAAAATATCTTCGTTCTCTTTTAATGCGCTATCTGTATCTTTGAAGACGATTCCTAGAGCTTCTAGGTCTTCTTTCATGTTGTGGTATACAACTTCAGATTCGTACTGTGCAGATACACCAGCTAAATATTTTTGCTCAGCTTCTGGAATACCTAATTTATCAAATGTTGCTTTAATTTCATCAGGTACTTCATCCCAAGACTTCTCAGATTTCTCAGATGGTTTTACGTAGTACGTAATTTCATCGAAATCTAAGTCGTTTAAGTCGCCGCCCCATTGTGGCATTGGCATTTCGTAGAACTTATCCAGTGATTTTAAACGGAAGTCTAACATCCACTGTGGTTCTTCTTTCATACGTGAAATTTCTTCAACGATTTCTTTTGTTAAACCGCGTCCAGCACGGAAAATCGAAACGTCTTTGTCTTTGAAACCATATTTATAATCGCCGATATCTGGCAGTTGCTTCGCCATGTTGGTGTGTCCCTCCTTAGATAACCTCGTTTTTAGGAACCTTTAACATTACTTATCTTCGTTTAAGCCCTTTTCTAACGCTTTCCACGCTAATGTTGCACATTTAATACGTGCAGGGAACTTGCATACGCCTTGTAATGCTTCAATATCTCCTAAATCGATGCTGTCATCGTACTCTTTTCCTAGCATCATGTCAGAGAAAATTTTCGAAAGCTGAAGTGCTTCTTCAATTTTCTTACCTTTTACTGCTTGTGTCATCATTGAAGCTGAAGACATTGAGATTGAACATCCTTCGCCTTCAAACTTCGCCTCTTGCACAATACCTTCTTCTACTTTCATCGTAAGTTGAATACGATCGCCGCAAGTTGGATTGTTCAAGTTAACGGTAACACTATCTTCTAATACGCCATGGTTACGAGGATTTTTATAATGATCCATAATAACTTGACGATATAACGTATCTAAATTATTAAATGACATTTGTGAAATACTCCTTTGTCTTGATTAGCGAGTCAACAAATGTATCAATTTCTTCTTTTGTATTATATAAATAGAAGCTCGCACGTGCTGTTGAAGAAGCTTTTAGCCACTTCATAAGCGGTTGTGCACAGTGATGTCCTGCGCGAACTGCAATGCCTTCTACATCTAATACAGTCGCTACATCGTGAGGATGTACGTCTTCAATATTAAATGTAACAAGACCAGCGCGATGCTTTGGACCATAAATTGTAACGCCATCTACTTCTGATAGTCTTTCTAAAGCGTATTGCGCTAATTCATGCTCATGCTTTTCAATATTATCAAGACCGATTTCTTCTAGGAAATCAATTGCCGCACCAAGTCCGATTGCATTACCGATAATCGGTGTACCTGCTTCAAACTTCCACGGAAGCTCTTTCCAAGTAGATTCCTGTAAATCTACGAAATCAATCATTTCACCACCAAATTCAATTGGCTCCATATTGTTTAGCAATTCTTTTTTACCATATAATACGCCGATACCTGTAGGGCCACACATCTTATGAGCAGATAATGCGTAGAAATCACAGTTTAAATCTTGTACATCTACTTTCATGTGAGGTGTACTTTGTGCACCGTCAACGACCATAATTGCGCCATTTTCGTGTGCAATTGCTCCGATTTCTTTTACAGGGTTAATCGTTCCAAGTACGTTAGAAACATACATGATAGAAACGATTTTTGTATTCGGTGTAATTGTTTGACGAGCATCTTCTATTGAAATTGTCCCATCTGGTTGAAGCGGAAGATATTTTAAAGTTGCACCAGTTTTCTTCGCAACTTGTTGCCACGGAATGATATTACTATGGTGCTCCATGTAAGAAATAACGATTTCATCGCCCTCTTTTACATTTTCAAGACCATAGCTAGCCGCTACTGTATTTAATGCAGTTGTCGTTCCGCGCGTGAAAATAATCTCTTCCATTGATTTCGCATTGATAAACTTGCGAACTTTCTCACGTGCACCTTCATACGCGTCGGTAGCTTTCGTACCGAGCGTATGAACACCGCGATGCACGTTAGAATTATATTCTTTATAGTAACGTTCTAACGTTTCAATGACTTGAATTGGTTTTTGAGAAGTTGCTGCACTATCGAAATAAACAAGTTGTTTGCCGTTCACTTTTTGATCAAGAATTGGAAACTGTTTGCGTATTTCATGAATATTCATTAGCGAACTTTCCTTTCAATTACCTCAACAAGCTGTGCCTTTACTCCTTCAATTGGAAGCTCATTAACTACAGGTGCTAAGAATCCATGGATGACTAAACGTTCTGCTTCGCGTTTTGGAATACCACGGCTCATCAAGTAGTATAGTTGGACTGGATCTACGCGACCTACTGAAGCTGCGTGACCTGCCATTACATCATCTTCGTCGATTAAAAGAATTGGGTTTGCATCACCGCGAGCTTTTTCATCTAACATAAGAACGCGAGAAGATTGTTGTGCATTTGATTTAGATGCACCGTGTTCAATCTTACCAATTCCGTTAAAGATAGATGTTGCACTATCTTTTTGTACACCGTGTTTTAAAATCCAACCTTCAGAATGTTTACCGAAGTGAACAACTTTAGTTGTAAAGTTTTGTGTTTGGTTACCACGGCCAATTGTTACTGTTTTCGTATCAGCATATGAACCGTCGCCCATTAAGTTCGTAACGTTCTCTGAAATTGTGTTTCCGTCATTCATAAGGCCTAGAGCCCAATCAATACGGCCGTCGCGTCCTACAACGCCGCGGCGGTTAACGTAAGTTGTTACGTCTTTTGCTAATAGATCAACCGCACCGAATTTCACTTGTGCGCCTTGTTCCACGATTACTTCTGCTACGATATTTGCAATACCTTTAGCATTTTCATTTGCAACATAGTTTTCTACATAAGTTGCAGTACTGTTCGCATCAGCTACGAATAGTACGTGGTTATATACGTTAGCTTCTTCGCCGTCTACTAAGAATACAGCTTGAAGTGGAGTTTCAAGAACAACGTTTTTCGGAACATATACGAATGCACCACCGTTGATTAATGCAGCATGAAGTGCAGTTAGACGATGCTCGTCTACTTTCACGCCGTCTTTCATTAAGTACTTTTGTACTAGTTCAGCATGCTCAGTTGCTGCTGTTACGATGTCTGTAAAAATAACACCTTTTTCTTTTGCTTCGTCTGCTAAAGAAACGAATGCAGTTGTACCAGTGCGTTGTACTAATACGCTGTTATTTTCATCGATTAAGTTTTTCACTGCTTCTGGAAGTTCAGTTAAAGAACTTACAGGCTCTTGCTTAGCAGCGTCGCCTTTTCCGATAAAGTCCCATTTGTCAATTTTCGTTTTATCAGGCGTTGGCATTGGAAGTTCAGTTGCTTGTGCAAGAGCTTGTAAGCGGAACTCAGTCAACCAAGCAGCTTCGTTTACTTCGCTTGCGCGTTGACGGATTGTTTCTTGATCGAAAGGTAATGTACCGATTGTCATGTTTATGCTCCTCTCTTACGCTTCTTGCTCTGTTGTTTCGTCTTCAATACCTAATTCTTTTTTAATCCAGTCGTAACCTTCAGCTTCTAGACGTTGTGCAAGCTCAGGGCCACCAGATTTAACGATACGACCGTTCATCATAACGTGAACGAAGTCTGGAGTGATGTAGTTTAATAAACGTTGGTAATGCGTAATCATTAGGCAACCGAACTCTTCGCCGCGCATTTCGTTAATACCTTTAGATACAACTTTTAATGCATCGATATCAAGACCTGAGTCGATTTCATCTAAGATTGCGATTTTTGGCTCAATCATCATTAATTGAAGGATTTCATTACGTTTTTTCTCTCCACCAGAGAAACCTTCGTTTAAGTAACGTTGTGCCATTTCTGGATCCATTTCTAGGAATTCCATGTTTTTATCTAATGTACGGATAAATTTCATAAGAGAAATTTCATCGCCTTCTTCACGACGTGCGTTAATTGCAGAACGTAAGAAGTCAGCGTTTGTTACTCCGCTAATTTCACTTGGATATTGCATTGCTAGGAATAGACCTGCTTGTGCGCGCTCGTCTACTTCCATTTCTAATACATCTTCACCGTCGATGATGATGCTACCTTCTGTTACTTCATACTTTGGGTGACCCATAATTGCAGAAGATAAAGTTGATTTACCTGTTCCGTTAGGTCCCATAATTGCGTGGATTTCTCCACCTTTTACTTCAAGGTTTACACCCTTTAAAATTTCTTTGCCATCAATTGATACGTGTAAGTCTTTAACCGTTAATGTAGAACCAGCCATCTCAATACCTCCATTAATCCTATATATACATTTTAAAAATTCCTAAAACGTTCATATTCTCATTTTATTCTCATTCTAATTTTATATCAAATAAAATGATATCGCAAACGACGAAAAAAAGTAACCGTTTTTTCACAAATGTATATAAGTATTTCCTTCACATCTTTCTATGATACACCTTTCTTCTTATTTATATAAAGAAAAAAGGACTGGTAATTTTCCAGCCCTTTCCTTATATTTATTCACTTACCGGAAGTACAGCACCTTTATATTCTTTATTAATAAAATCTTGAATTTCTTTTGAATGTAGCACTTCTACTAGCTCTTTAATTTCTTTTTTCTTCTCATCACCTTTACGAACTGCAATGATGTTTGCATACGGAGAGTCTGCTCCTTCAATCGCAATTGCATCCTTTGTTGGATTTAATTTTGCATCAATTGCATAGTTTGAATTAATAAATAAAGCATCACCTTCATTATTTTCATACAGCTTTGGTGACAATCCAGGCTCTACATCTGTTTTAAACTTTAAGTTTTTCGGATTTTCGACTACATCTTTTACTGTTGCCTTAACAACATCTACTCCGTCTTTTAATTTAATAACGCCGCCTTTTTGTAACAGTGCTAGCATACGGCCACGCTCCGCTACGTTATTACTCATAATCACTGTCCCGCCATCTGGTAAGTCTTTTAAGCTTTTATACTTCTTAGAATAAATACCCATCGGCTCTAAATGGATTTTTCCTGCGTTTACAATTTTATATCCCTTTTCTTGAATTTCTTTATCTAAGTACGGAATATGCTGGAAGTAGTTCGCATCAATTTCTTTATCCGCTAACGCTTTATTTGGCAGTACATAATCCTGAAACTTTTTAATCTCTAACTTAATGCCTTTTTTCTCTAATATCGGCTGTGCCTTTTCTAAAATAACAGCGTGCGGCACGTTAGAAGCTCCCACAACAAGCTTATTCTCTTCCTTCCCTCCGCAAGCAGCTAATGTAAATACAGATAATGCTGTAACAACTGACAATAGAATCTTTTTCATATGACGTCCCCTTCTCCCTATAGTTATGTAGTAAAAAAGGACCGGCATACACCAGCCCTTTTTCAGCAATTATTCTTTTACAGGAACAACTGCACCTTTATATTCTTTAGTAATAAAGTCTTCAATTTCTTTAGAATGTAATACTTCTACAAGCTCTTTAATCGCTTTTTTATCTTTATCACCTTTACGAACCACTAGTACGTTTGCGTATGGAGAATCATCGCCTTCAATTGCAATTGCATCTTTTTCTGGGTTTAATTTCGCATCAATTGCATAGTTCGAGTTAATTAAAACAGCGTCGCCTTCTTTATTGTTATACACTTGTGGCAACAAACCAGGCTCAATATCCGTTTTGAATTTTAAGTGTTTCGGATTATCTGCAATATCTTTTGGAGTTGCACTAACTGGATCTACTCCGTCTTTAATTTTTAAAATGCCTTCTTTTTGTAAAATTGCTAAACCACGTCCATGGTCAGTAACGGAATTACTCATAATAATTGTCGCCCCGTCTGGAAGTTCTTTTAAACTCTTATATTTTTGAGAATATACACCAATTGGTTCAATATGAATTTTCCCTGCTATTTCAAAATCATATTTTTTATCTTTAATTTCTTTTTCTAAATACGGAATGTGCTGGAAATAGTTTGCATCTAATTCCTTATCCGCTAACGATTTATTTGGCAACACGTAATCTTGGAATTTTTTCACTTCTAATTCAATTCCTTTTTTCTCAAGTAACGGTTTTGCTTTTTCTAAAATTTCAGCATGCGGTACGTTAGAAGCACCAACAACAAGTTTCTTTTCATCTTTATCTTTCCCGCCACAAGCAGCTAACCCAAAAATTGAAGTTGAAATAAGTGCCGTAAGTAATAATTTTTTCATTTAAAATATCCTCCCGTTTTTATTATCGTTTATCTATTCGAGTCGTTAAACTATCACCAATCCACTGGATTAAAAATACAACTAGTAATACACAAATTGTCGCAACGATTGTTACATCGTTATTCCCTCTCTGGAATCCTTCTAAGTAAGCAAGTGTTCCAAGGCCACCAGCACCAACAACTCCCGCCATTGCTGTATAGCCTACTAAAGCAATTGTCGTAACCGTAATACCAGATACTAATGCTGGTAATGATTCTGGAATTAACACTTTCAAAATAATTGTGCTTGTTTTTGCTCCCATTGCTTTTGAAGCTTCAATTACACCTTTATCAATTTCGCGAAGTGCAATTTCAACCATTCTCGCGTAGAATGGTGCGGCTCCAATAATTAAAGCCGGCAGAGCTGCACTTGCTCCAAGAATTGTTCCAAGAAGAATCTTTGTAAATGGGATTAATAAAATAATTAAAATGATGAACGGTATAGAGCGGAATATATTTACGAATGCTCCAATCACCGTATTAATTGATTTGTTTTCCCATAAATTATCTTTTGCTGTCATGAAGAGTAACAATCCTAAAATTAGTCCTAAAACAAATGTCGCAAGGGCTGCGATTGCCGTCATATATAACGTTTCACCAGTTGCTTCTAACATTTGATTCCAATCAACATTTGCGAGTAACTTATCCATGTGCAATCACCTCCAGCTCTACTTGATCTTGATGAATTCCTTCTATTGCTTGCTGGATCGCTGTTTCCTCACCATTTAAATGAACAACTAAACTACCGTAAGAACCGTTATTCGTTTGTGCAATATTTCCTTGCAAAATGCTAACTTCTATATCACTGCGTTGCATTAATCGTTGAAGCACTGGTCTTTCTACAGCCTCACCGATAAACTGCAAACGAATTACTTTTCCATCTGGATATTTTTCAATTAAACTTTCAATTGTTTCATTTGTATCTTCAGAATCTGTTAACTGCTGTACAAATCGTTTCGTAATATCTTGCTTCGGATTACGGAATACATCAAGTACTGGACCTGTTTCTACAATCTTTCCTCTCTCCATTACCGCTACTCGGTTACATATCTTTCGAATCACGTGCATTTCATGTGTAATGAGTACAATTGTTAAACCAAGGCGCTTATTAATGTCTAATAGTAAATCCAAAATTTGATCTGTCGTTTCCGGATCAAGAGCTGACGTTGCTTCATCACATAAAAGCACTTGTGGATTGTTAGCTAATGCTCTTGCAATACCAACACGTTGCTTTTGTCCTCCGCTCAGCTGAGATGGGTATGCGTCTCCTCTTCCTTCTAATCCAACAAGATGAATTAATTCATCAACACGTTTTCTTCTCTTCGCTTTATCAACACCTGCAATTTCAAGTGGAAACTCTATATTTTCACGTACAGTTCGCGACCAAAGTAAGTTGAAGTGCTGAAAAATCATTCCGATTTCTTGCCTTGCCTTACGAAGTTCACTTCCTGTAATAGCTGAAATCACACGATTTGCAATTGTAATTTGACCTGAAGTTGGTTTCTCTAACTGATTGAATAATCTGATTAACGAACTTTTTCCGGCTCCACTATATCCGATAACACCAAATATTTCACCTTTGTCTATTTTTAAATTGGCATTATCTACAGCAGTGACATCACCGCTTTTTGCTTTATATATTTTCTTTACATTCTCTAATAGAATCATGGTGTATCACCCCTTTTTTTGTTTGGATCGACTCCGCAATTTTTTATTTTTAATGCGTGTAGTCCACTGTTATCATTACTTTTATTATTTGAATGTCCTCCACATTCAAACAATAAAAAAACCTTTCTGCTTTAGAGAAGCAGAAAGGTTTATATGCGTATATAACAACATTATCCCTCTCTCTCATCTCTCAAAGCATTCGCTTTGCAGGAATTGGCACCATTTCAACATAAGTTGACGGTTGCCGGGCTTCACAGGGCACAGTCCCTCCACCTCTCTTGATAAGAGAAATCAGATTCAATTTTCGTCTGATTTGAAATTTATGAAATTGTCTATATTTTATGACTTGAATTGTATCAATATACACTCACCATGTCAACAGAAATTTTCGCGAAAAATGAAACTTCAGAATTTTAAGCACCTACTGACATCGGTTTACATATATGAAACATCGATTCCACTAATAACATCGTTCGGTACGTTCCTGAATATTGTACACGTCCATCGTTCATTAACATTTGCAATCGTACATTTCCATTCACCAATTGTTCTATATCCTTTTCATCTAAGCAAATGATTTGTTCCGTTCCTCTTTCCTCATGTACCAGCTCTATATAATCTCTTGAAATTTGTAACGAACAACTTTCATCTCCAAAGCGAAAATTAACAGTTTTTTCTTCTTGTCTTAAAAGCGGTTCTAAATGATATTGACCATTAGCGTAATTTACAAATGATTGAAGCAAAGAATATAATCTCACCCTAAATCACATCCTTCATATCACTTTCTATTACATACCATTCCCTCTCACTAAAGAGCAATCCTGTTATTTTCGCTCGACAAATACTGTATCCACCCTGCATCTCGACATATTTCCCAAGAAATATGTCGAGGCGGCAAAAATTTTGCCGCCTACTTTAATTCCGTATATAAATATTCAACCGAATGAAATGCGTATATCTTCTTCATCAGTGTCCCATTTTCAAAAACAAGTAAACAAGGTACACTTTCAATCCCATACTCTTTCGCTAAATACGGAGCATAATTTAAATCTAACATCCCAATTTTGAGGCCTTCAATTGTCATCTCAACGACTGTTAACATCTTTTTTGCTAATTGGCATGTTCCACACATTGGAGTATATACATATAATACTGTTTTTTCTTCGTTCTCTATTAGGGCTGTAGCTTCGGCTCCTGTCCAATCAATCACTTCTATCATTCCTTACCGTAAATATTCTGTATAAACGTCAATGTCGGCTCCCCATAATACATTTGCTAAGTGTGTAGATGGCGCAGTTGCCACTTCTCGGTACGAGCGATCAATATAGATATGCTCGGCTTGCGGAAATTCTTTTCGAAATTGTTTCCTTAACTTTTCTCCAGCATCATCAGCATCCACTAGCACATACACTTCCTTATCAAAAAACTGATCAACGAGCTCATCCATTTTCGACAAACCAATTGTACCATTTGTACAAACAATTTCCACCGGTTCACGAATAATAGATTCAATCTTTCTTCTATCTGATGTACCTTCTACAATAATGACTTTTTCTACATAAATCATATGTCATCACCCGATCACCATATACTATATAACCTTGAACTTAGTATATAGTATATTCGTTATTTTCATGTTGTTTCCTGTTTATTTTTGCAAAAGAAAAGCGGAAGCGGCTCGTTTAGAACAGGAGGGCATTGGAACTCCTGAACTAGAGGCGCCTTTTGCCTCAAGTGAAGGAGTGAAATGACCGACTGTTCTAGCCGCTGGAGCTAGACAACGAAAAGCGGAACCGACTGTTTAGCCCTGTTGGCTAAGGTTCTTTCGTACAGAAGACGCTTTTTGTCTTCTCGTACGGAAGGTTCTTAGACATGAAGGGCTAGGAGGTGGAGCTGGACAATGAAAAGCGGAAGCGGCTCTTTCAGATTGTGAGGGGGATGGAGCTTCTGACGTAAAGGCGCTTTTGGCCTTGCAGGAAGAAGCGAAGCCACCGAACAATCTAGCCGCTAGAGCTGGACAATGAAAAGCGCAAGCGGCTCGTTTAGATTGTGAAGACTTATGAAACCTTACCACAAAACAGTTTTTCTCATAATAGCTTATTTATTTACATATAACTTGAATTTCATTATTTCACACAAAATAAAAAAGGACAGCACAAAGGCTGTCCTTTAGTCGACTATAATTAGTCTTGGTTTGTCATTTCTGCATATTTTTCTGCAGTTAATAACTTCTCAACTTGGCTTGCATCAGAAAGTTCAACTTTAACCATCCATGCACCCTCGTATGGAGATTCGTTAACAAGTTCTGGTTGGTCACTTAATTCTTCGTTTACTGCTACAACTTTACCGCTTACAGGTGCGTATAACTCAGAAACTGTTTTAACAGATTCTACGCTTCCGAATGGCTCGTCAGCTTCGATTGTTGCACCTACTTCAGGAAGTTCAACGAATACGATATCGCCTAGCTCACCTTGTGCAAAGTGAGTGATACCGATAACAACTTCATTACCTTCAGTTTTTACCCATTCGTGTTCTTCAGAGTAACGTAAATTATTTGGAATGCTCATGACTGTACCTCCAGTGAATGTATTAATTATGTAAAAATACCTTATTGGTACTTTTTCCACACACTTTCAAACTGCTCTTCGTTAAAACCAAGTGTTACATTCGTTCCATCTGTTACAATTGGACGTTTAATCAACATGCCATCAGATGCTAAAAGCTCATACATTTCGTCTTCGCTTGCATCTTTCAACTTATCTTTTAGACCAAGTTCACGGTAACGCATTCCACTTGTATTAAAGAATTTTTTTAATGGTAATTCACTTTTTTCATGTAAATTACGTAAATCTTCTTTTGATGGTGGATTTTCAACAATATGAATCATCTCATATGCTACATCGTTTGCCTCAAACCATTTCTTTGCCTTTTGACATGTGCCACACTTTGGATATGAATAAAATGTTACTGTCATAAATTCACCTACTTTTTTACTAACCTTTACCTTTATCATATAGAAAACGTTTTATTATTTCAAACCATTATTCGCTAAACTTTTACTTATTTCGTGATAATTTTTAATAATCCTGCGAATTTTTCTTATTTTTCCGCCATTTGTTAAGAAAAAAATAAATATATAAATTTTTTAGATTCTGCACCAAACATATATCTTAAACAAGCGTTTGATTAATTCTCCATTTTTCTTTCTTAACCTTTGAACTACAGGAGTTTCTTCCTACCGAACATACAGCTTAAACAAACGTTTGATTAATTCTCCATTTCTCTTTGTTAACCATTGAGTTACATCAGTTTCTTCCTACCGAACATACAGCTTAAACAAACGTTTGATTAAAAAAATAAGAAGCCTCGTTTACAGGCTCCCTCATCATCTATTCAAATAATCTGCGATGGTTTGAAATACGACGATATACATATTATGAATACTTTCTTCTGTATTTCCACCATTAGATAAACCAATTGCCCATTGTTGCCCTTCACCACTTCCGATATTTGCAAAGCCTTGCGTATACATAGCATTTACATCTTTTCGTGCACTGTTATACTCTATTCCTTTTGTAATAAAAATTGAATATGATTTATCTTGTAAACCGATAAAAAACACTGGTTTCTTTAGCGATGAAAATACATTTTTATACTGCTCTGTTGAGGCTTCTTGAAAGTGATCTTTCATTATTAGAAAACCATCCACTTCCTTAGATTTCTTTTCTAGTTCCTCTAACTTCATTTCTTCAAACTTTACATTCCTAAACGTATCTTTCGGCTTTTCTCCAACAACTCCAATTACGAGTGCTCTTCCGTTATATTCTAATTTCTCTCCTTCTTTATCCTTTGCACACCCAGCACCTACTAGGCATATCAATATAAAAAATAAGAAATACGATAAACGCTTCATTTAGCACCCTCTCCTTCTTTTTAGTCAAGTGACAAAAACGTAAGGTTAATTCAAGAAAATGTAAGTAAAATCGATAGCCCAATTCACGTTTCTATATTATAATCAATTGAATTTACTTACATTACTAAACATAGGAGATCAACATGAAGAAATTTAAACTTTCATCTTTTCTTCCGTTAAGTTATATACTTCTACTCGTGCTCGTAAGTCCCCTTTACGACGTATTAAATAAATCGACTGTTCACGCAGTAGACGTTACAACTGTAGTAGATGATTGGATTCCATTTGTAAAAGCATTTATTATTCCTTATTTACTTTGGTTTCCATACTTATACGGCGCACTTATTTATTACTGCTTTGCTGACCGAAAGCAATATTATGTCACTTTAAGTAGTGTTATTTTTGGAAAGCTTGCTTGTTTTTCTATTTATTATTTTTGGCAAACAACTGTACCGCGTCCGACTGTCGTTGGAACAGATGTATTTTCTGAACTAGTTCGCTATATTTATAGTATCGACCAGCCAGTAAACTGTTTCCCTAGCATTCACGTTCTTACTACATTTGTAATTATGTTAGCTGCCTTTAAGCGTAGAGAACAGCATGCTTTTGAATATTACATCCTTACTTTCTTCGGTACACTTATTATTTTATCAACGCTATTTACGAAGCAGCATGCCTTTGTAGATGCCATTTCTGGAATGACGCTTGCAAGTATACTTTACTTCGGCGTTCAGCTCTTATTGGCCAAAGAACCAATAAGAGTTCCAGTAAAACAAAATCATAGAATGTAGCATGACAAAAAAGCAGACTGTGGCTTCTCAGTCTGCTTTTATATATTATTAAGGAGATTTTCAACTTAAGATTGCGGTACAGTCATATCACCAGAGTGAATACGACCTGCTTTTTTAAGAGCAATGTAAAGTATATAAGAAACAGCTACTGGAATGACGATATAAGTAATTACCATCGCCGGGAGAACTTCCCATCCTTGGCTGGAAATTAAATTAATTGGTGCGATAAGAGAACTTAATCCAAGACCTGCAATTTCCTTTCCTGCTTCCAGTTGGAAAATTAATGCGGATACTGGACCGACTATAGCACTGGCAACGACAGTTGGGACGAGAATCATTGGATTTTTAGTGATATTTGGTAACTGTACTTTCGGAGTACAAAGTGCTTGAGCTAATATGCCACCTAAATTATTTTCTTTCGCTGAGATGACAGAGAATCCGATAAACTGAGCGACGCATC
Organism: Bacillus sp. RCC_6_1; assembly: GCF_041360755.1. Classification (NCBI taxonomy): domain Bacteria; kingdom Bacillati; phylum Bacillota; class Bacilli; order Caryophanales; family Bacillaceae; genus Bacillus; species Bacillus sp. RCC_6_1. The sequence goes on from NZ_JBFUPV010000003.1 coordinate 95,927, forward strand.
CGGCAAGAGCAGCACCACCTGCAACACCGTCTAAGCTAAGTGCAATTGCTAACGCAGCTGATGAAGCTGGAGAGATAAGTAATAGCCCCCAAACTACTGCAATGACGATAGAAGCAATAAACGGACTACCAGCTGAGCTATCTTTAATAAACGCTCCAACTGCATTTAAAACAGGAGTAATATTATGAGATAACCAAATACCAACTAAACCAGAACCTAATATTGCTGCAAATGGAACGAGCATCATATCTAACGCAGTTTTTCCGCTTAAACGTTTACCAATATATACAGCTAAAGTTGCTGTTAATAATGCACCGATTGGCTCACCTGTTTTAATAATTAGACCGGCTTCAGTAATTGAAATGGATCCGGCACCAATTGCTCCGGCTACCATCGCCGAGAAGATTACAAGACCGTTTGCACCGAGCATAAAAGCAATGCCGGCACCAATCGCCGGTGCCATAAGGGATTTTGCAACAACTCCGATTGTAATAAGTAATGGTATATCAACAATTCTTCCTATATTTTCGATCAGTAAACCAATTCCGAGGGATACGAAAATACCTTGTGCGATTCCAGCAGATGCTTTAAATACACGAGACATTATATATTCCTTCATTCGTTTCACCTTCTTCTATAAGTTAGTAACCAATTGTTTTCATATAATCACGTAAAATATCGTTTGATTTTGCGAATCGAGATTCTTCATCCTCTGTTAAATTGAGTTCTACAACTTCTCTTATACCGTCTCTAGTAATAATAGCGGGTACTCCTGTACAAATATCATATTCACCGTACTCACCATCTAAAATGGCTGATACAGCAATGACACGGTGATCATCATTAAAGATGGAACTCGCAATATATGCTAGAGAATTTCCAATTCCGTAATAAGTAGTTCCTTTACGTTTATAAATTTCCCAACCAGCTTTTGCAGTCTTCTCAACAATTTCATCTAAATCTATTTTACCAAATCGTTCTTTTTGTTCTTCTAAAATTTGCAGAATTGGCTTTCCACCAACAGTTACGTGAGACCAAGCAACCATTTGAGAATCACCATGTTCTCCTAATGAATACCCATGAATACTACGAGGGTCTACATGTAACATTTCAGATAAAATTGTTCTTAAGCGAGAAGAATCTAATGATGTACCTGTACCGATTACGCGATTTCTAGGTAATCCAGATAATTTCCACACTTCATATGTAATAATATCAACTGGGTTCGATGCAAGTAAGAAAATACCATCAAATCCACTTTCCATTACGCCGCCAACAACACTTTCCATAATCTTCGCACTCGCTCCTAAAGTATCTAAGCGACTTTGTCCAGGTTTTGGTGCTGGCCCTGCTGTAATAATAACGATGTCCATATCTTTGCAGTCTTCATAGCTTCCTGCATATACTTTTGTTCTTGTATTTGTAAAGTTAATGCAATGTGATAAATCCATCGCTTCCCCAACTGCACGTTCATGATTTATATCAATTAATAATAGCTCTTCGCAAATTCCTTGATTTACAATGGAATACGCACAACTTGATCCAACTAATCCAGTACCGATAATTGCAATTTTTCTTGTATGTCTTTTCATAGCAATCTCTCCTAATTGATCATATAATCTATTTCTTTTGCTCTTTACACTCCTAATTATAGAGGTTATCACGATAGAAACCATGGATACTTTGTGAAATATTGAACAAAGTTTTTGTCCTTTTTGTGAATTGTTATATTACATTTTCGTCATATTTGTTACAACTGGAAAAATATTTATTATGTATTTATTGACATATACAAAAAGAAAACGAGCGAATAAATTCGCTCGTTTTCTTTTTCCTGTTATTCCGCACTTAATTGGCTTTTTAATTGTTGTACAATCATCGGATTTGCAGGTGCTGCCGGTTTGTAATAACTCTTTTGCTTTGCGTACTCATACATATTACGTTGGCGCATCTCATCTTGATTACGAATTTGAATTAACGTTTGATGTAACTGTTCATTATCAGACTGAGCAATATAATTTGCATAGCTTGTTAAACTTGCATTTAATCCTGCTAAATAATCATTTACCATATCTTTTTCATTCATCTTTCTCTTCCTCCTATCCTAGGAAAGTCATTAATTGCTGTTTCGTATTTCGTGCATCTTGCGCATCTTTTTGTAGCATTTGTTTCAGTTGTGGATCTGTACACGTCTGTGCATACTGCTCCAACTTGTTAATAATTGTTGCGTGTCCACCAATTAAATGACGTAAGTTTTCTACTTCAAGCTCTGTTAAATTTTGCATAGAATACTCCTACCTTTCTTTATTCGTTCACTGTTAGTATTTAGCTATTTTTTGATTGTATACATAAATTAACTTTTTCACGTGCATACAAAATAAAAGATGAATAGCTAAACCATTCATCTTTTATACTCGTTATGTATTTATTTTTATAGAGATACAATCATACTTATACTCACAAGTAAGTTCCATACAATGTGTAAAATAATACTAGGTATAATAGATTGCGTCTTTTTGTATAACATTGCAAATACCATTCCCATAATCGTTGCTGTAATTAGAAGACCTCCATGAAGAATTCCAAAAATGAAGGAAGAAATAATGATACTAACTAAAAAATTATATCTCTTTTCTAAAAATCGATATAAAATACCTCGAAATAGAATTTCTTCTTTAACCGGTGTAATGATAGCAACACTTAACACATATATAATACTTTGTATGCTATTTTGAAGCCTTAAACTCCCTAATTGTTCCTTTTGTTCCGCTGCACTTTCAAAACTAAACACATGTAACATTAAATATTGTGATACTGCAATGATAATAAAACCAATTAATAGATATAAATATGTCTTCCCACTCTTCAAAACGGATACATCCCAAATAGATTTAATAAAATGAAAAACCGGTTTATAGGCTAATAAAACGATAGCAACAACAATTGCATCGAATAAGAGTAAATAATATCCTTCTAATTTAGTACTTAATGCTTCTTCTCCATAAATCTCAAAGGCTAAACCAAGAAATAATCCTCCTAGGAGTGAAATCCCTATAATCATTGCTATCATTACAAATAGATTTTTATATGTTATATTCTCGATTTTTCTTTCCACACTATACGCTTCTAACACTGTTTTACTCACAGTATCCCTCCAGTTATTCTCATTTACCTTATTAAAATCCTTGAATTTGAATATAGGGATAATATAACAAAATTTACAAAAAGAATAATATGCAATTTTACATATTATGAAAACTTTATATTTTATAGTTTTAGGAATAGGATTGCTATGCAATAATTATTATATGAAATTTCAAAAAACACTTCCTATCCACCATAATCCTCGCATCATATAAAACTTATTAGTTAAAGGAGCAATGAACATGAAAACACATGACTTCCTTACAGAAATCCAGAAGGGCTCTGAGCCTAGTCCCTATCAAGACCCCATCGTATTCAGTTTCGTTTGCTTTTTCTTAGCGATATATACATTTTTCAAACCTGCAAAATAATATCATTTCATAAGAAAAAGCCTACCATTCTTTTCGAATCATATGCACTAAAAAACCTTAGAATCACTTCTAAGGTTTTTGTTTGCTTTGCTTCTTATTCACGTAACCCTTTAATAAACGTTTCCAATAATACATGTAAACTTATATCTAGATCTAACGGCAAACCAAATCCGCCTTGCTGTTCAATCGAAGCAAATCCATGACAAATACTTCTGAATCCGCGTGTCGCATGAAGTGCATTCTCTCCTTCTAAGCCATACTGTTGTAATACTTGAAGACAAAGCTTTACAATTCCGTCACCTGCTTTTCTTACTTCTTCATCTCGTAAAAAAGTTGCTTCATATAGTCCAGGATGTTTTCGGACAAATGCTACATACGCTTCTCCTAATGCATGAATTGCTTCATCCATACGTTTATCCTCGGTCGCTTCTTCCAGTCTGTTATACAGCTGTTTGATTCCGTAAATACCAAGATTTTTCCGTACATCTTGTAAACCTTTCACATGATTGTATAGTGAGGGCGAACGTATCCCTAACCTTTGCGCTAATGAAGCTAACGTTACTTCTTGTATTCCATTTGTATCTGCAATTTCTGCAGCTGTTTCTACAATTTTTTGTAATGTAAGTCCGATTCTCGGTGACATAAATTAACCCTCTTTCTTACTTTCTATATTCCGTTTCGCTTCCTTAATAGCAAGCTCTATGACAGTCCCTGGATTCTTTATCATTTCCCCATGCCCTGCCGCAAGTAAGGAAGGCTCATATTCGCTTAACTTCTCTGCACTTTGTAATGATATTTCTTTGCTCCACGTTGCCATCGCAGGAAACGGAAACCAAAATTTCATTTGTCCCGAAACAGCCATACCTCCTCTTGTTTGGAATGCATCCCCAACAATAAGAGCTTTATTCCGTACATCAAGAAACGACATGGATCCTGGTGTATGTCCCGGTGTCATAATTGCAAGAAGCGATCCAACTCGGTCGCCATCTTCTAATAAAACATCAGGTACCGTTTTTACTTTTTTAGGTACACCGCCTTTTATCGGTATATTCGGTTCATCCTTTTGTAACGTCGTATCTCCTTCTAACAGCTTTGCGTCCCGCTTAGAAATATAGACTGGAACATGAGGAAGTACTTCCTTTAATGCGTCTAATGCACCGATGTGATCATCATGCGCATGTGTTAATACAATTTTAGTAATTGGTTTTCCTATTTTCTCAGCCGCCTGTAAAATACCTTTTGCGCTATATGGCAAAGCCGCATCAATTAAAGTTAAACCATCTTCTTCCTCTACAAAGTAACAATTTACAGGAAACGCTCTTGGCAAAAATGACAATTGATATAACGTTTTTTCATGTATCATCCTCATAGTCCCATCTCCCTTTTCACGAAAACTAACACCATTAGTTTTATTATACTAATGGTGTTAGTTTTATGTCACTAAAAAATTTCTTTTTTTCAAAAAAAAGAACAGTAGCCGTATAAACGACTACTGTTCTTTAAAGATATTAAACTGTGTAACGCTCATCTTCTAAAATTTTCGCAGCGATTTCACGTTTCTTCGGAATTACGTTAAGTGGTGTGTGACGAGTTAATTTACGTAATGATGATAACATCATGCGCAGCATGTCGCCATTTTCAACTGCGATAAGTGTTTCTTTCGCATCTGCTTCGATTTCGTTGAATGCTTCTTGGCAGAATACTTCAGTGTATAACACTTTTTGTTTATTCTTTTCAAGACCAGTTGTTTTGATTGCTTTTTCTGTACGAAGAACAGCTGATTCCATTGCGTATAGATTACTTACGATGTCAGCGATATTCACAAGAATTTCTTGCTCTTTATCTAATGCTTTACCGTATTTTTGAGCCGCTAATCCAGCTACCATTAAGCCGATTTTTTTCGCATTAGTTACTAAATATTTTTGAAGTGCCAATGGCTCATCGCCCACTTCTTCTGGCATCATCATCATTAACTCTTCTTGTAATTTTTGTGCTTTTTGAAGAAGTGGTAATTCACCTTTCATCGCTTTACGTAAGAACGTACCTGGTACGATTAGGCGGTTAATTTCGTTCGTTCCTTCGAAAATACGGTTAATACGAGAATCACGGTACATTCTTTCAATCTCGTATTCTGCCATAAATCCGTAACCACCGTGAATTTGAACACCTTCATCTACTGTATAGTCTAATACTTCAGAACCGAATACTTTGTTTAAAGAGCACTCGATTGCATATTCAGCGATAGAAGCTGCTACTGCTTTACCGTCTTTTACTTCTTCTTCAGATAATGTGCTCATGCGGCTTTCGAATAAACCTACTGTACGATATACAGAGCTTTCAGCTGCATATGTTTTTGCTGCCATATTCGCAAGTTTCTCTTGAATTAATGGGAAGCGAGCGATTGGTTGTTTGAACTGTTGACGTTGGTTTGCATATTGTGCTGAAATTTCTACTGCACGTTTCGCAGATCCAACTGTACCAACACCTAATTTATAACGACCGATATTTAAAATGTTGAATGCGATAATATGACCTTTACCGATTTCACCAAGTAAGTTTTCTTTCGGTACTAACGCATCTTCTAAAATTAACGTACGAGTTGAAGAACATTTAATACCCATTTTCTTTTCTTCTGGGCTTGTAGATACGCCAGCGTAGTCTTTCTCTACGATAAATGCTGAGAAGTGCTCTCCATCGATTTTTGCATATACAACGAATACGTCAGCGAATGCAGAGTTTGTAATCCACTGTTTTTCACCGTTTAATACATAATGTGTACCTTCTGCATTTAAACGTGCAGTTGTTTTTGCGCCTAATGCGTCAGATCCTGAACCTGGCTCTGTTAATGCGTATGCAGCTAATTTTTCACCAGTTGCAAGTAATGGTAAATACTTTTTCTTTTGCTCTTCGTTACCGAATAATACGATTGGTAAAGATCCGATACCTACGTGAGCACCGTGAGTAATTGCAAAACCACCAGCGCGAGAGAATTTCTCTGCGATTAACGCTGAGCTTACTTTATCAAGACCAATTCCGCCGTACTCTTCTGGTACGTCAGCGCCTAATAAACCAAGTTCTCCAGCTTCTTTTAAAAGACGAACTGAACGATCAAACTCATGTTGCTCTAAATATTCAAGCTCTGGAAGAACTTCATTTACGATAAAGTCCTCTGTCGTTTTAGCAATCATTTTATGCTCAGATGAAAAATCTTCTGGCGTAAACACTTGATCAATCGTAATCTCATCTACTAAAAAGCTACCGCCTTTAACCGCATTTCCTACTGTTTTTTCCATGAAAATTTCCTCCTTCATATTTTCATGAGCCGCTTCTCTCTTTTTGAAAGAAGCTGGCTCTCCCTTTTTTTATAAACCTTTGTTGCTTCCATTTTTTTTTATAATCCAGTTCCAGCGGCTAGAATGTTCGGTGGCTTCGCTTCTTCCTGCGAGGCAAAGAACGCCTCTACGTCTGAAGCTCCATCCCCCTCACATTCTGAACGAGCCGCTTCCACTTTTTTTCATAATCCAGTTCCAGTGGCTAAAACAGTCGGTCGTTTCACCCCTTCCTGTGAGGCAAAAAGCGCCTCTTCGTCAAGGCTTCCAACGCCCTCCTGTTCTAAACGAGCCACCTGCACTTTTTAAAGTAATTCAAATACTCCCGCTGCTCCCATTCCGCCGCCGATACACATTGTTACGATACCGAATTGTTCGTTGCGGCGTTTCATTTCGTGAATTAGAGATAGTGTTAGTTTTGCTCCTGTACAGCCAAGTGGATGTCCAAGTGCGATTGCACCACCGTTTACGTTTACATTTTCTTCATCTAAACCAAGTTCACGAATAACTTGGATCGATTGAGAAGCAAATGCTTCATTTAGTTCGAATAAGCCAATATCAGATAACTCTAAGCCAGCTAGTTTTAACGCTTTTGGAATTGCAGCGATTGGGCCGATTCCCATTACTTCTGGTGGTACGCCAGCTACTGCAAATGAACGGAATTTCGCAAGTGGCTTCATGCCATCGCTCACTGCTTTTTCGCGATCCATTAATAATACAGATGCTGCACCATCACTCATTTGTGAAGAGTTACCAGCTGTTACAGAACCGCGAACGTTAAATGCTGGACGTAATTTACCTAAAATGTCTAGCGTCGTCTCTGCTCTTACACCTTCGTCTTGTGCGAAAGTGATTGTTTCTTCTTGAAGTTTATTGTTTGATCCAACCGAGCGTAACGTCACATCTACAGGTACTGTTTCATCAGCAAAGTTTCCTGCCGCTAATGCTTTCGCAGCACGTTGATGGCTTCTTACTGCAAATGCATCTTGCTCTTCACGAGAAATTCCATATTTCACAGCAACTTGCTCTGCTGTATGTCCCATACCCATATAATATTCTGGAGCCGCTTCTACAAGGCGACTATTCGGACGAACAACGTGTCCCATCATTGGAACTAAACTCATTGATTCTGCTCCGCCTGATAATACAGCTTCAGAGTGACCAAGCATAATACGCTCAGCTCCGTAAGCGATACTTTGTAAACCTGAAGAACAGTAACGGTTAATCGTAATAGCTGGAACATCGTAAGAAAGTCCTGCTAATCCGCCGATATTACGAGCCATATTTAAACCTTGCTCTGCTTCTGGCATCGCACAACCGAAAATTAAATCATCGATTGGTCCTTCATAATTCGCACGCTTTAACGTTTCCTTTACTACTAACGCCCCTAGATCGTCAGGACGAACTGTTTTTAATGAACCCCTCTTTGCTTTTCCAATTGGTGTTCTTGCTCCCGCAACAATGACAGCTTCTCTCATGAACGATATCTCCCCTCGTTATTAGTTACGTAATGGCTTTCCTTTTACAAGCATGTGCTGCATTCTTGCTTGTGATTTCATCTCACTTACTAAGCTAATAAATGCTTCACGTTCTACATCTAATAAATATTGCTCATCAACCTCTGTTCCGTACGGCACTTTTCCGCCCGCAATGACATATGCAAGTTTCTTAGCAATGTGAAGATCGTACTCTGAAATGTAACCAGATAAATGCATTGCTTCCGCACCAAGTGCAAGAGTTGCATATCCTGTTTCCCCAACAACTGGTATCTTTTTACGGATCGGCGCTTTATAACCAGCTTCATATAAAGCAAGTGCTTTCTGTTTCGCATCGTATAGTAAGTGATCACCATTCACACTAATACCATCTTTATCACCTAAGAAGTTATGAGAAACTGCTTCTTGTCCTGAAGTTGAAACTTTCGCCATTGCGACTGTTTCGAACACTTTATTTGCAACTTTTTGCAGATCAAACTCTACACCGTTTGCCATTTTGTTTAAGTGTTTAATGTATAGCTCTTTATTACCGCCTCCGCCAGGGATTAAGCCAACACCAACTTCTACTAAGCCCATATACGTTTCACTAGAAGCTTGAATGCTCGCTGCTGGTAAGCAAACTTCTGTACCTCCGCCAAGCGTCATACCATATGGTGCTGCTACAACTGGCTTAGAAGAGTACTTAATTTTCGTCATTGCATCTTGGAAGTTTTTCACAACCCACTCAATTTCAAAGTAGTTGTCGTCTTGTGCTTCCATTAAGATCATTGCTAGGTTCGCACCAACGCAGAAGTTCTTCGATTGGTTACCGATAACAAGACCTTTATAATTCTTTTCTACTTCATCAACAGCGTAGTTAATCATTTGCGTAATATCCATACCGATTGCATTGCTCTTCGAATGGAACTCTAAGCAAAGGATGCCGTCGCCTAAATCAATTAAGCTCGCTCCGCTATTTTTCTTTAAGACACCATTTTTTGCTTTTAATTGCTTAAGAGAAATTGCTTTTTTATTACGCTCGATTAGCTTATATTCGCCATTATCGTAATAGTAGCTATCGCCGTTATCATGTTTATAGAAAGTAGTGAAACCTTTCTCTAACATTTCTTTCACCCAAGTAGGAACAACTACGCCGTTTTCTTCCATCTTTTGAACAGATTTTTCAACGCCGATTGCATCCCACACTTCAAATGGCCCTTGCTCCCAGCCGAAGCCCCACTTCATCGCTTGGTCAATTGCAACGATATCGTCAGCAATTTCTTTATGAAGTTTTGCAGAGTATAAAAGAGTTGGTGTAATGATGTTCCATAATAACTCTCCTGCACGGTCTTTCGCGTATACAAGCGCTTTCAATTTATTCGCTAATCCTTTTTCTTGTTTACTTAACTCTACGGATGCAGCTTTTAATTTTTTACGCGCTTCGTATTCCATCGTTTCAGGATTTAATTCTAAAATTTCTTTTCCTTGTTTTAAGAAGAAGCCTTGCCCCGTTTTACTTCCAAGCCATTTTTTCTCAAGCATGTCATGCATGAAAGCTGGTACTTTAAATACATCACGCTCTTCTTCTTGCACATTTTCATATACGTTATTCGCAACGTGTACGAATGTATCTAAACCGACAACATCTAATGTGCGGAACGTTGCGCTCTTCGGACGACCAATAAGTGGGCCTGTTACAGAATCAACCTCCCCAATGCTATAGCCGCGTTTTACCATCTCTTGAAGAGTAACAAGTAAACCGTACGTACCGATGCGGTTTCCAATAAAGTTTGGTGTATCTTTTGCGATAACAACGCCTTTTCCAAGAACGTCTTCGCCAAATAGTTTCATGAAGCTTAATACTTGTGGATCTGTTTCTTTCGTCGGTATTACCTCTAGAAGTTTTAAATATCGTGGTGGGTTAAAAAAGTGTGTGCCTAAGAAGTGTTTCTGGAAGTCGTCTGAACGACCTTCTGCCATTTTTTCAACTGAAATGCCTGACGTATTCGAGCTTACAATTGAGCCCGGTTTACGAACAGCGTCTACTTTTTCAAATAATTTCTTTTTAATATCTAAGTTTTCAACTACTACTTCAATAATCCAATCTACATCAGCTAGACGCTCAAGATCATCTTCTAAGTTACCTGCTTCAATCAGTGCTAGATTTCCTTTCACTGTCAGAGGAGCTGGTTTTTGCTTTAATAGTTTTTGCACAGCCGTATTACTAAAACGATTTCTCACACTTTTATGTTCTAATGTAAGTCCCTTCGCTTCTTCTTCTTTCGTAAGCGCAGGTGGTACAATATCAAGCAATAATGTCGGAATACCAATATTAGCTAAGTGTGCCGCAATTCCCGAACCCATTACGCCTGAACCTAGAACAGCAGCCTTTTTAATTTGGAACATCCAATTCTCCCCCTATTCTTGAATGAATGCTCATTCAATTTTTCGACATAAGTCGCAATCAATGAGTGAGCCTCTACTAATAAATATATGATACTGTTTAAATTTTCGCAATATATTTATTGATAAAATTTTCTGAAATAAATATTTTTCTTTCATTTGGCCATGCTATATATGTATTTTCTTCACTAAAATACACTTTCCCTTTTTATAATCTGACGAAACTGGAGGAATATATATGGCAAAACTTAAGAAGAACCCTTCAAAGGCTGGAATTAGTGCAGCTAGTGTAACTGGAAATGCAGGTCCGCATAACCACGGCGTGGAAAAAGGACGTCAAGGTAATAACCAACAATATAAAAAGCATAATATGGGCGAAAAATAACGCTATATTTTTGGGCAGAGAACGTGGCATAATGATTAATGGCTGCTTTTTCTGCCCAATTTATTTGTAACAAATGAGGGAATTATAATGAAACGAACAATAGTTATGATTGTAATGATTGCTACACTATTTACAGGGATGATTTTCTTCTCTTATGCACAAAGGCAACAATCTGTAAGAGCTGATCAACCTAATATTACTGGGCAATACGGAGTTACAATCGATGCAGACACAGGTGAAATTTTGTATGGGAAACGTGAAGACGAACGCTCTTATCCGGCTAGTATAGCCAAAATGATGACAACCCTTCTTTTACTAGAGAATGTAAAAGAAGATGAAGAAATTACAGTTACAGAAAAAGCAATTAAAACAGAAAGTCAAAGCAAGAAAATTAAACTTCGTGCTGGAGAAAAATTAAAGCGTGATGAGGCATTAAAACTTATGCTTATCATTAGTGCAGATCCAATAGCTGAATCAATTGCAGAACATATCGCAGGATCAAAAAATGAATTTGTGAAAATGATGAATGCTAGAGCGAAGGAACTTGGTACAAAGCATGCGACTTTCAAGAACGCAAGTGGTGCTGATGCACTTGGAAATAAAGTATCGCCATATGACATTGCTATTATTACGAAAGAAGCATTAAAGTATCCAGTTGTTTTAGAATATATGAATTCAACGCGTACAACTCTACATACTTCAGAACGCTCTCCAAACATCGCAAACTACGGACGAGAAGAACTATATGACGATCCATATGCGATTGGAAGTAAAAGCGGTCTATCAGCACTTGGCAAATATACAGTCGTAACAGTGGATGAAAAAGACGGTAAACGTGTCATTAATGTTGTATTATCTTCTACCCGCAAGCAACTGTATCCTGATACGAAGAAAATGGCACATTATGCATTTCAGCAATTAAAATAACCAAGGAGTATTTTCTCCTTGGTTATTTTTTAACCATACCTTTTAATACGAACGCAACGTTTGCTGGACGCTCTGCTAGACGACGCATGAAATATCCATACCAGTCGTTTCCATAAGGTACGTAAACACGCATTTTGTAGCCTTCTTTTACTAGCTCAAGTTGACGCTCATTACGAATACCATATAACATTTGGAATTCAAATTGATCCCTTGGAATGTTGTGTTCTTCAGCAAGTTTTTTTGTATATTCAATAATCGCTTCGTCATGTGAAGCAATTGCAGTATAATTTCCATTTAATAAGTGCATTTTAATAATTTTTTTATAATTGTCATCTACATCTTTCTTGTCTGGGAATGCCACTTCTTCAGGTTCTTTATAAGCACCTTTTACAAGACGTAAATTAGGATTATAAGCATTTAAATCTTCAATATCTTTTTCTGTACGATATAGGTAAGCTTGAATAACAGTACCAATATTATCGTATTCAGATTTTAATTGTTTAAAGATATCAATTGTTTTACCACAGCGTGTATAGTCTTCCATATCAATGGTAACGAACACACCATTTTCTTTCGCCGCTTCTAAAATACGGCGCATATTGTTCATTACGATTTCATCAGAGATATCTAATCCCATAGAAGTCATCTTTAAAGAAAGCTGCGAATCAAGACCTTCTCTTCCAATTGCACGGATTGCTTCAATCGATTGGTTAGCCATTTCATTTGCTTCCGCTTCATTATCAACGAATTCCCCTAAATAATCGATTGTTACACAAAGTCCTTGCTTGTTCAATTGTTTAATAGCTGCTGTCGCTAATTCAATTGTCTCCCCTGCGACAAAGCGACCTGCACCAAAGCGTAAACCGTACTTTTTAGCCAGTTTTGTTAGCGCTTTATTTTTTGACAAGAAAAGAAACGAATTTCGCATTAATTGTTCCATGTAATTCACCCCTATGACTGTGATTTATCTGTTTTTTACCCCTCTTCAAAATTATATCATTGTTTAAAATTATTGGATACAAATAATTATTTAGATAATTTATAAAATACTATAAAAACATTTAAAAACCTATATTTCTGCTTATAAATATACCTGAAATATTTTTCGACATTTAGAAAAATGGAGTTTAATAGGCATAAAATAGGCATGTCGAAAATATTCGACATGCCTATAAAACCCTTAATATTCCATGTAAATTATATAAGGATATTAATACAGAAAACTTACGATTATATTTCCCTCAAGTTTTTTTATTGCTCATTTCGCTTCTCTTCATTCAGCCTTTTAATATCCGTAATTAACTGCACCATCTCTTCTTTCGCATCGGGATACGTCTCATTCCAATGCTTCACTAAAGCTGGCATCGTCTTCGCTATGTAAGAATACAGTGCCCACTTCTGTACCTGTTCTTTTCTCTCTTCATTGCTCTCTCCAAGTAACAGTTCCGTGTATTTCTCTAACAACCCGTCAAATTGTTCGTTAAACTTTTCACTCATCTTATTTACCTCCTATATGAAAAAAGCAGCGAAAATCGCTGCTTTTCTTTATAATTTTGATCGAACAGAGTTTAATTTTTTCTCCATTGTGCTTACTTTATCACGACGATCATCAATACGAATTGTTGTTGCAACACGCTGTGCACCTTTCGTATATGGAACTTCATGCATTTGTTGAATTACTTCTAGAATGACAGGAAGATCTCCTTCAATAATTGTATTCATCGGTGTTAATTGATACTTCACGCGATCCGCATTTTTCTCTAGCACCTTTTGTACTTCTGCTACATATTCACTAACACTTGGATTACCTGTTCCTACTGGAATAATCGATACATCAACAATTGCCATAGTAGTCTTCCTCCTATAATCGTTTCTTATATATCCATTGTCTATTTTACCGAAATCCTCATCATTTTACTAATATGTTACTCTTCCACTTTAAACTGCTCGACTAATCTTTCTAAATCTCTCATATGTTCTGTCAAACTTTCCATCGTGTGAGCTACCTTTTCTAAATGATTCACCTGTGATTCCGTTGCAGCATGTACCTCTTCAGAAACAGCTGCACTTTCTTGACTCGTACCAGCAATTGTATGCATTACCGCTGTAATTTCCCCTTGCTCGTAACCTATGTTATGTACCTCTTCTACAATTTTTTCAACTGAAGTACTAATCGTATTTACGACTGACATAATTGTACGGAACTCCATTTCCGCCTCTGTCGTCACTTTATTTTGCACATCTGCAATGTCTTTCAATTTACTTACAACTTCTACAACCCTTTTTACTTCTAATTGTACATCACCAATCATCGTTGTGATTTCTCCGGTTGCCTCTTTTGATTGTTCCGCTAATTTCCGAACCTCTTCAGCAACAACCGCAAATCCCTTACCTTGCTCACCTGCACGGGCAGCTTCAATCGATGCATTTAAAGCAAGTAAATTTGTTTGATCCGAAATGCCTTTTATAAGCTCAACAACATTTTGAATCGATCCAACTCTTTGTTCTAACTTATCCGATGCTTCTTCTGTATGAACAACAATCGAAGATGATTGTCCCCTCGTACGGATTAAATTCCTCATTGTATTTAATCCTTGCTTAGATGCCTCTTCCGCTTTGCCAGCCACTCCTTTTATTTCACCAACGGAGCTATTCATTTGTTCCACTGACTCCGCCATATTCTCGAGCTGAGCTGAAACTTCATCCACACCATTCGCAAGAGTAGAGGCTCCTCCACTCACATCATCCATTGCTCCTGAAACTTCTCTACTAGCCGCTACTGTTTCATTCGTTAAGTAATGTAAACTATTCGTTGATTGTTGCACCGTTGATACGCTGTTTTTAATTTTACTTACCATTTCATTCATTTGTTCAACCATATCATTAAAGTGCTTAGTCAACTCTCCAACTTCATCTTTACTTGTCACTTTCATTCGCAGCGTTAAATCGCCTTCTGCTACTTTTTGCACGTGATTCTTTAATAGTTGCAGTGGTCTTGCTAATCTTCTTGAGAACAAGTAGGAAGCTACGATTCCAACTAATAAACTAATACATGCCATTATAATAACTGTATTTCTCGTACTATTTAATAGCCCATCGATCGTTTCTTTCGGATAAAAGATTCCTATCGTCCATTTCATCGTATCAAATGATTGACTGTAAACAACTACATCTTCACCTTTTATTGTACTGACCGCATATTTTGTTACCTCTTTATTTAAGCTCTTTATAAGTGGCTCTTTAGAAACATCTTTTCCTATCTTTTCTGGATAAACAAGAGCCATATTTTTATCATTTATAATAAACATTTCTCCGTCATTATTGTATTGAATATTGTGAAGCAACTTCTGAATCGTCCCAAGCGATACATCCATCGCAACAACGCCTAATACAGATCCATCTTGAGCTGTAATTGCTTTAGAAACACCTACACTTAACTTTCCTGTTGCAATTTCATAAGAAGGTTGTCCCCAGTGGACCTTTTTTACATCAGCCTCTGAATCTTTATACCATGGTCTTGTCGTTGGATCGTATCCTTCTGGCACTTGCCCACCTTCAGCAAGATTGGCACTTAATGTTTTTTTATCTTTCGTACCAATATATAAATCTAAAATACCAGGATGATTCTTTTTATACTCTGCAAACTCTTTCGTTAAAAACGCTTCCTCTTCTGGAGTAACCCCACCTTGAAGTATATTACGAATCATCTCACTGTTCGCGTAATACCCCATATCTTCATCCGTTCTTTGAACAAATGTCGTAAGTTGCTCTGTTACAAGATCCATCGCATTTTGAGAATACTCGTCTAAGGAACGCACTTCCTTTTCTTTCTGTAATTGATACACAGCTGTACCCAATATTACGAACATCATAGAAATAAGAACTGAAAACACTACCGCAATTTTTAAACGTAAACTTCTTAACATCTTCCCCCCAGCATCCCCTTCGCATTAAATTAAAATCTTATTAATCATTATATTAAGTATAATAGATAAAATTAAAAAATTGAAATTAATTCTCACCTTAATACAATTAGAAAACGGACTACCACTTGTGCAAAAACAAATAGTTCATTATCCTTAAAATATAATCTCATTCGTTCGGAGGGAACTATGTTACAAAAATTCGGTTTCTCACAATATGAAAGCCAAGCTTATGAAGTTGTCGTATCAAGCAATGAACCATTAGATGCTACAACGATTGTGAAGCATTCAGGTGTTCCAAAAGCAAAAATATATGAAGTGCTAGCACGCCTAATCGATAAAGGAATGGTAATGGATTCTGTTTCAGAAAAGAAAAAACTGTATACAGCATTACCACTAAAGCTAGCAATTGAAAAATTAACGACAGAATTCCAATCAAATATTAAAGAACTGGAAACAAATATATCAAAAAAATCATTTACAGATGACCGTGTGT
Organism: Bacillus sp. RCC_6_1; assembly: GCF_041360755.1. NCBI lineage: Bacteria > Bacillati > Bacillota > Bacilli > Caryophanales > Bacillaceae > Bacillus > Bacillus sp. RCC_6_1. Next base: position 112,380 of record NZ_JBFUPV010000003.1, read on the forward strand.
GGAGCTTAAAAATGCAATCTTCTATTCGAGTTCAAAGTAAGGAACTCATTGAAAGTGCAAAAGAATCAATCCGTATTTCAGCTTGGAATGATACTCTTTTAGAATATCTTCCTTTACTAGAACAAAAAGCAAAACAAGGTGTTCAAATTGAATCCCTTATTGTTGGAGAAGTAGAAACAGACTTAGAAAACATGCATTTTCTAATCCCAGCTGAAGAACCTAATGCATTAGAGCGCTACTTGCTACTCATCGTTGACGATCGTGAAATTTTATTTGCTGGCGTAGAACAAGAGTCATGGCAAGCGATGAAAACAATGTCACAACCTTTCGTGAAGTTCTTTACAGAATTTTTCTATCACGACGTTGCACTTGCAAAGATCACCCAGAAGCACCATGACCTCTTTATGGAAGATGAGGAAATTAAGAGTTTGTTGATGAAATTAAGATACTAATTAAATAATAAAAAGGAGTCTAGTTTTTCACTTAGACTCCTTTTCGTTTTGTTCCTTTATCTCCATCAACAGCTCAATGATTTTCTCATTTTGCTCTACTTGTTTCTCTGAATTTTTATAGATGAAACGAACCCATCTAAGTGCAAAAATAATAAGAAACAAAGGGAGCATTGAAATTAGAAGACCAATAATTGAAAAATTCGTATACATATACATCACCTCGCTACATACAAATTCTCCACCTTTCTACTAAAACCTACAATTTTTTACAAATAAAAAAAGAACCTATCAAACGATAGATTCTTCTTTCACGAACTGAGTAGAGCGTCCTCTTGTAATCGAGAAAATCGCACAAAGCAGAGCTAATATAATAAAGCCACCGCCTACCCAAGCATTATATATAACAGATGATTTTTCGATAACAACTCCGCCTACTGTTGAACCAAGTGCAATTCCTAAATGAAGGGCAGAGTTATTTAAACTTTGCTGAATACCAGCTGATTCTGGTGCAATTTCAATTAAATAGTTTTGTTGCGCTGGTGAAATCGCCCAGCTCAGCATACTCCAAAGTCCCATCATAATGATGAAGAGCGGGAATGAGAATGTCATTAATGGCAGTATGAAGATTGCACACGCAAATACGATAATGATGGAAATAATACTTTTCTTCGATCCCCATTTATCAGCAAGCCATCCACCGAATCCGCCACCAATTACTGCTGCGATTCCGAAAATAAAGTAAAACACACTAATCCAGTTTGCTTCAACATGCATGACATCTTTTAAAAACGGTGTTAAATATGCATACAATGTTAAATGCCCTGTTAAAAACAAAAATGATGTTAACTGTGCACTTACAATTTTTTTATCTTTTAAAGTAGCAAGTTGTTCTTTTATTGATAATACCGATGTCGGTGGTACTTTCGTTAAGAATAATGAAATACAAGCAATTGCCATAACTGTTAATACCGAAATTAATACAAATGGTGCACGCCATCCGTATGCATTTCCGAGTACAAGACCAAGCGGTACTCCAAGTACAAGTGATCCACTAATTCCCATAAAAATGATTCCAATTGCACGCGCACGAAAATGCGGTTCTACTACACTAGAAGCAAGTGTTACCGATAGTGCAATAATTAATGAACCACTGGCCGCACAAATAACCCTTGAGAACATCAGCATTCCGTAATTCACACTAAATGCCGAAATAATATTTCCGATTAAGAAAATCGATAATGCTCCAACATACAATGTTTTTCTTTCAAACTTCCCTGTCAAAGCTAATAAAACTGGACCTGACAAAGCAAATACTACCGAAAATATTGTTATAAGCTGACCAGCTGCACTAATAGATACTCCTAAATCATTGGCAACTAAATCGAGCGTTCCTCCTATAATTAGCTCAACCGTTCCGACTACAAAAGCCGCGATAGCTAAAATATAAACACGAAAATTCAAGTCTTTCCCCACGCTTTCTATTTTGGTTACTACGACTATAGTAACCAAAATAGAAAGTGGAAGCAAGTACAATTTTTTTACAGTAAAAAAGGTAGGCGTATAATACGCCTACCTTTTCATCATTCTGTTTCTTTCTTCTTATTCAAGTACCAATACACCGGCAGTCCCGTAAATACAATTCCAATCGATAAGAAACAACTTACTGGATCGTTAATAATTGCACTACCAATTACAAATAACGAACCTAAAATCGCTACGATTGGTACGATTGGGAATAACGGTACACTATATGCACGCTCTTTATTCTTATTACGTTTTCTTAAAATGAAGACACCAATAAACGTCATTACATAGAAAATATAAATAATGAATACGGAAATCTCAGATAGCTTATTTGGATCACTAATAATCATTAAAATAATTCCTAAAATGATTTCAACAATAATCGCATTTGCTGGTGTTTTAAATCTCGGACTTTCCTTTGCAATAAACTTAGAAAATGGAAGTTGTCCACGCTCTGCCATAGACATTGGGATACGTGGGAACGTTAAAATCTTTCCATTTAAACAGCCGAAAATAGAAACGATAATACCGATACTAATAATTTTTCCGCCATATTCTCCAAGTAACATGCCTGCAGCTGTCGCTGTTGCATTTTCTCCAAGGTCTACAATTTTCGCTGCTGGTAATACATTTAATAATGCCAAGTTAATTAATACGTAAGCAGCCGTTACGATTAAAATCCCTACTGTCATTGCTTTCGGTAATAACTTTGTTGGATTCTTCATTTCTCCACCAATCGAAGCAAGTAAAATCCAGCCGTCATAAGCAAATAACGTTGCTAAAATTGCCATACCGATACTTTGATTTTCCGATATCGGCACAACTACGTTAAAAATATCGCTATTCCCTTTCCAGAAACCTAGAACAACAATTAACACAATCGGAATCATCTTCCCAATTGTCGTGATTGTTTGAACGATACCTCCGTATTTTGTTCCCATACTATTTACAACGCCAAGGAACACAACCGTTCCAATTGCGATTGGTAAATTCCACACTTTATCTAAATAGAAAAAATTAATCATTAAAGAACTAAAGTATAAACCTAATGTTCCGATAATAGCAGGTCCATAAACAATTGTTTGCATCCAACCTGATAAATATCCCCAAAAACTTCCGTAAATCTCCTCTAAATACGTATACAACCCACCATTTTTCGGGATTTGCGCTCCAATTTCAGCTACTGTTAAACCACTTGCTAGCGTCAACAGACCACCAATTACCCAAGCAAGAATGGCCATATTAGAACTCCCCGAGTAATCTAATACGCTCCCTGGTTTCATAAACACACCAGATCCAATAATCGTTCCTACTACGATAGAAAGTGCTACTGTTAAACCAATTTTGTTCTTCTCATCATGATGCATGCTGCGTATCCTCCTTCCAATCCTAGTGTGATGCAAAAATGAAATAAAAAAACACTCCTCCCTAAAAAAGGGACGAGTGTTGTATTCGTGGTTCCACCCTTGTTTCAATTCGTAAAGTAATACACTTCACCAATTTCTCAAGTCTAAATAACGGTTTTTGCCGGCAAGCAATTACTAGATGCTCGTTCACTGCTGCAGTTCAGAGGTGGTAATCTATTTTTCCGTATTAGGAAGCTCACAGCCAAAGGCTTCCCTCTCTGAGAATCGTAAAAAATTGATCGTGTCCTCATCATCACTTCTTGATGTCGAATTTTGTAGTTATTGTTCATTATATTGAATTGTTAGAAAAAATCAATATATTTTTTATATAACATAGGAAATATTTATCTTCTTATATTATAACAGAAGCTGTAATATTTCTCTAATTCCCTCGTATCTTTGGAGCAGTGTAGCTGTAAAAATTATATCAGCGATTTTTCAAATATATCGATTTACCAACAAAAAACGCCAACAATAAAAGGAGGTCTTTCAAAAGAAAGCCCCCTCACACCTGTACCTTTCGGTTGCCCACACGAAAGATACGACTTCATTCAATTATTTCTCATCTTTTTTCATAAAAAACTTATGGTGCGGTAAATCAACATTCAATGCCTCTAATTGTTTCTTTTCATTGTCTAAAATCGCTTTTGCTTTTGTTTTTGTTGCTTCATCTAATCCTGCAAAGATGTCTTCATGCTTCTCTTTCTCTGGAAGTTTCACACCTAATTTTGTTAATTCTTCTTTTGCTTGCTCATGCGTTAATTTTCCAGATTTCTTTTGCTCTAAAATTGACTTTGCTTTTTCTTTTGCCTGTTCATCTAAGTTAGCAAACATGTCTCCATGTTTACCTTTCTCCGGCATTTTCACGCCTAGCTTTGTTAATTCCTCTTTTGCTTGCTCATGCGTTAATTTTCCAGATTTCTTTTGCTCTAAAATCGACTTCGCTTTCTCTTTCGCCTGTTCATCTAAGTTAGCAAACATGTCTCCACGCTTACCTTTCTCCGGCATTTTTACGCCTAACTTTGTTAATTCCTCTTTTGCTTGTTCTCGTGTTAATTTTCCAGACTTTTCTTGCTCTAAAATCGACTTCGCTTTTTCTTTCGCCTGTTCATCTAATCCCGCAAACATTTCTTTACGTTTTTCTTTTTCTGGAAGCTTTACACCTAGCTCCTGTAACTGTTTCTTTGTATCGTCCATAATCGTTTTTACTTTTTGTTTTGTAGCGGCATCTAAATCTTTTTTCACTGTTTTTGTCGCTTGCTCAGCTGTTGGAGTATTTGTTGCCGCGAATGCCGGAACACCGACTCCTCCAATGATTCCGAATGATAAAGCACCTGCAATCGCTAAATAACCAACTGTTTTCTTCTTCATAGGAAATTTCCTCCTTCATATTTCTAAAGCATGTACACTTTCGTATACAACGCCAATAGTAATATTGGTTTCTTAAAATTTCCTTAACGATTCAAATAAAAAACACCGCTCGTAATGAGCGGTGTTTCTCTATGCTTTTTGTAATTGTAACTCTTCACGTTCCATTATTTTTCTTAATACAATTGTTTGTGTCATTGTAAATAAGTTACCTGTTATCCAGTACAACACAAGTCCTGATGGCGCCGCAAACCCCATAAATAGAATCATTGCTGGCATCATAATTTGCTGCATCTTTAGCATCTGTACTTGTTCTCCAGGTGTAATATTCGATTGGAAAACTTTCATCTGAATAAATGTCGTTAACGCTGCAATAATCGGTAATATATGATATGGATCTGCATGTCCTAGGTTCACCCATAAAAACGAAGATGTGCGAATCTCTTCCGTTCTGCTAATCGCATAATACAAAGCAGAGAAAATCGGCATTTGTATAAAAATTGGCCAGCAACCAGCAAGTGGATTCCAACCGCCTGATTTCATTAGTTCTGACATTTCTTTTTGATACTGCTTTTGTTTTTCAAGGTCTTTGCTTACATCACCGTATTTTTTCTTTAGCTTCTGCAATTCAGGTTGCATTTTCTTCATTTTCGCTTGGCTGCGATATTGCGAAATAGCTAATGGAATCATGGCTGAACGAATAACGAGCGTCATAATAATGATAGCAACCCCGAAGCTAGCTCCCGGTATATGATGAGCAACAAATTGAATCATATACGAGATTGGATATACAAAATAATGGTTCCATATTCCCGTACTATGTGAATCAATTGTGCCTGCATTACTGCAGCCAGATAAAACAAAAACAAGTACTACTGATAAACTAATGAGCGCAGCTCGGTATGATTTTAACATGTTCATTCCTCCAATGTTTCGTAATTATTTAGCGAAACATTGGTGTATACGGACCAACCTCATCATTCTCTTCACTTGATTCTTGTCTGCGTACGGAACGAATCATTCCATATTTATAAAAAATTGAAAATAGCGGTACATTTCCCGCACTATCTTCACATGTATCAACTAACGCAAAAGCTCTTTGTCTACCGCTTGATGCTTGTTGACGCACAAAGCGAGAAACATTAGCAAGGAAGAAAACTTCTAATAAACAAAGTGCTGTCGTTACAAACGATATATATAGAATTGCATCCTGCAATAAAAATTCCATCGCTTCACATCCTTAATAAGGTCATTTTAGCACATCGGGCAAATATTCTCTATTTCCTTTTATTTTCAAAAAAGTATTTTGCATATTTTCTCAAGAAAACAATAATTAAGAAACGTTGTATTCGCTTTCTTTAGCATATTCACACACATCAATGAATAGGCTTGATTTATTAGAAATTTATAAAATTTTTGCATTATAATAAAACTATTGCCAGTTTTTGAAAAAACCTTTATTCTCTTCTTGTAATCAAAAATGAATATGGAGATGAAACATACTATGGGTCAACTAGGAGACGCCGATTACGTTCCCGACACCGCCTTTTTATCCTTCCCAGCAGCTAAAACATTTCACTTAGAATTTATGATACAGTTGGTTGTTATTTTTATAGCTTCTATTTTGTATGCAATTTCTATGAATATGTTTTTTATCCCGCATAATATGATTAGCGGTGGATTCGCTGGTGTAGGGATGATTATCGGTTATTTAATGCACTACAATATCGGTGCACTTATCTTTTTACTAAACATTCCTCTTCTTATTTTAAGTCACTTTTACTTAGGCAAGAAGACAACCTTTTTAACAGCTTACTTTGTAGCTGTGTCATCGTTAGCGATGAACATTATCCCGGTACACCAAGTTTCAGACGATATTTTACTTTCTTCTGTATTCGGTGGTGTTATCTGCGGAGCAGCTTCAGGAATTATATTCCGATTTGCTTCTTCAACAGGTGGTTTTGATGTTGTTGGATTGATTGTAGCGAAATATCGAGATGTTTCAATTGGAGCAATCATATTTGTATTCAACTTAATCTTACTTGTAGCAGCAGGTTTTATTTTCGGATGGGATATTACACTTTATACGTTAATTAGTCGATTTGTAGTCAGCAAAGTTATCGACGCTGTGCATACGAAACATATTAAATTAACGATAATGACTATTACAGAAAAAGGCGAGGAAATAAAAAGCGCACTACTACATCACGGCATACGCGGGGTGACAATGGTAGACGCTGTCGGCGGCTATACAAACCATAAGAAAAAAATGATTTACACTGTCGTGACTCGCTATGAGTTAGGCGAAATGAAACGTATTATCCGTCAAGTGGATAACAAAGCATTTATGAACATTACTGAAACAGTTGAAATTGTCGGCCGTTTCAAACGCATATAAAACAGGTTAATAAATTAAAGGGCATAACATATTAGTCATATATAATATGTTATGCCCTTTGTTATTCAACTAACGTACCTTTTAGCATAATAAAATCACTAAGTTTATTACTACAAATCGGAGGATAGCATTCCATATACAATACTATCTGTCCATTCCTCTTTATTCCAAAAATCTTGTATGAAATGGGCTTCCTTTCTCATGCCTATTCGTTCACACAATTTTTGTGAAGCTGTATTACGTGCATCAAGATTAGCCTGTATACGATGTACATTACATTCATTAAATAATTTCAATACCAAACTACTTACTGCTTCTGTAGCCAAACCTCTCCCAGCTACTTCATTTGCAAAACTATAACCAATCTCAACAGTGTCTTTCATATTTGTGTACCATACTGATAAATCACCAACTACTTTAGTTTTGTATATAACTGCCAAACTTAATATTGATTCTTTAGTAAGTACATTATTTGCTAGCTTTTTATTAAATCTTTTCTGCATGTCTTCATGAGTCCACTTATTATGTAATAGGAACTTACATGTATCATCACTATTATAAATAGCAAATACATCCTGTAAATCAGTACTCTTAAAAGGTCTAATTATTAATCTTTCTGTTGTGAACTCCAAGTTAGCTCTCCTCCCTTACATTCATACTATAAAACATTTTTTATAGTATTTAAGCCTCATTCTTAGATCTCACCTTGATTACATATTTCATCATAATAAATTAAAATCCTTCTTTCACTAAACTGCACCGTTAATGGTATTTCCTTACGCTTTTTATTTTTTACACTTATTACAAAATCAGATAATTCTATTATTATGTCCCTAAATGTGTTATAATGAAAGCAGACTCACAAAAAAAAGAGTATATAGACTTGGAAGTTTCTCTTATTTTACAAGCAAAAAGAAACGAGCAGTCGGGTATATTTCAGACACCATACACGTAACGGTTTAAACAACCGATCATCTTAGTTACTCTTCAATGATCTTTTTATAAAAAGATACGTACAATTAAAACTCACTTCAATATACTATACCTACCTTTTTGACTTCCAAATCATCTTATTACATAGGGAGATGAACATATGAATCAATATATACGATATACAATAGCTGTCCTGTTTGCTATTATCGGCGGAACAATCTGCTTCTGGACAAACACTCAGCTTGGAGAGAATATCATCTTTAATGGAATCGAAACGCTTGTAAGCGCTTCAATTTTAGGCGGATACATTTACTTCCTCTTCAATCCAGAAGAAAATGCTCAAAAAACAATGTTATTAACAATGATCGGAATCGTTGGTGGATGTATTTCCTACTCAATGACAAACTATACATTACCACTTCAATTAAGCTCAGCTTTCTTCCACGGTCTATGGACTTGGTTCATTGCATTCTGCCTAGCAGACGTATTCAACCTATTACAAGACACTGAAGAAGATAGCGGTCGTCAAATTGAAAGTAACTCTTAAGCTGGAAGATACTCTTCCAGCTTTTTATATTGTTTTGCATATCCCCGCATCACGATAAAAAGAAGTTACCCTCACGGCAACTTCTTTCTCACATACCCCATCCAGTACCAACCGGATTATATCAGCGATTCTCCATATATATCGGCGATTTCTCCACTTATATCAGCGATTTTTTCATTATATCGACCATTCGACACAGGATATCGACTTACCGGCAATTTTCGGCAACCTATTTATGCTCTATACCCTGCCACTACAATAAAAAGAAGCTACCCAACGGCAACTTCTTTTCCACATACCCCACTTCGTATTCACTAAAATATATCAACGTTTTTTAAAATATATCGATCATTTCTCCACTTATATCAACGATTTTTTCATTATATCAACGGTTCAACACAAGATATCGATTTAACGACAACCTTCGACACTCGAAACGCACAATATACCCTATCCCCCAAGCAACTTACTGCCGAACTCTACGATTAAAAAGATAATTAATAGGATCGCGAGTATCTTTAATGCTACATATGCCACTTTAAAAACAACATAAATGAGCAAGACTATCAAAATAATTGATAAAATTTCCATATTTACTTCCTCCAAGCTTTGCTCTTCTTATCTCATTTTACTCGCCCCAGGCTATTTATGGAACGGCATAAGATGACATATAAAAAAGAGGATACCTCATCCATCGTAAGATACCCTCACCTTCAACTGCTCAAACCATTCTCTTTCTAATTGTAAATATCCAATCTCACTCTTCTCGGCGCTCTTTAATTCTTTATCAGCTTTCTTCATATAAGTATGGGAAGCTTCTAGATCATTCTCTAAATATTTGATAATTCCTTGTGTACGATAATATCCGTTTAAGTCCATTTTTGTAATAGCCTTTGCATGTTCCTTTGCTTCTTGCAAAGAAAGACTATCCATCTCATAAAGGGCTTTATATAAAAGATACCAACTATGAAAACTACTAACGAAAAACTTATTTTCTTTCGTTACAGGTAGTTGAACAATTCTTTCTATATACGGTATCGCTCTTTCCATTCCCTCTTGATCTGCACGAGCAAAAAAGACAAGCATAAGTCTACTCATTATCTCTCTTATCCCTTTATTCTCTTTTATTTTCTCCTCACTCAATTCTACTAATCTTTCATCCCAATCTTTCGGTCTTTTATAACTAAATAACTCACTCGATATTTGAATCTCATATAAATGATTTCTAGCTCTTTCATCATCTTTAATTAAAATAAGAAATTGCATCCCATCACTCATAAGCGTTCCTTTTATCGGCACAATTGTAACCGCAAAGATTGCAAAATGGAAAAAGGAAAAATATAAAAGATATTGATAATAACTCACCATGTATATGTAACCGGAAGTAATACCAAACAGTAAACTCGTAATTGGTCCACCTAAAGTGAGCCACGCCCATTTTTTCGAAAGATTCGGTGTCTCTATAGAAGGTGGTACTAGTGTTGCAACGCCTCCAAAGTAAGCCCATAATTTATTTGCTCGAATGCGTAATTTTCCCTTTTCTTTTTGAATAGTAATGGGTCCTACTGTCATAAATTTAAATGTTAAACCACCTATTACACCAAATACTACATGTCCTAGCTCATGAATGGCTAACACTAATAATGAAATTCCAACTATTGCCCATAGGTTCAAAATTACTTCTAATTTCCCAGTTCGGATTACTCCGTATAAAATGGACAGAATTAACGCCACTGTCATTGAGCCAGCTGGCCTTCTTAAAATATCCACCTTTTTCTCCCCTTAATAAATCATTTTCCTTTGCATTTCGTACATGAACTTCCCAAGATGCAATATCCAAATAAATGAGATTAAGCCAATTAATACAAAATCGATATTACTAGCAGCTGTATATATAACGGCAGCCCACCATACATATGCCAATATTGTATTCGTAAATTCATATGCTTTATATCCAGCCTCATGCACAATGTGCTTTAATCCTTCATCTGCGTTTTTCGTCCACATTTTCATAGATTCCATATACGTTACACCTTGTTCAGGATATAGCTTATTATAACGATTTTTTGTTATGAGTCCGATAATTACTACAGTAGTTAAACAAACAATAGAAGCTACTAAATTCCACACCGCAAATGAAACATTTGTATCCTGCAACAGTGCACGTCTACATGTAATAACTGCATATACAAACCATGCCTGCGTCACTATATCACCTACACGTAAATATATACTTATAATGCCTAATTTTCTGCCTTGTACGCTCTCTTCTTCATCGCGTGCCTCTGCTAACATACGTGTATTCTTCCAAGTATAGTACATCATTAAAATTCCAAAAATAGTACATATACCTATAAATGTATTGGATGATAATTTTCTCGGTTCATCCGAGAGTAAATTTAAAGCTATATAAGACGTTAAAAATCCTCCTATCATACTTAATGTTATTTTCCCCACAGAATCAAATTGTTTTTTTCGCTTACTCTTCATCGTCCTCTTCCCCCTCTACTAACGTAAATATTTCCTCCACCGGTACATTGAAAATTTGTGCAATTTTTAACGACAATACGATAGATGGTGCATAATCCCCACGCTCAATTAAACTAATCGTTTGCCGTGATGATCCAATCGCTTTCCCTAAATCCCCTTGTGATAAACGATGCTTTGCTCGCAATTCCCTCACTCGATTTTGAAGCTTCATGTCTTCCCTCTTTTTCATTTATTTAATTAAAATTGTAAATAATATCCTTATATTTGTCAATTATAATTGTCATTACGACTATAATAATTGACAAAACACTTATTTCTTATCCTGTATCAAATTCCTATAAAGAATGTAAAATGTGCATTAAACATAGTCTTAAAAATAAAATAAAAAAGGCAGTGCTTTTGCACTGCCTTCCTAAATTCTGACATAGAATGGATTTCATATTAACTTGCGTTTTGTAGTAATACTCGTTTTAACTGCTTACGGAAACGAATACCTAACGTAACCGCTACAATCACAATAACTCCAAAAATAATTTTACCGATATGACCTTCTAGCACTCCAAAGATATCATGTAAGTTTCCACCTAACCAGTAACCACCGATTAAGAAGAATGATACCCAAAATAGAGCGCCTGAATAAATTGTAATGGCAAAACGACGGAATGGTAAATTAATAATTCCTGCAAAGTATCCTGTGAAATGACGTACACCAGGAATAAAGAAACCAATAAAAATTAGGAAGTACCCATACTTATCAAACCACATTCTCGTTAAGTCAATTTTTCTTTGTGTTAAAAATACGTATTTCCCATACTTTTGAATGAAAGGCATACCTAATTTATTTCCTAAAAAGTATTGAATCGTCATTCCTACACTTGTCCCAATAAAGGATAGAATAATTAAAATCGGTAAACTTAAATCACCCTTATGTGCTAAAAATCCCGCATATGCTAATGTTGGCTCTCCCGGAAACGGAAGTGCAATATATTCTAACAGCAAGCCGACAAGTACAACATAATACCCGTATTGCTGAAATAATTCATGAATCCATTCCATGTCATCTCTCCTTTCAATCACGTACAACTTCTTACTATTATTGTATAAAAAAATTGTCGAAATAACTATCACAATAGCTTACATTTTTATTACATTTTTGTAAGGGTCACACTAATGATTTTCGTTCTTTATTAAATAGTAAAAATTATTTTCCAAGTCGCAATAGCGAAAAGACGCATTAATAACATGCAGATTTTATCCATTTTTTAGCACTAAAAAAGCTCTCTTATTTTGTTCTCAATAAAAAACCATCACAAACTCATGCTAACTTCATATTAGCTTCATATACGTATTGTAAGATTATATCGGAATTTGTTGAAAAATTTAACCAATATATGACTAAGCATTAATTTGAATAAATATAAGTCGTTTTTCGAAATTGAAAAAAGGGTGAATACGAAATGGAAGCATATAAAATGCACGATTTTATTAATACAAATGTTGAATCTCATCAAAATGAAACCGTTTTTAATTTACAAATATGTGAAACAAGTGAATTTGACGTAAGTTTAACAAAATCTACAACACTATCTTTTATCGTTTCAAAAAAGAATATTAAAATTGTCACGAAAAAATGGATTAATTCAAATCAAGAAAGCATGATTGGCAAAAGCTACATCATTCCAACAAAAGCTTTTCACTATTTCTTACCAATCATTTCTGAAAATGAAGATGAGCTAAATATTCAAGTTCAAAGTTTTGGACTACGTGGTGAGCTTTTATTAAATGAAAGATTACTTATTGATAACAACAAACACAACAGCAAAATCACTACATTCTTTGAAACATTAGATGAAAATGTAAATAAAGCATTACGAGGATTACAACTTCATTGTATGTAAGACTATTACGATAGTAAAAGGAGAATAACAATGAAAAAATTATTATTAAGCGCACTATTATCATTAGGATTTTTAACTCTTCCATTCGCTAGTGCAGAGGCAGCTACAACGAAAGATCAATTAATCGTAGACACTCAGTTAAATAAAATGGATTATTATCAGGATGGAAAATTTATAAAAAGTTTTACTGTCGCTACTGGAAAAGCTGCAACACCTACACCTAAAGGCACTTTTCAAATCGTAAATAAAATTAAAAACCGCCCTTATTATACAGGCAAAATTAAAGGCGGCGATCCACGTAATCCACTTGGTGACCGTTGGCTCGGATTAAATATGGCAGGAACTTACGGAACAACTTATGCGATTCACGGAACTAACAATAATCAAGCAATCGGCAAATGGACAACACTTGGTTGTATTCGTATGTATAACAATGATATACACTGGTTATTTGAGCGCGTTCAGCAGCAAGCTACTGTCACTGTAAAATAGCCTAAAAACAAGATTTATGTGTAGCCAAGAATTTTATGTCTTGGCTTATTTTATTTATTCATTTACAGTAGCAAAACAACTGTATTTACATATATAATAGGAATAGATTTGATTAGCTAATATCTAAACATTGATAAACGTAGATATTAAAATTATACAGTTATAATGTTTTATAAATTTTATAATACATACTATAATAGAACTACTGTAATTCTGAACTATTCAGTAACACTAAACTATTCCCCTTGCTACCTTCATGATTATTTTATAGCGGGGGCTTATTATATGTATAAACAATCTGAGTCACTCGAAAAATGATGAATTCGAATATTGCAGTAAAAAGCGTTATTTAGGAGGTGTTACTATGACGCATATACTGGTGATTGAAGACAACCCAGATATACAAGAACTTATTCGTGAATTTCTAATGGCACAAAACTTTACAGTTGATGTAGTTGGTGCTGGAACAGAAGGTATTCTTCTTTTCCAAAAAAATTCATACGATCTTGTCCTCCTCGATGTAATGTTACCAGATATAGATGGCTATAGTATTTGTAAAATTATGCGAGGACAATCTGATGTACCAATCATTATGTTAACAGGCTTACATAATGAAGAAAGTGAAATTAAAGGATTTGAGTTAGGTATTGATGACTATATTACGAAACCGTTCCATTACACTGTATTTATTAAGCGTGTAGAGGCTGTATTAAGAAGGGCAGCAACGAAGGAAGCAGAAGCTGCAACTATACTACAATTCCATGAATTGATGTTAAACTCTACAGCATATGCAGCTTATGTTCATGGTAATCAAATTGAATTGACAACAAAAGAATTTGAAATTATTTATACTTTACTGCAAAATCGAGGAAAAGTATTATCAAGAAGTGATTTGTTGAATAAGGTATGGGGCTATGAACATTATGGTGATGTAAGAGTTATAGATACACATATTAAAAACTTAAGAAAAAAATTAGGAATTCCTTATATTAAAACGGTGAAAGGCATTGGCTACAAAATCGAATCGTAGCAAAGACAACATCACCAAAAATATTTTCATCAAAACCTTATTATTTTGTATTCTTTTATCACTTTGTCTTTATCAAATTATTTACTTTCTAGCTTCAAACTACGATAAAGAACGTTTTGCGAAAGAAAATGGAACGCCGACTACAGAACAGGCCGATTCAGATAAGCAAAACGACGGAAGTAAAACGAAGCAAAATAAAGCTGTGTCAAAGGGGAGTATTTCTAATTTCCAATCTTCTATTATAGATTATAAATCTCTTTCTACAGCTATCAATCACCTTTTGCAGCCTAGCCAAACTGCAAAGGCAAAAGAACATACACAAAATCTTTCGGGGAAAAATAGCACTTCTAATCCGCCTACAGAAGCAGAAAAGAAAGCCGCTAATAATGATGCCTTACATACACAAAATGCAGCAAGTAAAACAAATGATACAAATGATAATCCAAAGTTAGCAGATGCGTTGCAGCAATTAGCTCCACATATTGGCGCGACAATGCTTGCATTATCACTACTCGGATCATTAATTTATACAAAACTAATTGCCAAACCTTTTCAATATATGAGTGATGCTTTAAAAGATATTATGAATCTTGATTTCTCCGATAAAAAGCTACTTAACAAAAATGCAGATCAAACAGATTTTAATTTGCAAGTAGCTGCTTCACAAGTACCAAATATTGTGAAGAATTTACATGCAAGCAATCAAGATTTAAGAAACGAGCTCAAGAAGGAACAACAATTAGAACAATCTCGTAAAGAATTTATGTCTATGGTGTCCCATGAATTAAAAACACCAATCGCAGCCGTCATGGGACAACTAGATGGCATGATTCACGGAATTGGAGCTTATAAAGATAGAGATAAGTATTTGAAACGTTCCTACGAGATGATGCAAGACATTAACATATTAACGGAAAAAATGTCGGAATTATCCAAAATACAAAACCCTCAATTTAAACCGAATTTAGAAGTCATTTCTTTATCTAATATTATTGAGGATGTTATGAAGAAAGTAGATTACTTTGTATCTGTAAAACAATTAAATGTACAATCTAATATTAAACACGACGTACAAATTTTAGCTGATCCTAAATTTATTCAAACTGCTATTTTTAACATTATTTCAAATGCAATTCATTATACAATTGACCATCAGCACGTATATATAAAGCTTTATGAAAAACCAAATGGTTACGCATTAGAAGTATTAAATACAGGTTCACAAATTGATGAAGATAAACTTGCTCATTTATTTGAGCCTTTCTATCGCGCAAATCCTGATAAACACGGGTTAGTACAAGGTAGTGGTCTTGGATTATATATCGTGAAACAAATATTAGATAAACATCAGTTTCCTTACGGGATACAAAACACAGCTCAAGGTGTAAAATGCTCCATTGTATTCCCAAAAGCAATGTAACATTCACTATAATTACATACCCCAAACTCATACTTCATGTGTGAGTGGCGGAATTTTGTAGAGTGTCTTACTCTGTTTCGTTCGCCCGTTATCCTTATTTGGATAGCGGGCGTTTTTTATTACTTAAAAGGAGGATTTTTTATGGAAAAGTTTAAATATTCATTGCTCGTTTTATTCGGTGCTTGCAGCTACGGCATACTTTCAACTATTTTCAAACTCGGATTCATAAATGGATTTTCAGCACATCAACTCCTAGGGGGACAATATGTCTTCGGATGGATTGGACTATTTCTACTCGTTCTTTTCTTTTCACATCATAAAGTAACAAAAAAACAATTTTTTTCATTACTAACCGTCGGAACAACAATGAGTATGACTGGGATTTTTTACGCTATTTCTGTAGAAGAACTACCCGCATCTATCGCTGTCGTCCTACTCTTTCAGTTCACTTGGATTGGTGTCATTATCGAAGCCATTGCAAATCGAACATTTCCAAGCCGCGATAAGATCATATCTATCCTTATTTTATTTGCTGGTACATTGTTTGCAGGTGGTGTATTTGAAGGCCTCGGACAAAGTTTTTCTACGAAAGGGATTATCTTTGGGCTATTAGCTGCGGTCTCTTTTTCATTCTATGTTTTTGCAAGCGGGCGCGTCGCTACGGATGTTCCGCCTTATACGAAAAGCTTTCTTATGACAACAAGTGCTACTCTTATCGTATGCCTATTCTTTCCGCCAACCTTTTTAACAGACGGTGCTTTGCAAGCTGGCCTATGGAAATATGCTTTCTTCCTCGGCTTGTTCGGTGTTGTCGTACCTGTCATTTGTTTTTCAATCGGTGTACCAAAGGTTGGAACAGGGCTTAGTACGATATTAGGTGCAGCTGAATTACCAACTGCTATTATTGCTTCAATTACACTTGTACATGAAGTCGTAACGTTCATGCAGTGGATTGGAATTATTTTTATATTGGTTGGGATCTTCACTCCTCAGCTGCTTACGGCTAGGAAAGAAAGGAAACACAATCGCGTGCACAGCGCTTGAAAAAATACAGAATTTATATAAAAGATATAACTGCAATTAAAATAAGTAAATTTATCTGGAGGTATAAATGACTATTTTAAGCATCGTATTTTTTGCTATTATGTGTATCTTCTTCCTAATAAGATATATGAAAGAAAAGAAATTTTACGATTTACTTCTCGTTCCCGTTTGTATATATGCAGGAGCAGTGAAAACTCCTTTCGTAGAGTACTTAAACTTTAATACTACATTTAAAATAACGTATGATATTGCAGCTATTATTCTTGTAATCCTTGCTGTACTTTTCTTTTTGAAAGATAAGAAAGAGAATCATACTGCATAACAAAAGACCTTTCATTTACTTGAAAGGTCTTTTTCTCTATCTCATTTTACCGCTCCATACAGCTTCTCTATCTCATGCTCAATTTGTTTTACATCGATTCGCTCAAATAATGGCTGCACGCTATCAATTCTACTTGGCAACGTATTTTGCGGTTCCCAATTTCGGTTCACAATCGACAATGTGTTTCGAACTCTTTCACTTGAAAATGGTAAAAATGGTTCAAGGAGATGGGCAAAATTAGCGATAAGATACACACAGTTATAAATCGTTTCTTCAGATGAAACTGGATCATCTTCTCTTTGTTTCCAAGGCTGCTTTTCATCAAAATATTTATTTGCAAAACGTACTGTATCAAATATTATTTCTAGCGCCACCTTAAATTTAGTTTGCTCAATCGCCTCTCCTACACGCTTATATAATCCTTCTACTTTATCTTTCAGCTCTACCTCAATACTTCCCTTCGGCACGATACCACCATAATATTTTTCGATAAACTTTAATGTCCGGTTCACAAAGTTCCCGTATGCACCTAATAATTCACTATTATGACTGTAAATAAATTCCCGCCATGAAAAATCAGTATCGCGATTTTCTGGTGCGTTGACGGTTAAAAAGTAACGAATAGAATCTGGATCATAGCGTTCTAATATGTCAGGCACCCATACTGCCCAGTTTTTACTTGTAGATAATTTTCTTTTTTCAACTGTTAAATATTCATTCGAAACGATATGACGCGGGATTGCTTCCTCCCCTATTCCAAGTAATACCGCTGGCCAAATGACGGAATGAAACGGAATATTATCCTTTCCGTGCACATAATATGTTTTCGCTTCGCTATCCCAAAACTCTTGATCATCTTTCCCTGTTTCTTCAGCCCAATGTTTACTCGCTGAATAATAGCCTGTCACTGCTTCAATCCATACGTAAATTTTCTTATCTTCATACCCTTCTACTGGAATTGGTACCCCAATTGGTAAATCACGTGATACGGCCCTATCTAGTAATCCTTCCTTTACATATCTCTCTGTTAGTTGAATCGCATTGTCGCGCCATGTCCCTGTTTGTTTGGCAATTTCTACAGCTCTTTTAATTTGCTGCTGAAATGTATGCAATGCAAAATAGAAATGCTCTGTTTCCTCTACAGATGGCGTACTACCACATAACTTACATTTCTTTTCTAACAAATCGAGAGGATCTAAAATAGCAGAACAAGCATCGCATTGATCTCCTCTTGCTGCTTCATGGCAATGTGGACATATTCCTTCTACATAACGATCCGGTAAAAACTGTGTACACGTTTCACAATACGCTTGTTCCACTGTTTTTTTATAAATATGTCCTTCTTCTAATAAACGGAAAAAAACATTTTGAACCGTTTCATGATGGTGCTCACTATCTGTACGTGTATAACAATCATAAGTAAAACCAAGGCTACGAAAACATCGCTGGAACTCTTCATGATACTTATCAGCAATTTCTTTCGCTGTCACACCTTCTTGTTTTGCTCTAATTGCAATCGGTGTTCCATTACAATCACTCCCTGAAACATACAGCACATTCTCACCTTTTGCCCTGTAATAACGCGCTAAAATATCTCCAGGTAACAAACTCGCAATATGGCCAAGGTGTAACGAACCATTTGCATACGGCCAAGCGCCTCCAATAAAAATACTCATCTTACATTCCTCCTTTTAAATATAAAAAGCCCCGCCCTTATCTTAAAAAAGATAAGGGCGGGGCTGTATAAACAGTCGCGGTACCACCTTATTTCGCTAATTACTCACATAATTAGCCTTAACAAGTACGGAGCAATATGCTCTTATACTGTGGTTTTGATAACGAGTACCAACTCTCGTCGCCGCCTACTATTATCATTTGATAAGTTCAGGACGAAGCTCAAAGGCCATTGTTCAAATGAATATTCTTGCTTCTTCTCAGCTACCGAAGCTCTCTGGAAAGAATGTGTTCATCCTACTTTTCCTTTTCAACGCTTTTACGTATAAAAAGTATTGTACGACTTAATCACGGAAAAATCAAACTTTTATCCAGAAAGAAAAGGAAATCCCATCCCCCTGCCGAATAACTATACGTTCACAAAAGGAGTGATAACATTGAATCAAAAACAACTAAGCACTATAAATGAAAAAAGCTGGAATGCAGCTGCTTATGAAGCTTGGACGAATCGCCACGGGGCACCAGCTGATTATGCGAAAAAAATCATGAAAGATCCCACGCGCGAAGTAGCACATTATTTACCTTACATAAAATCCCCAAAAGGAAAATGTATTATTAATTTACTCGGCTCAAAAGGAAATAAAGCTGTCGCACTCGCCCTTTTAGGCTCTGACGTAACAGTTGTTGATATTTCAGCAAGTAATGCAAAATATGCAAATGAACTTGCGGAAGCCGCAGGCGTCTCTATTCATTACATCGTTTCTGATGTACTAGATGTAAATCTCTCCAAATCATTTGATATCGTATTACTGGAACTTGGTGTACTTCATTACTTTCTAGATTTAAAACCACTTTTCACAACAATCTCTCAACTACTAAAGCCCGGTGGAATACTTATCCTTCGCGATTACCATCCAATATACACAAAGCTATTAGGAGTAGACCATCCATCATTTCGAGCAAGTGGAAATTATTTCGATGAAGAATTAATTGAAGATGATGTTGCTTATAGCATCCTTCTTACAGAAGCACAGAAAGAATCGCTACCTAAAACAGCCATCCGTCGCTGGACGTTAGGAGAAATCATTACAACACTCGCGGAAGAACATTTTAAAATTGAAAAACTAGTTGAAGAACACGGACCTCATCAAAGATGGCTCTTCCCTTCTACTGCACCGGAAAGAATCGAAGAACGTATCCCTGGTCTATATACAATAATTGCGACAGCATGCAAAAAAGGATCCCTTCACGGATAGGATCCTTTTTGCATGCTCACGCATATAAGTTGAGGTTGGAGATTACCATAATTCTGTAGAATAGGACACAAGATATTTCAACATTTCGTCTCTGACTTACGTCGTCAAAAAGGGGTATGACCAACATAACGAAGAGTAATGTTTTAGTTGATACTGATAATCGTTATCAACTAATTAGAAGTATACATGATGTCATTTCAAATTTCAATAGCATTTCTAATATTTATTTATGAATTTTATGATATGCAAATGTATACATTTTAAGAACTTTTTCTAATATCAATCTGACTCCTTCCATTATCTGCTATAATTTTCATTGAACAGATTAATAACTTCATAATAATGTTTTTATTAATTTCGTTTTAAATATCTATAAATCATAATAAACAGTTTAAACGAGGGTAGGGGTAACGATGAAATATGTTAGTATTCGAAAAAAACTACTGTTCACACTCTTAAGCATTTCTTCTTTATTTAGCATTGCTCTTATTGTTATTCTTTCATTCGCCATGAATCAAGCAAGTGAAATCGAAACGTTAAAAAATGATGTATCAAAAAGAGCGACGATTTTAAAAGAACGTGGCGATTGGTTCCAAGCACAAGTTGCTGGTTTACAAGAATATTTACTATCACATGATCAAAAAGGATTAGATAAGTTCAACCGAGAAGGGAAAAAATTAGCTGATACTAGAGAGAAAGTAACAAGTGACAAGAAGCTCCCAGAAGGAATGAAAGAAGCTATTTTAATGGGGGGAAAATGGCGTAGCGTCATAGATAATGAGGTACTACCTCTTGCTCGTGAAGGAAAATGGGACGAAGCATCCAAAATTGCTTTAGCACAAACAGATTATGTAAATGATCTTTTAGGTCGTTTTAATAAATATACAAATGAAGAGAATGAGAAACGTGACGCATTAATTGCTGACGTCGAGTCTTCTTCATCACTTATTCAATATATTATTTTCTTCTCACTCATTACATGTACATTAACGTCTATTTTATTAGCATGGTGGTTCTCTGGTAAACTCGTTAAACCAATTCGACAAATTGATGAGAAGTTAAAAGAATTAGCTTCTCAAGATGGAGATTTAACGGCTAGATTACACGTAACAAGTAAAGATGAAATAGGTGACATTGCAAATTCCTTTAATCAAATGCTCACTAACTTACAGCATATAATAAAACAAGTTCAACAAACATCAACAAGTGTAAAAGAAGCTTCCGAAAATGTATTTATCGAAACGACTGCTTCTATGGAAAATACCGCAAGGACCCAAGAAACTATGAATGCTCTTGAACACAATATTCGTTCACAAGTTTCTAGCATTGAAGAAAGTTCAACTGCAATGGATGACATGGCAACAAGTGTTCAGCGTATCGCTGAGTCCGCCTCTTCTGTTACTAGTTTAGCTGTCACAACTTCAGAAAAAGCAGATGATGGGAATAAAGTCATTGAGAAATCTATTACACAAATGCACACAATTAACGAAGCTGTTAACGCTACATCACAAGTAGTTGAGCGACTCATTACACATACAAATCATATCGATACTGCACTTCAATCTATTTCGAATATCGCCGAGCAAACAAATTTACTCGCTTTAAATGCTTCTATTGAAGCAGCTCGTGCTGGTGAACATGGAAAAGGATTCGCTGTTGTTGCTGATGAAGTTCGAAAACTTGCTGAACAATCTCAACTAGCCGCAACTGACATTAACCATTTACTGCATCAAATTCAAGCCGATACTAAAATAGCAAATGACATGATGACACAAGGTCAAGCAGAAGCTTCTGAAGGAATTACTGTTATTCGTACTGCCGGATCTTCATTCTCAGAAATTGTTAACCACATTAACAAAGTCTCTACGCAAATGCAAGAAATGTCTGCAACTGCTGAAGAGATGGCTGCAAGCTCTGAAGAAATGAACGCAGCTTTAAATAATATCGCCTCTATTTCAAATGAAGTTGCTGCAGAAACATTACAAACAGCACATTCAGCTGGTGATCAAGTAAACAAAATGAGTATCGTGGCTAACAAATCATCTGAAATGAAAACAATCGTACAAGAACTTGAAGTTCTCGTCTCTCATTTCAAAACAAACGCTTAAAGTGAACCTTTCGCTTGTAATGACACAAGCCCAAAGGTATAGGAAAGAAAATTTTACAGTCTCTCTTTTTTCAATTTAAAATATCTCTTTCTATCTCTCATTCCGTCTGCTATAATTCCTAAAGGAAATAAGAAAGCTTTATTCCAACTGGAGTAAAGCTTTCTTTCAATTTTTTACATTTATTAATTCTAATACTAAGATTTCACAAAGGAGGCTTTTAATCATATGAATTTTGTAAGTATCAGAAAAAAACTTATGTTCATGATGGGAACGATTTGCGCTTTATTTGGCATCGCCTTAGCTTTTATTTTATTTTTTGCTATTGACCAATCTCGTAAAGCTGAAACATTACAAAAAGAAATTTCTCCACTGGCAACAGAATTGAAAGAGCGTGGAGACGCTTATCAAGTACAGCTATCTGCTTTAAGAGGTTATTTACTACAACATGATCAAGTCGAATTAGACAAGTTTAATGAGATGAGTAAACGTCTTGAGGATTCAAAAGATAAACTTCTTTCTAATCCAAATCTTTCTTCGTCCGTAAAAAGTACAATGGAATTAGGGTCTACTTGGAGAAAGTTCGTTGAAGAAAAAGTATTCACTCTTGCAAAAGAACAAAAATGGGAAGAAGCTTTACAAGTAGCTTCTTCAGAAAACGGAACGGTCTATAAAGTAATTGGTGACTTCACAAATTACAGTAATGAACAAGCTAAATTACGTGAACAATCTATTGAACAAATTGATCAATCTTCACTAGGAATTGAATATGCAGTCTTTCTATCACTTGTTATTTGTATTGTCGTTGCAATTATTCTTGCATGGTGGTTCTCTGGTAAACTGGTGAAACCAATTCAACAAATTGACACGAAACTAAAAGAATTGGCCTCTCAAGAAGGTGACTTAACGGCACGTCTACAAGTAAATAGCAACGATGAAATAGGTGCTATCGCAACATCATTTAATAAAATGTTAGAAAACCTACAACATATCATTAATCGTGTTCAAAAAACATCAGTGGAAGTGCAAACCGCTTCTGAAAATATGCTAGAAAAAACGAATACATCACGTGAGGCGACATTAAGAGTCCAAAGCTCAATGTCCAACTTAAATGCAAGTATTCAATCACAAACTTCTAGTATGGAAGAAAGTTCAACTGCAATGGACGATATGGCAGTAAGTGTTCAGCGTATTGCTGAATCTGCTTCATCTGTAGCGGAACTTGCTGTTGCCACATCTGAACATGCTAGCGATGGAAGTACCGTTATCCAAAAATCTGTTTCACAAATGACAACAATACACGAAGCTGTAAATGCTACGTCAGAAGTGGTTGAACGTCTAATCACTCATACGAAATATATTGATACTGCTGTACAATCTATTTCTAATATTGCTGAGCAAACAAACTTACTTGCTTTAAATGCTTCTATTGAGGCTGCTCGTGCTGGCGAGCAAGGAAAAGGATTTGCTGTCGTAGCTGACGAAGTTCGAAAACTTGCTGAACAATCTAAAACAGCTGCAACAGACATTAATCAATTACTACATCAAATTCAAAATGATACAGAAACTGCTAGCTCTATGATGTCTCAAGGCCGTTCTGAAGCATTTGAAGGTATCAATGTTATTCGTGAAGCTGGTACTTCTTTCACAACAATTGTGGAACAAGTAAATAAAGTATCTACTCAAATGCAAGATATATCAGCAACTGCTGAAGAAATGGCTGCAAGTGCTGAAGAAATGAATGCTTCACTTAATAACATCGCTTCTATCTCTACTGAAGTATCCAGCGAAACTGCCGCAACGGCACAATCTGCTGAACAGAAAGTTATTGTTATGAATGAAATGACAGTAACTGCTAGAAAAATGAAACAAACAGTTGAAGAGTTAGATCAGCTCGTATCTCATTTTAAAACAGAATAGATGTTCAAAAAATATCCCTCTTGCGAAGAGGGATATTTTTTTGAGCTCATTTCCTGCACATTATGCTCATTTCCGTTATAATGAGAATCGATATCATTAAAGTGTAGGAGGGGCTGCTTATGTCACAAGAAGCATTTGAAAATAAATTACTTGCCAATTTAGAAGCTGTTATTGACCCTGAACTAGGTGTTGATATCGTTAATCTTGGATTAGTTTATGATGTTACAGCAGATGAAAATAATAATGCTGTCATTACGATGACTATGACTTCTATCGGTTGTCCAATGGCTGGGCAAATCGTATCAGACGTTAAAAAAGTATTATCAACAAACGTACCTGAAGTTAATGAAATAGAAGTAAATGTCGTTTGGAATCCACCGTGGTCGAAAGAACGTATGTCACGTATGGCGAAAATCGCATTAGGTATTCGCGACTAAATAAAGTGGAAATTTCATCATTTGGGGATAGCGGGATAAAGAAAAGACCTGACTAGGATGTCAGGTCTTTTCTCTTATTATTTTACACCTACTGCATCATAAGCTTTCGTTACAGCTTGTACAGCTTTAGAGTTTTTACCGTATAAATCTTCAGCTGACTGAAGTGCCGCTTGACGCATCATTTTGAAGTCAGAGTTTGCAGTTAAATATTTCGTAAGCGCACGGTAGTAAATTTTTTCTGTCGCTTCACGGCCCACTCCAGTTACTTTCACGCCGTAATGATCTCCGCCTTCAGAAACTAAATAAGCAGCTTTATTATTAATACTACTGTTAATATGAACGCCGCCATTATCAGCTGTTCCAGTATAACGTTTACTATAGTGATCTGGGTAACCTTCACTTGGTTTTAATGGGTTTGGAATAGATGCTGGATCTTTTAGTGAACGAAGCGCATCACCAGGTTTATCAGGTGTATAAATGTCAGCACCTAAATCCCAGCTCTTCTTCTCAACCATAACACCCATAATATCAGATAACGATTCATTTAACGCCCCTGACTCATTTTTGTAAACAAGGTTTGCTGTATGTTCAGTTACAGCATGCGTTAATTCGTGACCGATAACATCAAGTCCAGCAGATAATGGAATGAATGTTTTTCCATCGCCATCACCGTACATCATTTGCACACCATTCCAAGCTGCGTTATTCCAAGCTGTACCTACGTGAACAGTTGAAATAAGCTTCGCACCTTTATCATCGAAAGAGTTACGATTAAATGTCTTTTTGTAGTAATCATATACTTTTCCTGCATTTACATGCGCATCAACTGCAGCTTTATCTTCGAAGAACTTAGATTTACTTTCAACTTCTTCTCCTGTATATCCAAGCCATTGTGAGAATAAATTAAACCAGTTCTCGTCCATATTTTCTGCATCAAATGTATGAACACCTTGTCCTCGTTTACCATCAAACAAGTTGAATTGTCCTGTTTTCGTATCTTGAGCAATTTCAAATGATTGTCTAGCGCCTAATACTCCGTAACCAAATCCAGTAATGTTATCTACAGCGTTATATTTCTCAATAACATTTCCATTCGTTGCATCAACAAAATAATGCCAATACCCTGGAGCTGGTTTTGAAATCGATGCCTTAACTAAGTATGCAAGGTAGTAATTACCGTCCTTTTCATATACAAATAAATCTTTTTTCACACCATCATAACTCTTTACTTTACCAATTTCTTTCTCAATATCTGCCTTTGCAATTGTTTCTGCTTGTTCCGCAGTAATGCTTGCAGCTGCAGGAATATTTTTATCATCTAAATTCGGAATAACTTGTCCGAAGAATGCTTTTACATTATTCTCTTTATCAAGTGTAACAGTTTGGTCAGAAGCGTACACAGGAATGTTATTATGTTTCTCAACTAGCTTCACATGTGTCGTATCAGATTCAGCGTCTTTTTCTTCCCCAACGATATTAAAATGCTTTTCAATATTTCCTGCTAATTTAAACATATCTTTCTTACTCTCTAAGTATTGAAAGACTGTCTCTTTTTTATCTAGTCCTTCCGGTGCTTTCCATTCTTCACCTATGTATGCAGGTGTTTTAAATTCTTGATGATATTGAATTTTTTGTTCTTCCGCTTTCGTTGTCGTTGCCCCAAACGCTCCAAATCCCCCGGCGATAACAGTTAACGCTAATGCTGATGAAATGACTTGCTTTTTCACTATAACATTCCCCATTCCCATAAAGATTTTTGACACTTTTATACAATTCTTATTTTCCCAGCCGATACCTCTACCGAAAATTTGAGAAACATTTTTCAGACAATTCTAATCAAAAAAAGAGGACATCTATTGGATGTCCTCTTTTCCAGTTTGTCATGTAGGGACGATATTACAAGGACAAGCTATAGAAAAAGGGTGTATGCGGTGAAAATCGCTGAGTGAGCAGGGTCTATACATACGCATATCTTATAAGTGATCGCATGGCGAAAACAAGACGCTTATCCATCTATTTTGATCGATTACTTTTTTTGTAGTCTTTCAAAGTAGGGGATAAATCCGCCTTCCAACCATATTCCATAATCGTTCCCTCATGATAAAAACCCTCAAAACCTTCAGTCATGATTAATTTCGAAGAAAAGCAGAAAAATATGGTACAAAATAAGAGGGTGCTTTAGGCGTCTTTTTTATGAAGTAGTTCTACTAACATCAAGCAAATTTAAGCATAAAAATCAAGATATGATAGTGGTTCGAAAAGAAAACCCCTATCATATTTTTGATAGGGGTAACCACACCTTTCGTTCTATATTTTGATTAATATCCTATACGATGATCTGTCCATACATATTTCTTAGGATATATATACGTAGTACTTATATATTTTCCCGCTCTATATAAATCTTGTTTTACTGTATGTTGTGTATATGCTGGTCTTGTTTGTAAATAACCTTGTTTACCAGATGCGATATTACCTGAATAATGTACAGATTTCGTTGTACTTTGTGTAATATCAAAGCCTACAGCACCATTAACAGCGCTTTTACTTGCAGATAATGTACCTGAATAAGAGTTAGATCTTGTTTCAGAAACCGTTTTACCTAAAGAACCTGGTCCCCAGCCAGAAGCAATAGTTTTCCATGATCCATACACTGTGCTTGTTCCACCTGTTTTATATACTTTCCATTGTGAAACACAAGCAACACACCCAGCTTGTTGTTTACCTGATTTGTCATTAACTTGGGGTCTATTATCAGTTATTACAATTGCTCCGTTTTCATCAACAGTATAATTTCCTTTTTGCATTTGATACTCCATATAATCAGCATCATTTAGTTTATTTGCTTCTTCGATAGTTAACTTTGAAAAATCTTTAATTTCCTCAGTATTAAATTTGGTAACAGATAATATTTCTTCTTCAGTTTCTGAAGTATTTGTTATAGTGATAGGTTCCTCAAAATTTTGCACTTCTTTAATTATATCTGCACTTGCAAAAGTAGGTACAAACATTAAATTAAGAGAAAATAAAGCTACAATACTTAACAAAAAAAGGTTTTTATTTTTCAAATGATAGACCCCTCTTGTTTTTAAATGGCATTATTGTATTATATTGGAAATAAAGGTGTGGTTTTTTTGAATAAATCGGTTTTTTTGATATCAATTGGTTTTGTTTTGATTTTTATTATTCAAGTAATGCATTTCCTTTCTAAGCTATCAGGAATTACTTTTATGAAGGAAGGGGAAGTTGTTTCTGGACCAGACATAGGAATTACAATGTATATAATTCCAGCGCTGTTTTTGTTATTTGGATTCTATTTCTTTTTTAAAGAAAGAAAATTCTAAATATTTTTACTTTAATTGGGTTTTTTAACAATTATAAACTTAAATAACTGAAAATGGAATGTTTTTTTAGGATAAGTCGTATATATGAAACTATTAATATATCATATACGCGTGTATGAATTCTGACTTTTTAATCTGAAAAAGAGGACATCTATCGGATGTCCTCTTTTCTATAAACCTTTTATTGTTTTTTCAATTCAATTGCTAAATAGTGTGATTGCTCTTTCGCTTGAATGTGAATATCTTCTTCTACAGATTCTGCCGCATCCCGCATAACAAACGTTTCACCATTGATTACACTGCTTCCTTCAATTTGTACAAGATACAATTGACGGCCTTCTTTCACTGGAAAATGAATTTCTTTTCCAGCCTCTAATGATAAGGAGTATAAATTCGCATCTTGGTGAATTTGAATTGGTGCATTTCCTTCTACTGAAGATACCATATGGAACCATTCATTTTCGCGCTTGCTCCAATCAAATTTAAACTCACCATAGTTTGGTTTATGATCCGCACGGTCTGGTAAAATCCAAATTTGTAATAAACGCAGCGTTTCATCGCCTAAATTATGCTCGCTATGAAATACACCCGTGCCAGCACTCATATATTGAACATGTCCACGCTCAATCGTTCCGCGATTTCCCATGCTGTCTTCATGTGTTAAAGCACCATCTACAACGTAAGAAATAATCTCCATATCACGGTGCGGATGCATATCAAAACCAGTTTGCGCCGCTACTAGATCATCATTAATAACACGTAACGCTCCGAAGTTCATTTTATTTGGATTGTAGTAATTGGCAAAAGAAAAATGAAAATGTGTATTTAACCAACCATGATTTGCTCTGCCCATATTTTTATGATCAACTTTTCTAAACATATCCTTCACCTCATACTATCTCGAATTCGAGATTTATTTTAAAATTTTTTCTTACTGTAACTTTTTTAATAGTGTTAATAACTGCTTTTGTTCCTCTATATTTAAATTATGAAACTTCTCTGCTTGGAACGTTTCTTGAGGTGGGACGATTTCCTCATATAAAGCTCTTCCCTTTTCTGTTAAAGAAATATATTTCGTAGTACCCTCTTGTTCACGCAAAATCCACTCAAGCTGCTCCATTTTATTTAAAAGCTGCGTTACATTTCCTTTCGTAACAAATAGCTTATTTCCAAGTTCTTGCTGCGTTAAACGATTATGTCCTCCAACTTGAGCTAACACATCAAACTGGGCGGCAGATATATTCCATTTTTTCAAATGCTGATTCGTCTCACGAATACTCTTATTATAAAAGCGTGACAAACGAAACCATAATAGTAGCCCTAGTCTATCTTCTGTTTTCATTTCATCACCTCGCTCGTTTCATATCATTAGTTTAGAACTAAACTTTATAAAAGTCAAATACTTATTTTTAATAAGTGAAAAAGCACAGCGCTATTTCTCCACTATGCTTTACTTTAACTTTCTACTCTTATATTCATCCAATTTCCTCTCCGCGAACTTCCTCGCATCTTTTTCAATCCACCGCTCTTCGTACCGTTCACTTCCCACATACAATATATCTCTCTTATGTTGCATCGCATGGCGAAATTCATGCAGTAGCGTTTTGAGAACTTGCTCATACTCTTCCCACATACAAACGAAAATTAATTTCTTTTCTTTATGATAAAAACCACCTACTGGGAATAGGAACTCTTCTTCCTCTTCCCCTAATGATAGAAGTACATCATTTGCATCACACGTATCACAAAAAATAACGGGCGTTTTACATACTTCAATAAGAGAACACAAATCCTCTCTCAGCTTTTTGACATCCCAAGGAAGCTCCGAATCCAACACATACCAATTCTCTACCTGTTGATATACATTTTGAAACTGGAGTTCCATTTCTCTTTATTCCCCTTTCCAAACTCCCTTTTCCTATATGTATGCCACAATATAGTAAATATTAAACGTATTCTTTCATCCTTGAAAAAATGCCAATAAAAAAAGAATCTATGTCGACATAGATTCCTTTTCTGTAATCACTTTTTTTTCATCATTTTTTTTAATACAAAATAACCAATTGCACAAACAATAGCAGCAAGTGCAAAGTATTTCACATATGGCCCCGCAACTTTATTAATACTTTCCCACTCTGTTCCTAATTTAAAACCTAAATATACAAACACAATTGACCACGGAATAACAGCTAATGTAGTTAGCGTAATAAACTTAGCATGTGACATTTTCGCAATACCCGCTGGTATCGAAATAGCATGACGCACAACCGGAATAAAACGTGCGGTAAAGATAACGCCAGTTCCATAACGATTAAACCAATCTTCAGCATAATCAATATGTTTCTTCTGAATTAAAATATATTTTCCATATCGCTCAAGAACAGGTCTTCCTCCATATCGACCAATCCAATAAATGAATAGTTGTGCAATTACACCACCAATTGTACCGAACGCGACAGCGCCCCAAAATGTAATGCTTCCTGTTGATACTAAATAGCCTGCATAAGACAATACGATTTCACTTGGAATAACCTCTAGCATTAATCCAAGCATAATTCCCCAATAACCAAGTCCTTCTAAAAAAACTAAAACCGAATGAATCAACTCTCCTAACATCATTTACCTCTCTTTACTGTTTTCATTACAAAAATAAAAGTACAAGCAGGTAATATATTGTACTTTTATTTTTTTAATTTAGTTAGTCTTCGTATCCCACTTAAAGATTTTATTTAAGAATTTATATACATTCTTCGACTCTTTTGTCAGAAGTGGGCCTAAAATGGATAGTATAAGCACGTATAGTGCTGAAAATGGTTTCAGTACTGACATTAAACCACCGGCGATGCCGATATTAGCCATAATGATGGAGAACTCTCCTCTTGAAACGATTGTTAATCCGATATTTGTTGATGCCTTATGAGATAATCCAGCTTGTCTTCCTGCGATCATTCCTGCTACAAAGTTACCGATTATCGTAAGAAGGACAGCACCTAACGTTAACCATATCGCTCCGCCTAATGAGAACGGATCAATACTTAACCCGAAGCTGAAGAAGAAAATAGCTCCGAAAAAGTCTCTAAATGGAACAACAAGATGTTCAATTCGGTCACTATGCTCTGTCTCAGAGAAAACTAATCCTAGAAGAAGTGCTCCAATTGCTTCTGCAACGTGAATTGTTTCTGAAAAACCAGCAATGAAGAATAACGAAGCAAATACTACAATAATAAAGATTTCATCTGAGCTAATATTGAGCAATTTATTTAATAACGGCGTAGCCTTTCTAGCTACTATAAAGAATAGAAGCATATATCCTAAAGCAATTCCAATTGAAGTAAGGGCACCTAAGAAGGAAGCGTGATCTCCAAGTACTAAACCAGAAACAACTGATAAATATACAGCAAGGAATATATCTTCAAACATAATAATTCCTAAAATTAATTCGGTTTCATTATTACCAGTTCTTCTTAAGTCCACTAACACTTTAGCAACGATAGCGCTAGAAGAAATCGTAATAATACCCGCAATAATTAAGATTTCTAGTAATGGGAATCCCATTATAAATCCGTATAACAAACCAAGTGAAAAGTTAATTAAAATATAAATCGTTCCGCCAATCGCAATAGAGCGTCCAGATTTAATTAGTTTTTTCATTGAAAATTCTAATCCTAGATAGAATAGAAGGAATAGAACCCCAATTCGTCCAAGGAAGGAAATTACACTTGCACTTTCAATAAATTTGAGATCGATAACACCTATTGTCGGTGCATGCGGTCCTACTAACATTCCAAGAACGATTAGAAAAGGAATTACTGAGAATTTAAATTTTCCAGCAATTACTGCTGCAATTGCCACTAAAACTAAAGCTGTACCAACTTCAAAAATTAACGTATCCATCTAATCAGTCCCCCCTATTTGAAAGTAATTCATTAATGATTTTTTTAATTTCTTCTCTCTCACCTGAAACTACAAGCATATCTCCTTCTTCAATCACTGTTTCTGGTCCTGGATTAAATAGCTTCTTCATGTTCTTCTTCATAACCGCGATTATTGTTACGCTATATGTTTTTCTTATTTCAAGATCGCCAATTGTTTTTCCGATTGCTGGAGCTGTATTCTCCACTTTGAACCACTCAATCGCTAAACCTTCAAAAACCATCTCAACATTTTCTAACGCCCTAGGCTTATATACCATTCCACCTAATATTGCAGCGATTTGTCTTGCCTCTGAGTCACGTAGTGAAATACTTGAGATGCTTTCTTCATGGTCTGAATCAAAATGATACATTTCTCTACGACCATCATCATGAATGACAATTACCATCTTTTCATTACCTTTCGTAACGATTTGAAACTTATAACCAATACCCGGAAGTTCACTTTCTCTAATATTCATTTTTAGCTCCTCCATAACTTGTTTATTTTAATTTTCTGTTTTTCTGTCTTTTATTCATCCAATCAACTTTAGAAATTCTAACCACTCAGGATATTTGTGATTTGGAAATCTTTTATTGTAATAATAAGTGGACCCTAAAAAGATACTTAAAGATGTAATGATAAAAAATATATTACTTCTCATTTTCAAACTCTCAAGGCTTACTTTCCATAAAGAATCTTCTTTCAAATTATCCCCACCTTCTCGCTTTAAATTTAGTTTTTTAAAATGTAAATAATTCTAAAAATATTACGATGTAACATAATCATAACACAAAAATGTTTTAAGTAACATAATTTTTTAGAAAAATTGATTCTCGTATATTTTTTGCATATAATTTTCTTATTACGAAAAAAAGGAAGTGTATTATATGGTTGATATCTTTAGCAGATTCCTTGAGGTAACGAATAATATTTTATGGTCATATATTCTTATTGCAATGCTAATCGGCTTCGGTCTTTACTTCTCTTTTAAATTAAAATTTGTCCAAATTACTCATTTCAGTGAGATGGTCAGCTTAATTAGTAAAGGGTTTAATCGAAAAGAAAAAAAGAAAGATAGCATCTCACCATTCCAAGCATTTTGCTTAAGTGCAGCAGCACGTATCGGTATCGGAAACTTAGCTGGTGTAGCATTAGCAATTTCAATGGGTGGACCTGGCGCAATATTTTGGATGTGGTTTATCGCAATTATCGGAGCAGCTACTAGTTTTGTAGAATGTACACTTGCGCAAATTTATAAAGTAAAAGATGGAAGTAGGTTCCGTGGTGGACCAGCATATTACATGGAAAAAGGGTTAAACAAACGCTGGATGGGCGTCTGGTTTTCACTTCTTATTACAGTTGCGTACGGATTAATTTTCAATTCAGTGCAAGCAAATACAGTAACAATAGCGTTTGAAAATGCTTTTGGACTAGAGCGAACAATCGTAGGAGCTCTATTAGCCTTATTAGTTGCAGTTATTATTTTTGGTGGCATTAAGAGCATTTCACGTATTACAGAAATGATTGTTCCGCCAATGGCAATCGTTTATATCGGCGTGGCTATTTTTGTCGTTATTAACAACTTCAGTATGTTACCAAGCATTTTCATGGAAATCTTTAACGGTGCATTCGGTTTAGACCAAGCCATCGCTGGTGGTATTGGAGCAGCAATCAAGTTCGGAATTCAGCGCGGTTTATTCGCTACAGAAGCGGGAATGGGTAGTTCTCCTAATGCAGCCGCAACATCTGATGTATCTCACCCTGTAAAACAAGGGCTTGTTCAAGCGTTAGGCGTTTTCGTAGATACATTCTTAGTATGTACATCAACAGCATTTATCGTATTATGTTCTGGACTTTACAAAGGATCAAATTTAGAAGGTATCGAATTAACACAAAACGCATTAAGTTCACAAATTGGACCGTGGGCAAGCACTTTCTTAGCGATTATTATTTTCCTATTCGCTTTCAGTTCACTTCTAGGAAACTACTATTATGGTGAAACAAATATCGCATTCATTAAAGAAAGTAAAACATGGTTAATGATTTATCGTGTTGCAGTTGTCGGAATGGTATTCTTCGGATCAATCGCTGCTCTTAAAACAGTTTGGAGTTTAGCTGATTTATTCATGGGACTAATGGTATTCACAAACTTAATTGCCATCTCATTCCTTAGCAAATTTGCTTACGCTGCATTAGTAGACTATTTGAAGCAAAAGAAACAAGGAAAAGATCCTGTCTTCGTTGCAAACTCTATCCCTGGCTTAAAGAATACAGAGTGCTGGGATGGGCAAGATGTAGAAGAAAAACAAAAGGCTGTTTAACAAATAAAAGCGGAAGCGGCTCGTTCAGAATCGCAGGACACTTCAAGCTCTCGACCTTGAAGAGCTTTTTGCTTCGAGCGAGAGAGCGAAATGACCGGAGATTCTAGCCGCTGGAGCTGGATATCAATTAAAAGCGGAGGTGACTTGCTCAGAACAGGAGGGCATTGGAGCTCCTGACGAAGAGGCGTTCTTTGCCTCACAGGAAGGCGCGAAATGACCGACTGGTCTAGTCACCGGAGCTGGATATCATTAAAAGCACAAGCGGCTCGTTTAGAACAAGAGCCATACCTCAAACAAAGGCCCTATTACTTCACCGTAATAGGGCCTTTTATTTACAACAGTTCATAATTTGTTCAAATTAATTCCAGCAAAAGGGTTGATTTATAGAGATTACTAGATTATAATTATTATAAATTAGTAATTGATATCACATAACAACTCAAAAGGAGATTGATCATAATGAACAAACAAGTAATCGAAGTATTAAACAAACAAGTAGCAGACTGGAGCGTTTTATTCACAAAACTTCACAACTTCCATTGGTACGTAAAAGGACCTCAATTCTTCACATTACACGAGAAATTCGAAGAACTTTACACAGAATCAGCTACTCACATCGATGAAATTGCAGAACGTATTTTAGCAATTGGCGGCAAACCAGTAGCAACAATGAAAGAATACTTAGAACTATCTTCTATTCAAGAAGCAGCATACGGAGAAACTGCAGAAGGGATGGTCGAAGCAATCATGAAAGACTACGAAATGATGCTAGTCGAACTGAAAAAAGGCATGGAAATCGCTCAAGACTCTGACGATGAAATGACATCTGACCTACTACTAGGCATCTACACAGAACTAGAAAAACACGCTTGGATGCTACGTGCGTTCTTGAATCAATAATAATTAAAAGCGGAAGCGGCTTGCTCAGAATCGCAGGGCATTGGAGCTCTCGACCTTGAAGCGCTTTTTGCTTCGAGCGAGAGAGCGAAATGACCGGAGATTCTAGCCGCTGGAGCTGGATATCACCTAAAAGCGGAGGTAGCTTGCTCAGAATGTGAGGGGGATGGAGCTTTTGACGTAGAGGCGCTCTTTGCCTCGCAGGAAAAAGCGAAGCCACCGAACATTCTAGCTACCGGAGCTGGATATCATTAAAAGCGGAAGCGGCTCGTTCAGAACAGGAGGGTGTTGGAACTCCTGATTACGAGGCGCTTTTTGCCTCGAATGAAGGAGTGAAACAACCGACTGTTCTAGCCGCTGGAGCTGGATATCACTTAAAAGCGGAAGCGGCTTGCTCAGAATCGCAGGGCACTTCAAGCTCTCGACCTTGAAGCGCTTTTTGCTTCGAGCGAGAGAGCGAAATGACCGGAGATTCTAGCCGCTAGAGCTGGATATTACTTTAAAGCGGAAGCGGCTCGTTCAGAGTCGCTTTTTTCTATAGATTGATCGCGCATGCTGATACATGAAATTTATATCAGCGATTTTTCCAATATATCGGCGATTCCCCCCAACATATCAGCGATTTTCCAATTATATCGGCGATTCCATCCAATATATCAGCGATTTTTCAATTATATCGACTTATCGACAAATCACGACAATATTAACACACCCCTCTCCCCTACTTTTATCAATATATTACAATCTCATCTATGTTAAAATATAGGAAACACCCTTTAGTATCATAGACCCAAAAAGCTTTTCCAAATTCATCATTTACTACTTAAATGACGGGAGTGGTTCAGTTGAAAGACTACTTAATTAGAGCATTTTTTGCGTTAATAACAGTTGGGATTCTCTTACTTATAGCTAATATTTTCAATATACGTGTCGAGGTTAAGGACTATGCTTTCCTCGTTGTCGTAGCAATTGGTGGCGGCTGGGGTGGCTGGTACCTGTATAAAAAACAAAGCAATCAAAATAATAAAGGCATTCCAAAGTAATACGGAATGCCTCTTTTTATTGCCTTCTGTAATAAATAATGAAATTCAGACCACTAATACAACCAATCGCAATAAACATACAAAACGATTGTGGATCTCCACCTAGATTATACTCATCAACGATAAATCCAGACATAAACAACGTTATCGCGGAAACACCGATACATAATACCGAAATAAACCAAAGCGAAAATTCATTAATCAACTCTTTCTTCTGTCTCAAAACAATTAGCATAACAAGAATAGACGCTGCTAAAATACTTTTAAAAACCGGACGTAAATATACGAACTCCTCCATCTATTTCTCCTTTCCCAAAAACATTACATCTAAACATTAACATATTTAACCAAATTAAAAACACATGCCATCTTAAATTAAAACGACATGTGTTTCCGTATTTGCTATGATAGTTGCTTCCACTTCGTTCCCAAAACAGGACGCTCATAATTTTGGATTGCATGAATCAGTTTATCTGCTGTCTCTGCTGAAACAATCAATTCTTTATTTGATGGATTCATAAATCCTTCTTCTGCTGCACGTTCAACCATTTGCAAAATTGGTCCGTAAAAACCTTTTATGTTTAATAAACCAACCGGCTTATTATGTATACCAATTTGTGACCAACATACAACTTCAAATAGTTCTTCAAACGTTCCGTATCCACCTGGAAGCGCAATAAAAGCATCTGCAAGCTCTGCCATTTTAGCTTTACGTTCGTGCATCGTCTCTACTTCAATTAATTCTGTTAATCCTGTATGCACAATTTCTCCTCGGAATAGACCGCGCGGCATAACACCTGTTACACGTCCACCTAAACGAAGAACTTCGTTTGCTACTTCTCCCATTAATCCGACACATGAACCACCGTATACGAGCTCATAGTCGTTCTCAACAAACATTTTACCTAACTGAATTGCCTGCTCTTTAAATTCTGGTCTCTCCCCTAAATTAGAACCTGCAAACACACAAATCTTTCTCATCCCTACACCCCGAAACTATATATTGTTATGATACAATGAACATTGTACAACATATTGAGGAGATGAGGAAGAAATGGATATCGTTGCATTTCAAAGATGGGTTGAGGAATTTTACGAAAAACGAAGCTGGTCACAGTATAATGCCTTTATTCGCTTAAATTTCTTAACCGAGGAAGTTGGGGAAGTTTCACGAGTCGTTCGTGCTATTGAAATTGGCCGCGATCGCCCTGATGAAGATGCGAAAACAGAAGAAGAGCTAAAACAAGAACTAAAAGAAGAACTTGGCGATGTACTATCTAACCTTATTATTCTTTCGCAAAAATATGATTTAGACTTACAAGACATTATGGATGCACACGTCACAAAGCTTTCGAAAAGGTTCGAAGTATCTAAATGAGAATATTATCAATTATGGTATAATATTATTGTCACAATACTAAGGGGGATTTTATGTTATCAAAAAAATTGCACGAAGCATTAAATGAACAAATGAACTTTGAATTTTACTCTGCCCATGCTTATATGGCAATGGCTGCTTACTGTACAGCTGAGAGCTATGATGGATTCGCTAACTTTTTCCTTGTACAAGCTGAAGAAGAACGTTTCCACGCAATGAAGCTTTACAACTATATTAATGACCGCGGAGAACGCGCTATTATTACTGGATTTGATAATCCAAATAACGAATACGAATCTGTATTAAACGCTTTTGAAGTCGCACTTGAGCACGAGCGTGAAGTAACGAAACGTATTTACAACTTATCTGATATCGCTTGGGACGAGCGTGAACATGCAACAATTACATTCTTAAAATGGTTCGTTGACGAACAAGTTGAAGAAGAAGCTTCATTCGATAGCATCATTCAAAAATTAAAACGTATTACAAGCGATTCAAACGCACTGTTTATGCTAGATGCTGAATTAGAGAAACGTACATTTACGCCTCCAGCTGAATAATATTTCAATCACCTTAATACATGAATTAAGGTGATTTTTTTGTTTGCTCTCTATCTTAAAATCACCTTAAATTTCCTCATATTTGACATAGTGCCAGCTATAAAATGGTATTATTTTCAATATAAAAACGAATATACGAGGAGAGGAAAAATGAATCAACGTGTAGAAGCTGTTGATGCAATTCGTGGTTTCGCTTTGTTTGGCATTTTACTAGTCAATATGACATTAATTCAATTCGGTTTCTTCACCAGTGAAAAACCAACTTATCTATTCGGCGATCTTGATAAAGGCGCTAATTGGTTTATTCAATTCTTCGGCACACATAACTTTATATCCCTATTTTCTTTTCTATTTGGACTTAGCATTATTTTGTTACAAAAAAGTATTATCGCAAAAGGAAAAAAATTCTTCCCCACATACATAAGACGTATTATCATTCTTTTACTACTCGGCTACATTCACGGCACTTTTGTTTGGGAGGGAGATATTTTATTTGCATACGGAATAATTGGGATTTTCTTAATGATGTTCATCAATCGAAAACCGAAAACTTTGCTCATTTGGGCGATTATTCTACTCGCACTTATTACACTTATGTCTTATCAAACTGATCCATCTACAAATATAAATGATTTTGCACCTTATACTGAAAAAGAACATAAAGTCCATCAAACTGGAAGCTATATGGATCACGTCAACTTTAGATTGACTGAAAATCCTTTTGATTACATGGGAATTGACGGTGCATTCGGATTATTTTTCATATCAGTTTTCGCAATAATTTTTATGTCTCCACTGTTTCTACTCGGAATGTATGTAGGGAAAAAAGGCTGGCTATTTGAGGTCAATAAACATATACCTGCTGTCAAAAAAATATGGTTTGCCACCGGTCTCTTTTCTTTTACAATTAAAATCTTAGCTATGTTCGTAAAGCACCCGCTTTTAATTATGTTACAAGATGGCCTTACACCAGTAACTATGACCTTCTTTTACGGAAGCACAATCATTTTATTATTCCATTACAAAAAAGCAACCCGTCTACTAACATACATGGCGAACATGGGGAAAATGTCCGTTAGTAATTACTTAGCGCAATCTATTATCGCAACAACTATTTTTTACGCATATGGATTTGGCTTATACGGGAAAATCGGCTATTTCTTCGGTATTCTTTTAACCATCGGAATTTATACGATTCAATTATTCGTTAGCACCTATTGGCTCCAGAAATACCGAATGGGGCCAGTGGAATATGTGTGGAGACTGGGAACTTATTTAGAGAAACCACGTTTTAAAAGAGACTTGGATAAAGCAAGTTAAACAAAAAAAGCAATGAGCCTACGCTCATTGCTTTTCTTAATTTATTAAAGCATAACCCCAACGATAATCGCTGATAATATACTTACTAATGTTGCACCGTATACAAGTTTTAAACCGAATGATGATACAACGTTTGCTTGTTTGCCATCGATACTCTTCGTTGCACCTGCGATAATTCCGATAGATGAGAAGTTCGCAAATGATACAAGGAAGATAGATAAAATACCTACTGTACGAGCTGATAAATCACCAGCTACTTTTCCAAGGTCAAGCATTGCAACGAATTCGTTCGTTACTAATTTTGTTGCCATAATTTGTCCTGCTTGTAGCATCTCTGATGTTGGAATACCCATTACAAATGCTAATGGTGAGAAGATGTATCCTAAAATGCTTTGGAATGTGATTCCGAAAATTGAATCGAATACACCGTTAATTGCTGTAATTAATGCTACGAAACCGATTAACATCGCCGCTACTGTTACAGCGATAGAGAAACCAAGCATAATATATTCGCCTAACATTTCAAAGAATGTTTGTTTCTTGTCTTCTTGTAATTCTAAAATATCGTCTTCTTCTTTTACTTCATATGGATTAATGATATGAACGATAATGAATCCACTGAATAAGTTTAATACAAGTGCTGTTACTACATATTTTGGATCAATCATTTTCATATAAGAACCGACGATTGACATCGATACTGTAGACATTGAAGATGCACAAAGTGTGTATAAGCGATTTTTCGGTAATTTGCTTAGTTGATCTTTTACCGTAATGAATACTTCCCCTTGACCAACGATTGCAGCTGCTACCGCATTATATGATTCTAGTTTTCCTAAACCGTTAACTTTACTTAATAGGAAACCGACTGCACGAATGATAATCGGTAAAACTTTAATATGTTGCAGAATCCCGATTAATACTGCTAAGAAAATAATCGGTAATAATACTGTTAAGAAGAATGGTGCTTGTCCATCGTTTGCTAGACCACCAAATACGAAATTAACCCCAGCTTCCGCAAATTTTAAAATGGCGCCAAATCCATCTGCGATTCCTTTTACTAATACGAATCCGACCTTTGTATTTAGTAAGAAATACGCAAGTACCAATTGAATGACAAGCATAAGTGCAATTGGTTTATATTTAATTTTCTTACGATCTGAACTGATAAGGAAACCTAGTACAAACACTACAAGTAAACCGACTAGAAACATTACGAACTTCATATGTGAATCCTCCACTTCTCCCACGAGTTATTGGTCGTATAACGTATAACGAATGACGTCTGACCATTGTTGTTAAAAAATTTAAAACCCCTAAAACTATTCAACTGTCATCTAAAATCAGTAAGCGTTTACATAAATTGCAATTTATAAAAGGTAGCTTCTTCTCTCCTACCATAATTGAAAGTCTGAAATTGATACCACCTACAAATCAAATTGTAAGCGTTATCTAGACGAAATGCAATATAAATTTTAAAAGATTTTTATATGTTAATATATTCCTAATTAATTGGTTTTTTCATGCAAATTTACCATAAAAATAGCCCTAGCTATGAGCTAGAGCCATCTTTTTTTATAACATAACACCAACGATAATCGCTGATAGAATACTTACTAATGTCGCACCGTACACAAGGCGTAGACCAAATGATGACACAACATTTGATTGATTTTCATCGATACCTTTCGTTGCACCTGCGATAATTCCGATAGATGAGAAGTTCGCAAATGATACAAGGAATACAGAAAGGATACCAACTGTACGAGCCGATAAATCACCAGCTACTTTTCCAAGATCAAGCATCGCAACAAACTCGTTTGATACTAATTTTGTTGCCATAATTTGTCCCGCTGTTACCATCTCAGCTTGCGGGATACCCATTACGAATGCTAATGGTGAGAAAATATATCCTAAAATAGCTTGGAATGTAATACCGAACATTGAATCAAACAAGCTATTAATTGCTGTAATTAATGCTACGAAACCAAGTAACATAGCTGCTACTGTAATCGCAATCGTGAAACCAAGCATAATGTACTCGCTTAGCATTTCAAAGAATGATTGTTTTTTCTTATTTTCTAATTTCAGTGTATCTTCTTCTTCTGTAATATCGTACGGGTTAATAATATGAATGATAATGAAACCACTAAATAAATTTAATACAAGTGCTGTTACTACATATTTCGGTTCGATCATTTTCATATAAGAACCAACGATTGACATCGACACTGTCGACATAGAAGATGCACATAATGTATATAAACGATGTTTTGGGATTTTACTTAATTGATCTTTTACTGTAATAAATACTTCTGCTTGTCCAACAATGGCAGCTGCTACTGCATTATATGATTCTAGTTTTCCTAGACCATTTACTTTACTTAACAACGTACCAATAGCACGAATAAATATCGGTAAAATTTTAAAGTGTTGCAGAATTCCGATTAAAACCGCAAAGAATACGATTGGTAATAGCGCTGTTAAGAAGAATGAAACCTCTCCTTTATTAACAAGACCACCAAATACGAAAACGATTCCAGCTTCCGCATATCCAAGAAGTGCGCCAAATCCATCTGAAATTCCTTTTACTAAAATATAACCAACTTGCGTATTTAATAAGAAATAAGATAATGCTAGCTGAATAATAAGCATAATTGCGATTGGTTTATACTTAATCTTCTTTCGATCGGCACTTATAAGAAAACCGAGTACAAATACAACGAGTAATCCTACAAGGAACATAACAAACTTCATTAATAAAATCCTCCATTTAACTCTTCATTAACGTTGAACGTCTGACCATTCAAAACAAGAAATAATCCGAACTTTCCATTTCTCCTCCGTAACCTTCGATTGGATAGGAAATGTCATAAAAACTCTTGTTTCAAAGGCATTTTCCATTCTAACATAAATCACAACTCATATCCGCACTTTTCTTTAAAAAATTACATTTAATTATGAAATGCTCATAAATGTTCGTCTTTTACCATCTATAAACAACTGGATAAAACAAAAAATGAGCATCAAGTTTCACTTGATGCTCACCTCATTATACTGCTTTTTCTTTATCAGCTACTGCTGACTTATCCCAGCACTCTGTATTTTTCAAACCTGGAATAGAATCCGCATAGAATACCGGATCTTTCCCTTGTTTCTTTTGCTTTACGTAATCTGATAATGCCGCAAAAGCATACTTAGAGAGGAATACAATCGCCACTAAGTTAATAACAGCCATAATACCCATGAATAAATCTGCTACATCCCAAACGATTTGAATTGTCGCTACAGATCCTAACATAACCATACCAAGTACAGC
Organism: Bacillus sp. RCC_6_1; assembly: GCF_041360755.1. Taxonomy (NCBI): domain Bacteria; kingdom Bacillati; phylum Bacillota; class Bacilli; order Caryophanales; family Bacillaceae; genus Bacillus; species Bacillus sp. RCC_6_1. The sequence goes on from NZ_JBFUPV010000003.1 coordinate 155,193, forward strand.
AATGCGGTACGCTGTTAATAGCACTTTACTTCCATTTAAGAATTCAATATTTGTTTCACCATAGTAGTAGTTACCTACTAATGAACTAAATGCAAACAAGAAGATTGCAACTGCTACAAATATAGAAGCCCATGGACCGATATGTTGACTTAACGCCTGCTGCGTTAATTGAATTCCATTTAAATCAGCTGCATTATGCACATCTGATAAAAGAATAATAAATGCTGTACAACTACAAATTAATAATGTATCTGTAAATACCCCTAAAGTTTGAATAAAACCTTGTTTAACTGGATGCGTTACGTTTGCAGTCGCTGCTGCGTTCGGCGCACTACCCATACCTGCTTCATTTGAGAATAACCCACGTTTTACCCCTAATAAAATCGCAGCTCCTAATCCTCCGCCTACTACTTCTTTAATTCCGAAAGCATGTAAGAAAATTTCTTTAAATACATATGGAATTGACGTAATGTTTGTTACGACAACGAATAATGCCACTGCTACATAAATAATTGCCATTACTGGAACAATCATTTCAACCGCGCGTGCAATTCGTTTTACTCCACCGAAAATAATAACTGCAAGTAAACCAGCCATAACAAGACCGACTAATCTACTATCTGTTTTGAATGCCCCATCAAAAGCTGCCGCTACAGTATTAGACTGTACAGCATTAAAAATCAATCCGAAACTTACTGTTATTAGAACAGAGAACACAACACCTAACCAGCGTTTATTTAAACCCTTTTCCATATAATACGCTGGGCCCCCACGGAATGCATTCCCATCTTTCACTTTATAAATTTGCGCTAATGTGCTCTCTACAAATGCAGAAGCACCCCCAATTACCGCGATTAACCACATCCAAAATACTGCTCCTGGACCACCCGCTGAGATTGCGATAGCTACACCAGCTAAGTTACCAGTACCTACACGAGAAGCTGTACTCATACAAAATGCTTGGAATGATGATACGCCACTCTTCTCTTTTTGCGCTTTTCTCGTTTTCGAGCTTGCTCCATCCCCAAGTAATCGAATCATTTCACCGAAGTAACGAACTTGGACAAATTTCACACGAAATGAAAAATAGAGCCCTAACCCAATTAACATCGCAATAATGACATATGACCAAAGGATATTATTTACATCCCCAATTACCCTAGCTAAAAAATCCATATTTGCATTGCCCCCTCTTCCTAACAATAAGAAAATTATATTCTAAAAACTTTTAGTAATCAAGAACTTTATGTTAGGTTTCTTGACATGAATACGTTAACTATATTAACATGCTTGTTTTTTTCATAAAAATATAGCTATTACATGCATTTATCCAATACTCAATCTCTTATCCTCTTCGCCCAGCCATACTTTTAAAACAGTACGTTCCCCACAAATAACGAGAGGAACAAACAAAAAAGTTATATTAATAATTACCCCTCACCCTTTTCATCATTTACTACAACAAAAAAGGCGAGCATCAAATTTACCTCGATGCTCGCCTTTTCAATTACACTGCTTTTTCTTTATCTGTTACCACTGGCTTATCCCAGCACTCTGTATTCGTTAAACCAGGAATAGAATCTGCACTGAAGACTGGATCTTTCCCTTGTTTCTTTTGCCTTACATAGTCTGTTAATGCCGCGTACGCAAATCGGCCAAGAAGTGTAATCGCAATTAAGTTCGTTATTACCATTAGACCCATAAATAAGTCTGCCATATTCCATACAACTTGAAGCGTCGCAACAGAACCGAATAATACCATTCCAACTACCGCAATACGGTAAATTGTTAACCACGTTTTGCTTTGCTTAATAAATTCAATATTTGTTTCACCATAGTAGTAGTTTCCTAGAAGTGAACTGAAAGCGAATAAGAAAATAATAATCGCTAAGAAACTGCTCGCCCATGGGCCAATTTGTGAGCTTAATGCATTTTGTGTTAGTTCAATACCTTCTAAATTCGTTGCTTTATATGCACCAGAACATAGTACGATAAATGCTGTTGATGTACATACTAAGAATGTATCTACTAAAACCCCGATTGTTTGAATAAAACCTTGTTTGGCTGGATGCGTTACATCAGCTGTTGCTGCCGCGTTCGGCGCACTACCCATACCTGCTTCGTTCGCAAATAATCCGCGCTGAATACCATATTTCATCGCAGCACCGATACCACCGCCTACAGCTGAATCTAAACCAAATGCACCTTTAAAGATTTCTGTAAACACATCTGGTAGTAAATAGAAGTTTTTAATAACAACGAAAATCGCTACCGCAATATAAAGAATTGCCATTGGCGGAACAATCATTTCCGACATACGTGCAATACTTTTTACACCACCAAAAATAATAACCGCAACTAATACTGCTAATACAATCCCAACAACGTAACGCTCAATACCAAATGCATTTTTAAACGCTAATGTAACTGTGTTTGCTTGTACTGAGTTGAAAATTAAACCGTAACTAATTGTAATCAGAATAGAGAACCAAATCCCCATCCAACGTTTATTTAAACCTTTTTCCATATAATAAGCAGGACCACCACGGAAGCCACTGCCATCTTTTATTTTATAAATTTGTGCAAGCGTACTTTCTACGAAACTTGAAGAAGCCCCGATAATCGCAATAACCCACATCCAAAATACTGCTCCAGGTCCTCCCATAGAAATAGCTAACGCTACACCAGCTAAGTTACCGATACCAATACGAGCTGCAGAACTCATACAAAATGCTTGGAAAGAAGATACACTGCCTTTTTTACGTGTCTTTCCAGTTAACCCATCACTCATTAAACGAATCATTTCCCCTAAATGAGTAATTTGTACGAATTTCAATTTAATAGAAAAATAAAGCCCTAAACCAATTAACATTGCAATAAGAATATATGACCAAAGAATTGTATTTGTTGATGAAATAAATTGCTCTAAAATATTCATACAATTAACCCCTCCTTTTCTCCATAAAACGAATTATATTTAAAAAACATTCAAAAATCAACATTTTTCGACAATTTGCAATTTCCAAATATTAGCCAGGTTCACAGTAACAATATCTTTATGACTGACTACCCTCCCTCTAACTGTGCATACTAAAACAAAAAATAAATTCACAAACAACCCTATTGACAAAAATACCAACCTGTAACTATAATGATTACAACAGGTTGTAACAAACCTAATTACAACAAATTCATTTACTTTCAGATATACACTTTAACAAAACACTTTGGAGGGATTTATTATGAAAATCGGAATTATCGGAGCAACTGGTAAAGCAGGAAGTCGTATTTTAAAAGAAGCATTGGATCGCGGACATGAAGTAACTGCAATCGTAAGAAACGCTACAAAAATTACAGAAGAAAACGTAAAAGTTTTAGAGAAAGATGTATTCTCTCTTACATCTAACGACCTGCAGGCATTTGACGTAGTTGTAAATGCATTCGGTGCTCCAGCAGGCGAAGAACACCTTCACGTAGATGCAGGAAACGTACTTATTGAAGCTATGAAAGGCGCACCAAATACAAAATTACTTGTAGTTGGAGGCGCTGGAAGCTTATTTGTAGACGAAGAGAAAACAACACGTGTATTTGAGACACCAGGTTTCCCGAAAGAATATCTTGCAACAGCCCAAAACCAAGGTAAAAACTTAGAAATTTTACAACAAACAAATGATATCACTTGGACATTCATCAGCCCTTCTGCACTATTCGCATTAGGAAAACGCACTGGTTCTTACAAAGCTGGCAAAGACAATCTTCTTGTTAACTCAAAAGGTGATAGCTACGTAAGTTACGAAGACTTCGCAGTTGCAGCACTTGATGAGATTGAAAACCCAAAACATGTAAACGAACGCTTCACAGTAGTTTCTGAAGCTGAATAATAAAAAAGCTCGTAAAACATAATGTTTTACGAGCTTTTTCTTATTATTGCACTTGCTCTAAACCATTTGGAGTAATCTTAAAGGAAATTTCTTTAAACTTTTTCTTATCTCCTTTTCCAACTAACTCACTCTTTTTATACCAACTTAAACGATCTGACTCGGCATGATACACATTCAATACGTCACCATACTCGAACGCCATACCATTTACTTGTTCTGCAAAATTCTGCGAAGTTTCTTGTCCTTCTGCGGTTACATGCTTTTTCTCAGTTCCATTTTGATCATAAATCGTAAGGCCTATATACTGTTCATTTACAAAGCGATAATGAATCTCATCATTTGTAAATGTTGCATGTAATTTCTTTTCAGCGTGGTTTAACGTAATAATTGAACGTGTAACATCGGACACACCTTGATAGACTAGACTATCCCCATATGTCACTTCTACAGGAACTTCCGTCACTTTCTTATTTCCAAAACGATCTTTCGTTTCTACTTTCACTGTTTGCTGACCAATTTTTGTCATATCTATTTTCCCTACAAAACCTACTACTTCTCCACCCTGTACTTCAACAAAGTTCTTCACGTCTAGCGTTTCGCTATTTGTTCCGATTACTACTTGCTGCGGATTTGCTTTTACTGTTTGCTCACCGTCTAATCTTTCAAATCCATTTTCAGTTATTTTGAAGACTAATTCCTTTATCTCTTTACTTTTTCCTTCGCCCACATATACATCTTTTTGATACCAATGTAAACGAGAAGATTCCGCATGATATACTTTCACTACATCTCCATACTCAAATGCAATTCCATTTACTTCCTTAGCAAATTCTTGCGTATTCTCTAAACCTTTTACTGCTATATTTTTCTTCACTCTTCCTTCTTTATCGTACAATGTGAATTCAAAATACTTTTCATCTTTAAAGTAATCATGAATTAGGTTCTTTGTATCTGTCGCACTCAGTTTTTTCGTATCATGATGCAAAGTTACAATTGATTTTAAGTCACCATCTCTATAGCTTAGCCCATATACAAGTAGGCTATCTCCATATGTTACTGTTAGAGGAACTTCTGTCACTTTCTTATTTCCAAATCGATCTTTCGTTTCTACTTTTACTTTTTGTTCTCCGATTTTTGATGTATTTGGTTTTTCTGCAAAACCAACCACTTCTCCATTTTTTACTTGTACAAATTCTTTCGGATCTAGTTTGTCTACATCCATTCCGACTACTACTTTTTGCGGTTTCGCCGTCACTTCTTGTAAACTATCTTTTAATTCGAACCCTTGCTCAGTGATTTGGAATAATTTCTCTTTTTTATTTTTAGCCTTCCCTTGATCTACAAGTGTATTATTTTGGTACCACTTCAGACGATCCGGTTCTGCATGGAATACTTTTACTACATCACCATATTCAAAATCCAATTCATTTAGTTCCATCGCAAATCTTTTTCCCGTTTCTTGTCCTTCTGCAGATACGCGTTTCTTTTCAATCCCATTTCGATCATATAGCGTTAAGCCCATATATTCTTCTTTTTCAAAGCGGTAATGTATTTCATTATTAGTAAAGTTTACATTTAATTTCTTCTTATTGTGGTGAAGTGTCACTGTCGACATTACATCATCTGAAAGTCCTTGAAAAACTATACTGTCATCATAAAATCCGTTAACTTGGACAGGAATTGAATTTTTATTTCCTTTCTCATCCCCAATTTCTACTAACACTTCCTGTTTACCATTCTCTAGTTTAGGCCATACAATCTTTCCTGTTACTTTTACATTCTCACCTAAATTTCGAACAAGTTTACTTGCTTCATTCTCGTCAGAATCTGTACCAACTAAAAGATTTTGTACTTCATTAGCAGGTTCACCATATGGAACCTTATACGGTTCAACTTGCTTCTCACGAATATCATTACTATCTGTAGCTTTCCAGATTTCCTTTTCTAATTTAGGTAACTTTGATTTTTCTATTTTCTCTCTAATATCATCATTTGGTGTTAATCCCCATTCCTCAAAGAAAGGAATTAAATTTTGCCCTGCCACTTGCGATGTCATATAAATAAATAGCTGCTTTTTCTCTTCATCAGAATGAGGCATTTCACTCTGAGGTAACAAACGATAAGCTTGATGTAACCTAGGATAAAAATGTTCTCCATACACTACATTTAATTGCCAAAACATTGTAAGAGGATTAATGTCATCAATGAATCTTTCTGCTTTAGGCTTCTCTAAATACTCAAATGAGTTTTTATAGTGCTCATCCATTTCTAATTGATTCCCTAACGCCTTTTGAACAGCTAATGAGTAAATATTTACTGTTACTTCCCTTACTTTAGACCACTTCCACGGTTCTTGCTGATGTAAATGACCAACTTCATGCCACGGTCCCCATCCATCCTTCTCAAGTACCTCTATATCTAAAACTCTATTCATTGCAGTTGGAATATATCCTGTATGATAATGTTTTGCAAACATAAAGTCCCCTTTAGCAGGCTTCCGTTTTTCAACAAACTGAACATAATGAGTTGGAGATTTTGCAACCCCAACACTGTCCTCAGATAATCCTGCCACTGCGTTTTCTAAACGGATAATCTTATCATGCAATTTCATTAAATCTGTTGGATCCGTATTCTTCATATATTTCTGCACAGAATCGTAAGTAGTAGTAATTAAGCTTCTCTCACCTTTTAATTCAACTGCATAAGGATCCTTATATTTTTTTAACATTTCATCCCAATCTTTTTTTGTATGCTTACCTAAAATAAATAAAGGAAAGTGACTACCACCATTTGTAACGGAAGCTGTTACTTCTCCTTCGTTATTCATATTATAAAAATATAAAATACCGCCTCTTGAAGATGAAATAACATTTTTCCCTGGTTTTAAATTAAACTCCTCTGGGTCCTTTTCATCATAAGATCTCGTTCCAATAAAAGCTTGGATAGACTGCGTCCCTTTTATGTCAATTGTAATCTCTTCATTTGGCTCTGCATAAATTCCAGTCGGTTCATTAGCGGAAAGTTTCCAAGTAACTCTTAGACGATTATTTTCTTCTTCTACGCTACCTTTCCCCGGCAACTGAAATACTCTCTGCTCAAACTTATTCTCTTTTACCTCTTCTAATTTCCCACCTTTATTTTCTTCCAAAGGTGCTGCATATCCTTTCGATGCTTCGAAAGCTACTGGCGATAATAATGTAGATATACATATTCCAGCTACTAATACCCTACTCGTCTTTTTCTTCGACATAATCTGTGTCCCCTGTTCCTTTATTTAGATAAACTACCCTATATATTCATCTAATAAGTAATCCTATTATTTCTATAAAAACATTTGATGAATGGACTAACACCTCGCGCACCTGCATCTATTACTACCGCATTTCTCTCCATGCATTCGCTTTCTTACATTGTAAAATTTTTATGTAATATGCCCTCCTCACTTCTCTCTATTTGTGATGAGTTCTCTTGCTACATAAAAAAGAGAATAGTAAAAGATATTTTTCAGTATTGTCATCTATACATCTAAAAATAAAAATAACAATAAAAACTTACATTTTCTTCATATATGACCATCTATAGGTAGTTTTTCCAAATGAATTTTACACGCTTTACACTTTGTTTGATAGCCTCTCTAATTAGAATAATGTTACAATTTCGTGAATAAAATCCATTTATTGTAACGTTTAGATTTTGTCACATTTTATTATTTTTAAATACTTTTTAAAACGTTAAAATAGTGTTTCACTCGATTAATTATTATCTTGATATACCTTTAAAGAATTCATATGAAAAAGCATTGGCATATGCCAATGCTTTTTCATTATCTCTTTTGATTCGGTTTATGCGGTTCATTTGGAGTATATGGCTTATTTGGTTTATTTGGAGCCTCAGCCTTTTTCCAACTTACCGCTAACTCTGGACTTGTTTTTTCTTCACTACGCTCAAGTAATACTACTGCATTTTGAATAGTCGGTGTACCTTTATGCGCAATCCCTTGTAATTTCGTTAAATTTCCTGATACTTTAAAGCTAAATCCACCAGCTGGTGTTTGTTTCGGAATTAAAATGCGGAACTTTTCTCCTACATTAAATTCTGTTTTTGTTTCGCCTTTTTCATTTGCAAATTTCACGCCCGCTGGTGCACCTGTTGCTTGCACTTTATACGTTCCGCTTTTTGCATTTGTTTCTACTGTATATAAACCTGTTTCAAAGAAATCATTTTTTAATACTGCTTCTTGTTCTTCTGTAGGAGTTACACTCATCGTAATTTCTTGTAACTCTTCACTAGCGCTTGCTTTTGCAACGATGTCTTTCGTTACTTTCTCTACATTTTTATTGCGGAAATCTAAATCATTAATATCGATTTGTTTTAACGCATTCCACACTGCAAGCTGCGTTGCGTAATGTGCTTCTCTCCAATCAGAAACACCTAATTCTTGTGGACTCTTTTGTGGATATCCATTCAATAGTACACGGTATACGTTAATATCCACTTTCCCCATTTCCGGTAAATCTTGACCGCTTGGAGATTTCAAATCTACATTTAAGCAAAAAGCAATTTTGCCATCTGCGGTTTTAATAAGCTCTGTTCGAATTGGTTTCTTCTTTGACTTACTATAACTCCAATTCATTTCATACTTTGTATGGTCCATAACTTCTGCAAATGCTTTTTGAAGCGGGAATAACACAAATAAAACACTTAAAAACATAGCTAAAATCTTGAACGATTGCTTTATATTCATGTTTACAGCCCCTTATCACAAACTTAATACTAAGTAGTATTTATTTAGAAACTATTTTTATGCACAAAAAAAGAGTGCTTTTACGCACTCTTCTTTCTTACTTTAATCTTAGAAATCGAAGTTATCAGGATCTGGACCAACACGGTGATTTTGATTTAACGCATCGATTTTTTCCATATCTTCTTTCGTTAATTCGAAATTAAATATATCGGCATTTGCAATAATGCGGTGTTCTTTCGTTGATTTTGGAATAGTGATTACTCCATTTTGAAGATCCCAACGTAAAATAACTTGCGCTGTTGTTTTACCGTGTTTCTCAGCAATTTCTTGTAATTTTTCATTATCTAATAATTGACCTTGCATTAATGGTGACCATGCTTCCATTTGAATACCTTGTTCTTTACAGAAAGCTTGTAATTCTTTTTGTGTTAAACGAGGGTGGTATTCTACTTGGTTAATCATTGGTTTAATTTCTGCATCTTTCATTACATCTTGTAAGTGATGAATTTGGAAATTACTTACCCCAATTGCACGTACGCGTTTTTCTTTATAAAGTGTTTCTAACGCTCTCCACGTATCTTTGTATTTCCCTTCTACAGGCCAATGAACAAGGTATAAATCTAAATAATCCAGCTCTAATTTTTTTAAGCTTTCTTCATATGCAGCAAGTGTCGTTTCATATCCTTGATCCGAATTCCACACTTTTGAAGTAATGAATAAATCTTCACGAGAAATGCCTGCTTCTTTTATACCTGCGCGAATTCCTTCACCTACAGCTTTTTCATTTCCGTAAATTGCAGCTGTATCAATGCTGCGGTATCCTGCTTTAATCGCCGATTTCACTGCTTCTACAAGTTCTGGTCCATCCTCTACTTTAAATACACCTAAACCGAACCAAGGCATTTCTACACCATTATTTAATACTGTTTTACTTTGTAAGTTTTTCATTTTATTTTCTCTCCTTTTATTTTACTTGATCTCTTTTTTCTAATGTCATACTCCACGCAGTTAAAACAACAGCACCTACTACCATAATTCCACCTACCCAAGCCGTATGAATTAATCCTAACGAGTTCGTTACAATACCGCCCAAGTAAGCACCAAGAGCAATTCCTGCGTTAAATGCTGCAATGTTAATCGCCGATGCTACATCAACAGCGCTAGGTACAAACCTCTCAGCTAATATAACAACATACACTTGTAGCCCTGGAACATTCATAAATGCGAATAGTCCCATGAAAATAATTGTGATGAACCCAGCGACTTTAAATGGCGCTGTAAATGTTAAAACAAATAATACAATCGCTTGAATAAAGAACATGTAAAATAACGCTCGAATCGGATTATGATTTGATAATTTTCCCCCGACCATATTCCCAATCGCAATTGCAATTCCGTATACTAACAAAATAATTGTAACGGTACTTGCTTTAAATCCTGTTACTTCTTGTAATAACGGAGATAAATACGTAAATGTTACGAACGTTCCCCCGTATCCTAATGCAGTAATAATAAATACAAGTAACAGTCTTCCATTCTTAATCAGCTTAAATTGATCGCGAAATGATACAGACGTACCTTTTTTTAAATTAGAAGGAATTAGCATACTATTGGCGATTAAAGCAACGATTCCAATGGCCACAATAACAATAAACGAGGCCCTCCAGCCAAATTGTTGACCGATAAATGTTCCAATTGGTACACCTGTAATAGTCGCAACAGTTAAACCAGTAAACATAAATGCTATTGCACTTGCACGTTTATTCTCAGGTACAAGCGCAGCCGCAATTGTAGATCCAATTGACATAAAAACACCATGCGCAAATGCAGATACAACCCTCGCAATAAGTAACACAGTAAAACTTGTTGCTACCGCCGCAATTCCATTACCAATAATGAAAATAATCATAATCCACATTAATAACGTCTTTCGCGACATACTAGCTGTTAATGACGTTAATACTGGAGCACCAAACGCTACTCCTAATGCATATAAAGAAACAGTTAACCCCGCTGTTGTAACAGAAACATGTAAATCCTCTGAGATAGATGGTAATAAGCCGACACTAATAAATTCAGTTGTACCAATTCCAAACGCACTAATTGCTAGTGCTAATAAAGCAAACATACTTCTCCGATTCGTCTGCATAACCGAAGAAGATACTGTATATGAATTCAATTGAACTCCTCCTTAATGCGAGAAATCCAATCATAATAGTATGATAAAAAGGCCTTTTTATCTTCTACAAAAATAACTTTACTGTTGATATACGCTATTATGAATGGCTTTACTCTTTTTTTGAAGAACGCACTTAAAAGTACGATAGGTACCTAAAAGTAACATAGGCACTTTTTAGTACCGTACTACTCATTTCCCTCTTACGTATGCTATTATGGAACATATTCAACATGATAAAAAGTACGTACTTTAAAGTGCTATAGGCACTTTTTAGTAACATTTAATTATTTAGCTTCTTTTGTTGGAGAACTTAAATCTACATTCATCAAAGGAGATTTTTATATGAAGAAATACAATATTCCCGTTGAAGCGACTTTAGAGGTTATCGGTGGAAAATGGAAGGTTGTTATCCTTTGTCATCTAACGAAAGGCACAAAAAGAACGAGTGAACTAAAACGTTTAATGCCTGGGATTACACAAAAAATGTTAACTCAGCAATTACGTGAATTAGAAGACGATGGGGTTATTCAAAGAAAGGTATACAATCAAGTACCACCAAAAGTAGAATATTCACTTACAGAATACGGTTGGTCTTTAGAGTCCATTCTTGATTCTCTTTGTACTTGGGGCGAATGCCATCTTGAAAAAAGCGGTAACACATCGATGCTAATTGTAGAAGGTGAATAATAGGAAAAAGGAAAAAACGAACATGAATTTGTTCATTTTTTCCTTTTTTTCTTTATATGTATATACATTTCTAACTGGAACAAAATATTTTATACGCTTTCATACCTTGTCAGCACTACGTTATACACTCAATATCAAATAATTAGGAATCATTTTTATGTTAACATAGGTGTATATAGTATATAATATAGGATATATATTATATACACTTTCCGGTAACGGAGCTTTTCCATTATGCGGACAAGCCATGTATCGGACAGTTCATAAATAATAGGTAAGACGTTATGGTTTTAGATTTATGTTTGCAGCTTACTTGCTGTCATAAATTTAAAGGCATTTTATTGTGTTTTGTGAAACTTTGTATAAAGTTTCGTAAACGTTTACTATCTTACTTATAAAAAATAAGAGTATTGCTATCGTAAAGGAGAATTGGAGATGCCAGAAACTATGACTCAAACAAAGCCAGAACAAGAAACTGTACAAATTTCTGCTAGCCAAGGACAACTTGATGTACTTGATCAGTTGTTAAAACCTGAGGTACAAGAATCATTAACAACACTAGTAGAACAGCTTCCAAAATTAACTGAGCTTGTTAACATTTTAACTAAGTCTTATGACTTCGCTCAAACTGTTGCTACTGATGAAGTATTAAAAAGCGACACTGTTGGTGCAATTACAGAGCTTGTAGAACCTGTAAAAGATACAGTGAAAAGCATGGCTGCAACTGCAATCGAAGCGAAAGATCGTGCTGAAGAAAGCAACGAAGTTATCGGCCTATTCGGCCTGTTAAAATTACTAAAAGATCCACAAGCACAAAAAATGTTCCGCTTTGTGAACGCATATCTTCAAATTAGTGCAGAACGTAACAATAAATAATTTAACTTATAACAACAATTAGTAAAGACGGGGGATATCATACTATGTCAAAACAAATTGTCATCTTAGGCGCTGGTTATGGCGGTCTTCTTGCCGCTTTAAACGTACGTAAATATTACAGCAAATCAGAAGCACAAGTTACAGTGATTAACCAATACCCAACACACCAAATCATCACTGAACTACACCGCCTTGCAGCTGGTAACGTGTCTGAGCAAGCAGTTGCAATGCCACTTACAAAGCTTTTCAAAGGGAAAGACATCGATCTTAAAATCGCAACAGTTGAGTCATTCTCAGTTGATAGCAAAGAAATCAAACTAGCTGGTGGCACTACTTTATCTTACGATGCACTTGTAGTTGCTTTAGGAAGTAAAACTGCTTACTTCGGTATTCCAGGACTAGAAGAAAACAGCATGGTATTAAAATCTGCTGCTGATGCAAACAAAATCTACAAACACGTTGAAGACCGTATTCGTGAATACGCGAAAACGAAAAACGAAGCTGATGCTACAATCGTAATCGGTGGTGGCGGATTAACTGGCGTTGAGCTAGTTGGTGAGCTTGCTGACATTATGCCTAAACTTGCAAAAAGCCACGGCGTAAATCCAAAAGAAGTGAAACTTCTTCTTGTTGAAGCAGGTCCAAAAATCCTTCCAGTATTACCAGACCACTTAATCGAACGTGCAACTACTAGCCTAGAAGCACGCGGTGTTACATTCTTAACTGGTCTTCCTGTAACAAACGTTGCTGGCAATGAAATCGACTTAAAAGACGGTCAAAAACTTGTTGCTAACACATTCGTTTGGACAGGCGGCGTACAAGGTAACCCATTAATCGGTGAATCAGGTCTTGAAGTTAACCGTGGACGTGCAACAGTTGATGCATACCTACAATCTACTTCTCACAAAGACGTATTCGTTGCTGGAGACAGCGCTGTTGTCTTCGCTCCAGACGGACGTCCATACCCACCAACTGCACAAATCGCTTGGCAAATGGGTGAGTTAATTGGATACAACTTATACGCAGCACTAGAAGGCAAAGCATTAGAAGAGTTCGCACCTGTAAACTCTGGAACACTTGCTAGTCTAGGACGTAAAGATGCAGTTGCTACAATTGGAGCAAGCAATACTCCACTTAAAGGCTTACCAGCATCATTAATGAAAGAAGCAAGTAACGTTCGTTACTTATCACACATTAAAGGTCTATTCAGCTTAGCTTACTAATCTGAATATAAGCCCGAATCATGCCCTGCATGGTTCGGGCTATTTTTTATCCGTAATTTTCTCTAACTTATTTATTCGTCAAAAAAATTATATACCCTTTAAATTTATCTAAATATACTGACTTTTTATAATAAAAGCTGTCCCGTTCGGAACAGCTCTTATTGTCGCTTTTTGTCGGTAAATTGATATATTGGGAAAATCGCTGATATATTCGGATTTTCGCTGATATATTTCGAAAAATCGCCGATATATTTTCCAGCCTTACTTATTATCCTAATTTCACAAGGCTGTAGTTCTTCTTCCCTTTACGAATAATAATAAATCTTCCATCAAATGAATTTTCTACAGTAACATCTGTACCCACATCTGTTACTTTCTCACCATTCATAGAAATCGCACCATTATTAATGTCCTCGCGTGCTTGTCGTCTAGACGGTTCAATCCCTAAATCGACTAGCCACTCTACGATGTTTTTCGTCTCTTTTGAAGCCTGGAATGTTGGCATTTCTTTAAAGCCTTGTTCAATTTCATCAGCTGTTAACGATTTAATATCTCCGCTAAATAACGCTGCTGTAATTTTCTCAGCTTGCAGGAACGCCTCTTCTCCATGAACAAATTTCGTCATTTCTTCCGCTAACACTTTTTGCGCTTCACGTTTATGAGGCTCTGTTTCTACCTTCGCTGCTAATTCATCAATACGCTCTTTCGTTAAGAACGTAAAGTATTTCAAGTATTTAATTACATCACGGTCATCTGTATTTACCCAGAACTGGTAAAATTCAAACGGTGTCGTTTTTTCAGGATCAAGCCAAACCGCACCACCCGCTGATTTACCAAACTTCGTACCGTCCGATTTTAATAATAACGGAATCGTTAATCCGAATACTTTCGCCTCATGACCTTCTAACTTACGAATTAAATCTAAACCACTCGTAATATTTCCCCATTGGTCACTACCACCAATTTGAAGTTGAACATCCTCTTTCGTGTATAAATGATGGAAGTCCATCGCTTGCAAAATTTGGTACGTGAATTCTGTGAAAGAAATACCTGTATCTAAACGACTTGCTACAATATCCTTCGCTAACATGCTATTGATGCTAAAGTTTTTCCCGTAATCACGTAAAAACTCAATAATATTTATTTCATGTGTCCAATCATAGTTATTTACCATCTTCACTTCGCTATTTCCACCAAAATCAAATAGCTTTTTCATTTGTGCTGTTAACGCATCTACATTATGCTGAACCACTTCTAACGTTTGAAGCTGACGCTCTGATTGTCGTCCACTCGGATCACCAATTGTTCCTGTTGCCCCGCCAATTAAAATAACAGGATGATGGCCAGCTAATTGGAATCTCTTCATCATCATAAACGGAATCAAATGTCCGATATGCATACTATCACCAGTTGGATCAACTCCGCAGTATAGTGAAATCTTTTTCTCTTCTACTAGCTTACGTAAGCCTTCTTCGTCAGTCTGCTGATTAACGGCGCCGCGCCATTCTAATTCATCAATAATATTCATCTTTTGTCATCCCCTTTATTTTTTAAAAACAAAAAAGCCCCTATGTCTACGATAGACATAGGGACGATTATTCACCGTGTTACCACCCAGTTTGCATAAATAGCATAGCTACTCATACCACTCTTAGCAATAATATCGATTGCTAGTCCGCTTAGCATTACCTAAGATACTCCAGAGTGTAATTCGCAAGTTTGTTTGTGCTAGGTTCCAGCAACCCCTAGCTCTCTCGTTAACAGTGACAAACTGCTACTGGGCTCTTTCAACGTATGTTATTTGTTAAATTATTAGCCATTATATTGAATTGAAAACAAATTGTCAACAATACCCAAATGTTATTTTAAAATAATTCATATCTTCATACGTATTTCGTTATTCTTTATCTTCTCCAATAATCCTTACTTCTCGCTCCAACTTCACGCCAAATTTCTCTTCAACTGTCTTTTGTACGAAGTGAATTAAATCGATGTAATCTTGTGCTGTTCCGTTATCAACATTCACCATAAATCCAGCGTGTTTTAAAGAAACTTCTACTCCACCAATTCGCTTACCTTGTAGTCCTGAGTCTTGAATTAACTTACCAGCAAAGTTATTTGGTGGGCGCTTAAATACGCTACCACATGAAGGATATTCTAGAGGCTGTTTTGACTCACGTTTAAACGTTAAATCATCCATTTTGGCTTTAATTTCTTCATGTACACCTTCTTCAAGTTCAAATCTCGCTTCAAGAATAATGTAATGGTTGTTCGCAAATACACTCTTACGATATCCAAATTCAAATGCTTCTTTCGTCAAAGTACGTAGCTCTCCATCACCTGTCATTACGACAGCTTCTGTTAATACAAACGAAATTTCACCGCCGTATGCACCAGCATTCATATATAATGCTCCGCCAACTGAACCTGGAATACCACAAGCAAACTCAAGACCCGTTAAGTTATGGTCTAAGGCAATACGTGATACGTCAATAATTGCTGCACCGCACTGTGCTACAATCGTCGTTCCTGTTACAGTAACACCTGTAATATGAATTAAACTTACTGTAATCCCGCGAATTCCACCATCTTTAATAATGACATTCGATCCATTTCCTAAAAACGTAACTGGAATATTATATTCGTTCGCATATTTAATAACTTCTTGAATTTCGTCATAATTTGTAGGCGCAACAAAAACATCTGCTTTTCCGCCAACCTTAATATGCGTATGATTCTTTAACATTTCATCTTGTTTAACATGTCCTTCAGGCAATACCGTACTTAAATATTTATAAACCTCTTGCATATTCATTTTACGATTCCTCTATTTCTATATTCATTTTATCCCGTTATACGGGCCCATAATACCCCCACGTACATGAAAGAACCTAAAGTGGTGGATACAGTGTACCCAAAATCAATTCGAGACACCTATAAACCTCTTAATTTATAAGAGGTGCCACTCATATTAAAATATATATTGCATAATAAAGCAACCCAAATGGACTACTAAACTTGACATGTCATCAGAAAGACAACAATTTGTAAAATATATGACTTTTTCAAAACACTATCCCTCAGTATCTTACTATACCACACAAAAAGAAAGTGGTATTTTTTTGTACTTTTTACTTTATTTACATCAATAAAAAAGAGCACATCCCACAGAATGTGCTCTTTCTATACTCTTTATATTACTTTTCGTTCTCTTCTTTTTCTTTATCAAACCATAACAGCTCATCGTTATCAACTTCACCATTATAATTGATTAAAATTTCTTCTCCTGCTTTTATATCTTTATAAGCATAGAAGTTAAATGTATGATTCTCAAAAACGATGTCATACGTTGCATTCGGTGTATATGAATGATTAAATAACATACCATATCCTAAAAGGATTGCCGTATGATTGATTCCATACTCAAATGCGTAATCAGCAAGTAACGTTTTCTCAATATGTTCATGCTGTTCATTCGGATAAGAGATAACTGGTGCTGCGTGTATCAACTCACCCTTTTTAATATCACGAGTTGCAAATACACCTCTATTAAATTCTCCATCACTAAGTTCAGAAGTCTTAACTTCGATCATATGCGTCACCTATATAATTCTTTCTTTGAAGTATTTTATTCCGCTATTTGCGGATAGCTTGATTGGTGAGGACTAATAATAAGTATGTACTAGTCTCACTTTATCTCCTTAAGCTTGGCAGAAAACGCGCAGAAAAGCAATTAAATTCCTATCAAGTATTCGTTTCAATGAAAAAAGAGCACATCATTCGTGCTCTTTCCAAGCAATATTACTTTTCTAAAATATCTTCTAACAACTTCACTTGCTCGCTAACAGTTTGTAACGTCTTCACTGACGTATCATTTCGATGTTTTTCTTCTTCCACACTCGCTAGCACTTCTTCTGTAGCTGTAGAAGTTTGCTGAATTACGTTAGAAGCATGCGTAACATCCTTTACGATATTCGTCGTTTTAACTTGGAAACTTTCTTGTTGAACAACAACCTCTCGCATTACTTCATTAATCGCATCAATAAACTTCCCTAAATCAGTTACATTTGTTAAAACGCTTGCTAACATCTCGTTACATTCTTCTTGTACTCTTTCTGACTTCTCTACTTGCACTTCTACCTTACTTGCTTGATTACTAAACTCCTTCAAAATCCCTTGAATTCTTCCCGCAGAACGATTTGATTCTTCAGCAAGCTTTAACACTTCACTCGCTACAATAGCAAAACCTTTTCCATGCTCGCCTGCCCTCGCAGCTTCAATATTTGCATTTAAAGCTAGCAAACTCGTCTGACTTGAAATATTCGTTATTACATCTACAATTTCATTAATTTGTTTCGATTGCATCATTAAATCTCTAAATATAATTCCAGACTGTGAAACAACATCATTTAAACTTCTCATGTTAGTTTCAAAATTTCTTAGAGTATGTACACTACCTTTTGAAATTTCTAAGCTTTCATCCACATGAGCCGATGCAGTTCTTACTTGAGAGATGATTTGCTCAATATTTCCCTCCATATCATTCAATACTTCTACCGAACGATACATCATCTCTGATTGTGATTGCGTACCAACTGCCACCTCTTCAAAGGCAAAATTAATTTCACTCATCGATTCCATCGACGTGTTCATATTTTGTCTTAAATGATTGAAATTACTATCTAGTTTCACAACTGTTTCTTCAATAAGTCTTTGCGTCTCTTCTAACTCCTGAGCTTTTCTCATTACTTCTTGCTTCTCATCACTTAAACGAAGGAGCAGATTAGAACCGATTTTCGTGACGCCCCACATAGCGATTGTTACAATCGCTAACAAACTTGCGAAATTAGCAGCTTCAGATGAGGCTGTATAAGCAAAAAATTGCTCCGGCCAATAGCTACAAAGGATAAATGTGATCACAACAGCTACCCCGCCAATAATTAAAATGAGGCGCTCGCTTAAATAAATAAGTGAAACAGCTAATGTAAAATAGACCATTTGAAATACAGCCGGGCTTTCATTAAAAGCTTGTACCATAATGTAAGACATTGTAAGCAACATAAATGTCATGATATATTTATACGCTGATTCCATACTTTTTATAAAAGTAAAAAGCGTTCCAAATGCAACGACAGAAATACCACAAATCCAAAATGCTATGGCTCTCTCTGTAAAAATATATCCATAATACCCAATTGCGATTATCCCAAGGAAGAAACTACAAATCGTTATAAACAGTAATAAATGATTTTTCTGTGATTCTTTCTCAAGGTTAGAAAAACAAGTCCTCTTTAACCACTCCATATGAAGCCCCACCTTCTACTTATACATATCAATTACTTCAGTTTAAATACCGCACTTACTGGGTTATGATCGCTATTTTCAAACTTTAAATCTTTCCCTTGTACATTTACAATCTCTACATTCGGTGAAACGATAAAGCCATCAATAATAGTGACGAAATTTTCACCTTCTACATATTTCTTTACATCATCTCTTACAGTCATAACAGACGGATCTACAGCCCATTTAAAGCCACCGTCTGTAAAGTCCTTCGGTAACTCTACTAACCACTCAGGACGCTCTTTCACGAACTTCGGATCACTTAATTGAGCGTTCGAAACCAATTGATTCCAATCTCCACCCATTATTACGTAATCACCATTTTCATAATGCTTGTTCATATATTCTTTTAAATACTCTACTTGCTGTTTTCTAATTTTCCCGCCTTCATCATAAGCAGACAAATGTAAATTTACGAGTCTAACATGTTTTCCATTATTAACAGGAATTTTATATTCCACAATTGCTCGATCTAAATCAAACAAACGCTTTGGCCAAGGCTCCATTCCAGGCAGCTGGAACCTCTTCGCTTCTTGAACAGTGTATTTAGAAAACGTACTTAATCCAGCCTCCGCATATCCCATTGGATTTGTTATTGGCACTGGAACCCATTTCGTATCGTAGTTCTTGCCAAATGACGAAACATAATCAGGTAATCCTTTTTTCAAAAATTCATGTTCATTTACATCAAATGAACGAAGTGACTTTATATCAACTTCTTGTAATAGTGCAAAATCACTATTCTCATTTTGTAAAAACGAAAGCATATTCTTTAAATTAGTTTCCGTTTGCTCTTTACTACTTGAACCAGATCCCTTTCCACCATCCATAAAGAAATCTTGATCCTTATCTAACCCAGCATATCCAATATTAAATGTTGTAACTTTAAACTCATTTCCAGTCGCTAATACGCGCTCCTTATTATTCTCTACCTTCAAGCTTATAACATCAGCAGGCTGTTCTTTAGTAAGTGTTATATAAGCTAGAAATCCTCCTACAATGCCCGCTACTACTAAAACACATGTAAATACGATTTTTAAAAATTTCTTCAAATAAATGACTCCTTTTCACGCAAATTTATTTTTCTTTATTTTCAGTCAAATAAAACAAAACGACACACATAAGAAACATTTTATCATAATTAAAACCGTATATCACTATATTTAGTTGATAAGTAATCGATCCCATTTTAATTACTTAAAAAGCCTTCAGACATCAAAAAAAGAAAAGTTACACCCTCCTCCTCACTGGAAATTAAACGGTATATTTAGTACACTATATGTAATAATCATAGGCGATGGAGTTCGCCATAAACGCTGCTTAGCTAATGACTCCTACCAGTATGGATACTGGTAGGAGTCTATTTTTTTGAGCAAGCTATTTAAAGAGGTGAGAAAATTGATTTATATTATCGTTGGCATTGCTGGTATATTAGGAGCTCTTTCTCGTTATTATTTAGGTCTTAATATCAACACATTTTGGCATCATTCATTTCCATTGGCAACATTACTCATTAACTTAATCGGTTGCTTTTTCTTAGCGTGGCTAACTACTTATATCGCTCGGCTAAACATCTTACCTTCAGAGGTTATCACAGGCATCGGAACTGGATTCATCGGTTCCTTTACGACTTTTTCAACATTTAGTGTAGAAACTGTGCAATTGATCAATCATTCTGAGTGGAGCATAGCCTTCTTATATGTATCATGCAGCATACTTGGTGGCCTCATTATGTCTGGCCTTGGCTATACACTTGGAGATTTCTTAATTAAGAAATCTCTTACAGAAGGTGATTACTCATGATAGAAGCTTTATTAGTCGCAACAGGAGGATTTTTCGGTGCGATTACACGATTTGCAATTAGCAATTGGTTTAAGAAAAGAAATAAAACACAATTTCCAATTGCTACATTCCTTATTAATATAACAGGGGCATTTTTACTTGGGTATATAATTGGCAACGGAGTCACTACAGGCTGGCAACTATTATTAGGTACTGGATTTATGGGCGCATTCACTACATTTTCTACGTTTAAATTAGAATCTGTTCAGCTTCTCACTCGTAAAAAACTATACATCTTCCTTTTATATTTAAGTGCTACTTACATAATTGGTATCGCCTTTGCCTTCCTTGGAATGAAGTTAGGCGGAATATAAAAAAGCGACTCTATTGAGTCGCTTTTTTTCATAAGAAATATGTCCCGCCATATGGAATGGAAAATAAACCAGCTGGATGTACATCGTAATGTATAATTTGCATCGGAAGTTGTGAATACGGCATATATTGACTTTGCATCATTTGTGCAAAATATGCTTGTTGCTGCATTTGAATAGCTTGATTCACAGCATGAATTGTCCCTTGTGCCCCAGCCAGCGTAATAGCAGCTCCTACTTGTCTACCATTATAAAAATAATGATTCATCATGATTCATCTCACTTATTCTTTTTCTTCCATATGGTATGTTTCTATTTCATAGTGAGTGTTTTGTCCCTATCTATTGCCCTTTTTCAGCTTTGAAGTAATAAATCCAAATAGCAATACACCAATACCACTAAGGAACAATATATAACTTATCGGTACTAGGAAAAAGAAAGGTTCTTCAAGAAATCCATCCGCTCCTACTTTACTGTTTGAAGCATGTATCGTTAAAGAAATAATCGCTAAAATCATGAAAGAAATAGCTACTACGTATTTATTTTTCATTTCACATTCTCCTCTACTTATGTAATTCCCCTTAGATTCTTACCATCATATTATCTAAAAAAGAATTAACAGTCAATAATTATTTATTGTTAAACAATAAATAATTATTGAATAAACAAACAACAAAAAGGTTTGCAAAGCATCTTAAATCACTTCGCAAACCTTCTAAATTATAAATATTTACACTTCAAACCTCTTGCTTAATACAATATACATTGCGCAAAATAGCACGAATATCCCAGCATAAATTAACAAAATCTCTACACTAAACATATCCGACAACGGACCAAATATTATCATTCCTAAAGGAAGCGCGCATGAATTCGCAATTTGTACAAGGCTAAACATCCGTCCGTGCATTGATGGTTCTACTTTCTCCTGCAATAACACAGTAACTGGTGTATTGAAGCACGGCATTGTTATACCAATTAAAAAATTAAAGACTAAATACATAATAAATATCGGTGCTATTCCGAGTCCAATCATAAGCAGTCCATATAATGCACAAGCTAGCGCTGTTGTATGCATACGATTACGAAAACCACCCCACGCTGCAATCAATACGCCACCAGCTGCCGCACCCGCACTAAAGGTCATCTCACTAGCAGTAAGTCTCCACATTTCGGCCCCGAAAGAACGAGTTACCATTAAAGGTGTTAAAAAAGCAGCTGGACTTATTAAAATCATGACGATAATCAATAAAACGATTAGCCTTTTAATAAATACATTTTCTTTTAAATAAGTGAACCCTTCTTTAATTCCTTGTAGATTAGATTTTTGCTTACTTTCTACATTCACATGTCCTTCCACATGAATGACAAACATAATACTAATTCCAATCATAGCTGTAATAACATCAATAAAAAATGTTGTTTCAATGCTGGCAATAGAAAGAATCGCAGCACTTGCTGATGGAGAAAGAAACATAATTAAAGATGTAATACTGCTATTTATTCCATTTACTTTCATAAGATACTCTTTCGGAACGATTTGCGGAATTAATGCATTCACAGCTGGCGTTTGTACTCCTGTTCCAGCTGAACGAATGAGTAACACAATAAAAAGTAACCAAATACTTTTATATCCTGTTAAAAATAAAATTGCTAAGACTAACGTCGCAATCGCTATAATTCCATCCGATAACATAATCATCTTTTTACGGTCATAACGATCAATCCAAACACCTGCAAACAAAGATATCGCAATTTGTGGTAGAAAACCGCAAACAGTTGAAATAGTCAACATCACTCCTGATGATGTTGTAAGGGTGATATACCATATAATCGCGTATTGCACGAGAGAGGAACCGAACAACGAAATAGTTTGAGCGGTCAAAAATAATATAATTTTCGTTTTCCAATTGTTTTCACTCATATGTTTCACACCCCCTTAACTAATCCCGTCTCTATATGAAAGATGCTATCTGCCCAATCAAGATAAAAACTTGCTTCGTGAGATACGAGTATAATGCTGCCCTTAAACTTAATTAACGCCTTTTGCAAAGCTTCCTTCGCTTCTGCATCCAAATGATTTGTCGGCTCATCTAAAATTAAGAAGTTACAAGGTGATAGTAATAATCCACACAGTTTCACCTTCGATTGTTCACCACCACTTAACGTACGAATTTCTTGCGAAACGTGCGTATCCTTCACTCCACACGCAGCTAAATGATGGCGTATTTCCTTCATATTCAGTTTAGGAAACTGTTCTGAAATAATTTGAAGCGGCGTTAAAGAATCATTGCTCCAATTTAAATCTTGCTCATAATATCCAATCTTTATTTGCTCTGAAAAGTGAAACTCTCCAGAAATACTAGCAATATTTCCAACGATTGTTTTTAATAAAGTAGATTTCCCTACTCCATTGAAACCTGTAATGACAAGTTTTTGCCCACCCATTACTGAAAAATTCAACTTTGGTAAGAGAGCGAAGTCGTAACCAGCTTCAAGATTATTTACTTCAAGAACTGTCTGAACTGAAATGGGAAGTTCCTGAAAATGAATAGACGGTTTATGAGTAAAACTTGGTGGCGCAATTCTTTCCATACGCTGTAATTGTTTTCTACGACCTTGCGCTATTTTTGAATTCACCCCAGCAATATTTCTACGAATATACTCTTCCGTTTTTTCAATTTTCTTTTGCTGTGCATAATATTGGCGAATATAATCTTTTCGCAAATGCTCCTTTTGTCTTACAAAATCTGAGTATTTGCCGTAATACTTCTTAACTGTTCCGAACTCTACATCACATATGCAAGAAGTTACCTTTTCCAGAAAATCAAAATCATGTGATACGACAATAAACGCTCCTTCAAAATTCATTAAATAATTAGCAAGCCACTCCACATGCTCCTTATCGAGAAAATTCGTCGGTTCATCTAGCAATAAAATATTAGGCTCTTCTAATAAGAGCTTCGCTAAAATTACCTTTGCACGCTGCCCTCCGCTTAATTCACCAATCACACGATTCATCCCAATCACATCAATACCTAAACCGGCTGCCACCTTATTCGTAATACTATCTACTGAATAAAAATCACGAGCCTCGAGCAGTCCTTGAATTTCTGCCGCTTTCAATAGTTGATTTTCATCTCCAGTCATCGCACTTTCTTCATATAACTTGTTCATTCTCTTTTCCATTTCATACAAATCATAAAAGGCTCTCTTTAAATATTGTGAAATGGTATAACCCTCATCAATTTCTGCGTATTGATCAAGATGTCCAATTTGAATATTAGGTTGCCACTTTATGTCTCCCTTATCAGGAATAATTTCCCCCACCAATATTTTCATTAATGTGCTTTTTCCTGCACCATTCTGTCCAACAATTCCCATATGCTCCCCTTTATGCAAATCAAAAGAAGCATTTTCGTATAATACTTTATCTATAAAACTATGTGATAAACTTTCCACTTTAAGTAAACTCATTTTTATTCCTCTTTTCCTGAAATTAAAAAAAGCAGAGAGATAGCGTCATTCGACACTAGCCCTCTGCTTCGTGGTTTTTCCTATACTACTCCAATTTATAGTAAAGACTCATCGGAATAATATACACAAAGGGCCATAGACAAAGCATTGTCTATGGCCCCTTAATCTATTTTATACACCAGCTGAAAAACCATAACGAAATAAGCATAGATACACTATACTTTTTTAGAAAAGTTATTCAGCCGATGAATATAGGGGATTTATACCCCTTGATTAAGCTCCGTACAACGCTTCACCGTATACATTTGTGCGGAGCAAAGTTTTCTAATGAGTTTTACAAATTTTATATAAAGCATATTATGCACCTTCCTTAATACTTAAAAAGGATTTTAGCATACGGTTTTACGAAGCGTCAACATTACTTCCGAATCTTTCAACTACTTGTTTTCAAAATATTGCTTCTGAAACATACACATTCTTATTGCATTATGATAGTTACCATCAACGAAAAACTCATCGATAAGCTCACCTTCTACCATAAACCCAACTTTTTTATAAACATGTACTGCCTTTTCATTTTCCTTATCCACAACTAAATAAATCTTATGCATATTTAGTACGGAAAAAGCGTAATCCATTGCTAAACGCGTCGCATCCACTGCATAACCATATCCTTGATAATTCGGATCAATAATAATTTGGAATTCTGTTCTACGGTGAATATAATCGATTTCTACTAACTCAACTAATCCAACCATTTCATTGTCTTTCTCAACAATAAATCGGCGTTCGCTTTGATCATGTATATGTTTATCATATAAGTCTTGCAGCTCCACAAATGCCTCATACGGCTCTTCAAACCAATACGACATAATATGCGCATTATTATTCAGTTCGTGTACAAACTTTAAATCTTCTCGTTCTAATGGACGTAACTTCAATTCCTGATTCATTCCTATAACCTCCAAGTAAAAGAAACCTCTTCACTTAATTTCTCAATTTTTTTCGATTTCAAACGCCCTAATTTCATTGTAAACTTTCAAGCAACTTGAAGGTCAAGATGTAAAAAAGTAGTGCTGACTTATGTCTGCACTACTACTCTTTTCTCAAATCTCTCATATTTGATATGTATAAAGCAATAACTAAAACAAGAATTGCTCCTGCGTATAATAACGTCTCCATCGGTTCCTCATGAGACACAATAATTAATCGAATTAAGGCCGTAATTCCGATATAAATAAAATAGCGTAACGGGAAATGATAATTCGATTTAAAATACTTAATAATTAATGCAATGAACTCGAAGTATAAGAAATAGACGATGATACTTTCAACCAATTTATAAGACGTATACTCTTTTGCCGAAAAAATATACTGCACGAACGTAATTGTCTCATTCACTAAGAAAATTGATAACACAATGGATAATATAATTAAGGCTATATTTAATATCCATTGCAAAACACTAGCTATAACATGATCGATATTAAATGACTTCATTTTCTCTTTAGACTCCCCTTCGTATAAGTACTTATTTATTATAGCAAAATTACGATTGGAAAGAAGTTAAATCATATATTCGTCCTTTGTTGTTGCCAGTGAAGGTGATGTTCATTGTTTGGAGGAGTCTTTTAACCGCAGAACTAGATTCCATATTAAGAAATTCCCTCAATTCGCTATTAGTAGTTATCACACTAAACAGAAGTGTGTAATCTTGTACAGCACGTAAATGAGCATGTTTAGACATACTATTGCAATTTGAACAACGCCATCCCTGTCTTTCTTTTAACATTGCCATTGTAAAACATTCCTCACACTGTACACCCTTTAGCAATTCCTCTTTTTTAATTTTATATTGCGCAAGAACATTTTGACGTTGCGGAATGTGCTCATTCATAATCTGGCCTATAAGTCCATTTATATTATCAATCACTTTTTCTTTATATTGATTTTTAATCTGTTTTATTCTATTAGGTAAATTTGCACTGTGGATAATTTTACTAGACAGTATTTCATCTGAAGTTTTAATAATTGTACGAGGGGAACTAATTACAACGAGGGATTCAATCGGAATATTATGTAAATCATGTAGGTTCAGCCATTTTCTCAGTTGCATCTCTTGCCGTTTCAGTTGTAAAAGCGGATCTGGGAACCCTTCTTCCGTAGTACCATCTGCTATTCGAATAAGCTGATTGAAATTTGCATCAAAAATTAATGTACCAATAATATTTTTTATTTCAAGAAAAAGAAGAAAATAAGATGAAACTATGAGAGTATCAATTTGGAAATAATGTTTTTGATCAAATAACCTAATATCATGTAAAATATGGTATTCTGCTTCGGGTAAAAAACTAAGTGGATACTCAATCGCCTGCTCTCCTTTATAGCCGGCCATAAATTTCGCTAGACTTTCAACCACCACATTCCTTTTTGGATGATGAGCAGGCAATCTTCTAAGTAAAGCTTCTAATTGCAGCAAATATACGGGCATTTTCCGCTCTTTCACAATTATTTTTATCCCCCTCAAAAATATATCAGCGATTTTTCAAATATATCAGCGCAACTCCAAATATATCAGCGATTTTCGAAATATATCGACTTACCGACAAAAACCGACACAACATACACACATAAAATCTTATACACAGTATAACATCACATCTAAAATCGCAATGTAAGCATAATGTGTATACCCCAATGTGATTACGCCATTTTCAAAATAAGAAATTTACATTCCCCCCATGTAAAAGACCTTTTTATAAGTATGAAAAAATTTTAGGAATTAATTTATCTTTTTTTAATGTTTTATTTAGAGGCAGTTTATAGTCGGGGATTAACATAAGAAACGTAGCGACTAAGTTTATATATGACGCACTGCTACTATAATCGCTAACCGTACTACTTGAAATCATAAAATAAGGAGACGATAAAACATGAACAAAAAAACAAAAGCACTATCATCCGTACTGCTCGGATTCACATTAGCATTAACAGGGTGTGCTGGTACTAAAGCTGAAGAAAATCATGGGAAACAAAAGCAAGAACAAGTTGCTAAAGAAACAAAAAAGGAAAATAAGTTAACGAAAGGCCAAAAAATGGCTAACATTCTTAGCAATACAAATTGGCAAGGTACGCGAGTATACGACAAAGATAAAAATGATGTAACAAAAGAAAATGCAAACTTCATTGGCCTTGCAAAATTTGATGCAAAGTCTGGAAGATATGAATTTTTTGATGCTAAAACAGGTGCAAGTCGTGGCGATAAAGGAACTTTCTTTATCACAAATGATGGGAAGAAGAGAATATTAATTTCAGAATCAATGAAATATCAAGCTGTTGTTGATATGACAAAGCTAAATAAGAATGTATTTACTTATAAACGAATGGGGAAAGATGCTAACGGTAAAGATGTAGAAGTTTTCGTTGAACATGTTCCATATAAAGAAAAAGAGCTTTCTTTCACTGATCCGGACAAGCAGCTGAACACGACTACAGGCGATATCGTTAAAAACATTGATGGAGATAAGATTTTAGGTGGAACCCTTTGGCACGGAACAAAAGTATTAGATGAAGCTGGTAATGACGTAACACAGTTTAATTCGAATTTTATAAGTCTAGCAAAATTTGATGACAAGTCTAATAAATACGAGTTTTTCAATAGCGAAACAGGTCAAAGCCGCGGTGATTATGGCTACTTCGATGTTGTACACGAAAATAAAATAAGAGCCCATGTTTCAATTGGAAATAACAAATACGGTGCTGCTCTTGAACTTACTGAACTAAATAAGAATAAATTTACGTATAAGAGAACTGGTAAAGACCAAGCTGGTAAGGATATAACTATATTCGTTGAACATGAACCTTATAAAGGTGATATGAAACCACAATTTAGCTTTTAAAAACGTTTGATTAAAGATCCTGTACTGAGTTACAGGATCTTTCTTATTAAGCAAGAGAACAAAAAGACGAAAAACATGTAGCTTTTCGTCTGCACAATATTCCCACCTTATAGTTGATGATTTACAAAACTTAAAAACATACCGATACAAAATAAAATTTGTGACCAAGTAAAAAGCGCCCTACTTATAGGGCGCTTTTTTATACTTAATGACTAATACTAGCTGTTGGGTATAATGTTGTTCCTCCAATTGAAACTTTTATTTCATTTGTTAATGGAACATTTTGTTCATTAATAATTGTTCTCCACCATTCCCATGCAAGACCTGTACATTCTCTTGCTACAATTTTTATATTTTTTGAATTTGGTGGGAGTGGGATAACTGTAGAGTAATGAGCCGTTTTGTCTTTTCCGCTACCATCCCATGTTTTATGTGTTAATACTTCGTTACCCTTTTGGTCAAATGTGAATTCATCCCAAGATACATCAAATTGAGCAACGTAAGCACCGTAATGATCAAGTGTCATTTTAGCACTTGAATATTCTGTAGTTGTCGTCTCAATATAATCTGTATTGTTATGAACAGCAGCAGTTGCATTATCTTTTAAGAAAGTACTTGTATATGAAATTGGGTATGCTGGATTTTTAAGACTTAATTCAGCATTATCTTTAATGATATTTCGGATTTCATTGAAATCTTTAGTAACAACCTTGTTATGCTCTTTCGCATCTCCGCCTAATACTACAGCAGTAAAGGTACTTTCTTCAAAAATATCTTTATACTGTCCACTTGTTTCAACGCTGTTATCCTTAAGTAAGGCTTTAAAAGCAGCTTGTACATCTTTGCTCTTAGATGTTGTTTCTAATTTTACATAAATCGTTCTACCATAAGCTACATTTGAAACCATAACAGGTGGAGCCGAATTACTTACGCCTTTTCGAGTTAACTCATCAAAAGTAACACTATTATCAAAAAGGTCGGATGGATTGTTAGGTAGTTCAGCACTTACCGTATAAAATATTTGCTTATACGCCGCTACCATCACTTTTTTCTCTCCGTTTGCAACCGCATTAAAATCAATGTTTAGACTGTTATCAAGATATTTAGCGTTAACATTAAGAGCACTTGCTATTTGTGATTTACTATAAACCATAGATTCCGTATACTGCATTCTTGCAGGTAACGTATGTGTTGTAGAATACTTTTCATTCCAAGTAGATACTAAATCGTCTACTGCTCCAGCTACATTACCATATGTCGGATTTTGGACAGTGATTGTATTTTCTTTTCTCATGCCCGGTAAGTCTATACTAATATTCAAAGGCTTTCTCTTAGCCACTAATAAACTTGGTTGATTGTCTGCAAAAGCTTTATTTGCAAGTTGTACAGCTCCTGGATACGTGCGATTCACTACAGAATCAATAATTGAAATATCGACTGGTGACGTTGTAAGTGATTTTTTCTCGCGTTCCACTACTACAAATTTACCATTTGAATTGATACTTTCTTTCGGAACAAAACTTTCTACTTTATCACCATTTACAGCTAAAACCTCTTGATTATTATATTTAAGATTTGCTATACCAGTATTAATGCCACTAGCATTTTTGGTTACATCAGTTACATTACTTGCTTGTGTTTCTGCGAAGGAAATAGATGAATAATTAATAGTGCATAAACTAACTAATAAACATGTAAGGAACTTTCTTCTTTTAGTGTTTTTCTTAATATTCAGAAAAATCACCCCGTTCTTTTTTTAGTAAAATATGATAATGATTGATAAATGATAGCTAACTGATAAACTTACATAAATGCTTTTAAAAGTTCTTGAATTAACGGGATTACGCCACCTACAAATTTTAAAACTGCCATTGCGATTTCCATATTATTTCCTCCTTTTTATTGCTACGAAAATGTGATTTATCTTTATGCCCTCATTATAGTGACCCCTTACACTTTTATCAATACACTCTGATATGCAATATTACATATACAAAAAACAAGCTGAATTCTTTTGAAAAATTATACAGAGATATTTTTTCGTTTGGTACATACTTGAAAAGGTGAAGCATTCTTTTGCATTTTATGAGTAATCACATAAAAAAAGCTGCTGCCTATAAAATATAGACAGCAACTTCAACTAGAGTAGCTTGCATAATCTACGCAAGACATTTTATAACTAATAAACTGCGATTGGCCCATAAGGACCATTAATAATTTCTATTTTTGTTTCAAAAATATCTGTCAAAAGTGTTGAGTCCATAACCTCTTCTACTGTTCCAAAAGCAGCAATTTGTCCATCTTTCATAGCACAAATTTTATCCGAGTATTTAGCTGCAAAATTTATGTCATGCATGACAGTCAAAATTGTTCTTCCAAATTCATTAGCTGCACGTCTTAAATGCTCCATCATTTGAACAGAACGAGCAACATCAAGGTTGTTTAAAGGTTCGTCCAAAAGTACATATTCCGTCTCTTGGCACAATACCATCGCTACATATGCCCTTTGTCTTTGACCACCAGAAAGCTCATCTAAATATCTATTCTCTAAACTAGTTAAATCTAAGAAATCGATATATTTAGAAATGATAACCTCATCTTCTTTAGTCAATCTTCCCTTTGAATACGGAAAGCGCCCAAATCCAACTAATTGTCTAACTGTAAGCCTAGTTACAAAATGATTTTCTTGTCGCAATATAGTCAAAACTTTTGCTAAGTCTTTTGATTTGGATTCAGAAACATCCATATTTGCTACCTGAATTTGGCCTTCATCCATATCTAAAAGTCTGCCAATCATCAAAAGTGTCGTGGACTTTCCAGCGCCATTTGGTCCAATTAAAGAAGTAAAGCCTGCTTTTGGTATTTCAATATCCAAAGGTCCTATTTTTACCTTATCAGTATAGAACTTTTTAACATTATCAATTTTTATCATAAAGCCCTCTTCCTTAAAACTATAGTTAAGAATATAATTCCACCAAATAATTCAATAATAACTGAAACTACACCTTGAGCATGGAATACATGATACATTAAAAAGTATGCGCTCGTCATTATTAAAAATCCTATAGCAAAAGCCATCGGAAAAATATATCTATGATCATAAGTTGCCGCTGCCTGATAACTCAAAGTTGCTACTAAAAAGCCGTAGAAAGTAAGTGGCCCAATTAGAGCGGTTGAAATGGACATCAGAATAGCAACTAATACAAGCGTATAAATTACACTAGGTTGATATTTAACTCCAAAAGAAGTAGCAACATCCTTTCCTAGTGACAAAACATTCAAATTCTTAGAATGGGCAAAAATTAATACTGCTACAATTATGATCATCGGAATTACAATAGGAAAATATGCAGGATCTGCATGATTAACAGAACCAAATAATCTTGCTTGTAAAATATCAAATTCTGAAGGCGCAAGTAGTTTTCTCATGAAAGTTGACACAGAATTTAACCCGGTACCAATAATAATTCCAACTAAAAGCATAAGTTGTAAATTCCCGTATTTACCGGAAAGTAACCATCCATAAAGTATCAAACTCATGAAGACCATAACAACAACTTGGAATAAAAATGATCCAATTCCATTAAAATTTATTAACGCACTAGCACCAAAGAAGAATACTGTACTCGTTTGAATTGCTGAATAAAGTGATTCGAAACCTAAAAGTGAAGGAGTAATAATTTTATTATTCGTAATAGATTGGAAAGCAACTGTCGACAAGCTATGGCAAACCGCAGCAATAATCATTGCAACAATAGCTACTATCCTTCTCTTAACGACTGGGATAAAAGAAGGTGAATCTATCGGAACTGGATTGTTATAAACTAAAAGTCCATATGAAGAAAGAAGACCTAAAGCAATCAATGTTATGAGTAAAATCCAATAACGTCTTGCTTCCTTCTTAGACCGAAAAGCGCTAGCTGATCTACTTTCATTATGAAGGCTAGAATCGATTTCGACATTTTCTTTTTTTCTATATTCTAATGTGATCATCGTAGCCTCCTTGGTTTTCTTTGTCTCAATAAAATAGTAATAAACACGACTGCTCCCACTGTTGCAAGTATTAAAGAAACAGGTAATTCAAAAGGCTGTATAATTGTTCGAGAAATGATGTCACAGGCAGTTATTGATCCCATTCCGATCACACAAACCCAAGGTAAATTACTCCTAAGATCATCACCTCTAAACATTGAAACGATATTTGGCACAATTAATCCTAAGAAAGGTAAGTGTCCAATAACAGCTGCAACAATTCCAACTGCAACAGAGATAAGAGCAGTCCCAAAAAGAACAATTCTATTGTAATTAACTCCAAGACTTGTTGCGACATCTTCTCCTAGTCCAGCTAAAGTCAATCTATTAGCATACATAAAAATAAGAAAAGTAATGATAACAATCAGCCATAAATATTCATATCTTCCCACCTGAATGTTAGCAAATGAACCTACAAACCAAGTTTCAATACTTTGCGTCTTTTGAAAAAGGAGTCCTAAAAAAGTAGACACTGCAGAAATTACTGCTCCAAGCATCAATCCGATAATCGGAACAATTAAAGACGAACGAAGCTTAACTCTTCTTAAAAATAGAAAGAAAATCATAGTTCCTATAAAAGAAAAAATGATTGCACCAGTCATTCTTTGAACTAAAGTCGGGGCAGGAAATAATAAATACACAAAAAGCAGGCCTAAGCCTGACCATTCAATCGTCCCCGTTGTAGTAGGTTCAACAAAACGATTCTGTGTAATTAATTGCATTACGAGTCCTGCCATCGCCATTGCAGCTCCAGTAAGCATTAATGCAACTGTTCTCGGAACACGAGTGATGAAAAACATCTCCATTCCGTCCTCTTGTCCACGTATATCATAAACTCCAGTAAACAGTGATATAATCCCTAAAATTATAACAACTATAACCGCTATTATAAAAGGTTTTGTCCATATTTTATTGTGATTATAAAACTGGGGTTGAGAAATATTCTCAACCCTAGAAATCATATTTTTTGACACTGTTTCGTACCCCTTTACACTACTTAGCTAAAGTTTTTGCAAGATTTCCAAATAACTCTATATAAGTTTGAATTGATTCATTTGTGTAAGTATCTTCTGGTGCATAAACAACTTGTTGTTTAGAAACAGCAGTTGTGTTTTGAAGAGCTGGTGATTTAGAAATAACATCCTTAGCAGGTGTTGACTTAGCTGCATCAGATGTTGCAGCATCACGATCTAATACGAAAAGCCAATCAGGATTTGTTTGTGCGATAGCTTCAACAGAAACATCATCACCTTTATGACCTGCAGTAGAATTCGAAACTTCTAATGCTGGAGTCCAACCGAAAATTTCATACATAGGTCCCCAAACGCGACCAGAGTGCGGCGCAGCAAAGCCAATATTTCCACCAGTAACGATAACACTCATAACTTTATCTTTTCCGTTATAAGCAGATTTTGCCTTTTCAATAGATTTATCGAAATCAGCTACTAATTGTTTAGCTTCTTTATCTTTAGCAAAGATTTTACCTAAAGTAGTTGTAGAATCTTTAAGTCCTTTTACTAAGTTTTCTCCAGGCTTAGTAGCCTTCTCAGAAACATCAAAATTAAGATCAATAACAGCTGCATTTGGCACTAATTTTTTGATTTCTTCATAATGATCAGCAAATCTTTGACCAACGATTACAAGATCAGGGTTTGCCGCTGCAATAATTTCTAGATTTGGTTCACGGTGATTCCCAATATTTTGAACTTTTTCATCCTTTTTATATGCTGAATCAGCAGGCATGATATCCTTTGGAGCAGCCGCTAATTTAATTCCCCAATCAGATAAAGTTTCAAAAGTTCTGTTATCCAAAGCAACTACATTCTTTGGGTTTACAGGTACTTTAACAGTTCCATGAGCATCAGTGATTTCAACCGTTTTTGGCTTATCACTACCATTATCTTTATTATTAGCCTTCGAAGTTTCTTTACTTGAATCTGAGCAAGCCACTAACATTAAAGTAAAAATTGCTAGAATACTCACTAATTTTAAAAGCATAGATTTTTTCATATGTATACTCCTTATAGTGTGATTTATTTCGAAAATGATGACATCCATAGATTGAATTAGAAGATAACTTTTATTCAATTGAATCGCTATTGATAATCATTTTCATTTGAACATCCTGTTAATTAGTATAGTCATTAATTCTGTGAAAATCTTGTGAATCGTATGAATTCATAAAATCAAGCATAAAAAGTAATATGTGCGGTCAGGACTGTTGATTAACCTTCATTAAATACTTTCTCAACAAATACGGGACAGAGACCTTCCCTTACAAAATACGCGCAGTAATAGCTAATATTTCACAGAAACTACTTTATTATCTTATTTTTATCATTCAACCATTGAATAGCCTCTGCCATGTATCGTTTGAATATATCTATCTTTCTTCTCGCACTTTAGCTTTTTTCTTACATACCCAATATATAAGTCTACTACATTCGGATTTACTACTACGTCATATCCCCAAACTTGATTCAAAAGCATTTCACGGCTTAATATCGTATTTTTATTCTTAATTAAAAATACAAGTAAATCGTACTCGCGCTTCGTAAGCGAGAGATTTTTGCCACCTTTTTTCACAATATTGCTAGATGCATCAACAAAGAGATCTTTAAACTGAAAAAAGTTTGTCTCATTTTGCTGGTTATAGTCACTTCTTCTTAAAATAGCTTGAACTCTCGCTACTAATTCTTCCTTCACAAATGGTTTTCTAATATAATCATCTGCTCCTGCTTGTAACCCTGCTATGCAATCCTCGCTAGAAATATTGTTGGTCACAATAATGATTGGTGTCGTTTTAACAAGTCGTATTTGTCTACAAATTTCTGGTCCCGATATACTTAATGAATCCCAATCCAATATGATAATATCCCAATCTTGCTCATATGCTATATTTAAACCTTGGTTTTCATTGTGAAGTTTTAAAATGAAATGGCCCTCTTGCGTTAAACCGCTTACGATTTTCTTTGCTGAAGACCGTTCATTTTTAATCACCAACACCTGCTTCACCGATGGTTCACCTCTACTTCAATATAAATTATTTAGATAAAAAAATTATCCCGAAAAAATAATTTAAGATTTATAAATTTAAAACCCCTAAATAATCCATTAAAACAGTTTATTAGGAGAACTCTATATAATCTTACAATAGGTATGGATAAAAACACAAAACATATGAAGATTCGAATAAAGTAAAAAAATAATAACTACTTAACAATTGAGCGTTTACAATCTGCTATAGTATCTACCCGCTTATCATCAATAACCATTTTTTATTCTCTCTTTCAGGGATACCGTCCCATCAACTTCAGCATTCTATAAAACCACAAACAAAAAGAACCATAACCTCACCAACCTGGCAAAATTATGGTTCATATTATACAAAATAAAAAACCACCAAATATGTATTGGTGGAGACGGTGGGAGTCGAACCCACGTCCAAAAATATCGGCACTTAAGCTTCTACGAGTGTAGTCGATATATTAGCATTTCGCGAACTCTTCGGCCTATCGACAGGCTTCCAAGTTGCTAGTCTGGTTGTTCTCTTCCTTTGTCCTCAGACGGCGAACTCCGGCGTAGTCCACTTAGTTTGAGTCCCTTACCCTACCACATGGACGATGGAGGGAGGAACCTTTAGTGCAATTAAGCAGCTAAAGAAAGATTGTTTTGTTTGCCAATTATAGGCTTTGACGTTTTAACGAGGCCGATCCCCTCGACTCGCAACCTAAGCTCGAACTATCCCTGTCGAATCCGTAACGTCCCCATGATAAAAATGGAGCATACGAAGAAAATATCGTGATAGCTACTAAGAGCTGTTTTTCAATGTGCAACAATCTTACATAAGTTATTATAACATACGCGCTCCATTTTACAAATGTAAATATCTGTATTACATCTTTTGGCGATCACGGAACGCGCGTGCAATTTCACGTTTAGCTTCTTTCTCTTTTAAATCGTGACGTTTATCGTATTGCTTTTTACCTTTTGCTAAACCAAGTGCCATCTTTGCAAATCCATTTTTTAAATAAATTCTAAGTGGAACTAATGCGTAACCTGTTTCTTTCGCAGCGCCCGCTAGTTTATCAATTTCTTTTTTATGCAGAAGTAATTTTCTCGTACGAAGTGGATCATGGTTGAAACGATTCCCTTGTTCGTACGTATTAATGTGCATATTATGAACCCATACTTCACCATTATGTACACGTGCAAACGCATCTTTCAAGTTTACGCGTCCAGCGCGAATTGACTTAATTTCCGTTCCTTGAAGGACAAGCCCTGCTTCGTATGTTTCTTCAATGAAATAATCATGAAATGCTTTTTTATTCTGTGCAATAACCTTACCTGTACCCTTTGGCATATAACGTCCCTCCTCTATTTTTACTATTGTAACAAATGTTAATAAAAAGCGAAAGTGGCTCGCTCAGAATCTTTGGACATTGGAACTCCCGACAGAGAAGCGCTTTTTGCTTCGTCCGAGGGAGTGAAATGGCCAACAGATTCTAGCCACTGTAGCTGGATTATATAAAAAGCGAAAGTGGCTCGCTCTCAAGCCACGAAGAAAAAAGAAAACGGCCCCGCTTTTCATCAAAGCGAAGCCACTCTTTTCTTACTTACGCTTTTTCTTTTTCTTCTTGAATCCTGGTACGTTTTCGAAGAATGCTTTTTTCTTCTTACCGTTACCATCTTTTTTTCCTGGCTGGCTAGCAGAAGCGGATGCAGATGCGGATCCTCTTCCTTTTCCTTTGCCACCACGGTCAAATTTTCTACCTGTGCCACGTTCACCGCCGCGCTCATTACTGCGCTCGCTACGTCCACCGCGTTTCTTTCTGCCTGTTCTTGGCTGTTCAATAACGACTGGACGATCTTTGAACTTACGGCGAGGTGTGCCTTTCATGCCAACGATTTCAAAGTCGATTGCACGCTCGTCTTTGTTTACGTTAATAACGCGAATTGTAATTTCATCACCGATGCGGAATACGTTTCCTGTACGTTCTCCGATCATAGCGAAATGTTGCTCGTCATAACGGTAGTAATCATCCGTTAAGTAGCTAACGTGTACAAGACCTTCAATTGTATTTGGAAGCTCTACGAATAAACCGAAGTTTGTTACAGAACTAATCATACCGTCATACTCTTCACCGATCTTATCAACCATATACTCTGCTTTTTTCATCTCATCTGTTTCACGCTCTGCTTCAACAGCACGGCGTTCCATATTAGAAGAGTGCTCTGCAATCTCAGGTAATTTTTCACGCCATTTTGCTTGCGTTTCGTTGTCGACTTTACCATTAATAATGTATTCACGAATTAATCTATGAACGATTGTATCTGGGTAACGACGAATTGGTGATGTGAAATGTGTGTAGAACTCAGTTGATAAACCGAAATGTCCTAAACTATCCGCATCGTAACGAGCTTGCTTCATAGAACGAAGCATAACTGTTGAAATAACTACTTCTTCTGGCTGTCCTTGAACCATTTCAAGAATTTGTTGCAGCGCACGAGGGTGCACTTCATTCGCACGTCCTTTTACCGCATATCCGAAGTTCGTTACAAACTCGAAGAAACGCTCAAGCTTATCTTCTTTCGGATCTTCATGGACACGGTACATAAACGGTACGTTCATCCAGTGGAAGTGCTCTGCTACTGTTTCATTCGCAACAAGCATAAATTCTTCAATTAACTTCTCTGAAACAGAACGATCACGCATAACAACATCAGTCGGTTTTCCTTCTTCATCCACTAATACTTTCGCTTCTTTAAAGTCAAAGTCAATTGCACCACGGCGCATACGTTTTTCACGTAAAATTTGTGCCAATTGACCCATCTCTTTAAACATCGGTACGAGCGGCTCATAACGCTTAATTAACTCTTCGTCCTCATCTTCTAAAATGCTTCTTACGTCAGCATACGTCATACGCTCTGTCGTTTTAATCACACTTTGGAAAATCTCGTGTTTAACAACATCACCTAAATTGTTGATTTCCATTTCACAAGATAACGTCAGACGGTCTACTTTCGGATTTAATGAACAAATACCGTTAGATAGACGATGCGGAATCATCGGGATTACACGGTCAACAAGATATACACTCGTCGCTCTTTCCGCTGCTTCAACATCAATTGGAGAGCCTTCTTGAACGTAATGACTTACATCCGCAATGTGAACGCCTAGCTTGTAGTTACCGTTCTCAAGCTTCGTTACTGTAACAGCATCATCTAAGTCTTTCGCATCTGCACCATCAATCGTTACGATCATTTGATCGCGCAGGTCGCGGCGATCTTTTAAATCTTCTTCTGAAATCGTTTCTGGTACACTGTTTGCATGCTCCATCACTTCCTCAGGGAATGCTAAAGGTAAATGATGTTTATGAATGACAGATAAAATATCTACTCCTGGATCATTTTTATGACCTAGAATTTGAATAACTTCACCTTCTGCACTTAAACGATTCTCTGGATAGCTCGTAATTTTCACAACTACTTTATGACCTTCTACAGCACCCATCGATGCGCTTTTCAAGATAAAGATATCACTCGTCCAGCGCTTATTGTCAGGTATAACGAATCCAAAGTTTTTCGATTCTGTATATGTACCAACTAGTTCTTTCGTTCCACGCTCTAAAATGCGTACAATTGAACCTTCTTGACGCGAACCGCTCGATTGAGAACTAAGGCGTGCTAATACTGTATCGCCATGAAGTGCACCGTTTAATTCTGTAGGCGGGATGAAAAGATCATCGTCTCCTGTTTTCTTCTCGTCTGGTACAACGAATGCAAAACCACGTGCATGTCCAATTAACTTACCTCTTACTAAATTCATCTTTTCAGGAAGACCGTAACGGTTGCTACGAGTACGAATAACAAGTCCCTTTTCTTCCATCGTTACAAGTGCCTTTACGAAATCTTTAAAGCCCTCAGAACCTTCAATCCCAAATGCCTCTTCTAACTCTTGTATCGTTAGCGGTTTATACGCTTCTTCTCTCATAAATAATAACAACTTATCAATATGTTCTTGTATGATTTCTTCCAAGCAAAAATACCTCCTTTAAAACCTTATATTATTTAGTGTATCCGAAAGATAGGGGATGTATAAAGTGAAACTTCAATACTCCCCTTATGATTTTTACAGTTTTCACAAAAAATTCCTTATGAAAAAAAGAGGCAACTAGATCTTACCAATCTAGTTGCTCCAAGAAGTTATATACATCCTCATGTAGCTCGTCACGTTGTTTATCAAGTGTAATGACATGCGTAGAGTCTTCATACCATTTAATGTCTTTTAACGTAGATTCTACACCGTTATAAATAATGTTAGCACTATCTGTATTAATCATTTCGTCATGACGTGCTTGTACAACAAATGTTGGCGCATAAATCATATCCACATTGTTACGTACGTCAGCAATTAATTGTTGTAATGCTTTTAATGTATTCATCGGTGTCTTTTGGAATTCCAACATTTCTTGTTCAATTTGTTCAGGTGATTTTTGCTCACGTTTTTTATATTCGCGGGCATATGCCAATATACCTTGGTACATCGTTTCTTCGCTCTTAATATACATCGGTGCACACATTGGTACTACACCTAAAACCGGTACTGTATAACCTAATTTTAAAGAAAATACGCCGCCAAGTGACAATCCAACAACAGCAATTTTCTCAAAACCTTTATCTTTTAAAAGCTGATATGCCTCCGTTACATCTTGCCACCAATCTGTAGGCCCTGTATGAACAAGCTCTTCTGGTGGTACACCGTGCCCTTTATAAATTGGCGCATGACAAGTATAGCCCTTCTTTTCTAAGAAACGCCCTAACATACGTACATCAGCTGAGTTCCCTGTGAATCCATGTAGTAATAAAACAGCGCGGTCTCCACCCTCAAATGTAAATGGTTTCGGAGATGCTAATTTCATCATGTATTTCTCCTCTTTCTCTTCTGTAATCTAGTCGTATTCTTTCTATATCTAGTGTACCATATTTGTATTTCTATAATCTAATTAGAAACATCTTTCAAATAGCAAAACAAAAAAAGAAGAACCATTAGTACCATTCACTAACGCTTCTTCTTTCAATTTTATAAATTGAAGTACGTAACACCAATTGTTAATACAAAGAACAATACAGCTAAAACAATTGTAATACGGTTTAATACCGCTTCAATTCCACGTGCCTTTTGCTTACCAAATAATTGCTCCGCACCGCCTGAAATTGCACCTGAAAGGCCTGAGCTATTACTAGATTGCATAAGTACCATAACAATCATTAAAATCGATACAATAATAAGTAAAACTGATAATAACGTATGCACTTGGCGTACCTCCTACAAAGATTCAGTTATTGTAACTGTAGCATAAATTCTATAGAAAAGCGAGAGCTATAGGGGCGCTCTCGCTTTTCTTCTATTACATAAACATCATCGCAAATAACGGTCCAAGTAAACATGTCAAAATTGCTGTTAATGTCATTGTTACCGATCCAATAACACCTTCATGCTCATTATTTTTCATTGCTCTCATCACGCCCATAATATGAGAAGCACATCCAAATCCGATACCTTTACCAACTGAGTTTGTAACACGGCTCCATTTTAATAAAAGTGGGCCTGTAATCGTTCCAGTAATACCTGCGATAACAACGAAAGCTGCTGTTAAGGAAGGTACACCACCAACTTGTTCAGAAACACTCATCGCAACTGGCATTGTCACCGATTTTGGTAATGACGATAAGATTAAGCTTTTATCCGTTCCCATAAGTGAAGCAATCGCAAAATCACTAGCGATTGCAACTGTTGTACCTACTAATACCCCGCCAGCAATCGGTACAACATATTTTTGCAGAACATGACGTTGTTTATAAAGAGGAATTGCAAATGCTACAACACCGGGTCCAAGTAGCTTTGCAATCCAGCCACCACCACTTTCCATATAATGTTGATATGGTATATCAAGCACGATAAATAGGAAAGCCATTAATCCAGTTGCTACAAGCATTGGAATGGTGAATGGTGTTGGAAATAATTTATAGATTTTTTTAGATAATTGATATAATAGCACCGTAAAAAGAACCCAACCGACTCCGATTAATATTTGGCTCATCGCGACTCTCTTTCCTTCCTATTCGCAAGATATTGTCCTGTATGTCCTGCGACAATAATAATTAAAAATGTACTCGCTACAACTGTAATGAAAAGAGAAATTCCTTTACTCATAAAAAAAGCACCGTAATTCATTAGGCCAAGCGTTGGCGGAATTAATAAAAACGGCATAATAGCAACGAGTGTTTCTGCTCCTAAATCGAACCATTTCACTGGAAGAACTTTTAGGCTAAGTAAAACAAGTAAGAGGAACATTCCAATCAAACTTCCTGGAATTGGAATGTTTAACATTTCTTGCACCCAAGTTCCAACCATATAAAACACGTAAAGAGCAGCAATTTGGACAAGAATCTTTGTAAATTTCATGTTCATCATCCCTCATGTTTATACGATCTTCTGTTAATATCTTTATCATAGTATAAATTGTAAAAAGCTGCAATTTATCAACTTGACAGCAAAAACAGCCTATGTTATACGCTTACAACCTTGATATGACTGCATTTCTAAACAAAAATTATGTCAAAAACCTTGACCTAATATAAAAAGTTTTTATTTTCTGAATTTAAAAGACTATTATTTCAATAAAATAATCTTTTTATCCTTAAACTTACATATATATAAAGTGAAACTTTAATCATTGAGGTTTTCCTCATCCCCATTAATTATTAGCCCTCACCAAGCGGATTTGTACCGGATAAACAAGATAGGTGGTGAACATATGCCCAAAAAAGTTCTCATTTTTTGTGATCCTGGGATTGATGATACGATGGCTCTCCTCTTAGCATTCTTTATCGATGAAATAGAAATCGTCGGTATCGTTGCTGATTACGGCAATGTTCCAAAAAAAATGGCCGTAGAAAATGCTCATTTTTTTAATAACGAAACAAAGAATAGAAATATCAAG
The DNA here is from genome assembly GCF_041360755.1 of Bacillus sp. RCC_6_1. Classification (NCBI taxonomy): domain Bacteria; kingdom Bacillati; phylum Bacillota; class Bacilli; order Caryophanales; family Bacillaceae; genus Bacillus; species Bacillus sp. RCC_6_1. Next base: position 197,694 of record NZ_JBFUPV010000003.1, read on the forward strand.
ATATTCGGTGGTTCAGAACGTCCCCTTACTGGTGCCCCACCTGCGTTTTTTACGGATGTACATGGGAAACAGGGGCTCGGTCCAATTATTCCAAAGGTGAATGTGACTAACGGAGAAATGGAGAATTTTTTTGAAGTCATTCCTCTTATTGAACAGTATAAAGATGAATTAATCATTGTGAGTTTAGGAAGACTTACCTCCCTAGCAATTTTGTTTATCATGTGCAAACAGTTAATGAAACAAATTAAATCTTACTACGTAATGGGCGGTGCCTTTTTACATCCTGGTAATGTTACCCCTATTTCCGAAGCAAACTTTTATGGCGATCCTACTGCTGCTAATATAGTCCTTCAATCCGCAGTTAACATGTACATATACCCATTAAACGTCACTCAATACTCCATCATTACACCAGAAATGGCAGAATACATTGAGGCAAAAGGAAAAGCTCCACTTGTCAAACCGTTATTTGATCATTATTACTACGGATATTATAAAGACGCCCTACCACATTTAAAAGGCAGCCCTTTCCATGACACAATGCCAATACTCGCTTTATTTGATAACTCTATGTTCACGTATCATAAATCACCTATTGTTGTCATGACAGAATCCTCTGCACAAGGAGCAAGCATAGGGGAATTTCGCTCTTTAGTGAACCAGAAGCCATTTATTGATTGGCCGGTTCATCAAATCGCAATTGATTTTGACTATAACCGCTTCTTCAAACATTTCATGTCACTTATGACGGGTGAACAATTTTAGCATAAAAAAACAGACCGTGATTTCTCACGGTCTGTCGTTTATTTCCTACAATTATCGTTTGATGTTATAGAAAGATTTGATACCATCGTAAACAGCGATTTCGCCTAGTTCGTCTTCGATGCGTAATAATTGGTTGTACTTAGCAATACGGTCAGTACGGCTCATAGAACCAGTTTTGATTTGGCCAGCGTTAGTTGCAACTGCGATGTCAGCGATTGTAGCATCTTCAGTTTCACCAGAACGGTGAGATACAACTGCTGTGTAACCAGCACGTTTAGCCATTTCGATAGCTTCGAAAGTCTCAGTTAAAGTACCGATTTGGTTAACTTTAATTAAGATTGAGTTAGAGATACCTTTTTCGATACCTTCAGCAAGTTTTTGAGTGTTAGTTACGAATAAATCGTCACCAACTAATTGTACTTTATCACCGATACGCTCAGTTAATAATTTGTGACCATCCCAGTCGTTTTCGTCTAAACCATCTTCGATAGAGATGATTGGGAAGTCTTTGCAAAGCTCTTCATAGAAATCAACCATTTCTGCAGAAGTTAAGCCAGTACGGCCTTCGCCTGCAAGGTCATATTTACCAGTTTCTTTGTTGTAGAACTCAGAAGAAGCAACGTCCATTCCTAAGAATACGTTCTCGCCAGCTTTGTAACCAGCTTTTTCGATAGCTTCGATGATTACTTCTAAAGCTTCACGGTTAGAACCAAGGTTTGGAGCGAATCCACCTTCGTCACCTACTGCAGTGTTAAGACCTTTGTCATGTAATACAGCTTTAAGTGCATGGAATACTTCAGCACCCATACGGATTGATTCTTTGAATGTTGGAGCACCAACTGGTAAGATCATGAACTCTTGGAAGTCAACGTTGTTATCAGCGTGAGAACCACCGTTGATGATGTTCATCATTGGAGTTGGTAATTGTTTTGCATTGAATCCACCAAGGTAACGGTATAATGGAAGACCTACGAAGTCAGCTGCTGCGTGAGCTACTGCCATAGATACACCAAGGATAGCGTTAGCGCCTAGTTTACCTTTGTTTGGAGTGCCATCTAATTCGATCATAGCACGGTCGATACCAGCTTGGTCAGTTACATCGAAACCTTCGATTTCTGGAGCGATAATTTCGTTAACGTTGTTTACTGCGTTAATAACACCTTTACCAAGGTAACGAGATTTGTCACCGTCACGTAATTCTACTGCTTCGTGTTCACCAGTAGATGCACCACTTGGTACGATAGCGCGTCCGAAAGCGCCGCTTTCTGTATAAACTTCTACTTCTACAGTTGGGTTACCACGAGAGTCAAGGACTTCGCGAGCATAAACATCAATAATTGTTGGCATAATAAATTCTCTCCTTTTTATATAAGCAAATTATTTAATAATTGTTTTACCTGTCATTTCTTTCGGTTGTTCCACATTTAAAAGTGTAAGCATTGTTGGAGCGATATCTCCTAAAATACCACCTTCACGAAGCTCTACATCATTTTTTGTAACGATGAAAGGAACCGGGTTAGTTGTATGAGCTGTCATAGGACCACCATCAGCAGTTAACTCCTGATCAGCATTACCATGGTCAGCAGTAATAAGTGCTACACCATCTTTTGCAAGAATCGCTTCTACAACTTTTCCTAAACATTCGTCAGTTGCTTCTACTGCTTTAATTGTTGGTTCCATCATCCCAGAATGGCCAACCATATCACAGTTCGCAAAGTTAAGAATGATAACATCATGTTTATCATTTTCGATTTCATTTACTAAAGCGTCCGTTACTTCGTAAATGCTCATTTCAGGTTTCAAGTCATACGTTGCAACCTTTGGTGAGTTAATTAAGATACGTTCTTCTCCTGGGAATTCAGCCTCACGACCACCGCTAAAGAAGAATGTAACGTGCGGATACTTTTCAGTTTCCGCGATGCGAAGTTGCTTTAATCCCGCTTGCGCAACAACTTCACCTAAAGTGTTATCAAGGTTCATTGGCTTGAATGCCACGTATCCATCTACAGTTTCACTGAAGTGTGTCATACATACGAATTCTGGAATGTGAGGTACTTTTTCACCACGATCGAACTCACGGAAGTCTTCGTTTGTAAATACACGAGCAATTTGAATTGCACGGTCTGGACGGAAGTTATAGAAGATAACTGCATCATCATCATTGATTGTTGCAACTGGCGTGTTATCTTCGTTAACAATTACAGACGGCAATACGAATTCATCATAGATACCGTTAGCATAAGAGTCTTCTACACACTCTTCTGCTGATTTATAAGTAGGGCCTTCACCATTCACCATAGCACTGTAACATTTTTCTACGCGATCCCAACGCTTGTCACGGTCCATAGAGTAATAACGACCAGAGATAGTCGCGAATTGTCCTACTCCTGTTTCTTTAATTACTTCATTCGTTGCATCGATATAACCTTTTGCTGTTTGTGGTCCAACATCGCGGCCGTCTAAGAATGCATGGATATAAACTTTCTCCACGCCTTCTTTTGCTGCTAAGCGAAGAAGAGCAAACATATGGTTCATGTGACTGTGCACACCACCGTCAGAAAGTAAACCGAATAAATGAAGTGCAGTACCTTTTTCTTTTACGCTTTTAATTGCATTTTGAAAAGTTTCGTTCTTATCGAACTCACCTTCACGAATTGCAACGTTAACGCGTGTTAAGCTTTGATATACTACGCGGCCAGCACCGATATTTAAGTGACCAACCTCAGAGTTACCCATTTGACCTTCTGGAAGACCTACTGCCTCGCCACAAGCTGTAAGCGTTGTGTGAGGGAATTTGTTCCAGTAACCATCAAAATTAGGTTTCTTAGCTTGTGCTACAGCATTCCCGTAAGTTTCTTCACGAAGTCCGAAACCGTCAAGAATGATTAAAGCTGTTGGCTTTCTCATTTTACCGCCCCCAGAAGACCTAAGAACGAAGCAGGCTCTAAGCTAGCACCGCCAACTAAAGCGCCGTCGATGTCAGATTGTGCCATATACTCTTTAATGTTTTCTGGTTTTACGCTACCGCCGTATTGGATACGAACAGCTTCTGCAGCTTCTGGAGAAACAGCTTCTGCAACAACTTTACGGATGTGCGCACATACTTCGTTTGCATCTGCAGAAGAAGAAGATTTACCTGTACCGATAGCCCAGATTGGCTCATAAGCGATAACAGTTGCTTTAACTTGCTCTTCTGTTAAACCTGCAAGTGCTTTTGTCACTTGACCTGCTACTAGATCAAATGTTTTTCCGCTTTCGCGCTCTTCTAAAGTCTCACCACAACATACGATTGGTGTTAAACCATGTTCAAATGCTGCGATAGTCTTTTTGTTTACTGACTCATCTGTTTCAGCAAACATTTCACGACGCTCAGAGTGGCCAAGTACTACATAGCCAACTTTTAAGTCGCTAAGTGCTACTGGGCTAATTTCGCCAGTGAATGCACCATTTTTTTCGAAGTGCATGTTTTGTGCACCTACTTGTAAGTCAGTTCCTTCAGTTGCTGCTACAAGGCGCTCTAAGAATAGAGCTGGAGAGCAAACTACTGCATCAACAGCTGAAGCTGCTGGGATTTGACCTTTAACTTCCTCTACGAAGCTAACTGCTTCAGATAGAGTTTTATTCATTTTCCAGTTACCTGCGATAATTGGTTTACGCATGCTTTGCACCGTCCTTTTTCTTTGGCTGCTACTTATTTGTCGTTAAGACAAACTACACCTGGAAGCTCTTTACCTTCCATGAATTCTAATGACGCACCGCCGCCAGTAGAAATGTGGCTCATTTTATCAGCCATACCGAATTTTTCAACAGCTGCTGCAGAGTCACCACCGCCGATAACAGAGTATGTATCTTCTGCATCTGCTAATGCTTGTCCTACTGCTTTTGTACCTTCTGCGAATGGAGTCATTTCGAATACACCCATTGGTCCATTCCATACAACAAGCTTAGAATTTTTAATTACATCTGCATAAATTTCACGTGTTTTAGGACCGATGTCCACGCCTTCCCAGTTAGAAGGGATAGAGTCGATACCAACGATTTTAGTTGTTGCAGTTTCAGAGAATTCCTCAGTGATTACAACATCAACTGGCATGTAGAAGTTTACGCCTTTTTCTTTTGCAAGTTGCATAAATTCTTTAGCTAGTTCGATCTTGTCGTCTTCACATAGAGATAGACCAATTTCATGACCTAAAGCTTTAACGAATGTGTAAGCAAGTCCACCACCGATGATTAAGTTATCTACTTTGTCTAATAGATGACGAATTACACCGATTTTATCTTTTACTTTTGCACCACCGATGATAGCTGTAAATGGACGTTCTGGGTTAGAAAGTGCTTTACCAAGTACATCTAACTCTTTTTCCATTAATAGACCAGATACTGCTGGTAGGTAGTCTGCGATACCTGCTGTAGAAGCGTGAGCACGGTGAGCTGCACCGAATGCATCGTTTACGAAGATGTCAGCAAGTGCTGCAAATTCTTTCGCAAGTTCTGCATCGTTCTTTTCTTCGCCCGCATAGAAACGTACGTTTTCAAGAACTAATACGTCGCCTTCGTTCATTGCTGCAACCATTTCTTGTGCAACTGGTCCGAATGCTTCGTCCGCTTTTTTAACGTCTTTACCAAGAAGCTCGCCTAAACGTGCTGCTACTGGAGTTAAACGCATTTCTTCTACTACTTGACCTTTTGGACGGCCTAAGTGACTTGCTAAAATAACTTTCGCACCTTGCTCTACTAAATATTGAATTGTAGGAAGAGCTGCACGGATACGAGTTTCATCTGTAATTTTGCCTTCTTTCATAGGTACGTTGAAATCAACGCGGCAAAATACACGCTTACCTTTTAAATCTACGTCACGAATTGATTTTTTGTTCATTGGATTTCCCTCCGACTACTAGTTAGGATTGACAAAACCCACTCAAAAGCTTAACACATTTGCTTTTAAAACGAAAGAAGAGAGAGAGGGAACAAACCCTCTCCCTCGTTTTGTCATTGATAACTTATATAATTAAGAATTAAAGACCTTTTGAAGTCATGTAAGCTGCTAGGTCTACTACGCGGTTAGAGTAACCAGTTTCGTTATCGTACCAAGAAAGTACTTTAACCATGTTACCTTCCATTACCATTGTAGATAATGCATCGATTGTAGAAGAAGCTGTACATCCGTTATAGTCGATAGATACTAATGGCTCTTCGCTGTATCCAAGGATACCTTTTAATTCGCCTTCAGCTGCTGCTTTGAATGCTGCATTTACTTCTTCAACTGTTACTTCTTTGTCAAGTTCAACAACTAAGTCAACTAGAGAAACGTTAGCAGTTGGAACACGTACAGCGCCACCGTTTAATTTACCTTTAAGTTCTGGTAATACTAATGCTACAGCTTTAGCTGCACCAGTAGATGTTGGGATCATGTTTTCAGCTGCTGCACGAGCACGACGTAAATCTTTGTGTGGTAAGTCTAAGATTTGTTGGTCGTTAGTGTAAGAGTGAATTGTTGTCATCATTCCGCGTTTTACGCCGAATTTTTCGTTTAATACTTTAGCGAATGGAGCTAGACAGTTTGTAGTACAAGAAGCGTTAGATACTACGTTGTGGTTAGCTGCATCGTATTGTTCGTGGTTAACACCCATAACTACAGTGATATCTTCGTCAGAAGCTGGAGCTGAGATGATAACTTTCTTAACTGATCCACCTAAGTGTTTCTCAGCATCTGATTTTTTAGTGAAACGGCCAGTAGATTCTACTACTACTTCTACTCCGTAGTCGCTCCATGGTAATTGAGCTGGGTCACGCTCAGCGATAACTTTAATTTCTTTACCGTTAACAACGATGCTGTTTTCGTTAGCAGATACTTCTGCATTTAAAGTTCCGTGAACTGTGTCATATTTTAAAAGGTGAGCTAATGTTTTAGCATCTGTTAAGTCGTTGATTGCTACTACTTCTACCTCAGAGTTGTTAAGAGCTGCGCGGAATACGTTACGTCCGATACGTCCAAATCCATTAATACCAATTTTAGTCATTTGAATTTCCTCCTTGGGGGATTATATTAAAGGGTAAAACCCTTTGTTAACTGTTTTGCTGCACCTTCATCTGTAATTAGAATTGAAGTGTGCCCTTGTTTAATTACAGCCTGTATTGCTTTTGCCTTTGAAGAACCTCCAGCGACTGCAACAACGTGAGATACATTTTGTAAGTCCTCTAGTTGCATACCAACCGTTCTTACTTTATGAACAACATTTCCTTCTTCATTAAAGTAGTAACCGAAAGCTTCGCCAACTGCTTCGCTTGCCTGAATCTTTAACCAATCTGCTTCTGAAGTACTTCTGCGACGTGCCATTGTTAACGCATCACCTATTCCATGAATGACGATATTGGAAGATCGAATCAACTCAAGAACTTCTTTCACGGAAGGCTCTGTCACAATAGACGCATATGCTTCGCTACTAACATGGTCTGGAACATACAATAAGCGATAATTACTCATCGTATTTTGCGCCATCTTGGCACAAATGGTATTGGCTTCTAATTCAACACCTTCTCCAATTCCACCACGTGCTGGGACAAACAGCATATGTAAATCTTTGCAATCAAGTTGCATCATGTCCGCAGCAGCAGCTAGCGTAGTTCCTCCAGCCACAGCAACGATATTATTCGCTGTCAGACGGTCTTTTATACAAGTCACACAAGCACGGCCCATCTCCAGTTTGACCCAAGGTGATTCATCACTATCACCAGGGACAACGAAAACTTCATCCAAGTCTAATGTTTCCTTAAGTTGCTTTTCTAAAACCTTTAACCCGGAAATTTCTTTCATAAAGTCTTCCAAAGCAAGAACTAAAGCTGTTCCTTCTTCTGTCAAAGTCATTCCAGAAGAAGCGACGTGAACTAAGTTTTGTTCTTTCAAAACTTGAACTTCACTTCGCAATACTCGTTCTGTCATACCGAGACTTGCTGATAAGTTTCTTCTTCCAATCGGCTGCATGAGCCTAATGTATTGAAGAATTTGCATTCTCGTTTGCATAACAGGTAGCAGATCAGGTAATAATTTTTTTGTGTTCTGAATCCATGAGCGCATATCTTTTCTCCTCACTACATCGGTTCATTTTCCCTCGTGGTCACTTTACGTCCCGTAGTGACATTTTGTGTCCCACATAGGTTAAAAAAATAATCCCTGCTACGTGTATTATTGTAACAGGAGATAGAAACTTATTCAACTCTTAACTGCATTCTTTATATAGTTTATTATGACACCTTTGTGAATGTTACCATATTCTACTTGTTTTCCGTCCATTTCTACAACCGGAATCATTAAGTGATATTTTTCTAAAAGGTCATTATCTTCATATATATCTATTTCCTCGATTTGAAAAGAATATTCACATTGTACTTCCTGTAAAACTTGTTTCGCCTTCACGCAAAGGCCACAATCTTTTTTAGTATACAGTACAACTTTCATCTTCTTCACCTATCCGATCGTTTTTCGTAATGACGAAGCTGGGATATGCATTTGTTCTCTATACTTCGCCACTGTTCTTCGAGAAATAACAATTTCATGCTCTTCTTCTAATAATTTTGAAATCTTTTGATCTGAAAGTGGCTTTTTCTTATCCTCTGCCCCAATTAGCGTTTGAATAAATTGTTTTACACGTTTTGTAGAAACTGCTTCATCTTCAGTCGTCGAAACGGCATTGCTAAAGAACGATTTCATCTCAAATAAACCGTGTGGTGTTTGCACATATTTATTTCGCGTCGCACGACTAATTGTCGATTCATGCACACTTAACTCTTCCGCTACCTCTTTTAAAGCGAGAGGTCTTAAATACTCTGGACCTTTCCAGAAGAAATCACGTTGTTTTTCCATAATAATAGTCATTACTTGCAGCAATGTCTGTTTTCTCTGCTTCAAACTGCGCATAATCCACTGCACATGCTGATACTTTTCTGATACGTAAGATGCTACTTCACTTTCACTATTATTAAGAAGCGCACTATATTCAGAATGAATTTCAATTCTCGGCATATTTCTCTCATTCATTTGTAAAACGAGGCGATCGCCATCTTTTTTCACCGCCATATCAGGTACAATGTAAAGTGGTTTATCTGAAGAAAACGCAAGACCTGGTTTTGGTTGTAATGACGTTATACAATTTACCGCAATCTGCAATTCCTCATTACTACACTTCAACACTTGAACGAGCTTTCGCCAATCTTTCTTCACAAAATAAGCGAAATGATCTTCTACAACCTCTTCTGCTAATCCATTACGTCTTTGTAAGCGCTTCAATTGTAAGGTTAAACATTCCTGAATATTACGCGCCCCTACCCCTGCTGGCTCCAGTGATTGGACAAGCTCTACAGAACGGTCGACTACATGAATATGTGCAGAAAGGAGCTCTGCTAACTCTTCATTCGTTTCTTGTAAATATCCATTTCCATCCATGTTCATAATAATGAAAGAAGCTACTTTTCGCTCTTCTTCATCTATTTTATAATACTGTATTTGATTTAATAAATGTTGCTGAATCGTTGTAGAATCCACACTGTAGATCTCCATCTGATTCTCGACTTGTTTGCTGGTACTTTTACTGTTGTTAGAGCTCTTTTTCTTCTCCCTCTCAAAACCACCTAACTCAATAAGGGGATTCTCTAACGATTGCTCATACAAAAACTCCGATAATTCTTGTACATTATACTGGAGCATTGTAATCGCTTGCCTTAACTCTTGTGTCATTGCCAAACGTAAGCTTTGTTCTTGTAAAAGACTTGCCTTCAAACTAATCTCCCCCTTGTTTCTATTGTACAATAAGTTTGGTAAAAGGAGAATCCTCACGCAGACACCCATTCCAAAATATTATTAATTTATATGTATTAATGAGATTTACAACTTACAACCGAAATTTGAATAATATTGAAAGAAAATAATAAAATTAAAAATTATTATCAAGTACTAATAGTAAATCTTATTACTAGATATAACAAGAGGTAAATAAAAAAAGTCCTAACCTACAAAACGTAAGTTAGGACTTTTTGACGCGCCCAGAGGGATTCGAACCCCCGGCAGACGTGGTACCGGAAACCACCGCTCTATCCGACTGAGCTATGGGCGCATGATTATAGAAAACACTTCATTTTCTTCTCATAATAATAGCAATAAAATCCATCTAAATCAATAAAAATATCCCCGTAATACCTTATGCATCTTAGCTAAAAGCATATAAAATCCATTCCACCCCTAAATTTTCCAATCATAAATTCTCCCCAACTCACAAATTATAATCTTTGAATTGATATTCCAAAGGGGGCTTCATTCAATGACTGTAATTACAAAATTAAAGCAGACTGTTTCTGGATTAAAAAGTGCACAAGCTAGCTTAGAGGGATTCGCTCTTGATACGGATAACCAACAAGCTAAGCAACTTTTCCAAACAGCTGCGCAGCAAACACAAACGATTATCGATTCTTTAAACCCACGTGTTGAAGAAGTCCAACAAGAAGAACCACAATACTCACAGCAATAACGAATCAGTCTTGCTGTGAAATAGAAAAAGGATGATATGCAGTCATCCTTTTTCTATCACATTACATATTGCAATAGAAATGGAATGATGATTATGCGAAAGATTGGACTTATAACCGCGTTATTTATACTTCTATTTAGTTCTTTTACCGGTTGTGATCATAGCCCATTAGATAAAAAGGTAAGGAAAGAAGAAACAAAACGAACAGAAAAAGAAAAGGGTCCAAAATTAACAAAGATGAGTACAGAATCCTTTAATCAATCTATATCGCAAGGAGCTAAGAAAAAGGCCCTCGCTATGGATGAAATTATAAAAAGCGCAGCAGTGAATTCAAATTTAGATCTCTACATAGCGGTTATACCTGAGCATCATGAAAGGTTTGGATTAAAACCTTTGCGCAAGAAACTTCAAAAGCAACTAAGTGATGAATATCCTACTTTCGATGTTCGTGTTAGTACAGATAAAAAAATCTTTATGTTACTCGAAAAGCTTGCAAACAAAATTAAGAAAAAAGAAGTATCTAAAGATGAGATCAAAAAACAGTTAAAGCTAATCGGATCAGAAATGGAATCTAACACTTAACGCTTTCGAATAGAAAAGGAAGGATTGCAATGTCAAGTAAAGATAAAAACTTAACCCCTGTACAACAGGAATACAAAAAATTTGAGCAAGAACGCGAACCGAAACGCCCTGTTCTAAAAAATTGTTTAAAGGCCTTTTTCGTTGGTGGTTTTATCTGCCTAATCGGGCAACTGATATCAACTTTTTATATTACGTATTTCGATTTTACCGAACGCTCAGCAGGAAATCCAACAGTCGCAACTCTCATTTTTATCTCAATGTTGCTAACCGGATTCGGTGTATACGATCGTCTCGGTCAGTTTGCAGGTGCTGGAACAGCTGTACCTGTCACTGGATTTGGTAACTCTGTTATCTCCGCGTGTATTGAACACCGAACGGAAGGTTTTGTACTTGGTGTCGGCGGTAATATGTTTAAACTAGCTGGTTCTGTTATTTTATTTGGTGTATTTTCCGCTTTCGTCATCGCACTTATTAAAACTATTCTCGTTCAATGGGGAGGGCTATAAATGTTACAAGGACACCGAACGTGGGTATTTGAAAACAAACCAGTCATTATTTCAACAGGGGTTGTCGGTGGACCATTTGAAGCAAAGGGGAACATCCCAGAAGACTTCGATATCCTTCATGAAGATTTATGGCTCGGACAAGATTCCTATGAAAAAGCACATAAGATTTTATTCGAAGAAGCTTGTAGTCGCGCTACTGAAAAAGCAGAGCTTCGTAAAGATGATATTCAATTCGTACTCGCAGGAGATTTAATTAATCAAATTACTCCAACAAGCTTTGCTTGCCGCACACTTGGGACTCCTTATCTCGGATTATTCGGGGCTTGCTCTACTTCTATGGAAGGTTTAGCACTTGGGGCAAGTATCGTAAATGCAAAAGGTGCAAAATATTTATTAACTGGAGCTTCAAGCCATAATACAGCTGTAGAAAAACAGTTCCGCTACCCTACCGAATACGGTGGACAAAAGCCGCCTACTGCACAGTGGACAGTAACCGGAGCAGGAGCCGCTATTTTAAGCGATACTGGACACGGTCCAAGAGTAACCTCTGCAACAATCGGCCGAGTGGTTGATATGGGATTAACGGATCCGTTTAATATGGGAGGCGCAATGGCTCCAGCTGCAGTTGATACAATTGAAGCCCATTTACGTGAACGTCAAATTGATGCCTCTTACTACGATTTAATCGTAACAGGTGATCTCGGACATGTAGGACGCGAAATTGCTTATGACTTACTACATAAACACGGAACGAAAGTAACGAGCGAACAATTTCAAGATTGCGGAATTATCATTTATAGAGAAGGACAACCTGTCATAGCTGGTGCTAGCGGACCTGGATGTTCCGCAACAGTCGTATACGGTCATTTATTAAACCGAATGAAAAGAGGAGAGTTCAAAAAAATACTTGTCGTTGCGACAGGCGCTTTACTATCTCCACTTACATTCCAACAAGAAGAAACAATTCCGTGTATCGCTCACGCCGTTTCGATTGAATTTGGAGGTGCAACGCAATGATTTTTTTCTGGGCTTTCGTCATTGGCGGACTTATATGTGTAATCGGCCAACTTATGTTTGATGTCGGCAAACTAACACCTGCTCATACAATGGCAACACTCGTTGTTGCTGGAGCTATATTAGATGGATTTAATTTGTATGAGCCATTAATTGATTTCGCTGGAGCCGGGGCAACTGTACCTATTACAAGCTTTGGTAATGCCCTCGTTCATGGCGCAATGGAAGAAGCTGCAAAACATGGCATCGTTGGCGTTATTACCGGCATGTTTAAAGTAACGAGCGCCGGTGTATCAGCGGCTATTATTTTCGGCTTCATTGGAGCATTGTTATTCAAACCGAAAGGATAAGAGGTGTTTATATGACTGTTATCGCTAGCGTAAAAACTTGCCTTGCTAGTGTAAGGGGCGCTCAAGCAAGTTTAAGCTCCCTTTCATTAAATTCACAAGACGAAGAATCAAAACGCGTATTTCATGAATGTATGTTAGAAATGGACAGCGTCATCGCTGATTTAAAGGATAGAATTTCAGTATTAGAACGTGAAGAACCTCAATATAAAGGGTTTTAAGTAGACTGGAGGAAACGACTATGTCTCACCTGCCGGAATGGACACTTGTCATTCTTCGCTCTGTATTCATATTAATTATTTTATTCGCTATTACGAAATGGTTAGGGAAAAGACAAATCTCTCAGCTTTCCTTTTTTGAATACATAGCCGGAATGACGATTGGTGACATCGCTGCCCAAGTATCTACAGGGCTCGATTCAAAATTTTTTCACGGCGTCTTTGCGATACTCATTTTCGCTGTGGTACCTTTTTTAACAGGAATCCTCTCTTTAAAGAACAAAACAGCTCGGGACTTCTTTGAAGGGAAATCTACCGTATTAATAAAAGACGGAAAGATACTCGAAGATAACTTAAAGAAAGAAAAATATACGAGTGACGAATTACTGGAACTTCTCCGTGGAAAAAGTGCGTTCAGCGTAGCTGAAGTCGAATTTGCTGTCTTAGAACCGAGCGGAGAATTAAATGTATTATTAAAGAAAGATTCCCAGCCACTTACAGCAAAAGATATCGGTTTAAAAGTACCAAACGAGAAAGAACCACAAACTGTTATTATGGATGGAAATGTACTAGATGAACCTCTTTCAGCAAGCGGACATAACCGCGCTTGGCTACATTCAGAATTAGAAAAACTCGGTGTTGTTATTGAAAATGTCTTCCTCGGTCAAGTGGATTCATACGGACAACTTACTATCGACATTTACAATGACAAACTCCAAATGCCTTCTCCTCAAAATAAACCTTTATTATTAGCATCTTTAAAAAAATGTCATGCTGATCTTGAACTATTTTCCCTAGAAACAAAGTCGAAATCAGCAAGCGAAATGTATAGTAAAAACGCGAAACAAATCGAAAAGATTTTAAATAAAGTAACCTATCTTTTAAAAGACTAATTATCGAAAGAACGCTTCAGTTAAAAGGCGTTCTTTTCTTTTTTCTCCAGTTTTCATAACGTTTAAATTTATGTAATTCGGTTATGATGTTGAAGATACATAAGCAGGGAATTTCGAAAACATAGCGAATATTTCATGGTACAACTACATATTTTTTTGATTTAAAGTGGTTTCGTTTGACCTTTATTGACCATAATTGTATTATAAGACTAAGAAAGCTTTATAAGGAGGAAATAACAGATGAATTTAATTCCTACAGTAATTGAACAAACAAATCGTGGAGAACGCGCTTACGATATTTACTCTCGACTATTAAAAGACCGCATCATTATGCTTGGTAGTGCAATTGATGACAACGTAGCTAACTCAATCGTTTCCCAGCTTTTATTCTTGGAATCTCAAGATCCAGAAAAAGATATTCACATCTACATCAACAGCCCTGGTGGTTCTATCACAGCAGGTATGGCAATCTATGATACAATGCAGTTTATTAAACCACAAGTATCAACAATCTGTATCGGTATGGCAGCATCTATGGGTGCATTCTTACTTGCAGCAGGTGAAAAAGGAAAACGTTATGCACTTCCAAACAGTGAAGTAATGATTCACCAACCACTTGGCGGAGCACAAGGTCAAGCGACTGAAATCGAAATCGCTGCAAAACGTATCCTATTCTTACGTGAAAAACTAAACCAAATTCTTGCTGACCGCACTGGTCAACCACTTGAAGTACTACAACGCGACACAGACCGCGACAACTTCATGACAGCAGAAAAAGCTTTAGAATACGGTTTAATCGATAAAATCTTTACAAATCGTTAATAACTAAAAGCGAAAGCGGCTCGTTTAGAATCGCAGGTCGCTGGAGCTGGATACAACTAAAAGTGGAAGCGCCCTATAATTGGGCGCTTCTTTTATATATTGTTCCCCGCTCACATACCCCATCCAGTATCTCTCTAAATATATCAGCGATTTTTCAAATATATCGAACGCAACTCCGATTATATCGGCGATTATTTTAATATATCGACGTTTCGACATAACTTATCGACTTACCGACAATTCTCGACAAGCACGTACCCCTTAAATACCCCTCCTCGCTAATTCGCACAGACAACAAAAAAGCTATCGCATATACGCGATAGCTTTTTATTGTACATATGCAGCTAATGCTTCTAAAGCCTCTTCTGCATCTGAACCTTCTGTTGTAATTGTTATCATGCTCCCAGTTCCAATTGCTAAGCTCATAATCCCCATTATGCTCTTTGCATTTACTGTCTTTCCATCTTTCTCGATGAAGATATCTGCATGAAAGCGATTTGCCTCTTGTACAAACAACGCAGCCGGACGTGCTTGTAAACCGTTTTTTAATGAAACCTGAACTCGTTTTTGAACCACAGCTCCATTTCCCCTTTAACCTCTTATTTTTTTGCTACCGTTTCCCCCGCGCGTAATTTCTCTGCAATTTCATCGATTTTACGCAAACGATGATTAATACCCGACTTACTAATCTTCCCCCCGGATACCATCTCACCTAACTCTTTCAATGTTACATCTTGATAATCTCTTCGTAATTGTGCAATCTCTTGTAGTTTATCCGGCAATATATCAAGACCAACTGTCTCATCAATGTAACGAATATTTTCAATCTGCCTTAGTGCTGCACCAATTGTTTTATTTAAATTAGCTGTTTCGCAGTTCACTAAACGATTTACAGAATTACGCATATCACGTACGATTCGAATATCTTCAAATCTTAAAAGTGCATTATGAGCACCTATAATATTTAAAAACTCTGTAATTTTTTCTGCTTCTTTCAAATACGTAATGTACCCTTTTCTTCTCTCCAGCGTCTTACTATTTAAATCAAATCCGTTCATCAGTTCACATATAGCATCATTATGTTCCTTATATAACGAAAAGATTTCTAAATGATAAGATGATGTTTCTGGGTTATTTACTGAACCACCTGCTAAAAATGCTCCGCGTAAATACGATCGTTTACAACACTTCTTCTCAATTAATTCTTGTGATATATTTCGAATAAATGAAAAGTCATCTCGAACAATATGAAGATCAGCTAATATTTCGCGAGACTTCTCAACAAGCCGCACAATATATACATTATTTTTCTTCAATCGCATTTTTTTACGAACAAGTAATTCTACCGTCACGTCATATCCTTTTTTCAAAAGCGTATAAATCCTTCTTGCAATTGCCGCATTTTCCGTTTGAATATCGATAGATAGACGACGGTTTGAAAAAGAAAGCGACCCGTTCATTCGAAGTAACGCTGATAATTCTGCTTTCTCACAGCATTCCTTCATCTCAAGATTCGTCAACTCTTTCTTTGTTTCTGATGCAAATGACACAGTCAACACCTCCTTATACGATTATTATGAAACAAAATTCTTGTCCTATATGAATGAGGAGCGCTACCTCAAACGAGGCAACGCATATTTATAACAATGAATATAAAATGGAAGCTAACTTTAACGTATCATGCCTTACAACATGATCATCATACTTCGCTAATCCCTCTTGAATAACATCAATATTATTTTCAACAAAACGTTCTTCATCCACTACAACTGGTGTAGACATTTCTTCATCATATAACTTACGTAATTCACAAGGAATCTCACGGTTATTTACAATTGCAGTATTGATAAATGGTTGCCCTAAATGATCGTGTAACGCCTGCACATGATCAAAAGCAGTATATCCCATCGTTTCACCCGCTTGTGTCATAACGTTACATACATATACCTTCTTCGCCTTTGCAGCAAGAACTGCGTCTCCAATTTTGTTAACAACTAAATTGGGTAATATACTCGTATACAAACTTCCTGGGCCGAAAACAAGTAAATCAGCTCGTTTAATCTCAGCCAACGTTTCATGCAATGGCTCTACATCTTCTGGAGTTAAAAAGACGCGATTAATCTTCTTTCCGTAATAAGGAATCTTTGATTCACCTGTTACAATTTCTCCATCTTCAAGTTCCGCATGAAGTACCGCACTTTGATTCGCTGCTGGTAATACACGTCCTCTGACATTTAATACTTTACTTGTTTCCGTAATTGCATGGAAAAAGTCTCCTGTAATCGAGGTCATACCTGCCAATAATAGATTTCCTAACGCATGACCTTTCAGTCCGTCTCCTGTTGTGAAACGGTGCTGAAATAAAGCTTCCACCAGTGGCTCTACATCCGATAACGCAACAAGTACGTTACGGATGTCACCTGGAGGTGGAATTTCTAGCTCATCACGTAATCTACCCGAACTACCACCATCATCAGCGATTGTAACAACTGCTGTAATATCAACAGGATATTGCTTTAATCCTCTTAATAAAACAGAGAGTCCAGTTCCGCCTCCCATGATGACAATTTTAGGTTTTCTCTCTTTTTTCATCCCTTAATGGCCCTTTCTCTTCTCCACATCACGATGAGATACATGAACACTATACTCTGGTTTCAAATGTTTCCCAAGGTATTCTGTAAGCGTAACAGAACGATGCTGTCCACCTGTACATCCAATTGCAATTACAAGTTGACTTTTGCCTTCTCTTTTATAATGAGGCAGCATGAAAGTAATCAGATCCGTCAACTTCTCTAAAAACTTATGTGTCTCATTAAATTTCAGTACATACGAAGAAACTTCTTCATCTAGTCCTGTTAATGGCTTCATGTGTGGAATGTAATATGGATTTGGTAAAAAACGAACATCAAATACTAAATCTGCATCAATTGGAATACCGTACTTAAATCCAAATGACATAACATTTACACGAAATGCTTGCTCAGTTTCTGTTGAGAACAAGTGAACAATTTTTTCACGTAATTCTTTCGGTTTTAAATCCGATGTATCAAGCACAATATTCGCTCGTGCCTTCATATCTGTTAATAAATTGCGCTCTGCTTCGATTCCCTTTAACGGCAAACCAGTTGGTGCAAGTGGATGCGAACGTCTCGTTTCTTTATAACGAGTTACAAGCGTACTATCTTTCGCATCTAAAAATAAAATATGAGGAATAATCCATGTACGTTCTGATAAATCATCAAGTGCTCCCCATAAATGTTCGAAAAACTCTCGGCCACGTAAATCAATACCAAGTGCCACTTTATTCATTTTCCCTTTTGAATCCGCCATAAGCTCAATAAACTTTGGCAATAACATCGGTGGTAAATTATCTACACAAAAATATCCTAAATCTTCAAAACTTTGTAAAGCTACTGTTTTTCCAGCTCCAGACATCCCTGTAATAATTACCATTTTTATATCATTATTCTCTGTCATCGTATCCTCTCCTTGACGGTTTAACTCGGATCTAATCGATATGAAAGCAACTCAAAATCTGGGGTATATACAAATGTACCGTAGATTATGCCATTTCCTTTAATTAAATAATCAATAATGTGATAATCTCCTGGCGCCATTGCTAAATCATCAATTTTATCAAATGTATGCCAACCAATGATGCCTTCTTCGCTCTCTAGTTTGTTTTCTCCTGCAAAATCTGTCGCTAAAAAGGAGAACATCATCCATTCAGAAACAACTTTATCACCTTCTTGGATGACAAAGGTGAAGACCCCCTTTAACGCTGGGTTTTTCAAATAAATACCTGTTTCTTCGCGATATTCGCGAACAACGGAATCTCTTACAGTCTCACCACGCTCCATTTTCCCGCCTGGTGCAACCCACCAATTCCGGCGAGGTTTTTGGAGTAAGAGTACTTCATTATCTCTAATTAACACACAGTTTGTCACTCTTTGCATGTTTCTTCACCTCAGCTACTTGCAGTAAAATTCCTCACTGCATACTTCTTTCATTATACTATCAAAAACAGTTTGCTACAACGAAGGAGCCAGTCCTCTTTCGCTAAGCATATGCTACTCAGCAATTTTAAAAAAGCTTTCTATAACAAGCAATGTAAATGCTTAGACTTTTAATGAATAGCATGAAAAATCCCCTTAACGCTTTTTATCGCCAAGGGGATTAAAGTACTTATTTCTTACCGAAATAAGTAACAATCGCAAATCCTAAAATAAAGGTAATGATTGAACTTATAATTGAAAATCCACCAGTCGGAATCCCAGGGAATACAATTACAATCGAACCGATTACAAGTCCAATAATTGCCGCAAATGTCATACTTTTATAACGATCTAATAAAAAACTAATGCCTTTACTACTTACAACAAATCCAACCATAACACCAGCACCGATAACCACGATTAAAGGTAAGTTAAGTGTAGTTAAAGCGTTAATTGCTGTTGGATACACACCAATAATTAATAAAATAAACGATCCACTAATCCCAGGAAGCAGCATTGCCATACTAGCCATCCATCCTGCGAAAAATAAACCAATTGCATTTAAAATTGTTAAAGTCGTAATTGGATCTGCTGCCTTATCTGGTTTAAAGAAAGCTGTAATCGCAACAAGAATTGCTGCAACTATTAATAAAACGATGTGCTTACCTTTAAACGACGACTTTGCATCAGCTTCCCTCATTAACATCGGTAATATACTAATAATTAAACCGAGGAAGAAAAATTGAGTCGGTTCATAATGATTTGCAAGTAAATATTTAATAACGTGACTTAACGTTAAAAATGCCGCTGCCACACCAGCTGCAAGGGGAATTAAAAATCCTAAATGTTTTTTCCATTCACGACTAAAGAATCCACTAATTGCCGCAAGCAATTGTTCATAAATCCCTAACACAACAGCGATTGTACCGCCGCTCACACCAGGAATTAAATCACTAACGCCCATACAAAATCCACGATATATATTACGCCATTCCATACTGAATAAATTCCTCATTTCTTATAGTGATTTTTTCCGTAAAGTCCAGTATATCAATAAGAAAGCTTATAATCCTTATATTTTTTGACAAAACTTTGACATTTTCACACAAAAAAAGAAGAAAGCTCCTGTCGGTAGCTTTCTTCTCACAAGGTATATTATCCCTTATTTTTCTGATACAGTTTTTAATTCCTCTAATAATTCTTCTACGTAATGTTGTGCACTTTGCGCTGCAATACTACCGTCACCTGTTGCAGTTACAATTTGACGAAGCATTTTTTCACGAACATCACCAGCTGCGAAAATACCAGGGATTTTCGTTTCCATACGCTCGTTCGTTTCAAGGTAACCATTTTCATTTGTAATACCTAGTTCAACAAATGGTTTTGATAAAGGTAACATACCGATGTATACAAATACGCCGTCAGTTTTGACTTCTTTCTCTTCTCCACTATTTACGTCCACAAGTGTTACACTTCCTACTTTACCACTTGCTTCGTTGATTTCTTTTATAGTGTGATTCCAAATGAAATCTACTTTTTCGTTTTGGAAAGCACGGTCTTGTAAAATTTTCTGTGCACGAAGCGTGTCACGACGGTGAACGATCGTTACTTTTGATGCGAAGCGTGTTAAGAACACACCCTCTTCAACAGCAGAATCTCCGCCACCAATTACGATAAGCTCTTTTCCTTTAAAGAATGCTCCGTCACATACTGCACAATATGATACACCGCGGCCGCCAAGTTCTGTTTCACCCGGTACACCAATTTTTTTATACTCTGCACCGCTTGCAACGATAATTGCACGTGCTTTATATTCTTTTTTACCAGCAATAATTGTTTTGTATTCTTTACCATCGATGACTTTTTTCACATCACCGTATGCATATTCAGCACCAAATTTCTTCGCATGCTCAAACATTTTATTTGATAAATCTGGTCCTAAAATAGACTCATAACCTGGGTAGTTTTCTACATCTTCCGTGTTTGCCATTTGGCCACCTGGAATACCTCGCTCAAGCATTAATGTGCTTAAATTTGCACGAGATGTATATACTGCAGCTGTCATACCAGCTGGTCCTGCACCAATAATAACGACATCATAAATTTTTTCTTCTGACACACTATTCACTCCTATCCATTCCTACACAATTAAGTTACCCTCATTATACTGTTAGCATCATTTTTTTCCCAATGATTTGCTTATCTTATGTGTGCGTACGCTTAACAGCTTGCACATACTTTCGGACAGTCGCTACAGATACATTATATACATCTCCAAGCTCCGACTGTGTCATTTTATTTCCTTGTTCGCCGCGTACAATGTATTCAATCGCAGCTGACCAGCCGTACACATTTGTAAATATGTCTCCAGATGTATATAAACGTATGAACGTACAAAACCAAAAGTGTAAACACTCTTCGATTAATTCATCATCTTTTTTCGTATAATTGTATAATGCATCCGCAATTCTCGCGCACTGCTCAAATTGCTGTAAATCAGCTGGAATACTCTTATGACTATTAAGTAAAAAGAAGTACTTTGCAAGTTGCGATACGATGGGAACACCGTTCTTCGCTTGCGTTATATCAAAGAAGAATCCAACCTTCTCCGGCGTTGACAATTCATTCATTAAATATAAAGCTAGCATTTGTTCTTCTAGCGTCGCACTTTGCTGAAATGATTTTCGTAATTCTTCAAATAACACATTTTGCCCTTCATCTGCTAAATTCAGCGCATTCCACGGTTCTTTTCCCTTTTTATCAGGATGTAATTCCACGACATATTGCCACATTTTTTCAGCTAGTTGCTGGTCTTTCACCATATACGCAGAATATGCAAACCAATAATAAAAACTAACGTCTCCCTCATATCCTTGACGCTTTAATAGTTTGAACCACTTATATGCATGCTCGAAATAACCAATTGTTGCGAGTGTAGTTCCCAGTTTCAAACGATGTTCAAATGAAATCGGATATACCGAAACTAGCTGTCCCGCTAATGCCTCTACTTGTTTATGCTCTCCAATTGAATATAGAAAAATAAGCGTATTACAAAGCGCATGTATATTACCAGGGTTTTTCTCTAAAATCATTTCTGTTAACTTCAGTGCTTTGTCTACATTACCAGATTGAAAATGTGCAATGGCTAAATTATTATGACCTGACCAAAATTCCGGATAATCTTTCGTAACAATTTCTAATGTAGCAATTGCTTCTTCCAATTGTCCATTACGAATATAGCGATTCGCTTCTTCCTGCATAACAATTAAATCATCTTCATCTTCAATCTCTTCCGCACCCATTGCTTCTTCTTCCATAATCTCAAGAAGTTCTAATGTATCTTCTACGAATTCCTTCTCTTTTGCAACTTCTAAATAACGATCTGCATATTTCTTCGCCTGTTGAAATAACCCCATATATGCATAATTATTTGCAATAAAATAATAGCACTGTTCAAGTTCTGGATTAGATCTAACTAACTTTAAGAAGATTTGATTCGATTCTTGATATTCACCAGCCTCAGATAATACTGATGCTAATTGACATAAAATAAACGGCTCCTTCTCACTTTGTGCCGCTCTTCGAAAATATTTAATTGCATCTTGCAATTTTTGTCCTTTGTAAGCTCTCATCCCTTTTTTATAAAAGAAGTCCGCTAATTGATTAAAAGAGATAACTTGTCCGTTCTCCTTATATATCCTTTGATTTTTCCCCATATATCCTCCAGTTTTTTGTTTTCTTCGTTCACACATTCTTCTATCTATAAGTATAAACGATTCCGTAAAAAACAAAACAGTATATTATACTCAATTATTTCCTTTTTATTCATAAAAAAAGAGGAGAAATGTTACATTTTCACCATGAACCTTCTCTTGCGGTCATTTGCTCTTTCGTATAAATAATACGCATTGGATTTCCACCTACGAAAGCACCGCTCGGTACATCTCTATGAACAAGTGTGCCAGCTGAGACAGTCGCACCGTCTCCAATTTTCACACCTGGTAATATTGTTACATTCGCTCCAATCATTACTTCATTTCCAATGACGATTTCGCCAAGTCGATATTCACGAATTAAATATTCATGTGCTAAAAGCGTTGTGTTATAGCCAATAATCGAATTCTCTCCCACAGTTATCTTTTCTGGGAACATAATATCCGGCATTACCATAAGCGCAAATGATGTTTTCTTTCCTACTTTCATCCGTAAAAAAGTGCGGTACAACCAATTTTTTACGGATAAAAATGGCGTGTAACGCGCAATTTGGATAATAATAAAGTTTTTCATTACCTTCCAAAAAGACACTGTTTTATACACATTCCATAACGAATTTTCTCCTGAAACAGGATAGCGCGTTGTCCGTCGCACTTAGCTCGCTCCTCTACTAACTTACTTGGACCTTTATGAACGGTTCATGTTAGACAAAATCGGTAGCAAATCACTCATTTTATCTAGCATAAAGTCCGGCTTGTAAGCCTCTAAATACGCTCTACCTTTCAACGTCCATGAAACCGCAGCTGTTTTCGTCCCCGCATTTTGACCACCGACAATATCATGATGATTATCCCCAACCATCAATGCCTCTTCTGGTTTTGCATCTAATATTTCAAGCGCTTTTTGAAGTGGCTCCGGATGTGGTTTCACATGCTCTACATCATCAATTGTCACGACAACATCAAAAAATTCATCAAGCTTTGACAACTGTAATCCCATCTCAACGGTTTGTCTCGCTTTCGTTGTAACAATACCAACTTTATAACCTTGCTTCTTCAACTCTCGAACTGTTTCATATACAGTTTCATATTCTTCTACTAATTCATCATGATGATCATGGTTAAATTTGCGATAGCTAGTAATCATCTCTTCAACCTTACTTTCATCAATCTTGCTGAAAGTATCATGCAAAGATGGACCGATAAATGGCAACACATCTTCACGCTTATATTGATTTGGATAATATGTATTTAAAGTATGTAAAAACGAAGAAATAATAAGTTCATTTGTATTAATTAAAGTTCCATCTAAATCAAATAACACGGTATTTATTCTCATCGCCTTAGTCCTTTCGCCTTCCTGAATATGAAAGAAGCAGCATCTTATAATAAGATGCTACTTGTCTCTAATTTTCTAAATACCTTTTATCAGCTTGCCCCATTTTTCGTCTCACAATAATGAAAATAATAGAAATAACAACAAGTCCAATTGACATTACTTGTGCAATACGAAGTGGTCCTAGCATTAAACTATCTGTACGTAAGCCTTCTACGAAGAAGCGTCCTACTGAATACCAAATTAAATATGTGAAGAATAACTCCCCGCGACGTAAATTCACTTTTCTTAATGCAAGTAGTAAAATTACGCCTGCAAAATTCCATAATGATTCATATAAAAACGTCGGATGATAGTACACACCCTCAATATACATTTGATTAATAATGAAATCCGGTAAATGAAGACCTTCTAAAAACTGTCTCGTTACTTCATCACCATGCGCCTCTTGGTTCATAAAGTTTCCCCATCGGCCAATTGCTTGTCCTAGTAAAATACTTGGTGCAGCAATATCAGCCAACTTCCAGAAGGAAACCCCGCGTCGCTTCGCAAAAAGAATTCCGGTAATAACAGCTCCGATTAAACCACCATGAATCGCCAAACCGCCTTGACGAATATTAATAATTTGACTCGGATTTTGTGCGTAATATTCCCATTCAAAAATAACATAGTACATTCTCGCAAAAAGAATAGCGATCGGTACTGCAATTAATACAAGGTCAACAAATGTATCTTTTGGAATACCTAGCCTTTCTCCCTCGCGAGTTGCCAGCCAAAGACCTAATAGCACACCTGTACCGATAATAATCCCGTACCAATACACAGGAAACGGCCCAAGTTGGATAGCTACACGGTCAAGCTGTGGTACAGAAGCTAACAGCATATGTATATGACCTCCCTCTCCAAAGTTTACTCCTGATTTCCTAACTCAATTGCACTCATTAATCGTTCAGAGAACTGCTGTGCTGCATTGACTCCCATACGTTTTAAACGGAAGTTCATCGCTGCTACTTCAATAATAACAGCCAAGTTTCGACCAGGACGAACTGGAAGTGTAATCTTCGTAAGCTCTGTATCAATAATTTTCATCTTCTCTTCATCAAGACCTAAGCGATCGTAATTTTTCTTTTGATCCCAAATTTCAAGATTAATAACAAGTGTAATACGCTTATAATTTCGTACTGCCCCTGCACCGAATAACGTCATAACGTTAATAATACCTAGACCACGAATTTCTAATAAATGCTCGATTAAATCTGGTGAACTTCCGACTAACATATCTTCATCTTCTTGACGAATTTCTACACTATCATCCGCAACAAGACGGTGACCACGCTTTACAAGCTCAAGAGCTGTCTCACTTTTACCAACACCACTTTGACCTGTAATTAAAACACCAACGCCGTAAATATCTACTAACACACCATGCACAGCTGTTGTTGGTGCTAACTTACCTTCTAAATAGTTTGTTAAACGACTTGATAATCTCGTTGTCGTTTGAGAAGAACGTAATAAAGGCATACCTGATTCACGTGATGCTTGTAATAACTCATCTGGTACATCTTGATTACGAGTTACAATAATACATGGCGTCTCCTCAGTACAAAGCGC
The DNA here is from genome assembly GCF_041360755.1 of Bacillus sp. RCC_6_1. Taxonomy (NCBI): domain Bacteria; kingdom Bacillati; phylum Bacillota; class Bacilli; order Caryophanales; family Bacillaceae; genus Bacillus; species Bacillus sp. RCC_6_1. Next base: position 223,014 of record NZ_JBFUPV010000003.1, read on the forward strand.
TTTCATTCTCTCTTGTTTTTGCTCTGACGTTAACGTGTCAAAGAAAGTAAGCTCCGTTTTACCAAGAAGCTGCACACGATCTGCTGGATAGTATGTAAAAAATCCTGCCATTTCAATTCCAGGTCGTGATAAATCACTTGTATCAATTGGACGATGAATACCTTCTTCACCACTGATTAACTCCAATTGAAATTGTTCAATTAAATCTTTTGTCCTTACTTTCGGCATATGTATAAACCTCCACTCCGCTGCGGGTTCAGTCTCGTTTGATGTAAAATTCCATTCTATCGGATATTGTACCATTTTTTTCTGAAAACAAGAAATACGGTTTCTAATAAATAGAAAAAAACATTTCATACGAATAATGAAATGTTTTTCTTTTTGTCACTTTCTCTTTTTTTCATATAGAGGCTCAACAATTGCCTTTTCAATTATCATATTAAAAATTGAAATACAAATTGCCGCAACAATCGCTACACCAAATCCTGATATATTAAAAGCATCTCCTAATAATGAATCTGCTATTTTTAACGTAATCGCATTAATAACAATTAAGAAGAAGCCGAAAGTTACAACAGTAATTGGTAGCGTAATTAAAATTAAAAACGGCTTTACGAACACATTTAAAACCGCCAATATAATACTCGCAATAATTGCAGTTTGTATATTTGCTACGTAAAATGCATCTGGTGCAATCCCTTTTAAAAGTCCCGATACAGCGATTAACACAACGCTATTTACAAGAAGTGATACAATCCATCTCATTTCGTTACACATCCTTTTAAACATATATATTTCATCATACGCTAATAGATAATAAACGCAAGTATGATACGAACACTTATATCAACTTATTCTATCTTTCATGCTTGTATACCTACTAACATTTCTTAGTAAAATAAGGGCCGCACCATCTATGTTCATGAGTTTTTACAAAAGTCCAAGTGAACTCTTTATCTACAATATAGATATCACCTTTATACGCATCGTCCCTCTCACACAATATATCATCCATATGTAACAAACTCGCATCCTTTATTAACAGTACCTCATCACAGTGTTGGTAGAAAATGTAGCAATCCTTTTTCACTTCATTATGAAACGCGTTCTTTGCTTCTTTACCCTCTAAACACTTCTTTTTCTCATAACTAAATATGTGCCAAAGATACCCACATCCATACTTATCTCCATAAAGAAAAATGTCTTCTTTTTCTTCATCACTTAAATGATTTGCAAAGTGATCCTCCCAGCGCTTTCGAAAATATACACCCCAACTTTGAAACTCTCTTACTTTCATATTTTTCTTCCTTAACACCTCTAAAAACTTCATCTTCTCCCCCTATACAATAAAAACCGAGCGTCATTTCCACCCGGTTTTCATCAATAAACTTATTGCGATAATTCTACTTCTTTTATTTTCTCTTTCATTCTTGCTTTATCACGATTTAAAATCTCTTTTAAATATTTACCTGTGTACGAGCGCTCTTCTTTCACTACTTGCTCTGGCGTTCCGGAAGCAACGATTTGTCCACCTTTATCTCCACCCTCTGGTCCAAGGTCAACTATATAATCAGCTGTTTTTATCACATCTAAATTATGTTCAATTACAAGTACCGTCTCACCGCTCTCAACAAGACGTTGCAGCACTTCTAGAAGACGTGCAATATCATGCGCATGCAAACCAGTCGTTGGTTCATCTAAAATGTATAACGTACGTCCTGTAGAACGACGGTGTAATTCAGAGGCTAATTTCACACGCTGTGCTTCCCCACCAGATAATGTTGTTGCTGGTTGACCTAATTTCATATAACCAAGCCCAACGTCTACAAGCGTTTGAAGTTTACGCTTAATTTTTGGGATATTAGCGAAGAACTCTACTCCATCTTCAATTGTCATCCCTAACACTTCAGAAATATTCTTATCTTTATATTTCACTTCTAACGTTTCACGGTTGTAACGTTTACCATGACAAACTTCACACGGAACGTATACGTCTGGTAAGAAGTGCATTTCGATTTTAATAATTCCATCACCACGGCACGCTTCACAACGTCCACCTTTTACATTAAAGCTGAAACGTCCTTTTTGATATCCGCGCACTTTCGCTTCATTCGTTTGTGCAAACACATCACGAATATCATCGAATACACCTGTATACGTCGCTGGATTAGAACGTGGTGTACGACCGATTGGTGATTGATCAATATCAATTACCTTATCTAAATGTTCAAGACCTTTAATCTCTTTATGAGTACCTGGCTTCGCTTTCGCTTTATATAACTTTTGAGCTAGCGATTTATATAGTACTTCATTAATCATCGTACTTTTACCAGAACCAGATACCCCTGTTACCGCTACAAACGTACCAAGCGGGAATGACATTTTCGCATTCTTTAAGTTATTCTCTTTTGCGCCGACAATCTCTACTTTACGTCCATCACCTTTACGTCTTTCAAGTGGAACTGGAATAAACTCTTTACCGCTTAAATACTTCCCTGTTAATGAATTATCATCTTGCATCACTTCAGCCGGCGTCCCTGCTGAAACGACCTGTCCACCGTGAATACCTGCACCAGGCCCTATATCAAGTAAATAGTCAGCAGCCATCATCGTATCTTCATCATGTTCAACAACAATTAACGTATTACCTAAATCGCGCATTTCTTGCAATGTACGAATAAGACGATCGTTATCACGCTGGTGTAAACCAATTGAAGGTTCATCAAGAATATAAAGTACGCCAGTTAGACGAGAACCAATTTGCGTCGCTAAACGAATACGCTGCGCCTCACCACCTGATAAAGTTCCTGCGGCACGACTTAACGTTAAATAATCTAAACCAACGTTCACTAAGAACCCAACGCGCTCCTGAATTTCTCTTAAAATTAAATGAGCTATTTTTTGTTGCTTCTCCGTTAGCTCTACATTCGAGAAGAATTCTTGTACTTCTTGAACTGAATACTTCGTTACGTCAGCAATCGTTTTATTGCCAACAAATACAGCTAAGCTCTCAGGCTTTAAGCGTCCACCTTTACACTTCGGACAAGCTTGTTCTGCCATATACTTTTCCATTTGCTCACGAACATAATCAGAACTCGTTTCACGATAACGACGTTCAATATTTGGAATAACACCTTCAAATAAAATCTCATTTTCCTTTACTTGACCAAATTCATTTACATAGCGGAAATAAACCTTCTCTTCACCGCTTCCGTATAACACTTTATCAAATAAATCTTTCGGTATATTTTTCACAGGCACATCCATATCAACGCCATAATGATTACATACAGATTGTAAAAGTTGCGGGTAATATTGTGAGCTTGTCGGTTCCCAAGGCGCAATCGCATGTTCCTTTAACGATAAATCCCAGTTCGGGATAACAAGCTCTAAATCTACCTCTAGCTTTGAACCAAGTCCATCACAAGAAGGACATGCTCCGAACGGACTGTTGAATGAGAACATACGCGGCTCTAATTCTCCGATTGAAAAACCACAATGCGGACAAGCATGATGTTCACTAAATAGAAGTTCCTCTTCTCCCATTACATCAATTAACACTCGGCCTCCGCCAAGCTTTAATGCACTTTCAAGTGAATCAGCAAGACGGCTTGCGATTCCTTCTTTTACAACAATACGGTCAATTACAACTTCAATGGAATGCTTCTTATTTTTATCTAACGTAATATCCTCAGATACATCAAGCATTTCACCATCAACACGTACACGAACATATCCTTGCTTCTTAATATCTTCAAGTACTTTCACATGTGCACCTTTACGCCCAGACACGATAGGAGCTAACACTTGTAATTTCGTACGTTCAGGATATTCAAGAACACGGTCTACCATCTGCTCTACTGTTTGTGATGTAATTTCAATCCCATGATTTGGACAAATTGGCGTACCAATTCGCGCAAATAATAAACGTAAATAATCATAAATCTCCGTTACCGTTCCGACAGTTGAACGTGGATTACGACTCGTCGTTTTTTGATCGATTGAAATCGCTGGTGACAATCCTTCAATCGTGTCCACATCCGGCTTATCCATTTGTCCTAAAAACTGGCGCGCATACGCAGATAATGATTCTACGTATCTGCGCTGCCCTTCTGCATAAATCGTATCAAATGCTAATGATGATTTCCCCGAACCAGACAATCCCGTTACAACGACAAGCTGATTTCTCGGAATGGTTACATCAATATTTTTTAAGTTATGTGCTCTAGCACCTTTTACAACGATAAAATCCTTGCTCTTACTCACTTTTTTCACCCTTCCGCTTTTAATTCTAATAGTAAATCTCTTAGTTCAGCTGCACGCTCGAAGTCTAACGCTTTTGCTGCTTCTTTCATCTCTGCTTCCATCTTCGCAATTGTCTTTTCGCGCTCTTTTTTCGTCATTTTCTTAGAAGGAGTTGCTTCGTATGTTTCTGTCTCTTCAGCAGCTGTCGTTGCACGGATAACATCACGAACGCCTTTTTGAATCGTTTTCGGTGTAATACCATGCTCTTCATTGTAAGCTTCTTGTATACTACGACGACGCTTCGTTTCTTCAATCGCAATCCCCATAGATTTCGTTATACGATCTGCATACATAATAACGCGGCCGTTTTCATTACGCGCGGCACGACCAATTGTTTGAATTAATGAACGTTCTGAACGCAAAAATCCTTCCTTATCAGCATCTAAAATAGCTACAAGTGATACTTCCGGAATATCTAATCCTTCTCGCAATAAGTTAATGCCGACAAGTACATCAAATTTACCGAGGCGAAGATCACGGATAATTTCAATACGTTCTAACGTTTTAATTTCAGAGTGAAGATAGTTAACTTTAATTCCTACATCTTTTAAGTAATCCGTTAAATCCTCTGACATTTTCTTCGTTAAAGTCGTAATTAATACACGTTCATTTTTTGCAATACGATCTTGAATCTCTCCTAATAAATCGTCAATTTGCCCTTCAATTGGTCGTATATCAATTGGTGGATCTAAAAGCCCTGTTGGACGAATAATTTGTTCTATTACTTCTGGTGACTGCTCTAACTCGTACGGTCCTGGCGTTGCTGAAACGTAAATAACTTGATTTGTTTTCTCTTCAAACTCATCAAACATAAGCGGTCTATTATCTAGAGCCGATGGCAGACGGAATCCATGATCCACAAGCACTTGTTTACGTGCTTGGTCACCGTTATACATCGCTCTTACTTGTGGTACTGATACGTGCGACTCATCCATAACAATTAAGAAATCTTTCGGGAAATAGTCTAATAACGTATACGGCGTTGCCCCCGCTGGACGAAGTGTTAAATGACGGGAGTAGTTTTCAATACCTGAACAAAAGCCCATCTCGCGCATCATTTCTAAATCATAACGTGTACGTTGCTCTATACGCTGCGCTTCTAACAACTTACCGTTATCATTTAACTCCTTTAAACGTTCTTCTAATTCTTTTTCGATATTTTCAATAGCGACCTTCATTTTCTCTTCACGTGTAACGAAGTGAGATGCTGGGAAAATTGCTACATGATCACGTTCTGCTAATACTTCACCTGTTAACGCATTTACTTCACGAATACGATCGATTTCATCACCGAAAAACTCAATTCGAATACAATGCTCATCAAGTGATGCTGGGAAGATTTCAACTACATCTCCGCGTACACGGAATGTACCACGCTTGAAATCAATATCATTACGTCCATACTGTACATCAACAAGTTCACGAAGCAATTGATTACGGTCTTTTTCCATACCAACTCGAAGCGAAACAACTAGCTCGCGGTATTCTTCTGGAGAACCTAAGCCATATATACACGAAACACTCGCAACGATAATTACATCGTCCCGTTCAAATAATGCAGACGTTGCCGAGTGACGCAATTTATCAATTTCATCATTAATCTGCGCATCTTTTTCAATAAACGTATCTGTTTGTGGTACATACGCTTCTGGCTGATAATAATCGTAGTAACTAACAAAATATTCAACTGCATTATTCGGGAAAAAGTCTTTCAACTCACTATATAACTGCCCTGCTAACGTTTTATTATGAGCCATAACAAGTGTTGGCTTTTGCACTTCTTTAATGACATTTGAAATCGTAAATGTCTTACCCGTTCCTGTCGCTCCAAGCAACACTTGCTTTTTCTTTCCACTATTAATTCCCTCTACAAGCTTCTCTATAGCTACCGGCTGATCACCTTGCGGGGAATACGCTGAGACAATTTCAAATTGACGTTCCAAGAAAATCCGACCTCCTCATAAAAATCTGTATTATTATTTTACCACGAATACCTATAAAAAACCTAAAAAAACGAACAGATATTCGGTAAAATTTTCGACAATATACACATAGAAAAAGGAAGGAGTAAATACCTCCTTCCTCTACTAATTCTATTTTTTAGGTACATATACTAAGTCATATCCATTGCGCCCAGCTTCATTCATACAATCTATTAACCGATAAGTACTTTCTGATTCGCGCTGCTCTTTAACAATACCTTTACAACTATCTTTATGTAACCCTTTATCCTTCCCAGCAAATTTGTCTTTTCTATTATCTGACACATAAAATATATCGTTCCCACTATACTCTAACGTTTGAAAAATCGGGTCCCCTTCAAGGGTATACTGTACAATTCTTATTTTATCAACTTCCCTTTGCTCGACATTCAAAACGAACTTTTCAAATTTATCTAGATTGAGAATTCCTGCTCCCTTTACAATGACATCATTCTTCTTATCAATTGTAGTGCTAGATGGTGAACATGCTACTAAACTAAAGAGAAATAGACTTATAAAACTGGTTCTTTTTCCTATTGTCATCCTCTCCTATAAAAATTATTTGTATACCAGAAAAGCTACTTTCAACTATGAAAGTAGCTTTTCTTTTCCTTTCTCCTTCTTCGGAAAAATCACATATGAAAATGAAATCGCTGTATCAACTAAAAATATAATCGCCCACACTTGACTCACGCGACTTGCAGCTTTATTTAAAACGATTCCCGATTCTAACCAATTACCCCATTGTTCAAATGGAATAAATCCATACGCGAAGAAAAAGAATATGTGCACACCAACGAATAAAACAAGATGTAATACCCAATTTTTTATTTCCTGCTTTGCATAGGCCATACCTGTTAATTCTACCTGTTCTTCAATAATAGGCGCCGGTTCATTACGCCATTTCGCAACTGATTTTTGTACAAATATATCAAGCTTCTTTAAATCCTTTTTCCCGTAGAAAACTGCATATAATAAAATGATTACAGTAATAATCTGAAAGTTAGAGAACTTTCCTGTTTGATAATAGTCCACTACCCCTAAAGTTAAAATAAATACTTCATTTACGAGGAGTACAATCCCCATAATAAAACTCGCCCTTTTCAAACGGAATCCGTAGCGAAGTAAAAAGAAACCGATAGCTGATAACCAAAATACAATTTCTGCCCCAATTAAAAAATACCAACGATATTCTGCGAGTATACTCATTTATCCTTCTCCCTTTCATCATAAATACGAAAAGCCTCATCCATATATACTAAAAGTTCTTCTTCAATTGGATACATGCTCATTTTCTGTGAATCTTCCTTTGATTTTCTAACTTCCCATAACTTATCTAAAAACGCTTCGTCACCATTAGCCATTTCTAAACATTTCTGCAGTAATTTCTTCGTTGCCTCTTGTACTTCATCACTCGCGACTTCTTTACCGTCTTTCATAAAAGTACGTAATTGCTTTAATAAATCTACCCATTCTAAAACATTCGGATCTTCCTCACTCATATTTGGCAAATTCTGAAGCAATTTTTGTTCTTCCTTTGAAAATACTTCATTTTGAAATATTTCACGTATACGAGGAGACTGTTTTGAAAGCTGAATAAGTTCAAACATAACTTTCCAATCAAGTTCTCCCTCTACATCTACCGAATAAACAACTGCTTGTAAAATACGCTCCATTCGATTAAATTTCTTTTGTTCTTCCTGTACAAACCGAAGTTGTTTTTCAAGCGAATTTTTTAAATCCAGCTCACCTTTTACTAACATATTCGCAGCTTCTTTTAATGAAAATCCCATTTCTTTCAAAAATAAAATTTGTTGCAAACGAATAACGTCATTTTCACTATATAACCGATGTCCACCCTCTGTTTTTCCGCTCGGCTTTAATAAATCTATTTGATCATAATAACGTAGTGTACGTACTGTAACCCCTGTTTCTTTCGTCAATTCTTGTATTGAAATCACTACCATCACCTCTTCCCTCTCATTATAAAAGATGACGTTACGTAACTTTCAAGCGTTTTGTAAAAAAAATACAAAAAGCTGTTTATACAAAGTGTATAAACAGCTTTTATGGAAATAACCCCTTTTGTATGGCGCGCCCACAAAATAAAATAAGTGCTCCAACAACAACACTCGTTGCCGTTTTATGATAATGGGCTAATAATAATAAATAATACGATAAACCTACAGTACCAATCATAATACAAATGCTCGGCACTGGATTACGAGAAAAGTTTTGCATTCCCCAAAGAAGCGAAAATATAGCTGTAGCGACACATAACACCGGTAATCCCATCCCAGTTCCCCTTTTTCTATCTATTATTCCTTGTTGCTAACACGCTCGTTGATGCGATACTAATTAATAAATCAAAACCAATCCTTATATATTTAAACGTTTACTCTAATTGAAATCTCTCAAACTTATCGTTCATTTTCTCTCCCCTTACTCCAGCGTAAAGATTTCCTCCACCTTCACTCCAAAATACTTGGCGATTTTTAAAGATAACTCTAGACTCGGATTGTAATGATGGTTTTCAATCGCCACTATCGTCTGCCGCGTCACTTGCATCGCCTTTGCCATTTCAACTTGCGTTATATGATTTTGCTTTCTTAACTCTTTTATTTTATTTTTCACACCCATAGGCTCCACCTTCAAAAGTAAAGATATCTTTACTTAAATTATAAATATTTTCCAGTTATAAGTAAAGATATCTTTACAAATTTTAGAAAAACGTTTCACTGAACACCTACTCTAATAAAGTACAAGAGTAATTCAATTTATATCAGCGCAACTTAAATTATATCGGCGATTTCCCAAATATATCAGCGCAACTCCATTTATATCGGCGATTTTTCAAATATATCGACTTACCGACAAATATCGACATCCGTAGCGCTACTATAATCATAAGAAAAAGCTGTCCCCAAATACCTTCGGGAACAGCTTTCTCCTCTACTACATAAATCCTAGCGCATATACAAGAACGTATCCAAGAACCGATAAGCAAACCGAGCCAATCAGCCCCGCCACGAACGCTTTGCTTCCTAACTTACGGAACGTTTTAAACTCTACATTTAAACCAAGTCCTGCCATCGCCATTGCGATTAGCATATAAGCAATGACAACAATGTATCCCGCAACAACTTCTGGAATAATCCCGAGCGAATGCACTGCACTCATCGCTAAAAATCCGAAAATGAACCATGGAATTGGAAGGTCGCGCCACGATCTTTTTTCCTTGCTTCCTTCACTCTTTCCAAACCATAATCCAATTAAAATTGCTACTGGTACGAGCATTGCAACGCGCGTTAACTTCACGATAACTGCGATGTCTACAGCTGTACTTCCTCCTGGCGCCGCAGCTGCGATAACATGAGCAATTTCATGCAGCGTGGCCCCTGAGAATACACCGTAACCATATGGAGATAGGCCAAGCACTGGATATAATAACGTATAAATAAGCGTAAATATCGTACCTAAAATAGCAATAATTGCAGCCCCAACTGCCGTTTCATCATCTTTTGCTTTCACTTGCGGCGCAATTGCCACGACCGCTGCCGCCCCGCAAATTGCTGTACCACATGCTGTTAAAATCCCAAGTTTCTTTTCTACCTTAAATACTTTCGTTAGTCCATATACAACGAAAATCGTAAATGTAATAACAACCGCTGCGATGACCAATACTTTCGGCCCTGCCTTCGCAATATCAACAAGATTTAATCGCATTCCAAGTAAGATGATTCCAAAGCGCAGCAACTTCTTACTCGCAAAGTTCGTCCCTGCAATCGCATCTTGAGGGACTCCAATTGCCGCACGCCAAACCATCCCAATTAGAATAGCAATTACTAATTGTCCCATAATATTTAAAAATGGAAGCTCTGCTAAATATTTCGCGGCAATTGCGATTAATAATGTAATCCCAATTCCTTGCGAAAATCCAAAACGCTTCTTCTTTTGTATAACAAGTGTTTGTTCCATTTTGAACCACTCCAATAATCGTATTGGAACATGCATGTTCTTTCTACTTACATTATAAGAGAGTTTCTATAATAAGTTTAATACCAATACCAAATCTCTATCATTAGAAATACTTATGATAAGATAATAGAAAAAGAAAGGAGCCCATTATATGAACGTAGACATTTTAAAAATTTTTGTTACTGTCGTTGAACAGAAACACTTCTCCCGTGCAGCAGAATTATTAAACCTTTCACAGCCTGGAGTAAGTATGCATATACGCAACTTAGAAAACGAATTTGGCACTACACTTATTCAACGCTCCCCGAAGCACGTCCAAGTTACTGAAGCTGGAAACATATTATATATACATGCAAAGCAAATGCTCTCTCTTTACGAAGATGCTAAACAAGAAATTAATGAACTACATAACGTTGTAACAGGAACACTTCGCATTGGTGCTAGTTTTACAATTGGCGAATACTTACTTCCAAAAATACTGGCTAACTATGCGAATGAAAATCCACACGTCGAAGTTCATACTTTCATCTCAAATACAGAAGACGTTTTGCAAAGCCTTCGCTCTAATCAAATTGATATCGGCCTAGTGGAAGGACAAGTCGTATACGCCGACGTAGATGTTGAAACATTTATGCAAGATGAAATGAAGCTCGTCGTCCCGCCAAATCATCCATTACTCCGCACAAATGAAATAAATGAAAGTACACTCCAAGATCAAGTATGGGTATTAAGAGAAAGTGGTTCTGGTACACGCGCTTATAGTGACCGCTTTATTCATCAACACCATTTAAAAATGAAACGATTCTTTACATTCAGTAGTATCCAAAGCGTAAAGGAAGCTGTTAGTGCCGGGCTTGGCATCGCTATCCTTTCTGATTGGACTGTACGGAAAGAGCTATTAGCAAAAGAACTATTCCACGTCGAAGTTCCAAATGAACAACTAATCCGTCCGTTCTCCATCGTGCGCGGCAAATATTTTATTCCGTCTAAAGCTATTCAAGTGTTCTTAAATCATGTAGATTCTTTTGCGAAAAAACAGAGTTGACCTTCACATTAGTGTGAAGGTTTACAATACATGTAAAAGGAGTGAAATACATTGCGAATTGGAGAATTATCAAAAGAAACTGGCGTTAGTGAAAGATCACTAAGACATTACGAAGAAAAGGGCTTACTCCCTTCTAAGCGCCTTGCAAATGGTTACCGTGATTTTGATGAAAGTGCCATCGAAAAAGTGGAGCTTATTCAAATGTACTTACAAATTGGCTTAAATTTAGAAGAGACGGCAAGGATGCTGCGCTGCCTTGAAATTGAACCGCACCTGTACGACAATCCGTGCAGCAGTATCCTTACGCTTTACGAAGATAAACTCAATGAAGTAACAAAGCAAATCTCATTGCTTTCCAACATCCAAACGAATTTGCAAAAACACGTTTCACTCCTAAAACATGCAAAAGAAAAGGGATGATTACATGTTTGTTATACATGGCAGTTCAAGACAAAACGGAAATACAGAAGCTTTAACACATATGATGATAGAGGACATTGAAACAGAACAAATTTATTTGCGTGATCATACCGTCTATCCTATTACAGACCAACGTCATGATGCAGAAGGATTCCAATCCGTAAATGATGACTATGAGCAGTTAACGAAACGCATGCTAGAACACGACACGATTATCTTTGCTACACCATTATATTGGTACGGAATGAGTGGACATATGAAAAATTTTGTTGATCGCTGGTCACAAAGCTTGCGCGATACATCCCTTCATTTCAAAGAAAAAATGAAAGGCAAAAAAATGTATGTTGTCATCGTTGGCGGGGACAACCCAAAGGTAAAAGCATTACCGCTTATTGCTCAATTCCAATATATCTTTGATTTTGTTGGCTCTTCATTTGAAGGTTATGTTATTGGGAATGCGAATGGACTGGATGAAATTAAAAACGATGCTGAGGCGCTGGCAAAAGCACAATTGTATAATGATACATTCAAAAATAGCGAACAGAAATAAGTTTGACAAACCCTTTTGTATGCGCATACAATAAAAGTAATATTATGAAAGGAAGGTACTTTGACCAATGAAGTTCTAATTCTCTTATTTATTTCATCCATCACAAATAGTGAACAAAAATGATGAAAACTAGCAGGGGATTAGTCTGTCCATTTGTCGATACTTTCTTTCGAAACGATCATGTAAAAAATAGTTTATTTATGTACGATTTTTTACATACAAGGGCGACGTTTATCCTCTCTAGTGAAACTAGGGAGGTTTTTTTATGACTATTTTATTCGCAAGTAATATTGAAAAGAGCTTTGGTGATCGCACACTATTTACATTACCATCACTGGAAATTCAAGCACAGGATCGCATAGGAATTGTCGGAGTCAACGGAGCTGGTAAATCTACGTTATTACAAATATTAAGTAAAGAAATAGAAGCTGACAGAGGCATAGTAACTCATCATAGTTCTATCAGCATCATTCCTCAGCTTAGCGAAGAACTACCGGAAACTGCTTCTTCTCTTGCAAAAGGAAAATGGAGTATTTCAAACGTTACCGACGCAATGAGCGGCGGTGAACGAATGCGGCTAAAGATCGCCCATGCTCTCGAACAAAATGCAGGCATTTTATTCGCTGATGAACCAACAAGCCACTTAGATATGGTCGGTACAGAGCAATTAGAAAAGGCACTTTCATCTTATAAAGGAGCACTTGTTTTAATATCGCATGATCGTGAATTTCTAGATAATATATGTACCAAAATTATTGAAATTGAAGATGGTACTATTCAAGAGTATAAAGGGAATTATTCCAACTATCGAAAACAAAAAGAACGTGAACGAATACAAAAACAAGCAGAATATGAGCAATATATACAAGAAAAAAATCGTTTAGAGCAATCCATTCTACAAAGAAAGCAACGTGCTTCTAACATGACAAAAATCCCAACGCGGTTCAGTTCATCTGAATCTAGACTTTATAGGTTAAGTGGGGCTCATGGCCAAGAACAGGTTAGCAAAGCAGCGAAGGCATTAGAGACACGTCTCGAAAAACTAGAAAAGAAGGAAAAGCCAAAGGATCTTTCTCAAGCTCAATTTGACGTGCAATACCATACTCCCATTCATAGTAAGGTGGCAGTACAATTCAATAAAGCAACAAAGAAAATAGGCGACCGCACACTATTTAAAAATATGAATGGAACTATTGCCCCTGGTGCAAAGCTTGCCGTTTTAGGGGCAAATGGAAGCGGCAAAACCACTTTGTTCAACATGCTTCTCACAAACGAGCGTGGCATGCAGCTATCGAAAAGTTGTAAAATTGGATACTTCGAACAAACATTATCTATTTTAAAAACAGATAAAACGATTTTAGAAAATGTTCTAGAAGAAACAAACTATACAGAAGCATTCGTTCGCACAATACTTGCACGACTTCTATTCCGCCGTGAGGATGTTCATAAACCTGTGCACGTTCTAAGCGGGGGTGAACGAATGAAGGTTGCACTCGCAAAAGTATTTTTAGGAAACTATAATATGCTTCTGCTAGATGAACCGACAAACTATTTAGACTTAGCAACGCAAGAAGAATTAGAAACCATGTTACAAGAATATCCTGGCACAATACTTTTCATTAGCCATGACCGTGCCTTTATTCGCTCTGTTGCAGACCATATTCTACAAGTAGATGAGAGTGAACCAAGAATCTTCCACGGTAATTACGAGCAATACACAAAAAGAACCACCGGAGCTTCTGTAAACGTTACTGAGCAAGAATTGTTACGATTACAAACAAAATTAACAGAAGTCATCGGCCGGATTTCCATTCCAAATCATCACGATGACATCACATCTCTCGAACAAGAATACGCAAAATTATTAACTCAAATTCAAAAATGTAAAGAAGCACTCTAATGTCTTCCCTATATATCGACGGGGCCTTCCACATTTCCCAAGAAATATTGAATCTTCGACATAGAATACAAAAAGCCGTGCATCAGCACGGCTTTTTACTTTATATGCGGACAGCAGTCCCGCTCACCGCAACCATTAACATACCTTCGCGAACTACTTCGTAATCCACGTCGATACCAACAATTGCATTTGCATTTTTTTGTCTTGCGAAAGTTTTCATCTCTTCCATTGCGATGTCGCGTGCTTCTTTTAATTTACTTTCATAAGCGCCAGCACGACCACCGACAACGTCACGAACAGAAGCGAAAAGGTCACGAACGATATTCGCACCCATAATCGCTTCTCCATTGACGATATCGATATACTCAATAATTTCTTTTCCTTGAATTGTAGACGTTGTTGTTACAATCATACTTTATAGCCTCCCATATGAGATTTTTACCTACTTATGGTGCACTAATTCAGTACAAATTATATTTACGAACTAAACTGAGCTTCGTATAACCTACTGTATCCTCCGCCTTGCTCAATTAATTCATTATGTGAACCTTGTTCTGCAATGCCATCTTTATTTACAACGACGATGCGATCTGCATTTTTAATCGTTGCAAGTCTGTGAGCGATAACTAGCGTTGTGCGACCGACAGCTAATTCAGCAAGCGATTTTTGAATCGCAAGTTCTGTCTCTGTATCTAGTGCAGAAGTTGCTTCATCCAATATTAGAATTGGCGGGTTTTTCAAGAACATACGAGCAATAGCTAGACGCTGCTTTTGTCCACCTGAAAGTTTCACGCCGCGCTCACCGATAACAGTATCTAAACCTTCCGGCTGTGAGTAAATTAAATCTTCTAACTGCGCACGTTTTACTGCCTGCCAAATTTCAGGCTCTGATGCCTTTAAATTTCCGTAAGCGATATTTTCACGAATTGTTCCTGAAAATAAGAACACGTCTTGCTGCACAATTCCAATTTGCTTACGAAGTGAAGATAATGTCATATCTTTCGTATCAATCCCATCAATTTGAATTGATCCAGATGATTGCTCATAAAAACGTGGTAATAGGCTACATAACGTCGTTTTCCCAGCTCCTGATGGTCCAACGAACGCAACCGTTTCACCTGCATGTATTTTCAAACTAATGTCATTTAAAATTGGTTCTTTATTTTCATATCCGAACGTAATGTTGTTATATTGAATATCACCATGTACATGTTTAACTTCCATTGCATCTTTAGAGTCTACAATGTCAGGCTCTGTTTCAAGAAGCTCTACATATCTTTTAAAACCGGCGATTCCTTTCGGATAGCTTTCGATTACCGCGTTAATTTTTTCAATTGGGCGGAAGAAAATATTCGTTAATAGAACGAATCCAATAAATCCACCGTACGTTAATTCTCCTTGCAGAACAAACCATGTACCGCATATTAAGACGAAGAGCGTTACGAGCCGCATGAGCATATAACTAATCGATGAATTTAACGCCATAATTTTATACGCCATTAATTTCGTTGTACGGAAACGAGCGTTGTTGATAGCAAATTGCTCTTTCTCAAACTTTTCATTTCCGAATGCTTGTACAACACGAATTCCCCCAACATTGTTCTCAATGCATGCATTAAAATCAGCAACGTCTGAGAATAAACGTCTAAATGTACCTGTCATTTTTTTATTAAAGTAAAGTGCTAACCATAATAGGAATGGAATGACGAAGAACGTTAATAACGCTAACTTCCAGTTGATCATCATCATAAATGAGAATGCCCCAACTAAAGTCATTACGGCGATAAATAGATCTTCTGGTCCATGGTGAGCAATTTCCCCAATTTCCATTAAATCGTTTGTAAGGCGTGAAATTAAATGACCAGTTTTATTATTATCAAAAAATCTGAATGATAGCTTTTGAATATGATCAAATAATTTCTGCCTCATATCTGTTTCAATGTTAACACCAAGCATATGTCCCCAATATGTAACGACATATTGTAAGCCTGCATTTAACATATAAACTGCGAGTAAACCGAAACAAGCCCATAAAATAAGCGTCCAGTTTTGCCCTGGCAATAACTTATCAATAAATTGATTTACGATAAGCGGGAAGCCGAGTTCTAATAATCCTGCGACAACCGCACAAGAAAAGTCGAGTATAAATAAACCTTTATACGGTTTATAGTACGAGAAAAATTTACGCAGCATATCTTACCTCCATTTTCCAAAATTAAAAAGACTCCCTAAATGATAACCATTATCAAATAATTATTCAAGTTATCCGTCTATGAAACTGAAAATAAGCTTTGCGATAGTTGTCGTTTTTTGCTGGAAAGTCGATATATTCGAATAATCGCCGATATATTTCGAGTTGCGCTGATATATTTGCAAAATCGCCGATATATTTCAAGTTACGCTGATATATTCGGATAATCGCCGATATAAATTTCATTTACTAACTACTCTCCCCTCCCCCAAAAACAAAAAAGGTACCACCACAAGGTGATACCATTCCTTCTATTACATCGCTTCCGAATCCCACTCATGCTCCTGTTCAACGAATACAATACCTAATTCGTGATGTCCACCAGCATATAATGCAGTTTGTGCAAGACGAAGCTCACCATTTGTATCTAATACTTCTAATTTACAAAATGCTCCTGTAGTCTTGGTTTGAAGCGCATCATAAAATTCCTCGGCGCTTTTTGGAATGACTCCATTTACTTTCGTAATAATTTCTCCAGGCAGTAATTTTAGCTCTGCTCCAATTGTATTTGGAATTGTATCTAGTACAACGAGCCCATCATTGCGTGCAGCAAAATATGCTGGTCTTGTTTCATCGGCAATTTTCTCTTGCATCGAGATTGTGAAACGCCCAAGCATTGCGACTCCCATTGCGATAATTGCAAGTACGTGCCACCAATAACTTGCGATTCCTAAAACGAGCACAAGTCCTGCTAATCCATAAACACGTCTTCCTGTAAATAATAAAGCTTCCGTCGGCTCATAACTTTTAATCTTTCTCATAAATCCAATTAAAAATGGAACGAGGAATAGAGAATATGTATTTGACCCTATTGAAACGACAGGCCACCA
This sequence comes from Bacillus sp. RCC_6_1, assembly GCF_041360755.1. NCBI lineage: Bacteria > Bacillati > Bacillota > Bacilli > Caryophanales > Bacillaceae > Bacillus > Bacillus sp. RCC_6_1. The sequence continues at coordinate 240,275 of NZ_JBFUPV010000003.1, forward strand.
TGAAATAAACTGAGTTACCGCATCACCCGGTACAAGAATAAAAATAGGAACGATCCATAAACGCTTTGATTCGTGTAAACCAATCTTTAATCCACGCTTCCCCTTCCTAATCCTCGGCGTCGAATATCCTACTGCGTTTTTAGAAATCAATAAGCCTTCTACAATAAGCATAACGCCTAGTAAAATAACAAGGGATACAATGGTACTCTCTTCACCTTCTCGAAGCTGTAAAAAGGAAACTGGTAGCTTAGAAGATAATAGAACACATACAATCGCAATGCTAAATGTATAAGCCGCCGATAAATATCGATACATAGCCGTTAATCCAAATAATAACGTCCAAATTAAAATGGCCCATAAGCTCGCTTTAGAAACAACAAGTCCAAGCCCAATCGTAACAATAGATACTACTAATCCGTATCCAATCCCTGCAAATAGAGAGGTTCGCAGTTCAAACCAAATATCATAAACTTTAAAAGAAAAATCTTTTCGTTCTCTTAACATACGTAAGTATCCAACGAAGATACTACTTATTACAAATATATAGACAGCAGGGTGTAAGAAAAAACGTCCAACTGCCCGCATTATTTCAAAAATCCACGCCTCCATGAACTCATTCACCACCATTTATATCATTCTTTCTTTTTATATTATCATAACTAAACAAACGTTTGTTTAACACAAAAAAATACAGGCAGCAAACTGCCTGTATTTCTTCTTATTTTGCCATTAATTTTAATGCTGACTGTAATTGTAGATCATTTTCTCCAGAACGAATTTTTTCGATAATTTTAGTTTGAATCGCTTCAGCTGTCTTTTTATCAAGCTGTCCTGTCGCTTCCATCTCATTTGCATTTTGGAATGCTTTCAGAGCCGATTCTGTCTCTTTACTAAAGTATCCATCTTCACGACCTGGTACATACCCTAAGCTCTTAAGCATTTCTTGAGCATGTTTTACTTGTACATCATTTGAATTGTATGAAAGTGTTTTTTCAATTTGAATTGGTGTCGCATGATAATAATTTGGTTGCTTCACTTCTACTGTTGGCGCGATTCCTTTTTTATGAATCCAGTTCCCATCCGGTGTTAACCATTTAAACATCGTTAATTTAATGTTGCTGCCGTCTTTAAATGGAACAGCTTGCTGGACAGTACCTTTACCAAATGTCTTTTCACCAATTAAATCGTATCCTTCTCCTTCTTTTAGCGCACCCGCTAAAATCTCTGAAGCAGAAGCACTTCCATTATCAATTAATACTGAAATTGGATATGGTTTTCTCTCTTTCAGTTCCGTAGAGAATTTCTTCTTCTCACCATTTCGCTGCTCTACTTGTAGCATCGGCTTTTTATTCGTCATAATTTCCCCTAGTATATCTTCTACACTATTTAAATAGCCACCAGGATTACCACGTACATCAATAACTAAGCCTTTTATATTTTTCTTCTCTAACTCTTTTAACTGATCCTTAAATTCTTTCGCTGTATTTTCAGCAAAAGAAGTGATTTGCATATAACCGATATCTTTTCCACTCTCTTGCTTCACAGAACTAAATACTGTAAAGATTGGAATCTTTTCACGCTTAATTTTAAATACGATCGGATCAGTTACTCCCGCACGTTTAATTTCAATTGCGACAGTCGTTCCCTTTTTACCACGAATTTTTAATACTGCTTCTTCACGTGATAAGTCTTTCACACTGTTTCCATCTACAGATAAAATTTGGTCATTCGGTTTAATTCCTATCTTTTCTGCTGGTGAACCTTTAATTGGCGATACGATAATAAGCTTACCGTCCGTCTTGTTCACCTCAGCCCCAATCCCCTCTAATTCGGGATCAAGCGATTCACTAAACTGTTTGGCTGTTTCTTTATCCATATACGTGGAATAAGGGTCCTTCAGCGTAGACAACATACCTTGTATTGCACCTTCAACTAACTTTTCATCTTTCACGTCTTCCACATAACGTGAATCAATTAGTGCATACGCCTCATTAATTTTTGCCAAATTCCCTTGCGCAGTGCTAGCATTCCCACTCGAAATTGTTTGCGTTACTTCTGATGGGTTAACCCCAAATACAGACATGCCTGCAAACATTCCGCCAGCACCAATTAAAAATGCAACAACCATTCCAATAATTGCAACTCTACGTTTCAATGCGGAATTCCCCTTTCCAAAACACACAGGTGGTGTAGCAAAAGGCATCACACAGTGTGTGATGCCTTTACCTATTTCTACTATATGATAAGCTTGTACGAATTATGTTTGCAACTTTTTATACTTTTAAGAAGCGACGAATTGACATTACACTTCCCCACATACCGATTAAAGCACCGATTAACACTAGTAAACCAGCTAATTGGAATACGAACGGACTGTATGGTAGAAGCTCGAAAATTGTTCCGCCAAGTTTTTCATTAAACACACCTTGCAACGAATTATACGTAATTAGAATTAGGCCAATTGGAATAATTGATCCTAATACTCCTAAGAATAATCCCTCTAGCAAGAATGGCCAACGAATAAACCAGTTTGTTGCACCAACAAGTTTCATAATTTCAATTTCTGTACTACGAGCATAAATTGTAATTTTAATTGTATTAGAGATTAAGAACATCGCTGTGAATAAAAGACCAGCAATTAACGCAATCCCAATGTTACGACCAGTTTTTACAGTATCAAATAATCGTTCAACTTGTCCTTTTCCGTACTGAACATTACTAACAAACTGCATTTTTTCAACCTTCTTCGCGATTGTCGCTGTATCGGTTGGTTCTTTTGCTTTTACAACGAATACGTTTTTAAGTGGGTTATCTTGTTCAAATAACTCAAACGTTTTTCCACTATCACCTAAGCTTTTAATTAAACGTTTTAACTCTTCTTCTTTAGAAGAATATTTAATAGAATCTACTTTTGCAATCTTACTCATATCTTCTTCTAATTTCTTTTGATCCGCTTCTTTTGCAGCTGGATCAATGTGTACACGAATCTCTACATCTTGCTCTACTTTCGTCGCAAAATGGTTCATATTCATAATCGCTGTTAAAAAGACACCTACAAGTAATAATGTAACTGTTACTGCACTAACAGAAGCAAATGTCATCCATCCGTTACGTGATAGATTCTTTACACCTTCTCGCAAATGTCGACTAAGGGTCTTAGCCTTCATATCCGTATCCTCCCTCAATCTCATCTCGAACAATTTTTCCGCCTTCAATCGCGATTACACGATGACGGATTGTATTTACGATATCTGCATTATGCGTCGCCATAACGATCGTTGTGCCGCGCTCATTAATGCGAGTAAAAATATTCATAATATCAAGAGCTGTTTCAATATCTAAGTTACCTGTTGGCTCATCGGCAATTACAACCTTTGGTCTATTTACAATTGCTCTTGCAATAGCCACACGTTGTTGCTCCCCACCTGAAAGCTCACTTGGAAGTGCGTCTGCACGATCTTCAAGGCCTACAAGACCTAGAACTTCTGTTACACGCTCACGAATTGCATCCGGTTCTTCTTCAATTACTTCTAAAGCAAACGAAACATTCTCATATACCGTTAATTTAGGTAGCAATTTAAAATCTTGGAAAATTACGCCTAATTGACGACGAAAATACGGAACGTCTCTTTCTGCCAATGTTTCGATAGTAAGTCCATTTACATTAATAGATCCTGTAGATGGTTTCTCTTCACGATACATCATTTTAATAAATGTAGATTTCCCGGCTCCACTCGGTCCAACTACGTATACGAATTCACCTTGTTTAATGTTAACTGTAAGACCAGCAATGGCTTTCATACCATTCGGGTACTCCTTATAAACATTCGTCATTTTTATCATTATTTATCACCCAATACTTAATGATTTTTTTCGAAATACTTTTCTGTACATCTGAAAATAAAAGACATCCTTCATTTTCATTTAGTCATCCTTGTTGAAGGTAGTTTACTTATGCTTTCTCATAAGCAATACCACTCTATGTAATATATTTCAGCAAAATTCTACAAACCCCATTGTAACATCAAACGGTTTCCAATTTGGATACATTTTTGTTACAGTTATGTTACATACCAGAAAAAAGGAAAACGAGCTGACTATATTATCAACTCGCCCATTTCACCTTTTTATTTATGTTCAGCTAACCATTCAGATACTTTTTTCGCATCTTCACCTTGAATAAGTCCTGGTGACATTGAACCACGGCCTTTTTTAATAATCTCTTCGATATCTGCAGCGTCGTACTTACCGCCTACTTTTCTTAAATCAGGTCCAGTTGCCCCTGATAAATCTGTTGCGTGACATCCCGCACAACTTCTTTGGAAAATTTGTTCTGCGCTGTCTGTGCTTGCAGACTGTTTCGAAGACTTACTCTCTTCTTTATTTCCGCATGCTCCTAAAGCAAAAACAACCGATGTCCCTAGCGCAATAGCCAACAATTTCTTTTTCACTTCTATCGCTCCCCATTGTTGATATTCTTTTTATTCCTAACACACTCATTTTCATTATAAGCATTATCTTTATATAGAAAAACTAAGGTGTATTTCATATTCCTCAAAAATACAGTGAGAACCTTGATAAAATAAAGCTTTCATAAGTTGTTTCAATTCTGTGAACAACTTAAAAAACTTCTATAAAGTATCCTTTTTAAAAGGAAAATTAGAAAAGTTCTATATAAATCTTTACCCTATTACCGCTCTATTTTACTATTCTCTACTTTTTACAAAACAATATACAGCATTGTAATCTACATATAATCCCATCAAAAAGAGAAGTTGTCGTTTCCAACTTCTCTTCCTCTTTACTTCATCTATAAAAATAGAATCAAATTCTTTATATTCTTTATATCCTCTATTGTCCTCAGCATGCGCCAACAATTTCGTTGGCTTTTTTTCGCTTATTAGATACGAGAACGTAAGTAAGCATCAATAAATGGATCAATCTCTCCATCCATAACAGCTTGTACGTTACCAACCTCCGTATTTGTACGATGGTCTTTTACAAGAGAATACGGGTGGAATACGTAAGAACGGATTTGGCTACCCCATCCGATTTCTTTTTGCTCTCCGCGAATTTCATCTAATTCTGCTTGTTGCTCTTCTAGTTTCTTTTGATATAATTTCGCTTTTAACATTTTCATCGCATGCTCACGGTTTTTAATTTGAGAACGCTCCGACTGACATGTTACAACCGTATTTGTCGGTGTATGTGTAATACGAACTGCTGAATCTGTCGTATTTACGTGCTGCCCACCAGCTCCACTTGCCCGGTACGTATCAATTTTTAAGTCTTCTGTACGTACTTCGATTTCAACTTCATCATTGAACTCTGGTACAACTTCACAAGATACGAACGATGTATGACGGCGCCCTGAAGAATCGAATGGTGAAATACGTACAAGACGATGTACACCTTTCTCTGCTTTTAAGTAACCGTAAGCGTTATGACCTTTAATTAATAAAGTTACACTCTTAATACCAGCTTCATCACCTGGTAAATAATCAACCGTTTCTACTTTGAATCCGCGTTTTTCAGCCCAGCGTGTGTACATACGTAATAACATAGAACCCCAGTCTTGTGACTCAGTTCCACCTGCACCTGGATGTAATTCTAAAATCGCATTATTTTTATCATAAGGATCACTTAATAGTAACTGAAGCTCATACTCATTCATTTCTTGAATTAAGCCTTTTACTTCTGATTCTAATTCCTCATGTAAATCTTCATCATACTCTTCTTTTAAAAGCTCATGCGTGATTTCTAAATTTTCGAACGTCTCATCTAACTGACGGAACTTTCCAACCATATCTTTTAACGCATTCGCTTCATTAATTACAGCTTGTGCGCCTTGTTGGTCATCCCAAAATCCTGCGCCCATCATTTTTTCTTCTAATTCTGCAATTTGTTTCTCCTTAGTAGGGAGGTCAAAGAGACCCCCTAAAAGCCGCTAATCGCTTAGCCATTTTCTCTAATTCCTGTCTAATTTCTACTAATTCCATTTCCTTCACCTCTATGTAATTGCTGTTACTTTCGTATGAAAACAAGGGAAACTCTCTCCACTTATTACGGAGAGAGTTTAATCCTTCTTAATTATACATTTTTGATATAAAAGTTTGCAAAACAGCCAAAGCTACCGTCCTATATTACTGAACGATACCACAGCAGTTTTTATATTTTTTACCGCTACCACATTTACATAAATCGTTGCGGCCCACTTGGTCACCTTTTACAACTGGCTTTTTCTTTGCTTCTTCGCCATCGCTAGAAGGATGAACAGCTTCACCTTGAACAACTTCTTGACGTTCTAAGTTTTGTTCAATTTCAGCTTTCATAATGTAACGAGAAATTTCCTCTTCAATAGAGGCAACCATTGACTCGAACATCGCGAACCCTTCCATTTGGTACTCACGAAGTGGATCGATTTGACCGTAAGCACGTAAATGAATACCTTCACGAAGGTGATCCATCGCATCAATATGCTCTGTCCATTTCGTATCTACAACGCGGAATACAACAACCTTCTCAAACTCACGCATTTGCTCTTCTGGCATAAGCTTTTCCTTTTCATTGTATCGCTCTATTAATTTCGCGATAATCGGTTCGCTCATTTCCTCAGGAGCAAGGCGACGTAATTCTTCTTCTTTTACATCTCCGTCTTGAAGAAGGTTTGTATTTAAGTAGTCAACAAGACCTTTAATGTTCCAATCTTCTTCAATTTCCTCTTGTGTATGAAGGGCAACAGCACGTTCTACTGTAGATTTCATCATACCTTCAATAATGCCGCGTAAGTTGTCAGACTCCATTACCTCTTGACGCTGTTTGTAAATAACTTCACGTTGTTGACGAAGTACATCATCATATTGCAGTAACTGCTTACGTGCATCATAGTTATTTCCTTCAACACGTTTTTGTGCAGATTCTACCGCACGAGAAACCATTTTACTTTCAATCGGCTGAGAATCATCCATACCAAGGCGGTCCATCATTGCTTTCATATTATCTGAACCAAATCGGCGCATTAATTCATCTTCCATCGATAAGTAGAACTGCGTAACACCAGGGTCCCCTTGACGACCAGCACGACCACGTAACTGATTATCAATACGACGACTTTCGTGACGCTCTGTACCGATAACTGCTAAACCAACGTTTTTCACATCGTCTCCAAGCTTAATATCTGTACCACGACCTGCCATGTTCGTCGCGATTGTTACAGCACCTTTCATACCAGCCTCTGCAATGATATCTGCTTCACGAGCATGGTTTTTCGCATTTAAGATGTTATGACGTACACCTTTACGCGTTAACATTTTTGAAATAAGCTCTGAAGTTTCAATTGCAACTGTACCTACAAGAACAGGTTGTCCTTTTTTATGACGATTTACAATATCCTCAACAACAGCATTGAACTTACCTTCCATTGATTTAAAGATTAAATCGGCACGATCATCACGAATAATCGGTTTGTTGGTCGGAATTACAATAACGTTCATATTGTAAATGTTACGGAATTCCTCTTCCTCTGTTTTCGCTGTACCAGTCATACCAGATAATTTTTCATACATACGGAAGTAGTTCTGGAATGTAATTGTTGCAAGCGTCATGCTTTCATTTTGAATTTCTACACCTTCTTTTGCTTCGATCGCTTGGTGTAATCCTTCGCTATAACGACGACCTTTCATAAGACGACCAGTGAATTGGTCTACAATTACGATTTCGCCTTCTTGTACAACATAATCTGTATCACGGTGCATAACAACGTGTGCACGAAGTCCCTGATTAATATGGTGAAGAAGTGCTACATGTTTTAAATCGAATAAGTTTTCAATATGGAAAGCTTTCTCCGCTTTCGTAATACCATCTTCTGTTAGCATTACATTTTTCGTTTTCACATCAAATGAATAATCTTTTTCATTTTCTAACGTACGAACAAATGCATTTGCAAACATGTATAGCTCTGTTGATTTTTGAGCTTGTCCTGAAATAATAAGCGGCGTACGTGCTTCATCGACTAAAATAGAATCGACTTCATCGATAATAGCAAAGTGAAGTGGACGTTGAACGCACTGCTCTTTATATAAAACCATGTTATCACGTAAGTAATCGAATCCAAGCTCATTATTTGTGCTATACGTAATATCAGCAGCATAAGCCTCTTGTTTCTCTTCGCGTGACATACTATTTAAGTTAATTCCTACCGTTAAGCCAAGGAACTCATGAAGTTGTCCCATTTCGCTCGCATCACGTTGTGCTAAATATTCATTGACTGTAACAACATGAACACCTTTTCCTGTTAAAGCATTTAAATATACAGGTAATGTAGATGTTAACGTTTTACCTTCACCCGTTTTCATCTCAGAAATATTCCCTTCATGTAAGGCAATACCACCCATTAACTGTACGCCATATGGACGCATTCCAAGAACACGAGTTGCCGCTTCGCGAACAACTGCAAAAGCTTCAGGTAGTAGATCATCTACTGTTTCACCTTTTGTTAGACGTTCTTTAAATTCAAGCGTCTTTCCTTTTAATTGTTCATCAGTTAGTGGCTTAATAGATGACTCTAATGCATCAATTTGCTCAACTGTCTTTTGCATACGTTTAATTTGGCGTTGATTTACATCAAACACCTTTTTTAAAATACCGATCATAGGAAATACGCTCCTCTTTTTATTAAAATAAAACTTCCGATTGTTTTCTTTTTCTCTATTACAATCAGTCGTTATAAAAATCAAATGTATGTTATGCCAATTTTTCTCCTAATTAAAAAAACTAAAATGTATATACCTAATGATAATTGTAACACTTGTCTCATAACTATGACAACAATCGGCAAGATGTCGGGCCTTATATTCAGAAAAAGTTTTTATTTCATTTGTTACGTTCCTTTTCTCTGTCTCGCTATTTCAATTTCACGTTACAAATTTCGTATTAAATCTAAGTCATATTCTTTCAAGTTTCCTTTTAAAGAATATGACTACCAGAAATTCCTTAATAAAATCTAAATCGACAATTACAAAAAGCCGGAAACTTTGCAGGTGCAGCATCCATAGATACTTACACCTACAAAAAAACTCCGACTTTAAAAGATATTGTTATGTTGCAAGATCTACAAACACCATTAAAATATAGCTGTATCAATCATAAATTTTATTAATTTATCGGTATTTCTAATTCATGATATTTCCCTTTCTTATCCTTTATACAAGAAATGAATTTCACTTTAGTTGATTCATTTGAAAAGTTTTTATAATTTTTATAAGGGTCATCTCCTATAAAATAATTTGTCCCTATATACCCTCGTACTGTTTTACCAGCAGGTATTACAGGATCAAACTGATATTTTTTAGGTAATTCCATTGAATAAGGCATTAAATTATAAAACTCACCTATTTTAGAATAAAACATTGTATCGGAAATAGACTTATTACTAAGCAAGTTAATATCTCGATTTGTTGTATTTGTAATATCTAAAGGTAAAACATACGTCACTACTTCACGGTCTTCATAGGGATCATAAACTTTTGTAGGATCAAGAGGATTGAGTGCATGAAACGTAACTCCTTGCCCATCTTCAAAAGTTCTATTAGATAAAAACTCATCTTTTACCACTTTATAAGATTCATTATTAAGATTTAATGTTTTAAATCTTAATAAACTAGCAAATATACATAGCAACAGACACAATCCAATACTTATTAAGATATGTTTTCTCGTCACTCTTAATCTACCAACTTTCCATTATTAACATGTACAATACGATCTACCATTTCATTATCTAGAACATGCACATCATGACTGGCTACAACAATAGTCGTTCCCTTGGCTTTTTCTACTTTCAAAATATCTAAAACATCTTTTATCCCATCACTATCTAAAGCATTAGTTGGCTCGTCTAATAACAGTAATTTTGGTTGTTCCATTAAAGCTTGCGCTATCCCTAAACGTTGTTTCATACCTAAAGAGTATCTTTTATACTTTCTCTTATCTGTTTTATCAAGTCCAACCCTTTGAATAATATTATAAATCTCCTCATCGGAGATTTTATTGTTAATCGATGATAAAAATTTCAAATTCTGAAAACCAGTATACCCTGGAATAAAACTTGGATATTCAATCAATATTCCCATAGAATCAGGAAATTGCTTTTGTTTTCCAATTATTTCATTATCTATATAAACAACTCCAGAATTCAAGCGCATTAACCCTGATATAGCGCGTAAAATCATCGTTTTACCAGAGCCATTATGCCCCTTCAAAACTAAAAATTCGCCTTTTTTTACTGACAAACTAATATTATCTAACACAATATTTCCTTTTAATCTTTTCGTCATACATTCACATTTAATATAATTGTCCATAAATTATTCACCTATCACATCTAGTTTTTTAAAACAAAAACTACCTAATAAAATCATTACAACAACAATTACTACTCCTATTAAAAGTAAATCATTATATTGAATAGATTGATTATTACCTAAAGTCAATTGAATTGAACTGTGATCAACAAAATACCAACGATTTGGCATAACAAAAGAGCCTAAAAAATAAATACTATGAAAGAAAATAGACAAAAATAGGTACAACAACATTAGTACAAAAACAATAGTTATCGGTATATAAAAAGTTAAAAACTCAAAAATCAAAGCTAATAAAAAGCTTATATTTATTTGAATTAGCATAGTACCTAATATCTTATAAGGAAATTGACTATATAAATTTAAAAAATTATACTCGCCTAAAGAAAGCAAATAGTAAGCGCTAAACCAAATAAAATACATACCAATCCAAATAATAATTATATAAAAAAACAAAGATAATATTTTCGTTAACCACAGAAAATGCTTCTTCTTAACACGAGGAAATAAATAAACACCATTCTGTTGAATATCTGAAAAAGCAAAATTCCCTACAAGCAACAAAGGAGTGATTTGAAAGAATATCCAATAAAAAGGGATAGAAAATCGCCCCTCCTTATAAAAATAAGATAAATCCACAAAATCTACTCCATGAAAAAATCGATAAAAGGTAACATCTACTAATACAGATTCTTTACCATTACTAAGAGGCTGATTGTATAAAAAGGCAATTGCAATAATAGCGTAAATTAAGAATAAAAAAACCAGTATCTTGATGGAATCTCGAAACCTTACATATAAATCTCTTTTTAACAAATAATATAAGATCATAATGTAAACTAGACCACCTCTGTCTCATCATTCATAGAAATATAACTTTTTTTAGATAAAATCCATACACTTATAAAAAAGATAAAAAAACAGCCAAATAAGCGTATAAATAAACCAGTAGCATCTTCAAAGACATTTATATAAAAAGCATTTGTAAATAAAAATCCATGTAATATAAATCTATCTAATAAAACAGCAGTAATCATACATATTATTACAAGTAAACTAGGTAAAAATAATTGCAATAAAGCACTTATCATACATATAAAAACACTCGCAAATAATTGAATGCAAAATAATAATGGATAATTTACATCAACACTAGTTACAGCCATCATAGTTGACATCAAAAACAACTGTAAAATCATACTCCCAGCAAAAAAGTAAACAAAAACGAATAATTTTAAATAATATATAGAAACTAATTTCAATGCATTATTCACTCTGTAAACAACATAAATACTAAAAAAGTTCGACATAGAATATACAGAAAAAACAATTGTTAAAGGAATAAATATAGTCGACAAATTATACAACGACATAACCTTATACAAAGCTTCCAATTCGTTCATTTTCTCTTTTACAATTCCGGGTTCAAAATAATTGAACAAGCAACCAATGATACTAACATTAAGTACAAAAAGAATACTTAACCAAACATATTTCATCCTTATAGTTTCTTTCATAACATTATAAAAGAACATGCTTCCTACTCCCCCGTAAATAAAGAACTACAGAACAAAACCAAATACATAACAGTACACTAAGAAAAATTTGTAATTCAAAAAAGCCAAAATCTTTAATTAAATAATCTTTAGGATTGAGAATCCCTTTTCCAATACCAAGCCAAAAAATATGTAAAATAAATGGAACTAAATAAATAAAATAAACTCGTTTTATAAAAAACGAAACTGATAAAGCTAAACTCGAAAAAACCGCACCGTATAAACCATTTAAAAATACATACATTAGAAAATATAAAGTAGGGTACCTATAATAAACTATATGAAATTGAGCTGTTGGCGAAACAGTAGAAGCCATATAATTTAATATTGGATGCGGAGCAACTGTTGGATAAGTCATCACATATAAATAAAAATTAAATAGTAAAGGGACACTTATAATAAAAAAAGATACAATAAAATTAATAAAATAAAGCAGCTTAAAATAATAACATGTTCCCATCTTAGAAATAACAGGATAAATAAATCCATAATTTTTATCAATTCTATAAATCCCTGCTACAGCCATTGCGGAAAGCATAGGAAATATAAGTAAATAAAACTCACTATAAAACGATAATCTATTAAAATATAAAATATTAGATAAATATGGGGATACCTTTATAATCCCAGCATCGTTAAATCCTTTAGTTGTCACAAACATAGCAATATATTGAGCAATAACAATTACTAACATAATAAATAAAGACAACCAAAACATCCTACCTTTTAAAATCCTTCCTAAAAAGTAACTCATCTATAGCTCCTCCATAAACCATTAAATTTAAATCTTTTTTAATATGAACAATTGATCCGCAACACCATAACATTTCTTTTCTTTATTTAACCAAATGTAACGAAAAGAAACATTTGCTCTCTCTCCTTCAAATTTAGGAAACTCAACTTCATACTGATAAACATCATTTGCGCCTTTTCTTTTTACACTCTTAACTTCTTGTTTCCACTGAATTACTTCTCCATCAGTTTGTTCAATCCGTCCCAAGAGATACGTTGGTTTTTTCTTATTCGTAACACCCGTCAAAAAAACATAATAATTTTCTGGTATAACTCCTAATTTCAATTTTTTATTTGAAAGCTTATCCTCTATTAAACTATCATTTTTTTCTATTTGTCCTTGAAAGAAATCATCACCATTTTCACTTTCCAAAAACACTTGTTCAAAAATAGTATTTTTGTTAATTCCTTTTAATTCAATACTTTTCAAATTATCTTTTTCCGTTAAAGTATCTTCAATATGTACAATAGGTTCATCTACTTTCTTTTGACAAGAAACTAAGAAACTAATACTCAATATAAAAAAACAAACTAAAATATATTTTGAAATAAACCTCATTACAGCTCCTCCTATTTTAAAAATGAAATAGCAGGAAAAGTCGTATAATCCGGATTTGAAACTATACGACTTTTTCTAGCACTATAAAATAAATAATTTCAATTTATAATTTCTAAATCAATATTCAATGTAAGGTCCACTAGGTCTTACACTATCAGGGCTCCAAGCAGTAGGATAAGCATTATTTTCTCTAGAATAACCACCAAATCTCACAGGCACATTTTTCCCATGGTTTTCATATGCATAATTTTGAAAAAGATATCTTCTACCTGGTATCACTGTTCCTTCATGCTTACCTGAAACATTTACCCATTTTCTATCTTCTGCATTTTTATTTTTATCTGCTTCTGTCCAAACATTGAAAGAACCTCCGCCCTTCTCACTGCTCTTCACACGCATATACATAGAGGTAGGCGTCTCTTTAGGACGTGCATTAGTATAATCATATGGACTCCAAAGTCTAAAGGTAAAATTCACATGGTCATCCCTTGTACTAGCCTTAGCCGGTTCGGTTAAAGCGAAAGTACTAGCTAAAATACCTAACGATAAAACAGATCCAAACATAAAACGACTTTTTTTCTTAATGCCCACTAAAAGCACCTCCGATAATTTGTAGCATTATATTGATTGTATTTTTCCACTGAAGGAACAAAATCAATATAATACAATATTATGGTAACAACACCTCAACACACCTTCAATGGATTTCAGAATATTTAATATTACTTTTACACTTGCGAACATTTCGTTAAATTTTTAAAAACAATACTATATCCCTAGCAAAGAATTACTTGTAAAGGTAGCTACATTCCTATGCCTGTTCCAAATAATAAAGAGTAACTCATCTCTCTAAGTTTCGAATTTTCTCCTGCTGTTTTGAGGAAATACCGCCTAAAAATCACTTCTTAATGAAATCGGCTACTTATAAAACTTTTTTAACCTTGCTGCGAAAAATACAAAAAAAGCGCAGCCATTTCGGCTGCGCTTTCGAATTATTATTTAGTTTCGATTAAACCGTATTTCCCATCTTTACGGCCATATACAACATTAGTTTCGTTTGTATCAGCATTTGTGAAGACGAAGAAATTATGTCCTAGCATATCCATTTGTAGGATTGCCTCTTCAACGTCCATCGGTTTTAAATCGAATCGTTTTGTACGTACAAGTTCTAATTCATCTTCTTCTACCTCATCCAAAACAGCTACTGCTTCTGGAAGGATAAAGTTCGTTTTCATAGAACCTTTCTCACGTAACTTACGATTTACTTTTGTTTTATGTTTACGAATTTGTCGCTCAATTTTATCAACTACTAAATCGATAGCAGCGTACATATCGCTATTAGTTTCTTCTGCACGAAGTAATAAATCAGTAAATGGTATTGTTACCTCGACACGTTGCTTGTCAGAGTATACTTTTAAATTAACTTTAATCTCTGGGAATGTATCAAAATAACGCTCTAACTTACTTAGTTTTTTCTCTACATATTCCTTTAATGCTGGAGTTACTTCAATATTTTCACCACGAATGTTGAATTTCATAGATGAATTCCTCCTTTCAAGCCTATGTATTATAATTTCGACATTGGCTTAAAAACTCCTTCTAACTTTTTTAAAAAAATTAGTGGAATTGCGATTTTTTTATCGTTTTTTGTTGAAATGAAAAGATGCATCGTTTCTATCTTTATTTTATCCTATTAACATCGTGAATAACGAATATAACTGTGGACAATTCGTTACAGAAAAGAAACAACTTTTTGACAACTTACACTATAACAAAAACCCCTTGCGAAAAACAAGAGGTTCTACTACATATATATAACGTTGCCACAAACGCAGCTTTCTCTTCCAAAAACAATATACCCTACAGTTTCACAACATTAGCTGCTTGTGGTCCACGTGCTCCATCTACAATGTCAAACTCTACTTGTTGCCCTTCTTCTAATGACTTATATCCATCTTGTTGAATAGCAGAAAAATGGACAAATACATCGTCACCATCTTCACGCTCAATAAACCCAAATCCCTTTTCTGCATTGAACCATTTCACTCTTCCTTGCATGTTCATTCCATTCCCTTCACTCTAAAAATCAGGGCATTCGCCCCATATTTTGACTATAACGAATGACAACATATGAAGTCAAAGAAGACTTATCGCCTTTTTATTATCCCTTTCGACACTGCCATATTAACTTCTACAAAGTGTCAAACTAGATACTTCTCTTGCCCCTCTTTCATATAACAAACTTCCGATTTGCCTAACTGTAATCCCTGTCGTATACACGTCATCAACGAGTAAAATATGTTGCCCAGAAAACATCTCTTCTCCCTGAAAATAAAACGGATTGCTTCCTGACACCCTTTCTTTACGTGTCTTCTTACTTTGCTTTTCTGTTTCCCTTCTTCTTAATGATGGATAAGAAATTTTGACAGGCAAACAAGTTGCTAATAACTCAGCTTGATTAAAACCACGTTCAATTTCCCTTTCCTTACTAAGCGGAACAGCGATAACGGTTGAAACATTGGCAAAATGCTTTTGAAATAAATTTCGAAAAGGACGATAAAAAATGTGCACTAACTCTGCATCCCCCCGAAACTTAAACTGCGCTACTATTTCTTTCATCTCATCATCATACATATATAACGAACGGTTTTTAAAAGAACGATACTCCTCCTCTTTCATCCACCTTATACAATCTATACAAATACCGTCTTCTTGAAATGAGGCAGGAATAAATTCTAAAGGCCGCCCACATTCCATGCAAATTTCTCCTATAATATAGGAAAGTTTCTGCTCACATCTATCACATATATATTTTCTATGACACTTTACAAAAAAAGTGTACCAACTAACCTTTTCTACAAAACACTCATCACAAAGTAAACAATGCATTAATCAATCAATCCTTGTTCTTTCGCATTTTTATTCATACCTTGAATATGTTTTTTCGCGCGCACCATCGCCTCTGTCTTACCATAGTGAAAATAAATGACCTCTCCATACGGCGCTTCAAAGCTCCGCCCTGCTCGGCCCGCAATTTGTACGAGCGCACTTTCTGAAAATATTTCTTCTTCCGCCCCCAAAACTGCGACTTGCAAATTTTTCACCGTTACGCCTCGCTCTAAAATTGTCGTTGTAACTAATAATGGGATTTCTCCCTTTCTGAAAGCCGCTACTTTTTCTTTTCTCCCCGGATCTTCTGCATGTACACCTTCAATTCGATTATTTAATAGTTTTAACAACAAGCTTATTTCTTCTATATATCGCACATGGGGGACGAATAAAAAAATAGGGGAATTTTTATTTAAGTATGTTTGTAACCACTGTAGTAAAACTCGAGGAATTCTTTTATGCATGAGTTTTTTTTTCCAATTCCCACACCAACAAAATAAAGGAACTGGCAAAGGATGACGATGATATCGTCCAGAAACAATAACACCTTTTTGTTTACCTTGTTTAAGTTTTCGCTTCCACGTTTCATCTGGAGTCGCAGTTAAATAAATACGCGCCGCTTTTTCTTTCATCGCTTGTTTTACCGCGTACTGTAACATTCGATCTGCACAATATGGAAAAGCATCTATCTCATCTACAACCATGACATGAAACGCCCTATAATAACGTAATAATTGATGCGTAGTCGCAACGACTAGTACTGCATCTTTTTCTTTATCCACACTCCCTCCATATAAAGCCGCTATCTGTATATATGGAAATACTTCTTGCAATCTCGGTGCTAATTCCAGAACAACATCCGTTCTCGGCGTTGCGATACAAACTCTTTCTCCCTTTTGAAGCGCTTCGTTAATTCCGTAAAACAACATCTCTGTTTTCCCAGCCCCGCATACAGCCCAAATAAAAAATGATTCTTTTTGCTTAATAGCCTCTATAACTCCTTGCGCCGCCAAATTCTGGCCAGTAGACAACGTCCCGTTCCACTGTAACAAGTTTAAATTCTTTTCTCTCTTTCTTTCAGCAATCCCGCGAACAAGTACAGCACATTCACTTACCCTCCCCATCGTTATACACTTCCGGCAATATGCGCACACTTTACTGCACCTTTTACATAAAAACGACGCAAATAGCCGCCGATCTACATTTCCGCAGCGTTGGCACATATATTTAGAATTCTTCTTTTTTACACCTTGTACACATACGATCTCTCCCTTCTTTTTCAAATCGTTTAATTCCCTCTGTAAATCTGAAGAAAGTTCTTCTAATAGCAACTGTTTCCCCGCTAGCATCAACAATCACCTCCAGCACTACTATAAACCTTTCTCATCATCTCGTAAAAACTCAAAAAAGCCGATAACCTACTTATAAAATAGTAAGCTATCGACTTTATACACGTTTTTTATTCTTTTATAAATCCTAGAATCGACCGTATCCTAAGAAATGTTTTTGGTTATACGAACTGTTAATATCACCGTACGCAATTCCTTTATCACTAGCATGGATCATTTGGCCATTACCAACGTAAATACCGATGTGAGATGGACCTGCTTTATAAGTACCTTGGAAGAATACTAAGTCTCCTGGTTGTGGGCTATCTACTTTAGAAACTGAGTTCCAGTAACCCCTAACGTCTTGACGACCTACACCAAAGATGTAAGAAATGAATCCACTACAGTCAAAACCACCGTTTGATGGAGATGCACTTCCCCAAACATATGGCTTACCTAAATATTGCTTAGCTTTACCAATTACGCCAGTATCCGGTGGAGTTGGTGCTGGGTTTTGCTCTGGTGTTTTCTTTTCTGCTTTAGGTGCCTCTTTTTTAGGCTCTTCCTTTTTAGGTTCTTCTTTTTTAGGCTCTTCTTTTTGAGCTTGTCCACCATTGTTTGCTGGTGCAGCTTGCTCTGCAGATGCTTGTGCTGGCTGAGCTTGCGCAGCTTTAGCAGCTTGCTCTGCTTGTTTTTGAGCAGCAGCTTCTTGTGCAGCTTTTGCTTGTGCTTCTTCTTCGGCAATGCGTTGTAATTGTAATGCTTGTTTCTCAAGCTCTTTCAATTGACCTTCCGTACTTGTCATTGAAGTTACAACTGTATCCATTTTACCGCTTAAATCGTTTACCGCTGTTGCTTTTTTCTCTTTTTCAGCGTCAAGTTCTTTCTTAGCAGTTTCAATTTGAGCTTGTGCTTCTTTTAATTCTTTTTGTTTTTCTTTTACCGTTGCAACATCTTTTTTCACACTAGCTTGGTCTTCTTGTTGTGTTTTCATGATATCTTCATCAGACTCAAGAATTTTAGAAACAGAAGTTAAACGATCAACTAAATCTGCAACGTTTTTAGAGTTTACAAGAACTTCTGTTACAACGTTCGTATTTGGTTGTTCTTGAAGTGCAACTAAACGCTTTCTTAATAGCTCTTCACGTTTTGCAATCTTTGTTTGTAATTCTGCAATATCTTTATTTTTCTTTTCAATTAATTGCTCAGTATCAGCAACTTTTTTCATTGTTTCATCAAGCTTTGCAGCATTCTCTTGAACAGATTTATCTAAACCTTGAATTGTTTTGTTTAAGTCATTCATTTGCTTTTGTAATTCATCACGTTCTTGTTGTTGTTTATGTAAAGTGTCATTTTGTGTGTTAATTTGTGATTTCACGTCAGAAATTTTATCTTCTGCAAATACATTTGGTGTTAGCCCAGAAAACATTAATCCTGCAACTAATGCACAAGATGCCATTTTTAGCTTTTTCATTTTATTTTTTACACCGCTTTCTTTTTTCTTTTTCCGTATATAACCTATAAAATTTATACCATAATTCGGGATTTTTTTTGCTAATGTTACGTTTTTGTAAAACAAATGTAATATTATATGTAGCTCTAGCGCAAAATGCGTATATTTTTGTATGTATGTGTAGAAATTTATATAATTTTCTCACTTCTATAAACAAAGAAAAAACGTAAGGAATCCCTTACGTTTTATTAAATATACGAATACAAATGAAATACTACTTCATCCATTTCTCAGCCCAATTTTGGACCTCATCCATAACACTTTCTAACGCTTTTCCCTTGTCAGTTAAGCCATACTCGATTCGAACTGGTACTTCTGGATAGACATTACGAACTACAATGCCCTCGCTTTCCAATTCCTTTAAACGCTCTGACAACATACGATCGCTCATATTTGGGATAATATCTGCGATTTCTCTAAAACGTTTCGACTCTTCAAGCAAAGATTTAATAATTAAGCCAGTCCACTTCTTACTAAGCAGAGTAAAAGCTGACTCAAACTTTGGACATAAACAAGAATTATGCTCCATATGTTTCACCTCTCTTCCATTATAATATAGTTTCTTGTAAAAAGTAAGTTATAAAACTTTCCTCATTATTTTATTTTACGTACATTTTACCATTTCCAAATATTAACTTGTCAACTAAACGTAACATACCCGTAAAAAAACCCTCTTAAAAAGAGAGCTTTTTATATCTTTATTACTTCGTATACCATCCAAGACCTAATGCACCTTCACCTAAGTGCGTACCAATTACAGCTCCAAAATAACCTGTACGAATTGTGACGTGAGGATATTTTGCTTCTAATTCTTTCTTCCATTCATGCGCTTCCTCTTCACGTTGCGCATGAATGATAACTGCTTCCATAGGTACACCTTTACTTGCTTGCTCATCAAAAATTTCAATGATACGTTTTAATGCTTTTTTACGTGTACGAATCTTTTCAAACGGAATAATGATTTTATCTCTAAAATATAAAACTGGCTTCACTTGTAACAGACTGCCGATGAAAGCTTGCGCGCTATTTAATCGACCACCACGTTGTAAATGATGTAAATCATCAACTACAAAATAGGCGTCCATCGTTTTCTTCATTTCATCAAAACGAGCGATAATCTCTTTTGGATTCTTTCCTTCACTTGCTAACTTTGCACCTTCACGCACATAAAATCCTTGTACTTCACAACTAATTTCAGAGTCATACGTGTATACATCAATACCTTCTACCATCTGTCCAGCTGTTGTTGATGTTTGATATGTACCACTAATTCCACTTGATAGGTGAATACTAATAACTGCATCATAATCTTTAGCTAGTTCTTCATATAGCTCAACAAACTTTCCGATTGCTGGTTGAGAAGTTTTTGGAAGTTCCTCTTGTTCACGTACTTTCACATAAAAATCATCTGCTGAAATTTCAGCTTCTTCTTGATAAGATTCTGTTCCAAACACAACGTTTAATGGAATCATATATATATTGAGTTCATCACGAATTTGCTTCGGTATATATGCCGTACTATCAGTAACAATAGCTATTTTCATTTTCGTACCTGCCTTATAAAAAGTTTTATTTCCTAATTTTACACGAAAACTACAAATGGTGCATCCATACATGAAAATGCCGGTTGAAATTATACCTACCATCTCGACAAATTACAACAAAAAGATAAAATACTCACCAAAAACTTCAGCATATTTAGAAAAAATGTTTGAATATAAAAAGGCTCGCTTTTAAAATGGAAAGTACTAGTCATTTTGATAGATAGGGGCGTACACAAGTGCTATTACAATATTTTACAATCAAAGACTACGGCGAACACGAAATCGTCATTCAAAAATCAAGATTTATTTGTTATATTAGCCGAGCAACAACTGAGGAAGAGGCTCAAGAATTTATACAAAAAATAAAAAAACAACATTGGAATGCAACACATAATTGTTCCGCTTATTTAATTGGCGAACAAGATCATATTCAAAAGGCAAATGATGACGGTGAGCCTAGCGGTACAGCTGGCGTACCAATGTTAGAGGTACTAAAAAAACGCGGACTCAAAGATACCGTCGTCGTCGTAACACGCTATTTTGGTGGCATTAAACTTGGCGCAGGTGGATTAATTCGTGCATATGGAAAGTGTACAAGCGAAGGCATTAATCATGTCGGTGTTGTCCAGCGAAAACTAATGCGTGTGATGCAAACCGAGATTGATTACACATTACTTGGCAAAGTGGAAAATGAATTACGCAATTCAAAATATGCCATTAAAGATATTCATTATCTAGAAAATGTCACATTTGATACGTATGTAGAAGAAGACGGCAAACAAGCATTTACAGATTGGATGATTGAATTAACAAACGGGAAATGTACAATTACAGAAGGAGATATGTTGTACTTAGAACAAGATGTTATCTAAGAATAACCCATTTATCACCTTCAAAGATTAATGTAGTGAATTACTTCCCTACAAATGAACTAACGAACTAAGGAGATTATATATGGAAGAACGTTATTATCATCTCCAAAATAGCAGAATAAAAAAGAAGCGAAGAAGGAAACTTTTCTTCTTCCTTATTTTCGCATTTTTATTTGGCAGTATAGGAGTTTATGTGTTAAATTCTTACTCTTCTCTTATGGGGATGTATAGTGGTTTTACTCGTGAAAAATCGGATTTAAGAAACGAAGATGTAGAAATTACAAAGGAACCTTTTACAATTCTCATTATGGGTATAGAAGATTATGCGACAGATGGTCAAAATGGTCGTACAGACTCATTAATGTTTGCAACAGTCAATCCGAAAACTAAAAAGATTTCGCTTATGAGCATTCCTCGTGATAGCCGCGTTCCGATTGTTGGAAAGGGAAAAGAAGACAAAATTAATGCCGCTCATGCTTACGGTGGAGAGGAAATGGCAATCAAAACTGTAGAAGGTTTTCTAAAAGTTCCTGTAGACCATTATATTAAAATTGATTTCCAAGGCTTTAAAGGTATCGTTGATGCTGTTGGCGGTGTTACCGTTGACGTACCCTTCGATTTTTGGGAGCGCTCTGACGTGGATTACTACAAAAAAATTCAATTTAAGCAAGGACAGCAAAACTTAAACTGTGAAGAAGCACTTGCTTACGTCCGTATGCGAAAGCAAGATCCAAATGGCGATTATGGTCGTGCTGCTAGACAAAGACAATTACTGGCCGCTGTTGCCCAAAAGCTAAACTCCACCTCTACTGTATTTAAAATTAAAGATTTAACGACTGTAGTTGGAAAATATATAAAAACCGACATTCCTATTTCAGACGGACTTGCTCTTTACAATAAACTCTCTGGATTTGATCCTTCTACAATACAAACGTTAAAGCTTGAAGGCGAAGACAAAAAGATAGGCGGTATTTATTACTTCCTTCCAGATCCAATCAGTGTCGAAACGGTGCGTAACGAAATTGAAAAAGAATTAGGAGAAAAAGCAAAAAATCCAACTACAAAAAACAATTCAAATCCTGATTCAAATTCAAGTTCTAATTCTAACGAACAAACAAAAAAAGCAACAAACCAAAATAAAACACCAACTGATCCGCCACCTTCTACAAATGCTCATGCAGAGTGGATTATGCGCAATCAGCCGTAACAAAAAGGCCCAATCTATGCGATTGGGCCTTTTTTATTTACTTATTAAAGTGCTGTAAAATTGCTTCTACAATACGCTCTGATGCACGACCATCACCGTAAGGGTTAGATGCTTTCGCCATCTTATCATGAGCTTCTTTATCTGATAACAGCTCATCAGCAAGACCAAAGATTGTCTCTTCGTCTGTTCCTGCTAATTTCAGCGTACCTGCTTCAATACCTTCAGGGCGCTCTGTTGTATCACGAAGAACAAGAACTGGTACACCAAGTGATGGAGCTTCTTCTTGTACACCACCAGAATCCGTTAACATTAAGTATGAACGAGCTGCAACATTGTGGAAATCAATTACATCTAGCGGCTCAATTAAATGAATACGGTTATGTTCACCTAAAATTTCATTTGCTATTTCACGAACAACAGGGTTCATATGAACAGGGTACACAACTTGTACATCTTCATGTTTGTCAACAAGACGCTTAATTGCACGGAACATATTACGCATCGGTTCACCTAAGTTTTCACGGCGGTGAGCTGTCATAAGTACAAGACGATCATTTCCAAGTTTCTCTAGTACAGGATGACTATATGTTTCTTTTACAGTCGTTTGTAGCGCGTCAATCGCTGTATTTCCTGTAATGAAAATACGTGACTCATCTTTATTTTCCTTCTGTAAGTTCGTTGCTGATTTTGCTGTCGGTGAGAAATGAAGATCCGCCATTACACCTGTTAATTGACGATTCATCTCTTCTGGGTATGGAGAATACTTATCCCACGTACGAAGGCCCGCCTCAACATGACCTACTGGAATTTGATTATAAAAAGCAGCTAAACTTGCAATAAATGTTGTTGTTGTATCACCATGTACAAGTACAATATCCGGCTTCGCTTCTTTCATTACTTTATCCAAACCTTCTAAACCACGCGTTGTAACATCAATTAAAGTTTGGCGGTCTTTCATAATATTTAAATCGAAATCTGGCGTAATTCCAAAGATACTTAATACTTGATCTAACATTTGGCGATGTTGTGCTGTTACAGTCACAATCGATTCAATTTTTTCTGGGTGTTTTTGCAACTCTAATACAAGAGGTGCCATTTTAATTGCTTCTGGACGTGTCCCGAAAATTGTCATTACTTTTAAACGTTCAGTCATGTGATTGCCTCTTTTCTTTCACTAATTACAGCTTCTATTATGACATATAAAAATATGCATGAGTACATCCCTTTTTAACGCATAACAGAAACTTTTCTATTACAAATACTTTTTCTTCCCACCGAGTAATAATCTATCTTTTGTTTCTTAACATCTTCATCAGTATAACAATTTCTCCCATCAAATAAAATAGGCTCCCTCATAAGTTGTACGTACTTTTCTAACGGATAAGTTTGAATATCTCCCCATTCTGTTACGATAAAAACCGCACTCGCATCTCTAATCGATTCATCTATACATCTACTATATTGTATAGCATCTCCAAATATATTCTTTACATATTGAATTGCTTTTGGGTCATAAAGAACAATATCTGCACCTATATTAATTAATGCTTCTATTATAATAAGAGATGATGCCTCTCTAATATCATCCGTATTCGGTTTAAAGGATGCGCCAAGAACTGCAATCCGCTTTTTATTCATGTTCATAACTTTTTTCGCTTTTTCAATCAATAGCAGCTGTTGCTTATTATTTACTTCAATAACTGCTTTTAACAAACGAAAATCATGAGCAACATTTCCCGCAATTTGTACCAGTGCTTTCGTATCTTTCGGAAAACACGACCCTCCGTAGCCAATGCCCGCATTTAAAAAAGATGCACCGATTCTCTTATCCATTCCCATCCCTTTGGCAACATCCAATACATTCGCGCCTACCTTCTCACATATATTTGAAATTTCATTAATGAAACTAATCTTTGTAGCTAAAAAGGCGTTCGACGCGTATTTAATCATCTCCGCACTTTTAATATCTGTAACATACGTTTCTAAGCATAATTGACTATACAAACTCTCTACTCTTCTTGCTACTTCCTTACTATCCGCTCCAATTACAATACGATCTCCATGAAAGAAATCATAAATACCTGAACCCTCACGCAAAAACTCTGGATTCGATACGATATGTACTGTATGCCTCTCTTTTAACTTCTCCTCAATCCATCCCTTCATTACATCATTTGTGCCTACTGGAACTGTACTTTTCGTAACAACAATAATATCGTTCGTCGCATATAATCCAATATCGTTACAAGCACTCTGAATATACGTTAAATCTGCCGTCCCATCTAATAAAGGTGGTGTTCCAACTGCAATAAATATAAACTCTACATCATCAAATGCCTCTTCTTTATTTGATGTAAAAGTTAAAGCATTATTCTCATATGCATAATTTATTAATTCATGTAATCTGGCCTCATAAATAGGTAAATCCCCTTGTTTTATCCGTTCAATTTTTTCATCATCTATATCAAAACATGTAACTGAATGCCCTAATTTTGCCAATCCTACTCCTGTAATCAATCCAACATATCCAGTACCTACTATCGTAATTTTCATTTCCTTTTCGCACAGGAATTTACAATAGAAAAGATATGAAAATTAGAATTCTCCCTGCGCTTCCCCCTCTCATATTAAAAATGAGAAAACCCTTTTCCTTCTTCATTATATGAATTACTTCCCTTACTTTTTTTAAAGTTTTTGTAAAATTAAATGCACTATAAAGTAAAACTTAATCAGTGAGAATCAGGCTGACAGGTCACGCGTGATAAATTCCCACATTTTAACATGAAACTTACTCATTTCTACGTGCAACACTTATAATACTGAAATAAAAGTATTCACTATTGAAGAAAAAGAGGAAATGTTACATTCCAAAGCCCAGTACGATTAACCTTCTTATATGATTCAACATTCTATATACAATTGTCATATATTCTATCCGCTTCCATTAACCGTAAAAAGAAAAAAAGATTGAATTCTAATCTTTTTGTGATACCATATGTTATGAGCCTGTAAATAAACATCATAATTTTCAGATAAATATATTTTCAAAAAAAAATTACGTTAGACTATAAAGGGTGGGGTATTAATGGACTCACAAGTGATTTATGCCATTTTGGCATCATTCATCACTGTACTCGTCGTTACTCCTTTAGTTATTAAATTAGCTTTTAAAATAGGAGCGACAGATAAGCCAAACGCACGTAAAGTGCACCAAAAGATTATGCCACGTCTTGGCGGGTTGGCAATATTTATTGGTGTAGCTGTAGGATTTGTTGTCGGCGGCTTATATGAACAAAGAATGTTATCGATAACGCTAGGTGCGATTATCATTGTAATCATCGGAATTTTAGATGATATGTACGAGTTATCTGCGAGAGTAAAATTCGGTGGACAACTGTTGGTTGCCATTATGATTGTAAAAAGTGGATTATTAGTGCAAGTATTATATATCCCATTCCTTGGGGATACTGAACTTGGATGGCTTGCTTATCCAATTACAGTATTTTGGCTTGTAGGTATTACGAATGCAATCAACTTAATTGACGGCTTAGATGGATTATCTGCTGGGATTTCATCTATCGTACTTGCAACGCTAGCATATATGGCCTTCACTAGCCCATGGGGTACTGGAACAGCTATTATCTTGCCACTTGCATTAATTATATTAGCAAGTACAATTGGATTTTTATTCTACAACTTCCATCCAGCAAAAATTTTCATGGGAGATACAGGAGCACTATTTTTAGGATACTGTATTTCTGTTATATCGTTACTTGGATTATACAAAAGTGTAACGTTATTCAGTTTTATCGTTCCAATTATCATTTTAGGTGTACCTATATTTGATACGATATTTGCAATCATCCGTCGTATCGTAAATAAAAAACCTATTTCAGCACCAGATAAATCGCATTTACATCACCGCTTACTTGCAATGGGATTCTCTCATCGCAAAACGGTACTAATTATATACGCATTCGGTATTTTCTTTAGTGTAAATGCCATTATTTTCACTAGTGCAACGTTATGGTTATCCATTATTCTTCTTTTCGCTTTGATTTTCTTCACAGAAATCATCGCTGAAATAATCGGGCTTGTACATGAACGCTACAAACCAATCATTTCCTTTTATAAAAAAGTGAAAAAACGCGAAGACTAATTGTAGTATAGCCTTTTCAATTATGAAATATTCAAATAGCATCCTCTTTCTTATAAGAGGATGCTATTTTTTATTCTCATTTTATATTTCCAAAATATAGATTGTTTGAGAGTTCCTCTATTGGAGAAAGCTATACATAATAAGAAAAGTATCAAGTTTTCTTTTTACATCTTGATTGTCAAACTGAGGGTGAATGTTATGATCAAGCGAGTATTTCAATGTATTATTTTATTTTTAACGATTACTATGTACGTATCATCTAATACTGAAGCAACAACTGTTATTCCTGCTGAATATCATCCAAATACTGAAACAACTTCTCCTACACAAAAAATTGCGTACTTAACATTTGATGACGGGCCAAACAAATATACTACACAAATTTTAAACATCTTAAAAGAAAAGAACGGAAAAGCAACTTTCTTTGTTATTGGCGGAAAAGTGCCACATTACACAAAAACGATGCAACGATTAATTAAAGAAGGACATTATATCGGGCTCCACAGCATGTCACATGATGTAAAACGCCTTTACACTGGTGACCCTTCCACTTTAATTGCAGAAATGGAGCAAACACAAAGCATTGTCCAGCAAGTTACGAAATTAAATACACATCTCGTTCGCGTTCCATATGGTAGTATGCCTTATTTAAAAAAGAATTACCGTGACGCACTTGTATCGGCCCAGTATAAAATGTGGGATTGGACGATCGATACATACGACTGGAAAAGCTATGACAATCCTTCTGCCATACTCGAAAGAGTACGTAATCAAAGTGATGAACAAGTCGAAGTCATTTTAATGCATGATTCGAGTGTAACCGTACAAATACTGCCAAAAGTAATTGATTATTTACAGTCACAAGGATACAAACTTCTTCCCTATAATCCTTCTTCTCATCTCAAGGTAAATTTTTGGAAAGACACAAGATTGTAACAGCTTTAGTGCCTATGTGCTAAAGCTGTTTTATTTTTCTCTTCCCACCCTTCCCATTTTTGTGTAAAATTTTAAATAGTGATGAAGTTTCGAGGTGAATAGAAATGAAACGAATAGATCTCATTTTTAACGCAATACAAAAAGGCAATTATACAGAAGGTGTAACCGCATCAGAACTCGCTACATTTCTGCAACTAGATCGCGCCAATGTAAGTAGCGATTTAAACAAACTTGTAAAAGATAAACGTTTATTAAAAACAAATACGCGACCTGTTCGTTTTTACATAGAAACGAACAGGTCGTTGGAAACGCATTCAAAAGACATAACTTCATTAGATACATTTGCAATTGAAAATATGAGCCTTAAAATTGCAATTGAAAAAGCGAAAGCTTCTATTCTCTATCCTCCAAACGGTATGCATACTTTACTACTGGGAGAAACAGGGGTCGGAAAGTCTATGTTTGCTTCTTTAATGCACGAATATGCAATTGAAGTTGAACAGCTTCCAAAAGATGCACCATTTATCGTATTTAACTGTGCTGATTATGCAAATAATCCACAGTTACTACTCGGGCAATTATTTGGGATTAAAAAAGGAGCTTATACAGGAGCAAGTGATCAAAAAGGGTTAATTGAAAAAGCACATGAAGGAATTCTTTTCTTAGATGAAGTACATCGCCTGCCTCCAGAGGGACAAGAAATGCTTTTCACCTTTATTGACCGCGGAGTATACCGCCGCCTTGGAGAAACAGAGAACGAACGTAAAGCACAAGTATTAATCATTACTGCAACAACAGAAGAACCAAATTCATTTTTATTAAAAACATTTACAAGACGTATACCAATGACTGTTACGCTGCCACCACTTCGTGAGCGTACACATAAAGAGCGCTTTGCTTTACTACAGCGATTTTTCACAAATGAAGCAATTCGTCTGCGAAAAGACATTCACGTTAGCCCAAATGCAATGCGTGCTTTCGTCTTTTACAATTGTCCCAATAACATTGGTCAATTAAAAACAGATGTTCAAATTGCCTGTGCGAAAGCCTATTCTGATTTGGTCACAAAGAAACGTGATTCTGTCTATGTTTCAAGTTCAGATTTACCTTGGTATATGAAAGAAGGGTTGTTCATTGAAAGGAAGAGCCGTCACTTATACCAAATACCAAATGAAACATTTGTATTTACAGGTGAGGAAGGTTGGAGTAATCATAAAACAGAAGATGAAAAACGCTCTTCTATTTACGATTATATTGATTATAAATACGAAGAACTTCAAGCACGTGGTATTGAAGAGGAAGAATTAGAATTACTAATAGAAAATGATGTTCAAAGCTTTTTCGTACAATATTTTAACCAAATATCAAAAAAAACAAGCCATGAAAATGTTTTTAAAATTGTGGATCGTAATATCGTTTCCGTATGTGAAAAAATAGCGGAACTTGCTGAAAAGCATTTATCTAAGACGTTTGATGAAAAAGTATTTCTCGCTTTAAGTTTACATGTACAGACAACTCTACAACGTTTACAAAGCGGAAAACAAATACATCACCCACAATTAAATCAAATTCGTACGAAATATAAAGAAGCTTTTTCCGTAGCTATGCAATGCATTCAACTACTGGAGGAAGAATTACAAATAACAATGCCTATTGATGAAGCTGGCTTTTTAACAATGTTCTTCGTTGTTGATCCAATTCCTGCCTCACAAACAGAAGTAAAAGTATTAATATTAGCACACGGTAATGGCATCGCAACTGAAATGGCAAACGTCGCAAACGAACTTCTCGGCATTGAGGAAGTAACCGGTATTGATATGCCGTTACACGAATCACCGAAAGATTTCTTGGAACGTGTGAAAGTGTATATGAAAACACTACAAAATGTAAATGGGCTTCTCTTACTTGTCGATATGGGGTCACTTGCTTATATCGGTGACATATTAGAAACGGAGTTTAAAATCCCTGTACGTGTTCTCTCGATGACGAGCACACCACACGCACTAGAAGCAGCTCGAAAAGCTCAGCTCGGTTATTCATTAGATGCGCTGTATGAAACAGTAAAAAATTTAACACCATTTTACTTAAACGTACAAGAAGAAAAGAAAAAACCTCTCTCTCCAATGAAATCTGTTATTTTAACAGCTTGCTTAACTGGTGAAGGAAGTGCTTTAGCTATTCAAAAAATGTTAGAGAACTATTTACGATTTGATAAAGACTTAATTGAAATTATACCAATTAGTATCGTCCATGAAAAAGATTTAACGAAAATGATTGAGAACATAAAAAAAGAGCGTAACATCATTTGTATTGTCACGAATTTCGATGTGCAAGTACCATGCTTAACATATCATTTCCAAGACATCGTAAACTACACAGCGATTCAGCCAATTCAAGAATTAATTACGTATGAAGAAACATATGCAAAAATGGCGGATATTCTTGAACAACAAATGCAGCGTAACGATGGAGCATTACTTATCAAAACAATTCGTTACGCATTAAATACAATTCAGGAATTAATTTCCTTACAGCTAACTCCTGATAGCTTAATGGGTGTTATTCTGCATATGAGCTGTATGGTTGACCGTCTTCAAAAAGGAGAAAGCCTTCTTCCTCACCCTGATAAAGAGAAAAGAAGACAAGATGAGTACTGGATGTATATGAAAGTAAAAAAAGCGTTGCAACCAATTGAAAATACATTTGAAATACAAATACCTGATGACGAAGTATTTTATGTTATGGACTTCTTTATTAAAAATCAGCCTGTGAAAAATTAATCGAGGCCGTTTTTAAAAATATCGACCGTAACGTGAGTTATATCAGCGATTTTCAAAATATATCGATTTACCGACAATAATCGCTAAAACTAGCACCTTATATAATGAGAAAAGGCTGTTCCAACATATGGACAGCCTTTTCCTCTATTTCTTTACTTTTCTAACTCGCCCTCTTATTTCTCCTCTTTTTTGTGATTTCGTATGGACATTAACATATACATTTGCTTGAATAATTTCTTGAAGTAAATGTACGAATGATTTCCCTTGTAAAGGTCCCTCAAAATCCTCTACATTCACTACACCAGTAATACTTCCCTCGTTCAAGCTAATCCCTTGCTCCAGTGGACCATACAAATATAAAACAACAGGACCAATTTGAGTAGACTTCCCTAAATGAATTTGACAAGATGTAACCTTTTCTATATTTTTTAGTATTACTCTGTAATGCAATTTCGTTAAATCATCACTAAAAATAAACTCTGCTACCCCAAAAGCTTCTGTATTTACAGGAGGCACTTCCCTCTTACCTGTTAACCTGGCAAAGAAATGTGTTGTCATAAGGCATTCTCCTTATATAAATTTCCCAGCACTACTTCTACTACTTTATGGTTTAAACATAATCATTTATGACTTTTTCAATTTTAATTACAAAGAAAAGATTCACAAAATCTTTACATTGTGATTGTTCCTGTAGATTGAAAGTCTCTTGTATAATGCACATAGAAAAACATTATAGGAGGTTCCATTGAAAACTAACAAATACACTTTTCATACATTATTAGAGATTTTTCTCGTCTCATTTAAATTAGGACTTACTTCATTCGGCGGTCCTGTCGCTCATCTCGGCTATTTCCACCACGAATACGTGCAAAAAAGAAAATGGATGGATGAACGAAGCTATGGAGATTTAGTAGCACTATGTCAATTCCTTCCCGGTCCTGCCAGCAGTCAAGTCGGTATGGGGGTTGGATTATTACGGGGCGGTCTATTAGGAGCTATTATTTCATGGATTGGATTCACTTTACCGTCTGTGCTTGTTTTGGTTTTCTTCGCCTCATTCCTTAATCAGTTCGATCTTGGAAGTGCTGGCTGGATTCATGGACTAAAACTTGTAGCAGTCGCTATTGTCGCTCATGCCATATGGGGAATGGCGCGAAAGTTAACTCCAGATCGAAATCGTGCAACGATTGCGATTGTAACTGCCGCAATCGCCTTATTATGGCCAAGTAGTTGGACACAAGTCATCCTTATTATAATATATGGCTTTATCGGTTGGTTTTTATATCGCAACCAACCAATTAGCCAATCTCAAAATATAAGAGTACCTATTTCAAAAAAGATAGCAGTTTCTTGCCTCGTCTTATTCTTTGGACTATTACTACTGCTACCAATATTAAGACCGTTCTCTTATTACATCGCTTTATTTGACAGTTTCTATCGCTCTGGCGCACTTGTATTTGGAGGAGGACACGTCGTGCTGCCCCTTCTTGAAGGTGAGTTCGTACAAAACGGAATGATGACGAAAGAACAGTTCCTAGCTGGATACGGATTAACACAAGCAGTACCAGGACCACTATTTACATTCGCCTCTTATATAGGAGCAGTGTTAAACGGGACGCTTGGGGCAATAATCGCAACAATTGCGATTTTCCTCCCTGCTTTCTTACTCGTTATTGGTGTTTTACCATTTTGGAACAATGTGAGAAAAATATCATTCATACAAGGCGCACTACTTGGTGTTAACGCCGCAGTTGTTGGTATTTTAATTGCCGCTTTTTACGATCCCATTTGGACGAGTACAATTATAAATGCTTCAGATTTCGTTTTCGCTTCGCTTCTTTTTTGCTTACTAGCTTTTTGGAAAGCACCGCCTTGGGTTATCGTTATACTTGGAGCTTTTGGCGGATATATTCTATCCATTTTGTAAATAAAAAACGACGGCATGATGTAGCCGTCGTTTTTCTATTAAAACTTCACAAGTTCTATCCCTTCAGGCAACTCACTCTCTGTTAAAATACGCAATTCCTTCACACGATCCATTACGTAAGAAGAACGCTTCACAAGCTCTGGATCAATATAAGCTGGATGAACCATAATTTCTACCGTTTGTTCACCTTGTACTCTTTCTTTTAACTTCACAAAGTAATCTTCCGTCACACCATCCGCATAAAAGTCACTGTAAAATACATCAGAAAATGGATGCACCGCTCTATCTTCCCCACAACGACGAATTGGAACATTATATTTAGCTGCTAATCTCTCAAGAACATCGTGTAAGATCGGTAATCCGTGTACATGATGATGACTATCTAAATGAGTTGGTGTTAATCCGTAAGATAGGAATTTCTCAATTTGAGCAGTCCACTCTCTCTCAACTTCTTCTGGATTTATATTCCCTTCCCTTACAACACTTTGTTTATGAAACAATCCGTCGCTACCTACAAGTGATGGTACGTTTCCAAGAAGTGGTTCCCCTGCTGTTAATACGAGATGTACGCCTACTCCGAGTAGGTTATACTCTTTCGCTAAGCGTACCGCATGCTCTGTTCCTGGCATATTCATCATCATCGTCGTTGAATTTACAAGTCCATTTATATGACCATCAATAATGCCGTAATTTGTACCTTCTGTAAGACCGAAATCATCTGCATTTACAATTAACTTAATCATCATAATACCTCCTAATAGAATAAAAAAAGCGGGCTAAATAGCGCCGCTTTTACTTCTCTACCTTTTTAAAGAACTGTGGAAGATACTCTTTATGTGCTTCCAACATTTCATCTAAAATTTGTTTTGCAACTTTATCTGATGGTACAAGTGGATTGATTGTCATAGCAAGCAGCGCCTTATGATAATCCCCTGTAACAGCAGCTTCAATTGTTGTGCGCTCGAATGATTTAATTTGTTGTACTAAACCGCGAACTGGTACTGGAAGATCTCCAACTGCAATTGGTTTTGGGCCTTCTTTCGTAATAATACAGTTCACTTCAACAGCTGAATCATGTGGTAAGCTTGCAATTGTTCCGTTGTTTCGTGTATTAACAGGCTGGATATCACCTTTATTATTGTAAATAGACGTAATTAAGCTACATGCTGCATCACTATAATAAGCTCCGCCACGTTTTTCTAATTGTGGTGGTTTAATATCTAAGTTCGGGTCTTTATATAACTCAAATAAATCATTTTCTAATTGTTTTACTACTTCTGCACGTGTACCTTTTTCAACAGAAGCCTCTTTCTCTTCTTCTAACATTTCACGTGTTTTGTAGTAGTAACGATGGTATGGACATGGAATTGCACGAAGGCCGCGAATAAAGTCTGGTTCCCAGTTAAGCGCTGCGATATTTTCCATCGTAATTTGTTTTTCTGGATCTGTCACAAGCTCTAACACACGATCCATTACACTTACGCCATCTAAGTATACATCTAGTCCGTATACCATATGATTTAAACCTGCGAAATCAACGTGAACACGACTTGCATCTACTTCAAGTAATCTGGCAAGACCCATGCGGATTCCGATTGGAACGTTACATAGACCAACTACTCTTTGAATATTTGTATAACGAAGGACAGCCTCTGTTACCATACCAGCTGGATTTGCAAAGTTAATTAACCATGCATTCGGACAGAGCTCCTCCATATCTTTACAAATATCTAAAATAACAGGAATCGTTCTCAACGCTTTGAATAGACCACCAGGACCATTTGTTTCCTGACCGATTACATCATATTTTAACGGGATTGCTTCATCTTTTGCACGTGCTTCTAATAAACCAACGCGAAGTTGTGTTGTTACGAAATCAGCATCTTTTAATGCCTCACGGCGATCAAGTGTTAAATGTACCTCGATTGGTAAACCTGATTTTTTCACCATACGTTTCGCTAAGTTACCAACGATTTCTAACTTTTCTTTTCCTGCCTCAATATCTACTAACCAAATTTCACGAACAGGAAGCTCATCATAACGCTTAATAAATCCTTCAATTAACTCTGGTGTATAACTAGATCCACCGCCGATTGTAGCAATTTTAATTCCAGTCATGCTTTATTCCCCTTTCGCTTCAAGCTTTTTATAAAGATCGATAAACTCTGCTGCTAATTCTTTCACTGTAATCGCATTCATTAAATGATCTTGTGCGTGAATTAAAAGAACACTAACCTCTGTTTTTTCTCCTCTTGCTTCTGATTGTATGAGCTCTGTTTGGAAATGATGCGCTTCATTAATCGCTTCTTTTGCCTTTACCATCGCTTCATCTGCTTCTACCATTTTCCCCTGTTTGGCAAATTGAAGTGCCTCCATCGCAAAGCTTCGTGCGTTACCACTATTTAAAATCAATTGGAATGGAATTTGTTCTGCTGTAGTCATTATAATTACCGCCCTCTCTATAAGGTTCAACCGATTTAAATACCCCTTCAGTTTGAACATGTCTATTAAAGTATGAATTTATTAATGATAGTTTAGTGTTCATATAGATGTTTTTCATCTTTTTGAACATGATATAAAGGTAATTGTTCTCACAGACACTGTTGCCTGTGAGAACAATTACTATGTTACATAGGTACAGAGTTGTTGTTTCCTTGTGCTGCTTTCTCAGTACGGATAACTGAACGATCGCATGCGACAACAAATGGGAAATAGATTATCATTGCAAGTATAAAATTAAATATTTGTAAAATGGCACCTGAAATATGTCCACCTGTTACAAGATAACCACTAATAATCGGTGGCACGTTCCAAGGAACCATTGCAACAGTTTTTGGCACCCAACCAAAGTAAATTGCTGTGTAAGAAGTAATAACCAAAATAACTGGTGTTAAAATAAATGGAATAAACAAAATTGGGTTTAAGACAATTGGTGTACCAAAGATGACTGGTTCATTAATATTAAATGCACTTGGTCCAAGCGATAACCTTGATACCCCACGTAGTTGTGCACTTTTAGCTATAATTAATATTACTACCAGAAATGCTAATGTTGCACCCGAACCACCAAGGTATACAAAAGTATCAAAAAATGGTTTTGTAACAATATTGGGAACCTCAAATGCGGATGTCCCACTTTGGAATAGACTTATATTTTTCTCCAATGCTGGCAAATATAACGGTTCGATAATCCCTCCAACAATATTGGGTCCATGCAAACCAAAGAACCAAAGAAGATGTAGTAATAGAGCAATTACAATTGCACTTGGTAATGTTCCCACTAAACCTTGTAATGGTACTTGTAGTGTATTAAAAATAAATTCATGAACACTAGTACCTGATAATTTCACCGCTAATTGAATACTTGCAACCAAAGTTAAAATAACAAATGCTGGTACTAACGCTGCAAATGATTTCATTACTGCAGGTGGAACACCCTCTGGCATTTTTATTGTAAAGTTTCTTTGTACAAAAAAGCGAAACGCCTCTGTAACAAAAATTGCAACAATTAATGATACAAATAACCCTTGTGCACCTGTCCAAAGAAAACTTAGTCCACCTTCTTTAGGAGTTGTTGGTGTAAAAATAATTAACGCACCAAATGAAATAAGCCCCGCTGACAATCCGTCAACTCCATATGATTTTGCTAAATTGTAACTCGTAGTTACCGCAACCATCAAAGCTAATACCCCGAAGGAACCTGTCCACATGCCACCACCAATTTGTTTCCACGTTTCACCGAATAAATCTTTCATAAAATCTTGGAACGCCGGAATTGGTAAACCATTAACCAATATTGCCATCGAACCTACTAAAATAAGTGGCATAACTGCAATAAATCCGTCTCGGATCGCAGCTAAATGACGTTGCGATCCGATTTTGCCAGCGACAGGAACAATATACTTCTCCATAAATGCAATAAACTTTTGCATTTCGCTTCCCCCCTAATTATTTTTTAAGTGTTAATGCGTGATCTAAAACTGCTTCTCCATTCATCATGCCGTAGTGCATTGGATTGATAACGTCGATTCCAACGTTTTTCTCATCAGCAAGCGTTTTCATTGAAGAGAGCATGTAACGAACTTGTGGTCCTAGTAATAATACATCTGCTTGATCGATATTCGTTTTTACTGCATCCCCAGATACAGCCCAAATCTTGCCTTCTAAACCGCGAGCTTTTGCAGCCGCTTCCATTTTTGTAACTAGTAAACTTGTAGACATCCCTGCTGAGCAACATAATAAAATATTCATTTGAAAATCCCCCTTGTATAGTATAAAAAATTTATGTTATTTATTTTTCTTTACGCTATTTACCAATGCAATTAGCGTGCCAACTTTTTAAAATCAATAAAATCAGTGCTTTTCCAAGCATTTTCTTTGTGTGTTAACGTTTTCAATTGGTGTGTCGTTCAAAAATCACACAGTGTGTTATAAAACAACACACTTTTAACACATAACTGTATGAAAATAGATTAGTGTTTAGTTGCAAGTACAATAGTATTCTTTCTTATTTATAAATTCAATATTTCCCTTACTTCCATTAGGCGTCCTTTATTTTTCCTTTTACAACTTATTTTTACCTTTAATATGATAAACATTAAAAAAATTCTCCCTTGCGTTTCTTGAAATATTTAACAAAAATGTAATTACTTTAGTATTTCTAAAAACAAATAGATAAGAATGTACTTTATATAAAAATCACTTGATATTATTCAAAAAAATATAGAGTAATTTTCTTTCCCCCTATAAACCTCCTTATAGGAAAAAAGAAAATTACTCTATAAAATTAATCATTTCATATTTACCAGAATCAAAAATATTTCTTATGCTATCAAAATTATTAGTATACTTATCAAATAATCCTACTGACAATCAACCTGGAAATATCTAACATAAAATTAGGTATCCATATTATTAAATATACGAAATGTTCACACGTTAAAAAGACGACTAATACTTTTTATCACATAATTTAAAATCAAAGAAGAATTCATCTTATAAAATGAGTATTTATATCCATTTCTACACAAACTATTAACAAATCTCATGATATATGAAAGGTATTAGCTATATAAGTAAGTATAGTAATATTCATTTAGCTTAATAAAAATATTGAGTCCCATTTATTTGTATCGGATTTTAATAAATCTAAAAGAGGTAATAAAATTGAGACTATACCCGTTACAAAAGATAAATCAACTATAGGTGCATCATCAGATTTAAACCCCATAGGCAGAGAATCATCATAATAACTTAAAATTTTAGACAAACAAAATTTTATAATTTCTAATAATCTAACATCCTTTTCTTCTTGATATAACTTTAATGCTATATGCATGTAACCAGCATAGCCATGACAAAACATGGGAGAATCAAAATTAATATTCTCTTTCCTCTGTGATGGAGCATTACATAAAAGAGCATTTAGAGCTAATGTTTTTACTGTAGATTCTCCGAGATACCTACCACTCAAATATAATGTACTTGCAATTCCACTATTCCCATAACACCAACTAGGCCTGTAAGTATTATCTTTATTATAATTATTACCTTCCGATAAGATAATTTTTTCCGGCCAGGTATTATCATCGTACTTTATCTGTCTTAAAAAATTAATTAATGTTTTAAGCGCAGTTTTTTGATTAGCAACTTCAACACCTTGTTGGCCACAAATAGCAAGTAAACTCATCAGGCCAGATATACCATGAGATATACCTATATCAACATATTCCCCCCAAAAATTTTTATTAACTGAACTGGCTATCTCAGAATTTTTTATCGAATTTATTGAATTAAAATCATGATATATAGAAATTATCCTATTTAAAATGTCTTTTAAAAGTCTTAAGGACTCATCATTCCTTTTAAAATGTAACAAATATCTTGCAATACCTGTCAAACCATTTACTAACTCAAGATTCTTCATAGAAAATTTTTTATAATTATTTGATTTAATAACACTCTCTATAATTACCTTATTCATATCTTTTACTAATTGTACCTCTCCATTCACATTATATAAGCAAAAGTTTAAAAGAGGTAAGCCACTATAAAAAGATATGCCATTAATAGCTTTGTTTTTAGGATTCATTACACGTGATAAAATTTGAATGTTTATTTTATTAAATTCGCTATTAATACTGCTTAATTCATTAAATAGTAAGCAAACTGATAATAAATCATTACTGGGTATTTTATTTAATAAAATTTTCTTCACAGTATCATTAATAACATTATGTATAACTTCCTGCTTAAAAAACTCCTTCATAACAAACACCTTTTCTATTATAAATAATTTTGTTCCCTCCATAATTCTGTATAATACGAATTCGTTTTCAATAAACTTTGATGATCTCCTTCCCCAATAATACAACCATTTTTCATTACAAAAACTTTTGAACAATTAGTAACAAACCTTAATGAATGGGTTATATTAATAGTAGTAATAGAATCATCAAGATTGTCCAATAAATCATTTATTTTTTTTGCCGTTATAGAGTCTAAATTAGATGTCGCCTCATCCAATATAAATATAGAAGGTTTTTTTAACAAACATCTAGCTATAGCTAACCTTTGTCTTTGTCCACTCGATAAATTTGCACCTTTCTCTTCTAAATAAGTGTCATATTTATGTGGTAATTTTTCTATAACATTTTCTAAAGCCACCTTTTTACATACTTCAATAATTTCCTCATCGGTAATATCATTATTCGCCATTTTCAAGTTTTCCTTAATTGTTCCACTAAAGAAAAAGTTTTCTTGTGACATATATACAATTTGGTTTCTAAGATCTGTTTTTTTAAAATTGTTTATTGGTTTCCCTGAAATCAATATATTCCCTTTTTCAATTGAATAATAATTTAACAACAGCTTAGCAATCGTTGTTTTACCAGAACCACTCTCACCTACAAAAGCAACTTTTTCGCCAGACTTAATTTTAAAACTTACATTTGAAAGGACTAAATCTCTTGATCCATATCTAAAATCCACATTTTTAACTTCAATGTATTTAATAGTGTTTAAAGATTGAAGCGAGTTCTCATTTATCTTATCTATTTCTAAATCCAACATTTCCTTAAGTCTATCTCCGGCAACCAATGCACTTTGAATTTTCGGCTGTAAACCTAATAAGCTTTCAATAGGACTAAAAAAATAAATTAACAATGAATTAAATGTAATTAATGTTCCTAAAGATATTTGATGATCTATGACTTTTAAAGCCCCTATCCATAATATAATAATAGTAAAAACACCTTTTATACATTGCTGTATCGTTATCTGTAAACTAGCAGTTGCTGCAAATTTAGTGACTTTATTAATATAATCTCTATATTTTATTTTTAAATCTGCAATAACACTATTTTCTATATTAAAAGATTTTACGTACTCAATACCATTAAGGGTTTCTACCAAATACCCATTGACTTCAGATTCAGAAATAAGAGTATCCCTATTTTTCACTTCTAATACTTTTTTAAAAGAAATAATACAAACAATATACAAAATAATAGGAATCAAGGATACATAAAAAAGGGATGAATTCAACTGATAGAGCACAATTCCACCACTAATTAAAAGAATTGTATCCATCATGAATCCAATAGCTGCTGAAGAAAGAGCATCTCGAATAACGGATGCATCTTGGTACCTTGAAATTACCTCTCCTACCCTTCTGTTTGAAAAAAAATTCATTGGTAAATTAGTAACATGATTATAAACCTTTGACATAAGAGGAATATCAATACGCTTTGAAAAAATAAAAATCATATACTGGCGACTAAAATCAATTATCGCTTTACCAACTACTGCAGAAATTATACCTAAAGATAAAAATCTCAGATTGTTAACTTGATTTAAAGGTAATATTTTATCCACTAAATATTTAAAATAAAAAGAATTAACAATGGCTAATGTTGTAGAAATAATTGAAAATAAAAAAATTAAAAATAATATTTTTTTCTCTCCAACAATAAGCTCAAAAAATAAGCTAAATATACTATTATCATCTTTTTGATTTTTGAAATTAGCATCCGGTTCCAATAGTAAAACATAACCTGTCCATAACTCATTAAATTGAGTAAGAGAGAGGATTCTTAATCCAACTTGCGGATCAGAAATATACACTTTATTATTTTTTATCTTATTAATCACTACATAATGATTCATACCTTTCAATGGTTCTAAATGTGCTATAAAAGGGTAAAACTGCAAATCAGTTACCTGATTTTTATCTTTGATAAATAACCCTTTCGTATTAAAATTCAACTCTTTTGCAGCCTTTAACATCCCGTAACCACTAGTTCCCATTCGGTCAGTACCAGCAATACTTCTAATAAAGGATATACTCTTTTTTAAGCCATAATGACGGCAAATAATTGCTAAACACGCCGGACCACAATCTCGACTATCCTGTTGGAGAATCTTTTTAACCATAAATTAATTCATTCCTTCGTTCAATGAATTTATATGCGATACTAAATATTTAACACTATGACTTTCTTCCAAATTATGTTTTATTAATTTAATATTCTCTTTTAAATCATCATTTTCTATTAAAAATTTACTGATAGAATACAAACTATTGGAGTTAATTGGATATGTTTTTAAATTTATACCGATTTGTTTTTCACTAATTTGTTGAGCATTTAGAAACTGTTCACTCATTAAAGGATTAACAAGAATCGGTACATCATAGTATAAAGATTCCAATATACTATTATAGCCACCGTGTGTGATAAATAATTTTGCTTTTCTTAAAATGTCCTCCTGATTAACAAAAGATTCTATTCTAATATTATTTGGCAATGTTTTTGTTTTTATAAATGGAGCATTTGCATAGTGGAAACCAATAATAACTTCATAATCTTTGTTCGCAAAAGCATTAATTACATAATTATAAAATGTCATTTTATTTACACCTACAGTACCAGACGAAATCAAAATAACATTTTCTTTAGAGTCATTAAAATCTCTAATATTTTTAAATTTCATGGGTTGTACAATCATAGTATTCGATTCATTTAATTCAGGCTGAAGCAGAGTACCTCCAAAACAGAAATTAAATTCTTCTCCCGGGTCAGTGGTACAAAGTGGGGAAAATGGCCTTACATTAAATTTTTCGCATAAATTTAATGTAATTTCTTCAGTTTTTAACAATAACTCTTGAACTTCATCATCCATAAAATGATCTAAATTCCAATGGAAATAGCCCGATAAAATTTCTCTTGGATTATTTATCAGGTGATCATGATTATATATCATACTTGTAGCATATCCTATTAATTTTACATTCAATTTATCAGCTATAAATCTTCCATAAAGTGCACAAGCATCTCGAATAATTAAATCCGGATT
Organism: Bacillus sp. RCC_6_1; assembly: GCF_041360755.1. Taxonomy (NCBI): domain Bacteria; kingdom Bacillati; phylum Bacillota; class Bacilli; order Caryophanales; family Bacillaceae; genus Bacillus; species Bacillus sp. RCC_6_1. The sequence continues at coordinate 282,052 of NZ_JBFUPV010000003.1, forward strand.
AATTTCCTGAATCAATGGAAGTAAGTATTTTTCATACACCTTTGCACCACTTAACATATATTCAAGAGGTTTCTCCACTTCAATCAACAATTCATTTATATCTTTTTTCTCACTAGGATCGATATATGACCATAGCATTTTATTATGTTCTTGTATAATTTTATTACATTCTTTTTCACAATTTTCGTTATAAAATTTATAATTTATCTTTTCATTTCGGCAAAATGAATCATAATCTTTGTCTAAAAAACAATAAACCTCATTATCTATTACTAATTCGTCTAAAAATTCTTGAATTGCTTTAATATGACTATAGCTTGAATGTGTTAATACTACTATTTTCACTTTTTCCCCCTCCTCATGTAATTGTTGAAGTTGAATATTAATATTCAACTTCAACAACACAAAGTATCCTCATTATGCTCTGCAGCAACCTAATTCCGTATAAGTATTAGATGCATTAGAGTTTCCAGTTAGTGCAGTAAGCCCAGTTATAATACTTGGTAAATTTGTACCCCATTCCGCTGAAGAAGTTCCTCCACCGTTTACTTCCATAAAAATATCATCTTCAAAACTCTCTTCTAAATTAAAATCAGCAGCCTTAATATTTTTTAAATTACCCATTTCTACAACTCCCCTTTTATGAATAGTTTACAAATAACTCCTAAAGATTATGGTAGGTAAAGAAAATATTAAAAAGTTTAACTTCCCACTTTTTTCACCTCCTTTAATGCGGAATAAACTAAAAATTTTTATTTTACTTAGTTAAGTAATCAAACAATAAAAATGTTTATTAAGAATATTCTGTAATAAAAATTATTTTATCAATATTTTACTTTTTTGTAAACATATGAAAAAAACTTTCTATCAGAATGCGCTTACATTATAATTATAGAATATATCTATTTATTTTTTTTGTAAATATATTCTATAATTTTATATTTTTTTACTTTTACAAAGCAGACATGCTATAATTTATTTGATTAATCTGTTAAATCATTCTAAATTCATCTCGAAATATCATACATGGAGGTATCTATAATGAAAAATGGAACTTTTGCTATTGGAGATACTGTTACAGTTAGATCTCCTTTATTTTCGGCTAATGTAAATGTTATTGGAGAAAAAAAATATAGTTATGCTGATATATTGGATCTTTTTTCAAATCCAATAATTCGAGAAGCTATACTCACAACCAACTTAGCCTTTTATAATATTATAAAAAATAATAAAGGTAACAAGGAACAAATAATCAACACATTTAGTAATTATTTACAAAGAATGTCTATAAGAGCTACCCCTTTAGCCTTGCTATCAAGTGTCTCTTTACAAAATATAAATAACCTCCATAAACTAGAAACAAATGATTTATCTCAGCTAAAAAAGCATACTAGAATTGATATGGATTGGTTATTTGAATTTACAAAACACTTAGAAGACAATTGGGATATACTTTTATTTCTGGATGTAAAAATAAATAACACAATCTTCAAAACATCTAATTATGTAAATAATATATATTTGAGTTATTACGGAAAAAAATATGAAGATATAAAAAAAAATGGAAGTACTACACTTTCATTAAAAAACACCCAGATTCTAGAATATATAATTGATTCTTGTAAGACTTTTACAAATTTTAATAAATTATTTAAAGATCTAAAAGAAATTTCTATCGGTGTGGTGGAACCTCCTGTCATTTTTTCGTTTTTACGAAAACTTATAAATGATGAAATACTTATTACTAATCTGCGTCCTTGCATAGGATCAAATTCAATATTTGAAGATATAATTGATGTATTAAAAGCTATTCCTACCGCTGAGCTATATTACAAAAAACTTCTTTACATTCAAAAATTACTTAACGAGTATGATAATTCGATTATAGGTGAGGGGGAAGAAATATACCTAAAGATTGTAAATACCCTTAAAAAAATAGTTGAATCAAAAAATTATTTACAAGTTGATACAACATTTTCGCCCAAAAATACTGAGGCCATAAAAATAGAATTAAATGACTTAAATTCACTGGCACATTTCCTTTATAAAACTAATATTAAAGACATAGAATCCGTATCACTAAAAGAATATAAGAATAAATTCGTTGAAAAATATGGAACTGAATGTGAAATACCTTTACTAGAACTAATTGATAAAAATAGAGGATTAGGTTACCCTGAATCATATGACATATATGATAAAAATAACCCACAATATAATAACTTAAAACAATATGTTACCGATAAAATAATAAACTGTTATCTTAATGAAAATAATGAAATTTCCCTTATAGACGAAGAGATTGAACAATTAAACCTCAATCAAAATGAATCTAATATTCTAAATTTCGAGCTTAATTTTATGATTAATAATGATTTCAATAAAAATACAAACTATGCCTTCTCGCTAATGCCCAATATTGGATCTATGAGAGCTAATAAAATGGCAGGTCGATTTTTAAACTATTTTAACAGCACCGATAAAGATAATTTAAAATTAATGATAGATGAAGAGAAAAATTTTTTCGATTCTCAAAATTCGCTATTAACTGAATTAACCTATTTTCCCGAAAAAAGCAGAATAGCTAATATATCTCAGACAAATTCTTTTTTAGATTATGAACTTCCTATTGCAACTACATCAAATAAAAACCCAAGCAGTACCATAGAATTAAATGATATTGTTGTTGGCTTATCCTTGGAATCTAAATTTTATTTAAAATCATCAAAATTAAATAAACAGATTATTTGCACTAACTCTCATATGATGAATCCAAATATATGTCATAGCCTATATCAATTTTTATATAAGATTAATCCTTTACCAAAATCATTTACCTTGTTACAAGTGATTTCAGAAATTAAAAATTCACAAATTTATACTCCTAGAATAACCTATAAATCTATTATATTATCACCTAAAACTTGGAATATACCATCTAACTATTTAATAGACAGTGATATCCATGCTTTGCACTCTTCTATATTAAAAATTAAAAAGGATTATAAAATTCCTAATCAAGTCTATTTATTAATAGGTGATAATAGGATATTAATAAACATCAACAATTTTCATGAAATGCACAAAATAAAAAAGCATTTAAAAAAATATTCAAGTGTTTCCTTAACTGAAATAGAACCATTCCTTTTAAATTCAAAAAAAAATCTAAAAATACATGAAATAGTTATTCCCTTTTCACGTGAAGATAAAGAAAATATAAAACTACCTAAAATATCTATCCAAACTAACAAGAGCTATATAGCTAAAAAATATAATCCTTTAGGAAAATGGAGTTATATAAAACTGTATACTTCCGAATATAAACAAAACGAGCTACTAATAAAATACATCAACCCTTTTATCGAGAGATTACAAAAAGAGGGAATAATAGAAAAATTTTTCTTCATAAAATATCTAGATCCTAATCCACATATAAGATTAAGAATTTTATGGTCAAAATCATCTCCAAATCGCTTTGATTTATTGAATGATTTTCTGGAGTTTCTACAAAATAAGGAAATTATCTTCTCCACTGATATATGTTCTTATACTCCTGAAGTAATTCGGTATGGTGGGCCAAATGCCATAGAGGCAGCAGAAACTTATTTCTACCATGATAGTAAATTTATCTCTCAAATTCTAGATGTAACTAAGTTGCAACCTGAACTCGATTTATCTATAATCAGCGTTATAACTTTGCATCACTTTTTAAGTTGCTTTAACTTCACCCTTTCTGAACAAAACAAATTACTTTCTAACAATACTTCACATAAACTGTTCAGAAAAGACTATAGAAACTCTCGAAAATTATTGATGCATTTATCTAACGATAACAATAATTGGATGAATTTAAGAGAAAATAAAAAATACTGTTTTTTATACGAACTCCTTATTCAAAGAGAAGAAGGAATAATTAATTATCGAAAAACTTTAGATTTATTAATAAATAACGGTACTCTTTCCAACAACCTTGAAAACATTGTATTTAGCTGTATCCATATGTATTGCAATAGACTATATGGTACCAATCGAGAAAGTGAACAGAAAGTAGTGACATTAACAAGTCACACAATTAACGATCTCTCTCACTTTAAATCTAATGTTTCATTAGTATAAAACAATTAGATTCAATTTGAAATAATTGCTTTATCTCCCCTTTCAAGTTTGAATTCAAAATCGTGTATTAACCATTCCATTAAAGTATTAATGAGCTATCTATAACAGTAAAATAATTTGTTATGGATAGCTCATTAACAAATCATTCATCAAAAGATGTTCTTTCTAATATTTGATGTAATTATAAATTTCGTTTTACCCTTCGTATAGATAAGCACTCTCTCAAAAAGGTTTATTTTAAAATAAAAATCAATTAAAAGTATAAAAAAATTTTTTAAGACTAAAAACAAGATATCAAGATGCTTTTATATTAAAATCCTCAATTTTTAACTTTAGCCTCATTTATCGCTTCATTATTCTTAATTTATAAACCTTATTTTAAAATTTATTATTAATTTTTCTACCATTTCAATTTATTATTCAACTATATATATTTAAGGATGTTAAATAAAGAATACACAAAAAACCTAAAAATTCCGACAAAAATAAAACTTCTTCACTTAAGTCTAAATAACCATAAATTCACAAATCCAAGCAAACTCTACTAAATTACATAGAATAGAATAACACAATTCGAAAGGGGATTCCTATGCCAAAACATAGAAAACAAAGCAAAATAAAGATTTATAGAATAACAAGCTATAAAAAAGACAAACGTTCTGAATTAGACTCTAACAAATTTGAACTAGAACAGCAGGAGGTAGAAAATAAGCAAGACAAGCAGGGCAAACAAGACAAGTAAGATAATCAAGTACAATCGGAAAATGTAGTCATAGTACCCACAGATTCACACAACTTAGATATATGGGATGAAATTTCTCTAAAGGAAATACAAGCTGGTGAACATACGAGTTTATTTGCAGAACAAAGTAATTATCAAAATATTGCTTTGTTGCAAGTTAGCGATATCCGTTTATATTTGGACAAGCAACTACAATTCAGTTCCGTCGATGAGCAAATTTATCATGAAGCACTCGTTCATCCGATTATGTCAAAAGTAATCGATCCAAAACGTGTTCTCATATTAGGTGGTGGCGATGGTCTTGCCTTACGAGAAGTTTTGAAATATGAAACTGTGCTACATGTAGACCTTGTTGATTTAGACGAGGCGATGATTACTATGGCACGTAATGTTCCAGAAATAGTATCTTTAAACAAAAATGCTTTTTTTGATAATCGAGTGAACGTGCACGTATGCGATGCAAAAGAATTTCTAAATTCACCTTCATCTTTATACGATGTAATCATTATTGATTTTCCAGACCCAGCGACAGAGTTGTTAAGTACTTTATATACAAGCGAACTATTTGCTCGTATAGCTACATTCTTAACAGAAGATGGTGCTTTCGTCTGTCAATCTAATTCACCTGCTGATGCACCTCTAGTATATTGGAGTATCGGTAATACAATTGAACACGCTGGATTAACTGTGAAGAGTTATCATACGATAGTTCCTTCTTTCGGAACTGACTGGGGATTTCATCTTGCTACTAATTCTGCCTATGTACTCAATGAAATTGAGCAATTATATGTAGTACCAACTCCTCGAACATTGCCTTCTCTTCTTGCTCCTTTATTTCAATTTAAAGAAGAACATTTAGATCACCGTAACAATGCCGTTTTAAATTTAGAAGCGGACCTTACCCTACATCAATGCTACAAACAGGAAATGAAGTTTTGACGATATTATAGTAAGGAGTGCTACCCTATGGAATATTCTACTTTTGGCAAGCATATAATAGTAGATTTGTGGGGAGTGGACTTTTCCCTATTAGATGATATGCACTTTTTAGAATACCATCTAGTTACAGCTGCAGATTACTCTCGTGCCCATGTTTTAAACGTAAGTAAAAAAGAGTTCCAGCCATATGGTGTTACTGTATTAGTGTTATTATCAGAAAGCCATCTTTCCATTCACACTTACCCGGAACAAAATTTTGCAGCTATTGACTGTTATACTTGCGTTACAACCGTTGAACCACAAATAGCGATTGATTATATCGTAAATATATTAAAACCGGAACGGATGCATATAAAAAGATTAATTCGTGGTATAGGAGAAATTGTTACTGCCGATTAATTATAACTCTTACTCATCCGAAAAAAGGAGGATTGTAAATACACCATCAGTGGGATGAACATTCCACTGATGGTACAGGCACATACATAAAGTGAACCTTTAATTAGTGGGGTTTTACTGCCCGTTAATTCGAGATAAAAAAACCTTGCATAAGCAAGGTTCATTCATCCACCGACATCTTCCTATATAACTCTACAAACTCACTCGCTAATTCCTTCACCGTAATTGCATTCATTAAATGGTCTTGCGCGTGTACCATTAAAAGAGTAACTTCGGTCTTTTCGCCACCAGCCTCTTTCTGGATAAGCTCCGTTTGTACGCGGTGCGCCTCCTTTAATTCCTCTAGTGCTTCTTGTAATTTAGCTTCAGCTTCTGTAAACTCCCCACGCTTCGCACAATCAATTGCTTCCATTGAACAACTTCTCGCGTTTCCCCCATGCAAGATTAAATGAAAAGCTTTCGTCTCTATCGTATCCATTGTAGTTCTTTACTCCCCCTTTTCTTCCGCCAGTTTTTGTTTATCCCATATTTTTAAGAACGGTAAATAAATGAAGAATGCTAGCGCAAAGTTAACAAGTTGCAAAATAACACCTGAAATTTTCCCGCCCGATCCTAAATATCCACTAAAAAGAATAGGTGTCGTCCAAGGTACAGCGGCCCCACTCGGACGTGCAACCCACCCCCATTCCATTGCAAAGTAAGAAACAATTGTTAGCACGACTGGAACTAATATAAATGGAATTAGTAAAAGTGGGTTCATCACAATCGGCATACCAAAAGTTACCATCTCATTAATATTAAATATACCAGGTGCAATTGACAATCTCCCTAAACTTTTTAATTGTTGACTTCGTGCAAATAGTAACATTCCGACAACTAGAGCAAGCGTTGCACCAGAACCGCCCATATAAATCCATAAGTCAAAAAACTGTGCCGTAATCGTATTTGGTACATCTTGCCCAGCTTGAAAAGCAACTCGGTTTTGATCCATTAACGACAACCAAACGGGGCTCATTACACCACCAACAATAGTAGCACCATGAATTCCACACGACCAAAGAACATGAACGAGAATAACTGCTATTATTGCGCCCCAAAGACTAGCACCAAGTACACTAAGTGGTTCCTGTAAAATTTGTCCTACAATATTATGGATACTGCCAAAAGAAGTATTTTCTATAATTAAGCGTAAAATCCAAATAACTGTTACAACAATAAATCCTGGAACAAGTGCTGCAAATGAACGCGTGACAGCTGGTGGAACTGTCTCTGGCATCTTTATAATTATCTTTTTTTGTACAATAAACCGATAAAGTTCAGTAGATATAAGTGCAATAATCATTGCTACAAATAACCCTTGGCTTCCCATTAATGCAGCTGGGATAGCGCCTTCTACAAGTACACTTTCTTTTGTACTTGGTATAATATATGCAACTTGAAATGGAGTCGCAAGTAAAAACGTCACAAGCGACAATGCCCCGGATGCTAAAGCATCTACTTTATAATACTCTCCAAGTCTGTAAGCGATTCCAAAAACAGCTATTAAAGCCATTATATTAAAAGTTGCACTAACTGGATACCCTAAAGCTCGCTGCCAATTCTCCCCAAACAAACCTGCCATAAAATCGTTATATCCCGGTATCGGCAGTGCACTAATAATGAGGAAAAACGATCCAATAATTAAGAAAGGCATCGTTAAAATAATTCCATCTCGAATTGCTTGTAAATGCCTCTGCTCTGCAACCTTCCCTGCTACCGGCATCACATACTTCTCTAAAAACCGTATCATCTATCCCACTCTCCTCATGGTTTCATTAACAAAGCTGCTTGCAAGATAGCTTCTCCATTACAAAGTCCGTAATGAACAGATTGAATGACATCAACAGGTATCCCTTTATCCTTACATAGTTCTTTCATTTTCGGTAATAAATAACGTACTTGCGGTCCAAGTAAAAGGACATCAGCTTTATCAATATGACTATTCACTTCAGAACCTGATACTGCCCAGATTGTTACTTCTATCCCTCTTGCCTCTGCTGCTTTCTCCATCTTTGTAACAATCAAACTGGAAGACATTCCCGCTGCACAGCAAAGTAAAATATTCATCCCGCTTCCCTCCCCCTTTTTCTCTACCTAAGTTATGGTGCACTCCTTGCCACCACTAGGTTACAAATATATATGTCTAGATTTCCTGCTGTATGCCGAGCTTAAAAACAAAAATTTCTTGATTTTCACGCTATTCCATTTATCCGTATTCTCCTAGTAAAGGGGCCCCTAACTCGCTATAATGATTCAGTATGATTTTTTTAATTGATAGGAGGATATATTTATGAAGGCATATCGCTTTCCACTTATTTTATTATCTTCTATCCTAATTGGTGGTTTCATTGGTTATTTCATGGGTGCCGATGCAGTTGCTTTAAAGCCGCTTGGTGACATTTTCTTAAACTTAATGTTTACGATTGTTGTACCTCTAGTGTTCTTTAGCATCGCATCGTCTATTGCTAATATGGATGGATTAAAACGTTTCGGTAAAATTATGTCTAGTATGGCTGGGACTTTCTTATTTACAAGTATTTTAGCTGCTATTTTTATGATTATTGTCGTGAAAGTATTCCCGCCAGCACAAGGTGTTGTACTAGAACTAACACAACCTGACAAAGCCGGCAAAGCTGTTAGTGTTGCAGATCAAATCGTCGGTATTTTAACAGTATCTGACTTCTCGAAGTTACTATCTCGTGAAAATATGTTAGCTCTTATTTTCTTCTCTATCTTAATGGGGATTGCAACTTCAGCAGTTGGCGAAAAAGGAAAGCCATTTGCTACATTCCTACAAGCTGGTGCAGAGATTTCAATGAAGGTTGTATCTTTCATTATGTACTACGCTCCAATCGGACTTGCTGCTTACTTCGCAGCATTAGTTGGCGAATTCGGACCACAACTTCTTGGAACTTACTTCCGAGCAGCAATGGTATACTATCCTGCTTCTCTCATTTATTTCTTTGTATTCTTCACATTCTATGCATACCTTGCAGGTCGCAAACAAGGTGTACAAGTATTTTGGAAGAACATGGTCTCTCCTACAGTTACATCACTTGCAACTTGTAGTAGTGCCGCAAGTATTCCAGCAAACTTAGAAGCAACAAAGAAAATGGGTATTTCTTCAGACGTTCGTGAAACAGTTGTCCTTCTTGGTTCTACTCTTCATAAAGATGGCTCTGTTTTAGGCGGCGTATTAAAAATTGCTTTCTTATTCGGTATTTTCAACATGGAATTCGAAGGACCGAAAACATTAGCAATCGCACTTGTTGTTTCTCTATTAGTAGGAACAGTAATGGGCGCTATTCCAGGCGGCGGTATGATTGGTGAAATGTTAATCGTTTCTTTATATGGCTTCCCGCCAGAAGCATTGCCAATTATCGCAGCAATCAGTACAATCATTGATCCTCCTGCAACGATGTTAAACGTAACAGCAGATAACGCTTGTGCCGTAATGACAGCTCGCCTTGTAGAAGGTAAGAACTGGATCAAAAACAAATTTGCTTAATAAATAGAAAGAGGATGCTCCAAACGAGCATCCTCTTTCTTTGTTGTTAATCCATTCCGCCACAAATTTGTTAAAACCTTCACAAATATTCCACACCTCTTATCCATTCTCCGTACTATAATCATGTATGGAAAAGGAGATGGATCTAATGACTCAAAGCGCACCAGAATTTAAAGTTTTGCAAAGCATTGCATTTCTCGCTGTCGTTTTGCAAAGTTCTTTATTATATACAATGAATCAAGGAAATGTCTTACTTGAGCAATCCCTCATTATGGGCATGCTATTTAATCTTGCAAAATTCTCAGCACCAGCATTCATATTTATCGTTGGATTTCACTTAATTCGTCACTATACAAAGCAATTAGTATATAAAGAATATATTTCCGAAAAAGCGATACACTTACTCATTCCTTATTTCTTTTGGTCTATTCTTTACTTATTAACAACAAATGATCTTATTACGTTACAAAGTGGAATAAAAAGTTTATTACTCGGAACAGCCGCTCCCCATCTTTGGTACGTTATTATGATGTTCCAAATTCACTTATTGTTCCCTTTACTATGCACACTTTTTTATTGGTTTCAAAAACGAACAGAAAATAAAAAAGACATATATAAATATATGACCTTTTTCGCTTGCCTATATTTTCTATTAATGTGGTTCTCTTCTCACTATATTTTTAATGGAGAAAAATTAACAAGTTCAACAATTTTACATTATACAGATCGATCATTTCTATTCTACTCATTCTATTTCGTTATGGGCGGCATTGCCGCTGTAGCACTAAAAACTTGGCGTCTATTCGTCATGAAACATATCCCGCTTATAACAATATTATTTTTCATCTTATTTTTATTCATCAATTATGAGTTGTTTAGTTTTTACGGAGCAAACTCTATTCATTTAACTGTTTCTACCTATTTAAAACCATCTATGTTTTTATATATCGTATGCGAAATTATCATACTGTATGTGTTATCTATTATGATAGTACAGCGTCGTGGTTTCTTATATAAAACGTTACGTTTCATTGGTAATTACACGTATGGTGCTTATTTAGCTCATTTATTCTTCTTGCAACTATGCACAAAACTTCTTTCCTTATTCACACTGCAAGAAAATACTATATTATATGCCCTATTACTATTTGTGTTAACGGCCATTATCTCTATTTCAACAATGGTCATTTGTAGCACAATACCATTTCATACTTGGATTACAGGGCCTTCTCCTACAACAAAGATGAAATGGACGAAGGTTGTATTACGAAAAAATCATAAAAAACTATTCAAGCCATATATTTGATATAATAATACGCATATAAAAAGAAAGCGAGAGACACCTATGATTAATCAAGTTGGACAAATTATGCTATATGTAAATAACCAAGACGAAACAGTACAATTTTGGACAGAAAAAGTAGGGTTCCAAATCATTGCGGAAGAAAATAACGGAAACGGATTCCGCTGGATTGAAATTGCACCGGCGAAAGAAGCAGGAACAAGCATCGTCCTTCACGATAAAGCGTTAATCGCGAAGATGCAACCTGAACTAAACCTAAATACACCTTCACTTATGTTCTTCTCAAATGACTTAGACCGTCTATATAAAGATCTTTCTGAGAAAAATGTCACAGTTGGACAGGTTGTAGATTTACCTACTGGTAGAGCATTCAACTTTGCTGATAATGAAAATAATTACTTTGCAGTAATGGAACGCAAATAAAAAATAAGCTATCCGAAAAAATCGGATAGCTTATTTCATTTTAAGAAACTCGTTCTGCATTCGTTTCTCTATGCTGTATATGGCTCGTGACCCAAGCAATTCCACCGGCAACAACGAGATAACATAACAATATTAAAATTTGCATTTGTAATTGCGACCAATCTCCTAAAGAAATAACATCTTGTAATCCTCTAAGAGAATGAGACATTGGGAGAAACTGTCCAATTTTGCTAAGAACAGCTATGTTTAATTCTCCTGGGAAAGTACCTCCGCTCGTCGCTAATTGCAGGACAAGAAGCGTTACCGCTAAGAATTTTCCAACAAGACCAAATACTGTTACTAACATAAGAATAAATGTCATGAACGTAAAGGAAATAACAATACTTGATAAAACAAAAAGTGGCACACTTGCAACTTCTAATTTCATAACTCCTAGCACAACTACATCTACGAGTAGCGCTTGAATGAGTCCAATTAAATATACCAATCCTAGTTTATTGATAAAATGTACCGTTCCGCTTACCTTCATGTTTTGTCTGCGGCCAAGAGGTAAAATATTCGATGCCATAATTCCGCCAACATAAAATGCAAGTGATAAGAAATATGGTGCAATGCCTGAACCGTAGTTAGGAACGTCAGAAACTGTTGACTTCACTAACTGAACTGGCTCTGAGAACATCGTATTGCGTGCATCATCATTACGAACATCCGCTATCTTCTCTGCGCCCTCTCCTAATTTCGTAGAAAGTTCTTTCGCACCATCATCAAGTTTAACAAGTCCATTTGTTAATTTACTAGCACCGTTATTCAGCTCCGTTCCACCACTCGCAAGCTGATTTACACCTTCTTGCAGGGATGTAAATCCATTTCCCCACTTCATAAACCCATCAGCCAAATTCGATGCACCATCTGCTATCTTTTTCGTTCCAGCAGTAGCTTCATTTAACTTAAATCCGAATGTATTCATGCCTTCTTCAATCTTATGTTGACCATCAGTTAGCTTCTTCGCACCTTGTGTCAATTGTTGTTGGCTATTATTTAAAGTACTTGTTGCTTTAGCTAGTCCATTAGACGTAGCAACAATTTTTTGAAAAGCTGGATCTTGCTGCACTTCTGGATGATTTTTCACGTACTCTTCTAATTGTTGTTTTACACTATTTGCCGCATTGTCCGCTTTCGCTTGCCCTTCAGCAAGTTTTTCATTTCCATTCACCCATTCATTTGTACCAGCACTTAATTCACTAATTCCTGATTGTAACGTTTTTTCACCTTGTGCTAATAACTCCATACCACTATGAAGTGATGTCGCTCCTTGACTCAGCTCATTTGCTCCCCCGGTTAAAGCAGATTGACTGGATGCAAGCTTTTCAGTTCCTTCTTTCAATTTCGATGTCCCATCACTTAAACGATCAATACCATTCGCAAGCTGACTTGCTCCATTTTTTGCATCGGTCGTTCCTTCATGTAACTTCTCAGCACCATTACTTGCATCACTCAACCCTTGTGCCAAATCTTGAAACTTTGAAAAAACACCTTCTGTATATGATTTCGTAATACTGTTTGAGATTTTTGTTTTCATATTTTCAACAGCTGTCGTTCCAATTTGAGCCGCTACAAAGTTTTTACCTGGATTTACTTTGTACTGCAACTTTGCTGGCTCTGGTTTCTCATCCATAAGTGTACTTACCTTTTTAGAGAAATCTTCCGGAATCGTAACAACCATATAATATTTATCTTCTTTTAACCCTTCATCCGCACTTTTTTCTGATACGAAATGAAAAGCCAATTCCTTATTCTCTTTTAAATTTTTAACAAAATCGTCTCCTGCATGAATTGTTTTTTCATCCATCGCAGCACCCTTATCTAAATTCACAACCGCAACAGGTAATTTATCTAATTTTCCGTACGGATCCCAATATCCAGCTAAAAAGAATCCTGAATAAATTAACGGAACGATTAATAAAAAAATTAAAGCGATACGTCCATGTTTATGGTGCCACATCGCTTTCCAATCTTTAAATATAAGTTTAATTCCCTTCATGAAACATACTCCTCTTCTAATTTAACACCCTTCGAATGGTTTAACAGATTTACTATACACGTCACTTTACATACTGTATAATACATCTTTAATTATTAATTCATTCCTTTTGGTCTATAGAAAGGAGACTCGAAATGGAACTGCTCCAGTTAAAATACTTTCAGACAGTTGCACGACTAGAACACATGACAAAGGCAGCTGAAGAATTGCATATCGCGCAACCTTCACTCAGCAAAACAATTGCTAGACTCGAAAAGGATTTAGGAGTCCCTTTATTTGATCGCCAAGGCCGACAGATTACTTTAAATTCTTTCGGAAAAGTATTTTTAAAACGAGTAAAACGTATTTTTCATGAATTAAGTGAAGGGCAACGAGAAATTAAAGATTTAGCCGAATTACAACAAAGCTCTATTACACTGGCCGTTTCTATTCCAAGAATATTACCAGAACTACTTGGCTCTTTTTTACTAGAACATCCTAACGTTCGATTCCAACAATTTCTTGCATCCACTCCTTCTATGAAACGACAACTAGATAATATAGAAATTGACTTTTGTATCTCCTCTGTGCCAATTGAAGGTGAGGAGATTGTTTGGGAACCACTTATTACAGAAGAAATTTTCTTAGTCGTCCCTTCAGGCCATCGTTTATCAGGCCGAAAAAATATCCACCTGCATGAAGTAAAAAACGAACCGTTTATTAGTATGAACACTGGCTATGGATTTCGACACTTAACGGATGAATTTTGCAAAGAAGCTGGTTTCACTCCGCATATTGCTTTTGAAGTAGATGAACCGACCGTGATTAGCGACCTCATTAAGCAAGGTCTCGGCATCGCTTTTGTTCCAAGTTTAACTTTATTAAAAAACTCTACTTTAGCATCAAGCAAGTTGCGTATTATTGAACCCAATTGTCAGCGAACCATCGGATTAAGTTGGTCAAAAAAACGCTACTTATCAAAAACAGCTCAGCAATTCCGTGAATTCGTGATTGATTACTTCTCCAACATTAGGACGTAAAATTATATCAACAAATAAAAGTTGCCACCCTCATATGGTGGCAACTTTTATTGTTCACTCTTTTTTAATTCCATTTCAGCTAAAAGTGGTAGTACATTATCAAAAATATGCGTATTATTATTTTCACCTGTTACATATCCACCATAATATCTACTAAATACGTTATCATTTCGGAATGTGGCCATATGATCATACAATTCTTTCGCAAACTTTTTATCACCTGTTTGTAGTACGTACAAAATCGTTAATCCGTATGCGGCTGGCGATTCATAATTCACAGTTTGTTTTCCCGTTTCTAAATTGTAACGACCGTATAGCTTTCCATCCTCCTGGAATTTCTTCTTTATAAATTCCAAATAAGCAGTTGATGAAAGACCACCTAAACTTCGATGATATGCAACGTATGATTGGTCAATAAGATTCACTTCTTTATCGTACGTAAATGTACCATCTTCTTTATACTCTTTCGGGAATGCCCAGCCATGCCTTGGATAGTCCGCTAAAAATTGAACGACTTCCTGATATTGCTGAGCAGAAACTTTGTCGTACTTCTTCATATAGGAGAATGCACGTGGATTTATGTATGATGTTGTTACAAAATTATTTTGTTTCCCTGCATCTGCATCATAATAATCAACATAATAATTATCTTTTTTATTATAACGAAGTACAGCATCACTTAATTGATCGGCAAGGTTTTTATAACGCTCTTCCTTATACATTTCATAAGCACGATATAATTGTTCTATAATACGAAGATCATCTATAAGTGCATTTGTAGCTGACTGCCTCTCTCCCTTTTCAGAGAGTTTCCATAAAACGATATGATTCTTATATACGAAATTATCTTGAATAACCTTTACTTGCTCATCAAATAACGCCTGATCATCTTTATCAAGTGTATATTGTAACCATAATCCCGCTGATTCTGATAAAGCTTCACGTCCCTTGGCTTCACCCGTACCTGCCTTAGTATCTACTAAACGATACGTGGCAAGAGTTCCATTGTCATTCACCATATGTCTTAAAATAAAATTTTCTGTACGGTTTCCTTGTAAAGCTGACCAAAATACAATTCCACCTAAAGCGATTAAGAAGATAACTCCAATCCCTATATATAAACGTTTCCGCAATCTTTTCACCTCCCTAGTAAGGCTAACCTTAATTTTATCAGAACATACATAAATTTAAAAAAGACAATCCACTAGATTGTCTCCCCCATTTCTATCCCTCGTAAACCTCTTTAGAAGGTTTATATAGCGATTGTACAAGCCGATCATATTCACGACGTGTAATCTCTTTATTATATAGCTTCAATAATAAATCTCTATGCTCTTTTGAAAATGCCATCTTTTTAATGACTTCAGGATACATAAAACACCCTCTCCATTTCACATAAACTTCTTCTTTTCTAAAAATAGAACTTATGTTCGCATAAAAGATTATAAAAGATTCCTGTAAAAAAAACAAACAAAACATGAGAAACTATTTATTTCTTTCTATTCAAAATATTACAACATTATATTATCATATTCACTTTTTAAATACATATATATTTTTGGTAGTTTTTTTGAATAAATCTTCCAATTCAATCAGAAAATAATGGCAAAAAAGAAGAGGAGTTTACATATGGATACGGTAACATTAGCAAGAGCATTTTTTGGTTCTTCATTAGCATTCCACATTATTTTTGCAACACTTGGCGTCGGACTTTCATTGATGATTTTTATAAGCGAAATACTCTATCACTGGAAGAAAGACTCCGACTATGCCATTATGGCGAAAAGATGGACAAAGGCGTTTGCTATTCTTCTCGGTGTAGCAATTCCAACTGGAACAATTGTTGGTGTGCAAATCTCACTTCTTTGGCCTGGTTTCGCCAAAATTGTTGGGCAAGTTATTTCTGTTCCCTTCCAAATTGAGATTTTCGCCTTCTTTTTGGAGGCTTTATTCATGTCAATTTACGTATATGCAGCCGATAAACTTCCTCCATTTATGAGATTAATCTCGCTATTTTTCGTCATGCTTGGTGCCACGGCATCCGCCGTGCTTATTACATCAGCAAATACATGGATGAATACACCAGCAGGCTTTTCAATGAATCCAGATGGATCTGTTTTTAACGTTGATCCGTGGAAAGCTTTCTTTAATCCAAGTTTTGGCACAAGTGCATTTCATGTCGTTATTACGGCTTATGCAACCGGTGCGGCTGTCATTGCTTCTATTGCTGGATTTAAATTATTGAAGAAAAATTTAAGTACACGTGAAATTGCTTATCATAAAAAAGGGCTGCTATTAGGGCTTGTCGTTACATTTATTACAGGCGCTACGATGTGGCTTTCAGGACATGAATCAGCGATTGCCTTACATAAACACTCACCTGAAAAACTTGCATCTGCTGAAGCTTTATTTGAAACGACATCACACGCACCGCTATCCATTGGCGGAGTTGTGGATCCTAATACACTTGAACTAAACTATGCACTTGAAATTCCAAACATGCTTAGCTTATTAGTGGGACTAGACCCTAGCACTGTCGTAAAAGGACTAAACGAATTCCCACAAGAAACATGGCCACCATTTTATACACATACACTATTCAACTTAATGGTAGGAACTGCTGCGTTTACCTTCGCTGTTGCAACAATTGCACTCTTATATTGGTATTTCGTGTACCGAAAAAAGGGAACAGAACTACCGAAGTGGCTACTTTGGGGGGCTGCCGCATGCGGACCAATTATGATGCTCGGTATTGAATTCGGATGGATTTTCAGTTGTAGCGGTCGTCAACCATGGACAATTTATGGTATGCAACGTACCGTCGATGCATCTACACGCGCTGATTTCGTCGGTCCTTTATTTGTTTTGTTCATCATTTTGTATATTGGACTCGCTATTTTAACAGTCATTGTTCTACGGACATTCTTTAGAAGACATCCATTAAAGAATGATTTACAACACCAAGGAGGCGATTCTCATGTATGAGGAAAGTATTGCAATCATCATCTTATGGGCCCTTATTTTCGTATACAGTATACTAGGGTCCATTGATTTTGGCGCTGGTTTTTGGGGCATGGTATACGCAAAACATCCGACGCTCGCTGCTAAACTTGCGAATCGGTACTTATCACCAACTTGGGAAGTAACAAATACGTTTCTCGTTTTCGTCGTTGTCGCATTTCTCGGCTTCTTTCCGAAAGCGGCCTTTACTCTTGCGACAGTAATGTTCGTACCAGTTATGTTAATTTTAGTGCTCATTGCAGTACGTAGTACATTTATGGTATTTGCTTACTCCTTGCCAAAATACCAATACCTTCTTCGGGTTATTTCAGGTATTACTGGTCTATTAATTCCAGCACTATTAATTACCGTTTTACCCGTTACAGAGGGAGCCTATATTACAATGTCTGAAGGAAAGGAAGTACTCCTATATGGAAAACTTCTTTCTAGCCCAGTTATCTACTGTTATATGCTCTTCGGACTAACTTCTGAACTATTTCTCTCCTCTCTCTTTCTTGCTGATTTTTCGAGAGAACAAAGTTCAGAAGATACGTATAGAATTTATAGAAGAAATGCTATCATCCTTGGTCCTGCAACGCTCGTTACGGCAATTATTGCCCTCGTTGTAATGGATCCAGAAACACATTGGGTTATGCAAGGATTAATAAAGCAATTCCCGTGGTTTACAGTTTCTATTGTTTTATTCGTTATCGGATACTCGTCCCTTTGGTGGACAAACAAAAAGTACAATACACTAGGATACCCTCGCATTGCCGTTTTAGCTGTCGTCGCTCAATATGCATTTGCAAGCTATGCTTACGGGGTCGCGCATTTACCGTATATTATTTATCCTGACGTAACTGTATTTACAAGCTTTACAACGAAAGAAACGTTCTATGCACTGCTCATTCTATACGCAATTGGGATTGCAATTTTATTACCAGGATTTATTTTCTTCTGGAACTTATTCTTGAAGGATCGTACTTTTTTGAAGGAAAAATAATATAGCATTGGAGTCTGTTCCAAAAGGCATTTTGGGATGGGCTCCTTTTGTCGTGTTTTGTCGATAAGTCGATATATTTTAAAAATCGCTGATATATTTTGAGTTGCGCCGATATATTTCAATAATCGCTGATATATTTTAACTTGCGCCGATATATCTCAATAATCGCTGATATATTTTAACTTGCGCCAATATATCTCAATAATCGCCCATATAAATTTCATTTACTATCTTACTGCCCAATAATTTATAGACTCCTCTCATAATAGTTATTTCACTATTCGTGACACTTGTCCTTTAGCATGAAAAACACATATTCGGTTCATCTCGTTATACGTCTAGTTCTTCTTATTTTTTGCTGAATATACTACCAATATAAACTTGAGACAAGCTACATCTGTTCAAGGGAAAATAGAAAGGTAGGCAAAATATGAGCATTGAAATATGGATTACTATTATTGTATTTTTCTTAACGATGATCGTTATCTTTTGGCGACCTCGCGGCTTAAATGAGGCATGGCCAGCAGCAATCGGAGCTGGTATCATCATAATTACTGGACTTGTATCAAAACCAGACATCATGGATATTATAAGTAAAATTGGCGGTGCTTCCATAACAATATTAGCAACTATTGTTATGGCAGTTATATTAGAAAGCTTCGGCTTCTTCCATTGGTCCGCAGCGAAACTGGCAAATCTAGCGAAAGGTTCTGGACGCCGTCTATACTGGTATATTCAATTATTATGTTTTCTTATGACTCTTTTATTTAATAACGACGGTAGTATTTTAATTACAACTCCCATTTTAATTCTTCTTCTAAAAAACCTTCAATTAAAACCACATCAACAAATTCCTTATTTATTAAGTGGTGCTTTAATCGCTACGGCATCTAGTGCACCAATTGGTGTAAGTAATATCGTAAATTTAATCGCATTAAACATCGTCCATATGACTCTTTATATGCATACCGCTATGATGTTTGTACCTGCAACATTAGGCTTATTATTTATGTCATGGCTCATGTATACAGTTTTGAAGAAAAAACTTCCAAAAAAATTACCTGTTTCTTCATATGATATTGAAGAAATTTTCTTCACGAAAAACTTCCATCCACTAAAAGGAAATAATTCTGTCGATACGAAACAAAAACGGACAAGATTCATGTTAAAAGTATTAGGTTTCGTCTTCCTGATGCGCTGTCTTCTATTCGTTGCATCCTTCTTATCCATCCCAATTGAAATCGTTGCGGTACTTGGTTCACTCGTTCTGCTCATTTGGAGATGGTACTACTTACGAACAAATCCTGTCGACATTTTGAAAAAGACACCGTGGCACATTTTAATTTTCGCCTTCTCTATGTACGTCATTATTTACGGACTACACAACGCAGGATTAACAGCTGCACTTGTACAATGGCTCGAGCCAGTTGTGAATCAGCATCTACTCTATGCTAGCTTTGCAATGGGCGGACTTGTATCCATCCTCTCTAACGTCTTCAATAACCATCCTGCCCTTATGATTGGTACAATCACATTAACAGAAATGGGACTAGATCCAGTCACATTAAAAACTATCTATCTTGCAAACATCATTGGTAGTGACATCGGTTCACTATTACTACCAATTGGTACGCTAGCTTCACTCATTTGGATGTATATTCTGAAACAAAACAAAATTAAAGTAAAATGGAAAGACTATTTAAGTGTATCCCTTATCGTTATCCCGCTCACAACAGTCGTCACACTATTCCTCTTATTCTACTGGGTACATCTCTTCTTCGCCTTATAAACAACAGAAGCCCCATTTGCTACCGTCTTAGCAAATGGGGCTTCTTCTATAATAAAGTTAGGTACTACAGTGTGATCAATCAAGTAAAGAGGTGTAACATGTTATTGATATAAATGACTACCAGCTTCTTTAAATTCTTCTGCTTTCTCTTTCATTCCTTTTTCAATTGCTTCTGTCGTTTCTAAATCATTTTCTTTTGCATATTCACGAATATCATGTGAAATTCTCATACTACAAAACTTCGGTCCACACATTGAACAGAAGTGAGCTGTCTTTGCCCCTTCTGCAGGCAACGTTTCATCATGATATTCCATCGCACGTTCAGGATCTAAAGATAAATTAAATTGATCGCGCCAACGGAATTCGAAGCGTGCTTTTGAAATTGCATCATCACGCTGATGAGCCGTTTTATGTCCTTTCGCAAGATCAGCCGCATGCGCTGCAATTTTGTACGTAATAACACCCGTGCGTACATCATCTTTGTTTGGCAAACCTAAATGTTCTTTCGGCGTTACATAACAAAGCATCGCTGTTCCAAACCAGCCAATCATCGCAGCTCCAATTGCAGATGTAATATGGTCATAACCTGGTGCAATATCTGTCGTTAGTGGCCCAAGTGTGTAAAACGGCGCGCCCTGACAAATATCAAGCTCTTTCTCCATATTCTCTTTAATTAAGTGCATCGGTACGTGTCCGGGTCCTTCAATCATAACTTGCACATCATGTTTCCAAGCAATTTTTGTTAATTCACCAAGTGTTTCAAGCTCAGAAAACTGTGCTTCGTCATTTGCATCTGCAATAGACCCTGGACGTAATCCATCTCCAAGAGAGAACGAAACATCGTACTGCTTCATAATTTCACAAATCTCTTCAAAGTGAGTATATAGGAAGTTTTCTTTATGATGGAATAAACACCACTGCGCCATAATCGAACCACCGCGCGAAACGATACCTGTCGTACGCTTTGCCGTGATTGGAATATAACGAAGCAATACACCAGCGTGAATCGTAAAGTAATCAACGCCTTGCTCCGCCTGCTCAATTAACGTATCACGATATACTTCCCACGTTAAATCTTCTGCAATTCCGTTTACTTTTTCCAGCGCTTGATAGATCGGTACAGTTCCAACTGGTACAGGCGCGTTACGAATAATCCACTCACGCGTCGTATGAATATTTTTACCTGTAGATAAATCCATAATCGTATCCGCACCCCAGCGCGTTGCCCATGTCATCTTCTCTACTTCTTCTGCAATCGAAGAAGATACAGCTGAGTTTCCGATATTCGCGTTTACCTTCACATGAAAATTACGCCCGATGATCATCGGTTCAGCTTCTGGATGATTAATATTCGCTGGTAAAATAGCGCGGCCTTCTGCGATTTCCTTACGAACAAACTCCGGCTCTACCCCTTCACGAATCGCAACGTATTCCATCTCAGACGTAATAATGCCATTACGTGCATAGTGCATTTGCGTAACATTTGCACCTTGCTTTGCTCTAAGTGGCTGGCGATCCATTTGCGGGAAAACAGGTGTATGCTTCGAAGCTACTTTCACACCGTCATCCTCTGGTTTCACTTCACGCCCTTCGTATGCTTCTACATCACCACGCCCCATAATCCAAGAATGGCGCGGCGTTGGAATTCCTTTTTCCAACTCGACCTTATACGCAGGATCTGTATAAGGACCGCTCGTATCATACACACGGATTGGTGGATTTGGAACGCCATTCGTTTCGCTTTGTTCAATCTCACGCATCGGCACTTTCATACCTTCTCGTGGTCCATCCACATATACTTTCTTACTCCCTGGTAAACTCGACTTCAATTCAATTTGCTCAGCTGAAACAGATTGTTTCATAAATTTTGTTGCCCCCCTGTTCGTGACAAGGACAAGATATGGCCAGCGCATGCCAAAATAAAAAGAGCCAGGTCCATAAAAAAATAAGGACCTGGCTCATAAAGACATCATTATGTAAAGCCGTTAACTTCCCTACGCTGGTACGAGCCAGATCAGGTCCAAAGGGTTAAGAAGTTCACGCGCTTCTCTCTCAGCCTACGCATACGTTAGGCACCCCTAGTTTATCACTGATTTAATTTTCAATACTTTCCCATCATACACGATAATCTGAAAAATGAAAAGTTTATTTCTTTTGCTCTTTACGGAATCATCCACGTTAAATAATACGCCTGCACATACGTCATAATACCAACAATAATTACGAAGAACAAACTATGCTTCACTGTAAAACGGAACAAATCCGATTCTTTTCCAGCAAGACCAACCGCCGCACAAGCGATCGCAATCGACTGCGGGGAAATCATTTTCCCTGTTACACCGCCTGTTGTATTTGCTGCAACAAGAAGCACTTCAGATACGCCGACTTGCTGCGCTGTAATGGCTTGTAAATTTGAGAACAGTGCATTCGCAGACGTATCAGACCCTGTTAGGAATACGCCAATCCAGCCTAAGAATGGTGAGAAGAACGGGAATAGTCCGCCAGTTCCGGCTAATGCTAACGCTAACGTAGAAGATAGACCAGAATAGTTTGCGATAAATGCAAACCCTAGTACAAATCCGATAGATAGAATTGGCATTTTTAATTCGCTTAACGTTTCTTTAAATGTCACTGCTGCATCTTTTACATTCATTTTCAAAATAAACATGGAAATGATACAAGCAATTAAAATCGCTGTTCCAGTTGCCGATAATACATCAAACTTCAGAATTGCCTCGTAAGGCGTTGGTTTATTTACAATTGGCTCTGCTTTCATTACTAGATTATGCAGACCTGGAATTTCAAACTTAAATACAAGACTTTCTAAAGCCCCTCCTGGAGCGAATAATGCCTTAAAGAAACTTTGGCTCCAAATGACTACCATAACCGTTAATACGATAAATGGGGACCATGCCTTCACTACTTTTCCAAACGTTAATTTGGGCATCGATGCTACTGTCGTTGTTGCTGCTACTTCACTATTTGCTTGCCCAGATTGATAAGTTTCTTTCGGCTGCCAAACTTTTAAGAACAGCGATAAACTAATTAAACTTACAAGTGCCGATGTAATATCCGGAAGTTCCGGCCCTAAAAATGTCGCTGTAATGAACTGCGTAATCGCAAATGAACTACCCGCTACAAGTAACGCAGGCCACGTTTGTCTTATACCTTTAAATCCATCCATTAAAAATACGATAAAGAATGGAACAAATAATGATAGGAACGGTAATTGATGCCCAGCCATTTGTCCAATTTTATGTGGATCAATACCTGTTACTTGTCCAGCAACTGTAATCGGAATTCCCATCGCTCCGAACGCCACTGGTGCAGTATTTGCAATCAAACAAAGACCTGCTGCGTATAAAGGATTTAACCCAAGACCCGCAAGAAGCGCTGCTGTAATCGCTACTGGTGCCCCAAATCCTGCCGCTCCTTCTAAAAATGCTCCAAATGAAAATCCAATTAAAATAACGAGTAGACGATGATCGTTCGTAATCGATAATACCGATGCACGAATCACATCAAATTGACCTGTTTTCACAGAAATTTTATATAAAAATACGGACATAATGATAATCCAAGCAATTGGCCATAACCCATACAAAAAACCGTACCCGGTTGCTGCCATTGCCATCGTGAACGGCATTTTATAAGCGAATAACGCTACTAAAACTGTAAGTACAACTGTAATAAATCCTGCCACATACCCCTTCATGCGGAAAACTGCTAAAGCTAAGAAAAAAAAGATAATCGGAATAAGTGCGACCGCTGCCGAAATCCAAATGTTTCCGAATGGATCATAAACTTGTGTCCATGTGTTCATTGTTCTCTCCCCCTAAAGAATCCCCTTTTAAATAGAATAACCTCATCAATAGACTATCAGGTCATCATACCTTTAAGCCTAAAATAAAAAAACGTTTAAGAAAACGTTTTCAACAACTTTCATTTATACTGTACCATAACAATTTCTATTAAAAAAGATTTTTTTGAAAATTTTATTATTTAACAGAAAATCTTACAAAATCGTCACGTTCTTGTAATGTTCATCGATAGGAAGTTTGCCAAAATTATTGCATAATAATAGTATAACAACAGAAATTATTCATGAGGTGATATATATGAACGGAAATAAAATATTAGCTGCGTTATCATACTTTAGTGTACTATTTGCCCCTATCTTATTCCCTATTATCGTTTGGATCGTGGGAGACGCTGAAACAAAACCACATGCAAAACGTGCTCTATGGACACACATCATTCCAAGTATCGCTACATTCATTGGCGTAACTATTCTAGGAATTATGGGTCTTGGATCTGATCAACCAGATGTAACACTTGGAATTGGATCAATGATTGTCTTAGCTATTTGCGGAATCATCAGCTTATACTACTTCATCTGGAACATTGTAAAAGGAATTAAAGTGCTGAAAGCTTAATTTTAAACAAATGTTTGTTTAAAAAGGGCCCCTTGCAATTTGCAAGGGGCCCTTTTCCTAATTCGTTCACTTTATCTTCTGCGTTTCTTCTTTTTTCTCATCATTTTCTTTCGGCGCGTATTCACTTTATCCGCTATAATGTGGAGCGTACTTGCCACAACAATTCCCATTAAGAACGTTACAATTTCAACCTCATGCTTCTTCGCAATTTCTATTAAATTACCATCCAGTGCGATTACATTTAATAGTAACAAAAATGGAGAAAAGACGATTAACATGTACGCAATACGAATTACATCACCAAGTATAATCGTATGTGTAAAGAAAGATCGATGCGGCATTACTTTCTTATAAGGATACCAAAATATACGTAAGAAACCCCATTTGTTATAAGCATTACTGTACGTATCTAAATCTGGTGTTAAAAATGAAGTACCTACTAAAAAACCAATCGCAAAAGTTAATAAAAAATCAAAATTTGTTAATCCATACGAAAAGAGCAAAAACAAAACAACCGGAAGGGATATTAAGTTTATTTTCGTATGCGTTCTTCCTGATGGCATAATGCACTTCCTCGCTTACGTTCGTCCTGTCACCTTATGACAGGTTTCACCTATTGACCTAATTTCTGATCGATAAATGTTGTGTCTATATCCGAACCAAACCATTCTGCCAACTTCACTCGTGCCTTATCTTTCACATCTTCATTGACGTATAACGACACCTGTATTAGTGCGGCCGTTAACGCCCCCAAATCATCCGTATAGCCAATTCCAGCAATGAAATCTGGAATCGCATCAATCGGTGCAATAAAATAAGCAAGTGCTCCAATTACAATAATTTTCACTCGTTTTGGAACATCGGGTCTTTGCAAAACGTAAAACAGTAATAAACTTGCATAAATGACCGATTGCCCTGCTTGCTTTGCAACATGTTTTACTTTCTTCCAAAACGCTTCAACTGAAAATTTTTGTTTCATGTAAAAAGCCTCCCTATTTTTAAAAAGAAATAAGCTACAATATGTTATCAGTAAAAGTTCATGGAAATTACACAAAACCTATCAATGAACTTTTATTGTAACAAACAAACAAAAAAAGAACAAGTGTTCGTTAATTTTCACACTATTTCCTTCATATAATAGATTTCTAGATAACCCTTACCCATATTCATTTCTTATTTCTCAACAAAGAAAATTTTCACTTCCACTTAACATTCTGCTCTACCTTTGTTATATTTTCTAGTTGACGGACATATAAACGAATGTTAAAGTTTTCTCTGGTAGTGACAAATCTTATACAAAAAATGTAAAATGTTATAGTGTTTCTCAGAAATGAATTTTGTTGTATAATACAGAAATGACGTTATGCTTATGAGCAACAAAAGAAACCAAAAGGGTATGCATAGTTATAGTCGTATATGGGTGAATATAGAACCTTTAATTATGGCCAAGAAAACTATGTATTTTTTATTTTAGCATTTTTCGCTCCAAAATCGACCAAGCCTGATAGAGAAAGGGTGGAAATGAATGAAAGAAACCTTGAAATCACAATTTCAAAATGTGCGTTTCACTGTATTCGTAGCTTTAGCCTTATGGCTGAAAACTTACCTTATTACACGCACAAGCTTTGATTTAAAACTTGAATCTTTCATGCAAGAATTCATTTTATTCCTTAGCCCATTAGCAGCATCATTACTGCTTGTTGGTCTTGCATTATTTGCAAAAGGGAAAAAACGTAACTATATAGCACTTGGAATTAATTTTGTCTTAACAATTGTTCTTGTTGGTAACGTAATGTTCTACGGATTCTACAATGACTTCGTTACATTACCGGTGCTAGGACAAACATCTAACTTCGGAAGTTTAGGTTCTAGTGTGAAAGAATTATTTAACTACAAAATTATCCTTGCATTTGCAGACATTATCATATTCTTCGTTCTGTTGAAGAAAATGAAAAACTTTGCACCTACAGAGCGTGTAGCACGCCCGATGCGTTCCCTATACTTCGTATCAACAGTTGCTATCTTCTTCGCAAACTTAGGACTTGCAGAAGCTGAACGCCCAGAACTATTAACACGTTCATTCGACCGCGTTATGCTTGTTAAAAACTTAGGATTATATGTACACCAAGTATACGATCTTGGCTTACAAGCAAAATCAAGTTCACAAAAAGCGTTCGCTGACGGTAGTAAATTACAAGAAACAGAAAACTACGTAAAAACAACACAAAGTAAACCAGATCCAAATATGTTCGGTACTGCAAAAGGGAAAAACGTAATTGTTGTCTCTCTTGAGTCATTACAAACATTCTTAATTGGTGCAACAGTTAACGGACAAGAAGTTACACCATTCTTAAACCAATTTACGAAAGAAAGTTATTACTTTGATAACTTCTTCCATCAAACTGGTCAAGGTAAAACATCTGATGCTGAATTCCTAGTAGATACTTCGTTATATCCACTAGACCGCGGTGCTGTATTCTTTACACACGGTAACAATGAATATACAGCAACTCCAGAAATTTTACGTCAGCAAGGGTATCACACGTCGGTATTCCACGCAAACAACGCAACATTCTGGAACCGTAACATTATGTATCCAGCACTTGGTTATGATCGTTACTACAACGAGCTTGATTACAAGATTACGCCAGAAACAAAATTAAATTGGGGATTAAAAGATATCGAATACTTCGATCAATCTATTGATATGTTAAAACAAGTGAAGCAACCATTCTATACTCGCTTCCTTACTTTAACGAATCATTACCCATTCACTTACGATGACAGTACGAAATTAATCGACGAATATAATTCTGGTGATGGAGTATTTGACCGTTACATGGTAACTGCTCGTTACTTAGACGAAGCAATGAAACACTTTATTGAGCGTCTAAAAGCAGAAGGTATTTACGACAACTCAGTAATCGTATTCTACGGTGACCACTACGGTATTTCTGAAAACCATAACCGTGCAATGGCACAGTTCTTAGGAAAAGAAGAAATCACTGCATTTGACCATATGAACTTACAAAAAACACCGATGTTTATTCATGTTCCAGGTCAAAAAGAAGGTAAAACAATTTCAAAACCAACTGGTGAAATTGACATTAAACCAACTATTCTAAACTTACTTGGTGTAGATTCTACAAATGACGTTCGATTCGGTCATGATGTATTCTCACCTGATAATAAAGGATTCGTTGTTCTTCGTGACGGTAGCTTCGTTACAGATAAATACATGTACACAAACAGTACATTCTATGACCGTGCTACTGGCGAAGTTGTACAATTACCGAAAGAAGAATCCCAGCCACTAATTGATCGTGCCCAAAATGAATTGAACATGTCTGATAAAATCATTGAAGGTGACTTACTTCGCTTCTCTGAAAGTAATAAGATCAAAACTGGTGAAGTAAAAACAGTTATTAAAGAAGAAAAGAAGAGCGCTGAGTAATCTCAGCCTCTTTTTTATTTTCTTCCATACAACTACTTATATTCATTAACTTTAAAATTACATAACCTTTACCAAATATTCACATAGTGTTAATGAAGAATCTCTATAATAAAATATGTAAACGAGGTTCTACATATTTCTTATCTCTCATCTTTCGTAAGATCCCTTAAAGAAATGTGTAAATCTTTTGTTTCTACTTTCTTATAATTGTCTTTCAACTTGTTTTGTTTCCATACACAAAGCATTCAACGAGACAATGTCCCTATGAAAGATAGCTACCCTCCTTGTGCAGCATTCCATAAGAATGTTGCTTTTTTTTATTTAAAAGCAGGATTCTCATTTCTTATTTTCGAATTTGTATATACAAAATGCTGTAAAGTGAAACTTTAATCAGCCCTCATCAATCGGGCATTTACGGGCAGTGATTCGCCCACTTCACTTCTTTGCTCTACCCGAATTTGTAAGTAGGGGCTTTACTGCCGTTAATGCGGGGTAGATCATCCTTATTTCTCTATGATTTACAAATACATATATGGTCATATGTAGAGAATTGCTCACATAAAAATTACTATAGTGATTTTTATCTCGCATGAATGAAAGTTTCACGTTACTTACGTACTTACGAAAGGATGGGACGGAAATTGGCATACGAAAAATTTGTACTTTGGAATGATGAAGTTATTGATACAACAAAACAACAAACGTACATAGAACTTGAAGAGAGAGGTTCGCAGTTCGGAGATGGTGTCTATGAGGTTATTCGCCTATATAAAGGGAACTTTCATTTATTAGATCCGCACATAACGAGATTATATCGATCCATGGAAGAAGTAGAATTATCGCTCCCTTTCTCAAAAGCTGAGCTCATCACTTTACTTTACAAATTAATTGAACGAAACCATTTCCACGAAGATGGCACCATTTATTTGCAAGTATCTCGTGGTGTACAAGCTCGCACACATGTATTTTCATATGACAACCCTCCGACAATTTATGCCTATATTACAAAAAAAGAACGACCAGCTTTATGGATTGAATATGGTATACGCGCTATATCAGAACCCGATACTCGATGGCTACGCTGTGACATTAAATCATTAAATTTATTACCAAACGTACTAGCTGCTACGAAAGCTGAACGGAAAGGCTGTAAAGAGGCACTTCTCGTAAGGAACGGTATTGTAACGGAAGGAAGCCATTCCAACTTCTTTTTAATTAAAAACGGAACGCTTTACACACATCCAGCCAATCACCTTATTTTAAATGGCATTATTCGTCAATATGTCCTTTCTTTAGCGAATACTCTTCACATTCCTGTGCAGGAAGAACTTTTCAGCGTTCGTGACGTTTATCAAGCAGATGAATGCTTTTTTACAGGCACAACGATTGAAATTTTACCAATGACCCACCTTGATGGGACCGCGATTCAAGATGGGCAAGTTGGGCCTATCACCAAAAAACTGCAAAAATCTTTTAATCAAATCTTATTACAATCCAATATGGCATCTTCTTAAACACGAATAATTTCTGTCCTTTCATATTCAATATATGCATTTAAATGGAAATCAAGGTGCAATTTTATGCCTTGATTTTTTTCTTGTAATCTTTTTGTCATATTCAGATTCCTATATAAGTCTTGACAGTAATCGACATGCTCTTTAGAATTTTTAACAGTTGGTAAATATTTCTTCACTACATTACAGACAGAAAGGAATCGACAAATTATGAAAAAGTATCTTGCCGGTCTTGCGGCAGTGTCTGTAGCAGGAGGAGCAGCACCTACACTTGATAGTGTTCAAGCTGCACCTGAACAAAATACACAAAAAGCTGCTACAACTGTCCAAGCTTCTGCGTCAAACAACTCATCTTATACGGTAAACGCGAGCGTCTTACATGTTCGTGCGGGATCAAGTACTTCTCACGACATCATCTCACGTGTTTATAACGGTCAATCACTAAACGTGATTGGCGAAGAAAATGGTTGGTTCAAAATTAACATTAACGGAAAAACAGGCTTTGTTAGTGGCGAATTTGTATCAAAAAGTGGAGCAGCAAACAACAATGTAAGCACAGGTGGAAACAATAAAGTTACTGCTGATGTATTACGTGTACGTACAGCTCCTAACACTTCTAGTTCTGTTTCTGGACGTGTATATGCAGGACAAACATTAAACGTAATTGGACAAGAAAATGGTTGGGTGAAAATTAACCATAATGGACAAGTAGGTTATGTAAGTGGCGAATTCGTATCTGGCGTTTCTTCTAATGCAGGTTCTTCAAACAACAATACGAATAATAACAACCAAGAAGTAAAACCAGCAAGCGGAAACTATACAGTAAATGTATCTTCCCTTCGCGTTCGTACAGGTCCTAGCACTTCTCACACAACTGTAGGTTCTGTGACAAAAGGACAAGTAGTACAAGTTGTTGGAGAAGTTCAAGATTGGTTCAAAATCAATTACGCAGGACAAACTGCTTATGTAAGCAAAGACTATGTAACAAAAGGCGGTTCTAACGAAAACGTTACAGAAGGCAACAAACAAGAGCAAAACAATAATAATGGAACTATTCAAACTGGTGGTTCTTACGTGGTTAACGCTACATCTCTACGTGTTCGTACAGGCCCTGCCGCTTACCATAGTGTAATTGGTGGCGTTTTAAATGGTACAACATTAAACGTAGTTGGATCTGAAAACGGTTGGTTTAAAGTAAATTACCAAGGAAAAACAGGCTTTGTTAGTAGCGAATTTGTAAAATTCGTTAAAGGTGGCACTACTACTCCTGAGCAACCAAAACAACCTGAAAAACCTAACCAAGGTGCAATTGGCGACTACTACATTAATGCTTCTGCACTAAATGTACGTAGCGGCGAAGGTACAAATTATAGAATCATAGGCGCACTTCCACAAGGACAGAAGGTTCAAGTAATCTCTGAAAACTCTGGATGGAGCAAAATTAACTACAACGGTCAAACTGGTTATATCGGAACACGTTACCTATCTAAAACACCAGTTGGAGGCGCAGTAGATAATAAGCCTAACAATAACCAAAATAACAATCAAAACAATAGCAACAATAATAATACAGGCAACAATAGCGGCGACAGTTCTTCCGTACTTGCATATGCAAAATCAATGCAAGGTGTACCGTACGTTTGGGGCGGAACTTCTGCTAACGGCGTAGACTGCAGTGGCTACATCTACCACGTATTTAAGAAATTTGGTCATAACATTAGCCGCCAAAGTGTTGCAGGATATTGGAGTAGCCTACCACAAACTTCAAGTCCACAACCTGGTGACTTAATTTATTTCCAAAACACTTATAAATCTGGTCCTTCTCACATGGGTATTTACCTTGGGGGCGGATCATTTATCCAAGCTGGAGATAAAGGTGTAGCAATCGCTTCATTAAGTAACTCTTATTGGAAGAGCCACTTCTTAGGATACACGAAAGCACCTTAATTAATAGTTTCAAAGCCTTCTAGTTTACTAGAAGGCTTTTTTGTACGATTTCAACACATTACTCCCTTTCCCCTAGCTTCCCTCTATAAAAATAATGTATCCATTCTTCCATTTCATACACTTTATTCTGCAAAAACAATGCATAACGTTATCATAATGTATATATTTCCATAAAAAACATAACCTATTTCATGTCTATTTATTTTATATGTGTTTTTTTGAAGAATTTTCTTTTTATTTAAACTTTTCATTAGACGTTTGACCTCCGATGTCCATTATGATAAGTTACTTAAGATGTTATATTCGTAAACGTATAGACAACTGGTTTATACACTGTTTTTACTATGAGGAAGGAGCATACACTGCATGAATCTTTTATGGGGAATTGGCGGCGTGATTGGAGTATTAGCAATTGCTTTTCTACTATCTTCCAACCGCAAAGCTATTAATTGGCGCACAATTTTAATCGCGCTAGCATTACAAATGTCATTTTCATTTATCGTATTACGATGGGATGCTGGTAAAGCAGGTTTAAAACACGCTGCTGACGGTGTTCAAGGATTAATTAATTTTTCTTACGAGGGAATTAAGTTCGTTACTGGGGATTTAGTCAACGCAAAAGGACCTTGGGGATTTGTATTCTTTATTCAAGCACTACTTCCAATCGTATTTATTAGTTCATTAGTAGCAATCTTATATTATTTCGGTATTATGCAGAAATTTGTTAGCATCGTTGGTGGTGCATTAAGTAAACTTCTTGGAACTTCTAAAGCAGAAAGCCTAAACTCAGTAACGACTGTATTTTTAGGACAAACTGAAGCTCCAATTTTAATTAAACCTTACTTAGCACGCTTAACAAATAGTGAATTCTTCACTATTATGGTAAGCGGTATGACAGCTGTTGCTGGATCCGTTCTTGTCGGTTATGCAGCAATGGGTATTCCGTTAGAGCACTTATTAGCAGCTGCAATTATGGCGGCTCCATCGAGCTTATTAATTGCGAAACTAATCATGCCAGAGACAGAAAAAGTAGATAATAACGTTGAACTTTCTACAGAACGTGAAGACGCAAATGTTATTGATGCAGCTGCACGCGGCGCATCTGAAGGTATGCAACTTGTTATTAACGTAGCAGCAATGTTAATGGCTTTCATCGCATTAATCGCTTTATTAAATGGATTATTAGGATGGGTTGGTTCTCTGTTCGATATTAAACTTAGCCTTGATTTAATCTTTGGTTACTTATTATCACCATTCGCAATCTTAATCGGGGTTTCTCCTGGTGAAGCGATACAAGCAGCAAGCTTTATCGGTCAAAAACTTGCAATCAACGAATTCGTTGCATACGCAAACTTAGGACCACACATGGCAGAGTTCTCTGACAAAACAAATCTAATTTTAACATTTGCAATCTGTGGATTTGCAAACTTCTCTTCTATCGCAATTCAATTAGGTGTAACAGGAACGTTAGCTCCTACTCGCCGTAAACAAATTGCACAATTAGGGATTAAAGCAGTTATCGCTGGTACATTAGCGAACTTCTTAAACGCAGCAGTTGCAGGTATGATGTTCCTATAAACTTATATAGAGTCTTCTCTTTCTACAAGAGGAGACTTTTTTCATGCAATCCAAACGTCTTTTATGTATCTATTAATCAATTTATCCTAAATATAAGCACATTATGATACAATAATGTTTAAGTCTTTTTATTTTTCTTATGAAAATAGAGATACTACTTGTTGTTGCCCTTCAAAAGAGTTTAACGACATGGTCAATTTCTTAATAATTGCGCATACTACAAGTATCTATTGATGAAATAGCTTTAAGGAGGAAAGTTTTGTGAAAGATAAGTTCTATAAAATCCTCTCTATGTGGATTTTACAAATTGTATTTTATTTTACTACTGTATATGTGACGAAATATGAGCATGCTCTCATTTTTACAATAATATACGTAATCGTAAATGTACTATTCTTATTTTTAGCTGACAAAACAGCATTTGTTTTCTTCATACTAGGAACCATTATTTCCGTATTTTATTTGTTCTATCAAGCATGGCTTCACTTATGGAGTACATCAGATCAATGGCAATATATGATTACCCACTTCCTGATGGCAGCTAACTTCTTCATTGTATACATAACAACTCACCTATTGAAAAAAGTGATTCATGAAAATAAAGCTTTAACTGAGCGTGTGAGAACATTGGAACAATATATTGGAGAATCCAAATTACTAACAAGACAAGAATTCGAGAGACGCCAAGCGTTATTAACGACTGCAATGAATCGTCGTAATGAAACAGGCATTATTGTTTACTTTGATTTCACTTCCTTTAGTAAATATACAAAGGAAAGTGTTATGGACCGTGTAGCTTCTTTATTAGTTGAAACGGTAAGGAATGATTTTGACCTTGCTGCTGAATATGATAATAATACGCTAGTTATTTTATTACAAAACACAAATGAAGCTGGTGCTGACATTGTAATGAACCGCCTAAAACCAAAAATGGAGCAATGGCTTGCTGCTGAAGCAATCAAAGATATAAAAATTTCACGCGAGCAAATTGGAAACAAAGGACAGACACTGTTATGATGACTCTCGTTATACTTCTTTTATTCCTTCTGTTTTGCGTACTCGTTTTTTGGATTAGTATCACATTTTCAATTAAATATGTACTTATTTTTACGGCCTTTCTATTCTCTGGCTTACTCGTTTACTACTCTTTCTTAACAATCGCGGGCTTAATTCACCGAAATAGTAAACGAAAAGATCGTATGCTAGAACATTATCCGAGCGTCGATATTTTCATACCTGCCCATAATGAAGGCGTCGTTATTAAAGATACTTTAGAGGCGATGGCAAAGATTGAATATCCAGGAAAGCTAACTATTTATTTATTAAATGATAACTCTCAAGATGAAACACCTGAAATCGGAGATGATTTCGACAAAGCTTATGCTCATATTCGTCATATTCGTGTTCCTCCCGGTGAACCGAAGGGTAAATCACGTGTACTAAACTATGGGCTTAGCATTTCAGATGGTGAGTACTTCTGTGTTTACGATGCAGATAACCAACCTGAACCACACGCACTGCGAATGCTTGTAGAACACGCTGAAACAACTGAAGATGCTGTTGGAGCTGTTGGACACGTTCGTACAGTAAACGAAAAAAGAAACTGGTTAACGCGAATGATTTCGCTAGAATTCCAAATCTTCCAGCTCCTTATGCAATCTGGACGCTGGTTACTATTCCAAACGGGCTCGCTGACAGGAACAAACATGCTTCTTCGTCGCTCCGCACTAGAAGAGCTTGGTGGCTATGACCCTTACGCAATTGCAGAAGATGCTGAATTAACATTACGAATTACACAAAAAGGTTATCTCTTACCAATCGTCCCAGAATCAGTTACTTGGGAACAAGAACCAGAGCATTTAAAAATTCTTATTAAACAACGTACACGTTGGCTCCAAGGAAATTTATATATTTTAGAAAAAATGTTCTCATCATTAAGTTTCTTTAAAGGAAAGCTGCTTGTTCATTCCTTACAACAAGTTCTAGTGTATGTTGTATTTTGGCTATTCCTAATCATTTCGAACGTTTGGTTTGTAATTGGGCTGCTCGGGATATTCCAAATTCAATATAGCATTCCGCTACTATTTATGTGGTATGTCGCATATATTACATATGTTTCTCAATTATTTAGTGCCCAGAGTGTCGAACGAACCTTTACACCGACTAATATTTTTATTAGCGTTATTATGTACTTTACGTACGCACAGCTCTTTACGTACTTATTTATTCGTAGCTTAATCTTATACTTACGTGCAAAGAGCAAGAAACAAGTCATTGGCTGGGATAAAACAGTTCGATTCAAAAAAGATAAATAATAAAAATAAGCACAGAGCGCCGTATGCTCTGTGCTTATTTATTGCCGTATAAATTATATATCAGACAATACCCCTTAGCTGAAAGTAATTTCACGTCCATCCCCCAACGAACGATCGACCTTCATTTATATACGAAAAAGTGATTGCTATTTTTGTAGAACCAATTGCTTCTCTTGCTGTTCTTTGCGCGTTTCAGTCTTAGGTTCCGTGCTTTCTTGGACACTACGATGTGCCACACGTTTCAAACAAATATGCTTCCACTTTCTTTCGTAACGTTTCATTATTCTAGATGTCCCCCTTGAATGCGCTTTAAAACTATTTGAAATCGCTTACAGGAAATAATATAGCACATATATATAAACGTGACAACACATTTCCGACAATTTTTTGTCAAAAATATGAATAGAATTCGTAAGGGATCGAATATTGTCGAAACCTATCGTTTTTTCTTCGTATAAAAGGCATACTACTTATATGGTAAAGTATTTTATTTCCCCTACCTGCATTTTAAATTCCTTCTATATAAAGTGAAACTTTCATTAGCCATCACCAATCGGGCTTTTACAAGCAGCTCGATTTATTTGCTTTTGCTGAATTTTGAGGTGGGGTTCTTACTGCTCAGCAAATAGAGGGATAAAAAAAGAGCTGATATGAAATCAGCTCTTTTCCTTCTATTAATAATGACGCTTCATACGTCCTTCTTTTTGTAACTCTTTAAATAATGCTGCCATCATAAAGAAAATAACAAAGACGAACGGGAATGCTGCAATGATAGCTGCCGTTTGTAATGCTTCTAATCCGCCAATATATAATAGCGTAGAAGCTATCGCGGCTAGAACGATACCCCAAATCATTTTAATACGATTTGGTGGGTTTAAACTACCATGTGTCGTTAACATCCCTAAAACGAATGTTGCAGAGTCTGCAGATGTAATAAAGAATGTTGCAATAAGTAAAATACCTAAAACTGATAAAGCTGATCCAAAGCTGCCCATCTGATCGAACATAGCGAATAATCCTACTTCTGTTCCCATCTCTTTCACTTTTTCGAAGATATGTGCATCACCAAACAGCTCCATATGAATACCTGTTCCGCCGAAAACGGAGAACCACAGTGCACCAATTACGGTCGGTACGAGTAACACACCGATAACAAACTCACGAATTGTACGGCCTCGTGAAACACGAGCAATAAACGTACCTACGAATGGTGACCACGCAATCCACCATGCCCAATAGAAAATTGTCCACGATTGAATCCATTGGTTTCCACCTTCGTCTAATGGACTTAAACGGAAGCTCATGCTTGGTAATTCCTGAATGTAAGAACCGATTGTTGAAGTGAAGTAATTCATAATAAAGTTTGTTGGACCCGCAAATAATACAATAATCATAAGTGCAAACGCAAAAATAATGTTCGTATTACTTAAATATTTAATTCCTTTATCAAGACCTGTTTGCGCAGATAACATAAATAATACTGTTACGATTGCAATAATAACTAACTGTGTCGTTAATGAATTTGGGATAGATGTTAAATAGCTAACACCACCTGCAATTTGTTTTGCACCGAGACCTAATGACGTTGCAACACCAAACACAGTTGCAAAAACAGCTAACACATCAAATGAATGAGCAATACGCCCGTGTTCCCCGCCCTTAAATAACGGACCTACTGTCGCACTAATCGTACTTGCTTTTCCTTTTCTAAAGGTAAAGTAAGCAATACATAACGCTACAAACGCATATAGTCCCCAAGGATGTAATCCCCAATGGAAAAATGAAAAACGCAGTGCAAGACGCGCACTTTCCTCAGTTGCACCTTCTCCAAACGGAGGTGCGTATAAATGGTTTAATGGTTCGGCAACGCCCCAGAAAACTAACCCGATACCCATACCAGCACTAAATAGCATAGCAAACCATGTCATATAACTATAATCAGGTTCGTCATCATCTTTACCTAAACGAATAGAACCGTATTTCGAAACAATTAAAAAGATAGACACACCTAAAATAATAGAAACGGAAATAATATAAAACCAGCCGAACTTACTAACTAATGCAGTTTGAATTGCGGTTGTTACATTTCCTAAACTACCTTTTCCAATAATAGATTCGGGAATAATCCCCCAAATTGTAAATGCAATACATAATGTTAATGAAACGATGAATGTTTTTGTCAGTTTCCTCATCAAATCCCCCTTCGTAGGTTTCGCTTTTGTAAATAACATAAATTCCGATATGTAAAATCGGATAGAAAACTATAATTTTGCGGTGATTTTCTTACTTTCACCTTCACCAATTCGAATTCTTATGGACAGCCTTACCTTTCGTATAACCTTTTCACTCTGCAAGAGCTACAAGTTAGAAATACTGCTGTCAAATTGTGTGAGAAAAACGCGGATAGGAATGTATTTTCCTAAAAAAGGATGTGTTACATATGTAAAAAAGGGCAAATTTCTTCCTTGCAACCCTTTCGTTTTGTAACAATTATGCGGTTTTTTTGCTAGTATATAGCACGTGTTTATAGCTTCACAAACAAAATGTTTATGTTTATATAACTATATTACCCATAAAACGGTAAAATACTCAAGGAATGTAATCGTTTAGTAAACATCATGTAACATTCCTGTAATATTTTTATTTACGTCGAAAAAAACATGTTGTATTAAATATTTTGAATATAACTAGAAACCTATGAGTCATATAGAATGAAAAACGCTTTCCTATATTTTTTGTTATATTACAGGATATTAACGACTTATTACGAATGGTTTGTAATTGTGTGTTTTCCCCAAATCCGAAAAAATCTGTTGCTATAATGAGGACACGAAAACAAACGCAATGGAGGCTATCATGAAAAAATTAATTGGTATAGCAACAGCAGCAGTTTTTGGTCTTGGGATTTTCACATCATCTGCTAATGCAGAAACTGTTGTAACAACAGATGTACTAAACGTACGCGAAAACCCTACTACGGAATCAAAAGTTGTCGGTAAATTACTAAACGGTAATAAAATAGATGTACAAAATACAGAGAACGGATGGTCAAAAGTTACTTTAGACGGTAAAGACGCATTCGTAAGTGCAGAGTTCACAAAAAGCATCTACTACGTAACAGCTAACGTATTAAACGTACGTGCTGAAGCGAACACAAACTCAGAGGTTCTTGGAAAGTTGAAGAAAGACGATGTAATCGAAACAACGAACCAAGTACAAAATGAGTGGTTACAATTTGAATATAACGGGAAAACAGCTTATGTTCATGTTCCTTTCTTAACAGGTACAGCACCTGTAATTGAGAAACAAGAAACAACGGCTCCCGCTAAAGCTGAAGCACCAGCTAAGGCTCAAACACCTGTAGCACAAGCAAAACCAGCTGCTAAGCCTGCTGTGAAAGCTGCTGAAACTAGCGAACCATCTGGTGGTCGTGAGTTAACAGTTGTAGCTACAGCATATACAGCTCACCCGAGCGAAAACGGTGGCACATATGGCGGCCGTGTATTAACTGCAATGGGTCATGATTTAACTGCGAATCCAAACATGAAAATGATCGCTGTTGACCCGAAAGTAATCCCATTAGGATCTAAAGTATGGGTAGAAGGTTACGGAGAAGCTATCGCTGGAGATACTGGTGGTGCAATTAAAGGTAACCGTATCGATATCTTACTTGGATCAGATAGCGCTGCTCAAAAATGGGGACGCAAAACTGTTAAAGTGAAAATTTTAAAATAACCAATAACCGCTAAATTACAAGCCGGTTCTCTTTATTGAGAGCTGGCTTGTATTTATTTATAATACATATAAGGAGGCTATGCCCATGAATGTACAAGCAAAAGTAGACTGGATTGGTACGCCAAAACCGTACATATATAAAGATGAAGTGACATATAACGCTACTTCTATTGATTTTTCACTCGCTGGCGATGATAACCGCTATAAGTTAATTGTGCTCAAGTCTGAAAACAATACACATTACAAAATTGTGCAATATGGAATAAAACCAGGCTCTCAAAAGCCATTTCCTATCGACATTCCATTTGAACAAAACATGTTACCAATTATAGAGCAAATATTACATGATCCATATGTACAAGAAATATTAAAGGAAACACACTCATAATTGTAAAAAAATATATCAACGGTTCGACACGAAATATCGATTTAGCTACAAAAAAGAAGCTGTTCAAATATTGAACAGCTTCTTTCATATTAACGAGTTGGACCAGATACATCTTCTGATTTCAACGTATTATTTGCACCAAGAGAATGATACAGCATCTTTCCATTTCCATTCACAGTTACAATATGTTCGTTATTAAAACTTTTGAACTTCACAGATCCATCACCGTAACGAATATGATACTCTTCATATGTCGTTACTTTATATTTCGTATCACTTTGACGCTCTACATTACGAACTTCCATCGTTAATAAGTCTTCTGTAATTCCTTTTTTGTGTAAATACTGTATATAATCACGGTCTTCCTTATACGATTTCCCGCTCTTATCATAATTATTTTCAATTAAACTAAAATCATTTAATGAAATTGCACGTACGTTATCATAAATATGATTTCTTACAAATTCGCCCACCGCTGAACTTGATGTTTCTTTCGGGAATTTTAAGTAATACGTGCTTTGGTCTCCAATTTTAACACTTTCAGATTTCATCACACCAAAATCAGTAGTTTTCTCTAAATGTACTTCTACTGTTTCATCTGTGGATACAGGACCAAGCTTATAACTTCCATAATTTAATTTTCCACGTTTTTTCCCGTTCACAAATACAGTTGCATCACTTTCATCAGAAGAAATGCTTACATACTTGCCTTCAAGCGATAAATCCACTTTCACCTTCTCGCTCTGTTCATCCGCTAGATCTACTTCTTTCTCTGTTTCTAATTCAGTCAGTTCTGTCTTCGCCGTTGCCTTTACAACATATGTACCTGGGAAGTATGGCCCCAACTCTTTCGAAGTTTTATCACTAGAAAGCTCTGTTTCTTTTTTGTCATTCACATATATCTCTGCATTTTTTGCAGTTGTAC
This sequence comes from Bacillus sp. RCC_6_1, assembly GCF_041360755.1. Lineage (NCBI taxonomy): Bacteria > Bacillati > Bacillota > Bacilli > Caryophanales > Bacillaceae > Bacillus > Bacillus sp. RCC_6_1. The sequence goes on from NZ_JBFUPV010000003.1 coordinate 322,665, forward strand.
TAATGCTCATATAATAAGATTTCATGCTAAACTTATACTTTGGATATAAGAACCATTCTTTTCCCTCTTCTACTATTTCCCCGTCCTTAAATGAAGATTTATCTTTAGTTAACTTTTGATCTACTGTCTCTTTCTGTAAATAAGACAGTAATTGTTTGTTGTAAGAAGGATTCTCTTTTAAATAACGCATGTACGCTTTAATATCCTCTGTCTTAATCTTTAAGCTTGAATCATTCGCTTTTACAAACTCATCAATTGCATTAATATCTTTCTTTTGGAATGCTTCAATCATTACATTTACTTGCTTTTCTTTTGAAAACTTATATGCTCCAAATTTATATGCCCCAAATAATAATGCAGCAATAACAGCAAAACCAATGATCAAAAATAAATTTTTCTTACTTTTCACTGATTTTGTCTCGCTTTGTAATTCTGTATATGAAGCAGCAGTGTTATCAACGATTACTTCTACTTTACTCCCACACTCCGGACAAAAGTTCAAATGGTCTGCAACATTCTTTTTACATGTTCCACAAAACTTCAACGTGCTCTCCTCCTATTTTTTAGCTAATTTCATTCCAGCAAATGCTGCTACATATGTCACAATCAAGCTAAACAAAGTTAAATATATAAATGAATTTTGCATAGATAATACCGTTCCACTTGTTCCAAATAAACCTGTTACCGTTCCTGAAACATTAATTTGGAACTTAGAAATTATATTCATTACAATCATCATAATTGTGTAAGAACCACTGCATACCGCTAATGTAATATATATATTGGCGGTCGGTAATTTAGCTAACTTTCTTCCCGCTCTAAACATAAAGAACAATGGAATAATAAGCAGTAATAAACCATAATGGAATACATTATTCACTTTATCGAATTCTGCAAGGCTTTCCTCATTTGCTCCTTTTGAAATCAATATCTCTCTAAGCTCTACGCCATTTACAGAGACGCCTGATATAAATGAAAACGATAGTGTGCTCTCATATGTATTTGATTTCTTACCAATTCTAGTAAATTCTTTACTAAGTGCTGGACTTGATACTTCTAACGGCGCAAAATGAGCCATACTCCATAATTGAGGTGTTAACTCTAATGCTAATAATGTACTTTCAGATTTTAAAGTTGTTATTTCTTTTAATGGCTCAATACCGTCTTCCTTACTTACTAACGCCATAATACAAACCGCTACCGCTGTTACTAAAAGTCCTTTTATCATAGCTGAAACACCGTAATACACAGACGCTCCATATGGCATTAACTCTTGAAATGCTACTGCCATATTGTTTTTGCTTGTATGAGCAATAAATCCTAATAAGGTAAATAATGTCCCACATACAAAACCACTCAATAAACTCTTAATCGCTGAATAGCCAACCGTAATCTTACCTGCTTCTGAGAATGGAATTGCAAAAGATTGTGATGCTATAAAACTTATAATGAATAAAAAGACGCCATAAATAATACCAACTGTTGCTGCCATAAAGATTTGATCTTTAATCGTTTTCGCAACATGCTGTTTCCCTAACCAAATTCCTGTACCAACGAAAATAATAAATGGAATGATTAATAATAATGTAAATGGAGTATGCCAAGATAAAGAAAATATCAACCCACTATCATCGTTAGCTGTAAAACCAAGTAAATGGTAACTTAACATCGTAGAAGTTGCACTCGAATAAAAACTTGGCAACATTTCTAATTCTTTCGCAAATTTGCTAAACATCTCACTTAACATAGAAGCAAATAATAAACTACCAATCCAACCAGCAATTAACATGAGAATACTTGCAACAGCCCCACCAATAAAGCCTTTTTGTAAAACGGCTTTATCTGCTTTAAATTCAACTTTAGGAGCACCATCCATTGTAGGCAATTTTACAGATTGTTCTTTTTTCTTCACAACAGATAAAGAATACCCACACTTTTGACAATATAAATTTTTTTGAGCATTTTCACTGCCACAACCTTTGCAGTATTTTGCAGTATCTTTTTCTAATGTTACTGCATCTATAGCTCCTGCAATCTCCATACTACCTTCATTTGGGCAATAATTTACTTCTTCACCATGTTGTTTTCCACATGTGCGACAATACATTTAATTCACTCCCCACTTTGCTTAATTCCACAAACTGGACAGTAAGTAGAGTTTTTATCGATATGCTCATTACATGAAATACAATTTACCGTTTCACCTTCATTTTCTACTGCTAACATCGGGTTAGGTTTTCCACACGAACCACAAAACTTATCATTTATTGATAAAGGTCCACCACATTCACATGTAGCTTTTTCACCTTGTTGTTTTTGCAATTCAACAATGCGCTTTCTTGCTTGATAAATAGCTACATCAAATTCTTGAACTGGAGCAATCATTTCTTTTAAGCTCGCTTCATTTACTCCACTTCCTCTTAATTGAACATACACTTGCTGCCCAACCTCTAATAGAACCTCTGCTTTTTTCTGCATTTGCACTTGCATTCCCTTTTTCAATTGAGCAATTTCTTGTGCAACTTGCAACTTCATTTTCCCTTGTTCTATTCCTTCTTGTAACTTATTCATTCCACTACCTAACTTCGTCTGTAAATCTGACAAATTACTTCTCCTCCTATACGTATATATTCATATATGAAATTAACATTTTATATATTACCATGATTTTCAAGTTATGTAATCCAAATTTCATTTTTTCTGTTTTGAGCATTTTTTGTTTATAATGGTAAAGGAAAGAAATATGTGTACGGAGGAATATTATGCTGCAACACTCAATTACGAAAGATGAAATTATGATGATTGCGAATGAGTTCGTTCAAGGACTAGATCCACAGCAAACAGCTGATCAGGAACATGTCGCTACAGCTCGGCACCTATATCGTAGTGGTGTTGTCTACAACGTTGACTTTGATGGTTATACACTGTCAGGAACTGTAGATGCGGAAGGCAACGTATATAGCGTTCATATTCCGATTCGTAATGTCGCTGAAAGTTATTGTGATTGCTTCGCACCAACACAATGTGAGCATATGCTCGCTGTATTACTATCTGCAGCGTCTAGTTTCGGGCAAGTAGGAGATGTATTAACTTTATTTAAAAATAATACGAAACCTTCCCTTCCTCCTATTAGAACTGCAAGACAAGTATTGCAATCATCAGCTTTTGAAGAAACGGATTATAAAAGTTGGGAATCATATTTTGAAAAAGAATATGAATCATTTAAAAAAGAACAAGCTCGCCTTACTTATAAACAAATGTATTTTCTTATGAGTATCTTTACAGATTTCTATACGAAGCTTGAGCGGAAAGCTCCGCGCGTCATCGCCATACATGAATTATTCAGGTTACATGCAGCAATTTACTGCTTTCAAAAATTATTAGAAGAAATTCAGGCATTCGAAGCAAACAAAACGTATTCTTATCACCAACCTGTTAATGTCATTCGCCTATTTGTCGATAAAGTGGAATCCATCGTTCGGGACTTACAATCAGAAGCGATTCCTTCAAAGTCTGAAATAATTTTGCAAGAAACAGCTCGTCTCGTTCATGAAGTATTCTTCTCTACCGACGCTTATACGCAAGAGCGATTTTTCATTTATCGTCACATATGGAGTGAACTTTTAAACAATAAAGAGAACATACAAGAGGAAGAAAAACGAATCGATACGAAAATCAATCCACTATCCAAAGCATTAGCGTCTTCTCATCTTCTCTTTTTAAATGATGAAGATTTACTAGCGATGGACTTACTAAAGAAACAACCTGCTTCTGTTGTGAGTCTATACTTCTATTGGTTAGAAGAACTATTAAGTGCCATGCAATGGGATCGTGCAAAAAACTGGCTTTCCTTTACGTATAAACAAGTAAAGAAAACGATCCAAGATCACGAAAATACGATTTTCATAAAAGATATCGTTCGGCTATTTGTAATCATGTATGAAACATACGCAACACATACAAATGAACAAGCTGGTTTTGAAATGATTTTACAAGAACTATTACCGTATAGTTTCACAAACTACGAACAGTACGTACTCGCGAAAAAACAGTATCGCACATGGGCAGAGCTTCATCTCTTATATGGATTTGAGGCAATTGAACTGTTGAAAGAGCCACTGAAAGATATTGAAAAAGAAGCGCCAGAAGTGGCACTTCCTCTTTACCATCTTGCTGCTGTAGAGGCGATTGAAGAACGAAATCGTAAATCATATAAACGTGCAGTTCGTTACTTAAAGAAATTACGTACATTATATAAACGATTAAAACGCACCGATGAATGGGATGCTTTCATTATTCACATCGCCAATCTCCATTCACGTCTGCGTGCACTACAAGAGGAATTACGGAAAGGAAAATTAATCGATGATCAATCAAACTGAAGTAACAATTAGGCTCCAGCATGTTAGTCAAGGTTGGTTCCTTTGGGGAGAAGATGACAGCGGTACTCCATTATCCGTAACAAGTTGGAAACGAAATGCATTCACATGGCACTCCACTTCTTTCTACGGTACGTTTCTAAAAGAAGCAACCTTCGAAGGAAAACAAGGTGTGCTGCTAACAAATGCACAAGCCTTTGAATACATTGCAAACAAACCGATGAATTCCTTTGCACATATTCAAATAAACGGCACGATTACAGCACTTACGAAAGATGCAAATGAACTATGGGATGCCTTTACGAGTGGTAGTTTCGTACCAGATATGAATCATTGGCCTAAACAACCATCTTGGAAAGTTCAAAATACACCAATTGAAGATGACACATTAGCATCGCTTTTCTCAGCAGCAGTAAATGAAAGCATATTACAAGACAACCGCTCAAATGACGGCTGGGAAGATGCTAAAAGACTATATGAACATTATGACTTTACGAAAAGACAACTGGAAACAGCACTACATGAAGAAGATTGGCTTCGGAAAATTGGTTATATTGAAGATGATCTTCCGTTTACAATCGGACTAAGACTACAAGAACCACAAGAAGAATTTGAAATGTGGAAGCTTGAAACAATTGTGACACCAAAGCGCGGGGCGCATCGCATATATGTATATGAAAACATCGATTCCTTACCGAAAAGATGGCACGATTACGAAGAACGGATTACAGAAACACAAGAAGGTTTTAGTAAACTCATACCGTGGTTAAAAGAAGGAGATACGTTCCGAAATGAGCTCTTTGAAACAGAAGCGTGGAACTTCTTAACAGAAGCAAGCAATGAATTACTTGCAGCCGGTATTACAATTTTACTACCATCATGGTGGCAAAATTTAAAAGCAACAAAACCGAAATTACGTGTCCAGCTGAAGCAAAATACAGCACAAACACAATCGTTCTTCGGTATGAATACGCTCGTTAATTTTGATTGGCGCATTTCGACGAACGGCATTGATTTATCAGAAAGCGAATTTTTTGAACTCGTTGAACAAAATAAACGTCTATTTAATATAAATGGTCAATGGATGCGACTAGATCCAGCCTTTATCGAAGAAGTAAGGAAACTCATGAACCGTGCCGATAAATACGGACTAGAGATGAAAGATGTCCTGCAGCAACATTTATCAAATACGGCTGAAACAGAAATTGTAGAAGATGATAGTCCGTTTACTGATATTGAAATCGAACTAGATGGATATTATGAGGAACTATTCCAAAAGCTGCTTCATATTGGAGATATTCCAAAAGTAGATGTTCCTACTTCACTAAACGCAACACTTCGCCCGTATCAACAACACGGCATTGAATGGTTATTATATTTACGAAAACTTGGATTTGGAGCATTGCTAGCTGACGATATGGGACTCGGGAAAAGTATTCAAACAATCTCTTACTTACTATATATAAAAGAAAACAATCTCAAAACAGGCCCTGCATTAATCGTAGCGCCGACATCTGTTCTTGGAAATTGGCAAAAAGAATTTGAGCGTTTCGCACCGAATTTACGTGTTCAATTACATTACGGAAGTAATAGAGATAAGGGCAATTCTTTTGAAGATTTCCTTCAATCAGCAGATGTTGTATTAACATCTTATGCATTGGCTCAACTCGATGAGGAAGAACTAACTTCATTATGCTGGGATGCTGTTATTTTGGATGAAGCACAAAATATTAAGAACCCACATACGAAACAGTCGAAAGCAGTACGAAACTTGCAAGCAAATCACAAAATCGCTTTAACTGGTACACCGATGGAAAATCGCCTCGCTGAACTTTGGTCCATTTTCGACTTTATTAATCATGGATATCTCGGAAGCTTAGGGCAATTCCAACGCCGCTTCGTCACACCAATTGAAAAGGATCGTGATGAAGGAAAAATCCAGCAAGTTCAACGGTTTATCTCACCATTTTTACTGCGCCGAACGAAGAAAGATCAAACAGTCGCATTAAATTTACCAGATAAACAAGAACAAAAAGCTTACTGTCCTCTTACTGGTGAACAAGCTTCCTTATATGAACAACTTGTTCAAGATACACTACAAAATGTCGAAGGATTAAGCGGAATTGAAAGACGCGGCTTTATATTACTTATGCTGAACAAGCTAAAACAAATTTGTAATCATCCAGCTCTTTATTTAAAAGAAGAAGAGCCACAAAATGTCGTTGAACGCTCTATGAAAACAAAAACGTTAATGGAGCTCATAGAAAATATAAAAGATCAAAATGAAAGTTGCCTCATCTTCACTCAATATATCGGCATGGGGAACATGCTAAAACGTGTGCTAGAAGAAAAATTCGGCCAGCGTGTCCTCTTCTTAAACGGTAGTGTACCGAAAAAAGATCGCGACAAGATGATTGAGGAGTTCCAAAACGGAACGTATGACATTTTCATCTTATCCTTAAAAGCTGGCGGAACAGGATTAAACTTAACCGCTGCCAACCATGTCATTCACTACGATCGTTGGTGGAATCCAGCTGTGGAAAATCAAGCAACAGACCGCGCATATCGCATTGGTCAAAAACGATTTGTTCATGTTCACAAACTCATTACAACAGGAACATTAGAAGAAAAAATTGATGAAATGCTAGAAAGAAAACAATCTCTAAACAATGCGGTCATCACAAGCGATAGTTGGATGACTGAACTATCAACAGACGAACTAAAAGAATTACTCGGTGTATAAAGTGAAACTTTAATTAGGCCAATCACGTAGAGTTTTACTACCCGCAAAAAAAAGCGCTAATCTCGAAATGAGATTAGCGCTTTTTTCTATTCCAAAACCAATTACTTATTATAATCCCCGTTAACCCGCCGCACGTATCAAGCAATGAATCTTGCCACATTGGTGTACGGTCTCCCGTATACCATTGGTGAATTTCATCAAATGTTGCATAACCGGCAACGAAAAGAAGGGCATATATAAAACATCTTTTCCTCGAATGACCTGATCGATGAAAAGCGTAATAAATCAATGAACCTAGCATAAAGAACACCATAAAATGAGCACCTTTACGAAGGAAAAACTCAATAAATCCGCCTACCCCTTTATTCGCAATACTAACAGGGGTTCCTCCACCATAATCAATAGATACCCATGAAAAATGCTCTTTCACAAATTCAACATTTACATATTGTTCAATATCTGAACGCATATCCTGCTTTTTATATGGTTGTGCCGAAGAATAGAAAATCAGCCCCATCCATAGTAATACAGGAATCCAAAATAACCATTTACGATTCATTATCCAGAATTCTCCTCTCTTAATCTTTTAAGGGTACCAAAAAAAAGAAAAAATTTCACGCCAAAACATGACATTTGTACCCTATTTATAAAGTGAAAGGAGGTGATACACATGGCAATTGAAACAATCGTAATGGATTTAACTTTACGTCTTGTCTTAAACAACGGATTAGATAAGAACGGTAAAACAGTTTTCAAGAGCAAACAATTTAAACGTGTTAAAACAAACGCGAGCTTAGATCAAGTACACAACGTAGCTCATGCTCTAGCTTCCTTACAAGCATCACCACTTCACGCTGTGCAACTTGTAAGCACATCAGATCTTTCTAAACTATAAAGTAAAACTCGGATTAGTGGGGATTTTATTCATCCCCGCTGATTATTAGACCACAATTTAACCGGCAGACCCGAATCCCGTAAATAGCTTGATAAATACAAAGGAGGGAATAACACATGCAAGTACTAGAGTTGATTTTCGCGAAAGAAGATGGAAAAACAGTCGTTTTTTCTATCGATACGCCCATCACACCAATCGATGCACAAGTCGTAAATCAAGTAATGGATACAATCCTTGCCTCATCTGTATTTTCATCCATTGATGAAAATACACGAAAAAAGGGAGCTCGCCTTGTAGAAAAAAATGTATCTGAAGTTCCAATTACTCTATAAAATTAAAAAGACGAATCTGCATCATTTTGCAGATTCGTCTTTTTTCTTCGGCATTTCAATCGGAATAAAAATCTTTGAGAAACCGACGCATACGTACTTATAATGTTCTTCACCTATATCAAACTCAGTCGTATATGTTGAGAAGAATATATAATCATTTCGCTTCGTATAATGATCAATTAATAACCCAACTTGTGGCTCAACATACTTTTTCGCTAACTTTTTACCGGCCGATGCCAAGTCGCCAAGGAGACCCTCTTCATTCTCTTTTTGAACTTCATCTAGCTTCTTACTCACATCATTACGCTTCATAAACTGCTTCGCTGCCCATTCTGTATATTCGCCCTTACTCGGATTACTGTTTGCTAAATATACTAGGAGAACGACAACTAAAGCCATAATAATATACTTTTTCTTCATACTATATCACCGCCTACTCTTTTCTATTTTCATATATATGTACAAGCGATGCAAATTAGAAAGACTATCACCTATTGATTGTAAACGAATAGACAAAATTTACAATATGAAATAGAATATTAACAGTAAATTTACTTAATTTATATATAATTATATTCGGAATAAAAATTATAAGGGAGGATATAGAATTATGGATAATGAAAACAACATTTTTATTTCTAGTTCTACAATGATGCTTGAACCATGTAAACACCCTTATTACCGCACAAAAATTATCGACAGTAGCGGGAACCATCTTTACTCCTGTCAAACTGCTCTCCAACTTATACAGAAATCTTGTCTAACAAATATTCATTCTACTTATCAAGGGAGACGTAATGCCGTAAAAACAAAATTTAAATTCAAACAAAACGTTCCAATTCCGATCAATCATAGAGAATATATTTGTGCTTTCCCAACAGAATCTCCTGCTTCTCCAAATTGCATTTGGCTTTTCTTCAAACATGTTCATACAATAGAGTTTTTCAAAAAAGCTAAACAAGCTAAAATTCATTTTTCAAATGGAGCTACCGTAACGATACAAATTAGTCCCCATAAGTTAAGCCAGCAATTATGGAAAGCTGGATATGTATTATCCCAAATGAACATGCAAGATTCATCACCTTAATAACAAATAGAATGGAAGGTAGTATTTCCTTACCTTCCATTCTATTTTCTATTTTTATCCTTTTACACTATCCCGCATTTTCTCGATTGCTTGCCGATACATCCATCTTACTTGATAATATGTCATTTCCGTCTCTAAAGCGATTTCTCCCATCGTCTTCCCTACAAAAAAACGTTCAAAAATAATATACTTCTCCTTCTCGTCTAACACACTCATAAAATCCTTCACTCTTATTTCAACATCTTCAAAATGAAAGATATCCTCATACTCTCCTACACATACACACCTCTCCTGCACTGCGAACTCTTTCTTCAATCTCTCTAATATATAACCTCGCACCGTTACAACTGCATATGCGGGAAAACTCCCTTTCTCTGCATCATACCTTTCATACGCATACCAAAGACCAATTAAACCACATTGATAATACTCTTCATAATCTTTACGAATACCTAATTTCTTTATTTGATTTACAATCATACCTTCATACAAAACAACTGCCTCTTTAAAAGTCGCTGGCTTCACACAGTACCCGTTTCTAAAAGGTATACCTTTCTAGTATTCCGCGGTACCTTCACAATATAAAAATAAAGAAAAGATTTCATTGTGAGTAATTTTAAATACTACCGATGGAATTTGAAATTACACTAGATAGTATTTGAAATTTTGTTGGTGGTATTTGAAATAGGGGTAAAAATAAAAAAGGTGACTCTCTTGAAGAGTCACCTTTTTAAAATAATATGTTATGCACCAAAGCCGCTTACTAAACCTCTTACAACGCCTAATGCAATTGTTAGGATAAAGAAGATTACAATTAAAATCGTAGCTTGTTTCTTACTTAAACCAGCTACAATGTGTAAGCCTAGTCCTGTTAGAATGAGGCTCCAAATATTAAAAATTTCAATTGAAGAGGCAATTCCATGTGCTACTGTCCCTTGTTCAAATAAAGGAGCTAAACTTGTATAAACATCAGTGCCATTTCCATCAAAAATAAAGCCTAATCCTGCATTTAACAACCCGCCGATATAATAAACAAGATTAGCATATAAGTAAATCGATAATATTTTCATGTATGGTGTATCATTGCTCATAAACATCATAATAATTTTATAAAAACCTGCCGCAATAAAGAGACCTATAGGTGTTCCTAATAGACCAACAAGTGCGCCTCCACCAAGGGTAAATCCTTTTACCATTGCCCCTGCTTCACCATTTAATTCTTTTGCCAATTCTGGAGTACTAATTAATGTTAAGTAAGACACTGCTGTTGCTATAATCGTTCCTAATATAACAAATAAGACAAATGCCCCCCAAACCGGACTTTTCGTCTTCATTCTCTCAAACTGCTCACCTGGAGAAGTAATCATTCCAAATAATGATGGCTTTTTTGAAACTACATCTTGCGTATTAATATTAGCTTCCATTATAACGCCTCCTTCTATTTATATAACCCGTTCTAACGGGCGGTTCACTTCCTCATATAGAGGCTACGAACCGCCCACTAGAACGGTAATGTGTAGTTCTACTACACTATTAATTACTCATAACGCAATGCTTCAATTGGATCTAATTTCGCAGCTTTATTTGCTGGAATTAATCCGAAAATAATACCGAGTGTCATCGAGAACAGTACGCCTCCAACGACAACTTCCCACGAAACGAGCGGTGGCCATTTTGCGAATGTAGAAACGATATATGCTCCGCCATACCCAAGACCAATTCCGATTAAACCACCTAAAAGTGTTAACATAACAGCTTCAATTAAAAACTGTAATAAAATTTTACTACGCGTTGCTCCAAGCGCTTTACGTATCCCAATTTCGCGCGTACGCTCCGTTACAGATACGAGCATGATATTCATAACACCAATACCACCAACGACTAATGAAATACCAGCGATACCACCGATAATCATCGTCATGATGCTAGTTACTTTAGAAACATTTTCTTGGAGTTCTTTTAAATTCACCAGTTCATATTTACCTGGGATTTCACTTGGCTTACGACTATTTAATACATCAACAGCTCGTTTCCCTGCTGCTTCTAAATTGTCTACATTTTTAGCTTGAATTGCGATATTTTGAATATCATCTGTCCCATATAAAACAGGCCATAACGTAAGAGGAATTAACGCTTCTTCCATTTCAAATCCCATAAATTCATTATCTGATGTATACACACCAATAATTTGCATTGGCTGTCCCTTCATCTCAATAATTTGTCCAACTGGGTTTACGTCCTTAAATAACGTTTCCTCTGTTTTTGTGCTAATCATCACAACGTTATTCGCGTGAGAAATATCTGATTCATTTAAGGAGCGGCCCTTTACAACCTTTACTTTATTAACCGCAAAATATTCATTATCAAGTCCAATAACATTCAGCCTTGCTTTTTTATCATTTACATCAAGTGTCTCTGTTGTCGAATTTGTTGTAATAACGTGTGAAACATCTTTCACTTGTTTTACTTCCAAAATATCCTCTTCCGTTAACTTCGGTATTTCAAATCCACCTATAGCAAATTCATCATTAATATCTGCTTTAAATTGAATTGGCATAAGGTTATTACCACCAGAACCTGCGAATTTTGATTTCAACATCGCTTCCCCGCCTTGCCCAATTGCAACGACAGTAATAATCGAACCTACCCCGATAATAATACCCAGCATCGTAAGAGCTGAACGCAGTTTATGAGCTAAAATAGAAGATAAGGCAATTTTTATACTATCTAGTAAACTCATACCGCACACCTTCTATCTTCTGTAACTTTCCCGTCTCGCAGTACAATGCGGCGGGAAGAATACGCTGCCACTTCCTCTTCATGCGTAACCATAACAATCGTCGTACCTTCTGCATTAAGCTTCGTGAAAATATTCATAACTTGCTCACCAGACTTCGTATCAAGTGCACCAGTCGGTTCATCGGCCATAATAAACGTTGGATTATTTGCAATCGCTCTTGCAATCGCTACACGCTGCTTCTGTCCACCTGATAACTCATTTGGTAAATGATGCACGCGATCTGCCAATCCAACTTTACCTAGCGCCTCCAAAGCACGCTTGCGACGCTCTGCTTTCTTCACGCCACCGTATACGAGCGGAAGCTCAACATTTTCCACTGCTGAAAGACGAGGCAGTAAATTAAAATGCTGGAATACAAAGCCAATATATTCATTACGAATTAAAGCAAGCTTTGACTCGTCTGCTGTTAAGATATTCACGTCATTCAGCATATATTCGCCTTCTGTTGGACGATCTAAACAACCGATAATATTCATAAGCGTCGACTTACCAGAGCCAGACGGTCCCATAATCGAAACGAACTCACCGCTCTGAATCGTTAAACTAATACCGTGCAAAATCGGCACTGCCAACTTTCCTTGATAATACGTTTTAGCAATATTATTTAACGTAATCATTTCTCTTTCACTTCCATTCCGTCATACACATCGTCGGAAGGATTTTTAACCACCTTTTGCCCCACTGTTACGCCTTCTACAACCTCTGTCCAGTCCCCATCAGTAGAACCTTTTTTCACATTTTGTTTACGAAGCTTACCTTTATCCTCAACATAAACAAATGCATCATCGCCTTTTGCTACAATACTCTTACTTGGGACAGCAATCATCTTCTTATTCTCTAAGTTTACTTGCAGAGAAACGTGGTAACCTGGAGATAAACCGTCTTGGCTATCAAGACTTGCTTTATATGTATATTGAGACATATTTTGAGTTGCTTCACCCATGCCGCCAGCTTGCGCCATCTCTGCACTTGTTGGGAACTCACTTACCTCTGTAATCTTACCTGTCCACTTCTTCTTATTATTTGCTTTCGCCGTTACAGTGAATGTTTGATCTTTTTGAATTTGTGACTTCTGAAGCTCAGTTAACGTACCTTGAACTTGAAATGGATCTTTAGAAGCTACTTGTAAAAACGCTTTTCCTTGACCACCTAACGCTTGAGATGAGCTTTGTGCCGCATCTTTATCTAACTTTTGAACAACACCAGCGAAATTACTATAAATCGTAAGTTCTTTCTGCTTCTTACTTAACTCTTCTTTCTGCAACTTTCCTTTTTCTTTCTCAAGGTCAATTGTTTTTTGCCCTATCTCTAACTCGTTTACTTGCTCGTCCATCGGATCTGTTACTTCTTTCCCAGCTCCGCTATCTTTCGCCTTCTTAATTTCTTTCTTCAACGAATCAATCTTCTTTTTCCCTTGATCGTAACGCATATCCGCCATCTTCTGATCAAGCTCAGCTTGCTTCATTTGAAGATTAATCTCTTCATTATCATAAGAGAATAACTTCGTACCTTTTTCTACCTCTTGCCCTTCTTTTACCTCAATATCTTTCACTTTCCCTTTGGCCGGATCTGCATAGAAGCTTTCAATATTGCCAGGCTTCACCTGACCAGAAATTAACTTCGTATTATTCAGCTTACGCTCTGTCACTTTCTCAAAACTTACAGCATCAGCATTTGTTGATGCACCCTTCTTCTTACCTTGCATAACAAAAATATTAATTGCCGCTACAATAACAATTAGTGCAATAACCCCAATAATAATCCATTTCTTCTTCTTGTTTGGAGTACGAACCGTATTTGGTAACATATTCTCGCTCCCTTTTATAACTTAATAGTTTAATATAAAAATTGTATAAAACTTTCTGAAAATAGATTACATATTATTACATTATTTTTACAAAGTTTTACACATCCATTTATATTGTAACAAAAATTCCAATGATTAGAAATATGACATTATATCTTTTAAGATAGATTTAAGGAAAGGAAAAAGGATAATTTAAATTGAATTTTCAAGTACTTTTTATATGAATGTAAGCCATCTTTTATTAATAAACTTCTTACCAAGATAAATTATTAAAATCATTTTTGTCATATATATTTGACATTTCATCTATTCAATTATAAAATGTCACATATAAATGACATTTCGGTACACGAGGTCTACAACCATCAATGGGAGGGTTATATTTGAATAACGTTAAACAATATCGAAAATCTGAAGGGCTATCGCAACTAGAGTTAGCTAAAAAAGTTAACGTGGCGAGACAGACAATAAATTTAATTGAAAACAATAAATATAATCCCTCTTTAGCCTTATGTATCGAATTAGCAAAAGCACTAAAAACAGATTTAAATAGTCTATTTTGGGAGGGAGATTAAATGATGAAAATTGAATGGAAAGAAAGAGTTTATAATAGTTTTGTTGGAACACTAAGTGAGAGAGATGAATATCAAAAACAAGAAATCAATAAAGAGTTATCTGTAGCTGGAATTGGTTTATGGTGGTTAAATATGTTGGTAATGCTTATTATGTTACTTGTTGATACTATGAACCACACAATATCTATAGGAACTATATTTATTTTTCTATCTAATATGATTTACGCTAATTATTTAGCCTTTAAATTCAAGAAAAAAGGTTTAAGTGATACTGAATGTGCAACAAAAGAAGAATATTTACAACACAAGAAAAAATTAAGAAAAGCTGGCTTAAAAGCAGGTGTGCTTTGGGGCTTTCAAATGTTTGTTTTTATGAATTATATCCTTCCCTATGTAGGTTCAGAGGAAATCTCTATTTCTTTATTTAAGGTTGTAATTTTCATGTGTGGCGGCGGATTTTTCGGTATAACCATGTATCTATTTGGTTTATGGAATCTAAAAAAATTATATTAATTAACAAAAATCATTTATATATTAAACTGCAATTTTTCATACTGTTTGTTTTTTCTAATATAAAAGCTATCCAATCACACACAATTGGATAGCTTTTCAAACAAAATATTACGCTACTTTAGGATCTTTTCTCTCATGTCCACGTTGAACAATAAATAAGAAGATTGTTGATAAAACCGCACCTGTTAATAGTAAGATGAAACAACCATCCCAGCCAGAACTATCAACAATAACACCAATTGCTGCGTTAGCTACAAGACTTCCGCCTACATAACCGAATAGACCACACATACCAACTGTCGTACCTACTGCAAATTTCGGTACTAATTCCATCGCACTTAAACCGATTAAGAACTGTGGTACATAAATTAAACAACCGATAATAGAAACTGCAATACTTACAACAAGTACGCTAGTTGCTTGCCAATATATAAACGTACCAATAACAACTCCAACCATACTAATAATACATAATGGCATACGTTTTCCTTTAAATAATTTATCACTTAAAAAGCCAACGATTAATGAACTTGGAATTGCCATACCTTCAAAGATTGCATATGCCGCATGCGCTTCTGCTTTTGAAAATCCTTTAACTGTCGTTAAATAAAGTGGAACCCAGTTAATAACACCGAAACGAATTAAATAAACAAAAGCATTCGCAATACATAAGAACCATACAAATTTATTTTTCACTACATACTTCATTAAAATTTCTTTTGGTGACATCTTGTTAGCATTATCTGCTTTTTCAAGATTTTCATAGTCATTACGATACTCATCAATTGGAGGAAGACCTTCAGATTCTGGTGTATCCTTCGCATTGATCCAAACAAGTACTGCAATTACCATTGCGATAATCGCTGGGAAAATAAACACGCCACCTTGCCAATGATTTTCACCGAAAATACCTACACCAATTCCGACAAGTGGTGGCACAAGCATTCCACCAACGTTATGTGAAATATTCCAAAGACCTGTTTTCGTACCGCGTTCTTTCTTCGAGAACCATTTCGTCATAACAATACTACAAGGTGGTGCTCCCATACCTTGTACAATACCGTTAACAACAAGTAATGTAACAATCATCCCAAATGATGATGCAAAGCCGAAACAAATATTTACAAGCCCTGATAAGAATAAACCGACTGCGATAAAGCGCTGGGCGAAAGCTTTATCTGATAAATTCCCCATAAAGAACTTACTAAATCCATAAACAATTGCCATTACTGAACCTAGTAGACCAATTTCAGCTGTACTAAAACCATATTCTTGTACTAAATACGTACTTGATAACGTAAAGTTACTACGAACTAAATAATAAGCAGCATATCCAACTGAAATCCCGATTAACACACGAATACGTAGTAATCGATATACACGATCGATCATATCCGCTGGCAATCTTTCAATTGCAGGTGCTGGCTTGAGCCATTTAAACATATATTTCCGTCTCCTTTTCTCACTTCAGAGAGAGACGCTGTCTATTCCATATCTCGATTATTCCGCTATTTGATATATTTTGGTTCGTCCTTCTAACCGGCTGTCCTTCTATTTCTTTCTCATTCTTCGCAAACATCGTTGGTACGCCAAACGACACTTTTTCTAAAATATGCCCCGCTTCTTCTGATAAACAATAATCAATAAATAAATCCGCAATAATACCACTCGGTGCACGTTTTAGTTTAGAAATCGCATTAACAGATAACCCTGTTTGCTCAGGTTCGTTACTTAAAATCGGAAAGCCTTGTTTTTGAAGCATTCTCTGATCTCCCATAAAGTTGATGCCTATCATATATTCACCGCTCGCAACAAGTTCTGCTGGGATGTAACCATTCACTGTAACTTCTCCAACTTGTTCTGCCAGATTCTTCACATATCCCTTCGCTTCCTCTTCACCTAACGTATCAATAAGTGATTGGAAAAACGTATATGCTGTACCTGAAACATTTGGATCGGGCATGACAATCTTTCCTTTATATACTGGATTCAATAAATCTTTCCATCTTAACGGATACGAGAGACCAAGCGGCGCTATTTCCTCGTTCCACCGCTCTTTATTAATCGCAATTGCCAGCTTCTCCACTTCATAACCGTACCAATAACCATCTTTATCTTTAACAGTTTTTGAAATACGATTTGCATGTTGGCTTATCACAGGAATAGAAAGATTTTTTTGCTTCATCATTTGGTGCGCATCTACTGTACCGCCAATAATAATATCCGCCTTCGGATTTCCAGCTTCTTCTTCCACTCTACGAAGAAGTTCTTCTGTTGAAAGACGAATAAATTCATACGTACATCCACGTGGTTTACAAAATGATGAAAGTAACGCTTCACCAACTTCCTCACGAGCCGCCACATACGCAACAATATGACGATCATCCAAAATAGGGAGACCATTTTTACTATATTTAATAGAGGTTGTATCTCGAGAGCAACTAGACATCGCTCCTCCAATTACTAGCAAAAAGAAGAAAAAGGCTATCTTTCTCATGACGCATTCTCCTTTACGAATAACTCTGCTAGAGAGCCTTTCATATACATGACATTCCCGTTATTATCACCGAGATATTGCACAACAAAGTACGATGGATACACAGAAATCGTAAGAATATCTTCACGATCATTCTTTACACGCTTACCTGTTTTATAAGCTGTAATATAAGCAATCGGTTCATTCTGCGATTGTAATAACTTCTGAATCTCTCCGTAATCTGTAATTTGCTTTGCGTATCGAATAGAATCAAGTATGTGCGTAAGATTGATAGTACGTACCACATCGCCTTGACGTACTACGACATCCTTTGCTGAAGCAAAGAAATCACTAATACGCTCTGGCGTGTAATACAGGCTTAATAAATACGTTTGAAGTGCTGAAATCATCGGATCCATGCCATTCTTTCCGTATACATTTTCCCCATACTGGAACAAGTCACCTACTGCAAAAGTACGCTTATGTCCATTCAAGTACGTTACTTCTCCAGTAAATACTTGTTCTTGGCTCTTAACGTCCCCTGGCTCTATTCGAATTCGGTCAAAGAATGAAACAATCGTATGCAAACGAACTTCATCCGTTACAACAATTTCTCCCCACTTTTCATGTCTTACTTTCACTTCAATTGGAAGAGATTCATTCACCCTTTGTAAAACGGCTTGTTTATCATTTACAATGTTGATTCGATTATAGATTTGCTTCTCCATAACATAAAACAAAACAAGAGAAACAATCATACAAATGACAAACATAAGAATTTGAAATGATAGCCTTTTCATTTCTGCCTACCTCCAAGATAAAAAAACGTTGTTTCGAAAATACCGCATAATTGTTTCATAAATGTATCATTTAACCGCTTTCAAGTTTTTTATGTCTTCCATCCTTCTCGGAAGCAAAAATGTAATGAATATTGTAGTACCTACTTCTTCACTACTCTCAATCCGCATGCTTCCGCCCTGCTTATTCATAATTTCCTGACAAATATACAAACCATAACCATTCCCATAACTAGAAGGAAGTGCCTTTCCTTTCGGAGACTCATTCCACTCTGCAAGCACCACTTCATCTATACCGATCCCATCATCATGAACAAAAACCTTCGCCTCATGCTCATTTACAATTACATTCATACGAATGTGAGAAGCATCACTATACTTAATTGCATTATCAAGCACATTTAAGAAAATTTGCTTCGTCTTATCAAAATCCGCAACAACATGTACATCCGTTAACTCATTTATCACTTCAATTTCAAATTGATTTAGGCGAGGTTTCACAATTGAAATTGCTTCTTCTGCCAATTCCTTTATATTCACAACTGTAGGAGACACTTCAAACGTACTCTTCCCATATTTCGAGGACTTAAGCAGTTCCTCTACAAGTGATAATAAACGCTCACTTTCCACAGCCACATAACGAAGACTTTCCTGTACATCTTCTTTTGATTGTAACTTCGGAATTAAATCAACATAACCGATAATTGCCGTTAGCGGTGTTTTTAACTCATGCGTAATGCGGTCTAGGAAATCTTTCTGCTTCTCTTTCTCCTCCTGCAATTGCTTAATATGCAGTTCAATTCCATCAGCCATCGCGTTAAAAGATGCGGAAAGCTGAGCGATTTCCACGTACTCATTTAACTCAATCTTACTCTTATAATCACCATTCGCGAGCCTCTGTGCCATTTGTCTCAACTGATCAATTGGTTTATGCAGAGACTTCGCTAAACGAATCGCAAAGAAAATACCGGTAGCTACTAAACAAAGAGACGTCATTAAGAACGTCCAGCTCACATTTGTTAAAACTTCCTTCTCACCCGTTAACTCATTTATAAAACGAATACTTCCAATGACATCGTTTCCATAATATACTGGGCTTGAAAACAAAAGAATAGGAGCTGGATCCGCCTCCTCAAAAACGTAAGACTTCTTTCCCTTCAAAGAACTTTCAATGTCGATGTTACGGTGGAGCAATGCTCCTTTTTGTGTATCTGCAACAACATCGCCATTCTTCCCAATCATCTGCACACGGACATCCATACGCTTCGCTAAATACGACGCAATTAAAAGTGAATTCGGACCAAGCGTATCCACTTCTGCTTCCTTCTCTAAATAATTCATCGTATAAATTTGTGCTTCTACACTTAACTTTTCTAAAGAATCTGCTGCGTTATGATACATATTCTTTTCTAACGTAATATAAACAACTGCATATAAAAGAACAAAAATCGGAATTAACAGCCCAACTATTCCAAACACCATATTTCGCTTTAAAGACATACCATCACCACTTAACAATCCAGTTTATAGCCAACGCCATAAATTGTCTTAATATATTCCCCGCTCGTCCCAAGCTTCTTTCGAAGTCTCTGCACCATAATATCAACTGCTCTCGTATTTCCGATATACTCAAATCCCCATACTTTCTCAAGCAACTCATCCCTCATAAACACACGCTGCGGATTTGAAACAAATAACTGACATAAATTAAACTCTCGGTACGTTAACTGAATCTCTTGTCCACTCACATGTACCTTTCTTTCCTTAGGACAAATCACTATCTCTCCAGCCTCAATTACTTCATGACTTACAGCCGCCTCCGTCTTCTTTACACGCCGCGCCATATTCTTAACCCGAAGAATAAGCTCCGCATAATTAAACGGCTTCGTCACATAATCATCAGCACCAAGCTGCAAGCCAAGCAACTTATCATTCATCTGACTCTTTGCTGTTAACATAAGCACCGGAATATCCCTATCCCTCTCACGGAACAAACGAAGCAACTCATACCCATCCGTATCCGGAAGCATAACATCCAAAATCAATACATCCGGTCCTTCATTCCATCGCTCTAAAGCTTCTCTCCCATCAGCCGCTGCCAATACTTCATAACCTTCCATCTCCAACTGCATCCGAATCAAATTACGAATACTCGATTCATCATCAACCACAAGTATTTTCATCATTCTCCTCCTTCCACCACGTATTATAGTACAGTTTAGTATAGCAAAAATCTTATAAAAAAAGAGAGGGTATTGTCGAACATATTTTGTCGACGATACCCTCTCCCCTTTTATTATTTAGCTACAAAATAATCCGTTACATATTGTGCCCAAACTTCATGACCTTTAGCAGTTGGGAAACCAAACTCTTCTTTTAAGTATGGTAGGATAGCCTTTGTCGATGCATCCGGCCATGCTCCCCAATGATCAATATATGTATAATTATTTTGCGTCGCAAATTGTTTTAATGCTTCAATCGCTTTCGGATAATTTTTCGCACCATACACTGGATTTGATGGTTGAATCATAATCGTAGCGCCCTTTGCACTAGTAGAAAGTGCTTGAACGAACTTCTGTGTACTCGCAACAGAGTTCCCATTACCAGTTTTACCGTTATCAGTAATAAATGGCGGCTCAAATAAAATCACATCTGGATTCTCTTTCGCAATCTCTTTATCACGCTTATTCGCAATTAACTCTTCTGTGCTTTCACCCTTATATTCCTTTACAGTCACATTCCATAAACCTTTACCGTAAGCAGTTTCTAAATTAGACGTTAACTTAGCTGCCCAAGCACCTTTTTCAGATGAAGAAGCTTCATCACCAACAATAATAAGGTTTACTGCCTTTTTATCCTCAGCAGCTTTCTTTAACTTCTCTTTCACTGCATCTGGCAAATTCTTCGCGTATGCCTCATTAAAAGATGACTTCGCATCTTGTTTTTTCTCTTCTTTTTTCTCTTCTTTCTTTGCTCCGCTATCTTTCACTTCAGCTTTTGTTTTCGTTACTTCACTCGTTTGTCCCGTTGCATTTGCAACTTTCTTATTCCAGTACAATTTACCGCTCACAATCGAAGCAACAAACAATACAAAAACAACAAGGACAAGTACTGCTTTCTTATTCATCGATTCACCTCATCTATTAATCTCACAATATATAATACTAATATAAATTCACGCAAAAATAAACCCAACTCCTTCCAAAGGAGTTGGGTTATTACATACTACTTAGTCACTTCAAGATGCGCTCTTAATTTATTCGTTAAATCTTGTTTTGCAGCATCTGGAACATAGTAGTACCAAATACCATCAGCCGCTATGTGGCCGTCACCTGGGATTTGGATATCTTCACTATTCTGCAGACAATCTTTATAATTCTTTTGCATATCAAACATTTGATCTTGCGTTAAGTTTGTTTTCACGTTCTTTTGGATTGCTGTTAATACATCACCATAACTTGCTAGCGAAGAGAAGCTTGCGCCTTTCTTAATAACAGCCTGCATCACTTGGCGTTGACGCATTTGGCGACCAAAGTCACCTCGTGGGTCTTCTTTACGCATACGTGTGAATGCTAGAGCTTGGTCACCTGTTAAGTGGATATTTCCCTTTTGGAAGTGCTTTCCTTCTAGAGAAAACTCTAAATCATTATTAACATCTACACCGCCTACTGCATCGACAATGTCTTTAAATCCTTCCATGTTCACTTCAATATAATAATTAATAGGAACATTTAAGAACTTTTCTACAGTTGCGACAGACATGTCTACGCCACCAAATGCATAAGCATGGTTGATTTTATCACTTTTTCCTTTTCCAACGATTTCTGTGTATGTATCACGAGGGATACTTACTGTTTTCATTGAATTATTTTTTGGATTTAACGTGATGACCATTAATGAATCTGAACGACCTTTATCTTTACCGCGCTCATCTGCACCTAATAATAGAATTGAAACAGGTTCAGATTTATTGATTTTTTCTTCTTGTTTATTATCTTGATCGCGTTTTAATGGTTTATGAACTTCATCTAATGTTTTTGAAACCGAAGAATATATATTATAAGCGTAAACCCCTCCACCTATAATTAGTACCCCTATGATTCCTAATATCCAAAATAGGATTTTCTTTTTCATTGCTATAGACCTCTTCTTTCCATTATTCCGAACTATTTTTCAGATAATACAAATACTAACTTAGTCTACTATACTATGATTAATATTCTCTAACTAATATATCATCTTTTACACACTAGGCTGTTAATTATTTGATTTTATAATAATCTACATACCAATTAACAAATTCTTGTAAACCTTTTTCAATGGATGTTTCAGGTTTAAATTCAACAGCTTTCTGCAATAAATCCGTTGATGCATAAGTAGCTGGTACATCCCCAGGTTTAATAGGTTCAAACTCCTTTTTAAATTCTACCGCTCTTCCTAAGGAGTTACTTAGCGCTTTCTCTAACGCTTTAATAAATATCATCAACTTTTCAGGATTATTATTACCAATATTAAATACCTTATGCTTTACATCTTCTATAGGAGGATTATTTAAAAGACGTTGGATCCCTTCAACAATATCATCTATATAGGTAAAATCGCGATATAAGTCGTTTTCAAAATCTCCATTATTAAAAATCTTAATCGATTCACCAGCAAAATACTTATCAGTAAATCCAAAGTAAGCCATATCTGGACGTCCCATAGGGCCATACACCGTAAAGAAGCGAAGTCCAGTAGCAGGAATTTTGTACAAGTGACTATACGTATGTGCCATTAATTCATTTGATTTCTTAGTAGATGCATAAAGTGATACTGGATTGTCTACAAAATCTGTTTCCTCAAATGGCACCTTTTTATTAGCACCGTAAACAGAACTAGATGATGCATATACAAGATGATCTACTGGGTAATGTCTACAAGCTTCTAAGATATTATAGAAGCCTATAATATTACTTTGAATATATACATCTGGATTTTCAATCGAGTATCTTACACCTGCTTGTGCAGCTAAATTCACGACAATATTTGGCTTGTACTCCTCAAAGAGCTTAATAACTATATCCTTATCGGAAATATCGCCTTTAATAAAGGTGAAGTTCTCACATGGCTTAAGTTGCTCTAAACGAGCATATTTGAGATTCACATCATAATAATCATTTACATTATCAATACCTATTACTTTGCAACCTTGCTCTAATAATTTTTTAGATAAAAAATATCCTATAAAACCAGCTGCTCCAGTAATAAGATATGTTTTACTATTATCTAGAGACTTGTATTTCAACTTCATTCAACTCCTTAATACGATCTCTATTTGTTGATTTTCTACCTACAGAATGGTATTCTACGCCCGCTTCCTGCATTGACCGAACATCATAAATATTTCTTCCATCATAAATTAGTGGTGTTCTCATTAACTTTTTATACATCTCTGGAGTTAGTGCCTTCACTTCTCCCCACTCTGTGAAGATAAAACAAACATTTGCCCCTTCTAAAGCTTGTTCAATATCTGTAACATATGTTATATTTCCTTTTTTATTTCTTCCCTCTGGATACACTTTTGCAAAATTATTTGCACCAACTGGATCAAAAGCATAAATGTCTGCACCTTGCTCTAATAATAAAGGGATATTTTCAAGAGATGCAGCTTCTCTTAAATCATCTGTACCCGGTTTAAATGTTAAACCTAATACCGCTACTTTAAGACCGTTAAAAGTAATTAACCTTTGACTTGCTTTTTTGTATAATAAAGTCTTTTGATTTTTATTTACATCAATAGCAGCTTTTACCGTTTTTAACTCGTAACCATTTTGTCTCGCTAAATATTCTAATGCCTTAGTATCTTTTGGGAAACATGATCCACCAAATCCAATACCTGCATTTAAAAATTTACTTCCAATACGATCATCAAAACTCATACCTTTTGCCACATCTTGAATGTCCGCACCAACTAACTCACAAAGGTTTGCAATATCATTCATATAAGAAATCTTAAGAGCTAAGAAATCGTTAGAGGCATACTTAATCATTTCAGCTGATCTTCGGTTTACTGAAACGATAGGTAAATGAAATGGTTTATAAAGATTCATTAATACCTCTTCAGCCCATTTACTTTCTGTACCGATAACAATCCTTTCTGCATATAACGTATCATGAACAGCAGAACCTTGAGCTAAAAATTCTGGATTTGATGCTACTTCAACTTTCACATTATTAACTAAAAAGTCTTGAATAAACTGCTCCACCTTATCATTTGTTCCAATTGGAACAGTTGATTTTACAACGACAAGGCAATCTTTTTCTACACTTTCAGCAATTTGTTTTGCTACAGTTGCAATATATGAAAGATTTGCAGAACCATCCGCTTGTTCTGGAGTTCCAACTCCAATAAAGATAGCATCTGCGTCTTTATAAGCCGACTTATAATCTGTTGTATAATTAATTCTACCAGTAGCATAATTTTTCTGCATTAATCCCTCTAAATCAGCCTCATAGATTGGTGAAACTCCTGATTTCATTAATTCTACTTTTTTTTCATCAATATCAACACAAGTTACTTGATGTCCTACTTCAGCAAAGCATATACCAGCTACTAGGCCAACATATCCTGTTCCCGCTACGGCTATTTTGTACATAATTGCACCATCCTTTATCCCTTTTTTACAAGTTAAACTTGAGAAATTATACAAAATCAAAATTTGTATAACCCTATTTTGAAAATCATCCCTCTATTTTTTGTATTTGATCATTTATTATTTTCTGCGATACTATAAAAGTAATCATATATACTAAAGACATTACTGCGGTATATAAACCAATTGCCCAATATGAATCTAAAGATAATATTATAGCTAATACAAATACCAGTAAAACAATAAAAGTCCTAAAAATATCCAAGAATAGAGCCTCTTTTTGTTTTTCAAAAACTTCAAAAACCCTACTAATTGGCATGAAAATTAGTCTTGCAAAAGCTAAAAATGCAATTATTCTTGCATATATTCCCGCTTCATACCAACTATCTCCAAAGACTAACGAAAATAAGAACGGCCCAAACAAGAGCAGTATTATTAAAGGTACTAATCCTAATAAAAATAGTCTTTTAAATAAAGTTAAGGATAATTCTTTTAATTTTTGAGGGTTACTTTTACCTGCGTTTGCAGCTTCACCATAAAAAACATCTCCCACTGAATTACCAATTAACATCATTGGCAATCCCACTATTCCATTCGCTAAACCATAATAACCAATCACTTGTGCTCCATATAAAGAAGTTATAAAAAAAATTGGTAATTGAATCCCAGCTGCATTTAATAATTGACTTGGTGCCAAAAACTTTGGGAATCTAATATACCTTTTCGCCCCCCATAAAATCTCTTTTTTACGTATTTTTTTTAATAACCCTTTATCTTTTTTTATTACTGGCACTAGTAATGTTGTTATTCCTGCACTCGTTCCTAAAATATGTCCTAATAAAAGACCAATTGGTCCTAAATTTATTAGACCTAAGGCGATTTTGGTAATATTGGAAGAAACACTTTGACTCAACTTAGTTTTCGAATATGACTTATAATCTTTTTGTCTAAACGCCCATTGAGAAAAAATATTATATAATCCTACAAATAAGATACCTAAAGGAATTAAATATATAAATTCTGATAATACTCTAGCATCAAAAAGACCTAAAAAAGCTTCTTTAAATAAAGCTAAGATTAAAGTTATTAAAACTATATATATAATTAGAATAAAAATGCTTAATGCTAATATATTTATTGCCTTTTCATCATCATCTGCTATCGCTATTGCTGATTCATACTTTAGTGAACTTACAATTGTTAGCATTCCTAATAACGCCATATAAACTGTTAAAATCCCATAATCTTCAGGCGTATATATCCTAGTTATAATTGGCGATACTAATACATTTAATAATTGAGCGAGTCCTGTACCCGCTGAAACCAAAAGAACACTAGCAGCAAACTTACTAATTGCAAACTTTTTAAATTTATTCACGTACTTCACCTTAACCTCAGGACTACTTATAGACTTTCACATTACACCTAAGTAAACCATATTTAATTTTTATATTCTTCAGTCTCTATTAATAGCTTTTTATTTCCTATATTATTTATTGTAATTAAATAGGATAATCAGTTTTATTGAACATCCATGATTTCTAGTAAAACCTTCTCCCATCTACTTTCCCATAATTCCTTGCTAAAAGACTGTGAGACTGTCTGGTATGCATTTTCAACAAGATCTTCTCGTAATTTCTTATTAATAATTAATGTTTCTATAGCCTCATACAAAGCTTTCTCTTCAGGATTTATCAACAGTCCATTATAATTATCTAATACTATGTTAGTCATTCCCCCGACATTTGTAGCAATCACAGCACACCTAGATGCCATCGCCTCTAGCAATGATAAAGATGTTCCCTCTGAACCAATAGTAGGTATTACTGCAATATGATATTGTTCATGAATTTCTAGGCTCTTTTCACTCTCATAAGTAATAAAATCCACCTTTGTATTATCTTTAAATAAATTCTTTAAGTAGGATTCATCAGGTCCACTACCAGCAAAGGTTATTTGTACATTATCATATTTTTTCACAATTCTATTAACGACAGATGCAAACAACCTTGATCCTCTATATTTTTGAAATCGTCTTGCAAAGATAATCTTAATATCCTTTGGTTTCTCTTGATTAGTAATTCTTATCTCTGTGGCATTTGGTATGACCTTAACATCCTTTTCTATGTATGCTACCTGTGTCCTATACCAATTAAGGAAATTATAGTCTACTCCGACCAAAACTTTAACATTATTAAGTCTCTTAGCTGTCCTATAAGCCATAATAGCTCGCCAAAAAACAAATAATAAATTTTTTTGATGAGAATAGTGTTCGTGTCCTCTGACGTCCCATGTTATACCATGTTGTATACCTATAACCCTTTTTTCAGAATTTTGTACAGACATCGTCTCACAAGCAAAAATAATAATATCTGTGTCAGAATTATATTGTTCCTGACATTTATTAAATAACACTTGATTTTTTCTTCTTTTGCTCCATGAAGAATTCATTTTTATACCATATACATCTACACTATTAAACTGTTTTTTAAAATCTTTCTCCGCAAATTGATAAATAACCGGAATTAAATTAAGCTTTTGGGTAACTTTAATAAGTAATTTTATATATGTTTGAATACCACCAATACTCATTTCACTTCCATCAGGTTTATAAAAATTTTCATACAAAATAAACACTTTTCTCATATGATTCAAATCCTTACATTAAAAATTCTTTAAAATAATTAATAGATAACAATTTATCCGCTTCTTTTATCTATTAATTATTTTTTTTGCAACTACTATCCCTTTATAAAGATTTTTTTCAATAAATACTTTAGTAAATATTAAGAGGTATAATTTATTTAATTTATTTTGAGCTACTAGAGATAAAACCAATTTTTGATACTTCATGTTGAATCTCTCAGGCATAGAAAGGTTTGCTAGTTCTGATTTCTGAATAACTTCAGAAAACCAATTTTTTCTTTCATTTCTATTAAAATTGAATTTTTTAGAGAATGATAATTCTAATGCTTTTATTATTTTACATATATACTCGCGTTCAATCATATCCAAAACAATTTCATTTTTATCATTCCATTTAACAATAATATCTTCTCTGTATCTTTTTAGACTCATTACAATATCCAAATAATCAACTGGGAACTTATCCCACTCCCTTTTTAAGTCATTGGTATTGTATACATATAGTATATCCTCGATAAAGCATACTTTCTCTACATGATTTATGTAACGTGAGATAAAAACCTCATCTTGATGTCTTTTCAATGGAGGATATTCTATTTTATTTTTTTTAATCTTGGTTAAATCAAAGAATTTATTCCATGGTGCTCCCTGTATACCGAATTCATCATTCATATTAAAAAAAATATGGTAATTATCTCTAATATAATTACCCTCATAAATTTTCTTTTGATATTTTTTTTCTGAAATAAGGTTTCCATTTATATCTATATTCTTGAAACCAAAAACTATCAAATCACTCTCATACTTTAACATTGCATTGACTAGAGTCTTTACTGTGTTAGGCTCTAATAAATCATCTGCATCCGGAAAATATACATAATCACCTGTCGCCATTTTGATACCATAATTCCTTGCGGGACCAGAACCTTGATTTTCAGTATGATAAACCTCTATTTTTTCATATTTTTCCGCTAATTCTTTACATTTACTCAAACTTGCATCCTTCGATCCATCATCCACCAAAATTATTTCGATATTACTATAACTTTGCCTCACTATAGATTCGACACTCAGCTCGATCTTATCTGCCATATTATAAACAGGAATTATAATACTAACTTTTTTCATCTTCTAATATATCTCCTTTAACCCGGCATATATTTAACATGGCTGCAATATATAGATAAAAATCCCCTTCTATCACAAAACTCCCTGATACAAAAAATCTTAAAAAAAAGGCCGCAGTAAAAAATAACGCAAAGACCTTAGATATCGTATCTTTATTAAAAACAATTGCCTTTGTGATTATAAATATTAATAATAAAATAAAAAGTGTACCAAATACATATCCAAATGAGAGTAGTATCTCATAGAATATGTTATGCACGTAAACAGAACTTACAACTAATCTATCACCAAACAAACCATACATTCCAAACCCCATATTTTCTAATGCATATCGTGCCTCATCATAAATAGCATTCCTTGTATTTGATTCCAATAGTTGATTATTTAACATTTTAGTTAGAAATCTACTATCGGTTAATTCTTCTAATTTCATTAGAAGAATTAATATTTCATTAGAAAAGAAGAATAATAAAATTAAAGACAGTATTACTGCCATAGCACACATTATGACCGGAATAATACCACCTTTTCTTAGTTTAATAAACTCATACAATACAATAAATACTAACAAATATAAAATAGGTGCCCTAGCTCCGAATACAAGTACATTAGTAAAACTTGCTAAAAAAGCAACTAGATTAATAATCGTAAACTTAGTCCTTAATGCACAATAAAGAATCATTATAAAAGGTAGTAAAGAATATGAAAACTCCATATAACTAACATGTTCGACATATCCAACTAGTACGATCCCCATGGTACTTAAAAGAACAGCTAAATAAGCAAATTTGCACAATATACTTAATGCCACGTTCCAATTATTAATCTTACTTACAACGAAAATTGCTATAGGGATAAAAAAGAAATAAACTAATAACATATTTGTTTCTAATAAATACAAACGACTATTTTCAAAAATCATATAGTTTAATAAAAAAACCATAAGAATTAAAAAATAAACTAAAACTCCTTTTAAATAAAATCCCTTATATTTTAAAACTTTTGACATAATAATCATTAATACAATTGCATATATTAAAAAGGTCAATGCAGATGTACTTGAAGTATGGAACTGTTGTACTGAAATAGTATTTATGAATTCAATTATTACCCCTAGTATAATCGTCCATCCTAGTGATTTTATATATGCTATATTTTTCTTTTCTAAGACAGATTGCTCTATATTTTTTTTAAAAACTATCATATTCTTCTTTAACTCCACCTTTGTAAACACAATTATGTTTATAAACTGAACATATGGATACTTTATTAATAATTGATTATTAATGGTATTTTAATTAAGAACTGATAGAGTCTCATCTTATCAACTCTAAAATAATTTGTTATCAAATCCATTTTTCAAATTTCTAGATTCTTATCCTCTACTATTTAAATAATTTTTAACTTTACCTATCAAAACAATTGGCAATACTAAATTCATTTTTGCAAATGGTAGCATAAAACGAACCCTTGATTCTAAGCTATCTTTATCTAATTTAAACCCAAAATTAGCTTTATACTTCCTCAATGCTAATCTGCTTTCTTTCACTGATTTACGGAATCCATAATAAATTACATTTCTATATATCGAAACGACTAGCGCAGTAAATGCAAAACTAACAAGAGTATCCTCATATTTCTCATAGACATTAATCTTTTTCATGTACTTTCCTAACTCTTCACAAATAGGTCCATATGGGTCTTTATTATAGCTCCCTGATTGACTATTAGGATGTATAACATAATGATATAAACCTTTTTCAAGGAACTCAATTTCCTTTGCATAATATAATAGTTTAAAACTATACAGAGCCTCTTCCCCAATTCCAGCTTCTGAATATTTTATATTATTGTTGATTATTAAGTCTTTTTTTACAGCCTTTCGTACGCCACCCCAAGGCATTTTCCCTGTCATCTGATGTCTAATAATAGTCTCTATTGTTTTTTCCTTATATATTGACATTCGTTCATTTTTAATAAAATTCCCGG
This sequence comes from Bacillus sp. RCC_6_1, assembly GCF_041360755.1. NCBI lineage: Bacteria > Bacillati > Bacillota > Bacilli > Caryophanales > Bacillaceae > Bacillus > Bacillus sp. RCC_6_1. The sequence goes on from NZ_JBFUPV010000003.1 coordinate 353,467, forward strand.
ATATATCTTCTTGCACTATATCAATAAAAATAACATCCGCATCTTTTTTATTTGCAACATTAGCAATGGAAAGGAAATATTCATCTTCTATCCAATCATCAGAGTCTACGAATACTATATATTCCTTCCTATTAGCCTCCCCATCACTAAAGTTAGAAACGTACTCTATAGCAGCATTTCTTGTTCTTCCAGGTCCCTTATTAGAAGAATTATGAAACACTTTTATTCTATCATCCCTTTTGGCATATTCATTCATTATTTGCAAACTATTATCAGATGAGGCATCATCTAGTACAAAGGCTTCCCAATTTTGATACTTTTGCAAGATGACACTCTCTAAACATTTTTCAAGATATTTTTCAGAGTTATGCACCGGTATTATAACTGATATTTTCACTCCACTTTCTGACATATCTTAACCCCTTTCTAATTATTCCTATGATTTCCTTAAAAACTTCTTATATAACCAATTCTGCAATTTTAGCGGGCAAAGAAACATCACTGTTTGTCCTATACTAACCACCAAATAATCTCCGAATCCTGAATAACCTAGTTTCCATAACCTACGAATAGTAGCTATATAACTTTTTGTATTCTCCCAACTCTTCCTACGCTTAGACAGGTCACTATTTGATCGAAAGAGTAATAAAGATTCTTCCAGATTTGCAGCCTTAAATCCTAGGAATAATATACGACCAAATAAATCCACATCTTGATTTCGACGTAAATCTGAATAACCACCACACCCGAGTACTTTACTTTTTTTATACATAACTGTAGGGTGATTAAAAGGGCTTCTCCTTTTTGCAAACTCATAAATATCATTATGTGTATGTGGAACAACTCTAGACGAAATAATTTCACTTGGATTATCATAAAATTCATCTATCATTGTTCCAACTATGACAAGTTCCTTATCTTTTTTAAAAGCTAATAATTGCTTCTCACATCTTTCTGGAAGAGATATATCATCAGTATCCATCCTAGCAACAATTTCATTTCTACAATTTTTCAATCCAAGATTTAAGGCTAATCCTAAACCTATATTTTTTTCGCTTACAACAATATTAAACATTTCAGGATACATTTCACTATATTGTTGCAATACATCCTCTAGTTCATTTGACAAAGGGCCATCTTTGACTATAACAATCTCATCCGGCAGCACAGTCTGATTTAACATACTTTCAATACTCTGTTTTAAATACTCTGGTTTTTCTTTACTATAAAGTGACATTAATACACTATAATTTTCCATAAAATCTACCTCTCATAGGGCTAATTAATAATAAAAATTAATCTAACATCAATTTCTTACTTTCATTAATAGCAGTATAATATTCATCCTCGGTTATTTTATTCTCTCTTAATAAATAATCACCAAGATCTTCAGCTGTTTCCATACCTTCAGTACTTATTCCATCTCTCTTAAACACCTTAGAAATTGTTATAAAAATTATTCTCCAATCTCCTAAAAAGGAAATATCATTAATATATTGCAGATCAAAATTCAATTTTTCTTCCCAAGTAACACAATTTCGACCATTAACCTGAGCCCAACCCGTCAATCCTGGCAAAACACCATGTCTCTTTCTTTGTTCTTTTGTCATAAATACCATATCTCGAACCAATTGAGGTCTTGGTCCTACTATTGACATATCTCCTTTAAGAATATTAAATAACTCCGGCAATTCATCAAGTGAAGTAGAACGTAAAAATTTCCCGAATTTCGTTAACCTTATATTATCTGGCATTAGCTCGCCATTTTCATCTTTTTCATCTGTCATCGTCCTAAATTTATACATCATAAAAACTTTCTCATCTAATCCTGGTCTTTTTTGTTTAAATAAAACTGGACTACCTAATTTCGTTTTTACAAGTATAGAAACTATAAGAAACAATGGACTTAATACTATAATAGCAATTAAAGACAGTATAAAATCCATCGGCCTTTTTATAAACCTACCATAGATACCAATTTTAGAACTCCTCATTACGCTATCCACAACCCTTTAATAATTTTCACAACTTTTTCTAAATCTGCTTCTGTCATCTTCGTATCGCTTGGTAAACATATACCATTCTCAAAAAGTTTTTCTGATACATCTGTACCAACAAAATCATATTTCTCAAAGAACGGCTGCATATGCATTGGCTTCCAAACCGGTCTAGATTCAATATTTTCTTCTTCAAGGGCTTCCATCACATCTATTGGACGGATCTTACCGTTTAGTGTCATAGAACTTAGCCAATAGTTTGGTTCATTCCACTCATTACTAGGCATAAATTCAATGCCTTCAAGATTTCCTAATTCTCTCTTATAAAAATTGAATATGTATCTTTTCTTCTGAACTCTCTCGTCTAATACTTTAAGTTGGCCTCTACCAATTCCAGCAACTACATTACTCATGCGATAGTTAAAACCTAATTCACTATGTTGATAATGTCTTGCTTGGTCCCTACTTTGAGTAGCCCAAAATCTTGCTTTTGCAATACGTTCTTCATCATCAGAAACAAGCATACCACCACCAGAAGTAGTGATAATTTTATTACCATTAAAAGAAAAGATACCATAATCTCCAAAACTACCCGTGTGTTTACCTTTATAATAAGTACCCAAAGATTCAGCAGCATCTTCAATTAAAGTAACATCATGTTTTTTACAAAGCTCAATAATCTTATCCATATCTGCCGAAAGACCATAAAGATGAACTACTATAACTGCCTTTACATTTGGATACTTTTCAAAAGCCTCTTCTAATGCTTTAGGACACATATTCCAAGTTTCATAATCACTATCTATGAAAACAGGCGTAGCATTTTGATAAATAATTGGATTTGCTGTAGCTGAAAATGTAAGTGTTTGACAAAAAACAACATCACCTTCTCCTATTCCAGCTGCTTTTAATGCCATATGAATTGCTGCTGTTCCAGAAGATAGTGCTGCCGCTGCATTAGATCCTACTTTCATAGCTAATTCTCTTTCAAATCCATTTACATTTTCCCCAAGTGGTGCAATCCAATTTGTATCGAAAGCTTCCTTCACATAATGCATTTCATAACCTTCATCACTCATATGTGGTGATGAAAGAAATATTCTATCTCCCATTTTTAAAACTTCCTTCCCTTGAATTAATTTTTAAGATTTACTTTATTATTTGCAATATCTAATAGTCGTTCTCTTATTTCTTCTTTACTAATTCCTTCAAAGTCATTCATAAACTGCCTTAAAATCCCTTGATCAATTAAAACAGCCTTTCCTATATGAATTTTAGGAAAAATTTGTTCTGGATGAATTTCACCTTCATTTAATAACTCTTCATACATTTTTTCACCTGGTCTCAATCCAGTAAATTCAATTCCAATTTCTTCAATAGAAAAACCTGAAAGGGTAATCAAATTTTTAGCTAAATCCACAATTTTTACTGGGGCCCCCATATCTAGCACGAACAATTCTCCGCCCCTAGCCAGTGTACCCGCCTGAATAACTAATCTTGAAGCTTCTGGTATTGTCATGAAGTAACGAATCATATCAGGGTGAGTAACTGTTACAGGTCCACCTTTTTGAATTTGTTTCTTAAATAGAGGAATTACACTTCCCCTACTTCCAAGAACATTACCAAATCTAACCGCAACAAAACGTGTACCAGTACTAACCGATGCCATATGCTGCACAATCATTTCTGCAAATCGTTTTGTAGCTCCCATTACATTTGTTGGATTTACAGCTTTATCTGTAGAAACCATTACAAACGTATTCACTTTAAACGTATCTGCCGCTTCAGCTACATTTTTCGTACCAAAAATGTTATTTTTCACAGCTTCTTCTGGATTACGCTCCATTAAAGGAACATGCTTATGTGCAGCCGCATGGTATACAATATACGGTTGATGCTTTTTCATTATTTCAAAGATTTTATGACGATCTTGAATATCAGCAATTTCTGTTGTAATTTCAACTGTATCTTTATAGGTAACTCTCATTTCCATTTCAATATTATAAATGCTGTTTTCACCATGCCCTAAAAGAACAATTTTAGCTGGTTTGTATTTCATCACTTGACGACAAATTTCTGATCCAATTGATCCACCAGCACCTGTTACTAAAATTGTTTTACCTGTAATCTTCTCTCCAATTCCTGCATCATCTAGCTTTATTGGTTCTCTACCTAATAAATCTTCCACTTGTACATCACGGAATTCATTAACAGAGAGTTTTCCATCTAAAAGATCTTCAAGCATCGGTACAATTTGTGTTTTCGCCTTCGTTTTTCTACACTTCTCAAAAATCTCGTTTATTTGACCTCTATTTAATGAAGGGATGGCGATAATAATATGTTCTATATCATTATCTTCTACAATTTCTTGAATATGATTTGTTGTGCCAACAACCGGCACATTATAAATTTCCAATTTTTGTTTATTTCTATCATCATCAACAAACGCAATCGGATACAAATCTGCTTCTTTATTATGTTGTAATTGACGCACTACCATGGTCCCTGCTGAACCCGCACCAATAATTAATGTTCGTTTTTTATCAGTAGCTTTTGTAATATATGTATCACGGAACATACGCCATACGAAGCGAGAGCCGCCGATTAATAATAAATGTAGCATCCATGCGATTGCTAAAATTCGAACATAAATATCATGATTTATAATCTGTTGAACAATTGCCGTTACGATAATCGAAAGCGTTATTGCTTTAAATATTTGTTTTAATTCCCCAATACTTGCATATTCCCAAGCCTTGTTATACAACTTATAAATAGCTGCAAAAACATGATGACTACATAATAACGTAATCGAACTAATAACTACTGTCGCAGGAATTTTACTTAATATATTGGGATGTATGAACCAATAACTTAAGTAAACAGCAGTTAACACGATAAATGAATCTAATAAAATTAATAACGAGAGCCGTTTTCGATAACTCAATATACCTGTTCCCTTCTTTATACAATTCATATCTTATTTTGATAATAAAAAAGGACATTCTCTTATGAATGTACCTTTTCTTTTTTTACAAGTTCTTTCATATATTCCATTAAATCAACTTTTAATTCTTCATTTTGAAGTGCCATTTCAATCGTGGTCTTAATAAATCCAAACTTCTCCCCAACATCGTAACGTGTACCTTCGAAGTCATAAGCAAATACACGTTGAACTTCATTTAATCGTTGGATTGCATCTGTCAATTGAATTTCCCCACCAGCACCTGTTTGTTGATTCTCAAGGAACATAAAGATTTCTGGCGTTAATACGTAACGTCCCATAATTGCTAAATTTGATGGTGCTGTTCCTTGAGCTGGTTTTTCCACAAATTGACGCACTTGATAACGGCGATCATTTTGTTCAACTGGATCGATAATACCGTAACGATGTGTTTCGTTTTCTGGCACTGTTTGTACACCTATAACGGATGAGTGTGTTCCCTCATATTGATCCATTAATTGGCGCAAACATGGCGTTTCTGCTTGCACAATATCATCACCAAGTAATACCGCAAATGGTTCATTTCCAATAAATTTACGTGCACACCATACTGCATGCCCTAAACCCTTTGGTTCTTTCTGTCTTATGTAATGAATATTAATTTTTGAAGAAGCTTGTACTTTCTCAAGCATCTCATGCTTCCCTTTTTCTAGTAAGCTTTGCTCTAATTCAAAAGAATGATCAAAATGATCTTCAATCGCACGTTTACCTTTTCCAGTAACAATAATAATATCTTCAATTCCTGATTCTATTGCTTCTTCTACTATGTATTGAATTGTCGGTTTATCAACAATTGGTAACATTTCTTTAGGCATTGCCTTTGTTACCGGTAAAAATCTCGTCCCCAGTCCCGCAGCTGGAATAATTGCTTTTCTTACTTTTTTCAAATCTAGTACCCCCAAATATATTATTATATCCATATGTAACAATAACAGAAACCCTACTTATAGGGTCGTCTTTACAACTCCATAAGTAGAGTTTCTAACATAAATAAATTATGGGCATCTAACCCATCCTCACGTCATACTCCCGACGACAAGCGTCTAAGGTAGGTGCGAAATAAAAATTTCTACCCACAGCACGACCGAGTGCCTCCGTTGATAACGGTTAGGAGGCATCACCAATTCTTTATTTAAAAAATACCGAACAATTTTTTACGACGAATTTGTTCTGGATCTTCTTTGTAAATTGCCTTCCCGCTAATTAATAAGTACGGATTTTCTTTCAAATCACTCATAACATTCATTCCGAATTCTTTCTCAATTAGTTCATAGCTTTCTGCTAAATGAAATCCTCTCGATGTCGTGTTATGCGCATCTGATGCGATCATATGTGTTAAATTATGTTCCACAAGTTGAAGTGAGAATTTTTTAATTTTTTTACCAAAATTCCCTAGTAAACTCCCTGCTGTTACTTGCGTTAATGCCCCTTTATTTACAAGGTTATATAACTTATCTGGCCGCTCGATTAACTCGGCATTACGTTCCGGATGAACGATAATCGGAATCATTCCCTTTACACGTAATTCGTATAATAATTGTTCAGCATAACGTGGTACGTGATTAGATGGAAATTCAATAAATATGTATTTATTTGTTTCGTTTAAAGTAACAATTTTACCAGCTTCATAGTCTTCTAATAAATCGCCATATAACCTGACTTCTTGTCCCGGTAAAATAGTAAGTGGGATATTATATTGTTGTAGTTCATCATTTAATTGTTTTACGTGATGAATAATTGAGGTACGTTCATTTACATATTTTCCATTTTGATGGTGCGGCGTTGCGACAATTGTATGTATTCCTTCTGACACGGCTTGTTGTGCCATTGCTAAACTATCTGTTACTGTCTGTGCACCGTCATCGATACCAGGTAAAATGTGACAATGTAAATCTATCATTTGTTTCATCCTCCCTCTCTCATATAAAATTCTTTTTTCCCTTGAATATGAGATATCGCTCATATTCAAGGGAAAAAAGGAGATATGTTTTTACCATATCTCACTTTAAAACTAGTTTGCACCGTAGTAATAATATAAGCCTTCTTCACGTTCACGGTCATTTAGAACAACGCCTAACAATTTACCTTTTGCAGACTCCAATAATCCTTTTGCTTTTACTGCTGTTTCTTTCTCTGTTGATTCACTACGAACAACAAGAATAGAAGCATCACATACATTTGCCATAATTTGTGCGTCGGTAACAGCTAAAATTGGTGGCATATCAAAAATAACTAAGTCGTACATGCTGTATGCTTGTCCAAGAAGTTCTTTCATTGATTTCGAACCTAACAATTCGGCCGGGTTTGGCGGGATTGGACCACAAGCTAAAAAGTGTAGATTATCTACAGATGTTGTTTGCACACATTTTTCTAAACGTTCACTCTGTGTTAGTACGTTCGTGAGTCCAAAAATGTTATCTACTTGGAACATTTGATGCATTGCTGGTTTACGCATATCTGCATCAATTAATAATACTTTTTTTCCTTGTTGAGCAAACACAACTGCCATATTCGCTGTCGTTGTCGTTTTCCCTTCACTTGGGTTTGCAGACGTGACCATTAATGAATGTAAATTCGTATCAACAGCTGCAAATTCAATATTCGTTCGAATATTACGATATTGTTCTGAAATTGGTGATTTCGGTTGCTGATGAGCAATTAATTGACGACGTTGACGATGATTTTTTTTCTTTTTAAATAAATTAAGAGCCAATTGTTTGTCCCCTCACTTTCCTTGATGATGGAGCGTGTGATTTCACGTTCATTGTTTCTTCATCCATACGAGCTACAATTCCCAATACTGGTAAGCCAAGTAAATTTTCTACATCTTCTTCTTTTTTCACTGTGTTATCTAAGTATTCTAGTAAAAATGCAAGACCAACTGAAGCCATTAAACCAACAACGAAAGCGATTGCCACATTTAACATCGGGAGCGGCTTAATCGGAGATTGATTTTCTGCCACTTCTGCTTTAGATAATACTGTTACGTTATCAACGTTCATAATTTTTGCAGCTTCATTTTTAAATACATCTGCCGTTGCATTCGCAATATCACGAGCTAGTTTTGGATCTTTATCCTCAGCTGTTACAGAAATAACTTGAGAATCCTTTTCATTCATAACATTAATTTTCTTTGTTAAAGCTTGCGCTGTCATATTTAAATTTAATTTTTCATTCACTTGTTCTAAGATTACTGGACTTTTAACAATAATCTTATATGTATTTGTTAATTGAATATTTGTTTGCACTTCATTGTACTGAATTGCCGCCCCTTCTTGCTTCTTCTGATTAACAAGAATTTGCGTCGAAGATTGATAGATTGGCGTCATGAAGAAAAAGCTAATGATAGCACTTACAATAGCTGCACCAAAGGCGATTACGAGGATCATTGCTAAACGTTTTTTTAAGATATGAAATAACTCTTTTAAACTAATTGTTTCTTCCATAGGTTCCTCCAACTTTCTAAAATTTACACATAGGAAAAATTATAACATATAAATCTTACATTTTTTATTTTTAATAATTCAGTTCTATATTTGTTCACAAGAAACAAGTTTAATCTTACAAAATAATCTTAAATATGACAACACATTCCAATGATTTCCCAAAAATTTTATCATATCATGCTTTTTACATTGTATAACTTGATAAATAATTTTCAGAAAACAAAAAAGCCAACATTTTTTGTTGGCTTTTTCATATTTTAGTAATAACCATACTGCTCTTTTTCTTCTCTTTTGTCGTTCAAAACAACACCTAGTAGTTTTCCTGATGCTTTATCTAATATTTGTTTCGCTTTTACGATTTTATCTTTTTCCGTCTTTTCACTGCGTACAACAAGTACGATTCCATCACATTTATTCGCAAGTATTTGTGCATCTGTAACCGCAAGGACAGGTGGTGTGTCAATTAATATAATATCAAACATGTTATATGCTTCTAGCAACGCCTCGTCCATTGCCCGGCTTCCTAATAGTTCTGCTGGGTTTGGCGGGATTGGACCTGCTGCCATTAAGTATACGTTCTCTATATCTGTTTTTTGAATGCATTGCATAAGTTTTGCTTGTCCTGATAATAAGTTCGTTAACCCATTTGAACTATGAATAGCAAATAAGTTTTGTATCGTCGGCTTACGCAAGTCAGCTCCAATTAATAAAACTTTCTTTCCTTGTTGTCCGAAAACAACTGCTAAGTTTGCGATTGTGGTTGTTTTCCCATCACCTGGGTCGGCTGAAGTAACAATAATAGAACGAACATGATTATCTACCGATGTAAACTCAATGTTTGTACGAATGTTACGGTATTGTTCTGTAATACGCGATTTAGGCTCTTTATGTGTAATTAATTGTCGTAATGGTTTTCTTTTCTTTCTCCCGAACATATTCATAATCTCCTTTTGTGAAATGCGACATTTCCCTTTTCTCTCTCTTATGCTCGATTTCATACGTCTAATTAATATTCTTGCTGATTTCCCCACATTTCATCATAATCAATAACATTCTACTTTGTCTTATTTAAGTACCTTAACAATATGACAATGCCCTTATTTCTTTATTACCTTTATCACTTATCCTGTTTTCTAGATAAACAATAAAGTAAGTATATGGTAATTTCCATCTATTTACAAGTAATTTTCTGATTAGTTTGTATATTATCGTTTCATCGTTATATAGCGGAAATTAAAAAAATCTCCTTGTCTTTTTACAAGGAGATTTTTTAGTACTATCTATTCTTTTTTATCACCAATCGCAAATGTAATTTCTGCCTCACATGCAACTTCACCATCTACTGTTGCGATTGCTTTTCCTTTTCCAATCGGGCCGCGTACGCGTGTCATTTCTACTTCTAGACGAAGCTGATCACCTGGGCGTACTTGTTTTTTGAAACGGCAATTGTCGATACCTGCAAAGAAAGCAAGTCTTCCGCGGTTTTCTTCTTTCTTTAATACTGCAACTGCTCCGACTTGTGCTAATGCTTCTACAATAAGTACACCTGGCATAACTGCATAGTCAGGGAAGTGTCCGTTAAAGAATTCTTCATTTGCGGATACATTTTTAATCCCAACCGCTCTTTTGCCTTCATCTACTTCTAATATTTTATCAACGAGTAAAAATGGATAGCGGTGAGGAATGATTTCTTTAATTTGTTCTATATTTAGCATGTAACAATCGCCCCTTTTGTAATATTGGTCTTACCACTTGGACATATTGCTATTATCCCATTTTGTTTATTGTTTGTCATTACAAAGTAACATTTTATATTTAGCACAACTTCCTAAAAAAAATGCACACACTCTATTCCATTAAAATAGTTGCACATTTTTGCAACTGACACGGAGGTGGAAAAGAGTGTATGCCCAAATTAGGGAAAGGCAATATGTATTGAAACATTATTTGCCTTAATGTCGTATTCGACTCATTATATTATAAACGTTTTCAATTAAGGAAATATTAAATTTAACCATATATATGAATATTTTACCTGTTTCCTTCATATTTCTCTATTTTCCTTCCATTTTCGCAAAAAAACAAAATAAAAAAATAAAAAAAACAAAAAAAGAACTAAGGCATTAGCCTTAGTTCTTTCAAATTATCTCAAAGCACGCTTTGGTAATCTGTCGATATTCTCTAACATAATACCTGTACCAACCGCAACGCAGTGCATTGGGTTTTCAGCAATTAATACTGGTACTTTTAGTTCTTCTGCTAGAAGCATGTCGATACCGTGTAGTAAAGCTCCGCCACCTGTTAGAATAACACCGCGGTCGATGATATCTGCAGATAATTCTGGTGGTGTGCGCTCTAATACACCTTTTGCAGCTTGTACAATAACAGCTGCATTTTCTTTTAATGCTTCTGTAATTTCTTCAGAGCATACTGTAATTGTACGTGGTAAGCCTGTTACCATGTCACGTCCGCGAATTTCAAGTTCTTCGCTACGTGCACCTGGGAATACTGTACCAACTTTAATTTTAATATCTTCTGAAGTACGTTCTCCGATTAATAGCTTATACTTACGTTTAATATAGTTTAAGATCTCCATATCAAACTTATCGCCAGCCATTTTGATAGAGGAAGAGGTAACAATATCACCCATAGATAGTACAGCGATATCTGTTGTACCTCCACCAATATCAACAACCATGTTACCGCTTGGTTGGAAGATTTCCATACCAGCACCAACTGCGGCTACTTTTGGTTCTTCTTCTAAAAATACTGTTTTACCACCTGAACGTTCAGCAGCTTCACGAATTGCTTTTTGTTCTACTGATGTAATATTTGTTGGACAACAAATTAAAATACGAGGTTTTGAAAAGAAGCTCTTTACGTCCAATTTGTTAATGAAATACTTTAACATTGCTTCTGTAATTTCGAAATCTGCGATTACACCATCTTTAAGTGGACGAATTGCTACAATATTACCAGGCGTACGTCCCACCATGCTTCTCGCTTCTTCACCTACTGCTAATACTTTACCACTATTACGATCAATCGCCACAACAGATGGCTCATTTAATACAATACCCTTACCTTTAACATGAATTAATACGTTAGCCGTACCTAGGTCAATTCCGATATCTCGCGCAAACATTCCCGTTTTTTCCTCCTCGATATTCAAAATCAGGTTACACCCGAATTCTTTTCACCTAATTTCTGATTTTATCATAAATTTAACAGAAACGTAATATTCGCAAAAAGAATTCTTCTGAAAAATATTACCGAATGTGAACGGAATGTTTGCTACTGTAACATTATTGACGTACAGGCTTCTCTACATCTTCTTTTCTATACTTTTGTTTTGTTGCTTCTCCCCCTCTTAAATGACGAATAGACTTATGATAATCAAGAATTTCTTTCACTTCATTTGCGAGCTCTGGATTAATTTCTGGTAGACGTTCTGTTAAATCTTTATGGACTGTACTCTTTGATACCCCAAATTCCTTTGCAATGACACGCACTGTCTTTCTTGTCTCCACGATATACTTACCAATCTTGATAGTTCTCTCTTTGATGTAATCGTGCACACCACTCGCCTCCCTAATTTGGATGTGAGAAGGGTGAAATGAGCCTCGCTGCATACGACTAAGAAGTAAGTGTGAGTGCTGTTTGTAAGCGTTAAACATTCTTGGATTTATAATGAAATGATTCACGATTTCTCACCTCAAACACTCTCTTTGCTTTGGTTTATACCATTGTATTGCCCGCACTACTGATATATGCTACATGTTCACTATTTTTGCGGACTAAGTTAAGAAAAATTACGTTTTTTTGTGAGAAATACGTTAAAACTGACTATTATAGCGAAAAAAAATGACACCTTATATATAAGGTGTCATTCTTCTCGTTCCAATTCTTCTTCTAACAATTGATGGTGGGGAACCTCTTTCTTACCGGCAATGTAATAATATAAAGTGAATAAAACAAACAATAAAATAATAGCAGTCGACAGAACAAACAAAAGTGACACAGTATCCCCTCCCTTTTGTAATATATATTCGAGAATCTCGTCATTTTTCCTTGTTATTGCAACTTTTTTCTCGAAATTGAGTATTTTTATATAAAAATAAAAAAATCAGCTCCCCTAGTGGGAACTGATTTTTTCACTTTCTTATTCTTGTGAAGAAGAATCGTTAGATGATTCTGTAGAACCATTTGTTGATTTTTCTTCTTTCTTCGGTTCTTCTTTTTTGTCACTAGTTGAACCGCTTGTTGATTTCTCTTCTTTTTGAGACTTGTCTTCTGTTTTACTTTCAGGTTTCGTGCTCGTTGACTTCTCTTCTTTTTGAGATTTGTCATCAGCTTTTTTACCAGAAGCATTCGTAGCCTTTGCAGCACCTGCATCAGCTTTAATTTCTGTTACTGATTTATTTAAGTAACGTTCAGGGTTCACAGCCACATTGTCTTTACGTACTTCAAAGTGAACGTGAGAGCCTGCCTCTTTATTCATTGCACTTAGACCGGATGTTCCTAATACTTCACCTTGTGCAACTCTTGCACCTTTTTCTACTTTCACACTGCCTAAGCTTTGATAAGATACCGCTACACCATTTCCACTATCAACTGTTACAACATAACCAAGAAGTGAATCTTTTTCAGCTTTCGTTACTGTACCACTTAAAGCAGCAGCAACATTGAATTCTTTTCCATTCTTCGCAGCAATGTCAATTCCTTTGTTTGGGGAATATGTGTTGTTATAAAAGACAAGTGCTTTTTCTTGTTCCGCCTCAGTTGCTGCATCTTCATAGAATTTCTTCTGTACGACTACTTCCGCATTCGCGGCAGCTGGCATTTTCACTACTTCTGAAGATTTCGTTACTGGTACTGCTGGATCTTTCGATTGTGTATACGGTGTTGCTTGATCGTGGTTTGGAGTCTTCTTCGGATTAGCTCCTTGGAACCATAGCGCAACCATTAAGATTACCGCTGCACAAGCAATGTATAGTGCCGGAAACACCCATCTTTTTTGAAATAAATGTACTACCTTTTGCGACTTTTTATTATTTCTTCCTCGCATTCCATCATCACCTCAGCAATCATTTTGAACAATATTCACGTATCCTATACAACGTATAACTAATTACTTTTCGACAAAATCTGTAAAAATATGTATAAGAATTGTAAAATTTCCGAGGAAATGATAGAAAAAAGAAAAAACTGAGCACTTTTGGCTCAGTTTTTAGTCTAATTGTTTCTTTTTATATACGATTAAACATACAAAGAGCGATATAATAAGCCAAACTGCAACATTTAATACATGCCCACTAATACTACCAAATCCCGCCCCACCTACTAAACTGTTAAGTGCTTTCACAATATGAGATGTTGGAAGATATCCAATCATCGTCTTAATTACTTTATTTTCAACCATTGGCTCAAACTGTACAGCCAAATACATCGTCATTAATATCGGCATTCCAATTATTGATGTTTGTGGTACAGATGCAGCTAACAATCCAATCATTGTTCCAATCACAATAAATAAAATTGTTCCACATAAGAAAATAAATCCTAGCAATAATAGATTTCCACTGAATTGATCCAAAATAAATAAGTTCACAATACAAATGCCCAATGTCAAACATACTGTTAATATACTTTTTCCAATTAGAACTTCAACCGAAGATGCCGGTGATAGCATTAATACACGTAATGTATGTTTTTCTTTTTCTTCTGCAATTATCATAGATTGAACAAAGCCTGCGACAAATAGGAAGGCCGTTATAGTAGTAATGCCTAACATTTCCTTTCCCACTCCAAATCTGCTAAACAAAAATGAAAGTATAATTGGTAAAAATGCCATTAACAACACTTGTGAATTTGTCTTAAAATCTTGTACTTCTTTTCTAAAAATAGCTGATACACGTCTCATTGAAAATGTCATTATAATCCCCTCCCAGTAACTTCAATAAAAATATCTCCTAGCGTCGGCTCGTAAGAATGAATGGATAATAGTTCCCCTTTTTTCATCCATTCTGAAATGCGTTTTGCACCTAATTCATCTTTTTGTACCGTTTCTTTCTTCTTATCCTTTAACACGACTTGTATTTGATCTTTCGCGTATTGTAAGCGAAGGTTCTCCGGTGTATCAAGTGCTACAATCTCTCCGCCACACAGGAAGGCAATGCGGTTACAAAGCGTTTCTGCTTCATCCATGTTGTGAGTCGTTAAGAAAATCGTCGTTCCTTCTTCATTTAAGTCTTTTAAGATTTTATGAATGTTTTGTACGTTTACTGGATCAAGTGCAGATGTTGGTTCGTCTAAGAAGAGGATATCTGGTTTATGAAGGATTGCTCTCGCTAGTGTGACGCGTTGCTTCATTCCCTTTGATAATTTTTTTACTGTTGTTTTTTTATCATCTAATAGATTCACTTGTGCTAGTACTTCATCGATTCGTTCTTTTTTGCAATCGTATAAGTCACAAAATAATAATAAGTTATCATAAATGCTAAGTCTTTCATATAAGCCGCTGTTATCTGTTAAAATACCAATTCGTTTGTAATCGATGCTACTTGGTCCTGTAATATCTTTCCCTAATACTCTTACCGTTCCAACACTATGAAGCAATTGAGAAGTTAAAATTTTTACTGTTGTCGTCTTACCAGATCCACTCGGTCCAAGGAATCCGAATATCTCTCCTTGCTTCACCTCAATATTTACATTTCGAAGTGCCGTTTTTTCGTTGAAACTTTTCATTACATCTTTCATTTCAATTGCCAATGTCATTTCTTCATCCCCTTTGTTTTTCTTCTTTATAGATGAAAGTCGCTTTAGCGCTTTTCGTTCGTTTGTTTCGCTTTTCTTGACTCAATCATATGAAAAACAAAGGATAGGCGCATTAAAATACCGGTAAAAGGAGTATTTTTACCGGTGAATGAATCGCATGTTGAGCTTATTGGAGCACTTTTATAGTCCAATAACACCTTTTAATTCATCCATTCGTCCTTTTGAAAGCGGGATTGAACTTTTTCTTTCGTCGTCTAAAATTAAGCTAAAACTGTTACGAGTCCAAGTAATCACTTCTCGCACTCTTTGTAAATTCACAAGGTACGAGCGATGACATCTAAAGAAACCAAAACCTGTTAACCTTGCTTCTAGTTCACCTAATGTTAAAGCGCATACGAAATCTCCTTCACGAACGTGAATATGTGTTACTCCGTTTTGTGTTTCAATGAAATGGATTTCCATCGGATCAAGTAAAATGATTTTATCGTTCACTTTCGCAGGTATTCTTTCTAACTTCATTTGAGGAATTATTTGAACGACCTTCTCTTCATCGACTTCTTCTGCTTCCTCTTGTTCAATTTCTACTTTTTTCACACCGTCATTGTTTAGTATGTATACATCTTCCGTTAACGAAAGGGCATCCGATAGGAAAGATGACGTAATAAAAATTGCTTTTCCTTGCTCTTTCATTTTCATAATCGCTTTTCGAATAATAATCGTACTCTCTGTATCTACATTTTGCTCTGGCTCTTCCAAAACGACTAAATCCGGATTATGAATCATCACTCGCCCAATATGAAGACGACGTTTCTCTGAAAATGATAGTTTTTCTATTTTAACGTTTAACTTATCTAAGAGACCAACATATTGTACAACTTCTTCCTTACTCATATTTGATTCATAAAGTCCCATTAAAAACTTAAAGTATTCCTTCACCTTCAAACGATCATATGCTTCATCCTTCAAAAAACAAAAGCCTATGCGGGAATAATTTTTCTTTCCAATTGCTTCCCCTTCAAACAGTACGTTGCCAGTTGAAGCTTCTTCTTCACCAATAATAATGCGGTGTAACACTTTAGCTGTATGATTATTGCATTGCAAAACAATACATTGTCCTTTTTCAACCTTTAGCTCAATTTCCGGTAACTGGTTCGCCTTCCCTAACTGTTTCAACTCTAGTAACGCCATTTCATTTCCCCCAAATGCCTTTTTATCCTATTATATCAAACAATTAATGGAAAATTATGATATTTTAAACAGAAAAAATAGGTGCCAGAGTTCTGACACCTATTTCTTCACCATCAGTTTTCCTTCATAATCATTCATCGTCTTTATTTCAACGCCTTTATAGTAATGAGCGACGATATCTGTATATTTCTTTCCTTCCGCTGCCATGCCGTTCGCCCCGTATTGACTCATACCAACGCCGTGACCGAACCCTTTCGTCGTAACGATGATTTTATCTCCTTGTTGTTTCCACGTGAAATCAGAAGAACGTAAATCTAACTTTTCACGAACTTCTTTTCCTGTTAATGTTTTTCCTTGAAAAGCTACATCCTTTACGCGCTTTCCTTCCGTAAGGTCTTTAATATTTCCAACCTTCCCGTCTGCTAGCACTTTCACACCGAGACGTTTTTGAAAATCAGCTACTGTAAATGTTTGCTCGCTCGTAAACTTTGGAGAGGCTTGATCCCACGGACTATCTACACTTTTCAAGTACGGATAATCATTTCCCCAATAGTCAGCTGCATTTTCTGTTCGGCCATTACTCGTTGAAAAGAAGGATGCTGAAATTGGTTTTCCATCATACGTTAAAACTTGTCCTGCTGTTTTCGAAACGGCTTCTTCAATTTTCTTCAAATTATTTTCGTAGTTATTACCCCATTGCTTCTTCAATTCATCTTTGCTTTTGTACACTTGATCTTTCACCGTATCTGTCACGTCCGCATTATTTTTCTTTCCTCCGCTTAGCATACGTTGTACTACAAATGTTCTCGCTGCTAATGCCTGTGCCTTTAGTGCCTCTATTTCAAAACTGGCATTCATCTCAGAAGCTACTACACCTGCCACATACTCCTCCACTGGTAATGTTTCTACCTTCTTCTGTTTTTCGCGATATACAGCAACTTGAACAGCTGTATCTACTTTTCCTGGAGCTGGTATACTTTCTATCGCTGGAGGAGTTTTAGAGGCCGTTTCTTCCCCTACTTTTGCTTTCGCAAATGGAATAACAAGGGCTGCAGGTACAATGATAACGAGCGCTATTAAGAGCGCTACTGTAATAAAAAGTGGCTTTGAAAATTTCATCCTATTTTCCCCCAATATAAAAGCTTTACTCCATTCATTCTTATGGAACAACTCTTTCTTTTAGAACATACTTAAGGGGAAGAGTATAAAACGGAAATTTTCTAAATATTTTTACTGGTACGTGCATAAGTATAGAATTTATTGACTATAACAGTAATAACCCAAAAAAATAGCCCCTATGTCAAAAGACATAGAGACTATTTCAATTAAGCGTGAAGATCAGAAACTTCTTGTTCTTTCACTTCTTCTACTTTTTCGTTTACACGTTCAATAGTTGCACCTAATGCAGCTAATTTCTTATGGAAGTTTACATAGCCACGGTCAAGATGTTTTAACTCAGTTACACGAGTATAACCTTCTGATACTAAACCAGCTAAGATTAATGCAGCTGCAGCACGTAAGTCAGTTGCTGCTACTTCAGCACCTTGTAAGCTGTTTGGACCGTTCATAATAACAGAACGACCTTCAATTTTAATATCAGCATTCATACGACGGAATTCTTCAACGTGCATAAAGCGGTTTTCGAATACCGTTTCTGTAATCATGCTTGTTCCATCAGCTTGTAGTAATAATGCCATCATTTGTGATTGCATGTCTGTTGGGAAACCTGGGTGAGGCATAGTTTTAATGTCAACCGCTTTTAACTTATCTGGGCCGATAACACGTACACCTTCGTTTTCCTCAATAATTTTAACACCCATTTCTTCCATTTTCGCTGTAATTGAGCGTAAATGTTCAGGTACAGCATTTTCAATTAAGATGTCTCCACCAGTAATTGCTGCTGCAACCATGAATGTTCCCGCTTCAATACGGTCAGGAATAATAGAGTGGTTTGCACCATATAATTTATCAACGCCTTCGATACGAATCGTTCCAGTTCCAGCTCCGCGTACTTTCGCTCCCATCGCATTTAAGAAGTTAGCTAAGTCAACGATTTCTGGTTCTTTCGCTGCGTTTTCAAGAATTGTTGTCCCTTTTGCTAATGTAGCTGCAGACATAATGTTTTCTGTCGCGCCTACGCTTGGGAAGTCTAAGTAGATTTTAGCTCCTTTTAGTTCTCCCTCAACATATGCCTCAACAAAACCGTTACCAACCTGTACTTTCGCTCCCATTGCTTCGAAGCCTTTTAAATGTTGGTCAATTGGACGTGAACCAATTGCACATCCACCAGGAAGTGCAATACGAGCACGACCGTTACGTGCTAATAATGGTCCCATTACTTGAACAGATGCACGCATTTTACGTACATATTCAAATGGTGCTTCAATGTTTAGTTCTTTAGAAGAATCGATTGTTACTTGATTATTTTCAAATACGACTTCAGCATTTAAATGACGTAATACCTCATTAATTGTGTATACATCAGACAAAACTGGTACTTCAGATAGTACATTCTTTCCATCACTCGCTAATAGGGCTGCAGCGATTATAGGTAATACAGCATTTTTTGCGCCCTCAACACGCACTGTGCCGTTTAACCGCTTTCCGCCACGGACGATGATCTTTTCCAAATTATTCCCCTCCGTGTCCTTTTTTCAGTATCTATTCACTCAATACTCAGAAGTTATGATCGGTGTGCCAACCACAATTGTATCTTTGTTGTCTGTAGAACGTATTGCTATTTGCACATTTATTTTCTCTCTATTTGTTGAAAGAGCGTCATCCCACTTTTTATTGTATGCGGAGACTGACACAAATGCTCTTTCTTCTACTTGTTCGATCGCTCTTGCTGAAAGATCTTTCAAAACCTGATTGGTTTTATTTTGCAAAACACCTTCAATCTTATCATTCAGTACACCTTGAACACAAGTGTAAATTATAGGTTTTTCACTAAAAATTTTATTCATGTTTTGAACATACTTCGGGTCCCATTTCGCCCCACTTACTTCAAAGATAATGAAAGTGTTTTCTTTAGTATTTTCTTTACTCCAAGTTACTACTACTCGTTCTTCATAAGAAGAAAGCTTTTTATAGGATGTAGCTTTATATCCATCTGGAGATTGCTCTACTTCCCACTTTTGAATATTTGCCTTTTCCTTCACATCGTTTAACAACTTTTGAAACGTATGTATGTTAGAAATTGTTTTTGTTTCTCTCGCTAACCATGACCATTTTTCTACTTTAGCATCATTTTTCTCCAAAGCCTTGATCATGCTCTCCATTTTCTGTTCATCGCTTATCGGTTTCATCTCTCTATATCCAACCAAAAATAAAACAACACTAAGTGCAACAATAAGAATGGCTTTAAGCTTCAATTTCATCCCCTCCTATCCCCATTGTTAACGGAGATTTGAGGTTCTATACACTTACTTTACTAAATACGTTAAACTCTTCGAATAGCCTAAATAATCAAGGAAAAAGTTACTTACAGATGTCCCAATTGCAATTGTAATTAAGATGAGTAATACTCGCGTCTGCAGCACTTTTCCGGACTTCATTAAACGCTCAATGTGAATGCCTTGTAAGGCCCACCACGTAATGGTAATAAACAATAAATGCGAAACAATGGCAATCAGTGCTTGTTGCCCTAAAAGTTGTGCCAAAAAATCGACCCCTTTTTACTCAGCTACTACTTATGAAAGAATATAAAAACGATACCATAATAAGTAGGAGCTACACTTTTTCAAATGCACATAGACATCTTACATTTTACATCGTGATTTTCTTTCCAAAAACGTATATCTACATTACAAGTTAACACAAAATAAAAAGCGCAGAGTACTGACTCCACACCTTTTATTTTCACTATTGTACCACGTTCCCTAAGAAGAAGAAATCTTTCATTAATGGAAAATATTCATAAAAGAAATTGTACCCAATCATCGGCATAATCCCTAGTATTACAATCGAAATTGCACAAAGACTCATAACAACCTTTATATTTAACGGTAACCGTATTCTCTCTTCTGTCTCTCCTGTGCGGAAAAACATTTGTTGTAAAATACGGAAATAATATACGAATGAAACAACCGTCGTACCCATCATAATCGAAGCTAGTACGTAATGTGCTGGCTCTACATGAAGTGCGCCTAAAAAGATATTAATCTTTCCAATGAAGCCAGCCGTTCCTGGTATCCCAGCCAGCGATAAAATAAAGATTGTCATCATAATCGCTGCAAATGGTGACCTTTTATATAAACCTGTGAAAATCGTTATATTTTCCTCATCATTTTGTAAGATTAAGCCGTGTATGATAGCAAATGCACCTATATTCATAAGCATGTATGCCAGCATATAAAACCACATGCTATCCATCGTAAATGGTGATAATGCCACAAGTGGAACGAGTAAATACCCTGCATGAGCAATGCCCGAATAAGCAAATAAACGCTTTATATTGTATTGTTTTAACGCGACTACATTCCCAACAATCATCGTAATACTTGCTAGCACCGCAATATATATACTCATATGCCCATATAAAGATTGCATATCTCCTTGTATTAATACACTTGCAAAAACCATAAGGAACAAACGAATAATGAGTAGGAAACCAGCAATTTTAGAAATCGTTCCAAGAAAAGCAGTAACTGGTGTAGCCGCTCCTTCATATACATCAGGTGCCCACATATGAAACGGCACTGTGGCAATTTTAAATGAGAGACCGACTAGCAATAAAAGAAATGCGAGAGCTAACAATAACTGAATACCACTAGCAAGTTCCCCAGTGAGTACCTTTTGCATATCTACAATGTTAGTTGAACCTGTAATACCATATAAATAACTCATTCCGAAGAGCGTAATCGCCGTTCCAATTCCTCCGCTAATGACATATTTCATTGCCGCTTCATTTGATGCACGGCTCTTTTTTCGTATTCCTACTAAAATATAAGAAGAAAGTGAAAGTAACTCCAAACCAACGAAAAGGGTAATGAAATCAACACTAGAAGCCATGAACATCGCACCAAGAAGTGCCATTAAAAATAAGTAATAATATTCACCCTTATCTTCAATTGGATTCTTCTTATCATCGCTCATTGCGGTGCATAAAATGAGAGCTGAGGCACCTAATAGCAACGTTTTAAACCCTTTTGAAAATCCATCTAACACAAACGATCCATTTAAAATATCTCCTGCTGGTTCGCTATATAGAGTAATTAATGACACGATTGCTAATACGATGGCAGCAATCGCACCAAGAGCTACATATCTATGGTTCAGCTTAAAAAACAAATCACATATGGAAAGAAGGATGGCGGCGCCGAGAATAATAAATTCTGGCACCATTAGATGCCACGATAAGCTAAGTAACGTATTCATATCCATCCTACTTCACCCCCAATGTTTTCAATGTATTTTGAAGCGGATCCCCTAGTATTTCTGGCATAACTCCAATTGCAATAATACAAAAGATAAGTAGTAAAACAGGGACATACTCCCATCCGTGTATATCAGTTTTTGCTTCCCACTCTTTCTTTCCAAATGTCACTTGAAGTGTCGCCCTTAATACATATACAGCGGTTAAAATGATGCCAATCACACCGACTGCAGCAATGACGGGCTCTCCTTGAAATAAACCGAGAAAGGCAAGAAATTCACTAACAAACCCAGACATCCCTGGTAATCCAAGCGATGCCATTCCTCCTGCTAAAAAGAATCCGCTAAGTATCGGTACACTTTTCGCAAGTCCGCCTAGCACCGTAATATCCGAAGTTCCAAACCGTTGTTCTATAACACCCAGTAGGAAGAAGAGCAAGGCTGCAATTAAACCATGTGATACAACTTGGAATAGCGCTCCTTGTGTACCAGGTGCATTAAGTGACGCAAGTCCCATTAACACAATTCCCATATGCGAAATACTAGAGTAAGCCAGTACTTTCCTAAAGTCCGTTTGGATGAGCGCTAAAAAGGCACCGTATAGTAGATTAATTACGCCTAATATCGCAATTAGTGTTGCAACATCGTGAAAATATTCCGGGAATAGCCCTTTCCCGAAGCGAATAATACCGTACGCTCCAATCTTCAGCAAAACACCCGCATGAAGCATAACTACAGCTGGATGCGCTTCTATGTGTACATTGACCATCCAGCGGTGCAACGGAAAAACAGGTAGTTTAATTGCAAAAGCAATCATTATGGCAATAAATACACTAAGCTGCAAACTACTTGGGATGACGAGTGCTCCCTCTGCACTTACGCTTCTTAATATCTCTTTCAGCTCCACAATATTTGTTGTACCTGTTTTCGCGAACAAAATTGAGAAAACAATGAGCAAAATAGCTGAGCCAATACCGTTATATATTAAATAACTATACGCAGCCTTTTCACTCGACAATTTTCCCCACTTTCCAATTAATAAGAACATTGGTGGCAACGTAATTTCAAAGAAGATAAAAAACAACATTAAGTTTTGAGCAGCAAAGACGCCGAGCATTCCTATTTCTAGCATAAGTAACAGCATATAAAATGCTTTTAAATTTCTTTTAATAGAAAAGGCTGCAATTGCTGCAAGCGTTGCTAGAAGAGCCGTCAGTACCATCATGACAAGCGACAAACCATCAATACCAAGCTCGTAATAAATAGAAAACCACCTTTTATCCACCGCTGTAAAATCGCCGAACTTAATCCATTTCACCTTTTCATCAAATAGTGACAAATTCTTTCCAGAAGCATATGTACAAGCGAGGACGATAGCAATTCCAAATGGAAGTGCCGTCCCAAATAAGCCAAGCGCCCGCACTGTACGCAATTCCTTTTTCGGTGTTAATACAAGCAATAAAATTCCTAAAAGCGGGGAAAAAATGAAGAACGTTAACAACAAATCATTCATCGTAAATCCCCTCCCGTATAGAGCAAAATAATGACGAGTACAGCGAGCGAAACCGCCGTTACAGTACCGTACACTTGTACATTCCCGTTTTGAAGTTTCGATCCAAGATTACTTGTGCCTTTAACTACACTTCCAATTAAAACTGCAATTCCTTCGACTACATACACTTCAAATAAGCGAAGCACATGAGCGATTCCTTTCGTAATAGGGATCACCGTCATGTTGTATAGTTCATCCACATAATATTTTTCTTTCAAAAGATTATAAAGAGATGTTTCCGTACCCCCAGCCCAATCTCTAGAAATTGATTTCTTGCCATATATGAAATATGCAAGAGCGATTCCCGCAAATGAAACGAGTGTCGCAACAATCATAATCCAAACTGGTCCATGCGCTTCTTCAACCTTAAACCCTACATCTTTCGTCAACCAATCTCCGAGAAACGTCCCAAACCACGGTGTATTTATATATCCTGCCACTACCGCAAGAACGCCGAGAACAATCATTGGATACGTCATAACGCGAGGCGATTCATGCACTTCTTCCTTCGTCTTCGTTTCTCCAGTAAAGACAAGAAAGTATAGGCGGAACATATAAAATGCTGTTAAAAACGCCGCAATTACCGCTAAAGTAAATAAAACGTAATTGCCATTCATCCACGTCGCCGCTAAAATTTCATCTTTGCTGAAAAAACCGGAAAGCAGCGGAACACCGCTAATGGCAAGGGTACCTATTAAAAATAGCGTACCAGTTACTTTCATCTTCTTCTGTAAACCACCCATTTTATTAATGTTTTGCGTATGCACAGCATGAATTACACTTCCTGCTGCCAAAAATAGTAGTGCTTTAAAAAAAGCGTGTGTCGTTAAATGGAATATACCAGCTACATAACCGGCAGAACCTAACGCGAGCATCATGTACCCGAGCTGGCTAACTGTAGAATAAGCAAGCACCCTCTTTATATCTGTTTGCACAAGACCGATAGAGGCCGCAAAGATTGCAGTGAAAGCTCCAACGATTGCCACTGTCTGCATCGCCACTGTACTTGCTGAAAACAGAGGAAACATCGTCGCTACTAAATATACGCCAGCTGCGACCATCGTCGCCGCGTGAATAAGTGCCGAAACGGGCGTTGGCCCCTCCATTGCATCTGGCAACCACGTATGAAGCGGGAACTGACCTGATTTTCCCATCGCCCCGATAAAAATTAATATCGCTGTTATTGTAATCATGTAAGGAGGTAGATCCCCTGTATAAATCGCCCTAAATATTGCGTCATATTCAAAACTACCTGCGTACCAAAAAATTAAAATCATCCCGATAAATAAACCAACATCCCCAATACGGGTCATAATAAAAGCCTTTTTTGCAGCAGCCTTCGCTTCTTCTTTAAAGAAATAAAAACCGATAAGTAAAAATGAACCAAGGCCAACTAATTCCCAAAATATATAAAGCTGTAATAAATTCGTTGATATAACAAGCCCTAACATCGCAAATGTAAAGAGTCCTAAATATGCGTAAAAGGTTGGTAATCGTTCATCACCTTTCATATAACCTTTCGAATACACATGTACAAGTAGACTCACAAGCGTCACGATAAATAACATTAAAGCTCCTAATGCAGTCACTTCAAAGCCGAATGATATATCCACATCTCCAGCTCTAAGCCACACCCACTTATGCTTCACGCTTGCTTCTGAAAACCTTTCTATTAACACAAGTACCGCAAGTATAAAGGAGAGAAAGACGAAAAAAATACTAAGTACGCTGCTTCCTTCTCTAATTTTCTTCCCGAATATAATAAGTAACAAAAACGAAACGAGTGGGAAAAGCGGTATGAGCCATGCATAATCGATCATTGTTTCCTTCCCCCTTTTTCGGTCACAATGCTATCCTTTAAGCGTATCCATTTCATCCACCTGAACTGTTGTACGATTACGATATAAAGCAATTAAAATAGCGAGTCCTACCGCCGCTTCCGCTGCCGCTACAGCCATCGTAAACAGTGAGAAAATTTGACCTGTTAAATTCGGAAATAAGCCTAATTTACTAAACGCCACTAAGTTTAAATTGGCAGCATTCAGCATTAATTCGATACAAACTAATACGATTACTGTATTCCGCTTTGTTAAAGCTCCAAATAGACCGATGCAAAACAAAATAATCGCAAGTGTTAAATATGCAGAAGCTGGAACGCTACTCATTGGAATCCTCCTCTTTCTCATCCTTTTTCGCAAGTACAATCGCGCCAACGAGTGCTACAAGTAAAATAACTGAAGTTAGTTCAAATGGGATAATATATTTTGAATAGAGAAGTGTACCGATTTGAAGTGTGTTGTTTTCATGGAGAGGTAAACTTCCTTGTGTGCTTTCATTTGCAAAATCAACATTATTAACAGCGAAATACATAACCGCTCCAAATGCTACAACTGCAAAGAAGATAATCCATTTTCGAAGAGTAAGACGCGATTCATTTTCCGCGTTATGTTTCGTTAACATAATGCCGAAAATCATAATAATTGTGATTGCACCAGAGTAAAGTAAAATTTGTGCAACGCCTATAAATTCAGCTGATAAAAGAAAATACAAACCTGCAATGCTGAGAAATGTCAGAACGAGAGCTAGCATCATGTGCATAACTTTCGTTAAGTTCAACATAAGAACACCGCCGATAATTGCAGACAAGGATAGTATAAAGAATGCTACAAACTCGCCATTCATGCCTTGTTCTCCTTCCTGACGTTTTCGTCGTTTTCGTCAAGCCACTGCAAATTTTTAAATAAGTCATCACGTGAATATTCCGCGAGTTCAAAGTTATTTGTCATGACAATTGCCTCTGTCGGACAAACTTCTGTACATAAATCACAAAGAATACAAATTTCAAAATTAATATCATACGTGTCGATAATTTTTCCTTTTTTCGTAGGATCCGGATGTTTCTTTCCTGTTAACTGAATACAGTCTGTCGGACAAATGTTAGAGCACTGATTACAAACAATACATTTCTCCGGATAAAATTTTTGAATTCCACGAAAACGGTCTGGCAACGACAACGGTTGATTTGGATAATCATACGTTACCTTCTTCTTGCTCAAATTACTTAATGTATATTTTAATCCTTTAAATAGTCCTTTCATCTCTTACTGGCACCCCCCTCATAGATTAGAAGAATAACTCCTTAATCAATGCCGTTAAGAAAATATTTGCAAGTGCAATCGGCAATAATACTTTCCAACCAAACTCCATTAACTGGTCACCTCTTATACGCGGGAACGTAACGCGGAACCAAATTAATAGAAAGACTACACTGCTAAATTTCAAAGCAAACCATACGGCACCTGGGATAAATCCAAGAAACATGACTGGATTCCATCCGCCTAAAAAGAGCACTGTAATTAACGATGCCATCCCGAAGAAATATACGTACTCTGAAAGCATGAAAAACGCCCAGCGAAAACCTGAGTATTCCGTATGATATCCAGAAACAAGTTCTGACTCCGCTTCTGGCAAATCGAATGGCGTTCTATTTAACTCTGCAACTGCTGCGATTAAGAAAACGACGAAGCCAATTGGCTGTACGAAAATGTACCAAACCTTCTCCTGCGCCGCTACAATCTCATTTAAATTCAGACTACCAGCTAGCAAAACGATACCAATTACACTCATTACGAGCGGAATCTCATAAGAAATCATTTGCGCCGCCGCACGCATTCCTCCTAAAAGGGAATATTTATTATTCGATGCCCATCCCCCAGTTACAACACCTATCGTCGTAATACCGGAAACAGCAATATAATAAAGTAGCCCAACTCCAATATCTGCAAATTGAAATTTATCAGTGAACGGGATAACTGCAAGCACCATAAATGCTGGTGCAAATGCAATGACAGGTGCTAATATAAACAGCGGTTTATCTGCTGCTTTCGGAATACTATCTTCTTTCAATAATAGTTTTAAAACATCAGCTACCGTTTGCAGTAAACCAAATCGGCCTCCAACCTGGTTTGGGCCAATCCGCCCTTGCATAAACCCCATCACTTTCCGTTCTGCCAAGATTCCATATGTAACGAAGCCAAGGACTGCAAATAGTAGAAGTACCGCTAATCCGAAAAAAATGAAGAAATTCGTCCAGCTTGAAGGTGATTGTAAGAGCGTCTCAATCATTAGCCATCAACCTCCCCAAGTACAATATCAACTCCACCTAAAATCGTAATTAAATTAGCGATGTTTTCACCTTTCAATAACTTTGGTAAAATTTGCAAGTTATAAAAAGATGGCCTACGAAACTTCAAACGGTACGGCTCTTTCTTTCCGTCACTAGCGATATAACACCCAATCTCTCCGCGCGGCGATTCGATACGTACAAATGCTTCTCCCTTAGGTGCCTTAATAATTTTTGGTACTTTTGCCAGCACAGCTCCATCTTTCGGGAACTGCTGAACCGCTTGCTCAACAATCTTTAAAGACTCCTCGATTTCTTGCATTCGGCAAACGTAGCGATCCCAAGCATCTCCCACGCTTCCAACAGGAATATCAAAATCAAAACGATCATAAATCGAATACGGCTCATCTTTGCGAAGATCCCAGTTTACTCCAGTGCACCGCAAATTTGCTCCGCTTAAAGAATACGAAATCGCTTCTTCCGCGCTATATATACCAACGCCTTTCACACGATTTAAGAAAATCTCATTACCGCTAACAAGATCATGATAACCTGCCAGTTGCTCTCTCATATACGGAACAAACTCTTCCACCTTTTCAATCCAACCATCTGGCGCATCCCACTTCACACCACCAACTCTCATATAGTTAAAAGTAAGCCGTGCCCCGCATAATTCATTTAATAAATTTATAATCATCTCTCGTTCACGAAACGCGTACAAAAACGGGCTAACCGCTCCTATATCAAGAAGATTCGTCCCCCACCAAACGAGATGGCTGGCAATTCTTCCTAGCTCCATCGCAAGTACTCGCAAGTATTCGGCACGCTCTGGAATTTCAAGCCCCATCATCGTCTCTACAGCATGGCAAATGACGTAATTATTCGTCATAGCTGATAAATAGTCCATTCGATCTGTATAAGGGATAATTTGCGTATACTGTAAGCTCTCAGCGATCTTTTCCGTCCCGCGATGTAAATACCCAATAACAGGTGTAGCTTCTTTAATAATTTCCCCGTCAATCTTAATTACGAGCCTGAACACACCATGTGTACTCGGATGCTGAGGTCCTACATTCAAAAGCATCTCTTCCGTGCGGATCATAGCTACACCTCCACATCATACGGTTCATAGTCTTTTCTAAGCGGATATCCTACCCAATCCTCTGGCATTAAAATACGTGTTAAATTCGGATGCCCTTTAAATATAATGCCGAGCAAATCGTATGCTTCTCGCTCCGGCCAGTCAGCCCCTTTCCAAAGCGCTGTCACAGATTCGACTTGCGGCGTTTCCCGGTCTAGCTTTACCTTCACCGCTACCGATTGTTTCTTACTATATGAAAACAAATGAACATACACTTCCATATGTGTCACAAAATCCGTCGCATGTAGCTCTGACATATAATCAAAAGCAAGTCCCTCATGGAATCGCAGTGACTCCATCACTTCATAATATTTTTCGGGATCCACCACAAGAGTTGGCACATCCTTTGACAGTTTATTAATGTAGGAATCTACTAATGCACCCTCTCCTAACTTCTCCCTAATAGCCTCAACATACTGATTTAAATACGGCTGATTTACGGACAGTTCTTCCTGCTTCGGCTCATCCTCTTTCTTACCTTCAGCCCCCTTTGTCTTCGCTCTTGCAGCCGCTGCTGCTTTCGCTTTTGCCGCTGCAATTGCCTTTGCCTTTTCATCTCCCGAATCCCCATCACCTTGCGAGGCTTTCTGCTTCGCCAATGCTGCCGCTTTTGCCTTGGCAGCTGCCACCGCCTTCGCCTTGGCTTTCGCTTTTTCTTCTTCCGTTACTTCTTCTGTCCCTTCTCTTTTCTGCTTCGCTAACGCCGCCGCTTTTGCCTTGGCTTTCGCTTTTTCTTCTTCCGTTACTTCTTCTATTCCTTCTCTTTTCTGCTTCGCTAACGCCGCCACTTTTGCTTTTGCAGCCGCTGCTGCCTTCGCCTTGGCTTTCGCTTTTTCTTCTTCCGTTACTTCTTCTATTCCTTCTCTTTTCTGCTTCGCTAACGCCGCCGCTTTTGCTTTTGCAGCCGCTGCTGCCTTCGCCTTGGCTTTCGCTTTTTCTTCTTCCGTCACTTCTTCGGTTCCTTCTCTTTTCTGCTTCGCTAACGCTGCCGCTTTTGCTTTTGCAGCCGCTGCTGCACGTCGTTTTGCTTCTTCTATAGTAATATCATCGTTTTTTGGTAGCGCTTTCTCTTTTTCATGATCTTCTTCCTCAAGCTCACTTATTTCCGCCTCGTGTTTCGCTACAAGGCGTTTTCTCGCTTCTTCTTTTGCACGCCTAGCTGCTTCTTTTTTCAGCTCCTCTAAATCTTTATTTGGATTGCTCATTTATTCGTCACCTGCTTCCCGGTCTTTGCTTCGTAACGAATTTTTTCTTTTAATTTATTAATTCCATAAATTAAAGCAGCTGGATTTGGGGGACAACCAGGAATATACACATCAACTGGTACAATTTGGTCTACACCTTTCACAACAGCATATGAATTTACATACGGACCACCTGCTGTCGCACAAGATCCCATCGCAATAACCCATTTCGGTTCGGGCATTTGATCATATAAGCGCCGAACAATAGGGGCCATCTTCTTCGTTACCGTTCCCGATACAATCATGACGTCCGATTGCCTTGGTGAAGTCCGAAAAAATGACCCAAATCGATCTAAATCATAATGTGATGAACCTACTCCCATCATTTCAATTGCACAGCACGCCAGTCCGAATGTCATCGGCCATAAAGAATTGCTCCTCGCCCATCCTTTCAACTGTTCCAATGTAGAAAAAAAGATATTTCGTTCTAATTCTGCTCGCTCATTTGGATGTAATTCCTCAAAATTTATAACCATTGTAACACCTTCTTTTTCCAAGCATACGCTAATCCAACTAGCAACATTACAACAAAGATGAGCATTTCAATTAATGCAAATAAACCTAGCTTGTCATACGCAACAGCCCAAGGATATAAAAATAAAGTTTCTACATCAAAGATCACAAACAATAAAGCGAAAATATAATAACGAGCATGAAACCGAATATTTGCATCATGAAAAGGCTCAATTCCACTCTCATACGTCGTCGCCTTTGCTGCACTTGGTTTATTTGGGCGCAGCATCCTTCCTAATGTAAGAGCCACTACCGGCAGCAATATACCTAATAGCAAGAAAATCAAAACGATCATATAACTATTTTCATATACACTTGCCATTGTGAAACCCTCCCCCCTAAATTAAGAACAAGTTCACATAGTAAACAATATGTCCTAGTTGCAGTAATTATTATTTTTAAATTTTTCTAAATAATGCAACTATTCTAATCATTATAGCAAACTTCAAATTCCTATGTCGATATGTTGGGAGGCAGAAACAAGAATTATTAAAATCTACCTTTACAACTTACTATAATTGTGCAAAATAAATATAAAACTTATATATGCTTTTCAAGAAACCGTAGGTGATATAAATGAAAAAACAAACACATGTAAGTATTCTTATAAGCATTGTATTGCTGTCTATAACGCTTCACTATGTAGCGATGCCTTTTCTATATGAATACTCATTTTCTTTTCAGCTATTAATCGGAACGAGTACCCTATTAATTGATATTATCGCTTGTAGTTATATACTTTATTTTTCAAACATGAAAGAAGGGCTATCTCGTTTATTTTGGATCATATTATCTGTTGGAGCTCTCTCTTATTTTATCGGTGATATAGTCGTTGCCTATCAGCGTTTAATTGTAAAGGACTTCTATACGTTCGTTGATCCATCTGACTTTTTTTACTTACTTTTTTTAGTTAGCTTTACGTTTGCCTTTCTATACGAAATCATTTATAACCGAGATTTATTAGAAAAACTTTTTATGCTATGTGATATTTGTATTATCGTTACAGCCCAATTTACTTTAAGTTACTACTTACTTATTGAACGAACTATTCATATCTTTACAACATCCTATATCGACATATTTGTTCAACTTACCTATCCAATGGCTGATTTACTCTTTCTCTTAATAGGAATCAACCTTTTATTCAAACCACTATCCTTATTACCTAAAAAGGTCGGTGCACTTCTTGGCAGTGCTTTAATTTTATATGCTACTACAGATGCGATTTATGCGTATATAAAATACTTCATACCAGAGTATTCTATGTTTACAGTTACTCCTTTCTATCAAGTAACCTTAGTACTAGTAGCAATCGCCTGTATTCTCCATACAAAAAAGCCTGAAAAACAAGAACAAGTACTACTAACACCTAAAATTGGTGAATCAATCCGATTATCATTACCGTATATTTCGGTAGTAATGCTTATTGTTTTCATATTAGTTGAATACGTTTTTGCGCCTATTATAGTAATCGGACTTATAATAACTTTCTCTTTCGTGCTCATACGTCATAGTTTAGTTCGAAAACAAAATAAAATCTTATTGCTAGCTCAAATGCAATTCAACTCAGAACTCGAGAAACAAATTAAACTACGTACAGAAGATTTAGTAGAACAGAAAAATGAACTCTATCATAATCAACAAATGTTTAAATCTTTATACGAGCATCATCCAGATCCAATCTTCACATTAGATTTGTACGGTAATTTTCTCAAAGTAAATAACGCTGGTACTACTTTACTCGGTTATCAAACGAATGAATTATTAAACCAGCCTTACTATTCACTCATATACGAAGAAGATTTAGAAGAAATGATTAACGCCTTTCATCGCGTGAAAAAGGGGTATTCTATCTCTTTAGAAATACGGGCGTACCATAAAAACAGAGATACTTACTACTTGCACGTTACCGCCGTACCGATCTTTTTAAAGGAGAAAATTTCTGGGGTTTATTTAATGATTAAAGATATTACGGAAAGCAAACAACAACAAGAACAAATTAATTTCCTAGCATACCATGATACTTTAACAGAGCTTGCAAATCGACGTGCATTTCATCAACATTTAGAACAGGCAATTGCACGAGCAAAAATATCGAAAAAGCCTTTTGCTGTTATGTTTCTCGACCTAGACCGTTTTAAAGTTATTAATGATACCCTCGGTCATCGAGTAGGAGACCTATTGCTCATCGCAGTAGCAAAAAGGCTCGAAAGAATAGCAACATCAAATATGAAACTCGCGCGGCTAGCTGGGGATGAGTTCACAATCCTTATCGAGAATTACAAAAAAAAGCCAGATGTCCAAAAAATAGCTGATAGGATTGTAGCGGCCATGAATGAGCCATTTGAAATCGAAAATCAACATTTACAAATCTCACCGAGCATCGGAATTGCAATATATCCTGAAGCAGGTGAAGATGCGCTATCCATTTTGCAGCATGCTGATATGGCCATGTACGAAGCAAAGAATAAAGGAAAAAACGGTAGCTCTCTTTACACGAAAGAACTATATAAAAAAATGGAACGAAAAGCTCGAATTGAAAAAGATTTGCCAATCGCTTTAGTAAACAAAGAATTTTATCTCGTTTATCAACCACAAATTGATACGACAACAAATAAAATTATCGGTGCTGAAGCTTTAATACGTTGGAAACACCCACTATTAGGTGACATTTCACCATGTGAGTTTATTCCAATTGTAGAAGAGACGCCACAAGTAGTCCCACTTGGACATTGGGTATTACAAGAAGCTTGTCTCCAATTAAAAATATGGCATACCTTTGGCTACCAAAATTTAAAAATAAGTGTTAATTTATCCGCAAAAGAATTCCGGCAAGATCAATTAATCGAAAACATTTCACAAATATTAAACGACGTGCAAGTCGATCCAAAATATGTAACACTTGAGTTAACAGAAAGAATTGCAATGATTGACGAGAAAGAAACGTTATTGAGACTGAAGCAATTAAAAGAATACGGTATCCAAACTTCCATTGATGACTTCGGTACTGGGTATTCTTCTCTTGCTTATTTATCAATTTTTCCAATCGACACATTAAAAGTACCGAGAGAATTTACACAATTAGCTGATCATCGTCCTGAAGAACGAGCCATCGTTTCTACAATACTTTCCCTCGCAAATACTTTAAATCTTTCAGTCGTTGCCGAAGGAATTGAAACCGAAAAACAGCTTAAGTTTCTGCAAAAACATAACTGTAAATATATGCAAGGTTACTATTTCAGTAAACCACTTACTAGTAATCAGTTTATAAAATTTCTACAAAAAACCCCCAGTATGAACAAATAATTCATACTGGGGATTTTATAATGCTAAATATTTTTCTCATAATATTCTTCTGCGATCTCTTCGTAAAAAGCTGCAGATGTCGTATAGAAATATGGAATTAACCACAGGAATCCAATTCCTAATGTAATACAACTTAATATAAACCAGCCAATAAAACTTAAACATAAAATGAAATACTCCATCTTATGTCCATCCATCATACGACGACTTTCTGTAATAGCTTGGTTCAGTGAATACTCAGGATGATCGTTTATAATAAAGTATGTCATCGCATAAGAAAATGATTTAATAATACCTGGAATAATGAACAATAACGTCCATAAGAAAAGATAAAGATTTACTAATAAATATAATAAAAATGATTTTAGAAATCTCTTTCCCTCTGAAAACCAAATGAATATATTACCAATACTAGCTTGCTTTTCACGAAGGATATTTAAACCAAGGTAATATCCACCTAAAGTTAACGGTCCAGTAACAAAAAATGTAAGAATATTCGTTGAAAGTGAACCATTTGTTTTTTGCCAACCGAAAATTAAAGAAAATCCCCAATCAACACTAAAACTAAAAGCCGTGATAAGAATTGAAATGAGTAGTGTAGCTCCAACAGCTAATCCCCATTTCCCTTCTAATGAATCTAGTGCTTCTCCTTTTAAATCACTAATCATGCGTAGCCTCGCCTCCTATACACAATAATTCTATTAGTATAGCATGTTCCTATTGAAATTCACCTTTTGAAATATAGCGATAAAAGTGTGCTGTCGTCGTACTCATATACGGACTAAACCAAAGAAATCCTATTCCAAAAGTAAGAAGCGCTAAAATAGCCCATCCTATGAAGCTCAGCCATAAAAGAAACAAATCTAACTTATGACCCTTCATAAGATTCTTACTTTCCTTCATCGCCTGCGAAACACTATATTCTGGATTTTCAATCATCACATAGTACGTCAGTGCATAAGAAAAATACATCACAATCATACCAACAATTGAAATTGCTAATAGTACGAAGAAAGCTATTGCAAATGACGTATTCCCTTCTTCACCTAACAATGCAAATAAGCCTATTAACAGCATCGGAATCCATGTACCTGTATATAACAAAATCGCAAGCATTGCCCACATTGTTTTCATCATTCTTTTAAAGCCACGAAATCCTTCAAATAAGTAATCTACTTTAGCATCTTCTCGTTTACTAATCTGTAAAAATACATTTGTATAACCATATGACGTGATCCCATACGATGCGTTACTCAAAATTATTATAATGCAATAAAAAATTCCAAAGGTAATACCTGCTCCAATTGACATCGTTTCCTCTTCAAATGATCCCGTTAAGCTTGCAACTGAGAGAAATATAATAATTCCTGGAATTAATAGTATAAGCATTGCAGCCATCGAAACGACATAACTTAAAATAAAATATAAAATTGTTGATCCAACACCTAGTCCCCATTTTCCCTTTAAAGAGTACAATGCTTCTCGCTTCATTTCACCAATCATTGATTCATCCCCTTTATGAAATATAAATTGTTGTACACTTCTACTTATACAAGCATCAATATAATTATACCAGTTTTGTAAAATTATCCATAAAATACACAAAAAAAATCCGTAAAGGCAAAGCCCTTACGGATTTTTTCACTTCATATCGGAAACGTTTAAACGGTTCACGGCACGTTGTAATGCCATTTCTGCACGTTTAAAGTCAACATGTGCTTGTTTATCTTGCAGACGTTGCTCAGCGCGACGCTTCGCTTCATTTGCGCGATGGATATCGATATGGTTTGCTTCTTCAGCAGATGATGATAATACAGTCACTTTATCTGGACGAACTTCGATAAAGCCACCGCTTACTGCTACATAATCAGTGTGTCCACCATTTTTCAGACGAACTGCACTAATTTTTAATGGTGCAACAGTTGGAATGTGACCTGGTAAGATCCCCATTTCCCCACTCTCTGCTTTTACACTTACCATTTCTACTTCTTTTTCGTAAACCGGTCCATCAGGAGTTACAATACTGACTGGAAATGTCTTCATACTTCGTCCCTCCTAAGGCCTTACGCCATCATTTTCTTCGCGTTTTCAATAACTTCTTCAATGCCACCTACTAAGCGGAATGCATCTTCTGGAAGGTCATCATATTTTCCTTCTAGAATTTCTTTGAAACCACTAACTGTATTCTTTACAGGTACGTAAGAACCTTTTTGACCTGTAAACTGCTCAGCTACGTGGAAGTTTTGAGATAAGAAGAATTGAATACGACGAGCACGATGTACAACTAACTTATCTTCTTCAGATAACTCATCCATACCTAAGATAGCGATGATATCTTGAAGCTCTTTATAACGTTGTAAAGTTTGCTGTACTTGACGAGCTACTTCATAATGTTCTTCTCCTACGATTTCTGGAGAAAGTGCACGAGATGTAGATGCTAATGGATCTACGGCTGGGTAAATACCCATTTGCGTTAAACGACGCTCTAAGTTTGTTGTTGCATCTAAGTGAGCGAACGTTGTAGCTGGTGCTGGGTCAGTATAGTCATCGGCTGGTACATATACCGCTTGGATAGACGTGATAGACCCTTTATTTGTAGATGTAATACGCTCTTGTAATTGACCCATTTCTGTTGCAAGTGTTGGTTGGTAACCTACCGCAGATGGCATACGACCAAGAAGGGCAGATACTTCAGAACCCGCTTGCGTGAAACGGAAGATGTTATCGATGAACAGAAGTACGTCTTGTCCTTGCTCATCACGGAAATGCTCAGCCATTGTTAAACCTGTTAATGCAACACGTTGACGTGCTCCAGGTGGCTCGTTCATTTGTCCGAATACCATCGCAGTTTTCTTGATTACGCCAGAATCGCTCATTTCGTGGTATAAGTCATTACCCTCACGAGTACGCTCACCTACACCAGCGAATACAGAGATACCACCGTGCTCTTGTGCGATGTTGTTAATTAATTCCTGAATTAATACTGTTTTACCTACGCCGGCACCACCGAATAGGCCGATCTTACCACCCTTAATGTAAGGAGCAAGTAAGTCTACTACTTTAATACCAGTTTCAAGAATTTCTACTTTAGTAGATAATTCTTCGAATGCAGGTGCTTGACGGTGAATTGGATCACGATGTACATCTGCAGGAACCTCACCATCTAAGTCAATTGCATCACCTAATACGTTAAATACGCGACCAAGTGTTACATCACCAACTGGTACAGAGATTGGTTTACCAGTATCTTCTACTTCTGTGCCACGAACAAGTCCATCTGTGGAAGACATCGCAACTGTACGAACTGTATCATCACCTAAATGAAGTGCAACTTCAAATGTTAAGTTAATACTTCCGTTTTCGTTGCTTTGTTTTACCGTAAGGGCGTTGTAGATTTCTGGTAGCTTTCCGCCATCAAACTTAACGTCTACAACCGGACCCATGATTTGCGTAACGCGCCCTTTATTCATCGGGTTCCCTCCTAGCTTTCTTTTAATTAGCCAACTTTCTACGAGCAGCTAGCTTTTAATTTTTTATTGGTTTATAGCTTACGCGACTCTTTTGACAGAGCCGCTTCCGCTTTTTATTGAATCTAGCTCCAGCGGTTAGAATGTTCGGTGGCTTCGCTTTTTCCTACGAGGCACAAATCGCCTCTACGTCAAAAGCTCCATCCCCCTCTCATTCTGAACGAACCGCTTCCGCCTTTTAATACTATTCTAACGCTGCTGCTCCACCAACGATTTCCGTAATTTCTTGCGTAATCGCTGCCTGACGCGCACGGTTGAATGAAAGTGTAAGTGAATCGATAACTTCCATTGCGTTGTCTGTAGCACTCTTCATTGCTGTCATACGCGCTGCGTGTTCACTTGCTTTACCGTCTAGTAATGCACCGTACACTAAGCTTTCTGCGTATTGTGGCAATAGTACTTTTAAAATTTCTTCTTCAGAAGGTTCGAATTCATAAGCTGTCGTCGGTTTGTCAGACGCCACATCAGTAAGCG
Organism: Bacillus sp. RCC_6_1; assembly: GCF_041360755.1. Lineage (NCBI taxonomy): Bacteria > Bacillati > Bacillota > Bacilli > Caryophanales > Bacillaceae > Bacillus > Bacillus sp. RCC_6_1. The sequence continues at coordinate 391,135 of NZ_JBFUPV010000003.1, forward strand.
GTAAAATTTTATTTTCCGTTACCTCTTGTGAAATTTTACTTACGTAATGGTTGTAGTAGATGTACAGCTCATCATAAGCACCATCTGCGAACATCGCAATTGCTCGAGAAGCAAGGTCTTTAATATCAGTAAATGATGGGTGGTCAGATAATCCAACTACTTCATCAATAATGTTAAAGCCGCGACGTTTTAAATAATCACGTCCTAGTCGTCCAAGCACAATAATAGAATATTGGTTTGAATCCATATTATGACGTTCACGAATTACGTTACTTACTGTACGTAATACGTTACTGTTATAACCACCTGCTAGTCCGCGATCAGACGTAATAACGATGTATCCTGTACGCTTTACAGGACGCGCATTTAGCATTGGATGATTAATCCCTTTGCTTCCTTGCGCAATGCTCGCTACTACTTCTTGAATCTTTTCCATATACGGAACGAAAGATTTAGCATTTTGCTCTGCACGGTTTAACTTAGATGCAGATACCATCTCCATCGCTTTCGTAATTTGACTCGTTTTCTTTGTCGAGTTAATCTTCGCTTTTATATCGCGTAAAGATGCCACAGGTTTTCACCACCTTTTTTCCGGAAGTTGGCACGATTAGTAAGAATCCTCTTCCTAATCTACGTTGCAAGATATTCTTGCTCATGATTGAAGGAAAAGAATAGGTGCACCTACTCTTTTCCTTTACATGACCTTTAGCAATCTCAGAGCCCGAGATGCCTTTTATATATACTATCTAGCTCCAGCGGCTTGAATGCTCGGTGGCTTCACTTCTTCCTACGAGGCAAACACCGCCTCTTCGTCAGAAGCTCCATCCCCCTCACATTCAGAACGAGCCGCTTCCGCTTTTATTATTCAGAAGCTACAAATACTTTTTTAAATCCATTGATTGCTGCTGCAAATTTGTCGTCATCCGCAAGTTTCTTAGTTGTGCGGATTTCTTCTAATAAGTCAGTCGCATTAGAATCTAACCAAGCATGGAATTCTTCTTCAAAACGAGTGATATCTACTACTGGGATATCATCTAGGAATCCACGTGTTAAAGCGTAAAGAATGATAACTTGTTTCTCTACACGTAATGGTTTGTGTAATCCTTGTTTTAATACCTCAACAGTACGAGCACCACGGTTTAATTTCGCTTGAGTTGCTTTATCAAGGTCAGAACCGAACTGAGCGAACGCTTCTAACTCACGGTAAGATGCAAGGTCAAGACGAAGTGTACCTGATACTTTACTCATTGCTTTAATCTGAGCAGATCCACCTACACGAGATACAGAAGTACCCGCATCGATCGCTGGACGTACGCCAGAGAAGAATAGGTCAGATTGTAAGAAGATTTGTCCATCCGTAATAGAAATTACGTTTGTTGGGATGTATGCTGATACGTCCCCTGCTTGTGTTTCGATGAAAGGTAGTGCAGTTAAAGAACCGCCGCCTTTTGCATCACTTAATTTTGCTGCACGCTCTAATAAGCGAGAATGTAAGTAGAATACATCCCCTGGGTAAGCTTCACGACCTGGAGGACGACGTAATAGTAATGACAGCTCACGGTAAGCCGCTGCTTGTTTTGATAAGTCATCATATACTACTAATACGTGTTTACCATTGTACATGAACTCTTCACCCATTGTTACACCAGCGTAAGGAGCTAGGTATAATAATGGAGCTGGTTGAGAAGCAGATGCAGTTACAACGATTGTGTACTCTAATGCACCGTGCTTACGTAGTGTTTCTACTACGTTACGTACAGTTGATTCTTTTTGTCCAATTGCTACATAGATACAAATCATATCTTCATCTTTTTGGTTAATGATTGTATCAAGTGCAACCGCTGTTTTACCAGTTTGACGGTCACCGATGATTAACTCACGTTGACCACGGCCAATTGGTACAAGAGCATCGATCGCTTTAATACCTGTTTGAAGTGGCTCATGAACAGATTTACGATCCATTACACCTGGTGCTGGACTTTCGATTGGACGAGTGTTTGTTGTATTGATTGGGCCTAAACCATCAACTGGTTGACCTAATGGGTTTACAACACGACCAATTAGTTCTTTTCCTACCGGTACTTGCATGATGCGACCAGTACGACGAACTTCGTCACCTTCACGAATTTCTGTGTAAGGTCCTAAAATGATAATACCTACGTTGTTTTCCTCTAAGTTTTGTGCTAGTCCCATAACGCCGTTAGAGAACTCTACAAGTTCACCAGCCATAACGTTATCAAGACCATGAGCACGCGCGATACCGTCACCAACTTGGATAACTGTACCAACATCACTAACTTCGATTTCAGACTGATAGTTCTCGATTTGTTGCTTTATCAGTGCGCTAATTTCTTCAGCTCTGATGCTCATGTGCTTCACCCCTATCTATTCTTCATTAATTCACGCTGAATACGTGCTAATTTTCCTTGTAAACTTCCGTCATAAATGCGATTTCCAATACGTACTTTAATTCCGCCTAGTAAATCTTCATCTACAACATTTTTCACGCGAATTGCATCTTTTCCCGTTCTCTTTGCAAATGCTTCAGCAATGTTAAGCTTCTCTTCTTCTGATAGAAGACGAGTAGAATATACAGTTGCATCCGCTACGTTACGTTCTTCATTAGCAAGAACAACATATTCATCTGCAATTTCAGGTAAGATATCAATGCGTTTGTTATCAATTAAAATATATAACGTATTTAAAATAGATTCAGAAACAGATCCGAATACGTTTGCAAGAAACGTTTTCTTTTGTTCCTTTGAAATGTTCGGTTGCGTTAAAAAGCTATGTAGTTCTCCGTTCTTTACATAAACGTTTTGTACAAGGCGTAATTCCTCTTCAAACATTTCTAATACGTGTTTTTCTTTAGCAATTTTAAAAAGAGCGACAGCATAACGTTTTGCTACAATCCCATTGCTCATCGCGCTTCTCCTACTTCTTTAATATAATCGCGAATTAACTTCACTTGATCTTCTTCTTTTAATTCTTTTTCAATTACTTTAGAAGCAATTTGAACAGATAAAGAAGCAACTTGTTCTTGTAAAGCAGCAATTGCTTGCTCTTTTTCGCGTTGAATTTCTTGTACAGCAGATGCTTTAATTGATTCTGCTTCTTCTTTCGCAGCAGCAACAATAACATCTTTTTGATCTACAGCTTGCTTTTTCGCTCTTTCGATTAACTCTTGTGCTTCAACACGTGATTGTTTTAACATTTCACGTTGTTCTTCTACTAACTTCTTCGCCTCAGCATTACTTCTTTCTGCAGCGTCGATTTCATTAGTAACATGCTCTTCACGTTCTTTCATAATTCCCATTAAAGGACCCCACGCAAATTTGCGTAGCATTACTAATAGAAGTAAGAAAATGAACAATGTATAAGCAATCGTTCCAAATGGAATGGCAGCACCTAATAATAAAGTTGGCACAAGGATTCACTCCCTTCAAAATATCTAAATTGATCATATGAAAAAAAAAGACATACGTTTCATTCATAAAGCAATGGCGAAGAAAGTTCGGAAAAACACTCTTCGCCATCTATGTAAGGGGAGTCTCCCTTATTTGTTCATTACGATGAAAGCAATAACTACACCGATGATTGGAAGTGCCTCAACTAAAGCAACCCCGATGAACATAATTGTTTGAAGTGCGCCTTTTAATTCTGGTTGACGAGCAACACCTTCGATTGTACGTGATACGATAAGACCGTTACCAATACCTGCACCTAATGCTGATAAACCAATTGCAATTGCAGCTGCGATTACACCTAAACTCATTTAATTTGTCCTCCTTTGTATTATAAAAAAATAAATTTTTTCTTACTTAAATTATATTAATGGTCATGGCTTACTTTATGAGCCATATAAACCATCGTTAACATAACGAAAATAAATGCTTGGATTGATCCAACGAATACACTGAATCCCATCCATGCTAACATTGGTACAAGCGCACCTAATGCCCCAAGGACTGATGCTCCGCCCAACTTAGCAAGTAATCCTAATAAGATCTCACCTGCATAAATGTTACCAAATAAACGAAGACCTAACGTTAATGTGTTAGCAAACTCCTCAATAACCTTTAATGGGAATAAGAATTTCATAGGTTGGAAATAACCTTTTACGTACTCTTTCGTACCCTTCATCTTAATTCCATAATAATGGGTGAGGGTAACTACCATCACGGCTAATGTTAATGTAACTGCTGGATCAGACGTTGGTGATCTCCACCATGCAATATGTTCGCCAGCTTCAGTTGCTGAATACATGAATGGTAAACCAAGGAAGTTCGATACGATGATAAACATGATAAGCGTAACGCCAAGCGTTAAGAAACGTCCACCTGTTTTCCAGTCCATCGTACTATTGATAATCCCTTTCACGAAGTCAAACACCCATTCCATGAAGTTTTGCATCCCGGTTGGGCGAAGAGCTAAGCTGCGAGTTCCGATAACAGCGATTAAGAAAACAATAACTGCTGCTACAGTAACCATCATAACTGATGACAAATCGAACGTTAAACCTAGAAATTCAACTAATTTACCGTGTTCCACTAGTAATTCACCTCTCTTCCCTGCTCTTATACTCTAAATAAAGAAAATCTATGATCATGACAAGGTATCCTGTCAGCAATCCTACACCTAGGCCCCACATCGCGATTAACTCTTGATATTTGGCTGCAAATAAAATTAATAACCCAATCGTGGCGAATCTTGAATATGTACTTACCGCTGTTGCCTTGAACTTCACGTTTTCTCCATTTGTTACGCGATCTAGCAGCTTGTCTGTTCTACGTGCAATGATGCGCAAACTAAGAAAACTGAAAATCGTCCCGATAATCAGTCCAAGAAATACATCCTTGTAAGAGGTAAATCCCCATCCTAGCACTAGAAGCGCAAGCAAGTAGTACATATATTTCTTTTGTCTTTGGACAAGTCCATGTACGTCTATCATCATTGCTCTCCCGAATAGTAATGTCGAATGAGTCGAATCATTGCGTATACCCCTGTTCCTAGTCCGAGTAATAACCCTATAATAAGAAACAACGGAAACGTTCCAACCTTATTATCAATCCACTGCCCACCAAAGATTCCAACAAGAATAGAACCGACTAATTGAGCAAGAATACCTGACATTAAAGCATAAGCTTTTATATGGCTGCGATCGTTTTTTTGCAAGGATTCATCCCTCCAATATGTAACCCTCATTCACGATGTGTTAATAATAACTCATTTTTTTGCATAAATCCTATACAAAACAAAAAGTTTACATTTTCGTCACGGAATAGATGTAATTTTGTCACTGAAAGCCCTACCATCTATCCCCGTTGTTAGCATACAATAGGGTATTAACAGTGTCAACGAGAAATCGTAAAAAATCTAAAAATTTGAGTATTAGGCATTTCCTCCCAAAAATGAAAACGTTCCCCTTCTAAATACTGGTTACATATATGCAATTTCTAACAGTTTTCTCTTTATAATAGAAGGAAATGTTCACAAGTTTGTCACTATTATATTTTCGAGATATAACGCTTTTCTTCCATAATATAGTGTTCCTCAGACGTAAGACTTCTATATTATATGTGAGGTGTATGCAACTTATGTTGTATATACGATGTATATTTATCCTCTCCCCTACTTGCTTACAACAAAAAAGACGAGCTGGGGAATCTCCCCTGCTCGTCAGTTGTCTTACTTCGTTCCGAATAAACGGTCACCAGCATCACCAAGACCTGGTACTACATATCCGTGGTCATTTAATTTCTCATCTAATGCTGCTACATAAATATCAACATCAGGATGTTCTTCTTGTACTACTTTTACCCCTTCTGGAGCTGCAACGATACACATTAATTTAATTTGTTTCGCACCGCGCTTTTTCAGAGAGTTAATTGCTTCAGCCGCAGAACCACCTGTTGCTAGCATCGGATCTAGTACGATAAAGTCACGCTCTTCTACATCCGTTGGAAGTTTCACATAGTATTCTACCGGTTGCAATGTTTTAGGGTCACGGTATAAACCAACGTGTCCTACTTTTGCTGCTGGAATTAATTTCAGAATTCCATCAACCATTCCTAAACCTGCACGTAAAATCGGAATTAAACCAAGTTTTTTACCAGCGATCACTTTTGTTGTCGCTTTGCTTACAGGTGTTTCAATTTCAATGTCCTTAAGTGGAAGGTCGCGAGTAATTTCGAAAGCCATTAAACTTGCTACTTCGTCCACTAATTCACGAAAATCTTTCGTACCTGTATTCTTATCGCGAATATATGTAATCTTATGTTGAATTAACGGGTGATCAAATACATACAGTTTTCCCATGTGAATCTCTCCTTTAGATGATATTCATGCGTTTGCACGCTTTTTACACTATTTACGATTGTAAAGAAAACGCTACTAATATTCAAGGGCAAATTTGGCAAAATCATGATTTTACGATGAATCTATCTAGTATCTTTACCAATTATGGGAGCTGTATCCTTCATTATATCGCCAAAATTTATTCATCATTTGTATACATACTTTAAAAATAATATATGTCCACAAAAAAGACCGCCAAAACAATTAAGTCTCGGCAGTCTTCTTCAATCTATTATAGATTTGGATACATTGTGAATTTGCTAGTTAACGCTTCTACACGCTTACGTACTTCTTCTAATGCAACTTCATTTTCATGATTTTTTAATGTATAAGCAATAAGTGACGCAATTTCATCCATTTCTTCTAAACCGAAACCACGAGATGTTACAGCTGCTGTACCGATACGTACACCACTTGTTACAAATGGGCTTGCTGTTTCAAATGGAATTGTATTTTTGTTCACTGTAATACCAACTTCATCTAATACGTGCTCTGCTACTTTACCTGTGATTTCTAAGTTACGAACATCAATCAAGATTAAGTGATTGTCTGTTCCGCCAGAAACAAGTGTAAGTCCTTCTTTTTGAAGACCTTCAGCTAAGCGGTTCGCATTGTTAATGATATTTTGTGCATATGTTTTGAAATCATCTTGAAGTGCTTCACCAAATGCAACAGCTTTTGCAGCGATTACATGCATAAGTGGACCACCTTGAATACCAGGGAAGATTGATTTATCAATTTGTTTTGCAAATTGCTCTTCACATAAAATCATACCACCACGCGGACCACGTAACGTTTTATGTGTTGTCGTTGTAACGAAATGTGCATGTGGTACTGGATTTGGGTGTAAACCAGCAGCTACTAAACCAGCGATATGTGCCATATCAACCATTAAATAAGCGCCCACTTCATCTGCAATCTCACGGAATCGCTTGAAATCGATAACACGAGGGTATGCACTTGCACCTGCAACGATTAATTTTGGTTTATGTTCTTTCGCTTTTGCTAATACATCATCGTAATTAATACGGTGAGAGTCAGCATCCACGCCATATTCTACGAAATTATATTGTACTCCACTGAAGTTAACAGGGCTTCCGTGTGTTAAGTGACCACCATGAGATAAGTTCATACCAAGTACTGTATCGCCTTGCTCTAAAATCGTAAAGTATACTGCCATGTTCGCTTGTGCACCAGAGTGTGGTTGAACATTTACGTGCTCTGCGCCGAAAATTTCTTTCACGCGATCACGTGCGATATCTTCTACTACGTCTACGTGTTCACAGCCACCATAGTAACGTTTTCCAGGATATCCTTCAGCATACTTATTCGTTAAAACAGAACCTTGTGCCTCCATTACTGCTTCACTTACGAAGTTTTCCGAAGCAATTAACTCAATCTTTGAACGCTGTCTTCCTAGTTCTGCCTCAATTGCAGCAAATACCTTTTCATCTTGACGTTTTAAATGATCCACCAAAATCCCCCTTTTCTGAACGAATTACATCGATTCCCAACAGTTTTTTCTTATTTATTCAGAAAAAACGAAAATTCAGGTTGTAATTCTTTCGAACCTTCATGTTTTCAACTACATTCTAACATGACTTTCTATATCATAAAAGAAAAAAAAGACCGAAAATCGGTCTTTTCTTTCTTCTATTATAAAGTCAGACAACATACCTTTTATCTTATGATAAACAGTTACTATATGACTTCCTAATTTCTCATATTTAACGGCAAGTGATAGTCTCTTCCACTGCCGCATAGACAGCACGCGCTCCACCAATTAGTTTTCCACGTGTTTTGGCCATCGTTACATGCGCACTTCCAATTGCCTTCACACTTGTACGAACCGGAACAGCTACATGCTTTAAATGCATACCGATAAATGTATCACCAATATCCATTCCTGCATCAGCTTTAATAAACTCAACTACTACCGGATCTTTCAAATTGTGATACGCGTATGTCCCCAATGCACCACCTGCTGATCTAACAGGCGTAACTGTTACAATTTCAAATTGATATTTTATCGCTACTTCTCTCTCAACTACTAAAGCACGGTTTAAATGCTCACAACATTGAAACGCTAATTCAATACCTGTTTGCTCTTGAAATTGTTTTAACTCAGAGAAAATCGCCTCTGCTACTTCCATCGTTCCTGATGTTCCAATTCTTTCGCCTAGCACTTCGCTCGTGCTACAACCCACTACAAAAATTTGACCGCTTTGTAATGAAGCTTGTTCTTGGAAATCAGAAAGCGACATTTGTAGCTGTTCTCTTACCTTTACGATTTCTGTCATTACGCCTCTTCCTTTCACAGGTTGGTTCACCAAATTATATTTCACACTACTGATAGTTAGAATCTATTACTTTGTTTCGTATGTTTTAATTTTTCCTACGCGGTTTTCGTGACGACCACCTTCATAGTCAGTTGTTAACCAGATTTTCGCGATATCACGCGCTAGACCAGCACCAATTACACGCTCACCCATCGCTAGCATATTAGTGTCATTATGCTCTCTCGTTGCTTTCGCGCTGAAAGTATCATGAACTAACGCACAACGGATACCATTTACTTTGTTTGCTGCGATTGACATACCAATGCCTGTCCCACAAACTAAAATACCACGATCTACTTCACCATTCGCTACCATTTCAGCTGCTGGAAACGCAAAGTCAGGGTAATCAACAGAACCAGCTTCACATTCACAACCTAAATCAATATATTCAATATTTAACTCTTCTAATAAACTTACAAGTTCTTTGCGGATATTCATACCGCCGTGATCAGATGCTATTACTACTTTCATTTTTACCCCTCCAAAGTTTCAATCAATTATCTTCATTTCACACTCGCTACCTCACATAGGAAGAAGTGATCTCCAATATCGTATTATACACGAAACATCAACCTACTGAATGTTTTTTCAGTAAAGTTTGTACAAGTTTTTCCATCTCATCTAACGTTTCTTTATAAATAGAAAGCGAGCCTCCAAATGGATCTGAAATGTCCTTGCCTATACCTTCAGTTAATCCATATAACGTATTTAATTTCTTTTCAACGCTCGGATAATGCCCAAGTACAATTTGCTTATGGTTTTCTGTCATCGTTACGACAATATCAGCCCAATCAAGCAAAGTTTCATTTATTTGCTGCGCCGCATGATCAATTAAAATTCCTTTTTCAGCTAAAGCTTCCTTCGCATGTACCGATGCATCGCTCCCAGGATAGGCGAAAACACCAGCAGATTGCACTTCAAACTTATCTCCTCCGTGATGACGAAGCAACGCCTCAGCCATTGGACTACGACATGTATTGCCAGTACAAACAAATAACACTCGTTTCATTCAAACCCACCCCTATATTCGATTTCTTACCATTCATCATAACTTACATTAGAATAGAACAAAAGAAATGTGAATATACAAAAGGCGCATTTCTCTTATATTTTTTCTAAGAAAAATGCGCCTTATCCACATATATGTGAAACCCTATTTCCAAGTGCCTAGAGTATTTTAACATACATGCTGAACATGCAACAAAAATAAGGAATCCATTTCATACGAAACGGATTCCTCTTATATTGCAATTATTTCATTGTAACTTTCATTACTTCTGTTGAACCTTTTGTAGCTGCTACGCCTACAGTTGTCTTAATAGACTCAGCTGCATCTGTGTTTGTAATAACAATTGGAGTAATTGTGCTTTTCGCTTTTTCACGGATTAATTCTAAGTCGAATGAGATTAATTTATCTCCAGCTTTTACAGCTTGGCCTTCAGAAACGTGAGCTTCGAAACCTTCGCCTTCCATTTTTACAGTTTCTAATCCAACGTGGATTAAAATTTCTGTACCGTTTTTCGCTTTAATTCCGATAGCATGTTTTGTGTGGAATAATTGTACGATTTCACCATCAACTGGAGATACAACTACACCTTCAGTAGGATCGATTGCAACACCGTCACCCATCATACGACCAGCAAATACTGGATCTGGTACTTCTTCAATATTTTTCACTGCTCCAGTTAATGGAGCTACGATTGTTTCTTCATTTGTTTTTGAACCAAGACCGAATAATTTTTTAAACATAGGATAGTCCTCCTTATAATTTACCTAAAAGTTTATAGGGCAATCCCTAGTAAAGCTCGGGATACATGTAAGACTTCATACTTCGAATATTATACTGTAAAAACGCTTTCGAAATAAATTACGTCATTACTAATAGACTCTTATTGTAGCGCTTCACAAAATTCCAGTCAATTCTGATTGTCTGAATAACAATTAGAAGTTAACTTCTATTCATATTTTCTCTTTTTTTGCCCAACTTGTCTAGAGGTCTTTACTACATTTTATTTTTTGTTGTTAATTTGTAAAATTTAATTCAAACTTTTTTCAAAATCCACTTGACTAAAGTAAGTAACTATTTTATTATTACTTACGTAAGGTAAGTTAATAACTTTTAGGAGGTTTTTAAAAATGATGGATTTCGGTCTACTTATTATTCGTCTTATTATAGGAATTACATTCATGGGTCATGGCGCTCAAAAATTATTTGGTTGGTTCGGCGGTTACGGTTTAAAAGGAACAGGTGGCTGGATGGAGTCAATCGGTTTACGTCCTGGTGTATTTATGGCATTTATGGCTGGCGCAACTGAATTACTAGGTGGTTTCTTATTTGCATCAGGTATTTTCATTGTAGTTGGTTCATTATTTATCGTTGGAACAATGTTAATGGCTATCTTCACTGTTCACGGAAAAAATGGTTACTGGGTAACACAAAACGGATATGAATATAACTTAATGTTAATCGCTGTCGCTGTTGGTGTAGCTTTAATCGGACCTGGCGCATACGTTTTACTTTAATTTTTATCTCAAATTTGAGATTCTTGAAAAAAGAACTTACTTCATTACAATTGAAGTAAGTTCTTTTTATGAAACAAAATATTATTTCCAGCAGGATTTTCTCATCGTTATCTTGTAAACAAACAATAAGTATTCATATTTAGAAAGGGGATTACAAGCATGTTATCCATTAATCCAAATGAACAAACTGAAAAAGATAATTACAAATTACTTACTGGAAGTATCATCCCTCGTCCTGTCGCATTCGTTACTTCTGTAACAAAAGAAGGCGTACTAAACGGAGCACCATATAGTTATTTCAATATTGTCGCTGCTAATCCACCACTTATCTCAGTATCTGTACAACGAAAAGCCGGAGAAAGAAAGGACACTTCCCGAAACGCAATTGAAAAAGGAGAATTTGTCGTACATATTTCTGACGAATCATATGTAGCAGCAATTAACGAAACAGCAGCTAACCTCCCGCCAAATGAAAGTGAAATTGAACTAGCAAAACTAACACCAATCGAAAGTGAAGTCATCTCTGTTCCAGGTGTAAAAGAAGCAAATATTCGAATGGAATGCGTATTAGAACGTGCAATTCCACTTGGCGGAACGGAAGACTCACCAGCTTGTGATCTACTAATTGGACGCGTCGTTCGTTTCCACGTTGCCGAACATCTATATGAAAAAGGGCGCATTCACGCCGAAGGACTCAAACCAATAAGCCGCCTAGCAGGACACAACTATGCAAAATTAGGAGAACAATTTGAATTGGTTAGGCCAGTTTAAAAGTGGAAGTGGCCCGTTTAGCTCTGACCAGCTAAGGTTCTCTCGCACAAAAGGTGCTTTTTACCTTTCGTGCGGGAGGTTCTTAGATGCGAAGAGCTGGCCCCTGGAACTGGATAATATCTAAAAGCGGAAGCGGCTCGTTCAGAATCGCAGGACACTTCAAGCTCTCGACCTTGAAGCGCTTTTTGCTTCATGCGAAGAGCTTGTCGCTGGAGCTGGATATATTTAAAAGCAAGGCGGCTAGATTCCTCCCATCACTCAAATATAAAATCCCCTGCTTTTTAGCAGGGGATTTTATCATTGTAATTCTTCCTTCTTTTCCTCTAAAGTAGGCATTTTCTCTTTTTTCGGCTTCCCTAGCTTAATTACGAAGAAGTATAGGGAAAGCAATGTGATAAGAAAAACAATTAAAAACGGGTACGGAGAGTAAAAGGCACGCGCCGCCTCAGTCTTTCCCGCAACAAATTTCAATGACTCAATATCTAAAAACTCAGCAAACATTTGTACACCGAGCATACTAAACCAAAAAACAAAAAAACTAATAATAATACCAAAAACTTGCTTCAATCTCGTCATTCATCTCATCCTTTCTATATCTGTAATTTTTAGTGCAATAAATATAGTACAAACAAAATATTCACAGAAAGGAACTATCTCACCATTCACGAATTAACTTAATCCAACCTAACATCGAAATTTGCAAAATAATACCCCAAATTATAAGTCTTCTTAGCCATCGAGGATAGAAGGTCAAAAATTTAACATACCATTCCAATAGCTTGTTCATAATTCCCTCCTACATAAAATTATATAGGAAAAAGGATATATAATCCAAACCCAACCAAAATGATACCACCTACTATCTCACCATATGTACCGAGCATATCTTTCGCATGTCTCCCAATTAATAAACCCATCCACGCTAATAACATGCTAACAAATCCAAAAAGTAAAATCGTAATAATTGTTTGTGCTCCATAAATACCAAGACTAAGTCCTACTGAGAAACTATCTATACTGACGCCAAATGCAAATACGAATAAACTAATTCCAATAGGGGCTGTTCTAGTCTCTTCATTTTGTAAAATGCTCGAATATACGATATAAAACCCTAGTCCGATTAATAAAATAGCACCCGCAAAATGTGCGATATCTCCATACTTCTCTGATAAAAAACGACCTAGTACCATTCCTATAAACGGCATAATAATATGAAATATCCCTATCGTCATACCAATATACAGGATTTGTCTTAACTTTAGGGGTATCATCCCCATACCAAGACTCACCGAGAACGCATCCATCCCTAAGGCGAATGCCATAATTATTAAAGGTATTAGCTGTTCAAACGTCATTCATGCCCCTCCTTGGACGTGCTACTTCACAATATGCTTATCCAAGGAGAAATATTCTGTTTGCTAATCTTACCTTATCATTCAATAATAATATGATGTCCTGCCGCTTTTGTTAAACGATTCATAATTGCATTCCCTATTCCTTCATTAGGGAATGACTCACTAAAAATAACATCCACTTCACTTGCATCAAATGTTCTAAGTACATCATATAATTTAGTCGCAACACTAGCTAAGTCACTTCTAACACCACAAGATAATATAACATCTGCACTATATACATGCTGATACTCTTCTGTCGTTAATACACCTACTTTAAATCCTTCTTCCTTTTTCTCATCCACAAGATGCTGAATAAACTCACGTGAGCCCTCAACAATACTAAGTGGTGCTTTCGGGGCATAATGTGTGTATTTCATTCCAGGCGATTTCGGTTTTTCCTTCTCATCCTTTAAAGCTGGATCTAAAGAAACAGTACCTATCACCGCTTCTAATTGTTCTTTCGTAATCCCACCTGGACGTAATATTGTTGGAACCGCGCTTGTACAATCAATTACAGTTGATTCAACGCCTACTCCAGTTGCACCACCATCAACAATACCTGCAATCTTACCATTCAAATCTTCATATACGTGAGAAGCTAATGTTGGACTTGGACGCCCTGAACGATTCGCACTTGGTGCCGCAACAGGTACATTCGCCTCTTCAATAAGAGCAAGTGCAATTGGATGATCAGGCATTCTTACTCCAACCGTATTAAGTCCTGCCGTCACCTTCTCTGAAATCCCTTCTTTTCTCGGCAAAATAATTGTTAATGGTCCTGGCCAAAAATGCGCCATTAACTTCTCGGCAACTGGTGGAATTTCTTTCACAATCCCATCTAACTGAGATTTTGTACCTATATGGACAATGAGTGGATTATCACTCGGTCTTCCTTTCGCTTCGAAAATTTTCGCGATTGCTTCATCATCCATCGCATTTGCACCTAACCCATATACTGTTTCCGTAGGGAAAGCAACCGCCTCATTTTCTCTTAATAATTTTGCTGCTTCTTGTAACTGTGGATAATATTTTTTTCTTTCCACAACATTATCCACAACCCACATGTTTGTATGCATTTTTTTCCACGTCCTTTTCTACCCTTAAATACTTGTATATTTTTAGTTTACTATGAGATTTATCCAAAAGACAAACAAGGTTTATCCACAAAATGTGGATAAACCTAATTAATCCGTGGATAACTTTGTGAATAGCTGACAATTTAGTATTATTGCATTCTGCTCTTTTATATTTTTACAAAAATGTTCTAGTTGTTGAATTCCCTCTGGAACCTCATCCTTTTCTATAGTAAAAAAGTCAAAAAACTGAAAGATCGGTACAGATTGTGGATGATTTGTTAGTAAGTACAATTGTTGAACACTTTTTTCTTTCATATACTGCAAAAACATTTCAAAAAAATATAAGAAAGTCTGTTTATCCACATGAGGTGTGAATAAACAAGAACGAATAAGCACATCTTCCCCACTTCGTTCATAACCAATTACAGCTCGTATTTCTTCCGCCTCTTCCAAAATCATAAATTGTGCGTACAACTCATTTATTTTATCATCTTTTTTATTAGCTTGTCCGAAAAAAGAATGTAATCTTTCCACATCTGCTTTCGTAGCAAAATACACTTTCTTCATAATAAATCCCTCCTCATTTTTATATATGAAGAGGGATTTATTAATAGTACTATTTAGAGAATAAAGATGTAAAAGCTTCTACAATAAACAATTTAACTTCTGGCTTTTCTTCTTCCTCTTCTACTTTTACATACTCATTTTGCTTTTCTTGTTTTTTCTCCACAGGTTTCTCCACTTTTTCCACAGTTTTTATTTCTTCTTTACTTACAGGCTGCTCTTCGACTTTTGTTTCATTTTTTACTACTTTCTTTTCAGAAGCTGTTACTTTTTTTACTACTTCCTGCTTTACAGCTTTCGTTTCTTTTACCTTATCTACTTTCTTCTCTTCTTTATCTATTACTTCCTCATCTAGTTGTTTCACCTGCTCCTCTTCAGGAGATTCCGCCTTCACAACGTGCTCTTCTTTTCTTACAGCTGTCCCGCTCGAAAAATCTAAGAAACACATTGGTGGAAATAATACACACCACCAGTTCGCCCCTTCACCTTCTCCAATTGTGATTAATACTGCTTCATATTCTCCTGCTGGATAAATAAAATTCCCGTATACCTTTGTAGGAAACTTTACATTCTTACTAAATTTCACTTGAAATGAATCTTTACTTCCTTCTCTTTTTAACGTATTTTCCACCGTTTTCTCGATTTCTGGAATATGACTTTGAATTACTTTGCGTGCCTCTTCAAATGAAGTTAAATCCGCTACCCACCCATCAATTTGTGCTTTTACTTCATCACGCACTTTACGCTTTAATGCCTGGTCTTTATCTGAATCACTATTTGCTAAAATTCGTAATCGAACGGCCTCTTTCGGAATAACTGAAGGCCCTTTCGCATCAGCTTTCATATATCCAAACTGCACAAGTAACTGTGCACCAATTAATAGTATAAGAAGATAAGCAATAACTTGTTTTTTCATTTCCTCCACCGTCCCTTCTACAAGCAGTGTGGACAGACTTTCATCTTTCTAAACTATTAAATTCAAAATCTATATGAATTTTTCCATAAAAAAATAGAGTAAGGTGTGAACCTTACTCCATCTCTGCAAATACCATACGATCTTTTCCGTTAATATCGAAAACAACCTCAACATGAGCATGTGGAAAAGCTTGTTGTAACAATCTTTTTACATCCTCACCTTGTCCTACTCCAATTTCAAACGCCACAATCGCTTTCTTCTGCAACACATTCGGCAATTCTTCCATAAAACGGCGATAGAAATCTAATCCGTCTTCACCACCAACAAGTGCTCTCTTCGGCTCATGCTCTTTCACAACAGGAGAAAGACCACGCCAATCCTCTTCCGGTATATATGGAGGATTTGAAACAACAACATCTAGCTTTTGACCCGTTTTATGAAATGGTGACAATAAATCACCGTGATAGAACGTTACTTCTGCACCTAAAGCTTTTGCATTTTCTTTTGCAACTTCAATCGACTCTTGTGCAATATCTACTGTATACACATGAAGATTTTCATTTTCTAAAGCAAGCGTAATAGAAATCGCTCCACTACCTGTACCTATATCTGCTACATGTAGTTTCTCATCACCAAAATGGCGCTCGATTCTTTCTAATACTCCCACTATAAGCTCTTCTGTTTCCGGTCTTGGTATTAATACTTCTTCATTCACAAAGAAAGACCGTCCATAAAACATTTCATAACCAATCATATATTGAATAGGAATACCTTCTACATGCTTGTGGATAAACTCCGTAAAGCTTTTCTCTTGATCCTCAGTTATTTCTTCACGCATATTCATAAGTAATCCTGTTCTGTTCACCTTTAATACATGACAAAGGACAATTTCTCCCGCATTTTCATCTCGTCCATTTTTTTGTAAAAAAGAAGAAGCCCATTTCAGGGCTTCATAGACACGCATTACTCAGCTGCCTCCATCTTTTGAGCCTGATCTTCCATCACTAAGGCATTGATGAAATCGTCTAACTTACCTTGTAAGATTTGATCTAGCTTTTGAATCGTTAAACCGATTCGATGGTCTGTAACACGGTTTTGCGGGAAGTTATACGTACGAATACGCTCTGAACGATCTCCCGTACCAACAGCTTGTTTACGGTTTTGATCATACTCAGCTTGCGCTTCTTGTCTAAACTTATCATAAACACGTGCGCGTAATACTTTCATCGCTTTTTCTTTATTCTTGATCTGTGATTTCTCATCCTGACAAGATACAACTACACCAGTCGGTAAATGCGTTAAACGCACCGCTGACATCGTTGTATTAACGCTCTGTCCACCAGGTCCACTAGAAGCGAATGTATCAACACGAACATCTTTCTCATGAATATCAATTTCTACTTCTTCTGCCTCTGGTAATACAGCTACAGTTGCTGTAGATGTATGAATACGTCCACCAGATT
Source organism: Bacillus sp. RCC_6_1 (assembly GCF_041360755.1). NCBI lineage: Bacteria > Bacillati > Bacillota > Bacilli > Caryophanales > Bacillaceae > Bacillus > Bacillus sp. RCC_6_1. Next base: position 408,541 of record NZ_JBFUPV010000003.1, read on the forward strand.
CCGTTTCAGGAACACGTTGTACACGGTGAGCACCATTCTCGAATTTCAGCTTCGCGAAAGCACCTTTACCATTAATCATAAAGATAATCTCTTTATATCCACCTAACTCTGTATAGCTAGCCTCAATAATCTCCGTTTTCCAGCCCTGTACCTCAGCGTAACGGCTATACATACGGTATAAGTCACCAGCAAATAAAGCTGCCTCGTCTCCACCAGCAGCTCCACGAACCTCAACGATAACGTTCTTATCATCATTAGGGTCTTTTGGAACAAGTAAAATTTTCAGACGCTCTGATAATGTTTTATCTTGTGATTCTAACTCAGAAACTTCTTCTTTTACCATTTCACGCATTTCTGCGTCTAACTTATCTTCTAACATTGCTTTGGCATCTTTTAATTGCTCACGAACATCCTTATACTCACGATACACCTCTACCGTTTCCTGTATATCAGACTGTTCCTTTGAATATTCACGAAGCTTATTTGAATCACTAATAATCGCTGGATCACTTAACAATTCATTTAACTTCTCATAACGATTTTCTACAGCTTGCAAACGATCTAACACATCATTCACCTCTACATCCTAGTATCTAATACAAATAGTATATGGTACTTACTCAAAAAAACGCAAATTATATTTAAAAGTGGCGGTGGCTCTTTCAGCTCTGACCAGCTAAGGTTCTTTCGACCTAAAGGTGCTTTTTACCTTTTGGGCGAAAGGTTCTTAGATGCGAAGAGCTAGCCACCAGAACTAGATATATTTAAAAGCACAAGCGGCTCTTTCAGAATCGCAGGCCACTTTCAACTCTCGACCTTGAAGCGCTTTTTGCTTCAAGCGAGAGAGTGAAATCGCCGGAGATTCTAGCCGCTGAAGCTAGATAATATATTTAAAAGTGGCGGTGGCTCTTTCAGCTCTGATCAGCTAAGGTTCTTTCGACCTAAAGGTGCTTTTTACCTTTTGGGCGGAAGGTTCTTAGATGCGAAGAGCTAGCCACCAGAACTAGATATATTTAAAAGCGTAAGCGGATCACACCACTCATTCTCTCTATTTTGAAAAAAACCCGCCTTGCGCAGCGAGTTTTACTTATCTTTGTTTGCAGGTACTGCATGACAATGACGACAACGCGGTTCATACGATTCTGAAGCTCCAACTAAAATAATTGGATCATCAAATGCCGCTGGTTCTCCATCAATTAATCGTTGTGTACGACTTGCTGGAGATCCACATACAGAACATACTGCTTGTAGTTTTGTCACATGTTCAGCAATCGCCATCAGCTGAGGAACTTGTCCAAATGGTAGACCACGGAAATCTTGGTCTAAACCAGCTACAATGACACGATAGCCACGATTTGCCAATACTTGCACCACTTCCACAATGTCCCCATCAAAAAATTGCACCTCATCGATTGCAATAACATCCAGCTCTTCTGTAATATGTTCAAATATATCTTTTGAAGCTGAAACAGGAACTGCTTTTACCTTTAATCCGTTATGTGATACTACATCTTCTTCACTATATCGATTATCAATACATGGTTTAAATACAATTGCATGTTGTTTTGCAAATTGCGTACGGCGCACACGGCGGATTAGCTCTTCTGACTTGCCAGAAAACATACTACCGCAAATCACTTCAATCCAGCCATTTTGATTTATTAAGTACATGAAGCTCTCCTTTCATCTACTTTTCAGTTAAAAGTAGGGTAAAGGTATAATATTTTCGCAAAAAAAACAGACAAGCGAATACATACACTTGCCTGTTTTATGTTTTTATTACTTAAGACCGTATTTCTTATTGAAGCGGTCAACGCGTCCGTCTGCAGTAGCAAACTTCTGACGTCCAGTGTAGAATGGGTGAGAATCAGAACTGATCTCAACTTTTAGTAATGGATAAGTGTTACCATCTTCCCACTCAACAGTTTCGTTAGATCCTTTAGTAGATCCGCTTAAGAATTTGAAGCCTGTGTTTGTGTCCATGAATACAACTTTCTTGTAATCTGGGTGAATTCCTGCTTTCATTCTTTTCATCTCCTTCCGCCCTGAATCATTTTCGAAACAGAGTTTTTCATCTTCAGCTGCATACACAACTATATTGATGAAACACATATGATGAAATTATAACAAGGCTAACTTCATTTTGCAACTACCTGTTTTTGTCTTTTTAATTTTAAAAGCGCAAGCGGCTCGTTCAGAATGGGAGGGGGATGGAGCTTCTGACGTAGAGGCGCTTTTTGCCTCGTAGGAAGACGCGAAGCCACCGACCATTCTAGCCGCTGGAGCTGGATATTAAATTGAAAGTGGAGGTGGCTCGCTCAGCTCTGACCAGCTAAGGTTCTTTCGCCCTAAAGGTGCTTTTTACCTTTCGGGCGGAAGGTTCTTAGATGCGAAGAGCTAGCCACCGGAACTGGATATCATTTAAAAGCAGAAGCGGCTCGTTCAGAATCGCAGGGCATTGGAACTCTCGACCTTGAAGCGCTTTTTGCTTCGAGCGAGAGAGTGAAATGACCGGAGATTCTAGCCGCTGGAGCTGGATATTAACTTAAAAGTGTAGACGGCTCGTTTAGCTCTGACTGGCTAAGGTTCTCTCACTTATTTCTCTCTTTAATATCACCTAAACAGCATAAAAAACTCGCTTACTATAAAATAAGCGAGTCCTGATTTTTTCCCTTTACTTAGTTGTTACATACCTTTTTGAGTCTGCAACAATGTTTTGTAAAAACTCTTCATTTGTCTTCGTTTGACGAAGCTTACGTAAGAAACTTTCAACAAAGTCTGGTGTATCACGCATTGTTTTACGAATGCCCCATAACTTGTCTAAATGTTCTTTTGGAATTAATAGATCTTCTTTACGTGTACCAGAACGACGAATATCGATCGCCGGGAAGATACGACGTTCAGCTAATGAACGATCTAAGTGAAGTTCCATATTTCCAGTTCCTTTAAATTCCTCGTAAATAACATCGTCCATACGTGATCCTGTATCAACAAGGGCTGTTGCTAAAATTGTTAAGCTACCGCCTTCTTCAATATTACGCGCAGCTCCAAAGAAACGCTTCGGTCTATGGAAGGCAGCTGGATCGATACCACCTGATAATGTTCTACCACTTGGTGGAATAACGAGGTTGTAAGCTCGAGCTAAACGGGTAATACTATCCATTAAAATGATAACATCTTTCTTGTGCTCTACAAGACGCATCGCACGTTCTAACACAAGCTCAGCTACTTTAATATGATTTTCTGGCACTTCATCAAAAGTAGAACTTACAACATCTCCTTTAACAGAACGTTCAATGTCTGTTACTTCCTCTGGACGCTCATCAATTAAAAGTACAATCAATTCTGCTTCCGGATGATTTGTTGTAACACTATGCGCGATTTCTTTTAATAGACTTGTTTTACCAGCCTTTGGAGGCGCAACAATTAAACCACGTTGTCCAAATCCAACTGGTGCGATTAAATCCATGATGCGTGTCGGTAACTTTTTAGGTTCCGTTTCCAATTTCATTTGGCGATCTGGGTATAATGGTGTTAATGCAGGGAAATGCACACGCTCTTTTGCTGAATCTGGATCATCTCCGTTTACAGCTTCAACTTGTAATAACCCAAAATAGCGTTCATTTTCTTTCGGAGGTCGTACTTTACCAGAAACCTTATCTCCATTACGTAAATCGAAACGACGAATTTGCGAAGCTGAGATATAAATATCTTCTGAGCTTGGAGAATAGTTTATAGGACGTAGGAATCCAAATCCTTCTGATTGAATAATTTCTAATACGCCTTCCATGAAAAAGAAACCTTCTTTTTCTGCTCGAGCTTTCAAAATAGAAAAAATTAACTCTTTTTTCGTTAATTTGCTATAATACGAAATCTTAAATTCTTTCGCAAGCTCGTATAACTCTTTTAATTTCATGTTTTCTAATGCTGCAATTGACAAATTCATTCAGACACCACACTTTAACGTTATTCTCTTTTTTCATGGGTAAAGGGAAAAAATACGGAAGGCAAATAATTAATAATGAAAGGCAATAAGTTCAAGTAGGGTAATATTCACTATTGTAACCCTTTTATCTAGTTTTAATCAATACGTTGGAACACAAATACAAGAAGCGAAGACAAGAAAATTTGTCTTCGCTTCTTATTTAATTTAGTTCCAGCTCCGATAGTTAGAAAAGTCGACCATTTTAACCTTTCTGAGCGAGCCGCTTGCACTTTTTATTTAATCCAGCTTCAGCAGCTAGAATGGTCGGTGGCTTCACTTCTTCCTACGAGGCAAAAAGCGCCTCTACGTCAGAAGCTCCATCCCCCTCCCATTCTGAACGAGCTGCTTACGCTTTTTATTTAATAACCAAGTTTGGTTTTTTATTCAAGCTATGACGTCCATCCACGAAGCGAACTGTGCCTGATTTTGCGCGCATAACAAGGGATTGCGTTGTTCCTACGCTACCTTTAAATTGAACACCGCGTAATAGTTCTCCATCTGTTACGCCTGTTGCTGCAAAGATTGCATCGTCACCTTTTACTAAGTCCTCCATGCGAAGGATACGATTAATGTCTTCTATGCCCATTTTTTTACAACGTGCTAATTCAGCTTCGTTTTGTGGCAATAGTTTTCCGTGAATTTCTCCACCTAAACATTTTAAAGCAACTGCTGCTAATACACCTTCAGGTGCTCCACCAGATCCAAATAAAATATCTACACCTGTACGATCAAACGCTGTATTAATCGCTCCAGCTACATCTCCATCATTAATCAATTTAATGCGCGCACCAGCTTTACGAATTTCTTCGATAATTTCTTGATGACGTGGACGATTTAAAACTGTCGCTACAACATCTTCAATATCTTTATTTTTCGCTTTCGCAACTGCACGTAAGTTATCAATAATAGGCGCATCAATGTCGACCGCCCCAACTGCTTCTGGGCCAACCGCGATTTTATCCATGTACATGTCAGGGGCATGTAACAAATTACCGTGGTCTGCAATTGCAATAACAGCAAGAGCATTCCAGCCACCAGCTGCTACGATGTTTGTCCCTTCTAAAGGATCAACCGCAACGTCTACACGTGGTCCATATCCTGTACCTAATTTCTCTCCGATATATAGCATTGGTGCTTCATCCATCTCACCTTCACCAATTACAACTGTACCTTTCATCGGAATTGTATCAAATACATCACGCATAGCTGATGTTGCTGCACCGTCTGCCTCATCCTTTTTCCCGCGCCCCATCCAACGCGCTGATGATAAAGCTGCAGCCTCTGTTACACGTACTAACTCCATAGATAAACTTCTTTCCACGATAATCCCTCTCCTTTAAGTCTTTATATTTCTGCCGTATTTTGTGAATCGTGTTTTTCTATAAAGTGTACTTCCGCAAGTAGTGATGCTTCGCTTCCCCCTTGCGGAAGTATCACTTATGCGTTCTTCATTTCTTCAATTTCTTGCTTTGTCATTTGTTCTCGCCAAATGTTTGCTCCAAGCCCTTTAAGCTTGTCCACTATATTCTCATAACCTCGATCAATATGCTCAAGTCCTGTTACTTCTGTAATTCCATCTGCCATTAATCCTGCAATAACAAGTGCCGCTCCTGCTCGTAAATCACTCGCCTTCACTTTTGCACCTTGCAATAATACAGGACCAGTTACAATTGCCGAACGACCCTCTACTTTAATTTGAGCATTCATACGACGTAATTCATCAATGTGTTTGAAACGGGCACCGTAAATTGTATCTGTTACAACTCCCGTCCCGTGCGCCTTTGTTAAAAGCGTCGTAAACGGCTGTTGTAAATCCGTTGGAAAACCTGGATATACAAGCGTTTTGATATCAACTACTTTTAACTTTCTATTACCGTTCACCGTAATTTGATCATCGTTCGTTTCAACTTGAACACCAGCTTCTCTTAGCTTTGCAGTAACTGATTCTAAATGCTGAGGAATAACGTTATCAACCGTTACTTCTCCTCCTGATGCAGCTCCTAGAATCATATACGTACCAGCTTCAATACGATCTGGGATGATAGTATGGTGACAACCATGTAAAGAGTCAACACCATCTATTCGGATTACATCAGTACCAGCACCTTTAATACGTGCTCCCATGCTTGTTAACAATGTAGCTACATCAATGATCTCAGGCTCTTTCGCTGCATTTTCAATAACAGTTCTACCTTTTGCTCGTACAGCTGCTAGCATAATATTAATTGTAGCTCCTACACTAACAACATCTAAATAAATACGTGCCCCGCGTAGCTCATCTGCTCTTAAATAGATGGCACCTTGTTCATTCGTAACATGTGCACCTAGCGCTTCAAACCCTTTAATATGCTGATCAATCGGCCTCGGGCCTAAATGACATCCACCCGGAAGCCCAATAACAGCTTTTTTAAAACGGCCAAGCATTGCACCCATTAAATAATAAGAAGCGCGCAATTTTTTCACTTTTCCATTTGGCAAAGGCATTGCAACCATGTTAGAAGGATCGACTACCATTTCTTCCTCCTGTCCATAAGTTACTTTCCCTCCAATTTCCTCTAGTAAGTCTCCTAACATTTTCACGTCCGAAATATTAGGGACACCACCAATAGTTACTGGAGTATCTGCTAAAATTGTCGCTGGAATTAATGCAACGGCACTGTTCTTTGCACCACTTACTCGAATTGTTCCATTTAAAGCTCTTCCGCCTTCAATTAGCAATTTTTCCATATTGAGCTCCCTTCTTGTGAATGTATTTACTTTCTATCTTTTTATAGAAAGCTCCCCTTAAGAATCTCAATTACTCTTTCCATCCCAAAACTCAATAAATAGGAAACCATTATCTTCATTTCTCCTGTAGCACGAATAGATAAAGATCAACTATTCATCGAATGTACTTTATCAATTTAGATACGTTATCACATTTATTAATAGGACTATGCACATTATTTTCTATTTAAAGACAAAAATGATAAAATCTTTAGACTTGTTCACGCTTTCATTATACAACGAAAGGAAACCGTCTAAAAGACTAGACGGTTTCCAAAACGGAATTTTATTCTTACGCTTTACCGTTAGAACCGAATTCGCGAATTTTACCAATAACAGTTGCTTTGATAGCGTCGCGGCCAGGTCCGATAAATTTACGAGGATCGTAAACTTCTTGGTCTTTGTTTAATACTTCACGAACAGCTTTTGTAAACTCGATTTGGTTCTCAGTGTTTACGTTGATTTTTGAAGTACCTAAAGAGATAGCTTTTTCGATATCAGCAGTTGGGATACCAGTACCACCATGTAATACTAAAGGTACGCCAGTGAAGTCACGAACTTGTTCCATTTCAGCGAATCCTAAGTTAGGCTCACCTTTGTAAGGACCGTGTACAGAACCTAAAGCTGGAGCTAGGCAATCGATACCTGTTGCTTCAACAAGGTGCTTACACTCTGCTGGGTCAGCGTAAATTACGCCTTCAGCGATTACGTCGTCTTCTTGTCCGCCAACTGTTCCAAGCTCAGCTTCAACAGATACGTTACGAGCGTGTGCGTATTCTACTACTTGTTTAGTAGTTTCAACGTTTTCTTCGAATGGGTGGTGAGAAGCGTCGATCATTACAGATGTGAAACCTGCATCGATTGCTTCTTTACATTTTTCGAAGCTTGAACCATGATCAAGGTGAATCGCTACAGGAACAGTGATGTTCATTTCTTCGATTAAAGCTTTAACCATAGCTACAACTGTTTTGAAACCAGTCATATGACGAGCTGCACCCTCAGATACACCTAGGATTACAGGAGATTTTTCTTCTTCCGCAGCAGCTAAGATAGCTTGAGTCCACTCTAAGTTGTTCATGTTGAATTGACCAACTGCGTATTTTCCTTCTAGTGCTTTGTTTAGCATTTCTTTCATAGAAACTAAAGGCATGGTGAATCCTCCTAAAAAACGTTTTTTGTATCCGATAAGTTCTTATCGCTGGTAGTATGACCAGAATAAGGTAAAATATGTATATCTACATACCGGACTTTTTTCTACACTCAATAGGATAACAACTTGTACTCAAAAACTCAACCGTATTCACCTGCACAATAGTCCATGTAAACGCTTTTTTCCATATTTTTTATAAAAAATTCATTTTTACGCCTCTACAGCGAGCTCATTTCTCACAGCTTGACGAATTTCATCAATATCAAATGGTTTAGCAAAATGCATTAAAGCACCTAAATCTTTTGCTTCTTGGATCATATCAAGCTCTCCATAAGCAGTCATTAAAATTACTTTAATACTCTCATCAATTTCTTTTACATGCTTTAAAATCTCTATACCATCCATGCCTGGAATTTTCATATCTAACACTACTAAATCTGGATTATCTTTTTTCACGATATCTAAAGCTTGAAATCCATTTGCTGCTTGGAATGTCTGATAACCTTCTTTTTGGAACACTTCATGTAATAGCACACGAATCCCATATTGATCATCAACGATTAAAATTTTACCTTCCATAATTCCCAACCTTTCTGTGTAAGTACAAGATTTAAAGCTTCTTATATCTTAACGATTTATTTTCGCTATTCTTTGGCAAATTCCTTCCTATTCTTTCTTATTTTACCGTTTCCTATTTTGTTATGCTACCCTACGATTTCACCTTTCTAAAAAAATAAACTATAATGAAAGCCGGCAAACACGTACGAAGGGAGTAACATTATGTTAAAAATTTTTTCAACTCAATTAAGTGGTTATTTCTCCAGAGTTTCTCAAAAAGAAGAAATGAATATAGAAGATAGTGCTCGTTTACTTGCTCAAGCACTAGTTGGCGATGGTTTCATTTATTTACATGGTACAAATGAAATGGAAGGCGTTGTTGCCGAGGCACTATTCGGTGCTGAACCAATGAAGCAAGCAAAACGCTTATTTGAAAATGGTAAAGAAGCAGAAGTAACCTCTGCGGATCGTGTACTTCTTATTAGCCGTTTTTCAACAGATGAAGCGGTTGTAGAAATTGCAAAAAAACTACAAGAAGAGGGACACTCTATTGTCGGCATTTCTGCTCTTCAAGAAGGTACGGAATCACTCGAACGATATACAGACGTACATATTGATACAAAACTGTTAAAAGGTCTTATTCCAGACGATGAAGGTAATCGCTACGGATTCCCAAGTTTAATAGTAGCTTTATTTGCTTATCACGGAATCAAATTTACAATCGATGAAATGTTAAATGAATATTAAAAAAAAGCGCCTTATTTCAGGCGCTTTTTTTATTACTTGCTCTCTTTATTCGTAATAGAAGCTCTTACGAAGTCATGGAACAATGGTTGTGGACGGTTTGGACGAGAAACAAGTTCTGGGTGGAACTGTGCTGCCACGAACCAAGGGTGGTCTTTTAATTCAATGATTTCAACTAGACGGCCGTCTGGGCTTGTACCAGAGAATACAAATCCTTCTTTTTCCATATCAGGACGGAACTGGTTGTTGAACTCATAACGATGACGATGACGCTCATATACAACCGGCTCATTATAAGCATTGTAAGCATTTGTTTCTTCAGCAAGCTTACATGGGTATAGACCAAGACGAAGTGTACCACCTAGGTCCTCTACATCTTTTTGTTCTGGTAATAAGTCGATGATTGCATATGGTGTGTCAGGGTTGATTTCAGAAGAGTTAGCACCTTCTAAACCTAATACATTACGTGCGAATTCGATTGATGCAAGTTGCATACCTAAGCAAATTCCTAAGAATGGAACTTTGTTTTCACGAGCATATTGAATCGCAACGATTTTACCTTCTACACCACGATCGCCGAAGCCACCTGGTACAAGGATACCATCTGTATCGCCAACTAATTCTTTTACGTTTTCTGCTGTTACGTGCTCAGCATTTACCCATTTTACTTCTACATCTGTGTCGAATGAGTAACCAGCATGACGAAGTGCTTCTACAACAGAAATATAAGCATCTTGAAGTTCTACATATTTACCAACAAGAGCGATTTTTGTTTTCTTAGAAAGATTACGCACTTTGTTAACTAGCGCAGTCCACTCTGTCATATCTGCAGCTGGATTGTCTAATTTTAAGTGGTCACAAACGATTTGGTCCATGTTTTGTTCTTGAAGAGATAATGGAACCGCATATAAAGTATCTGCATCGCGAGCTTCGATAACTGCTTTTGTATCGATGTCACAGAATAATGCAAGCTTGTCTTTCATATCTTGAGAAACAGGCATTTCTGTACGAACAACGATAATGTTTGGTTGAATACCTAAGCTACGAAGTTCTTTAACACTATGTTGTGTTGGTTTTGTCTTCATTTCACCCGCTGCTTTTAAGTACGGGATTAACGTACAGTGAATGTACATTACATTGTCACGACCGATGTCGCTCTTAATTTGACGGATTGCTTCTAAGAATGGTAGAGACTCGATGTCACCAACAGTTCCACCGATTTCTGTAATAACAACATCCGCATTTGTTTCACGACCAGAACGATATACGCGTTCTTTAATTTCGTTAGTAATATGAGGAATAACTTGAACTGTTCCTCCTAAATATTCACCGCGACGCTCTTTTTGAAGAACTGAAGAGTAAATTTTACCTGTTGTTACGTTGCTGTATTTGTTTAAGTTAATGTCGATGAAACGCTCATAGTGACCAAGGTCTAAGTCAGTTTCTGCGCCATCATCTGTTACGAATACCTCACCGTGTTGGTATGGGCTCATAGTCCCTGGGTCTACGTTAATGTATGGATCAAACTTTTGAATCGTTACGTTTAAACCACGATTTTTTAAAAGTCTTCCAAGAGATGCTGCTGTAATACCTTTTCCTAAAGACGATACTACACCGCCTGTTACAAAAATATACTTAGTCATGAAAAAGCTCCCTTCTATTTTGCTGTTATATAATCACCGTTGCAAAGCGCAACGTATGTAGATAACACTGTATCCATCTTATTGTTAGACTCTTTTTATTTTCTAAACAAAAAACAAAAAAGAAAATTGCTCCCCTCATCACAAAAAGTAATAAGTAGGGAGCAATTTTCTTTTATATTTACACTTTAAAAGTATTATCGTCCTTTTTTAAAGAGCCCAAAAATGATTCTACATGGACGATAATGAAAAGTCAAGAACTACAGTTCTTCCTCTTCTTCTTCTTCAGTTTCATCATACTCAAGTTCTTCTTCAGCGAAGTCGTCGTCATCTTCGTCTAAATCATCAAGATCGTCGTCATCTCCGTCTTCTTCTTCAAGAACCTTGTCCAAATCTTCTACATCGTCTTCTTCTTCACTTACGTCTGCATCGTCGAAGTCATCTTCGTCTTCTTCAATGTAGTCGTCAAAACCGTCTTCTTCAACTTTACGTTTCTTCTTCGGTTTTGGTTGAGGCAAGATTTCTTCATCAATTTGCTCATATGGGTACCAGCTGCGTAGTCCCCAACGATTTTCTCCTAAATTAATGAAACGTCCATCGATGTTTAAGTCTGTATAAAATTGTGCGATTTTCGCATTAACTTGCTCTTGAGATAGTCCCAGCACTTGAGCGATTTCTTGAACCAACTCGTTGAATGTCGTTGCTTGTTTTTTATCCCCTAAAACGCTATGTACAACTTCAATCATTGAACATTCTTTTAGCTCTTCTGGTGAATATTGCTTAAAATCCACTTATGCGGCACTTCCTTTCATCAAATATAACCTTATATATAACGGCCTGCTTAAAAAAATCCATACTATTCATTATAAACAAAAGTCGCACAAATATGCTACAAAAAAAAACGGGAAACTTTTATAGGGTAGTAAAATTATAATTTGTCTGTTCCTTATTTCGGAAGCATATGGGCCCCTTGCAATACATACCTAATTTGCATTTCTGTATATTCTTCGAGCGTATACAGTTTTTGCAGCGCCCAGCGTCTAAATCCCCACATCTGTCCTTGTATAAAAATATTATGCGCAAGAAGCTGTATTTCTTTTTTATTTAATGTAAATGTTCCATTTTCCGTACACTGTTCTAAAATATTCTCGAACATTCCTACCATTTGAAACTCCTTTTCTAATACATACGGAAGTGATTCTTTCGGTAAAAAGCGTACCTCTTGATACATTATCAATACTTCTTCCTGTAATTCGTCCATCACTTTAAAGTAATTCGTTATTGCTATCTTTAAACTTTCTATACTCCCTTTTTCTGTACACACTACTTCCTCTAATCTTTCTTTTACATGTTCATATATACTATCACAAACTAAATATAAAACATCATCTTTGGTACGAATGTACTCATAAAGTGTCCCTATACTAAACCCAGCCGCTTTTGCAATCTCTCTCGTTGTTGTACGCGGAAATCCTTTTTGTTTAAACAGTTGCACCGCACCTTTAATCATTTGTTCACGTCTTAACGCAACTAATTTTTCATCTTTCACCGATGCATGCACATTATGTTTAACCATTCCCTTCACCTCTCTCTATTATTTTTTGGAAGGAAAAAGCGTAGGAAAATACCTACGCTTTCGTTCCTACTTCGTTAACATACGAGAAATTACAAGCCTCTGAATCTCTTGTGTTCCTTCATATATTTGTGTAATCTTTGCATCTCGCATATAACGCTCTACTGGATAATCTTTCGTATAACCGTAACCACCAAATACTTGCACCGCTTCAGTCGTCACCTTCATCGCTGTATCTCCTGCAAATACTTTTGACATCGCTGATTCTTTTCCATACGGAAGCCCTTCTGATTCAAGCCAAGCCGCTTGATATGTTAAAAGGCGTGCTGCTTCTACATCTGTTGCCATATCCGCAAGTTTAAAGCCAATCCCTTGCTGCGCCGCAATTGGTTTTCCAAACTGATGGCGCTCCCTTGCATATTCTACAGAAGCATCTAAAGCCCCTTGTGCAATACCAACCGCTTGCGCCGCAATACCGTTACGACCTCCATCTAATGTTTGCATCGCAACTTTAAACCCTTGCCCCTCTCCTCCAAGTAGATTCTCTACAGGAATACGGCAATCTTCAAACATAATTTCAGTCGTTGGTGAAGAGCGAATCCCTAGCTTGCTCTCCTTCTTCCCAACTGAAAATCCCGGTGTATCACTTTCTACAATAAATGCACTCGTACCGCGCTGCTTCGATTCAGGATCAGTTAGCGCAAAAACAACATAAATATCAGCAATACCGCCATTTGTAATGAAAATTTTTGATCCATTTAAAATATAATGATCGCCATCTCTCTTTGCGATTGTCTTCATTCCACCAGCATCCGATCCAGATCCTGGTTCCGTTAAGCCGTATGCACCAATTTTCTTCCCTTCAGCCATCGGCCGTAAAAACTTTTGCTTTTGCTCTTCCGTCCCAAATTTAAAAATTGGCCATCCCGCAAGTGAAGTATGCGCAGACAGTGTTACACCTGTTGAAGCACAAACGCGAGATAATTCTTCAATAGCGATTACGTATGCTAAGTAATCGCTTCCAATTCCACCGTACTCTTCAGGCCATGGAATACCAGTTAAACCAAGCTCTGCCATTTGATCAAATAACTCTCGATCAAATCGCTCTTCTTCATCACGCTCAGCTGCTGTTGGTGCCACTTCATTTTTAGCAAAATCTCGAACCATTTTTCTTATCATTTCATGTTCTTCTGATAGTTTAAAATGCATCTCCGTCTCCCCCTCGCCCTTTTATAAAGCACGGCTAATAACAAGTTTCTGTATTTCACTTGTTCCTTCATATATTTGCGTGATTTTCGCATCACGGAAAAATCGTTCTACTGGATAGTCTTTCGTATAACCGTAACCACCAAATACTTGCACCGCCTCAATCGCGACTTCAACCGCTGTCTTAGAAGCAAATAATTTCGCAATAGATGCTTCTTTACCGCATGGTAATCCTTGTGCCCTAAGAGATGCCGCTCTATATACGAGTAACCTTGCTGCCTCGACACTTGTTGCCATATCTGCAAGCTTGAAGCCAATCCCTTGCTGCGCCGCAATTGGTTTTCCGAATTGCTCACGTTCTTTCGCATAATCAATTGCACAGCCAAGCGCCGCTTCAGCAATTCCTAACGCCTGCGCACCGATTCCAATTCGCCCAACATCTAAATTCGCCATCGCCACTTTGAATCCTTGTCCTTCTTCCCCAAGTAAATTCTCAGCTGGCACTTTCATATCTTCAAAAGTAAGTTGTACTGTACGAGAACCGAGAAGTCCCATCTTATGTTCATCTTTTCCAATGATTAAACCAGGTGTATCTTTCTCTACTATAAATGCAGAAATACCACTTTTTCCTGCCTCTGGATTTGTAGAAGCGAATACAATGTATGTACTTGCTTCACCACCATTTGTAATAAACACTTTCGATCCATTAATAATATAATGATCACCTTTTTTCACAGCTCTTGATTTCAAACTCCCTGCATCTGATCCTGCATTTGGCTCTGTTAAAGCAAATGCACCTAAATATTCCCCGGTTGCAAGTTTAGAGACATATTTTTTCTTCTGTTCTTCTGTTCCAAAATATAAAATCGGATTCATTCCAACTGACGTATGTACAGCTAAAATTACACCAACTGTTGCACTTACCTTTGAGATTTCCTCAATTGCTAGAATGTAAGAAATAAAGTCCATTTCTGCCCCGCCGTATTTTGCAGGCGCTGGAATACCCATTAATCCAAGCTCACCCATCTTTTGCAAAATCTCTTTCGGGAACACCCCTTGTTCCATACTAGGAACAAAGGGAGCTATTTCCTTCTGTGCAAAATCCCGAACCATTTTCCTCATCATTTGCTGCTCTTCATTAAAACGAAAGTTCATATATTCCGCCTCCATTTGCTATATATCCTTTAAATAATTTGGTAAGACCACTATGTTGTAACAAAGGGGACATTTATTCGTAAACGTAGAATCCACGACCTGTTTTACGCCCTAACCATCCTGCATTCACATACTTACGTAATAATGGACATGGGCGATATTTACTATCTCCTAATCCTTCATGCAACACTTCCATAATGTATAAACACGTATCTAAACCGATAAAATCAGCGAGTGTCAAAGGCCCCATCGGATGGTTCATACCAAGCTTCATGACTTCATCAATTGCTTCTTTCGTCGCTACACCTTCATATAACGTATAAATTGCTTCGTTAATCATCGGTAGTAAAATGCGGTTTGATACAAAACCTGGGAAATCATTCACTTCAACTGGTACTTTCCCAATTTTTTTCGTAATATCTTCAATTGCTTCATATACCGCATCATCGGTAGCCAAACCACGAATAATCTCAACAAGCTTCATAACTGGGACTGGATTCATAAAGTGCATACCGATTACTTTTTCCGGACGCTTCGTTACCGCTGCAATTTCTGTAATTGGCAGAGATGACGTATTCGTCGCTAAAATTGCGTGTTCTGGAGCAATTTCATCTAGATTCGCAAAGATTTTCTTTTTAATATCCATTTTCTCAACAGCTGCTTCAATAATAAGATCCGCTTCTTTCACACAATCTAAATCAAGCGTTACTGTAAGACGATTTAATGTCGCTTCCTTCTCTTCTTCCTTCATGCGTCCTTTTTCTACTTGGCGCGCTAAGTTTTTCGTAATGATAGCCATTCCTCTATCTAATTGCTCTTGCTTTAAATCTTGTACCTTCACGTCATATCCTGCCATTGCACATACTTGTGCAATTCCTGATCCCATTTGCCCTGCACCAATTACAACAATGTTTTGTACACCCATTTTTTCTTCCCCCTTAATTGTTAATAAATTTTATACCCTCGAACTTTAATTAGTGAACTTCAATCATCACTGCGTCCCCTTGACCGCCACCGCTACAAATCGAAGCAATTCCAATTCCGCCGCCGCGCTGCTTAAGTGCATGGATTAGTGTAACGATAATGCGCGCTCCGCTTGCTCCAATTGGATGTCCCATCGCTACCGCGCCGCCATTTACATTCAATTTTTCCGGATCAATTCCTGCGATTTCTGTACTTGCAATTGCTACCGCTGCAAATGCTTCATTAATCTCGAATAAATCGATGTCTTCAATTTTCTTTCCTGTTTTTTCAAGCAATGCGTTAATTGCATAACCTGGCGTTCTTGGGAAATCTTTAGATTCCACTGCAATTGCTGTATGTGCCAAAATTGTCGCTAATGGCTTTCTTCCTTCTTGCTTCGCTCTGTCTTCGCTCATTAATACAAGTGCGGCACCACCATCATTTAGTCCCGGCGCATTACCAGCTGTCACCGTCGCTGTCTTATCAAATACAGGTTTTAACTTTGCTAACTTTTCAATCGTTGTATCTTCACGTGGCGCCTCATCCTTTGCAACGACAATAGGATCGCCTTTTCTTTGCGGAATCGTTACTGGCACGATTTCCTCTTCAAAACGCCCTTCTTTATGCGCTGAAACCGCACGCTGATGGCTACGATATGCCCATTCATCTTGCGCTTCGCGAGAAATTCCATCTTCCTTCGCAACTTCTCCGCCATAAACGCCCATGTGTGTACCTGAAAATGCGCATGTTAAACCGTCAGCAACGTTTAAATCAACAACTTCGTTATTGCCCATTCTGTATCCCCATCTTGCTCCGCGTAAAATGTAAGGACTGTTACTCATCGACTCCATACCGCCAGCTACAATTAGTGATTGATCGCCAGTACGAATAATCTGATCCGCCAACGTAACCGCACGAAGTCCTGATGCACAAACTTTATTCACTGTTTCCGTCTGCACTTCCCATGGGATTCCAGCAGCCCTCGCAGCTTGGCGCGATGGAATTTGCCCCTGTCCACCTTGAATAACCGTTCCAAATATAACTTCTTCAACATCACTAGCCTCAACATTTGCTCTTTCAAGCGCTGCTTTAATTGCAATTCCTCCAAGTTCCGTCGCTTTTACATCTTTTAAAGATCCTCCAAATTTTCCAACTGGTGTTCTTGCAGCACTTAAAATAACTGTTTTATTCATGTTTCTTTCCCCCATTTCATTTTTTAACACTGAGCGCTCGCTCGGTATCCCTACGTTGAGAAGAGGTGCAATCATTGCACCTCTTTCTAAAGTTGTATACATTCTTACAAACTACATCGCTTCTTTTTTCTGTCCGATAACAGATCGTTCTAAAATCTCTGTCACATCAAGAGTTTGAACCTTCTCTTCTACCTCTTTCGCTTTCGTTCCATCACTGATCATCGTTAAGCAATATGGACAACCTGTACCGATAATGGATGGCTGTACAGCTAATGCTTGTTCTGTACGAGCAACGTTAATACGTGAACCTGTTGTTTCTTCCATCCACATTAAGCCACCACCTGCGCCACAGCACATTCCCGTTTCACGGTTACGTGCCATTTCTACAAGATTCACTCCAGGAATCGCTTTCAAAATGTCACGTGGCGCTTCATACACTTCATTGTATCTTCCTAAATAACAGGAATCATGGTACGTAACTGTTTCTTCAATAGCGTGAACAGGCTTTAAGCGCCCTTCTTTCACCCACTGAGCTAACAATTCTGTATGATGATAGACTTCTGCTTGCAAGCCAAAGTCCGGATACTCATTTTTAAATGTGTTATAAGCATGAGGATCAATCGTAACGATTTTCTTCACTCCTGCCTTTTCAAATTCTTCGATATTCTTTGTCGCCATCTCTTGGAATACAAATTCATTTCCAAGGCGGCGTGGTGTATCTCCAGAATTCTTTTCTTTATTACCGAGAATTGCGAATGAAATGCCTGCTTCGTTCATTAACTTCGCAAACGATATCGCAATCTTCTGACTACGATTGTCGTATGATCCCATTGAACCAACCCAGAATAAATACTCGAATTCCTCCCCAGCTTTTGATTTTTCTTTTACAGTTGGAACTGTTACTTCGTCATCACCTTGGCGCCATGTTTCACGCTCTTTACGGTTCAGCCCCCACGGATTTCCTTGACGCTCGATATTTGTCATCGCGCGTTGTGCTTCCGCGTCCATTTTCCCTTCAGTCAAAACGAGATATCGACGTAAGTCAATAATTTTGTCAACATGCTCATTCATAACTGGGCATTGATCTTCACAGTTACGACACGTTGTACATGCCCAAATCTCTTCTTCTGTAATAACATCTCCGATTAAACTCGGATCGTAAGCGAGCGTTGTAGACGCTGATTCTTGTTGCCCTTTTCCAGCTGCCATCATCGCTAACTGATTTCCTTGTGTATTATTGAAGGCAACTACTGGAACCCAAGGTGCTTTTGATGTTACCGCAGCTCCTTTATCAGTTAAATGATCGCGAAGTTTTAAAATTAAGTCCATCGGTGATAACATTTTTCCTGTTCCTGTTGCCGGACACATATTTGTACAACGGCCACACTCTACACAAGCGTATAAGTCAATAAGTTGATTTTGTCTAAAGTCTTCAATTTTACCAACACCAAATGTTTCTTGCGTTTCATCTTCAAAATCAATCTTTTCAAGCTTCCCTGGGTTTGAAAGACGACCGAAGAATACATTAGCTGGTCCTGCAATTAAATGCGCATGTTTAGATTGTGGAACATACACTAAAAACGTTAACAAAATTAGTAAATGCACCCACCAAGAAAAATAGAACACTGAAATGGCTACGGTTTCATTTATCCCGCTAAAAACGTAAGCGATTGCAGAAGCAATTGGTTCACTCCATGAAAGCTCCTCGCCATGCCATATAAGTCCCATACCGTTACCAAGTAGCACAGAAATCATTAAACCACCGATAAAAATAAGAACAAGACCTGATTTGAAGTTACGTTTTAAACGAACAAGCTTTTCTACATAACGTCTATGAAAAGCCCAAAATACTGCAATTAAAATAACAAGTGTGACAATTTCCTGGAAGAATGTAAATGCAGGGTATAGTGGTCCAAGTGGAAGATGTGATCCTGGTGCGAGTCCTTTCCAAACGAAGTCAATTGCTCCAAATTGGACAAGAATAAACCCGTAAAAGAACATAACGTGAATGATGCCGCTTTTCTTATCTTTCAGCAGCTTTTTCTGACCGAAAACATTGACCTTAAGGAGATCCCAACGCTCTTTAAAACGACGGTCAAACTCAATTTTTTTTCCTAATTGTATGTAGGCCATTCTCGTCCGTATAAGATATACAAACAAATATCCTGCATAAGCAATAACAGCAATGGCAGCCAGCCAATTAATAATCAGTAAGCTATTCATTTTTATGCTACCCCTCTCTTTGTAAGCCCTCTTTCTTTTTGAATCTTCAAAAATATATAATTTTCTGAATTATATTCCCTATCCCCATTATATAATGAGTGAGCATTCAGTCAACAGTTTTTTGTTATAGAACAACACATTTTTTCATAAAGCTGTTTATTTCGGTGAAACTATAAAGTGAAACTTTAATCAGTAGGGGCGGTTGTTCCCCGCTGATTATTAGTTGAACCAATCGGGCTTTTACGGGCAGTTGATTTCCAAACTAACTTCTACTTATCCAACAGTTTTTGAGGTGGGAAGCTTACTGCCCGTTAAAGCGGGATAAAGTGAAACTTTAATCAGTGCAACATACTATCCTCTAATGAAATTTATAATAACAGCCGTACTACCCATATCATTTGTAACACACTGAAGGTGAAAAGAATGCAAAGGAGGGAATTCACTGATGCTCTACTTATCTCTTTTGTTAATATCCGTTGCTCTTTGGATTACAATTGACCTTTCATACGGGCGACTTCTTCATTTAAAACGAGTAAGCTCTCGCACTTTCCCTTTACGTCAAAGTGATTTTCACCTTTATACATACGGGAAAGATTTATATGACGCTTTATTTACTGATATAAAACAAGCACAGCATCACATTCATATTTTATTCTTCATTGTAAAAAATGATAAAATCAGTCGTGAATTTTTAAAATTGCTGATTGATAAGGCTCAGGAAGGAATTGAAGTACGACTTTTACTTGATCGATTTGGCAGCCATTCTTTATCAAACGAAGCTATTCGCTCCCTGCAAAAACATGGTATATCTTTTTCATTTTGTCATAAGGTAAAATTTCCTCTGCCTTTCTTTTCTGCTAATCAGAGAAATCATAGAAAAATTACAGTGATTGATGGGAAAACCGGCTATATCGGGGGATTTAATATTGGCGAAGAGTATCTAGGGCATAATGAACACTTAGGATTATGGCGAGACTATCATTTACGTCTTACAGGAGAAGGGGTTCAAGATTTACAAAAGCAATTTTTGCATGATTGGTTTGATGATACGAAACAGAATTTATTGGATGCTTCTCTTTATTTTCCAAAACAACAACCAGGTACCATCCTGCATCAATTTATTCCGACTGATGGTGCTTATTTACAGCATACTTTTTTACATTTAATTAACGCGGCAAAAAAAGAAATCTGTATCGGTACACCATATTTCATTCCTGGAAAAAAAATTATGAATGCCTTATTAAAAGCAAGAGAAAGAGGGGTTCAAATCACAATTCTTGTTCCAGAAAAAGCTGATCACCCTCTCGTTCGGGAAGCAAAATTCCCGTACTGCCGAAAATTAATACAGGCTGGTTGCAATATTTATGCATTTCAACAAGGGTTTTTTCACGCCAAAATTATTATAGTGGACGATGATATTTGTGATATCGGAACGGCAAACTTTGATATGAGAAGTTTATATATTAATCATGAAATAAACTGCCTGTTATATAATAAACATTTCATTCAAACAGTAAAAAATAAATTCCATGAAGATCTAGAGAATGCATCCGTACTTTCCTATAGCGATGTAAACCCGCCTTCTCTTATCGATAGAGGAAAGGAATGGATTGGAACAATGTTTGCTTTCTTTTTATAGGAAAGACAATGAATAAAAGAGGTGTATCTCATATGATTATACGGTTTGGATATGTCTCACATGCAATGGCACTCTGGGACTGTTCTCCTGCCAAAACAATGACGTTTACAAGCTTTAAGAAACTTAGCAAGCAAGAACGAGAAGACAAACTGTACCATGTTATAAAGCAAAATTTAGAGCACACAATACGTATCCTTCATTACAATATAGCGCATGAAATCCCACTATATCGCCTATCGTCTTCCATCGTCCCACTTGCAACACATCCCGAAGTCGAGTTTGACTATATTGGGGTATTCACACCACTTTGGCGTAAAATAGGGGCTTTAATTAAAGAACACAATTTACGAATAAGTTTTCATCCAAATCAATTTACGCTATTTACAAGCGACAAGCCACATATTACTACTAACGCTATTACGGATATGACTTATCATTATAAAATATTGGATGCTATAGGCATTGCAGATTCTTCTTACATTAATATTCATGTAGGTGGAGCCTATGGAAATAAAGAAAAGGCGATTGAGCGCTTCCATGAAAACATAAAAAAACTTCCTACACATATAAAAAAACAAATGACTCTTGAAAATGATGATAAAACCTATACAACCGCTGAAACTTTATCCATTTGCCAAAAAGAAAATATTCCATTTGTATTTGATTATCATCATCATATGGCCAATCTTTGCGAGGAACCACTAGAAGAGTTGCTTCCTGCAATTTTTGAAACTTGGTCACATACAAATATCTCTCCTAAAGTTCACATTTCCTCCCCGAGATCGGAAAAAGAATTTAGGGCTCATGCTGAATATATCGATTTAGAGTTTATTAAGCCTTTCTTACACATTGCAAAAAAACACAATCATAATTTCGATATTATGATTGAAAGTAAACAAAAAGACTTAGCACTATTCCAATTAATAGATGAACTTTCTGCTATAAGAGGAATTAAAAGAATAAGTGGTGCAATGTTACAGTGGTAAATTGTAACTTTGCACCATTTTTTCAAAAAAGTAATTTTTATAGTAAAAAACATTCTGTTTTATATGCTATTATTTAAATTAGCATTTTCTCCCCGAGATTCAACTTTATTGAAACGGAGTCATAATATGATTAATCAAAAAAAGTATATACAATCTGTCATAATATACATATTTATATTTGCTCTTTGGATATTCCTTATACCAAATGAGTCGAATATAAAAGAAATCGGGATTCTTTTCTTATTCTGTTTCGCTGCACTTTTTTCTTGCTATTGCTTATGTAAAGCGATTAGAAAAATGACGCATGGTGATAAATTATTTTGGATTTTATTATTATGTACTTGTCTATGCGGGTTAGCTATGGAAATAACTTTATTTCTTCCTTCACTTTCTATTCATAAGCAAGTTATATTCTCATATAAAGCATTACCTTTTTTTATCATACAATATGTTTTACTCTTTGTTGGATTTGCTATAAAGTTTATAAAAATTTACTCTATTAAGGGTCTTGCTCAATTTTCATTCGATAGCATCTTTATTGTTATTATGAACATTTATTTCACTTTAACTTTTATCTTGGACCTTTCAAGCTTCCGTATGTTAACAAAGGAAACTTGGATTTTAATTGGCTATTTTATTGCACAATCATTAGTAATTTACGCCGTTATTAGTCTTTATAGAAGAGAACAATATTCTTCTAGTAGAATCGCATTAATTATCGGTTTCACTATTATACTCGTATACGGTTACATTCATCTGTTTCAATTAAATTTTGGGATGAAAACTTCTCCTGAATTTAATTATTTAATACACACTGCTTCTATTTTATTAATTGGACTTTCTTCCATACTATATATCTTGGATAAACCAATGCAACATGAAACGAAAGCAAAATATTATCGATTCGATTATGTACGTTTTATACTACCTTATTTTAGTATAATTATTACTTTTTCCTTTATTATCATTCAACCTTGGGATGATAAATTTATGTTAATTGGTCTCGTATTATCACTTATTTTGTTATTCTTGCGGCAACTTTACATGTGGAAAGATAATCAAGCACTAATCCTTACATATGAACAGTTGACTACACAACTAGAGGACGAAGTTGAAGAAGGTGCATTTGCATTATCAAAAAGTGAACAACGCTATAAGTCTTTATTCGAAGATCATCCCGATGCCGTTTTCTCTTTAAATATGAATGGCATTTTTCAACAATCTAATAAGGCATGCGAAAGCTTATTTACTGCCTATTATTGTGAAGTAGCAAGCTATTCTCTGGTACACTTCATTGATTCAAAAGACC
Organism: Bacillus sp. RCC_6_1; assembly: GCF_041360755.1. NCBI lineage: Bacteria > Bacillati > Bacillota > Bacilli > Caryophanales > Bacillaceae > Bacillus > Bacillus sp. RCC_6_1. The sequence goes on from NZ_JBFUPV010000003.1 coordinate 431,631, forward strand.
ACGAACTACTAAAGAAGGCTTTACAAATTACAAAGGAAGGTAGGCCACAAACGTTAGAAGTTCGTACAAAAGAACAAGAAGGCTATTATTATTATCTTCATATTACACTTATCCCTACTTTTATAAACAAAGAAGTGGTCGGAATGTTTGGGATAGCGCGTGATATTACCACTCTATATGAAAAACAAAAACAAGTAGAGCATTTAGCCTTTCACGATGCACTTACTGGATTACCAAATCGTCGAAAGTTCGAAAAAGATTTAAAAGCCATTTTAAATACAGCCCAAACTAACGCAAATGATGTCGCCGTCATATTCCTTGATTTAGATCGATTTAAAAAAATTAACGATAGACTTGGCCATGACGTTGGAGATTTATTATTAATTGAAGTAGCAAAAAGATTACGCGGTTGCTTGCGTTCAAAAGATATCGTCGCTCGCCAAGGTGGAGATGAGTTTACAATTCTGTTACCAGAAATGTACTCAGAAAAAAGTGCAATTTTTATAGCTGAACAGATTTTAACTATTTTAAACAAACCATTCTTCATTCAAGGCGAAGAACTCTCTATTACACCAAGTATCGGAATTGCGATGTACCCTGATTATGGAACTGATGTAAATGAATTAATGAAAAATGCTGATATGGCTATGTATCGTGCGAAAGCAAATGGAAAAAACCGATTTGTTTTCTTCTCAAAAGAAATGAGTATCGCTCAAAATGAAATTCAATTCTTAGAAGGTGAACTTTCAAAAGCATTACAACAAAATGAATTTTTCCTTGAATACCAGCCACAAGTAAGCACAAAAACAAAACAAATTATCGGTTTTGAAGCATTAATACGTTGGAAGCATCCAAAACTCGGTATCGTATCTCCTGCCCAATTTATTCCTCTAGCAGAGGAAACTGGTTTTATTATTGAACTTGGCAATTGGATTTTACGTACTGCCTGTTTAGAGGCAAAAAGATGGCATAATCAAGGTTTCTCTCACTTAAAAGTTGGTGTAAATTTATCTGTTGTTCAATTTAACCATGCAGATTTAATCCCAACTATTTCAAAGGTGTTGGAAGAAACAGAACTGAAACCAGAAGCACTAGATATTGAAATTACGGAAAGCATCGCAATTAATCAAAATCAATCTGTAGTTGCAAAACTAGAACAACTTCAAAATCTCGGTATTCAAATTTCAATCGACGACTTTGGAACTGGTTATAGTTCTTTAGCTTATTTAACAAAATATCCAATCAACACATTAAAAATCGCTCGAGAGTTTATTTGTGGAATTACAACTAGCCCTTTAGAAGAAGCAATTGTCTCTTCCATTATTACACTATCAAAAGAACTAAATTTAGAAGTGATTGCAGAAGGTGTAGAAACAGAAGAAGAATGGAAATTTTTACATAAACAAAATTGTGATCACATTCAAGGATTCTTTATTAGCAAACCTGTTTCTAGTAAAGACGTTTGGATGTTACTCCATAAAAAAACAACCGTCTAAGTAAGACGGTTGTTTTTTTTAAAACTCAAAAGGCATATCTGAAGCTAATTGTACCTCTTGATCATCATGAGAAATTACTTGGCTTTTCTCTAAAGCTGTATCCGCTAATGAAATACCCCATGTCATTGCTAACGTTAATAGACTACCGATAAGTAGTTTCTTCATATTCCATCACCCACATTTTTTCTTTTAATATATCATGAAAATTTATCCATATATTATGCAATTATGCATATTTAGTTTTTGCGTTATTTTATTTCGGCATTTTTTTCATAAACTTTTCTTTATACGTATGCATTTCTAGTATATCAAAAAAGAAATAAGCTTTTTCATAAGCTTCTTCACTCTCTGCCTCATCATAGCCTAGCTTTTCTAAGCATTCACCTTTTTGATAGTATAGCTGCCCAATCAATGCCATACTATTAATTCGACACGATATTTCAATAGCTTTATTTATTTGATAAAGAGCCTCTTCATATTGATTATCTAAGTATAATGTTTTCGCATAATTATGTCTTACCTTCACATCAAACTCTTTATTTTCAGGTAATGCCTCTAATTGCTTTAATATACCTTCAAATAACTCCATGCCCTTCTTAAAGTAACCATTTTCAGCATAAATATTTGCAATTGCATTCTCTATATAAAGATTTTGGTACACATCAATCCCAGTTAATTGTTGATTTAACAATTTTTTTAATTCTAAAATACAATATTCATAATCACTTTTCTTCAATACATACGCTGCTACATGATATTGCCATTGAAGAAATTGCTGAAACTCAGGATGATATTCTTCCTTTTTCAACTCATTCCATACTTTATTATAAATTTCTTTATATTTCTTTTGCTTACAAAGCATAATGATTTGATCTTTTAACTGCTTTTTCCTCTCAATATCGGAATAAATGAGTACCTCATAAAAATGAATAATGGGAACTTGTAACTTTGCTGCAATACCTTGCAATATATCCATACTTGGGTATACCGCACCCGATTCAATCCTGCTCACTTCCGATTGATGACATATGTTCTCGGATAACTGTTTTTGTGTTAATCCTCTCAACACTCTAATTTTCTTAATTTCACTTCCTAATTTCTCTGCGTGCATACTTACTCACCATCCCATTATAACAATCTAATTTGTTAAGTTGTCATACCACTACAATAATGTGAATTCGACAATTTTTGATATGAAATAATGCATAATATATATAAAATTCGGCAAATTTTTCATACAATTCATCTCACATACAATAATAGATTAGGAGTGTTATAGATGAATTATAGAAAACTTGCTAGTGCTTTCGTTACATTCGGTCTTCTTTGCCCTTTATCAACAGAAGCTATTCATGCTCAAGAATTAGACAAAAGTGTAGTCAAAGTTGAAATTGCTCAGCCTGGTTTAACAATCGGGAAATTAACACAACCTCAAAATGATACGAAAGAAAATATTGCTAAAAAGTATTTAAAAGGTGAGGTAAATGGGGCGAAAGCTCAACAAGAACAAGTCACTACTGAAAAAAATGTAGATTTCCAACCTACAAATAAAGAAACCAAAGAAAATCAAACCGAAGTTCGCCTTGCACAAACATATAAAAACTATAAAGTATATGGCCAAGATCTCATTGTAAAAGTAGATAAAAATGGAGTGATCACAACTGTTAGTGGTAAAGTTGTTCAAAATTTAAATCAACAACCTAATCTTACTATAACAAATTTTTTGTCGAAAAATGAAGTAAAATCTAAATTACGCGATATAGTTCAAATTCCAAGTGATGCAGTTGAGACAGAATTCTCTAGTGAAACCGTTGTTTATAAGAAAAAAGATGGCTATTATACATTCGCAACTGTTATTACATTTACTTATGAAAACAATGAACAAATCATAAACGGCAATGCTATCGTTGATCTAAAAACTGGCGAAGTACTTTTCCAAGAAAAGTTCATTAAAAACAAAGAGAATAAGACTATAAATCAAGTAACATCACCTAGATTATCCCCTGCAAGTGAGCAAGGAACTGGGAAAAATGCACTTCAAGAAAACATCTCTTTCAATATTGCCAAAGGAACTGATGGGAAATTTTATTTAGCGGATTTATCACGCGGAAATGGTATTTATATTTATAATGCAAACTACGCCGATTCCCTCGGAGGATATAGTCAAGCTGGTTATCCAGGGACACTAATTTCAAGTAGTACTCCTAATTTTGCAGATAAAGAAGCCGCGGGCGCTATGAAGAATATGAGTGATATTTACGATTACTTTAAGAAAGAACATAATCTAAAAAGTTACGACAATAAAGATTCAAAAGTTGTTGCTAGTGTACACGGTTTTGATTCTACTGAAGTTAGTGATGGTGTAAAAGAAGACTATGTAAATGCATTTTGGCATCCCGCTTGGAACCAAATGGTATTTGGTGATGGTTTAGGCGGAAAACTAACATCCGCTCTTGATGTAACAGCTCATGAATTTGGACATGCTGTATTTAGTGGCACGACGAAAAATAAAGTCGTGAGATATCCAAGCGCTGAAACATCTGCACTAAACGAGGGATTAGCGGATTTCTGGGGTACACAAATCGAATATTACGTAAAGAAAGATAAAGGAAACTGGATTATGGGCGATACATTAGGTGGCCTAACAATTCGTGATATCCCAAGGGAAATTGGTGACGGCGGTCATAAATTATATACAAATTTACAAGATTTCTATAACGATGGTAATAATCAAGAATCACACGTGAATTCTGGTATTATCAGTCACGTATTATATCAATTAGCTGAAGGTAAAACATATAACGGTGTTGCTGTTCAAAAGCAAGGAAATGAAAAAGTAAGTAAAGTTGTTATGCGTACATTGCAAAATTATGCAACTTCCGCTGAAGACTTTGAATCACTTCAATCTCATATTGTACAAGCTGCAAAAGATTTATATGGCACTGCCGTATCAAATGAATTTGCAAAGGCATTTGAAGCACACGGTTACAAACCGTTACAAAAAATAAATAAAGTAATAGCGGTACAATAATAAAAAAGAAGTTTACCAATCATAGGTAAACTTCTTTTCATATCCAACCCTTTTCTTCCGCAATTGTAATTGCCTCAATTCTATTTTTCGCATCGAGCTTCGTTAATACTTCAGAAATATAATTACGCACTGTACCCGGCGAAAGATAAAGTGCCTTCGCAATTTCGTTTGCCGTCTTTCCTTCTTTCGCAAGCAACAATACTTCCTTTTCGCGATCTGACAACGGATTTTGCTCCTGCCATAGGCCGAACATTAAATCTTGGGAGACCTCTCGTTTTCCCTTCATTACATTACGAATTGCTGCCGCTAAATCTTCACTTGGGCTATCCTTTAATAAATAGCCGTGCACACCAGCTTTCATTGCTCTTTCAAAATATCCCGGCCGTGCAAATGTTGTTAAAATCATTACTTTGCATGATGATTTTTCTTTCTTTAACGCTTCAGCAACATCTAATCCACTTTGAATCGGCATTTCAATATCCATAATACTTATATCCGGTTTTAACGATTCAATTAATTTTAGCGCCTCTTCCCCGTTTGCCGCTTGTCCAATTACTTCGATATCATCTTCTAGATCAAGCAGAGCCCCTAACGCACCACGAAGCATCCGCTGATCTTCTGCAATAATAATTCGGATCATGCCCTCACCTCATCTTTTCCTGTTCTAATAACAACTGGAACTTTTACTGTTAACAACGTCCCTGGATTGATTGTACCTAGTTCAACAAATCCATCAATAAGAGCAATTCGTTCTTTCATGCCGCGAATACCATTTCCATCATGATTTTGATCTGTTAAACCAATTCCGTTATCTTCTACTTTCAAAATTAGTTCACCTTGTGATTCTAATACAGAAACTGCGCACCGCGTCGCCTTACTATGTTTTACAACATTTGTAACGGCCTCACGTAAACACATCCCGACAATATTTTGTTCAATTGGTGATAACGAGCTCGATCTTGCTTCTTGCCTCACTTCTAATTCAATATTAGCTGCTTGTAAGATTGCTTTTATTTGCTCTAGCTCTTCTTCTACCGTAATCATACGCATATCAGAAATTAATTCTCTCAGCTGTTTTAAGGCTGTACGAGACGTTTGTGTAATTTCCTTCGCTTCCGCACTTGCACGCTCCGGATTTTTCACAATTAACTTCTCTACAAGCTGGCTTTTCAAAGTAATAAGAGATAACGTATGCCCTAATGTGTCATGAAGATCTCTTGCAATCCGCTGCCGTTCTTCACGTTTTACTAAGTCTTTAATTTGCTCGTTCGCCTCATCTAATTGATTTCTTAACATCTTTTTCTGATTAAAATTACGCATACCAAATGGCGTAAGAAGCATTAAAATAAACATCGGGACGATATTTACTAAACTTGTTGGTGTTAGTTGATTCATATTTACAAATACAAATGCTCCAAGCATTACAGCTAACAAACAGAGTAATACCCGAAATACTTTCTTACTTGGTGCAAATCCCATCGCACTTGCCGTGAAAAAGCCAAAGAATATCATGAAGGGATTATAAAATAAAGCAAATAAAAAGATGAGTATCATTTGAATGCATGCCCATAAAATAAACGTCTTCTGAACAAAATATAGCTGACGGTATGTGATAATAAAAAGTATCAACATACCGCTTCCTAGCACAAGCTTCCATCCTGATGCTTGTGCTAAATGGTAAATTGGAAATAATAAATACACAAGCCACATGTACGGAAAAAATCCCATATGTTTCGGAAAAATCTCAATCCTCTTCTTCTCTATCATTTATACCGCTTCCTGTCTTTTTCTTATATATATTGATACTACAACAAATATAAGGAAATAACCTCCTAATACCGCGATATTTTCCCATCCAATTGATTTTCCAGCTACAATATCCCACGCACCACTTCCGAAATGGTATGTTGGTGTCCATTCACCAATCGTTCTTAATATTTTTGGGAATACTTCAATCGGCATCCATAACCCGCCAACTATAGCTAAACTCATATTTAAAATATTAGCTAAGCCAGCAGCTGCGTCCGCCTTCTTAATGGAACCTATTACTGTTCCTAACGCTAAAAATGGTGTTACCCCTAACAATAACCATAACCCCGCACCAATCCATTGCCCTACCGTTAACTCAACATGATTAATTAGTATCCCTGCAATAAAGATAACTAATATTGAAAAAGCATTTACTACTGTTTGAGCGATAATTTTTGCTGTTAAATATGCTCCCTCTGGAAGCGGTGTAATTTTTAGAAGATGTGTCCATCCTTGCCCTCTTTCCTGAGAAAGCCTTACACCGAAACTAAAGAGTGCAGTCCCTACAATACTGAAAGTTGCCATCGAAATTAAATAATGTGCTTTCCACGCATCTCCGTTTTGTGGTACTTGAACAACATTTGTGAAAATGTAGTAAAACATAACAGGCATTAATAATGAGAAAAAGATAAATAATTTATTGCGGAATGTACGTAAAATTTCTATTTTGCACTGCATCCATAACGCTCTCATGCGATTTCCTCCTTCTGATTTGCAACGAATTGTTCAAATGCCTCATCAAGACTTCCACGTTCAACTGAAACATCTGTTACAGGTAAACTCCTTTGATAAATGGCTTTTAAAGTTGCATCCGTATCCTCCGTTGTTAAAATGAAGCGGCCTTCGTTTGACTTTACTTCTATTACATTTGGTAATTCCTTTAGTAATTTTGTAGGAATGCTTTCCTTTGAGTAAAATGTGATTGTTTTTCTCGAAATCGTTGCTTTCATTTCGTCTGGTGTACCATCTGAGATAATCTTTCCGTTCGCAAATAATAAGATACGATTTGCTAAAGCATCTGCTTCTTCTAAATAATGCGTCGTTAAAATAATCGTTTTCCCTTCACTTGCTAACTTTCGAATCGTTTCCCAAAACGTTCTTCGAGACGTAATATCCATTCCGACTGTCGGCTCATCTAAAAATAACAAATCCGGATTTCCCGCAAGTGCAAGCGCACAGTTTAACCTTCTTTTTTGCCCACCTGATAATTTCTCACATCTTTGCTTTCGCTCTGATTCTAAATTTGCTAACTGCAGTAACGTTTCTTTCTCTATAGGATTCGTATAATAACTACGGAATAACTCAATTGCCTCTTCCACCGTAATACTATCAATGACACTTACTTCTTGCAGCATCGCACCGAGGCTATTACGAACATCTCTATGCTTTGGACTCTTTCCAAATATAGAGACCTTACCTTCCGTTGGTTCCTTTAATCCAAGCATCATCGACATCGTCGTTGTTTTCCCCGCACCATTTGGACCAAGCAACGCTACTATTTCCCCTTTATTTACATGAAATGAAACATTATTTACTGCGTTTTTATGTTTAAATGTTTTAGAAACATCATTTACTTCAATAATCTTTTCCATCTCTCCACCCCCGCTGTTTCTTATATTTACATTGTATTCCTTGGAAAACTTAGGAAACAGTATGATGCGTCATGACATCGATATGACAATTGTCATGTATTCTTTATGAGAGGAATCAGCCCCCATACCGCAAGCGAGTAGCAGGACGAAAATAAACATGATACAATCGGATAAGATATATATTCGAGGAAGGACAGTGGTTTTCATGATTATTCGTAATGAACAAGATTTAGAAGGCTTACGAAAAATCGGCCGCATCGTTGCGCTTGCACGTGAAGAAATGAAAAAACAAGCGAAGCCAGGTATGACAACGAAAGAGCTTGATTTGATCGGTAAAAAAGTATTAGATGAGCATGGTGCTATTTCTGCACCTGAAAAAGAATATGATTTTCCAGGTGTAACTTGCATTAGTGTAAATGAAGAAGTTGCTCATGGTATTCCAGGAGATCGTGTATTAAAAGAAGGCGACTTAGTAAACGTCGATGTATCCGCTGCACTTGATGGCTATTATGCAGATACAGGCATTTCATTTGTTCTTGGAGAAGACGAGGCAAAAGAAAAACTTTGCCAAGCAGCGGTTGATGCATTTTGGGCAGCAATGAAAAAGGTTAGAGCTGGCTCAAAACAAAATCAAATTGGTCGTGCTGTTTCAAACTTCGCACATAAAAGTGGATACAATGTTATCCAAAACTTAACTGGTCACGGCATTGGTCTTAGCTTACATGAAGCACCAAATCACATTTTAAGTTACTATGACCCAATGGATAATGCGCTTCTAAAAGACGGTCTTGTTATCGCTGTAGAACCGTTCATCTCTATGAAAGCTGATCATATTATTGAACGTGGTGACGATGGTTGGACATTCGTTACACCAGATAAAAGTCTTGTTGCACAATGTGAACATACCGTTGTCGTAACACGCGGTGAACCAATAATCTTAACAGAAATCTAATACCAAAAACGGCTGTTTTGTAGATTTATTCCACATAAAACAGCCGTTTTTTATTTTTGGGAAAATATGTGAACTAGTGTTGAACTCTTTATCATTTAAGTATATAATCTTTAGCGGAGGTTACTTAAGCTTATCTTTACTAAAAAGATATTGTAACTAAGGAGTAAAACACCTTCTTTCCTATTGTTTAAACAGGCTCAAAAATGACCGTAGTAACGTGTTAGTCGAATATTCTGTAATCCTTATATTTCTCTAACAATGTAAGAAACTATCACCTTTCAACTTCGGTCCACTAATCGCACAACTCTCTTTAGACAAAATAAATGACTATTTTCAAAGTACATATTGTCTTCATTCTGACCAAAACCAACCCTATCTAGATTTTTATTTCCACATAACTTTAAGGCAAAAATAAGCCTTCACAAAGGGATACACTACATTGGTTAGTATGTATCGTAAAACTTACCTTTATAACCATTCTTTTTTACTAGATATACATGAAAACTATCTCACATATAAAGGTCTGATATCATTATTTATATCAGTATTTTTTTCGACATTTTTTGTCGAATTGTGTATATTTCCATAGAACTGTGTAAATATACATTTTGTTTTACGTTAAATAATATTGCTTTGAACATAATTCTGTTTGTCTGAGAACGCGTATAGAAACGGAGGGATAACAAAAATAAATAGCTTATAACAAATACTTTTAATATTCCATTTGTTCATGTGGAATAAGTCCCCAATGGACAAATGAATGTTCAGAGGAGGAAAAATGAAAAAACTTTTTAATGTATGTTTAATTGTATTCGTACTATTTTCGCAACTTGCTAGTTTTCCATACAATCAAGTAAAAGCGGAAACCTTAACAGGAGATTCCTTATTTGACACTGTTGAAATGAAAGATGCGACGAATCATATTATTGACGAAGCAAAAAATCCTAACAATTTAATAAAGATAGGATCAACCATTCAAGTAGAATACGCTTGGTCAATAAAGGATCAACAAGTTGCACACGCAAATGATACAGCAGTAGTTCAAATACCACTTGCATTAAAAGTATCTAAAGATTTGCAAGGGGATTTAGTAACAGATCAAAAAAATATTGGTCAATATTTTATAACAGCTAAAGATAATAAATTAAAATTAATATTTAATGATCAAGTAGAAAATTTGAAAGACGCTAAAGGAAAAATTAAAGTTGATACCGTGTTTAACTCAACTTTAAAAACTGGGGAAAAATCAGTTCAAATCGCTTTTCCTTTAGGAACAATGGTTCAGCCTATATCAGTTCCTGTTCAAGTAGAAAACTCTAAAGAAGATGGCATCAAACAGGATACTAATAAACAAGCGCAAGATCCAGTAGCTAAACCTGTTACTGACAATCTGGAGCAAGATCCAGCAACTAAAACTGTTACTGATAATCCGGAACAAAACCCAGCAACTAAAACTGTTACCGATAATCCGGAACAAAACCCAGCAGCTAAAACTGCCACTGATAATCCGGAACAAAACCCAGCAGCTAAAACTGCCACTGATAATCCGGAACAAAACCCAGTAGCTAAAATTGCTACTGACAATCCAGAACAAAAGCTATCAAGCGACCCTGCTGAGAATACAAATTCAGGTCCAAAGCAAATAACAACAAACATTTTAACCGGTGTAAAGTTGACGGATAAAGACGGAAAACCATTTACAGAGGATAACCGTCCAAGTACAGATTCCCCTGCCAATATTGAGTTTACATGGGAACTTTTAAAATCAATGAATGTGAAAAATGGAGATTACTATATTTTTGATCTTCCTAAACATTTTAAGATTTACAATACAATTAACAGTCCTTTATATGATAGTGAAAACCATCAAATTGGTAATTTTACTGTTACAAAAGATGGAAAAGTCACGATGACATTCAACGATTATGTTGAAGAGCATCCAGATGTTGCTGGTAACCTACAATTAAAGACAGAATTTAATAAAGCTGAAATTAAAGGTACAACAACACAAGAAATTCCTTTCCCGATTAAAGATAAGGATGTTTCTATTACAGTTGACTTTAAGCCTAATGTACAAACAGCTACGAATAAAAAAGGATTACCTGATAGACCAATTAATACAAATGAAATTAATTGGAAAGTAGAGATGAACAAAACGCAAGACATCCTTAAAAACGCTGTTTTTAAAGATAACATTCCACAAGGTACAAACTTAAATAAAGATTCTATTAAAGTTTATTATTTAGAAGTTGATGTTAATGGGAATGTAACGCGTGGTGCAGAAGCTGAGCCAACAGATTACAATATTATTTCATCCGATGGCTCAAAATTGGAGATTGCTTTTAAAGATTCTATCAATAAAGCATATCAAATCGAATATGCCACAAAAATTACTGATGAAAATATTAAAAGTTTCCGAAATAACGTTACGATAACGAGTGATAATCAAAAGCAACAAAACGCAAGCTCTACTGTAACGGTTTCTCGTGGTACACACTTAAATAAAACAAGTAAATATGATCCAAAGACGCAAACAATTGAATGGACAATTACTTACAATGGTGATCAAAGAGAGATCAAAAAAGCAGATGCGATTTTAAAAGATATTTTTGACGATACACACGAACTAGATGCAAATTCTATTGTTGTAAAAAACGCTTCATATAATGAAAAAGGAACGCTTGTAACAGGAGATGCTGTTAATAATTACACTGTAAGTAACAAGAAGAATGGCTTCGATTTACAGTTTAATGATGATATTAATAGTGCTTATGTGATTACCTATAAAACCAAGCCAACTAATAAAGTTATAGAAGATGGAAAAGTAAAAAATAAAGTTACAGCTGATAATGATTCAAGTAAAGAAAATGAAGCTAGCTTCAAGCAGCAAAATATTATTAAATCTAATAATAAAGCTGAAACAAATTATAAAGACAAAACAACAACTTGGACAATTATAGTAAATAATAACAACTATCCATTAAACAACGCGATTATTACGGACACCTTTGATCATGGTGGATTACAATTAAAAGATAAGAAACTAGAAATTAAAGACGGAAATTATACCCTTCAAGCTGGGACTGACTATGTTTTAGATGTAACAGATAAAGGCTTCAAAATCACTCTTATAGGTACGTATCAGTCTAATATGACAAAGACATTAGTCGTAAAATATACGACAGACTTTGATTATACAAAGCTAGAAAGTGGTAAAACTTCATTTAAAAATACAGGTAACCTTTCTTGGATAGATACGGATTCTAATCCACAATCAAATAAAGTTGAAGCTAATTTCGATCCTGATACTTTCACAAAGGCAAATGGTTATAAATACGGTTCTTATAACGCCCAAACGAAGGAAATTACTTGGATAATAGGCTTTAACTATAATAATGTTGAGATTAAAGATCCTTATGTTATAGACGTCATACAAGATAAACAAAAGTTAGTGCCTGGATCCATTGAAGTGCGCGATATGATTTTAAATGGAAATCCTGATAATGCACAACCCGGTAATGCTGTACCAACTGAGAAATATGAACTTGAAGAACCTACAGAGGAAAATAAAAACACCCTAAAGGTTCATTTCAAACAATCAATTAATTCACCTTACTATATTATCTTTAAAACAAGCCTTGATGGTGAACTTATCCAAGGCACCTACAAAAACGAGGCAGATTTAAAAGATGGCTCTAAAATCGTAAACACCCTTACAGGTGACACTCAAGTAAATAAAGGTGGCAGCTTCGTTACTAAAAAAGCTGTGCAAGACGACAACTATATTAATTGGAGTATCGCAATTAACGAAAGCCAATCAACCATTGCAGATGCCGTTGTAACAGATGACCCAACCGAAAACCAGGTAATTGTGGAAGATTCATTCCACTTATATCCTACAATTGTTGATCCATATGGAAATTTAACAAAAGATACAGTAAACGAATTAAAAGAAGGAACAGACTATAAACTCAAAATAACAACAGACAATAATACCGGAAAGCAACATTTCGAAATTGCCTTCTTGAAAAAAATTGATCGAGCTTATATTTTAGAATATCGCTCACTTATTAATGCAGATGATAAAGAAAAAGTAAGTAATAAAGCGAAAATCGCAGGCAATAAGTTGACAGTTAAAAACACAGAAACTACTGAAACGATTGAAGTGAGAATGTCTTCTGGTTCAGGCGGAGGATCTGCTACTAAAGGCCGTGGAAACCTTGAAATTATAAAGGTAGATAACGACAATAAGAACGCACTATTAGCTGGGGCAGAATTTACTTTATACGATCGTACAGGTAAAACTGTTATCCGTAAAATTGCAACAGACAAAGACGGTATCGCTAAATTTAATAATTTAAAACGCGATAAATATTTATTAAAAGAAACAAAGGCTCCTGAAGGCTATGTAATTAGCTGGGATTTAAAACAAGGGAAAATTGTTGAACTTGGTACACAAGAGACTACAACATATAAACTTGCAAATAAGAAGTTTGTCGGTAAAGTAGTTTTAACAAAGTCTGATGACCTGAATAAAAACGTCACACTGCAAGGTGCCGTTTTCACACTACTTGATAAAGATAAAAAAATAATTTCAGAACACGAAAAATTAACAACAAATGATAAAGGACAAATTACTGTAGATAATTTAAAACCAGGAACTTACTACTTAAAAGAAATAAAGGCTCCTGAGCATTATCAATTAGATGATCGACTTATTGAATTTACAATCGAGGAAGATCAAACAACAGTAATTAATAAAACGGCCCAAAACAGCTTAATTAGAGGCTCAGCTATCCTAACAAAAGTTGATAAAGAGGGTAATCCTTTAGAGGGTGCTGTATTTAGTGTACGGGACCAAAATAACAAAAGAATTCCTGGTTATACCAAATTAACGACAAATGGTAACGGACAAATCGAAGCGAAAAATTTACTTCCTGGAGAGTACCAATTTGTTGAAGAGAAAGCACCTGAACATTATGAAATAGATAAAAAACCACTTAAATTTACAATTGATAAAAGCCAACAGAAAGCACTTACTGTTACCGCGACAAATCACCTCATTAAAGGTGGTGTCACTTTAACGAAATTCGATGATGTCGATGGCACTGCCCTTGAAGGTGCTGTATTTAAAATTGTCGATGCGAATGACGAGAAACAAGTAATTCGTGAAAATATAAAAACAGGTTCAGATGGAAAAGTTACCGTTAAAGATCTAGAGCCTGGTGTTTATAAATTTATCGAAACAGAAGCTCCTAAGGATTATACGTTAAGTACAAACCCTATCGAGTTTACAATTGATAAAAGCCAACAAGCTCTTGCTACTGTTACGGCAAATAACAGCTTAAAAACGGGCGAAGTTGAATTATTAAAAGTTGATGAGTTTGGTGAGAAAAAACCCCTTGAAGGTGCAGTATTCAAGCTTGTCGATACAAATAATAATGACGTTTCCCCTTACACTAACTTAACTACTGATAAACACGGTAAAGTTAAAGTTAGTAACCTACGTCCTGGTACGTATAAATTTATTGAAATAGCTGCTCCTGAACATTACGTTTTACGAGCAGAACCTATTGAATTTACAATCGATAGAAGTCAGAAAGAAACTCTACTTGTGAAAGCTGAAAATGCTTTAAAACCAGGAGATGTTGAATTAACAAAAGTTGATGATATCGATGGTACAGCTCTTGAAGGTGCTGTATTTAAAATTGTTGATGCTAATGATGAAAAGAAAGTCATTCGCGAAAATGTAAAAACTGGTGCGGATGGTAAAGCTATCGCTACTGGCTTACGCCCTGGCGATTATAAATTTATCGAAGTAACAGCACCGAAGTATTACGACAAAAATACAAAACCAATTAAATTTACGATTACAGAAAGTCAAACAACTCAGGCTACTGTTACCGCTAAAAACAGCTTAACAAAAGGCGGTATTGAGTTAACAAAAGTGAATGCTGCAGATGAAAAGGAAACACTTGAAGGTGCAGTATTTAAAATCGTTAATAGAGATACTAATGAAGATGTTCGTACGGACCTTGTTACGAATAGTAAAGGAATGCTAGTTGTAGATGACTTACGTCCTGGTAACTATAAACTTATCGAAACAAAGGCTCCACCTTATTACGATGTAAATGTAGAACCAATTGAATTTACAATCGAAAAAGGACAACAAAAACTCCTTCCACTTACATTTAAAAATAGTTTAACGAAAGGAAAAGTTAAACTTATTAAAGAAGATGATGTGGAAAGTAGTAAAGCTCTTGCCGGCGCTGTATTCACATTGCAAGACGCAACTGGCAAAGAAATTATGAAAGATTTAACAACAGATGATCACGGAGTATTAGTTATTCCTGATTTAGCACCAGGGGATTATCAATTTATCGAAACAAAAGCCCCTGAACATTATAAATTAGACAAAACACCTATTAAGTTCACAATTAAAAAAGGTAGTAAGGAAGATCTTCCTATCCCTGTTACTGTAAAAAATAGTTTACTTACAGGTGGCGTCACTTTAACAAAAGTTGATGATGTTGATGGCACTACTCTTGAAGGTGCAGAATTTATAATCGTTGACGCTCATGATACTAAAAAGGTAATTCGAAAAGGTTTAACGACTGATAAAAACGGTAAAATTACTGCTTCTGATTTACGTCCTGGAGACTATCAATTTATTGAAGTAAAAGCTCCAAAAGACTATACCTTAAGCAAAGACCCTATTCCGTTCACTATCGAAAAAAGTCAAAAAGAGAATATTACTGTTACCGCTACTAACAGTTTAAAGAAAGGTGCAGTAACATTAACAAAAATTGATGACATCGATCGTACGATGCTCGAAGGTGCAATCTTTAAGATTGTGGATATGAATGGTAAGGAAGTTCATACGAATCTTGTTACAGATAAAAACGGAAAAATTTCTGTTTCTGATTTACGCCCTGGAGACTATCAGTTCATTGAAACAAAAGCTCCTGAGCACTATGTATTAGATGAAACAACGATTCCATTTACAATTGAAAGAAGTCAAACGAAAGAGATCAATGTTACAGGCAAAAATGCTTTGAAAAAAGGTAGCGTTGAACTAACAAAGATTGACGATATTGATATAAATACAAAACTTTCTAACGCCGTATTTAATTTATTAGATGCAGACGGTGAGCTAGTTGAAGAGGGCTTAAAAACAAATGCTGAAGGTAAAATTGTTGTTGAAAATCTACGTCCTGGTACGTATCAATTCGTTGAAACAATTGCTCCTGAACATTACGATTTAGATAAAAAACCTATCGTATTTACAATTAAAAAGAGCCAAACTGAAACTCTTCATATCACTGCTACAAATGCTTTAACAAAGGGTGCAGTTAAACTTTCTAAAGTAGACGATATTGATGGCACTGTTCTTAAAGATGCAGTATTTAAAATTGTTAATATGAACGGTGATGTAGTTCATAAAGACCTTGTTACAAATGAACAAGGAATAATCGAAATTAACGACCTACGTCCTGGTGATTACCAATTCATCGAAACGAAAGCTCCTAAGCATTACGTTTTAGATGAAACACCAATCAAATTCACTATTGAAAAAGGACAGAAGAAAGTTATTTCTTTAACTGCTACAAATAGCTTAAAACAAGGTAGTATCGAATTACTTAAAGTTGATGATTTAAACACTCAAACAAAACTTGCCGATGCGGTATTTAATTTACTAGATCAAGATGGCAAAGTACTTAAAACAGATTTAAAAACAAACAGTGAAGGTAAAATCGTTATCGAAAACTTACGTCCTGGTACGTATCAATTCGTTGAAATAACGGCTCCTGAACACTATGATTTAGACAAAAAACCAATTATATTTACAATTGAAAAAAGCCAAAAAGATATTGCTACCGTTACTATGAAAAATAGTTTAACAAAAGGCGGCGTGGAACTTTCTAAAGTGGATGACGTCGATGGCACTACTCTTGAAGGCGCAGTATTTAAAATTGTGGATATGAATGGCACTGTAATTCGCAAAGATCTTGTTACGAATCAACAAGGTAAAATTAGCGTTTCTGACCTACGTCCTGGTGATTATCAATTCATCGAGACAACGGCTCCGAAACACTATGATTTAAACAAAGAGCCAATTCCATTCACAATCACAAAGAGCCAAGCTGATCCTATCTCCGTTACAGCTACAAATAGCTTAACGAAAGGCACTGTGGAACTTTCTAAAGTAGATGATGTAGATGGTACTGCTCTTAAAGATGCGATATTTAAAATTACTGATATGAATGGTAACGACATTCGCACTGAACTTACAACAGATGTACATGGAAAAATTTCTGTTTCTGATTTACGTCCTGGGGACTATCAGTTTATTGAAACGAAAGCTCCTGAACACTATAAATTAGATAGTACACCTATTAAGTTTACAATTAAGAAAAGCCAAAAAGAAAAGCTCCAAGTTACTGCTACAAATAGCTTAACTGAGGGTGCTGTAGAATTAATAAAAGTGGATGATATAAATCCAGATACAAAACTTTCTGATGCAGTGTTTAACATCATCGATGCGAAAGGTAAAATTGTTCGCACTGATTTAACTACTGATAAAGATGGGAAGATTTCAGTTTCTGATTTACGTCCGGGAGATTATCAGTTCATTGAAACGAAAGCTCCAACTGGCTATGATTTAAACGTTAAACCAATTCCTTTCACAATTACGAAAGGACAATCTCAGGTTACCTCTGTTACAGCCTTAAATAGTTTAACAACAGGTTCAATTGAGTTAACTAAAGTTGATATTGATCACCACGGAACACTTGAAGGTGCCATTTTCAATATTTTAGACCAAGATGGAAAAGTCATCCGAGAAGGTTTAAAAACAGATCAACACGGAAAAGTAATCGTAAATGATTTGAAACCTGGTAATTATCAATTAGTAGAAACAAAGGCTCCTAAAGGCTATCAATTAGATGCATCACCAATAAACTTTACAATTGATAAAGCCCAAGCTAAGCCACTACAAATTACAGTTTCAAATAAAAAAATTGAATCTTCTTCAGGTGGAGATGACAAGCCAATTACTCCTCCAAATAAAGAAGATAACAAAGGCAATGAAACATCTGAGAAACACGAAAACGGAACTTCCGAAGAAACATCGAATAAAACAGATAACAAACAGCAAGATGATCGAAATACGGATAAGCACCTTCCAAATACAGGTCATAAAGAAGACCCTACACAAACAGTAGGTATTGTTCTTCTACTAGCTGGATTATTAAGTATTTTAGCTACAAAACGCAAAAAAAATTATTAATAATTTTTTCACATCCAATCAATCTCTCAATTGATTGGATGTTTTTTTATACAAAAAGGACGATACATAAAGTATCGTCCTTTTAACGGGGTGAGGCTGCCCAAAAGTACGGAAAACCTTTGAACAGCCTCTTATTTTCATATGGATGCCTTACATATATCACTGATAATAATTATGAAATGCGGAAACATAATTACCATCAACTGATTCAAACATGAGAAATGAAACCCTACAGTGGTTCCATTCCTCTACATAATCTAAAGTTTGGGTACACTAGATTCATGCAATGTAGGAGCTTTCAGAGTAGAAAGCGAACCTTCGTTTAAAATGATAGCATACATATCTCCCTCAAAAATATGCAAATATGCATATATCGTTTTTTTATTTCTCAATGTCAGAATATTGAAAAATAAAAGGTGTGAAGGTAAAATAAAGTCATTATCCGTCTTCTTTTGTCAGTCAGAGAGAATAGAAGAATAGGAGAGGAAAAAATGAGAAAATCATTGAAACAAAAAATAGTAAGCTCTTTGCTTGCTGTATCACTTGCTGTTAGCTTAGCTCCAATTGGGCAAGCAAAAGCGGATTCCACGTCAGAGGTTACACAAACTCCATCTATTACAAAACAGATTGATCCAAACCGCGCGATTGAACATGTTCGTTTCTTATCTGAAACAATTGGTCCTCGCCCCGGTGGAACAAAATCCGAAGAATGGGCTTCTCGTTACATTGGTATGCAGCTTAAATCAATGGGCTATGAAGTAGAATATCAACCATTTCAGGTGCCCGATCAATACGTTGGATTCATTGAATCACCCCTATCAACAAAACGTAATTGGCAAGCTGGTGCTGCTCCTAATGCACTAATTTCTACAGAAGCTGTTACAGCTCCCCTTATCTTTGTTCAAGGTGGGACAAAATTAGAAGATATTCCAAATGAAGTAAACGGTAAAATTGTTTTATTTGAAAGAGGAACGACAGTTACCGACTATAATAAACAAGTTGAAAATGCTGTTAGCAAAGGTGCAAAAGGTGTTCTTTTATACAGTTTAATTGGCGGACGCGGAAATTATGGACAAACCTTCAATCCCCGCCTAATGAAAAAGCAATCTATCCCTGTCTTTGGTCTTGCTTATGCGCAAGGAAATGCATTTAAAGAAGAAATCGCTAAAAAAGGGACAACAATTCTTTCCCTAAAAGCGAGACATGAATCTAAATTAACATCTCTAAATGTTATCGCCAAAAAGAAACCAAAGAAGAGTACAGGTAATGAAAAAGCAGTCGTTGTAAGCTCGCACTATGATAGTGTTGTCGGAGCACCTGGCGCAAATGATAATGCTTCTGGAACTGGATTAGTATTAGAACTAGCTCGTGCTTTTCAAAATGTAGAAACTGATAAAGAAATTCGCTTTATTACCTTTGGTTCTGAAGAAACTGGATTACTTGGTTCGGATTATTACGTGAATAGTCTATCCCAAAAAGAACGCGACCGTATTTTAGGTGTCTTTAACGCCGACATGGTTGCAACAAATTATGATAAAGCAAAGAATTTATATGCTATGACACCTGATGGCTCTACAAACTTTGTAACAGACGCTGCCTTGCAAGCAGGTAAACAACTAAATAATAACCTCATCCTACAAGGTAAATTCGGTTCTAGTGATCATGTTCCATTTGCTGAAGCTGGTATTCCTGCTGCTCTATTCATTTGGATGGGTGTCGATAGTTGGAACCCATTAATCTATCATATTGAGAAGGTATACCATACACCTCAAGATAACGTATTAGAAAACATTTCACCTGAACGAATGAGAATGGCATTAGACGTTATCGGAACAGGAGTTTACAACTCGCTTCAAAAACCTGTTCCTCAAACTGAACAGAAAGCTGCTTAATCATTTAAAAGACCACTGATTTTTGAAGTGCACCCCAATTGTTAGACACATAATTAACAATTGGAGGTGCATTTTTTATGGCTAAATTTTCTTCAAAAGATAAAATACAAGCAGTAAAACGATATCTAGAAGGTACGGAAGGCGGAAAAACCATTGCTAATTCTATAGGGGTTCATCCTAGAGAACTTTATCAATGGATTAAACGGTTTGAATTTTCAGGGGAAAAGGCGTTTGAAAAACGCTATACAACTTACCCTCTCGAGTATAAACTAGATGTAATTCATTATATGAATGAAAATGGGACATCTCTGAGAGAAACAGCTGCTTTTTTTAATATTCCTTCTTGCGAAACACTCCGAAAATGGAAAGTAGCTTATGAAACAGAAGGATTAGATGCCCTAAAATCAAAGAAAAAGGGGCATCTAACCATGGCCAAAGAAAAAGCTAAGCTACAACATTTAAAACAAAACGAAGTATTTCTTGAAGGTTCTATAGAAGCGCTACAAGCAGAGAATGAACGTCTGCGTATGGAAAATGACTATTTAAAAAAGTTGA
>NZ_JBFUPV010000004.1:0-230008 GCF_041360755.1 Bacillus sp. RCC_6_1
TCTTTAAATTCCCTACACAAAAAAAAAAACAACCTCTACTATAATTGACGTTGTATTTTCTTAGCTTGATAGCGATGTGGCTCACCCCCAATCAATTGCAGAAGTGAATTTCTTGTTTGTTCAGTTAAAATACGTGCACATAGCTCTTCTATCTTTTCTTCCTCCGTTTGAAATAAAAACGAGAATTTTCCTGCGAAAGATTCATTTTTACTTTCTTGCAAAGCTTCCTGTACAAGTTTCGTATATTTTTCAAGCTTATACTCTATAAGTATTTTCATCACATTTTCACGAACAATTTTCTTTTTATTATGAAGTTCAACTGCTACATCTGCTGCAGCTTCTACATCTTTTGAAAGCAGTTTAACTACAGACTCACGCATTTTTTTAGATGAATCTCCTAAGCTTTTAATTAAAATTGGACGTATTTTAATCATGTTATCCTTTGCTAACTCTTCTAAAATATATGCTTTGGCCACAGCAGAATACTCATCAAATCGTTCAATGATGTACGCTTGTTCTTTTACAATTACACAAACAAGCGCTTCCTTCGCCTTATTTCGCTCTTCACTGTAGCATGCAGCTTCTTCAACTGCATAAGCGATAAGCTTTTCCTTACTTAACCCATACGAAAGCAGATCTTCTAATACTTGTTTCGGTTTTACTCCTCTGACAGAACATTCGTAAAGAAGTTCGTATAAATTAACACTATCTTCATCTCCAAACTGTAGTGTAAGTACAGCTTCCCTCTTCGCTACATCATCTATATCCCAAAGAAGCGCAACCTCTAACACCGGCATACCCCAATACATACTTCTATATTTCGGATTTTTAAGTATTTGCTCCATATCCTCAAGTGACAATTTCCCTAGTAAATAATCACGATATGTATTCCGCACTGTAGACAATTTAATTTGCAAAGCAGCAACAAAAAATTCTTCTCGCATTTTCCCTCTATTTAGCTCATATCCTTTTTCAGCTAGCGTTCGTGCGACGATGAGATAATTCATTCTACTTACATATTGCAAAGTACATTGAATAAATTCAGGATTTTCCTCCAACATAAAGCATAGCAATTCATATTCATACGTCTTACAAAAATCCTCACTATTCAAATCATGTTGCCTTAGACGATGCGCAAAAAATCGTTCCTTAGAAATCCAAAACTGTGTACAAAAACTTTGAATTTCTTCATATGTTTCTCTATTTACACTACCATTTTTTTTGTAGTTTTGAGACTGACCGAGAGTGTGACACATATAACGTGTTGCATAGTTTATAAAACCCCAAACATTTTTCTTCGCCAATATTTCAATATATCGCCTCGCAACATTCGAATATTTATGAACACAAAATAATAGCCGCCAAATATGTTCCAGTAAATTCCCACCTATAAATACTTCACTATCATCTTTACCTTTTAAATACCGTTTAACTGCTTCAACCTTTTCCTTTTCCCCTAGCAGTTTCAATATAAATTCTGTATGTTCTTCTAACCTCTCATTCAATAAAGAACTATATGTACGAAACTTTTCATAATCTACATCAAACATTACAAGAAGTAATGTTACTTGCTGGTTAGTTGGTAAAGTATGTAATTGTCCCTCTATATAGTTCGGATTCTCTCTTGTTAACTCTCTAAGAAAAACATCTGCTTCATTCACATAACTTGAAATACTGGATAAATATTTACATGCGATTGCTACAAGTTTGTCCAAAGGAAGTGCACTTTTTTCTAAATAAATCTTCATTTTAGAAAAACTGACATGCGCAAAACGGACTACAAGAACATTTAATAATTGCTCCTCGAGTATATGGTAAAATAATCGAAAAAAATCCGGATCTTGTTTATGCACTTTCCTAAAATCGTTTATAAATCGCTCCGCAAAATCGCTTCTTTTTTGATCACGAATTGTCGTTAGTTGAATATCTTTTAAAATCTCTTCTTCTTTTGTCTGTAAATATCGTTGTGATAATTGTTTCTGTTCTTCTGTCATATTAATATATTGAAACAACTCAGATGTACTAGTAGTCAAACTTTGTACCCCCCGCATCTTTTTATCTATTATAAAATACCCTTATTTAATGGTAGTATAGCATAAATCCCACAAAAACGAACATACATTCTATGTCAGGTTAATGTAAATTAAAATACACTACTCAAAATACATTTCCTTCTCTCTAAACTTCCCATTACGCACTTCTCCCCACTAAAATCCTTTAATTTTTCACTACACCAATTCCTCAAAATCCCCTTCACATAAGCTAACGTTTTCTTATTATTTTCAAACGCAATTTTAAGTGCCTCTAACACTTTCTCTCCAGAAAGTCTTTGTATCCAATTCTTCAATTCCTTCACAATATATGGGGATAAACTACTAATATTTTGTTCATAAAACTTATAAACTTCACTATTTGGAACGTCCTTTTCTATGGTTTCCACCTCTATCTCTTCCGCTTCTTCTTTCTCTTCAATAACTACTTGTGAACTACTATTATCCTCTTCTTTTGGCATACCAAAATGCTGCAATAATAATGGAATCTTGTATTCTTCTTCAAGGCATTTACGTAAAAATATATGTATGAACTCATTACTTTTTATAGTCTTTAACTCACGTAATACGCACTTCTCCACATTCGTATTTGAAATAGGGTTATAGTGTAACCAATTTATTATGAATACCTCTTTCGTTTCCGTATCATATAAAATCTTTCCATACTCAACAAACCTGTTTAGCAACTTCTCAACAGTCTCCATACTATAACCTGTTTCAAGCTCTGCCACACGCTTCGGTAATATGTAAATACCACATTGCTTTGTTTTCGTACCAGTTAACAAATATATGTAAAAATAACGTTCCTCTGGCGTTAAATCTAATATGAATTCATCTTGCCAAAAGTTCACCTGCACATTACGGTATACCGCCATATGTTTCCCTCCACTCTTTGCTAGTAAATAGGAAAATTTTAATCCTTCATTATAAAGATAGGCATACGGGAATGGTTTTGGCATTCGAATTACAATTTTTTTACTACTACAACGCCGGTTTCATTTTTTCGCGCTTGTTTTGTTCTTGTTTTTGTTTTTGTTTTTGTTTTTTCTTAGTGATTTATTACTTGGTAGGGGCTTATAAGGGGCTTGGAAGGGGCTTGGAAGGGCATTCTACATTACAATCTATGAAATACAATTTGTTCTTCCTACTAAATAGGAGCTATTCCAAATTATTATTTTGGATAGCTCCTTTCAAATTCTTCTTATTTTTTACTTCTACCAATGTCAGCTTCTACATACCATTTATTCTGCTATTTGCGGACAGTAAAACTCTCATTTCAAAATTCGGTGAATAAACTGCTCGATTGCAGTGCGAGTGGCCCTCACTGATTAAAGTTTCCTTTTATTTTTGCATTGAATCTAACATCTTCACAATAAAGGCAGCTGCCTGACCACGAGTTGCTGTACCTCGGGGATCAAACTCATTATTTCCAATACCATTAACTACCTTTAGACTGTATAATCGTTGAACCGATTCTTTGTATGTTATTAAATGCTTATCTGTAAATGGTAATGCTACTAACTCACCTGTAATTCCTTTATATCGTAATGCTTTGTCAATCATAATAGATACTTCTTCACGAGTAATTGGTGAGTTAGGATCAAAAATCCCTCCACCACGACCATTAATAATTCCTACACTTGCACAACGTTTAATACCGTCATGAAGTGATGGATGTGCCTCATTAATATCTACAAATGACTTATTTCCCTCTGGTAGTTTAAGAGCATTCGAGATTAATTTCGCAAACTCCGCTCTCGTTACATTTCGATATGGCGCAAATACACCATTACCTTCGCCTTGCATAATACCTAGACTGTTTAATTTACGAATATGCTCTTCAAACCAGCCACCTGTAATATCATCTTTTGGTTTTTGTACTTCTTCCTTAGGCTTTTGTACTTCTTCCTTTGGTACATTGTAGTTAATTTTAATCCAGCTTGGGTCATAGAAAATCCATTCCCCATTACCTACTTTATACCAACCATTTTTAACCGCTAATACTTTGTAACGATCTCCGGTTGAAGCTTTACGTACAACACGATGTTCAATACCCGCATCACTACGTACATTGATGCCACTACCATTTACCACTAGTTCCATGCTAGGTTCAGCTGGATTATTTTCATTTGGATTAAATGAGTCATTTTTATCTTGTAAAGGCGTATCAATCTGCGCATTTATATTTGCATACCACTGAATTCCTTGTACGAAACCAGCCCAATTACCACGTGAAATTAAAATGTCAGGACATTTTTTCCCGCTCCATTGTTGATGCTTGTAAATATGATCTGCACCAATTCCTTCTTTGTTCATTAAATAACCTGCAAGTCGTTTTGCATTTTCTAAAGCTTTATTGTAATCACCATCTTGGTTAACCGCGATCTCGATACCGATAGACTCCCTGTTTCCTGATCCATCTCCATCTCCTGCATGCCAACCATTTTCGTTTGTTGGTAAGTGTTGATAAATTTGTTTATCGTCTACAGTAAAATGCCATGAAGCTGTTCGGAAAGTGCCTTCAGTTGCTTGCTTGTATAAATATTTCGCATGATTTTCAGCATTAGCACCAGCGGCTGTATTTGCGGTCTCATGAATTGTAATGTAACGTGCTTTCATCGGATTTGCAGGACGAATATCAGGATTTCCTGCTGGAACAATCCACTCCACAAATGGAACTCCTGCAAGTGTTCCATATTTCTTCGTACTCTGTGCACTATATTGAATACCTCTTGGCTTTGCAACAGGTTTCATTTGACGATCAGATCCATCATTTCGACCATCTACAGATTCAAATGCCTTTTCAATGTTTGAAATAGCTTCCTTTTCTGCTACTTGTCCCTTCTTAGCATTTTGCATTTTGTTTAATTCTTCTGTTTCATCATGTTTATGCTTATATTCTTCTAAAAGCATTTTTTCATTTTCAGATACTTCTGCTTCGTTAATTTGTACATGATTAGGAACTTCCAACTTGAAATTAGAATAATTTAATCCGCTCGTTCCGTGTTCTCCTTGGGCAATATTAAGTTGATCAGTTTGAGAGTTGTTTATCTCTTCTGCTGATGCTGACAAAGGTACGCTCCCTAAAATCACTAGACTTGTTGATAGTGCGATTACTTGTTGTTTGATTGTCTTATTCATTATTATAATAAATACATACACACTCCCACCGTGTATGTATCTCAACCTCCCTTTATTGTCACATTAATTTTTAAAAATATGAATCTACTATGTACTTCTATTATATTTTCTTTTTATTTATATATTTTAATTATTTTATTTTATACCCATTAAGAAAATATTTATATGTCATCCCTACAGATGAATTTCATCTAACATACTTTTTATAAAATTCGTCAACAAACATTATTTTACAACTAATTACAAATACCGTCAAAATAATCAATTTAAACTTAGACAAATAACTGGCATACAATTTCATAATAAGAGATCCTATACTATCGAAATACATCTATTACAAATTCCCTTTAACGTTTTCAACAATCTCATTTATCGTATTCCGATCAAACTTATCACTAATTTCATATGACTCACGATCTCCTACGAATTGCACGCCTACGATATCATTGCGATCCTTACCGTATTGCACTTCAATAATAGATCCACGCTCTATTTGTTTCCAAATGAGACCTGCTTCATCTTTATTATCTAAAATAATGCAGTCTTCAATATTTTCGTCAATCCCAATTAACTTATTATCATCCATATATCCAATCTCGTATTGTTGCCGTTCTTTCGCTTTGCCACTTACTAATATACCTTTGCTACCATATGAGTAATCCATATAGTCCTTTTTCTCCGTTTGTACCGCTTTCGGCTTTTGTGCTTCAGTTTTTTCAGCAGCCCCACAACCTGTAATAAGACTGATTGGGATAACCACTATTAATACTAATCTAGTAAATTTTTTTATCATTTGTAACCAACCTCATATATTTAATGCAAAACTCCATTTATTACTCTATTAAAGAATAACATGATACTAAGTAAACAGAACGAAAGATAACATATTATTTACATACTCGCACTTTAATGAAGGACCAGGCCATTTAAACCTAGTCCTACATAACTTTAACTTTGCTTCACATACTTAATTGTATTAAATGACGTCTCATTAAATAATTGCAAGTTTTCCCCATCATAATCTTGAACTTTATATGCTATTTTCTTTTTTTGAATTGTATCTTCTACACCGTCTACTAAACGTTTATTGAGATGTAAATAGATTGTAAAAGCTTCCTTATCATATTCCCAAGTTCCTTCAATATAATTCTTTTTATTTGGATACTCACCTTTACCATACGTTTCAAATGTCTTATCACCTTTTAAAATGAGTGACATATTGAAACCGTCTGTTCCTTGGAATCCCCAATTACCGATTAATTCCGTACCATCCTTCACATTCTTCATAACGTTATCTGTATTAATTCCAGCTTTCTTATCTAACTCTTTCAAATCTTTCATTGATACTGTACCGTCACCGATTTTAATATCCCCTTCAAGATTTTTGAATGCCTTAAGCCAGTAAATATCTCCTTCTTTCACTAGCTTTTCAGATTTCTCTATTAACTCTTTATCAGTCTTATCACCTTTTTCTCTTTTTTCTTTTCTGGTGAATACTTCATTTATTAAAGAAAAAGACTCTCTAAAATAACTAATTGCTTTTTCAAAATCTTTTTGTTGGTTTACATACTCTGTAGGGGGATCTATTGACTCAAATTTATCTAACACTTTATTTAATTCTTTCACACTATCTACTATATCTGATTTCTTTTTCTTACCGTCAAAAACCTCTCTTGTAATATTGTTATGCTCCGCAAACAACTTATCAAACTCTACTCCTAATTTATACACTTTATTAGGATAGTCTTCCTTTGAAACTTTTTCTTTCTTACTATTAGACTTCGATTCTTTTACTTTAGACTCTTCCGTTTTCTCCTGTTTAGAAGTGTTCGTTTTCTCAGAAACTCCACAACCAAATAACAACATGACCGGAACTGCTACCCCTAGTAGTTTCTTTGCATTCATGACTGATTTCTCCTTCTACTTGAATAAATTACTCTTGCTATACCCATCCTCTTTTTTTATCTTGTAATTAAAGTTACAATCGCAATAACTCCTAGAATCGGTCCCCAATATTCCATTTTTATAAAAAATAATGAGTGCTTTTTGTTAAACATAACTTTTTCACCAGTTTCGGCATCTATATAAACTTTCCCATCTGGCTTATTAATATATTTACCTAAATACCAAGACATAACCCCTGATATAATAAACATTACCGCCATTGGCCAACTATGGTCTTGAAAATATGTAGCGTCCCCCGTTATAGATCCAAAGATAGCCTTACCCAAAAGAGTATTAATAATTACAATAATTGCGACTAAAAAACCCCAACCAGACCAAATAATCATCTATTTCTCCTCCTAAAGCGTACAACTTTGTACTTTATGTTAATTTGAACTGCAAACGAAAATGTTTAAAAAACCGAATATTCAGACGTTAATAATTATATTTAGCTTACATTCGATTCTAACTTTAATGTCCTAAATGCAAATGAACCAGATATAATTTGTAAAATTGTCGGAATAAGTAAAAAGAATAATGACATAAACAACATAACTATAGGAATCACAATCATACAAACTCCATAAACTTTATTATTAACCTTGTTTACTAAACACGATAAAATGAACAACCCTATTTGAACCGTTAAAATAATAGAGTAATAAGCTAAAAGTTCGTAATCAACCCCTTCCATAATATTAAACGCTACAACTATTAATATTATGGAAATAATAATTCACAAAATGCCACCAATTAAACCTAATACGAATTCAGGTGTTCTTTTCAATTCAATCCCCCTTTTATGAACCACTAACAGCTTGTATATTTTTCCCATTCACCATCATACCAAATATTCACTGGAAAAACTATACAAATGTATTTTTTATTCTACTATACTTTGCTTCTAACTATAGATAGCTTGTAGCAGTCACAAAATCAAAAGCTTCAAAATTACTAACCGAATTGTCATACTGAAAATTATAAATTAATATGATAGAATTGTAGGATTTCTTTAATTTAACTACTTCGTTAATTCGAGATAATATTTTATCATCATATGAACATCCCGTTAATAACATAGAAATGTCATCACTCGCTTCTTCTAACACTTCCTTTTCAATAAAATCCTCATCTACATCAATCATATCAATATTAAAATCAACAAAAAAACTCGCTGGTATAGCATCTCCTTCTTCATCATATGTAACATCGATATATGCATCTAACTGATCTTGCGTTTTCATATTACCTAACCATATTGAAACCATTCCATGTACTTCCATTGTAGTTCTCCTTTATTTTTTATCTTGCAGAACCAATTTTATAACTTACCGACTACTTTAAAACACATAATTTTTATAAAAAACATTTCTTCTTTCCATTTAGTTAAATGGGGTTATTCGGAAATTCATTATCATACTTATTAATTAACGCTTTATCATTTTCATTAATTGGTACTTCACCTAAGTATTTATGTTTCCAAATAATCATTTGATCACTAAAACTATATTCTGTTTCGAGCCAATTGGTATAATCGAAATGCATGTTAAATTCCCCACTATGTTCCAGAGACATTGTAAAAGAGTACCAAAGCTCTTGCTGATTATCTTTAAAAACATCTCTTAATTCCTTACTCAATTTATATAAAGAATCTTCTTTCCTTTCAAACTCCTCTTCATTAACTTCGTATTTAAAAGGAATTTCTACACTATACTTATAATTTTCTTTATTTCTGAAGTTGTTATAGAAAAAGTAAGTTCCCCCTCCAACTTCTGATATTTGTGCATAAAAATAAAATTTCTCCCATTCTTCTGGAATCATGGCATGAACCGTTTCCGCTATCTCTCTATATAATCGATTCAATTTTATTTCCAATTGAATACCTCCTATTTAATTTTCATCATTCACTTTTTCTATATTATACCACCCTTTTAATTAGCTCTTTATTTCATCTAAAATTCAAACCAAGTTTCGATACTTTTAGAAAGTAGACATACCTCTTGAATACAATTAGTATTAACATAAGAAATACGAAAAGCTTAAAAAGGCTTTCACATGAAGAAAGGAAGTTGCACAACTATGGATTTTAAAACAGTTATGCAAGAACTTGAGGCTCTAGGTAAGGAACGAACGAAAAAAATATACATATCTAACGGTGCGCATGAGCCAGTATTCGGAGTAGCTACAGGTGCTATGAAACCAATCGCTAAAAAAATAAAATTAAATCAAGAGTTAGCTGAAGAGCTTTATGCCACAGGTAACTACGATGCTATGTACTTTGCAGGTATTATTGCCGATCCAAAAGCTATGAGTGAGTCTGATTTTGATTGCTGGATAGACGGGGCATATTTTTATATGCTATCTGATTATGTAGTGGCAGTAACTTTATCGGAGTCAAATATTGCACAAGATGTTGCTGATAAATGGATTGCAAGTGGGGACGAGCTTAAAATGTCTGCCGGATGGAGTTGCTACTGTTGGCTTTTAGGAAATCGCAAAGACAATGAGTTTTCCGAAAGTCAAATTTCCGATATGCTTGAAATGGTGAAAGATACAATTCATCATTCTCCAGAACGAACAAAATCCGCTATGAATAATTTCCTAAACACCGTGGCAATTTCATATGTACCACTACACGAAAAAGCAGTCGAGATTGCAAAAGAAGTTGGTATAGTTGAAGTCAAACGTGATAATAAAAAAAGCAGTTTGTTAAATGCTTCTGAAAGTATTCAGAAAGAACTTGATAGAGGAAGACTTGGTTTTAAGCGTAAGTATGTAAGGTGTTAAAAGTATGAAGGTGTCAATGTAGGAGAGATTGACACCTTTTTTGTGGACATTACTAGACTAACGGAGCTGCAAGTTAAAGGGAACCAATCATTCATCTCCCACTATACATCTCAAACTTCTTCTTTCAATTTATATACCCTATCTCTTTTCTCATCATCTTTGATAAAAATAAGTTTTCCTTCTGTAACAAAACCTTCTAATAGTAAACATACTTGTCCATATGCTTTAGGCTTATTCGTAGTGAATCTTTCATCGGGTATTTTACCAGATCGTATTAATCGTTCACATAGCTCAAGCGCACTTATTTCTTCAGAATCAATTAATTCTAAAATATCTTTTTGTAATGGTGATAAAGGGGCTGGTACCTTACATACCTCAGCTACCTCCACCTTTTCTTTTTCTTCTTCAAATAAATCTTCAAATGAAATTTGATTCATTACACCTGTTCCTTTCTAACAATTGATTTATATAACATGAATTGAATTCTATAGGTACAAGAACTTTAAATATTAGCTATTGTTATGTATTGCTTACCTCATTACATGAATTTCAAACTCATGTACATCATTTCATATAGTATATTTTGATTATACCAAATATACGTTCTGTCTTCTATTGTAGAATTTTTATAACAAAAATGAAAGCAATAGTGAACATTTTGCTTCTCTTTAGTTGTATAAAAAATCATGTAAAAAGTTTACATAATAAAATTATAGTGCTCTGTTAAATTTCTACGCTAATACGCAAAAAAACACTCGTTGCCTTTAATCGACAATCGAGTGCTTTAAGTTCATCTATTTTTAAGTAGCATAAATTTATAAATTTTGTAGTAACAGTATGACACCATTTATATGTCGTGACAACGACTATGTTAACACTTACGAGTTTGTATGAGTTCGTTAGTTTAATATACATTCCATGTGTTTATATTCGTGAACCAGTAAAATGTCATCTCGCCTAAGCTCGTATTTCGTTTTCTATTCTATCATTGCACACCACAGTACTCCATGATGGTACAATCATCATGGAGTATCAATTTTCAAACACCCTATTATTTTTTCTATCCACTTCACATAAACTTTATTTTTTTAATCATGTAATTTATTTAAAAAATCAGTAAATGCATCTGCAATGTAAAATACATTCTCTCTTGCACGTTCTTCCACTTGTTCTTCTGTTAATCCTTCTTCTCGCATCAACATTTCTTTTTCACCAGCATTTTCATATTCCCAAAATACCACAACAGGGTTATTTTTGTCATTTTTATAGTCAAAACATATTAAATTTCCCGCTGGGTCAAAAGCAAAAGGAACTAATTCTGCTGGTAGTGTATCCTTGTAATCATCAAATACTTCTATAATATTTTCATCATCTTCCATATCGTAACTTAATAACGTTCCAAAAACCTTTCTTTTCCCTTCAACTTCAAACACCTCTGGACTAACATGCGCTCCATTATTATTCATCACACATTCTATATAATCTAAAGGAAAATTAATGTTCAATTCCTGTTCAACATTCTTTACATCTTCTCGTATAATAGGTTCATCTGGTGATCTCCATTGTACCTTACTCATCCGATTCCATCCCCCATAATGCATTTCCACCTAAATGGTTAACTTTATGCGTTTTAGACACTACTAACTGCATTTTATCAGGTACTTGATGATCCATGTCTATCTAATAAAAAAGCACTCATTGCCTTTAGTCGGCAATCAAGCACTCTAAATTCAAATAATATTTTCTAAGAGTTTAATTTATTGATTATATAAGACATACACGGAACCAATAGCAATTTTTCAACAATATTATTTTGAATTAATAATTGTATTAAACGGTTCTTAATTCAAATACCCTCTATTTTAAGCCCTAAAATCAGTTAATCAGTACTAGATATTTTCAATATATCCCCTAATTCGCCTAACAGTTCTATGTTTTTTAAAGCCAACTCAACAGGTATGTCTTTCATTAACACGAATGGTAATTGTTTTGATCCTTTTAATAAGTCAAACAATCCCTTTTTGATGATAAATACCTCTTGTATTTTCTTTAAATCCATAGCCCCTCCTACTGGTGGACTTACCAATATAAGATTACACAGTTTTTCCTTAAACACTTCCTGTTCTTCGTCCACACAGTCAATACCTATCGCTCCGTCATTTATCCACTGTATAAAATTCTCACTTACTGTGGTTGCATAATTCGGATACATAATCCCCGAATCAACTTGTACTAACTCTGTTGCGTTTTCATTTGCAGTCATTAACAGTATTTTGCCTCCACCATTACTTCCTACAGCAACATAACCCTTTGCATATTCATGGACTTCATATATTTTATTCCTTTCATCTATTATATCCACTCCAAATATAACGACTCCATTATCGGATACAAAGCCATTTGTATGCTTTAGTAATTGTTTATAAACATTAGGGAGTATTAATCCCATTTCCTCTTCAATTTTTTTAATTTCATTTTCATCAACTGAAGAATATAATTCGTAAGTTGACAATTTTTCAACATTTATCATTTAAATCCTCCTAATCCATCAAAATATCTATATGCTTCTCACATTACTTTTTTTGCTACTTTAAAATCTACATCCACTTCAATCATTTCTTTATAGCTAATATTAAATTCGTATATTATACCCGTACTAAAACCTTCATTCCTTCTTCTAGCTCTTTGAAGAACGAATATTATAGCATGTGGTTCACCAGAGGTAGATTTGAGTAATATTGATGGTGCTTGTCGACTGCTATAATTATTACCGCTTGTTTAGCCCATATCTTAGCCCATTCATCTTGTATTGCGTAATGCGCTTGTACCAATCCATCATTTTTTGTATTCCGAAAACCTAGAGCACGATTCTTATTTGGACTCATTTTTTTATACAAGTCAACATCTTCAACAATATAACCTCCATTTTTAAGTTGACTCCTAGTGGACCTTTGCGGAAATGTAATACCAGCCCTTTCATTAATATCAGCATGGGGCTGTTCAGAAGTTAATTCATCATATTTCCCTCTCAAATATTCTAATCTGGGGTCTCCCCCCACCACTCTCCATATTCGAGATCCTACTCTGAATACTCGCCTTTGAGGCATCATGAGCTTCTTGGAATTTCCCGCTATAGTTCGTTCCAGTTCTAACGACACTTCCATCTGGCAGTATTTCTACACCTTTAACGAATGGGGTTACGGAGTCCGCACCTTTTGCTAGTTTAATTTCAATTATATAATACTAGGAATTTATGTTAGCCTTAATTCATAAAAAATTACTTTTTATAAATTTAATCCAAGTTTCTCGTTACCACATTTCTATATTATAACATTAACTCAATCGTATCTTTTAAAGCTTCATTTACATTAATAGCCTTTTAAATAAAAAAACTGAAAGAGGATTAATCCACCTTCCAGTTTCTTCTTTCATTATTCTATCGGCCCCATAAATTGAGTAATTAAATAAACATGCTCGATAAGTTTGACTTTTTGTAAGTTTTCTACTTTTTCTGGTCCACCTAGTGCAAGTAAAGGTGTGTAACCAAAACATTCATCTATTTCAAGCTTTCCGTATTTATTTAATGCCTGCTGATAATGCTTCCAATCCAATACTTTCTCTAAAAAATAATCATCTTTCGTATTTTTAAAGAAAAACTTGAATTTTCCAGCTACTACATCTACCGTACCTTTTCGATACTTAAGTAATAATAAATAGTTATTTTCCCACACAAGAATATCTCCCATACCTGTTGTAAAAATTGGGATAGCTTCTTCATAACGGATATAACTTTCCTTTAATATATCTAAATATTTTTCTGGGTTTATTGCTCTTAAGTATCCATTTAACATACTCCCAAACCCATAGCATTTCCATAAATCTATTATTTGATCTGGAACTTTCCCTGTATACTTTTCAATAACCTCTGTTGATGGTTTTTCGAAAGATATAAAATCATTTATATTTTCCATAGTATCCCCCTACTCCGATTTCAATCTAACATTAAGATATGTCAATTTTTTTCTTCCTCTGATAAGGTGTCAGCAACTCGTCTAATTTCCTTATCCACATTACCAATCCTGCTTTTCCACTGCGAACCTATTGATGAATTAATTCTAGAATCACCCATGCCAGTTATTTTTAATGGATTTCCACCCGCAATTTGATCTGGGTCATGTAATGCAGCTTTATCCTTTATCCACTTTAAAGCTTGCTCTTCTGCTTCCCTAAATGAAAAACCTTCTTCCATAAATTCATCAATTTTATCTTGCACAGCTTGTTTTCGTGTTAATCTTTGAGCTGAATTTGCTTGTTTTGATCTCCCATATTTTAAAAATTGGTTCCGATTCTAAATAAACTCATAAACTGTCAATTTTCCCAGTCCATCTTCTTGGTTTTTTAATTGTCGTATAAACTCATCTTCATTATGTTTCCGATTACGTTTAAATTCGATTCCAATTTCGTCAGTACGCGAGCTATTATTACCCACTCCGCTAGTTTTATTACTTCCTTCTAATTTACTATGCCCATGAGCAAGTTGATAAGCGTCATCCTTAGTTACCGTACTTGCCTTTGAAAACTTTCCAGTTACTTCTCCAACAGTTGAAGGAAGCTTCACTCCTATTCCAGTATCCACCATCCTAACCGTTACTGGAATAGGAGTATTTTTCATAGCATCTAGTGCATTCTTTAAAGTCTTATTTTCCCTAGGCGATTGTACCACATTATTTCTACGCTAAAACACAAAAAAGCACTTGTTGCCTCAAATAGACAATCAAGTGCTTTAAGTTTCATCTGTTTTTAAGCAGCATAAATTTGTAAGTTTTGTAGTAACAGTATGACACCGTTTATATGTGGTAACAAGTACTAAGTTAAAACTTACGAGTTTGTACGAGTTCGTTAGTTTAACTACTTTCTTTCGTTGAACTACTAAAAGAAAATTTCTATTTTCAATAAAACTACATTCTCGAACTGTAATCAATTGTAAATACCTTTTTATCATCTGATCCTTGAATTCAAATAAAAAGTTTTTAATAGAAATAAAAAAGCGCTTGTTGTCTTTCGTAGACAATCAAGCGCTTTAAGTTCATTTGTTTTTAAGCAGCATAAATTTATAAATTTTGTAGTAACAATATGAAACTTTTTATACTTCATAACAAATACTCTCTAAAAACTTACGAGTTTGTACGAGTTCGTTAATTTAATATACATTCCATGCGTTTATATTCATCCCACAGTAAAATGTCATCTCGCCTAAGCTCGTACTTCTTTTTCTATTCTATCCTTGCACGTAATACTCTATTTAAAGCAGTTACATAAAAACCTTGATAAGTATTCAACTTATCAAGGTTTTAGCTCTATAACTTATAATTTTCCCATAGTTTTTTTCTCATTATATGTGTCTCTAAATCTGCTAATCTAACAGGTATGGGTAACCGACTTTCTTTATTAATAAGCCTCATGACAATTTCAGTACTTGTCTCTAAATCAATCCAGTTACCACATGAAATAAAAATGGGTTTTACACTTTTGGTTGTTCTTAAAGCTCGACCATATATTTCATTATTAATGATAATATCCGTATACGATCCCTCTTGATTTTCAGGCATAGTAAAATCTACACCTTTAATCTTTAAATAACTTTTCGCTACACCAATTGTTGGTTTATTTAAATAGAAAGAAGCATGTGTTGCAATACCCATGTGTCGATAATGCAAATAACCATTCCCATCAAACATATAGATATCTGGTTGCTTAGTTAGTTTTTTTGCTGCAGCTTTAATTAAAGGCAACTCACGAAAAGCAAGAAAACCTGAAATATACGGAATTGTTATTTCTCCATAACTGTACACTTTTTCAACAACTTCATGTGTACTAAAATCAATGACTACAATACAGCATGTACCATACGTTTTACCATTTAATTCCCAATACGCTAAATCTACTCCTGCAACAAATCGTATTTCTTCTAATTCAAAGGTATTTCTAAGTTGTACTTTTGGTAAGAATGCACGCTGCTCATTTTTAAATTCCTCTATTAAAGGTTTTAATTTAGAATTATCCATTGCAATCACAGCGTAAATTTTTTTCAATAAATAGTAAATTCTCTTTGGTTGATTCAAGATTTTGTTTTTTTATATATTCTTGTTGATCCCACTCAGCGCAACATAAACATATCGCCGCATTTAAATTTCTCTTCATATTTCCCTCTCCACTTTCATACCAAATTTAGTGCATACCTCCTGTATGTCTTCTAACCATACTTCATTTGATGAATTACAACTCAACATTTCAACTGATTTTGTATAGTATTTACTTTATTATACTTTTGGCTCCCTACTGAATTTTTTAGCATATAATAAATCTGATTCACTTGGTTCTGTTTTTTGTTCTATAATATTCCCTTGTTCATCATACTTTTTAAAAGTCATCTCACGTCCGGCAATACATTCAGACTCATACTTTTTAGCCCTGTTTTCAAAGAATTCAACCTGGTAGCCTTCTGCCGAGTTTTTATTCATATTTCCTATCCTTTTTATATTACCACTCGGATAAAATTCCACATATTTTCCTTGTTTAACACCATTTTCTACGTAGAAATAACTTTCTATATTCCCATTTTCATAAATATCGTAAGCTAATCCAGTAAATAATTTTTCTTTTCCATCATCAGTATACTCTACTATTCCTAAATCATAAGGCCCTCCGTATTCTAAGTACTCCTCAAACTCTAGGCCGTTCTGTATTATATATTCCTTCGTTAATATATCATTTAACATTTTTTGAAACCTCCGTGATTATTTCAAATTCATCTGTAAGATAAGCACAATGAGGACACCTTAGAAACATCATTCCAGCTGGTTTTGTTCTATTTTGACCCGTACGAATTACATTGATAACAAAATTATCCAAACCAGCACTTGGATTAGCCTTTAATGCTTTATTCAAGGCAATTACTTCAGCGTGTGAACCTGCACCTTTTGTAAATGTATATGAATCAATAACTTCTTGTGGCATAGAATCATATCTTGACTTTATTAAAGGATGGAAATCGGGCAATATTCCATCGTAGTCATTTATCGCATAATAGATTTTACCAGTTGTTTTATCATACACTCCAGCAAAGGCTGGACCAATTTTTTTCTTACTTATCCCCGTATCCTTTAACTTTTGCAATTCCTTAAGTGTTTCGCCGCGTAAGTTAATCCTATAATTCAATTCTTTCGAAGTAAATTTTCCATATTTATTACGTAAATAATCTATTCGACTATTACCCGTACCCTTAACCCCACCACTCTCCAAATTCGAGATCCTACTCTGAATACTCGCCTTTGAGACATCATGTGCTTCTTGGAATTTCCCGCTATAGTTCGTTCCAGTTCTAGCGACACTTCCATCTGGCATTATTTCTACACCTTTAGCGAATGGGGTTACGGAGTCCACACCTTTTGCCACTAGACCTTTAATGAAGTAGTCCGCATCATTAATCTTATCTACGGTTTTCCAACCTTGTATTTTTAAATTTTTTAATAGATTATTTTCCTTAAGCGATTGTACCACATTTTTACCCAAATTTGGATTAAAACCAGGCATTCCTTCTTTGAATTTTAATAATTTGGCTAAATCAGCTAATTCACTCGTCCCTTTGAATGCTTTTACTCCTTTTCCTACTGCTCCAACAACTGGGATTGCATCTAATCCGCCAAAAATGATGTTTCCTACCCGCTCTTCTTGGCTCAATTTCCTATGTGTTCCCCAGTCTTCTCCGTCGATACCGCTTTTTATTTGTACACCTCCGTATACTACTGCGGCAGCGGCCCCGAGTGGTGGACAAAGGATTGTTGTGATGATGATTCCTACGCCTATTCCTATGTCTCGCACCATTTCTAGTTTTTTCTGTTCATCTTCTATCGATTTGTATTCAAATCCTCGTGTGGATGGGACTACTTTCTTATATTCTTCATAATTTAGTTTTGCATCTGGATTTTGTTTTTTTAGTTCTTTGTATTCCCCTCTCAGTACGTTATCAAATGCAGGTGAATCTCTAAAAATATCTTCTACTGTTATTTTATCTTTCTTCTTCTGTATTGTTTGTGGTACACTTCCGTAGCCTGCATGCGCACCTGGTAATACTGTCGTTGTTGTAGAGCCAATTCGGTTATTTGTTTCAAAACTGAGAATAGATGTATCTCTCATTTTTTGAGCAAATTTATCCATTTCTACTAAAAAAGGTTTATCTATATGTTCAGAGACTAATCGCCCTGCTTCTCCGCAATATTTTTGTAATGTCGAATAGCTATCAAGTAATTCCCCGATTTTTTGCGATTGATCTTTAGGATTAAAATGTATACTACCATCCGAGTCTAAATCTCGTATTCTTCCATCAATTCTTTTTAATGATTCATTTGCTTCCCGTAATTTTATGAGTGCATCTTTTGTAATTCGATTCATACCATCCCCCATGTTTTGCCATGGTTCAGGTCTATATTTCACATCCATCTCGTTTTCATCCCCCCAGCCGTATGGTGATTTCTACAACTTACTTAATATTTCACGTAATTGTTCGTCCTTTTCAAGCATTTCTACACATACATTTCCTACAACTGTCGCTGACCTAGAATAGTGTTCAGCCAATTCTAGTGTTTTGTGTAATATATCAGGATATTTTTCAATTACTCTCATCGCTTCACCTTTTTGATAAAAATCACAGCTTAATAAACTCTCAATATTCGTTCCAATGACGTCTACATGGATTTTATATATATTTTCTAACTTCATTACTATATCAAGTAGTTCTTGAAAATTAACTAATACTTCTTCTCCACCACCAGAACCACTATCTCCCATTGATACTTGCATTATTGAATACCTCCTAACGAGAATTGTCTCGGGTCAATTAACTTTTTATATGGCATTTTTAACACGTCATACAATTTCTTATTAACCGCATAGAGGCTCACCCAGTCATATCGATTACGATCTACATCTATTTGAACGAAATCTTCTCCTTCAGTAAAATATAAGAAACATTCCCATTTTCCTCCTCTATTACTTCGAGGCCTCGTATACGTTTCTATCGCTATAACGTCTTTATTTGATAAATCTTTTTCCTCAAATGTTTGTTGTTCTGCCTCTGTCATTCTCTTTGAGAAAAATGTATCTTCTATTTCCCTCGGTTCTCTCAATAAGAAAGGAATGCGTGTTAATAATGAAAAATATACGTCCGGTTTTGGTATGTAGTCGATCTCGTATTTTTTATTTGGTTCTATTTCTGTTAATACAGCCACTCGGTCTTTATCCTCTTTTAAAAAGCCAATTAATACATTATTCATTCTCGTGTATTCATGACAATTTTCATATTCCTTTAATAGTTCAATTATTTGAAAAGCTGCAGGGGTAATTCCATTTTCACTTGTAAGTAGGCCTTTTTCTTTTAAACTCGTAGTTGCTTTCGTGACACATTCTGCATCAAGTAAAATAATTGCGTCACGGTTTGGCAATCCAAATATATCGGTAACCCCAGCTGCACCTGCGAGAACATATAATTCAGCAGGTGCAAAACTCATTTCTTTCCCCATTCTTTTATCCCTCGTTTCTCCATCACAGTTGTTTTATCTCCCTTACTTCCGATTTATCTCCGTACGTTTGAATGCTTTTATCTAACTCTTTCAAAGCTTTCGTATGTCCTTCAAATGCCTCTAC
The DNA here is from genome assembly GCF_041360755.1 of Bacillus sp. RCC_6_1. NCBI lineage: Bacteria > Bacillati > Bacillota > Bacilli > Caryophanales > Bacillaceae > Bacillus > Bacillus sp. RCC_6_1. The sequence goes on from NZ_JBFUPV010000004.1 coordinate 19,626, forward strand.
CATTTCTGAATTATATTGAATGATCAAATCAAGATAACTTAAAAATGCATCTCTCGTTTTTCCATTCCATTTCGCACCTGTGACATATGCTTTTAAGTCTTTCGCTTGGTTTAAAGAATCCTTCATACCATTTTCAATGTTTTGTGCGTAAGAAATGGCACTTGCAGTGTTACTTCCTATAATTTCAACCTCTTTACCACTCATGTTGGTTCCCTCCATTCTTTGTATGCTTAATGGATAAGTTTTTCAAATTCCTTTTTCTTTTCTTCAAAAGCCTTGGTCGCTGCAGCGTATGCTGACGCTTTCTCCGATTCTGCTTTCGCTTTATATTCCAAATACTTTGCATAAGCTGTACTTTTTGCAGATCCAACATCGCTTAATGCACTTTTAAAATAGGATACTAATGTATGTAATTCTTCATCCTTTTCATGACGTTTTTGTTCAAATTCAACTGCCGGAATTTTATTAGCTTCTAAACCATTACTTTTACTCTCATAATCTCTCTTCGCTGATTCAGCATCTTGAATGAATTGCTTTAACTCTCTTTCTTTATCTTTTAAATAATCATGTAAATCATCATACCGATCTCGTTTCCTCGCACTTTCTGTAAAACCAGACGCATTTAAAAAAGCATTGTACAATTCATCTAACATCTTTCTCCCCCTTTAGCACAATAACTATGTAGTTAAATTCGTATATTTAAACATGAATATTCATTACATTAAGAATTAACAAATAATTATTTTTACATATTGCTATTTTATCAAAGGGATTTTAACATTTCCATATTTTATGAATGGCTTTCGCATTTTTCTTCAATAAAGTGAAACTTTAATCAATATGACTATGTATTTATTACCTTTTATCCAATTCATTCGTATTAAATCCTTGCTTGAGAGTAAGACCAGTTCTTTCTTATTTCATAAACAACTATTTCTGGATAATCCCAATGAAGCGTACGAGTAGGCTCCCGGACTCGTTTTACTATTCCTTGGGCTGTTTTGTTTCTATATTCATTCCAATATTTTGGCTCAGTCGCTCTTAAAAGAACGATAGAAAAAGGATCTGATATGAATATCAGATCCTTAACTTTAATTTCTTAATACATACATCTTTTTACACGATAACTGGTTCGTACGTGCTCAAATTATCATACTCAGTTTTTACAATACTAGGTGGAATGTTAACACATCCTCAGATTCACCTTTTCTTGTAGCAGTGCATAATGTTTAATAAAATTAAAGCATATTTTTACTTACCAGACTTAATTTTTTCGTTATATTCTTCTAAAGTTAACCCTTTTTCTTTTAGATAAACGGCAACTTCTTTTCCTACATAACGATAGTGCCATGGCTCATACTTAATGCCAGTAATATTCTCTTTATCTTTTGGATAGCGGAGAGTAAACCCATATTCTGCAGCATTCTTATCTAACCATTTGAATGCATCGGTAGTTTCAAATTTTGCATTTAAATCTTCTACAGTATTTTGCCATTCAACTGAAATAATGTCTAACGCTAATCCAGTATGATGTTCACTTGCACCAGGATACTGAAGATATTCCAATGCCTTAGCACTAGCCTCTTTATCCGACAAGCCTTGAGATTTATAGCTTTTAACTGAAGCATCATAATAAGTTTGTTGTAATTTTATAGCTCGATAACCTGATCTTAAATAAAGATTGATTCCCTCTTTTTTTGCAGCTGCTACCATATCCTGATAGGAAGTTGCAATTCTACTATCTATTTTCATATTTGGCTTCGCATTTTGGGTGATACTTGTTAATTCAATTCCTAGTTCCTTTGATAACATATGCTCTCTATTTACAAGGATAATTCTCCAATCATTAACATCAGAGATAGGTAAAACATCTTTTTTCTTCGCATGTATTTCATTTTTATTTTTATCGTTATTATTAGTAGTTGCCTGAGATGTTTGCTTTCCACTACAAGCAGCAAGACTCCATCCCATTGCTAATACCAATGCTAAAATTATAAATTTTTTAATTGTATCTCATTCCCTTTTTGTTTATTAGTCTTTATACCAATTTCCCAACACGTCTCTAGGAATCTCCTTGAAATCCTTCAAAGAAACGGGACCGACAAATTTTTTAATTCCATGTTTTTTAGAATTTTCATCCGAATAATCTTTTAAAAATTGAATTTTAAATTGTTTCTTACCATCGGCATAGTCGGTTACTGTCGGTACGATTGCCGCTTGTCGTATACCAAAAGTCTTATCTTCATACTTAACAAATTGTACATAAGATAATCCTCCAACTAATGTTTCTAATTTTTCTTGCGCAGAAATAAGATTTCCAAGAGAATAATAGATTAGCGTTTCATGTCCATCTTTATTTTGTTTCCACTCAATTGGTTGAATTACATGTGGATGATTTCCAATTACTACATCTACACCTAAATCTGTTAAATATTGAGCAACTTCTTTTTGTTGCTTTGAAGGTGTTGAGGTATATTCTACTCCCCAATGCACCATAACAATCACCATATCAGAGCTACTCTTTGCCTTTTCCACATCATTTTGTATCGCTTTTTTATCAATTAAATTTAAAGCCCAAGACTTATCAGCTGGAATTTTAATTCCATTCGTACCATATGTATAATTTAGTAACGCAAAACGAATACCATTTTTTGTAATCGTTTTTATTTCATTACGCTCGTTTTTACTCTCATTAATACCTACCGGGATAACATCCGGATATTTCTTCCAGTATTCTCTTGTATTCGCAACACCTTTAATACCCATATCCATAGCGTGATTTGTCGCTTGCGTCACTATATTGAATCCAGTGTCCACTAAAGATTGGCCTACTTCTTCAGGTGTATTGAAAGTCGGATATCCCTGTACTTTTAAATTATTTCCGGCAATCGGAGTCTCCTGGTTCACTATAGCAAGATCACTTGATTTAACAGCTTTTTTGATATTTTCATAAATATAATTATAATCATATGAACCGTCTTTTTGTTTGCCATCTTTAATTACTGCGTCATGATATAAATTATCACCCGTAGCTATTAAATTCACAACCGATTGTACTTTTTTGTCTTCCGTAAAATTAGGAGACTGTTGGATAGGACTTTTATCTACCCAATTCGGTGCTTTTAACGATGTATCTATATTGGATTCAGCCGGTGGTAATGAAGCTTTAGACGTCTTAACATCTGTATTACCACAAGCGGTTAAAAGCACTAAAAAAATAAGACATACTAAAAAAAACTTTTTACTTCTCTGTAAAGTATCTAACATGTGATCCTCTTTTCTGTTTTATTCCTTATAACCAGTTCTAACAAATCATTCTTTAAAACAACGTATTTTGGTTTTACCCTTAATTATGGAAGGACACTCTGTTACACCTGCTTCGGAATATACTAATAATTGTTTTCCGCTTTCTAGCAATCTATCGATTCCATCAGAAGTGATAGGTTACTAGAAAAAGATGATCCATCAGGATGTCGACTAGTTTGATATACCTATTCCAATTGCAATAACTCGTTTAATATTTAAACAAGATAGGAGAATCGTTCATATAGCCTCTTCTCTCGCTTTATGTTTAAGGTGCCTCCAAAAAAGGGATCGTTGCTGTACCCCTTTACATAGTGCGAAATTTTTGTAACTAATTTCTTTCATTCAAGCGACAAACATTATACCGATAACAATAAGTAAGACCCAAGAACTTATTTTACCAATATACGAAAAAAGTAGCAATCTTTTGTCCCATATAAAGAAGCCCATTAGGAGAAATGAACGAGAGATTCATTCTATTCAATTCCTTCATTGATTAATAAAAAAACAAGCCATCCAACTATTGGATGGCTCTATACTATAAAGAGAATTTGTTATTGGATTACTTCAATTTCCCTTCAAAAACAATCTTCCTACCGCACGGCTCAACTACTGTTTTGCCGTCTTTCTTTACTTCATGAAAGATTGGCTCTTCCATACGACGAGACGGAGCGTAGCCTTCTTGTTCCATACGTGCTAAGCAGTCTGTAATTGTTTCATTTTCAAGTACTTCAAATTTCTTTTTATTAGGTTGTTTTGTCATGCCCTAACCTACTTTCTATTTTTCTTGATGCAAATTGATTTTTCATGTAGACCATATATAACATTGCGAGAATTCCCATTATAATCATAACCGCAATAAAAAAGCTTGTATACTGTATTTTTTCTATAAATATGCCGCCTAATACAGGTCCCATAATACTTCCTAAACTAAAAGCGATTCCGGATAATATATTACCTGCCGGTAGTAAATGTCTCGGTAATAAATCAGTCATAAATCCAAGCCCTAAAGAGAAGCACGATCCAATAACCATACCCGCTAAAAGCATGCAGGCAAAGACGATCCAGTAATATTGATCAAATACGGCGGCAAGTAGAAAAATGCCCGTACTTATGCTAAACGTCCACGTTAATATACGGTCCCTTCCGTATTTATCACTCAATATACCGAGCGGAATTTGTGTAATAATACCCCCAACTGCAAATGCTGGTAATAAGAAGGATACATCTGAAACAGACCACCCTTTACGAAGTGCGTATACTGGTAAGTTACTGTTTAGCATTGCTTCAAGTACGCCATATGCAAGTGGTCCTAGCAGTGCAATCCATCCTAATCCAACAACTTGTTTATAACGAGAAAATGATGATTCACTCTTCACTTCTCTTTCATCTTGCGCTGGGAATGCATTTTTTGTTGGAAGTAGTAAAAGCCAACCTATTAGACAAAGTATAGTAGATATAATAAATGGCGTTGCAAGACCGTACTGCACAGTGCTTGCTAAATACGGGCCAACGGCAAAACCAATTCCGAAGAATACACCGTATATCGATACTTGTCTCCCTATTTTACTTGGGTCTGATGTTGTCGTGATCCACGTTTGTGTTCCGACATGAAGCATATGATCTCCGACTCCAACTAGAAATCTAAGGATAAACCATACCCAAAACGAAAATGTTTGTGTAAAAAAGAATAATGAAATAATAACGAGAAACCCACCTATAACAATAATCGGCTTCATTCCAAACCTTTGCATCGGTTTTTCAAGAAACGGCGAAATGACTAATATCCCAATGTACAATGCCGTCGCATGAATACCATTAATACTTGAACTAACCCCTTCTTGTTCAAAAATCATTGCAATGGCCGGTAAGAGCATTCCTTGTGATAAACCCGAGATTGCTACAATCCCAACCATAATCCAAAAAGTAAAACGCATTGACATCCCTTTCCCTCTCCTTCTCACGCTTCCACTTTTCATTATAAACTGTTTCTGCAAATGCGTGTACGAATATTCGCAATAAAAAACAAGCTAAAAGAATGAATCTTTTAGCTTGTTACCTTATCCTTCCCAAACTTGTGCTTTCACATTGTTATGAAATTGCTTAAAGTATGGATGTTTATAAAAAGCAGTTTCATATAAGTATTGCTGTGTGTTAGCGATTGGTGGCTGCGGATATTGCATTTGTAAAGGAACTACAGCTGGCGAAACTTGCATATACAGCGGGTTTATCATCATTTTTGTATATGCGTAATGATTATATGGCGAATAAGCGATGAAAAATGGTTGATGCATTGATAATCTCCCCTTTTACCTACAATGTTATAGTATATGCAATACCTTTCATTTCGGGGATTATTTCTGTTCTAACCAATTCTCTACATGTTTTATAAATACATCTAAACAATCAATAAACGGCGAGTGTCCGCAATCTTCTAATACCTTCAACTCTGCATTTGGCAAATGTTTCGCTAATTCCTCACCGACTACTTGGGGTACGACATAATCTCTATCACCTTGTATGACGAGTGTTGGCGCTTTAATACGATGAATTTGCTTACTTCCCTCTACAACCCCATTATGTTCATCTGAAATATTAAATGTAATGAGCGCATAATTCACATCTACGAAATTACGTTGCGTTAACATATCATCTAAATACTTTTCATAACGGTCCGGTTCAGGTTGGTTATGCGTATATATTAATAGATTCCATACTGTACGGTAATATAGTTTGTTCATATTTTTTATCGCGTCTAATACTGGAGCGATTTGTACTGGATCTTGTGCAATTTCTTCTTTCGTCTTTACTAAACTTGATACAATCGGCTGCCCATTCGTATCTTTTTTAAAGATTGGGTAACCTTTCATTCCTACTGATTCTACTAAAATTAACTTTTCTACAAAAGTTGGGTGATTCGCTGTAAATTGCATCGCAACGCCACCACCCATTGACCAGCCCATTAATGAGAATTTCTCTAGCTTTAACTCGTCGATAAATAATTTTACATCTTCTGCAAAGTCTTGTAATGAATCTATCGATTGATTATACGTTGATTGTCCAAATCCTCTTAAATCAAGAGCGTAAATATGATATTGATTTTGCAATTTTTCAATGACTAAATCCCAATGTTGTGACGATGTCATGTTCCCGTGAATGAGTACAAGAATATCTGTATTTCGCCTTCCAACTTCCTGATATGCAATCGTTTCTCCGTTCGATAGTGAAACAAACTCCATTGTTGCAGGCTTAATCATCACAAGTTCCCCCATTCTATTTAATAGAAAGAAAATTCTTTACTTAATTAAAGAATAGCACGTAGAATGTACGTTCGCAACATAAAACCTATAAGAATTTTTTACATAAATCAACATGTCTATTACTAGACAATTATTATAAAAAAGTATATAGTTAGCTAGGTAACTAATTTGAAAGGATCAAAATACATGGACGAAAAACAACATTTTTTTCACATCGTCAGCCAGACTTCTCGAAAGTTTACGAAGAAATTTAATGAACGTGTATCTCCAACAGGGTTATTTAGTGCGCAATGGGCTGTTATTTTCCGCATTAATCAAACTGGTTCTTGTACGCAAACAGAATTGTGCCAGTATTTAAATGTTGAATCACCAACGATGACTCGTACGTTAACACGTATGGAAACGATGGGATGGATTATTCGTACAGAAGGTAAAGATCGCCGTGAGAAGCTCATTTCTTTATCCGAAACAGCGATAAAGATGATTCCAATATGGCAAGAAGAAGTTGATACTTTCGAAGAAAAAACGCTAGAAGGTATTAACGAGGATGATTTACATCAAGCATTTCAAGTGTTACAACAAATTATTAAAAATTTAGATTAAATTGGAGGGATGACGATGCAAAGTGAGAAACTTTGGACGAAGGATTTCCTCGGAACTTGTTTTAGTAGTCTATTTCTCTTCTTAACATTTTACATGCTTATGACTACTCTGCCTGTCTATGTAATAGACGGCCTAAAAGGAAAACCTGAGGAAATTGGTTTAGTTGCAACTGTGTTTCTTATTTCTTCTGTTTTATGTAGACCATTCACAGGAAAATGGCTCGATGATTTAGGAAGAAAGAAAATATTATTTATTTCACTTTCATTATTTTTAGCCGCTACTGTTATGTATTTCGGTGCGCAAAGTTTATTCTTATTACTTGCCCTTCGCTTCTTACACGGTATTGGGTTCGGGATGGCAACGACAGCTACTGGTACGATTGTAACTGATGTTGCGCCAGCTCATCGACGAGGCGAGGCACTTGCATATTTCGGCGTATTTATGAGTCTGCCGATGGTAATTGGTCCTTTTTTAGGTTTAACAATTATTTCTCATTTTTCGTTTACTGTGTTATTTATCGTTTGTTCCGTATTTTCATTACTTGCATTTTTATTAGGACTACTTGTAGATATTCCGCACGAAGCACCTGTTAGCAAACAAAAACGTGAAAAAATGAAATGGAAAGACTTAATCGAACCATCTTCTATTCCGATTGCACTTACAGGATTTGTTTTAGCCTTTTCTTATAGTGGTATTTTATCCTTTATTCCTATTTATGCGAAAGAACTCGGTTTAAGTGAAATTGCAAGTTACTTCTTTATTTTATACGCACTTGTTGTTGTCATTTCTCGTCCATTTACAGGAAAGATTTTTGATCGCTTCGGTGAAAATGTACTCGTTTACCCTGCTATCATTATTTTCACAATCGGAATGTTCATATTAAGCCAAGCACAAACTTCATTTTGGTTCCTTGGCGCAGGTATGCTAATCGGTTTAGGTTACGGAACATTAATTCCGAGTTTCCAAACGATTGCGATTTCTGCCGCTCCAAACCATAGACGTGGTTCTGCGACAGCTACGTATTTCTCATTCTTTGATAGTGGTATTGGCTTTGGTTCTTTCATTTTAGGTATTGTCGCAGCGAAATCCAGTTATCATAATATGTATTTTATCGCAGCTATTATCGTTGCGTTCACTTTACTTTTATATTATGGATTACACGGACGAAAACAAAAATTCAAGAAACAACCTACAGACGGAAAAATTTCCGCTTAACGTTAATAAGGAAAGTAAACTTCCCCGTTTACTTTCCTTATTTTGTATTTCTTTCAAGACGAGCGTATACTTATAGTAGAAATAAAAAGGAGGGCCATATATGAAACTAAAAAAATCTCCCCTACTCTTACTTATACTAACATTCATATTTGTAATTACAGGGCTTGGGTTTACTTACTTCAAACAAAATAAAACGACCCCATCAAAACATAATGTGACAAAAGAAAACTGGTTAAATGACCCTTACTTACGTTGGTCATATACCCATATGAAAGAATTCACTTTAGTTAATAACGTAAAAAACAATCCTGACCAAATTGCTCACTTCCCTTCCGCATTGCAAAACTTAGACGATTTTGCTGTGGAGCGTAGATTCGGAAATACAACTCCTCTAAAAAAACTTTTAGACGATAACAAAACAGATGCTTTTGTCGTTGTACATAATGGACAACTTGTTTATGAACGATATTTCAATGGGTATAAACAGAATGAACCTCATGGTATGGCATCATTAGCAAAAGTCTTTACCGGGGCGATTATACAATCTCTCGCTGAAGAAACACGTATTGACTTAGAAAAAACAGCTGACACTTACATAAAAGAATTAAAAAACACACCGTTCGGTAATGCCACACTTCAGCAATTAATGGACATGCAAGTGTCAGCAGAATACCCGACCCACGGGTATGAGCAGCCTGGGCTAGAAAATCAAGATGCACAATTATATTTAGCTAGCAATATTTTACCCCGCGGCAAAAACTACGACGGTCCGATGAAAATTTATGATATGTTACGAGAAGCCGAAGAAACTGCACCGCCTGGTTCTTCCTTTTCTTACAATAACGGATCAACAGAAACGCTCGCTTGGATTATTAGAACTATTACTGGTAAATCACTAGCTGAAAATGTAAGTGAACGAATTTGGTCTCAAATTGGTATGGAAGAAAACGCGTATTACGTTACAGATGAAACAAAAGTAGAACAAGCTAGTGCTGGATTAAATGCAACTGCTAGAGATATGGCGAGATTCGGGCAATTACTATTAAACAACGGGGAATATAACGGAAAACAAATTCTCCCTTCTTCTATTACTAAAGATATAAAAGATGTCCAAGAAGGTGAACTTGCAATTGGCCCTGGAGCTTCCATTTCTTATCATAATCAATGGTGGATTCCCCACAATGAACAAGGTGCTTTCGAAGTGTTAGGTAGTTACGGACAAACACTTTACATCGATCCTAAAGCAAATATGGTAATCGCCCACTTCTCTTCTAACGCAACGCCAAGTAATGAAATACATTCGGTTTACTCAAATATGTATGTTGATATTGCACATTATTTAGAAAAGCTTCCACAATAGTGGAAGCTTTTTCTTGTTGGGACATTTTATTTATACTCCTACATATTAGAAGATACTGAAAGAATAACTGCTTAAAACACGCCTATCAAAATTTATATAAGCAGTTTACATGTTTAATTAAGTGTTTAACTAATACATCCACACCTTTTGGAGAATTCGTTAAAACACTTCCCTTACAAAGATTGTCTGTTCATATTGGTCGAAAATTTCTTCTATAGATGAAAATAAAGTTTCTTCCGGGATGATGAACTTTATTTTTTGACCATTTTTTAACATAAAGGAAATTGTTCCATTATCATTAAAACCTGTATGAAACGTTCCTCGTTTATTTAATACTACCTCTTCAATTGTATTTATTTCAATTGAAAAGTTATTCTTTAATTGCAAGAGTTCATGTACATCGCCAGTATGTATTTTTGTATCTATTTCAGTTTCTAAGTTTAATTGTTTTTTCTCAATTTTTTTGAACCAGAACAAAAACAATAGCTCTGAAATACCAGGTAATTGTTTTTTATAAGCATATCGACTATGAAACTGTCCGCCAATCTTTATAAAATATATACAGTCACCTGTAATAAAAACTTTATAATACATATCTGCCGTAAACATTTTAGGCTTTAAAAGATAAAAACTTTTGATCATAATTCCCCCATCAATTTTAAATGTATTTGTATAAACATTTTTAGCTAGATTTGTGCTAAAACATATTTCTCATGTAATACAACACTATTGTATTGAATCTCCTCTCCCTTTGCAACAGTTGCTTTGAAGCCAGCTAGTAACCTTTCTCTATACTATCCCTATAAGTGCTACCCCATTTCCAACCGTTTTCTTCTAGTATATTAAAAGCAGAATCTGATACAAGGCTCTATATCAACCTATCAATAAATTATCACCCTATAAATATCTGAATTTTCTTTATATTAGAGGTTATCTCCTAAACAACCTCGAATAATTGTAATACATATACATAAGGAGGATGATCTATTTTGTTTCGTTCCTTTACAAATGGTTGCGTCGCCTTGGTGCAACGCTTCTTGCCAGAACCGTTTATTTTATCATGTTTACTAACTGTTTTCGTTATCTTCTTTGGTATGTTTGCGACTCACCAAACCCCTGTAGAAATGATTAATCACTGGGGTAATGGAATTTGGGGACTCCTCGCCTTTTCTATGCAAATGGCACTTGTACTCGTGACTGGATCTGCTTTAGCAAATGCTCCTCTTATTAAAAAGGGATTAACGAAAGCTGCCAGACTACCAAAAACGAATGGACAAGGCATTATTGCCATTTCAATTGTAAGTTTACTTGGTGCATACATAAACTGGGGCTTTGGAATTGTTGTATCTGTTTTATACGCAAAAGAAGTGGCAAGGCAGCTGGACGGATTAGATTATAGACTAGCAATCGCCTCTTCTTACTCTGGATTTCTCATTTGGCATGCGGGTCTTTCTGCCTCTATCCCTCTTACGTTAGCAACAGGCGGTGAAACGTTAATTAAAACGACTGCTGGAAGTATTAAAGAGGCGATTCCAATAACAGAAACGTTATTCTCACCATACGCTCTCGTTCCAGTTATTATTTTTCTCATTACGATGCCTCTCATTAATAAGGCGATGCATCCAGATGAAAAACATACGATAACTGTAGATCCTAGCGTGTTCCATGAAGAAGCCGCTGCTCAAGAAGTAGAAAAAAATACATTCGCTGAAAAGATGGAAAATAGCATTATTATTACACTTTGCGTTGGATTGTTAGGTCTAATTTATATTTTCAATTACTTTTATACGAAAGGTTTTAACCTTACTCTCGATATCGTGATTTTTATGTTATTAATTGCAGGTCTTATTTTCCACCGTACTCCGATTCAGTATATTCGCGCTTTTTCAGACTCTACGAAAAGTGCTTCTGGCATTTTACTTCAATTTCCGTTTTACGCAGGAATTATGGGCATGATGATTGGAGCAAATAGTGAAGGACTTTCACTTGGAGGAGCTATTTCTAATTTCTTTATTAGCATTTCAAATGAAACGACTTTTCCGCTCTTTACATTTTTAAGTGCTGGCATTGTTAACATTTTCGTTCCATCTGGCGGCGGTCAATGGGCTGTGCAAGCACCAATTATGATTCCAGCTGGCGCTGAACTTGGTGTACCTGCTGCAAAAACAGCAATGGCAATTGCATGGGGCGATGCTTGGACGAATTTAATTCAACCTTTCTGGGCATTACCAGCATTAGCGATAGCTGGTTTAGGTGCTCGTGACATTATGGGATTTTGTGTTGTGAACTTACTATATGCGGGTTTTATCATTAGTCTATGCTTCTTATTTATTTAAACGAAAAGCTAGTTTTATACTAGCTTTTTTACATAATAAATCACTTATTTCCCATGCAATTTATAATCTTCTCCCACTCTATCTCCGTAAGATGTAATGACTCAAATGCAAAAAAATCTTCGCAAATTTTTCCGATCAAGTGTGGATGTTCACTCAAAAAATTCCACTGTAACGCTTTAGGAAGAAAATATGTTTCATATTCTTTACTTCCCCGTACTACCTCATCTACTTCTCTTTCACAAATTCCTCTTATTAAATAATCATTTCTTAACTCTATTTGAATTTGCTGAAATGTTTCGCTACATTTTTTCAATTGAAGTAAACGCGTAACATACTTCCGAAAAAGTTCGCCATCATACTGAACACAGTTTATAATACGGTCGACTTCATTCATAATGTACGAGCCTTTTCTTCTATTTGTAATAACCATTTTTCACGCTTTGATACTTTACTCTTTTTCACAGATTGAAACACTGACCGTTTTATATTGCGAATGCCACAAAAACGTAAAACACCTCTCTTCATCATAATCCAATCTGCTGATCGATATAACAATGCGACGTACCATAGGGGCGAGTCTAACTTATTAATAACCCATGCTTTTTTCCCTTGCAATAATCCTTTCGGCAGAGCCCCTTCATATTTATAAGCAAATCCAGCTACGAAAATACGATCGATAAATCCTTTTAAAATTGCTGGCATCCCCCACCACCATATTGGATAGATGAATAAAAGTGTATCTACTTCTTCTACTAACGTTCTGTACCGAGCTGTTTCTTCTTCATTTACTAAATCACGTCTTTTCTTCTCTTCATTAAATACGAGGACTGGATCAAATTGTTCTTTGTATAAATCAAGCAGCGTAACTGAATGATTTGTTTCCGGTAGTCCTTTTTGCACATGATTTAAAATCGCCGCGTTAAAACTTGAAGGATTAGGATGAGCGTATACAATTAGTACGTTCACTACATAACAACTCCCTCTATACGTTAAAGTTTCCCCTTCTTTAATAACTTCTCTACAATTTGTACGTTTTTCGAACTTTGCAATAATCGATTTAATAATATAAGTAACTCTTCTTTTTCTAAATCTTTCAGTTTCTCTTTAACTGCACTCTCACCAGCACCTTGCATATCATAAACAACTGCCGCCATATGCTTACAAAGATTCTCATATGGACATTCGCAGCTACTTTCTGAAAAATCTTCGAGATCGATAACTACTTCATAATTTCCGGCATTTCCAGTAACGAAAGCAAACACTTTTTTATCATGTATTTCAACATCTTCTACATGTCCATCTTCATAATATTCATATCCCTTATCTACAATGTACTTTGGGATCCATTTCGTTATATCTTTTAATAAGTAAGCGTACATAATTGTACCCCTTCCTTTAATTCCCTTTTGACTTCAAAAATCCTGTATGTTATTCTAATAACTGTCAAATAGCAAGTCTATATGACAAAACGACTGACACCTATTCGGCGAAGGTGTCTCTTTTCATTTGCAGCCGATATGAATTGCCTCTTTCAGGCACATTCAATTTTTGACACTACACACTCAACACCATTCCCTGTATCAGGCTGCTTTAGCAGTCTTTTACTCTACATACTCCGTTATTTTAAGAAAAAAAGAGAGCTTAGCTCCCTTTTCTCGCCTTATACAATACCCCTTTTTCAGCATAGAGATATTCATCAGCTAATGTAATTTTCCCATCCAGTTTTAGTTCGTCTAATAATCTTGATAAATAAAATTGATGCAACATCTTTTTCGTGAATTTTCCTTCATGATGCGAAACGATATGTTCTTGAATATCTAACAATGATATCGGCTTATCTTGCTCTATCATATATTCATAAACTGTACTACGCAGTTTTACGTATTTTTCGAGTGTCACAGTAATGCGCAACCCCTTTCTTCTTAATATAAATTTTCGTAATCGGTTTTTTTGCAATAAAAAAACCTCTCCGATAAGAAGAAGTTACGTATATATCTTCGTCTTATCTCCCAGAACAAATATGTTCTGCTGGAATTAGCACCTGCATCGCGGTTGCTGGGTTTCATCGGGCCAGTCCCTCCACCTCTCTGGATAAGAAAATATTCACTTAATTCTTACTATACGTAATTCCACTTTAATTGTCAAATAAATATAACAAATTATATTTTCTTCCTTACTGTTCATACTACCCATATACGAACACGCAAGGAGGATTATGAAATGCATCAAAATGCTCGCGGATATGTACAAGATTCTTTTCAATCATTACAAGAAGCTAAAAATTGTTTAGAAGAAGCGCTCGAAACAGTTGAAAAAGATTTTAATCGCGCTCGTATTGAACAATCACTTTATGCTGTTGAACAAGCTATTCAACGTTGCGAGTACACCGTTCACATTTTAGAAAAAGATTAAAAACTTCCCATCAATTGATGGGAAGTTTTTTCAAATGGCATACTTCATAATTATTGCCGTTATGATTAAAAAATATACAGAATTAGCAATTTCTAAAATTCCTACTTTTATAATAGAAATATTTTTGCCATACAACACAATTGCTCGAATGACACTTGGTATAAAAATAAGAGAACACCACGGATTAATCACAAATATGATTATCGTTAATACGATATGATATCCCCAAGATATAAGACGATACTTCGGGTTATTTTTTTCACGAATCATCGTTTTCACATAGAACGTACTACCTAAAAAGTATAAAAATGAAATAAGTGCAATGAATATAGCTGTATGATCGATTTGCTTCATTGAAAAGTAATAACTAATTAACCCACCGATACAAAACACAATAATCGCACAAATATCATTTAATAGTGCTCTTTCATTTTTTTGACGAGCGTAATACATATTCACTATAAATAATGGAATCATTACTATTACGAATAAAAGAATTCGCCACTCATATAATAAAGAAATCATCCCAAATAGGAACGCAATACTGAAATAAACAATGGCAACTTGTAAAAACTCTTTTTTTCGTCTTTGCTTTATGTACGTAAGAAATGGATACGTGGCTAAATAGATAAAGAACCACGCTAAAAACAATGGAATATGATAAATAGTAGGTTTTCCAAGTATGACACTTAATAAAAAAGGAATAACAAGCATAGCCCATGCACCATGTTGCTTCGGAATAACTAACTTCATTAACTATACACCTCCCTTTTGAAAAAAGTTCTCACCTACCATTATACAAATAATTTTATATAATAACGGATGTATATTAAATCGATTTTTTGACAAAAAAATGCTCCTTACAATATGTAAGAAGCATGAAAGAGGCAAACGAATATGTAAGTCGCGACCCTACCTTATATGAGTATGCTTTTCTATGTCACGTTATGCTCATCTAATATACCGTATTTCTTTTTAAATCTTGTAAGAATCGTAATCCATGAAGTACTAAATAGTAATAAGAAAATAACATTCGAAATCGCATGGCTCAAATCAAAGTAAAAACTTGCGATATAATACGAAATGACAGTTTCCCACGTTGCTTCTCGTATAAAACCGAGAAGGCCCCAGAAATTCATAATCCAGCCAAATAAAAAGCCAACAATTACTCCGTAAAGAAGTCTTCCCCATAGCTTTTTCATAAAAAATGTATTACGAAGTAAACCTGCTATAAAACCAATCATACCCCACGAAAACATTTGCCACGGTGTCCATGGACCTTGTCCTAAAAAAATATTAGATACGATTGCTGCTGTAGCACCAATCATAAAACCAGTTTCACTACCAAATACAATTGCAGAAACGATAATGACAAAAGAAGTTGGTTGTACACTTGGTAAAATAGAAAATGGCACCCGGCTTACTGCTGCAATTGCCGCTAATACAGCAACGAGAACAATTTCACGTGAAACAAACGCCTTTCTTTCAAAACGGATATAGAAAGGTAACATAATAACCGCTAATATAAACAAACTACTTAACATGTAATAACCGTCCATGACAAGTGTCGTAAGAAGTAATGTGCCGATTATTACTGCAAAGATACATATTATGAATGCAACATATCGTTTGGACACGCTTCGTACACATCCTCCCACGTTAATGCATATGGCAATTCTTTTCGAATGAATCGATTAATAGATGTTGTATAAAAGAAGTTCCCGCTAAAAAATTCTTTCGGTGCATCATTCATAATGACTGTTCCGTCAAATAACATCATACATTGATCAACGTATTTCGCTGCAAATTCAATGTCATGCGTCGCCATTACAATTGTTGTTCCTTCTTTTTGCAGCTCCCTAAATAGTTCTCCTACTCTTTCTTTCTTCCATGGATCTAACCCCTTTGTCGGTTCATCCAGTAATAATAGCGTTGGCTTTGATAATAACGTTGTACATAGCGCAAGTAATTGTTGCTCTCCTCCGCTACAGTCGTGCGGATGGCGTTCTTTAAGCGAGTACAACCAAAACTGTTTTAGCGTATCTTCTGCTATTTCTTTTCCTTGTTCTCCGTATAATTCACGTGCACGTTCATAAACCTCGTCCCATACTGTATCAAATGTAAAATGATAATACGGATGCTGCGATACATACCCAATACTTTTAAATCGTTCTTTCGAATCAATTTTATGTATCACTTTTCCGTTCCACTTTACTTTCCCTCTTCTCGCTTTTTGTAATCCTGCTAAAATCGTTAACAGTGTAGACTTACCTGTACCGTTCTTCCCAACGAGCGCTACCCATTTTCCTTTTTCAATCGAAACTGATAAATCATGTAAAATAAGCGGACTATTTTTTTCATATTGGAACGAAATATGCTCTGCGCTTAAAATTACCTCTTGCTTTTCACTTTGTGCTATTGGCTCATTTACATATGATATCGCTGCAAAATCATTCATTTTCATTTGCGCCTCTCGCACTGTAAACGGAATATCTCTCACATTCCACTCTAAAAATAGCCTTGGAATTTGCGGAATAAATGGACGGAATGATTCTACTCCCCACATATCCGTAATAACAATTTTAGGACTACCATCATACATAATACGGCCATTATCCATACAAACAACGCGTGTTGCAAGCGGGATAACTTCATCTAAACGATGTTCACTTAAAATAATCGTAATTCCAAGTTCTTCATTAATCCGTTTTAATAATCCTAAAAACTCTTTTGCAGCGATTGGATCTAACTGCGCTGTCGGTTCATCTAATAATAGCAATTTCGGCTGCATAACTAATACCGCAGCTAAATTAACAAGTTGCTTTTGCCCACCAGATAACGTGTGAACAGATTGATGCAATAAATCTTGAAATCCTAAAAAGCTAATAAGCTCTGCTATTCTTTTTTGAATAATATGTGATGGTAATCCGATATTTTCTAAAGAAAATGCTAATTCTTGAATCACTGTATCCATAACGATCTGATTTTCTGGGTTTTGAAATACCATCCCAATTTCTTGGGCAGATAACAAATCAGCTACTTCCTCTATTAAAACACCCTCATAAAATATCTCTCCAGAACGCGTACCAATTGGAAGTAACTCCTTTTTAAAATGTTTTAATAAAGTCGTCTTCCCAGATCCCGATCCTCCAGCAAGTGCAATAAACTCACCTTTTTGAACAGAAAGAGAAATATGCTGTAACGCTTTTTCATTTTCATCAGCATATACAAATGATAAATTGTTTATTTCTGCATGCGCCACCATATCCATTCTCTCCCTTCCATTATGATTGGTAAACTAATAAACATCGTTAATACGACAAACATCATCCCATCGTATTGCTGAAATAGAATCGATTCGACTTTCGGATAAATAATCAATTTCCCCCCGCCATAATTACTACATATAATAGCAGCTATAAATAAAATGATTAAATAACTGAGCGTATACCAATCGCGCCTTTCCATTCTATAGCGAATATACGTCGTACGCTTCGTTACACCAAATCCACGAGCTTGCATAGAATCTGCCGTTTGCAGTGCATCTTCTAATGAACAAATTAATAATACTTGCAGCAATTGCATACCATTTTTGACGCGTTCAATTATGGAACCTGAATCTACCTGCACACCTTTCGTCTTTTGAACGAGTGTGATTTTCTTTAATCGCCTCATAAACAAAGGAACAAATCTCACTGTAATCATCGTTAACAATGCAACTTTCGGTGAAATTCTTGAAAACAAATATAAAAATTTATGACTGGAAATAATATCATTGTATGACGCAAACGTAAACATAACTGCAACTAGTAATAACCCCATTACTATTCCAAACATAATCGCCTCAAGCTTAATACGGCTATCACCTAACCAAAATAACGTAGTTCGACCTCTATGCGTTAATAACGAATTAAATAAAATTACCATAAAAAAGAAAACAATTGTGCTCGGTAGCATCTTTCTTATCTTTTCGCTATTTCCTTGCATCACATTTAACATAATAATTAATACTATTGCTCCAATTAAAAAAAGAGGATGAAGACACATCATACATAGTATCATCACCCCGATATAATAGAAAAAATTCACAAAAGGATGTAAAGAAGAAAAACTTATTTTCATAGCCCTTTACCGAATGCCTTTCTTATTGTAATACGTATACCCACTCAATTGTATCTCCTGGTTTTACCGTAGCTACACCAGCACTATGGTTTGGAAAAGCACCGTTCACACGATATTTCCATCCACTAGTATCCGCAATATCTTTTTCATATAAATCATTAATACCTTTTACATAAATACTATCTCTAGATCCGCTTGCATCAACATCTAATCCTGTACGTTGTAATACTTTATACACAGTATCGCCATCTTGTACATCCATCTTTTTCGCACCCATTATATATCCGTTATTTCCTTTTACCGAGATTGTTACTTGTTTTGCTTTAGGTACTGGTGGTACTGGTGGTGGCACTGGGTTTGGTGGTGGTACCGGTGTTGGTGGAGCTGGTACACTATTGTTCTCTTCTGGCTTTTTCTTTTGCTCCTGCTTCGGTGTTTCTTTCGGCTGATTCACAACCTTTGCTTCTTCTTTTACTTCTGGTGCTTTCGGTTGTTGTTTCTCTTCTTGTACTTGTTGCTGCTCTGGTTGCTTATTTACAGCAGGTTGCTCTTTCGGTTGTTCCTGTTGTTTCTCTTCTTTCTTTACCTCTGGTTGTGCCTGCGGCTTTTCCTCTTTCGGCTTCTCTTCTACTTTTTGTTCTTGTTTCTCTTTCTGTTCTTCTTGCTGCTTTTGCTCTGATTCAGCTTGCTTTTCTTCTGCTTTTTCTTCTGGCTTCGCTTCATCTTTTTGTTCTTCTTGTTTCGCTACCTCTTCTTGCTTCGGTTCTACCTTCTTTTCAGGCTTTACAGCTGCCTCTTCACATCCGGCAAGTAGCCCGAGCGAAAGCAGTAAAGAAATGAACCATTTCACCTTACTCATCCTATCTCTCACCTTTCATACGAAAATTAGGAGCAAATAATTGCTCCTAATTTTTTGTTAAGCTGCTTTACGTCTCCATAATACATATGCAGAAGCAATACATAATACACCCATACCTACTTCTGTTGCTGGACTATGAGAAGATGCTCCTGTTTTTGGTAGACTGTTACCGTTTCCGATTTTTTTATTCTTAACCGGTTCGTTATCTACAACTACTTTTAGATTTTCATCTTTTGTTTCTTGTTGTACTTGTTTTTGTTCTTTCGGTTCTTCAGTAACTTCTTTTTCTACTACATTATTTTCTGGTTCAACGACCTTTTCTGGCTCTTCAATCGGTTTTGGCTTAATTACATCACCAGCGTCTACATTAGACCAATCATAAATAGATTTTCCCATTTCCTTAAATTGAAGTAATGCTAAAAGAGCCTGTTCTGTAGCCATTCCGTTACCATTTTGATCACTTGGTAACCATTTAAATTCACCATTTGAAAGTTGATATGATAATAGGTTTTGCATTGCCTTATGAAGACGATTTTGATCTACATCTTTAACAAGCGATAATCCAATAATTGCTTGCGCAGTACTATTTGAATTTTCTTGTCCATCAGCTGAAAAACCGCCATTTTGCAGCTGTTCGTTATATAAATACGCAACAGCTTTTTGTATAGCTGGTTTCACATCTGATCGCTCTTGATAAGGAGCTAATGCTGATAAAACCATACCTGTTACATCAACGCTACTAGCACTATCTTTACTACCTGAACTATTATAAGTCCATCCACCGTCTGTATGCTGATTATTTAACAGTGCTTCCACTAGAGCAACTCTGTTCCATTTTGATTCAACTGGAATCTCATACTTCTTCGTATCAAATGCAAGTAAAGCAAATGCATAACCTGTAACAGAATTCACTTTATCTGACTCATACAATTTTTGAACTAAATTATGTCCACCTACATTTTTAGGGTCTGCACTCATTGCATTCATCATAATAATTGTTCTAGCTAAATCTGTCGCTGAAAAACGGTTAATACGCTTTTCTACTTTTTCAGTTACTGACTTAACATAATTTAATTTTGCCTCAATTGGCACATTCTTTCCAGAACGAGAAAGCGCTACAGCTACCCAGTCACTTTCAATTCCATCTTGTAACATCTTATCTGATGTTTTAGAAATGGCTTCGTTTAATTGTGCACTTGGAACTTGAATGTTCTCTTGCTGTGGTTGTTCTGTTTTTTTATCATCTTGACCTTCTGGTTTTGGATCAACTGTCGGTTTACCATTTTCACCTTCCGGTTTTGGATCGACTGTCGGTTTACCATTTTCACCTTCCGGTTTTGGATCGACTGTCGGTTTACCATTTTCATCTTCCGGTTTTGGATCGACTGTCGGTTTACCATTTTCACCTTCTGGTTCTGGTTCTGGTTCTTCTGTTTTGCCACCGTTAGGTTCTTCTGTTTTACACGTCCCGAACTTATCTAACGTTTCTTTCAATGTTTCCTGGCTTATATTGCTCCAGTCTGAAACAAAGCGAAAGACAACAACATCTCCAGATTTTAATTTATAACTATCTGCTCCGACTTCTGCAGACTTATCATTTACATCATACAGCCAAGCACTTGTAGCCCCGGCCATTAAACCATCGATGCCTTTTACATATGTTCCAAACGACATCGTTTCAGATTCTACCTTGTCCCCCATGACCTTTTGCAGCAAACTTAAAGCTGTTTCCCCATCTTTAATTTGCTCTTCTTTCGGACATAACATAATGCCTTTTTGTGATTCCCCAATAATTGCAAGTTTTGCTGTATTTTCTTCAGCAAACGTAATATGTACTGTATTCGCAAAAGAAACAAATACAAGTGTCACTGCCATTAACGACGTAAGCAGCCACTTTTTCAACATTGCCATCCCAAAATTTCCTCCCTTACTACCATTTACACAAAAAAAGGCCCTTCAAGGGCGTGCGATTGACACTCTCTTTTTGTAAGTGTCGAACAAAAATGTACAACACCTCCTACCCGCATTATTCGCGGCTATATTTGTATAGGAAAAATAATTTTGTTTATGAACGTATCATTGTGATAACATTCACTTTTCTTGGCACAACTTACTTCCATTTAAGTTATCGTAAAACGATAAACCTATACATTCTGTAAATTTTAAATTTCTGTATTATTTTACTATTGACAAAGAATTTTGTCCATGCTTTATCGGATTTATTTTCTAAGAATAATAACTTATTAACTCTTAACTATGTAAACTCTTTTCACTAATAATGACGCCATCTTCATCCGCATAGACATATTCATTTGGATTCCAATCCACTTGTCCAAAGTGCAATGAAATATTTCGTTCTCCTTTTCCTTCTTTCACACTTCTATTTGGCATCGTTCCTAACGCTAAAATACCAATATTAATATTCTTTAGTTCACTAGAATCACGAACATACCCATTCACAATAATTCCTGCTAGCTTTCTTTCTTCCGCAATAGCTGCCAAATTATCACCAAGTAACGCACAATTAGTAGACGCTCCGCCATCAACAACTAATACTGTTCCTTCTGGTAATGTTTGCAATCCTTCCTTCACTAGTACATTATCATCTTTCACTTTTACAGTTGCAATTTTCCCGTGGAATTGTTCTTTCTTCCCAAAAGACCGAAAAGACTGGCGACATATTTGTAATTCCTTTTCAAATTCATCACATAGATCTGTAGTTTTCCACATCTTGTTCCCTCTTTTCCTTTTTCTTTCTACATAACATATTCTTGGCTTATTATCGTTTCCCTGTCTAATATTGCAATAATTTGTATGTACGGGAAAAGGATACAAAAACTATTGCCTTAAGAAGCTACCTTTATTATAATCTATTTCACGGATTTAATTCAGAATATTAAAATTAATAAAGTGAAGAAGGAGGAATTTTATGCAAATACAAACTGAGGCAAAAAAACAACCTAGTAAACAAAAGTTTAAAATGCCTGATGCGTACGTACTACTATTTTTTATTGCCTTACTTTGCGCCATTGCTACGTATTTCGTTCCTGCTGGAGAATTTAAAAGAGTTACAAACGGGACCGTTACAACGACAATACCAGGTAGCTATCATTCTGTTCCGCAATCACCTGTAGGATTTGTTTCTTTTTTTACCGCTATTGAAAAAGGAATGACACTTGCTGCTCCGATCATCTTTTTAATTTTATTTACAGGCGGTGCCATTGCCATTCTTGAAAAAACAGGTGCTCTTGACGGTTTAATCTATCATGTTATAAACAAATTTCGTAATCAGCAATTACTTTTCATTTGTATCGTTGCCGCACTTTTTTCTATTCTCGGAACGACTGGCATTATCGTTAATTCAGTTATCGGTTTTATCCCCATCGGTATCATCGTTGCACGCACATTAAAATGGGACGCTATCGTAGGTGTAGCAATTATTTATTTAGGCACTTATGCTGGTTTTAACGCTACTATTTTATCCCCCTCACCTTTAGGCATTTCACAAAAGATCGCAGAACTTCCGATGTTTTCGGGAATTGGTTTACGCACAGCTATCTATATATCTTTTTTACTTGCCACTATCCTTTATATTAATTGGTATGTAAAGCGCTTGAAAAAATTGAATAAAGGAAGCATTCTTGGCGACAACTGGTTTCCAAGTAACGCTCTTTCAAGCGAAAAGGAAGCAGAGAAAAAAGAAGTTCCTTGGACGATACGTCATAAATTAATTTTACTCGTTTCAGCTTTATCATTAATTGCATTTTTAATAGGCGCTTTTCGTCTACATTGGACGGACGCAGAAATGACCGCTACTTTTATTTTCATAGCAATTACAGCCGGAATAATAGGTGGCATGAAAGCAAACGATATCGCTTCTACTTTTCTAGCGGGCTGCCAAAATCTCATATATGGTGCTTTAATCGTCGGAATGGCTCGCTGTATTTCAGTCATTTTAGAACAAGGAAAATTACTTGATACAATCGTTAACCAGCTCGCACAGTCTCTTGAAGGACAAAGCCCTGTATTTGGTGTTATCGGTATGTACGTAAGTAGTGCCGCATTACATTTCCTTATTTCATCCGGGACAGGAGAATCGGTTATTTTTATTCCGATATTAGCTCCATTAGCTGATTTCATGCACATTACACGCCAAGTTACAGTACAGGCTGTTATGCTCGGCGAGGGTGTAGTAAACTGCCTTAATCCAACTTCCGGTGTTTTAATGGGCGTTCTCGCAGCAAGCGGCATTTCTTATGGAAAATGGATTCGTTTCATGGCTCCACTTGCACTCATTTGGTTTATCATCGGACTTGTTTTTCTTATTGTTGGGGTGAATATTGAGTGGGGACCTTACTAAATACTTAACTAGATAAATAAGTACTATCGTTCCATATAAATATCTATTCTATTTCCCTCACTAGTCCTATAAAAATCATTTATTCTAGTAAAAATCTAACAAGGGATTGATCATAATGATCAATCCCTTTTATCAAAATATAATACCTTTAAAAATCTTAGTTCCAAATTTTATTTACCCATTCAGGATGATCAATAAAAGGATTGCGGTTATGTTGATATTTTGTAAAAATCACTTCATTACGCTTTCGCTCTAAATCATCGACCGGGTCTTGTTCATTCCATTTTAATAAAACAGATAGTTTCCCCATGTATGGATCTTTATTGTTATTCACTTTTTCATTTAGTTCTAAATCTATTTCGCCGTTGTCTCCCTCGTAACGAACAGCCATATAAAACAGCATTCTAGCAATATCTCCCTTTACACTATCACGAGGTTCCCAAGAATCACTATCATATTTACATTCTGTCGCTTCAGAATGATTCACACCACCATTATCAAAATCCAGATTTCCACGTGAACTATTTACAGATACATCCGTCGCTCTTAAATGATGTAGATCTGTTCCAGGTCCTGCAGTCGTTCCAAAGTCACCGTGAGATTTTGCCCAAACATGCTCTCGGTTCCAGTTATTTACTCCTGATCCATTCGTAAGTTTCCCTTGCGAACGACCAGTGTATAAGAGTATCACATTATTTTTATTATTTGGGTCCTCATCAGTATCTCTTAGCGCTTCCCAAACCGCACTGTATGATAGCTTTGTATGATTATCAATAATATTATGCAGTTTCTTCTTTAATTCTAAACCCGTTTTTCCTATTGCGTTATTATAATATGTATCGTCATAATTTTTCACAATACTCTCTTGTGCTGATGCAGGAGCTACTTCACCGTGTATAGTATCTGTGAATGATAGCGATGCAGAACCTAAAATAAAAAATGAAGATAGTGTAACCATAGCAATCTTTGTATTTCGAAACTTCATATACCCATTCCCCTTTAAAATATAATTTAAAGCTATTAACTAAAAAGTGCTTTCTAACCCCCAAAACCTTTTAGAAACCCCTACCCCTTTTCTGTTTATTTAATACAAGACTCTATCCAGTCTGTATCACTTCTAAACTTTTTATTTATTCACATTCCAAACAATTTCACTTTTTACAAGGAATATCCTTCTCTTATAAAGATTATTAACATATTCTTTACAACTAAAAAGTAGTTTAATATTAACTTATAAATTTTAATTTATTTATGCAATAATGCATATTTAATAAATACTTAAAAAAATAGTTTGAATAAAATGCATTCAAAGAAAACCGTGCAACAAAACAGATACAGTCTAAGACAGAAATAATAAAAATCAAGATGATAGCTCGACTTTTCCCTTTTCCATAACTGTCTTTATTTTTGTGTAAAACCTTTCTTTCTCTGAATAATACGTACAAAAATAGATTGGATACCATGTAGGCACCAATCTATTTTAATTAAAGAAACTGTGTCAATTCTGAGTTCACAATACGTTGTGCAGTAATGATAACACTGTCAGCTGTTAGTCCATAAACACTATATAGTCCACCAGGTTGATTAGGAACAATTTGAACTTCATATTCAAATGCTTGTCCAAAAGCAGGATGAACTAAACTTAGAGTTACAAAAGTAGAAGCATTAGAATTCACATTGAAGTTTACCTGTTCAATTAATACTAATGAACCGTCAAGTCTAAAAACTCTAGCTACTCCAGTAAGTGGGCCCGCAGTACGGTTAAGGATTTTCACCCTAACTCTATTTGCATTAGCAGGTTGATTTCCTACGTTTTCAATTGGTCCTGTAGTAAGAGCCATATAACATCACCTCCATTATATTATTATGATATTCAACGATAAACATTAATGTTATAGTCTAATTACCCAATTTACTTAAAATAAAAAGAAGCTCCAAATTCTATTATATTTAGGTCATAGATATTAAACTTAATAAAATCAAAGGCAGGAGCATATTTGATATGTTCCTGCCTTTTTATTGTGGGATACCGATAAATAGCCCTCTAGCTAAGATTTTAAAGTGCTACAAAATCAAAAATTTTATCTCACCACAGTTTTCTACGAGAATCCAGTGAACAGCTTATTTACATAATTTTTGTTCTCGGAAGTTGATTTTGTAGCGCCCTTTCTCGTAATTCACTATGTTTTCCAAAGAAAATAGTGAAAAACAGGGCGATGAATACATTTACAAAATGACAAAACTGTAAGAATACACGAATGTTTGTAAGAAAGTTCGATGTTTTCTTTTTCCTTTTTTTATTATAGTGAAAAAGAAGAACAAAATATTCTCTTATGTAGGAAAGGAAGATAATAATGATTGATCTATTAAATAAATGGATGTTAGAAAGTACAGCCAATTTTAATATCGTTGTAGGACTTACAGCACTTCTATTTTTGGGTTCAGTAATTGCACTTATTATTATTTACAAAAAAATTGGTAAACCGGTTGAAAGAACAAATACTATTTATTTAAAAATTACTTCTCGTATGTTTACTACTCAAATTCTAATGAATGCTATATTTATTTCTTTAGTTGGTAAAGATATTGAGAATTTCCGTCAAATCTTTATATTATTTGAAGCTTTTGTATTCTTTATTGGAGCTATTTATTCGTTTAAATTATATAGACAGGAGTACAAATGATTCACTTATAAGAAACAATAAAAAACAGTAGTGATTTTACATTACTGTTTTTTATTGTTCATTTTTAATTGTAAACTTTTCATTTTTAGTTAACTGTATATTCTATACATATGAGGTTAACATAACCCATCATTAGCGTTAGCAAGGAAAAAGGACAACCCTGCTCTCACAAGTGAACCCTTTTTTAGTTCTATGAATCTATACATATTTTATACATTCCTATCCTAACGCGGTTTTAGTGCTCTTGTTTGTTACTGGATTAGCCAAAAAACTGTATAAAATCTTGCATACTATTAGCGTGTTTTTTCAAAAATACTGGCATCCCCCAATTTGTGCTTTCTTATGGATATTTCTTGACTCCTCATTAAAACACTCTCCGGTTCTTTGTCTATCTTTAAGAATAAACTCTGCTTGTTTATTTCAAGTTCTTACATCGAGGCTTTACCTCCTCCTAAAGCCAAACAAATGATTCATATTACACGCCTACATTAAACTGAATATCCAATCTTTATCTAGTCTGTAAATAAAAAAGGATAATCAGCCCCATAATGGACTAACTATCCTATAAATTATTGTCTAAATTCAATAAAGTGAAACTTTAATCAGCCCTCACCAATCGGGCTTTTACGGGCAGTTGATCCCCATCTAATTTCTTTGCTTCCGCTGAATTTTGAGGTGAGGGTCTTACTTCCCGGCAAATAGCGGGATAAAACTAGAACTTCTTTTCCTATGTATCATTATTTCGTTACTTCACCAAACTGCGCTCTCGTCACTTTCGCCAAGTCATCTACTTTAAGCTCAATTTGTATACCAATTTTCCCGCCACTCACTATCATCGTTTCAAGTGATTGGGCACTTTCATCAATACATGTAGAAAATAGCTTTTTCATTCCAACTGGTGAACAACCGCCGCGAATGTATCCTGACACTTTCGTAATATCTTTAACGGGAATCATTTCAATTTTCTTTTCACTTACTGCTTTTGCGGCAGCTTTTAAATTTAGTTCCTCATCTACCGGAATGATAAACACATGATAATTTTTACTATTCCCTTGAGCAATTAACGTTTTATATACTTCTCTCACTTCTCGTCCAATTTTCTCAGCTACTGATACGCCATCAATTTTTCCATCGTCTGGATCATATGACATCATCGAATATTCAATTTTTTCTTTATCTAATATTCGCATTGCATTTGTTTTATCTTTTTTCATAACGTTCTCCTTAAAAGGTTATTTCATATTATTAAGTTTTATTATACACCCTTTTCCATTTCTCCTACATAACTTCACGTATATTTCAAAACTAAAAATATTGATAATTCAAAAATCATCTGATATAATTTGGAAAAACTTATGTTAAGGAGAGATTTGTCATGCGAAATGTTAATACTTCTTTCCAACTTCATCATCATACGTAACGCCGTGTATCCGAAGAAAAATTTTTCTTCGTGGGTACAGGGCTTTTCCTGTTGACCCACGAAGCGTTCATAAAGCTATGTGGGTATTTTTATACCTGCATAGCTTTTTTTAATTTAAAAAAGGAGTGATTATGATGGAAATGAGAAATGTAAAAGGAACGAAAGACTATTTACCAGAGGAGCAAGTGCTGCGAAATAAAATTAAAAGAGCTTGTGAAGATACGTTTGGACGATACGGATGCAAACCTTTAGAAACGCCGACGTTAAATATGTATGAGCTTATGTCTTACAAGTACGGCGGTGGTGATGAAATATTAAAAGAAATATATACACTTCAAGATCAAGGAAAACGTGATATTGCCTTACGATACGATTTAACTATTCCATTCGCAAAAGTTGTGGCAATGAACCCGAACCTCCGCCTCCCTTTTAAACGTTATGAAATTGGGAAAGTATTTCGAGATGGGCCAATTAAACAAGGAAGATTTCGTGAATTTATACAATGCGACGTTGATATTGTCGGTGTAGAATCAGTCATGGCTGAAGCGGAACTCATGAGCATGGCGTTTGAGCTGTTCCGAACATTAAACTTAGAGATATCGATCCAATATAATAACCGAAAATTGTTAAATGGTATTCTTCAGGCCATTAACATCCCTACTGAATTAACAAATGACGTCATTTTATCATTAGACAAAATCGAAAAGATTGGGATTGATGGTGTACGAAAAGATGTATTAGAGCGCGGAATTTCTGAAGAAATGGCTGATACAATATGTAATACTGTATTATCTTGTCTAAAGCTTACAATTGTTGACTTTAAAGAAGCTTTCAATAACCAACTCGTTGCCGATGGCGTAAACGAATTGCAACAATTACAGCAATATTTAATCGCTCTCGGAATAAATGAAAATACGATATTCAATCCGTTTTTAGCAAGAGGACTGACAATGTACACAGGTACTGTATATGAAATCTTCCTAAAAGATGGCTCAATTACATCTAGCATAGGTAGCGGCGGCCGTTACGATAACATTATCGGAGCATTCCGTGGTGATAGTATGAACTATCCAACAGTCGGTATTTCATTCGGTTTAGACGTTATTTATGCAGCACTATCGCAGAAAGAAACAATCTCATCTACAACGGATCTATTTATCATCCCGCTCGGGACAGAATTACAATGCTTACAAATTGCCCAGCAATTACGTTCTACCACTTCCTTAAAAATCGAACTCGAACTAGCAGGACGCAAATTAAAACGTGCCCTTAATTATGCCAATAAAGAGAATATCCCTTATGTGCTTATTATTGGTGAAGAAGAACTTAGTACAAACACTGTTGTGCTGCGGAATATGAAGGAAGGTAGTGAGATGAAGGTTCCGCTTACTTCTTTGAAAAATAATACATTGAATAAATATTTTACTACGCCTACTACGTTATGACTGTGAAGTATTCTCAAAATGTAAATCAGGTAAACAAAAAAGGGCTGTCCGCGCATGACAGCCCTTTTCCCTTAATGAACAACACCTTCATAAGTGAAATTATATTAACGATTTTCCGAATATATCTATCATAATTTACACTATATCAACGATACATAGATTTTTCATTTGATAGATAACCGGGCAATTAGTTTACATAAAATAATTATACTCAATTTAATCTTACAAAACTTTAACATCCAATTACCTATTTTAATAATATATGGTTTTCTAATTTCACTACCAATTTAAGAAAAATTCATATCCTTCTCTACTATACCACTTTTATCTATTAACTTTTATTTTGTGCATCCCTACTCTCCAAAACTTTCTCCATATTATGAGTTGCCCATTCCATCATTAATAGAATCATTGGACGAAGTGATTCACCAAGCTCGGTTAACGAATATTCTACTTTAGGTGGCACTTCACGGTATACTTCACGATGTATGATGCCATCTGCTTCAAGTTCTCTAAGCTGCAGTGTTAACATTCTTTGTGTGATATTAGGTTTTAATCTTTTTAATTCATTAAACCTCTTTTTCCCATCTAATAAATGATACAAAATAACACCTTTCCATTTTCCACCAATCACCTCAACCATAGCTTCAACTGGACAAGAATATTTATTTAAAAATGGGTAATTTATATTTTTTTCATTTGAACAATCCATAATAAATCCCTTCCCTTAACAATAGTATCTTTTTTGATACTATAACACATAAATGTGCGTACTTGTATCTATGTTACTTTAAAAATATAATTTACTTACAAAATAAATTAACGAAAAGAGGAACTTTTATGACAAATACAAACGAAATTACAAAAGAGAAAATTATGGAGGCTTTTCATTTCAGACATGCATGTAAAGAGTTCGATCCTATGCACAAAATTTCAGAAGAGGATTTTAAATTCATTTTAGAAACAGGCAGATTATCTCCTTCTTCTTTTGGATATGAACCTTGGAAATTTATTGTCGTACAAAATAAAGAATTAAGAGAAAAACTACAACCGTATTCATGGGGCGCTGGTGGGCAACTTGCAACAGCAAGCCATTTCGTCATTGTTCTTTCAAGAAACATTAAAGATATGCATTATGATGCAGAGTATATTAAATATATGATGAACGATATTATTGGATTGCCTGAAGACACTCAAAAAATTAGATATGAATTCTTCAAAAAGTTCCAGGAAACAGATTTTAACTTATTACAATCCGATCGTACTGTATTTGATTGGGCATCTAAACAAACTTATATTGCTTTAGGTAATATGATGACGAGCGCAGCTCAAATCGGTATTGATTCTTGTCCGATAGAAGGATTCGATAAAGAGAAAGTAGACTCTTTACTTCGTCAAGAAGGCATTATACAGGGCGATAACTTTGAAGTATCTGTTATGGTTGCCTTTGGTTACCGTAAAGAAGATCCAAAACGTGATAAAACAAGACAGACTATAGATACAATTGTTGAATGGATTAAGTAATGTAGCACACACAAATAATGCTCCTAATAGCTGGATACTTATACTAAAGAACTATTAGTCGTTTTTCTTATGTATGAATTTGGTTTTTCATGGAAAGATATATTAGTATGTATGCAGTTTGAGCACTCTATTTTTTAGAGTCGAACAGGAGGAGAATGAATATGTCTGATATTGAAGTTGGCGAAGTGTTTACTCTTAGTGATGAGAATAACGAAGAGCAAGAAGTAGAAGTACTTGGAGCGATGGATGTCGAAGGCGCAGAATATATTGCAGTTGCCTTTGTTGAAGATATCCAAACAGAAACTGAGGAAGACATTGATATTTTCTTTTTAAAAGTAGAAGAAGATAATGAGTTTTCATACATTGAAAATGATGAAGAGTTTGATAAAGTATCTGCTGCGTTTGAAAAGATTTTGGATGAGCAAGAGCAAGAATAGTATGAATGAAAAACACGAGGGCGGATGCATATCCGCCCTCTTTTTATTACTCATCCAGAGACTCACGCAGTAATTGCAGTACATCTTTCATCGCAAAAGGTCCATCTTTTTTAACATGCTCCGCAAATTCTGAAACGAGACGTAATGTTCTCACACTTTCGATTGGATGTTCTCCTGATGCACTTTCAGCTGAAAGCATAACTGCATTCGTCCCGTCCAGTACAGCTTGAAACACATCAGTCACCTCAGCCCTTGTTGGAATAGAATGATCTACCATAGATTGAAGCATTTGTGTTGCTGTAATGACATATGTATTCGTTCGATTACATTCCTGAATCATCATTTTCTGTAAAAGCGGAATGCATTGATACGGTAACTCTACTCCTAAATCGCCCCTTGCAATCATAATTCCATCTGCTTCTTTACATATATCCTGAAAATTCTCGATTGCTTCCATCGTTTCTATTTTTGCAATTACATTAGGTGACGTTTCTTTATACTGTTGTATAAAATCTCGTATTTCTTTTATATGACTAGGTTTTCTTACGAAAGAACACGCGATAAAATCAACATTCTCTTCTAAAAGAAACTGAATATCTTTTTTATCTTTCTCTGTAATAGCTGGTAAACGAACAGCCGCACCTGGTAAATTAACTCCTTTATGGGATGAGATATTGCCACCTGTTTTTACCTTCGTTTCTATTTTGTCCGTACTTATCTTTTCAACAATTAATTCAACTTCTCCATCATTAATTAAAATTCTACTGTCTACTTTCACATCATTCGGTATTCCTTCATAATCAACGCTTGCTTCTGTATTACTCCCTGTAACTGGTTGTGTATGTAAAATAAAAGAATCTCCTGCCTGAAGTGTAATTTGCTCTCCCTTCACTTCACCTAATCTTATTTTAGGTCCTTGTACATCACCCAAAAATTTAATAGAGTCATCTAATGATTTCACTAAACGAATGATGTCTTTATGACTTTCATGCGTGCCATGCGATAAATTCAGTCGAACAATTTTCATACCATTCTTTATTAACTGTGCTAATGTTTCTTTATTATTACTTGCGGGTCCAATTGTACAAATTCGATCGATTGTCATTTTTGTCACCATCCTTTTTTTAATAAGTTTCCCATATGAACTTAAAAATAACAGAGATTCTGACATGAATAGATTTAAATTTACATGAATTTCATAAAATTAAACCTGTATCCCTTGCTGGCTAAGCATTAGAAGATATATTCGCTTTTTTGCAAATGAAGACATGTTGAATCGAAAGTAAAAGAAAAGTTAAGTATGGGATAAACCATTGAGAGTTTCGAAATTTTCATATATTGTATGAATTGAGTTCGAACTCAAAAATTTAAAAAGGTGGGAAAATTAGTGAATATGAAAAAATCTTTATCGGTGACAACTTTAGGGTTAGCGGTTTTAGGTTTTGGTTTTACTAATAACGCAAGTGCTTCAGAGATCGATACTGTAGACAAGCAGCCCGTTTTAGTTGACTTTGATACAATTCAATCAACAAAAACATCTAGTGTTCCTAGTTTGACTATTGCAGCTGCACCTAAGAATGACTCTAACATTAGCGTATATACTCCCTTTTTTGGTAACCCATATGCAGTTGCTAAATCGAAATCAACTACGACCGAAGACTATGTTTATGCAAAAGCAAGAACTTTCAATGGCGATGGCTCATTAGTAAATACGAAAAGTAATAGTGCAAAAAAATCATCCTTTGTAAGTGCTACAGCGACCAACACAAGCATTTATTATGGAGATGATTACGCTATCGGTAATCATACCTATAAATTAAGTGGTTATAATGATGTGAATCACGAAACAAAAGCTTTCTGGTAAGAAAGAGAAAAAAGATATGCATCTTGCATATCTTTTTTCTCTAATATTTTACATATATTGAGGTGCTATTTATGAAACAAATATATATTATTAGCGGTGTTTTACTTATTTCATTACTTACAATTTATATTTTGTTCAATACTTCAATCATACAACCTCATCCACCTTCCATAGAAAATAAACGCGAGCAACAAACCAATACTATTTCTTACGGATTGAAGGATAATCAAGGCCAACATATTAACAATGGCAGTACAATTACTAGTGAGGATAATAAAATTAATGTAACATTATCATTCGTACATACTATTAATGAAAACCGAAAATATGGATTAATTGTTCTAGAAGATTACGAACAAAAACCTTTTAAAATAGAAGATACTACTAATGAAATATCACACTATTTTTTTGATATGAAACCAAACAGTTCAATGACTACGAAAATCTCTTTACACACTTCTCCTAATGCAAGTGAATTAACCTTTTTAATAATAAAAAAACCTGAATACAAATTAAAAGATAATAACTTAAATAAAGCAGCTATTTTAGAAGATATTCTAAGTATGCGATATTCAATGCATCCTCTTCAGAAAGAAAACGAAAAAATAAAACTCCCCCTTATAGATCCAGATGCTATTTTAAAAGATGGTCTTTACGAACCAGTATTTGTTACGAACCGTGAAGAGAACTTACAAACTGTCTTCTTTGAAAAGGAAGGCAAGCAATTAATTTTATCAAACGGTAATGAAACAAATGATGAAATGACCTACGCAATCGTGGCTTTTAAAGATTGGAAACAAGTTGAAATATTTAACAATAGAAAAGTTGTTTATACTAAGGTTGCACCTGAAACAAGACAAATCTTTAATTTCACATTGCCTTCAGTGGATCAAGAAAGTAATTTTCAACTCGTCGCTTTTCCATTTCCTTTTAAAGTTAGCGAAGAAGATTATATCAGTCAACAAGCATTCAGTTCCTTTCGCATCGTAATTGAAAATGAAAATAAATAAGTTATACTGTGCACATTACAACAACCTAAAAAAGGCCTACTCACACGAGTAGGCTTTTGAAACTATGAAAGTTTCGTCAATAACTGATTTAAATCTTTTTTCGTTTTCGTCGTTAATGATTTCATTTTATTAATATCGATTTTTTCTTTCTCCGCTCCTACAATTAACGGATACATACTTTGACCGATTGTTTTAGAATCCGTCGGATGTGATGCTTCTAGCTCTTTTTCAATCACATCCCACTTTTCGTTAATTTGTTTGCCAAGCTTATTCACTGTTTCCAATTTTGGATTAGCAGCTAACTGCTTGTCCAAGCTATCAATTAATGCTACAACTTCTTTAACATTCGTTTTCACAGCAACACTTTTCTTCGGATCTTTCGTTGCCTTTCCGTTATTGTTTGTGCTTGTACTTGTGCTTTGATCTGCTGTTTTCCCGCTAGTCGTTTGATCATTCGTTTTTCCTGTCGTTTCTTTTTCTTTTGTTTTTACATTTTCGTTTTGAGTTGACGTTTTGCCGTTACTTTCTGTTCCTGATGATTCTTTCG
This sequence comes from Bacillus sp. RCC_6_1, assembly GCF_041360755.1. Taxonomy (NCBI): domain Bacteria; kingdom Bacillati; phylum Bacillota; class Bacilli; order Caryophanales; family Bacillaceae; genus Bacillus; species Bacillus sp. RCC_6_1. Next base: position 54,387 of record NZ_JBFUPV010000004.1, read on the forward strand.
TATTTTTTGCATCCTTATCTGTTTTTTCATTTGAAGAAGTATTTGTTTCTTTTTCAGTATCTTTCGTTGTTTTTGAAGCTTCATCTGCACTTGTCGTTTTTGCTTCTCCATCCTTTTGCGCAGTTACTTGCTCTTTCTTTTCCGTTTCTTTATCTGCTGAAGGACTACAAGCTGCCATAGTAAGCATTGTACCAATTGTAATCGATGCGATAGCGACCTTTTTCATTTTCATATAAATCCCCCTATGTTTTACATAATTTATCCTCCCCTTTACGATTCGATTTCCCCTTAAAAAATCCCTTTTCACATGAATCACCATCTTTCCGACAGTAATCTTCATAATAATACGGACAAAAACTGATAAACTCATTTTAATATTCGAGTTTCTTCTACTTCATTTTTCTGCTCGCAAGTAAAAGAAAAAGAGTATATTGTCACATTAAGAATCACTATCTTCATATGACGATATACTCTTCTATCAAATTTTTATCTTTCTTGACATTTTATTTATACAAAAAAATAAAATTTTCTTTCGTTTTTTGTTTCTCAGCATTTGTTAACATAATATTTTTATGAATAACCACCATTCGAGTGAATGACTTGCCCAGTAACCCATTTCGCTTCTTCACTTACTAAAAAAGAAATTAAGCGCGCAGCATCCATCGTTTCTCCAACTCTACCTTGCGGGAATTTCCATACTAAATAATGTTTTAATTCCTCTGTAATCCACCCTGTATTTGTTGGTCCTGGATCAACAGCATTAACAGTAATCCCCTTCTCCATCGCTACTGGTGCCACTGACTTTGTAAATGCTTCAATTGCCCCTTTCGTTGCTGCATATGCTAGTTCATCTGGCATTGGACCTACTGACTGTCCTGAAGTAAGATTAATAATACTCCCGCCCGTTTTAAGTGAATAATGTTTTATAAACAATGAACTTAATAGCATAGTAGCCCGAACATTAACTGTATAATGTTTATCCAACTGCTCTACATCTAATTCCTCAATCCTCGTATGAGTAGAATATACTGCATTATTAACTAGAATAGATGGATCACCTAACCGTTCTGATACCATATAAAACAAACGATTTGGCGAATAAGACTGCGATAAATTGATTTCTGCCATTTCACATCGAACATCGTAACTTTCAATTTCCTTTTTCAGCAAAAAGGGTTCTTGATCACTCATTCCCCATGGCATCGCTTTATCATACTTTGGCCAGTACGTGAAAAAAATGTCTATCCCTTTTTGAGCAAGCACCTTGCATACAGCTGCACCAATTCCATTCAGACGAGTTGCCCCTGTTACAATTGCTATTTTCTTCACCTTTTTCTCCTCCATCTATACACAGATCCCCTGCATGAATACAGAGGATCTATCTTCTTATTGAATATTTGACAGTATACGTTCAGCACCTAATTTTAACATTTTAATAAAGATATAATTTACAATCGTAAACATTACAAATAAAACGATAAACATAACCCACAGTCCGACATGAAGGAAGAAGTATAATACACTTACTCCCCCCACAATAATTAAAGCTATTAAAATATTAGCTAAAAAATTCCACAAAGTTGTATATCGACTTTTAAATAATTTCTGCTCTGTATCCCAATGAATATCTGCAGTTTGCGCGTCCCAGCGTGTTCCGATTAAATTAATTAATAACAACCCGTTCGCACTTAGCAAAAACCACAGTATCATAAAGACTGGAGAAATCCCAGCTACAACTGCCATCGTAATACCGAATACTGCTAAAATGATCACATTAATTAACCAAGCAGTGATTGCTTTCGCAAAAAAGATATCCGAAGCCTTTACTGGTAAATAACGATTCACAAACCAAGAGCTTCCATCTCGCGAAAATGACGTTGTTGCAATGACGTTACTACCCATTAAAAATAACGATGCACAAAGGCCAACACCAATTGCAAATCCCGTTGTCTCTGGATTGTTAATATACTCTGTAATAAACTTTAAATTTCCATCTTGCACAAATAAAATAAAGAACAACATAATTGGCATAACGAAAGTTTGTACAATGCAATTTAAGAAAAATTGTGGTGTACGGAATAACGTTTTAAATTCTTTTTTCACATACGCTTTTAAATGCGAACTTTGTACTGTTGATTTCTGTAAACCTTCCGCCGAAATAACTTGTTTCTTTGCTGTACTCGTTGAAAGTCCAATAACCCCTTTTAAATATGTACGCTCTGCTATGTAATAAAACAACACAAAGAAGACAAATGAAATAACTGCAAAGATTATTACATATAAAGGTCCCTTCCAATTTGCATTTTCTACTAATGCTACTGCTCCAAAATATGTAGTTGGAAAATAGTTTGTCATTTGTACTAAAAGTGAAGACTGGTTGTTTGCAAGGTAATCCGCAATTGCATCTTCAGAAAACGAACTTTTATTTTTCCACTGCAAAAATATGTTAATTCCTACAATAAATAGTATACTTATGATTCCAATAAATATATTTCCTCGGTCTTTATTTTTCGCTATATTTGTATACCTCATAATAACTGTCATCAGTAACGAAGCTAGTACTAACGGCACAATTGGGAAGAGTAAGTAAATGAAAATCATATATATGTAATATGTAATAAATGCGCCACTTTTTAAACCGTACGTAATAAAGATCGGTAATAAAATAAATGAACTCATTACGTATTGTGTAATTAATACTGTTAAAAATTTGGCTGAAATAATTTGCGCTGGTTTTAATGGTAATGGTAATAACATTTCAATGTCATTGCTGTAGTAAAATACAGTTAAAATGTTCGTAATACTCATTAAAAATACCCATATACTCGCAATCGCAAGTCCCATTGCGATAATCATTCCTGGATCTTGCCCTAAATGTATCATTCCCTCATACATTGCATGCGTGATAGAACCAAACAGTAAAAAGCCGACAAATAAAATAGCTGCAAATGAAAATACATACGCCCATCGCTTCTTCTTATCTGTTATAAAATCTGCATAATTTAATTTCAATAATACTTTCGTTAACGTCCAAATTTTACTCATTGCCCGTCATCTCCAAGAACATTTTTTCAAGTGATTCATTGGATTTAAAATGATCTCTCATTTCATCTAAATTCCCTTTAAACTGAAGGTTTCCCTTATTAATAATCGCGACGCGGTCACATAATTTTTCTGCCACTTCTAATACGTGTGTAGAGAAGAATACAATCTTTCCTTTATCCGCATGTTCTCTCATCATTTCTTTTAAAATATATGCAGATTTCGGATCAAGCCCAGTTAATGGTTCATCTAAAATCCATACATCTGGCTCATGTACGAGCACACCAATAATAACGATTTTTTGTCTCATACCGTGCGAATAACTTTGAATTTGATCAGATAAAGCATTATAAAGATCAAACTTCTTCGCTAAAGACTCTATTCGTTCTTGTCGTACTTCTTTCGGCACTTCATACATATCGGCCATAAAGTTTAAATATTCAATTCCTTTTAATCGTAAAAACATATCTGGACTATCTGGTACATAACCAAACGTCTTCTTCGCTTCCATCGGCTCTTCCATAATATTTTTTCCGTTAATCGTAATAGTCCCTTTGTCCACCCCGTGAATGCCAGTAATCATCTTAATTGTCGTTGATTTACCCGCACCATTCGGTCCTAAAAATCCAAAGATTTCGCCGCTAGGTACAGATAAACTTAAGTCTTTTACTGCATAGGTAGACCCATTATAACTTTTTGACACATTCGTAATTTCAATCATTCCATCCAATCCTTTCCTTAATTACCAAATAACTATATTGATATTATAGCATACTTCTATTTTAAGATTTTTACATTTTTCAGTTTATTTAACCTTTAAAATAAATATACACCCCTAATCCAACAACTAAAACGACAGCTAGTATAATATAAATCATTGTTAAGCGTTTAATATTCCCCTTTGTCGCTTTGCTATAATTTGCATCACCATTCCGCCCAATTAACACCGTCGCAATGACAGTAATCACTACAAGTAATACAACGATCATGATCCAAGTTAGCATTTCTTCCTCCCCCTCCTTACAACCATTTTACAATATTATCCTCTTTATTTCGCAGCATATTTCCTCTTTTTACTATTATTATGAAGCAAACTGGAAAACTATTATTACCATTCCTATCCAATTGCGATATATTTATAACATAACGTGACTTATTTCTAACAACATAAGGAGGACCTATCATGAAAACAACTTGGATAAAATATTTAGGATTTCTCGGTTTCTTCGGTTTCCTCGGATTTTTTTATGAAAAAGGATTGTTTACTATGTTCTGTTTCTTCTCCTTTTTCACATCGTATAGAACAGTTCAACACGATGAACTGTTTGAACAAATTGTCAATAAATCGTGTCGCAATGCATTTATCGTTACGTTACTAACTACCACAATCATTATGTTTATTGAAATGTTATTTCCAAACCCTACGCTACAAGAGATTGATATCGCTCTTATTTTCGGCACACTCATTCTTACATTCGGCTTTTCTATGTTCTTTTTCGATAAACCAATTGATGAAATGGAAGATGCACCATGGCGTTCGTAACGAGAATAAAAGAATATCGTGCCAAATTGAACATGACACAAGAAGATTTAGCGAAGAGCGTTGGTGTGCGACGTGAAACAATTAGTCATCTCGAAAAAGGTAAATACAATCCTTCCTTACAACTTGCTCACGATATAGCGAAGGCATTACATAGTACGATTGATGAGATTTTTATTTTTGAGGATTGATTAAAGGCATCCAGTCACAAGAATCACATAAAAAAATACCGTCATTCTTTCCAAGAAGAATGACGGTATTTCTCATTGATTATCCATATAAAACCGCATGAAATACGCCTAATAGCAAGTATTGATCCTGCATGTAATCTTCATCATATACATTCATCTCAATGTAATACATATCTTCCTCAAGACGAATATTCCAATCTGCAATTACATAGCCCTTTCGTAATAACTTTCCCATTCCAAATGAAGTTTTATGAACAACATATTCTTCTGCCTTATATGTAAAGGTAAATAAGAAATTTGCATCCAATAACTTTCCGTCACATACAAGTATTTCATGCTCTGCATCATGATTATCTTTGTACGTTACTAAAATCCTTCTTTGGCGCTGCCTACTTACATCCTTTGCAATGACGCGAATATTGTCCTTACTATCCTTTATTTCATAAATAATATTACTACCAATTTTTGGAATTAAATCCAGCACTCTCATCAGCGTATTTTTATAATAGCCCATTACTACGCCTACTTGCTCACTTCCATTATAAACCTCTATCGGTGTCGTATCTGCTTTGCTATCACACGGTCGTTTGTAAGAGAGCTGCATCATTCGCTCTCCTCTTAAGTACTGATCAAACGTCACAGGATATTCTATCATGCGCAGTTCTTTATTTAGCTCATACAAATAGCGTTGAACACTCTCTATTAATGTTGTAGTAGCTATACGCTCTTGAAGTTCAAATTCTTGCCAGCTGGAAAAAACATTCCATTGATTATGATCCTCTTCATAGAAGAAACCAAGAATTACCTCTTCACGGTCAGCCGTTTCATATTTCATAGGCACGTTCTGCCCATGTTGAACTTGTTCCATCCACTGACCTAAATAAATGCCCAGCTCTGCAACCTTCATACATGATTTTTGAAAAAATACGCTGTCACTCGCGCAAATCGTTACATCTCCTTCGATAAAGCCCTTTGAATAAGCATCATACCGTGGCTCATCCTTCTGCGGGATACTCTTATCTAACTCAAATAAAAACGTTAACATCCTTTATTCACCTCTAGTTGTTACACTAATCATACATGACATCGCATCACTCTGAGAGACTATTTATATACGCATATTTAATTCACGCATTATAACACGTGAATGATCTTGTATAGTAGCGCTATTTTTTGTTCTATATCTTAGTATATGAATTTATATGAGCGATTTTTCAAATATATCTATCACAACTTACAATATATCAACGATTTTTCAAATATATCGATTTTTCGACAAATATCAGCACAATTAAAATGAAGCTACCTTTTCTTCAGCCACTTCTACAATTTCTAAAATTTGTAGCAGACTCTCCACTTCATAAGTCGGATTAACACTCGTCTTATTCTCTTTCAAACTCGGATTATACCAACACGTATCAATGCCGAAGTCTTCTCCGCCTTTCATATCAGAAGTTAGCGAATCTCCGACCATTAGTACACTTGATTTATCCGTAATTCCAAATTTCTCAAATGCATAATCAAAAATCTCACGCGCTGGTTTTTGATGACCAACTTCTTCAGAAATAATAATGTGATCAAAGAAATTACATAAAGGCGAATTCCCGATTCTTGATTGTTGCACCTTCGTATATCCATTCGTAATAATACCTAACTTGCAATCTTGAAGATTTTCACATAATTGCACTGCGCCTTCTATAAGATGTACTTCCTTCCCTAAATTTTCAAGGTATACATCACTAAATTGCTGCGCATCTACGGCTATATTATGAAGTGCAAATAATTGTCTAAATCGCTCTACGGCTAATTCACTTAGCGTAATCATTTTATTTTCTAAATCTCTCCATAATCCATTACTAATCTCTTTATAACTTGCAAGATGATCATTATACCCTGTAGGCATGCCAAACTGTACAAACGCATTATGTAATGCGTGTCTTTCCGTTTCAGGGAAATCTAATAATGTATCGTCTACGTCGAATAATATAAATTTGTATTTCATGATGTTCTCCTCAATTCCTATTTTAAAAGCTTCGTTCTCATTGCTTATAAGTTTATATATATGTCGTGATGAAGCGCTTTAACCCGCTCTTTATAGAATACACCTTTATCTTTTATTTTCAAATGTGCTATAAATAAATTTGCTAGCATGACTGCTGTATCTAGTCTATAAAATAAACTAACAATATGAGGAGTAACATTAAAGATACTATCATTCTTATATCCATCTTTAAATTCATCCCAACTAACCTCATTTGTTTCAGCTATTCTCATAAGCTCCAGCAATGGATGACCAATTAAAGCATTATCCCAATCAACTATTGCTTTAACTTCTCCATTATACCCGATTAAATTGGCTGGTCGAATGTCCATATGTAATAAACATTTTACATGATCTGCTGTACTAAGAATATATTCAATTGTTTTTGTATCCGGAAGATTAATTTTGCAGTTCGTGATTGTATTAAACCCTTCTATCCGTTTCACAATTCGTTCTGCTATATACTTACTAATAGGCTCTCTAATATTTTGTTTGTAATACAAACCATCAATTGGCATACTATGAAGATTGCTCACTAACTCCCCTATTTTGCATGCGGAAATTGGCATATGATCAGCATACACACAATCCGAAATTAAAAAATCAAGTTCGGTTGAAAGATGCAATCCGTGTATCCTTGGTACTGGAATACCTTTTGAATGACAATACTTAGACAGCTCCGCTTCCTTTTGCAACGAAATCCGACTGTTAAATAAGTCTTCATTTATATTTTCCACTTCTCTTTCCCACGGTACTCGAAATGCCAAAGACCCCTTTTCTGAATCTCCTTGAAAAACAATATTTTGCACTCCCGTTCCAATCACCTTTAAATCTTGAATAGCTAGTTCCTTATACTCTTGACTTAGTATTGTTGCCAGCTTCTCTCTTAACCCCTCTGCTTTTACACGTGTATGAATCATTTTATCCCCCGATTCTTAAGTTCTTTTCATCCATTTTCTCCTCTGTGCACAACATCCTCATTAACAAAATTATAGCAACAATAGTAAAAGGAGGCTAATCCGCTCAGCCTCCTTCTCATTATTAATCTTCTAGCAATAACTCTTTCATTTCCTCTAACGACTCTTTCGTAAAGCCAAGAGCTTTTTCAGCGTATGCTTCAACTGATCCGTATTGCTTTTGAATTTCACCAATCGCAGCTTGCAAGTATTCAGCACGTGCTTCAAACATTGCACCTAATATCGCTCTGCTCTCATCGTTTTGTAATTTCGCACCTAAAAAGGCCATCATTTTTTCATTTAGCTTTTCACGGAATCCGTTACTTAGTAAGTAGTCTTCCATTACTGTTTTTTCTGGTACACCTAGTAAAAGTAGTAATAATGCTGAACCAAATCCAGTACGATCTTTTCCAGCTGTACAGTGGTTTACTAACGGTAAGTTTTCCGGGTTTTGCGCTAAGTTTAAGAAGCTCACGAATGCCTCGTTACCACTTACGAAATCTTGATTCATTTTCACAAGATACTCACCTGGTTTTCCTAACATAGAAAGGTCACCAACTTGGAAAAACTCATTTATATTTAAGTCTTTCGCTAAGTCTTGCATAACTGGTAAGCACACTTGACGAGCACCCGTAATTTCTGGATTCGGCTTATGCTTCACTTCAAAGTCTGTACGGTAATCGCAAATTAACTTTAAACCAGACTTTTGTAAATAGGCAATATCCCATTCAGTTAGCCCTGCTAATTCTTCAGAGCGGTATAATTTGCCCCATTTTACTTTACAGCCTTCAGTCGTTTCATATCCTCCCATATCACGGAAGTTAAACGCACCTTGTAATGGCAATCTACGCTCGGCTACTGTTACTGCTTGTCCATTACTTCCTACTAATCTAAAATATGGACGTTCATTTTCACTGGGGTTTTCAATTGTATATGATAATTCCCCATTTACTGTTGCAAGTAATTCTCCATTTTCTTCAATATGATCTGGTGAAGTACTCCAATAAATACGAACTTCTTCTATATTATTTTCCCACTTTATTTGTAACGTATTATCTTTATTTCTTTCTACAGTTGCTTGTAACCAATTTCTTTGCTGTCCCATTCTTTCACCAACGCTTTCTCATATAATCGAATCTCACTCTATTGTATTATACAAATATCTACTTTGTCGTTCTCATTTTTCTTTTTATCTTACAAACAGGCGAAAAGTTCTTTTACTTGTTCAAAATTTGTACATGGATTACCGCGAAATACGTATGCGATTTGTTCATTACCTAAATCTTCGTATACAACTGTTCCGCGATTAGGGTGCGGATAAAACTCTAACCCGTTTATAATTTGTTTTGGGCCATAGTTCATTGTCCATGAAGAAATAGGATAATACGCTTTGTTTTTATGTCTACAAACCCAAAGTGCATATAGTTTATTAACTTCGTCCCAGTATACATACTGCGTTTCGTCATTTCCAAAACCGACCGATTCAAGTTTCCAATTTAGTTTTTCATGAATTAACAAATTTACATAGGATACGTCATCTGGAGCATTCCACTCTCTACATCTTCCTATCTCACCCATTTCACTTCTCTTCGCTTGAAAGCTTAATAAGTGAAATGATGTATGTAATATCGTTTTCCCAAGCTCCATATTTACTGGTTGTAATTCAAATAGAAATCGTTCCATTTCGTCTTGGTTTACATATCCATGATCAACAGAAATTTCAACTTGTGTTTTCCATATAGATGTAACGTAACTTTCTTTTCCTTTATAATTTATACCTTTCCAATACACAAGCCCTTTATATTGAAAAGAATCTCCTTTTGCTTGAGAAATACAGCTATCCGGAAATACTGGTTCCATTATATCGAGAAAAAATTCCTTTACTCGAAACATCCCAGTTGGAGTAACAACCTGAAACCAAAAAGTTCCCCACTTTTCACCTTCATAACGTTCTGAAACTTTTTCAACATTCCAGCCTTCTAACAATACATTTGGATACAATAACACGAATGAATGCATGGATTGCTTTAACATATATAGTCCCCTCCCGCTATACGAGTTCGAGAGTATACATCATTCATCCTCCTAAAACTTTCTCACATATCTCTCAGTTGAACTAAGCAGCTGACATCCATTCTTTTCAAAAACATCCTTCATCCATTCATTTTGTATATTTGTCTCACCAATATAATAAGATGCACCTATTTCCTTTAAGACAAACATCGCACCTGCAAATAATGCCGCTTCATATCCCTTATTACGCATATTTGGAATAACTGCGAAGTACATAAGTTTCCCTTCTTCTAACGTACCTCTTTCAATATGCGGGATTACAATTCCTATCAGCTCTTCATCGATACTCGCTGTTAAGCAATGTTCTTTCCATTGCTCACCAATTTCTTGTAGCATCATATGCACAAATTGATCATGAGCGACTGGTTCTCCCGTCGCTTCATTCCACAGTGAATAAAAAGCCTCTTCTCCAACTTCTTCAATAAGCTTAAAATCCATTTCACTTTCTACATCTTCTACTTCATATATATCTTTAAATACAATCATGTTTTCCGTAACATATTCAAATGAATACGTTTCAAAACATTTTTTATACACATCATAATTTGGACTTTTTGAAGAGATTTCAAAATGTAGTTTTTCTAATTCACCTTTTTTAGCTTCAGCAACGCAATATTGCATCATTTCCTCTAATTGCTCTTCTGTAAAAATCTCTGCATTATTTTCTTTTATCATAATAGAAGAAGCACTTCTTCTTATTTTAAAATGTTTTTCTAACTGTTCTATCGTCGTCATATTCTTCCCTCATCTATATCATACTCGAATTTCTAATCGTTCTCCTTGCATGAGCAGGATTGTCCTTGAATATATAGAATACTAGAAAAGATCGCATCTTTAAAGTGCGGAGGAGGTTCTCCAGTGGATATTACAGCATTGCAACAACAGTTAGAGCTTATACAACAAAATGACTATACGCAACTACAGCATATAGACGTAAATGAGTTAACTTTGAACATGCTTCAGTATATCGGAACGACTGATAGCTACGTTCGTTACCAACTTATATATAAATGTTTTGCGCATTTCATTCATCATGAATTCCTTATGGACGATCAGCTGAAATTACTTCTGCAAACTTGTTTAAGTGATGAGTATTTATATTGTGACATTTACTCCCCACATACAGATGGGGTTTTCACACGTTCTTACACTGTTTCGTTAATTGCGTTAATACTCCAATTCGCTAATTCGCACTACTTTTGTACAGAGGAGGATATCGAAGAAATAAAAAATAAACTCATTACATACACAAACTTAGAAACGGATTTTCGGGGCTATATCGAAAATAAAGGATGGGCTCATTGTCTTGCTCACGTATCTGATGCCTTTACTGAAATTGTTCATAATACGTATACAACTTTTGAATGGTACGAAGAATTAATTCATTGTTTATTAAATAAAATCTTTATTCCATCTGACCTTTTTCATAATAACGAAGATGAACGCATTGTTACTCCATTACTAGCAATGCTGTATCATGATTTTCCTCAAAACGAGTTAATTTCTATTATTCATAAAAAAATAAAAAGGCTTCCTCAAATTAGAAAACGCCTTTCGCTTAATGAGTATTGTATTTTATGTGCCAATATTAAAACCTTTTTACGCACATTATTTTTCAGAACGAAAGACGACCATAACTTAGCCTTTACAGCACGTAAAACAGAAAGAATGTTAAAAGAAATTCCTAGCTATTATTAAATACAAGGAGCAATGACATGGGTTATATTGAAGATATGAGAAATCTAGTAGGAAATCATCCACTTATTCTAATAGGATCACATGCCATTATATTAAATGAAAAAGATGAAATATTGCTGCAGCTCCGTACAGATTTTAACCGTTGGAGCATTATTGGTGGTGCCCTAGAATATAACGAAACGTTAGAAGATGCTTTAAAACGAGAAGTGTTTGAAGAAACTGGACTTATTATTAAAAATCCAGAACTATTCCGTACATACTCAGGGCCAGATTTCTTTCAAATCTATCCAAACGGCGATCAAGTACACGGTGTACTCGTTGTTTATATTTGCCGAGAATTTCATGGTGAACTTGTATGCGATCAAAGTGAATCAAAAGAACTACGCTTCTTTTCACTTGATGAATTACCTAATAATCTTCCCTCTGTTATTGAGAGGATTATTACAGATTATCAAAAAAAAATAAGGGAACGCTTAACGTTCCCTCTCAAATCCAATCCGTTTTTTAATTTCCGCTAAATTTACCTTTGCAATAGCGCGTGCCTTCTCAGCACCGTTTTCTAACGCCTCATATAATAAATTCGGCTCATTCATATACATTGCGTACTTTTCACGAGGTCCAGCTAACTCACGATCTACAACGCGAAACAACTCTTTTTTCACATCGCCCCATCCGATTCCAGTCTCATATTTTTCACGTAATGACTGTACTTCGTCTTCTGTCGCAAATTCTTTATAAATTGTAAATAAGGTTTCTAGTTCTTTCGGTTCATTTGGAAGTGAAGAATCTGTTTTGATTTTAAATATTAATTTTCGTAGTTTTTCTTGCTCTGCAAATAATGGGATTACATTTCCGTAACTTTTACTCATTTTCCTTCCATCAAGACCAGGTAAAATAGCTCCTTCTTCTTGTATGACATACTCCGGAAGTGTAAATGTCGTGCCAAATGTATGATTAAAATACGTCGCAATATCACGTGCGATTTCAATATGCTGAATTTGGTCTTTTCCAACTGGTACATGGGTAGCTTGAAATAATAATATGTCAGCTGCCATTAAGATCGGGTACGTATATAACCCCATGTTCACTCCCGCATCGACCTCTAACCCTGCTTCTTTATTTTGCTCCACCTTCGCTTTATACGCATGAGCACGGTTCATAAGACCTTTCGGCGTTAGGCAAGCTAAAATCCAAGCTAATTCTAGAATCTCCGGCACTTCTGTTTGTCGATAAAAAATAACATCTTCTCCAAGTCCAAGTGATAACCAAGTAGCTGCTACCTCTTTCGTATAACTGCTGAACTTTTCTGAATCATGCACAGCATTTAATGCATGATAATCAGCTATAAAGTACAATGCTTTTCCTTCATTATTCTTTGACATTTGTAATGCAGGTTTAATCGCGCCAATATAATTTCCTAAATGCGGATAACCTGTCGGCTTAATTCCTGTTAACATTATTTTTTCACTCACACTAACTCCTCCTTTCTCAAAATAAAAAGAGCCCCTCATCCTTAAAAAAGGACGAGAGACTCCCGCGGTACCACCTTAATTAGCTATCATTAGCTCACTTCATACTTCAATAACGTGAAGTAACCGTCTTTAACCTACTCATTTCAGTTAGAAGCTCCAGAGTCCATTCCATATTCATCCCTTACTGATTCTCACCACATATCAGCTCTCTGAAAAGTTTCGAATATGTACTCTTCTCTTTCATTGCTTTTTCGTTATTTTTTACAGTTTATCACATTTCACTTCCAAACAAACCCGAATTTTCTATTTTATATAGCAGGAATTTTCACTTCAATTGTCTAATGTTATATAGGTTTGCAGAAATATTCGAAACAACTTTGGAGGTTTTTTCATGGTAAAATATATATCCATTTTAGGCTCCACAGGATCCATCGGCACATCTGCATTAGATGTCGTTTCAGCTCATCCTGAACATTTCAAAATCGTCGGTTTAAGCGCAAATTATAATATCGATCTTCTTGAGCAACAAATCAAAACGTTTCAACCTCGTATTGTAAGCGTTGCAACAAAAGACTTAGCAGACACGCTTCGTACGCGTATTTCAGCGAATACAAAAATCACATACGGAACTGATGGCTTAATTGCGGTAGCTACTCACCCTGATTCAAATCTTGTATTAAGTTCTGTTGTCGGAGTTTCCGGACTACTTCCAACGATTGAAGCATTAAAGGCGAAGAAAGATATTGCCATCGCTAATAAAGAAACGTTAGTTGCAGCTGGACATATCGTAACTGAACTAGCGAAACAAAACGGATGTCGCTTAATTCCAGTAGATAGCGAACATTCAGCTATTTTCCAATGTTTAAACGGAGAAAATAATAAAGAAATTGAGAAATTAATCGTTACAGCTTCTGGCGGTGCATTCCGTGATAAAACACGTGATGAAATGCAAACATTACAAGCAAAAGATGCTTTAAAGCACCCAAACTGGTTAATGGGCGCAAAACTAACGATTGATTCTGCCACATTAATGAATAAAGGGTTCGAAGTAATGGAAGCGAGATGGCTATTTGATATTCCATATGAAAAAATTGATGTAATGATTCATAAAGAAAGTATCATTCATTCTTTAGTAGAATTTATTGATGGATCAGTTATGGCACAGCTCGGTGCTCCTGATATGAGAATGCCGATTCAATATGCGTTTCACTATCCTACTCGGCTACCTTCTTCCTATGAAAAACTAAATTTATTAGAAATCGGTAGTTTACATTTTGAAAAACCAAATTTAGAGAAGTTCCCTTGTCTACAATACGCATATGAATGTGGCAAAATCGGTGGTACTACTCCCGCTGTATTAAATGCAGCAAATGAAATTGCGAATGCACTATTCTTAAAAAATGAAATTGCCTTTTTCGATATTGAAAAAACAATTTACAAAACAGTTGAAGCTCATCATAACGTAAAAGATCCTTCACTAGATGCTATATTAGAGGCGGATCAATGGGCACGCCAATATGCAAATGAATTGTTAATAAAAAAGCGCTAAAACAGATAATACTGTTTTAGCGCTTTTTTCACGTATTCAACTTAACAAATCTATAACCGTGCGTAACTAATACTTTCAATATCGCATATCCTGGAATGGCTAAAATAATGCCCATAATCCCGAATAAGTTTCCGGCAGTTAAAATGATAAAGATGATAGTAATCGGATGAATGTCTAACTTTTTCCCCATAACTTGCGGAGAAATAAATTTACCTTCTGCTAATTGTACAACCATCATAACGATAATTACTTTTAACACCATTGCTGGCGAGTCGATAAATGCGATAATTAACGCTGGTGTAATGGCGATAATTGGTCCTACGTACGGAACGATATTTACAATCATCGCTAAAATTGCAAGTAGTACCGCATATTTAATACCGATAATAAGGTAACCAATTAATAGCATAATACCGATAAACAAGCTAACGATAATTTGCCCTCTAATATATGAGCTAATTGCATAATGCATATCATCTAGTATTCTCATTGCTGCTGGTTGTCTTTGCTCTGAAATAAACTTTAAGAAGTGATTCGGCAATTGTTCGCCATCTTTTAAAAGATAGAACAATATAAATGGAACCATTACAAATGTTAAAACAACCTCTGTAATAGTACTCAAAAATCCAGTTACATTCCCAGTTACTGATGATAATGACTTTGTAAAATCAACTGTATAGTCTTTTACCATATTCGCAACATTAATATTTAAATTCTCCTGAATTTTACCGAGTAAATTACTTTCCCCGAATCTACGTGCTGCTTGTTCAATCTCATGGCCAAAATACGGTAAGTTATCAATTAATGCATCAATTTGATCTTTAATAATAGGGATAACCGTTACAACTAAAAATACAAATAATCCTAGTACGATTAAATATATAGAAGCTATCGATACGATTCTTGAAACACCTTTCTTTTCTAAAAGCGAAACGAATGGATGTAAAATATAGAATAGTACGCCTGCTAATAGTACTGGGAAGAAAATTGTTTTTAAAAATACGATAAACGGTGTAAAAACAAATGATATTTTTGTTAGCAATAAAATATTAATGAACAATAACGCAAATCCAAGTAATACCGCCAAATAATTTTGTTCTCTAAAAAACTTTCTTAACTTATCTCTTTTTCTTATATTTATTTTCTCCAATGAAACCACCTCTTCGAATGATGAAAAGCCCTTATTCAGGGCTCTTCATCATAATCTATATATCTATTTCTTTGCAGCTTTCACTACAAATGATACAATAAAAATTAACACGATTGCACCTAATAATGCTGGCACGACATGAATCCCACCAAATGATGGCCCAAAGGATCCAAATAATCTACCACCTAACGAAGCACCTAATAAACCTGCGATAATATTTCCGAACATACCACCCGGGAAATTTTTACCCGTTATAGAACTAGCAATTGCACCTATAATAGCACCAACTATTAATGTGATAATCCATCCCATTTTTAGCCCTCCATTTCTATTATAGTTTGTATGATTTAATACAAACATATGTATTTATCATTGCTAATCATATTTCACTATAGAAATATATTTACTACTATTTTACATATGGAGATACATATATTATATGCAAAAAAGAAAAATATTGTCAAACTCACCCATAAAGCAATTATATTCATATACCATATTTAAAGGAGGCTTCATTATCTATGATTCTTAAGTTAAATTCCAGTTCTTTTGAAGTAGCAACATCCATTTTACAGGTTCAAATTCCAGCTTATAAAGTTGAAGCAGACTACTTAAATAGCACTGCCATACCTCGTTTATATGATACTGTAAACGATATTCAAAGTTGTGTTGAAACATTCTATGGATATTTTTCTGAAAATAAACTTGTCGGTTTTATTTCTTTTGTACAAGAAGAAAAACTAATCGATATCCACAGGTTAGTTGTATCCCCCGATTTTTTTCAAAAAGGAATCGCAACGAAACTCCTAATTTATATATTTAACATGTTTCCCTCTTCAATGACATACATTGTACAAACAGGTAAAGCGAATACCCCTGCTATTACTTTATATAAAAAACACGGATTCATTACAGTATCAGATACAATACTTCCTGACGGTATGATTCTTACGCAATTAAAAAAGACAGAATACACAAAATAATTTGACTTGTTCGCTCCTTTATGTTATTTTTTACTTTATAAAACCTTTTGCTGAGTCCAAATTTTGGAGCGGGGGAACCATTTTTGTAGCTATGCTACTTGGGGCGAATCTTTTTTAAGTAGGGAAACTCTCACTTCCCGAGTCCGACAGCTAACCTCGTAAGCGTAATGGGAGAGGAAGGTGCTTTTTGCCTATGTTACACATTTTGCCTCCTTAATTATAAATATGGGATCGATATCAAATAGTCACCTATATTTATAGAAAAGGAGAATGTATTATGTTACGTTTATCTGATCACGCAATTAAAATGATGGAGCAAAGACTTCGAATTGAAAAACAACGCACATATCAAGCAAATAAGGTTGTAGATAACTTACATCACAAATACTTCTTTCAGCATATTTTTCAACCGAAAAGATAAAGAAAATGTTTATTTAATATTAAAAAACACAAGGTGTGTCTGTGTCTTACAAAGACATTCCTTGTGTTTTTTATATTCTTTATAAAATTCTCACTACATTTAAGCTTGCTGTAATCGCACCTGCTATAGTAGTCACATGCCCTACACCTAACGGGCCATTTTGTAATATTAATGTTGAATTGGCACTCGTCACATTCACAAGAAGTGTATTTGAAATGGCTGGTTCGATTACTACAGTTGATGTCGTTACGTTTTGTATAAAACTCCCTGTTAGTTGCGTTCCATTTAATAGCAATCTAACAGATACTGTCTCATTCCCACCATTTGCATCCCCTTGAAAATAGTAGCTTACTAAATATATTCCTGGCGTCGTTACTGTGACTGTCGTAGCACTAGTTAAAGATACACCAGTTCCATATACAGTGGATCCAGAATTAATTGGGATGTTGGCACTTGCTGCAATTGTGCTTGTTGATGTAGAAAAGAAATATCCGCCACCTGTCGATATAGCAGATGATCCTGTTGCTCCAGTTAAGCCTGTTGGACCCGTGGCACCTGTTGGGCCTGTTACTCCTGTTCCCCCTGTCGCTCCTGTTATTCCTTGTATGCCTTGTATTCCGGTCGGTCCAGTTGCACCAGTCAATCCTGTCGCTCCTGTTGCGCCGGTTGCTCCCGTCACACCTTGTGGGCCTTGAATTCCTTGGATTCCTTGTGGGCCTGTTATTCCAGTCACTCCTGTTGCTCCCGTCGGACCCGTTATCCCTTGCGAACCTTGGATTCCTTGGATTCCTTGTGGACCTGTTACTCCCGTAGAGCCGGTCGCTCCTGTTGGGCCTGTTACTCCTTGTGGACCTTGAATTCCTTGAGGACCTTGAGGACCCGTTACTCCCGTCGGACCTGTTGCTCCAGTTGCACCGGTTGGACCCGTCGAGCCAGTTATACCTTGTATGCCTTGAGGTCCAGTCGGGCCTGTTGGACCAATCGGACCTTGAATTCCTTGCAGACCTTGAATTCCCTGTGGACCGGTTGGACCTTGTATCCCTTGTATTCCCTGAATCCCTTGCGGGCCTGTTGCACCAGTTGGACCGGTTGGACCCTCTGGGCCTTGCACTCCTTGTATTCCAGTCGCTCCCGTTGGACCTATATCTCCTTGTGGACCTTGAATACCTTGTATTCCTTGAGGACCAGTTGGACCTGTTATGCCACTCGGACCTTGTACGCCTTGCACTCCTTGAGGACCGGTTGGACCACTCGGACCTTGGATTCCTTGTAGCCCCTGTAAACCAGTTGGACCGGTCGCTCCCCTTACTCCTTGCTCACCTTGTATGCCTTGTATCCCTTGAGGGCCGGTTGGACCGATTGGCCCCTGTGCCCCTTGCACTCCTTGTGGACCAGTCGGACCGGTTGCTCCTACCGGTCCCTGGATTCCTTGTAGACCTTGCGGACCAGTCGGACCGGTTACTCCTTGTATCCCTTGTGGACCTTGAATGCCTTGATCACCCGTTGGACCCGTTGCCCCCATTGGTCCCTGTACTCCTTGCAAACCTGTTACACCAGTTGCTCCGGTCGGTCCCTGGATTCCTTGTACCCCTTGAATTCCAGTCGCTCCTGTTGCTCCGGTCGCTCCTGTTGCCCCTGTTGCTCCAGTCGGACCAGTTGGACCCCCTGGTGATCCTGCTGGACCGGTTGGACCAGTTGGACCTCCTGGTGGACCAGTTGGACCGGTTGCTCCAGTCGGGCCAGTTGCAGAACCTGTCGGACCAGTTATCCCAGTGGCTCCTGTTGGGCCAGTTGGACCTGGATCACCTTGTAAACCGGTTGGACCAGTCGGACCGATTACACCTTGCACTCCTTGTATTCCTTGTATTCCTGTTGGACCTACCTGCCCCATCTCTCCCTGGGGACCTTGTAAACCTTGAACACCAGTTTCCCCTTGTGGACCCATTGGTCCTTGCTCCCCTTGAATTCCTTGAGAACCAGTTGGCCCTGTTGGACCAATCGGACCCTGTATTCCTTGTATTCCGGTTACACCTTGTAAACCACTACCTCCTAAATTACCTTGCACACCTTGTATACCAGTATTTCCAGTTGGTCCAGTCGGACCAATTTCCCCTTGCACTCCTTGTATTCCTTGTACTCCTGTTGGGCCGGTTGGACCGATTTCTCCTTGCATTCCTTGTATGCCTTGTATTCCTGTTGGACCGGTCGGACCGATTGGGCCAGGAATTCCTTGTATCCCTTGAATACCAGTTGGACCAGTCGGACCTCTTTCTCCTTGTATTCCTTGAACACCTTGTATTCCCTGTGGGCCTCGTTCTCCCATAGGTCCTTGATTACCTTGAGAACCTTGTGGTCCAGTTAAACCAGTTGGGCCGGTTGGACCGATTGGACCTTGTACGCCTTGTATTCCTTGCGGTCCAGTTGGTCCACCTAAAGCACCAGTTGGACCGGTTGGACCAGTGGGCCCCGTAATACCTGGCGGTGGAAAAGGAATAGGTGCTTGAAACTTACTACACTTATCTTGATTCTTCACAAGCATCTCCCCCGTTATAACTAACGTATCAAACTATTTTTAATACATTTAAACTAGCTGTTATCACACCAGATAATGTCGTTACATGCCCGATAGCTAACGGACCATTTTGTAAAGACAAAGTTGCATTTGAAGAAGTAACTTCAATGACCATCGTATTCGAAACTGCTGGTTCTAATATAAAAGTACCTCCTGTAACATAAAAAATAAAACTTCCTGCGACTTGTATTCCATTTAAAGTAAGCCTCACTGAAATTGTTTCATTTCCGGCAGTTGGATCGCCTTGAAAATAATAGCTTACTAAATAAATTCCCGGCGTACTTAACGTTACAGTTGTTGCATTTGTTAAACTGACATCAGAACCAAAAACTGTAGATCCAGAATTAATTGGTATTAACGCATTCGCTGCAATTGTACTCGTTGAAGTAGAAAAGAAATAACCTCCCCCGCTAGGTAAGCCAGTCGCTCCTGTCGCTCCCGCTATTCCCAAGAAACCTATTGAACCTGCACTACCAGTTGCTCCTGTCGGTCCCACCACGCCACTTGGGCCCTGACTACCTTGTGCTCCAACTGGGCCTATACTACCACTAGCACCTGTCACCCCACTTGCTCCAATTGGGCCTTGCAACCCTTGAATCCCTTGTATACCTTGTATTCCTTGCGGACCCGTTGCACCTGTATTGCCTGTCGTTCCCGTTATTCCTTGTATTCCCGTAATCCCTTGAACACCTTGCACACCTTGTAGTCCAGTTGCCCCAGTTGCTCCTGTGGCTCCAGTTTCGCCCGTTGCTCCTGTAATTCCAACATTTCCTTGTGGGCCTTGTGGGCCTTGACTACCTTGCGCTCCTTGGACTCCTTGTGAGCCTGTTATACCGACTTCCCCTGTATTTCCTTGGGGACCTCTAATTCCTTGTGCACCTGTTGGGCCGATAATTCCTTGCACTCCTTGTATTCCTTGCACTCCTTGCGCTCCTGTTGGACCCGTTATTCCTTGTAATCCTTGAGGACCTTGCAAACCAATAGCTCCAGTCGGTCCTATTATTCCTTGCACTCCTTGAGGACCTTGGGCACCTTGTGTACCTGTCAATCCGGTAGTCCCTTGTATCCCTTGAACACCTTGAGGACCTTGTGTTCCAGCTGCTCCTGTTTCCCCTTGAATTCCTTGAACTCCTTGTATACCTTGTGCTCCAGCAGGACCAGTTGCTCCTCGGATTCCTTGTGTTCCTTGAGCTCCTTCCGCTCCTGTAACACCAACTGGACCAGCTATCCCTTGTATTCCCACCATTCCTTGTGCACCTGTTGGACCTATCACACCTTGTATACCTTGAATACCTTTAGGACCTTCTGCACCAGTTGGACCAGTTACTCCCAGCGGACCTTGTATTCCTTGAGAACCTTCTGCACCAGTTGGACCTGCTATACCTTGGTTACCTTGAGGACCTTGTGCTCCTTGTACTCCAACTGCTCCAACTACACCTTGGGAACCTTGCGCTCCCCTTACACCTTGAGAACCTGTTGGACCTGTTATACCTTGCACTCCTTGCGCTCCAATTGGTCCTATCCCTCCGCTTACACCTGTTGAACCGGTCGCACCCGTTGGACCTGTTGGACCTCCTGGTGGACCGGGTGGGCCAGCTGGTCCAGTCACCCCACTAGAAGGGCCAATTGGACCGGTCACTCCCGTCGGACCGCCCGGTGGTCCTTCTGAGCCCTGAGTGCCAATACTACCCGTCGCTCCTGTTATACCTCTTATTCCCTTTATCCCTTGAAAACCTGTTGCTCCCGTTATACCTTGTATTCCTTGCACACCTTGTGGTCCTTGTAAACCTATTACACCTGTTATCCCCTTTATTCCACTTATACCTTGGGCACCTTGCATTCCAGTAGAACCAGTTGGACCCACTTCACCTTGTATTCCTTGAGCTCCTTGTGGGCCTTCTTCTCCAGTAATTCCTTGTATACCTTGGAAGCCGTCTTCCCCTTGTATACCAATAGCCCCTTGCTCTCCTTGTATTCCTTGAACACCTTGAGGGCCTTGTGGACCAGTTATACCCGAGACTCCAGTTATGCCCCTCTCTCCCTGCATTCCTTGTGCCCCTGTTTGTCCTCGCTCACCTATTTCCCCTTGTATTCCTTGTATGCCTTGTATACCTTGACTACCAGCAGGACCCGTAGCTCCTTGTATTCCTTCTAATCCTTGTACTCCAATATCACCAATTAGACCTTGGTTACCGATTAATCCTTGAGCACCTTGGAGACCAGTCGGGCCAGTTATACCTTGCTCTCCTGTATCACCAATAGCCCCTTGTATTCCTTGTGCTCCTGTTGTCCCTTGGGGACCTTGTATTCCCCTGATACCTTGAGGACCTTGGGGCCCAGTTGCTCCCGTCGGGCCAGTCACCCCTGTAGGACCAACAGGACCTTCATGCCCTCCAGTTGGACCGATTGGACCACTATTACCTGTCGGACCCGTTGCTCCTATAAGCGGAAGAGGCAGTGCCACTCCAAATTTTTTGCACTTTCTATGATGACGCACAACAATCCCCCTTCCCCAAAATAATTACACCTTTTATATGAAATGCATTTTTATAAGAAAAGTACACCTTTGACCTCATTTTTTTAAAATAAAGAAGCCTATCATTTCATCTATTTGAAATCATAGGCTTCTTTTATAAAAACACTTTACTTTCTAGCTTTAATAATAAAAGTAGTCGGCACCATTCTAGCTTTATATAAAGAATAATACTTCGTAGACGGCTCAGCTAGTTCTCCATCAAACGAGCTTGATGGTTCAGGCTCTTCTATTCTCTCAATTTTAAATCCCGCACTATTTAACTCATTTATGTATGTACTTATTTTTCTCTTATATAATGTCGCTTGTACATTTTCTCCTTTAAATGTTTCAAACGTAATGGGCGTTTCCTCATGATAAGAAGACTTTATAGCAACTTCTTCTGTACCATACTGTAAGTTTGAATATATGGGATGCTCCCAGCTAAAAATAAAACTTCCTCCTGGCTTTACATACGAATAAATCAATTCCAACGTTTTTCTTAAATCCGAAGTCCAATTTAATGCATAAATAGAATATACAATATCAAAATACCCTTTCGGAATATTCAATTCCTCTTCCATTTCTCCGCATACTAACTTTGGATTCCAACTCTTTAACGTTTCATTCGCCACTTCAATTTGTGCACTTGAAAGATCAAGCCCCCATATATTGCAATGAATGTCCACTTCCGCATCCCCAATATCAAGAACTTTTTTATTTCTGATTGAATCTCATCTTCAGACGCCGTATAAGGACCATATTTCGGTAAACAATCCACTTGAAAGA
Organism: Bacillus sp. RCC_6_1; assembly: GCF_041360755.1. NCBI lineage: Bacteria > Bacillati > Bacillota > Bacilli > Caryophanales > Bacillaceae > Bacillus > Bacillus sp. RCC_6_1. The sequence continues at coordinate 77,376 of NZ_JBFUPV010000004.1, forward strand.
AATAAGGTGCAACTGTATCCCAACACTTTTTATTTGTAGCTAGCATTTGTGTGCCTTTCATATTATTCATTCCCCCATCCATTTTTCTTTCTCTAATATTACTTACATATCATAACCAGATCGCCCTTTTCTCTTCGCCCGGTAGTTTTTCACTTTCGCAATCGTACCGCATGCTCTTCCTCCTTCTTCTCCAGCATACATACCGCACCATCTTTTACTTCCATTTCGCGAATGATCATAAAATACCCAGCGGCAATCTGGACATGCTTTTAACCTTCCCCACACATTTTCTTGAATTGACATTAACACAATGCTTAACACTTTTGTATACACATTCTCTTCATATACTGGTTCATATGTAATACCTTTCATATCATCCTTTATATGTACATGAAATGGGTATTTCTCTAACCACTTTTGCAATGATTCTCCGCCTTCAATTGTCATCCGAATATCTTCTCGAAAACCTCTTAATTCCTCTATCGTATGAAATGGAAACTCTTCATCAAAATATTCTTTCATAAAGAGCTTTATATCTTCTTTTGTTTGCAGCAAATCAATTGGCTCTCTCGTATCGTTTGGTATTCTCCATGTATTTAAAAATTCCCGAATATATTCTAGTTCATTTGGAGCGTTTTGATTCAATTCGATCCACCTTCTTCTTAAAATTTACTTTTTTCTGACTTTATGTATAATTATAGTATAAAATAGTTAACCATCAAATAATTTTACTGGTTACATAATTAGGAGGATTTCTATGAAAGGTTTCTCAACACCGATACGTTTCATGCTTATTTCTTCATTTTTTATGTCTTTTGGGTATTTTGCAGTATACGCATTTTTAGCTATTTATCTATTAACCTTTCTTCATTTTTCTGCTGTCCAAGTAGGAACAGTGTTGACGATTATGACAATTACATCACGAGTTATCCCATTATTCTCAGGGTTAATTGCTGACAAAATAGGCTATATCATTATGATGATAGCCGGATTATTTTTAAGAGGAGTCGGATTTATCGCTTTAGGAATATGCTCTGATTTCTATACAATTTCTATTTCTTCTGCACTTATTGGCTTCGGAACTGCATTTTACGAACCTGCCGCTCGCGCTATATTTGGCTCACAGCCAGCTCATTTGAGAAAAAATTTATTTACATATTTAAACCTTAGCTTTAATTGCGGTGCAATAATCGGACCAATTGCAGGAGGATTCTTACTCTTACTCGATCCACTCTACGCTTTCTCTCTAACAGGATCTCTTATGCTGTTATTTGCTTTTATTTTTTACTTACTTAAAAATCACTTCCAAGTCACTACTGAAAACACGTCTATTACATTAGGAATACAGGTCATCTTACAAAACAAATCTTTCCTTCTGTTTTCCTTTATCATGATTTTCTTCTATATTATGTTTACTCAGCTTACTGTCGCACTTCCACTTCATATGAAAAACATTAGTAATAGCAATCAACTTGCTACACTCGTTATTACGATAAATGCGATAACAGGCGTCATATTTATGGTATTATTCCGAAAATTATTCCACAAATACAACACACTTTCGATTATTAAATACGGTGTTTTATTAATGAGTATTTCCTTTTTACTCATTCCTTTATTTCAACACCCATATTGGCTCTTTATTTGTGTAATTTTATTTACAATCGGTGAAACACTCGTATTACCTAACGCTGATATCGCTATTGCAAATTACAGTAATGAATCATATACAGCCACTTTCTTCGGATTTTATCAACTATCACTCGCATTTGGTTTTATCATTGGTAATTATACCGGTACATCTTTTACATCCAACTTAAACGGAATGTATACACCATGGCTTATTTTTGGCGGAATAGGACTTATTGGTTTTATTTCACTACATATTTTGAATATAAAAAAAGTGGCCTCTAAAGAGGATATACACCTATGTAATACAAGCGACCTATAACGAAAAAGATTCGACCATCATATGTGACAGTCGAATCTTTTTATTTTTCATATTCAAGGTGATTATGTCTTTTACAACCAAATAAATAGCAAGCGCCTATATAATCAGTTTCAAACTCTAATCCTGGAACGTATCCAGATTTGATACGTTCTACCATTGTGTTATAACAATTATTCTCTTCTGTATATTCCTCAATTAACTCTTTCTTATCATTTTCTGTCCAGTTTTCTTCTACTTCTTCACTCTGAACATCTTCTATTTCTGCTGTTTTCGCTTCGATAGATTCCCGTATAACTTCATTTATACGGGAGAAATTATTCGTTTTATATAGAGCATACACAAATCTACCAATCCAATTAGGACTTTTCCAGCATTCTTTATATCCCTTTTCGAACCATTCAATTGCTTCTTTATAGCAATTCAATTCAACATATAAATCTGCTACATTAATTTCCCCTAAAAAATTATCAGATTCCCTGTTAAAAGTATCTAACTTCTCTTTTGCTTCTGTCGTTCGTTCTAAATCAATTAAACATTTTACATAGCTATACATGATATAGTCCGAATCCCCTGCAACTCGTAAAAAAAATTCCGAAGCTTTTTCCAGCTCTCCAAGGTTATAATGAGCTACAGCTACATTATGATATGCTTCATCCGATGGTTGAATCGAAATAGATTTTTGTAATACTTCTTTCGCTTCTGTCCATTTTTCTTGTTTCATGTAAATGTCCCCTAAGATGTTATAAGGAAAGTATGAAGAAGGATTCAACTTAACAATTTCTCTTATTAATTCAAGAGCTTTATCATCATTCTCTTCCTCATAGAAGTACATCCAAGCAAGATTATTGAGAGATTGTACGTCTCTAGATTCATGTACTGCTTGTTGAAACAGTTCCATTGCTTCCTCATATTTATTTTGTTCAAACATTTCAATTGCCTTCTCGTTAATGTTCAAATAACTACCTCCGAAGTGAATAAATTCATCTACGCTTTATCATTATTTTAAGATGTAAAAATTGAAATTTCTATAAAAAATTTCTTTATCCTGTCTACATTTCGATTGAACTAGAAGCTAAACACACGAATTTACAACAATAAGTAAATTTTTCAGTCTCTCTTACATTGGATATACAGCCTTTTTTAATTTACATATTATGGTACAATAAAAAGAGTACTAACTAAACATTTACGCTCCACACTAGTAATCTAGCAATATCAAAATCAAAATTCACATGGAATTGAGGGATGTTATGAAAAAGAAATTAATTCTTCTATTCATTGGAATCATATTATCAGGATGTTCAACTATAGCAGAGAATTCTTTAGAAAGCGGGAAAGGCAGTATGGAATTATTAACACCAACGATCACAGCAAAAGATAATGAATTAGAAATTAAAACTAAAGGCATTGATGAAAATAAAATAACTTTTATTTATGTTGCTAATAAAAAAGTGTTGGAACAAAAACTAAAAAATGGTGAATCCTACAAGCTTAACATTAAAGATATCGAACACGCTCATAGGACGGACTACAAACCAAAAGTTCAACTTTTCCAAACGAAAGATGATAATGATGATGGAGAAATGGTAACCTTCAAACAAGTTAGATATACAGTTAAAAACTGATTTTAAAATTGTTTCATTATAAATGTAACGAACGAAAATATACTTTTAACAGTAGATAAATGTAGGGGGTGCTAACATGAAAAAACGATGGATTTCTTGGTGGATTGGTAACATATTTTGGATTATCGTTTTTGGAATATGGGCAGCTATTATTTGGCTACGAGATGTTGATGGGGCCGGTGTTACTCAAACACCCGAAATTAAATCAATATCACTTATCGTTTTATTAATCACGTTTATCATACCGGTATTTTTTCAAATTATATGGCTAATCATTAATTTGAGAATGAGTAAAAAAAATAATTATACGATTTAGCTTTTTGAATTAATAGATGAATATTTTTCATAAAAAAAGAGAGGAATCTACATCAAAATAGATTCCTCCCTTTTACATTTGGACTTATACTGCGCTTTTAATGCAGCACTACTCCTCTTTTTTACGATGCATGTTCATCTCTCTTCTTCATTAACGCTCTTTTCTTCATCGCCTTCGTTAAATATCCACCCTTAAACGAGCGAATTTCATACGAAGACATAAACGCTTTCGGTGCAATTTCATTAATGATTTCCAAAAGCTCTTTCTCTCTAGAACGCTTTGCAACGATATCTAAGCGATAACGGATTGAATTAATACCTTCACCTTCAAATACTGTAACGCCAAAGCCAGAGTGACGTAATTCGTCTACTAATTCATTACAACGGTCTAGTAAACTAACTTGATACGTAATATAACCAATTGCTAATTTATTCTCTATATAACCGCCTAATAATAGTCCTGTACTAAAGCCAATGACATAGGCAACGATGTTCATCCAATTTGATAAATCTTGAAACACAATACCTAAACTGACAATGTAAATAGCCCCTTCTAACAATCCAACACCAGCAGCGGATCTTGTTTGATTCTTTACAAGCAAAATCGTACGGATTGTTAAAATGGGAACGTAAATAATTTGAAGCACAAAAATAAGTAACGCTTGTAACATTGGTATCCACCTCTTTCAAAAAGTCTTTTGTCATAATAACATACATAACCTTTAGAAATCGATGGGTTTTTTAAAAATTTTTTATTATTTTTCATACTATTGAAAAACGTAAAAAAGAAGCGTATTATATTTGTCGTTAATTTGTTTACTTGTATCAAATCACTAAAATAAAAAAGGAACCCGATTAGGTCCCTTTCATCATAGCTCTATGTTTTTCGAAGCATGTTCCCTTTGCTTCTCTTCTTCTTTCACTAACTGCATATTTGCATACGCTAAATTTGCAATCATTAAAAAGTGGCCACCTAAAATACCTGTACCGAATGCCCACATTTCCATCTCATGCTCAATTTCATACATGATGATAGCTCCTAAAATGGCAGCTGCAAATCGGTTTAAAACTCCTAATCCAGGAGCCTTTTCCTTCATTACGATACTTTTTCCGAGTTTCTCCACTCTGCGAGCTAATAACCAAAGGCAATAGGCGCTTACTGCTAATCCAATACCGAACCCTGTCACTTGTTTTCCAAACGGAGTAATCGTCCACATAAGTAGTAAACCACTAAAGATCACATACAATTGTAATCGATATACACGTAAGGCTTCTTGAATCAAAATATCCGCTCCTAAGTTCTCATTTTTTGTACTTTTAGAAGAAAAGCAGCAACTTACACAGTTGCTGCTTTCTCTTCTTCTTGTTCTTGTTCCATCTTACGAATTTCAACACGTTTAATTTGGTAAGCGTCTTTTTCTAACACTTTAAATTCATAACCTTCCGCGTCAACGTGTTGTCCTTCTTCGATTTCATGATTTTGCATCATAATCCATCCACCGATTGTATCCACATCATCTTCTTCGATGTGTAATCCAAATAAATCTTTCACTTCTGAAATAAGCACTTTTCCATCAACAATGATATGTTGCTCGTTCACATGTTGAATTGGCGGTGCCTCATCTTCATCATATTCGTCACGAATTTCGCCGACGATTTCCTCCAAGATATCTTCAAGCGTTACAATTCCGGCTGTTCCTCCGTACTCATCATATAAAACAGCCATCGGAATTCGCTTCTTCTGCATTTGAAGTAATAAATCGTGAATTGGAGTCGTTTCCATCACTTCAATAATCGGACGCATATACGAGCGAATAGATGATAAATCTTTTTGATCCTCGGTCATATATCGAATAAAGAAATCTTTTACGTTGACCATACCGATAATATCATCTTTATCTTCTCCAAAAATCGGATAACGTGTGTATCGCTCATTTTGGATTACTTTCATGTGTTCTTCTACTGAATCTTCCAGGTAGAAACCAACGATTTCTGTTCGCGGTACCATAATCTCTTTTGCAATACGATTATCAAATTCAAAAATGTTATTTACATACTTGTATTCAGCTTGATTAATTTCGCCACTTTCATAGCTATCTGAAAGGATAAGACGTAATTCTTCTTCTGTATGAGCTACTTCATGTTCTGAAGCTGGCTTTAAACCGAATAAACCAGTTATCACACGAGCTGAACCGTTCAATACCCAAATAAATGGATACATTACTTTATAGAACATCATTAATGGACCTGCCAATAATAACGTTACCCTTTCAGCCTTTTGAATTGCCATCGTTTTCGGAGCTAATTCCCCTACTACAACGTGTAAATACGTCATAATCATAAAAGCAAGACCAAATGTTAATACTGATGAAATAGAAGGATTTAAGTTCCATTTCTCAAATAACGGGTGTAATAACTTTTCAATTGTCGGTTCACCTAACCAACCTAATCCCATAGCTGTAACTGTAATACCTAATTGACAAGCAGATAAATATTCATCTAAATTTGTTGTTACCTTTTTCGCTGCTAAAGCACCGCGTTTTCCTTCCGCAACAAGCTGATCGATACGACTTGAACGTATCTTTACAATCGCAAACTCTGCTGCTACGAAAAATCCAGTAAATGCGATTAAAATCGCAACCATGACTAAATTAAATATTTCCAATGAATCCCCTTAGTTAAAAAACTAAGGTGTCCACCTCCTGTATACTATAATGTTTTCTTATTTGTTTGTTAGAAAACATAGCCCGATACAAAAATTAAAGAGGTCGGATTTCACTTATTCTATAATAATAGAGCAAGTGTCTGTATTAAAGCTGTCGTTTGACCTGATAAAGATTTCGATATTTTTTCACGTTGTGAATCAGTCAATTCATCTAAAAGCGGCTTTAACTCAGTAAGCTCCACTTCTAATTGATGAATATGGTCTGTCACTTCATTCACTTGTTTCGAAACGTGTTCATTGATACCGAGCAGCTTCTTCTTCTCCTCGATTTTCTCTTTAATCTCACAAAGCGGCATATGCATTTCTTTGCACTTCTCAATAAATTGTAATGTCTCAAATGCTGTTTCGTCGTAATAGCGATAATTAGATTGAGATCGCTCCGCTTTTAAGATACCTAGATTCGTATAATAATCAATCGTTCGTTTCGACACGTGAGCCATGAGAGCCAACTGTCCGATTCGATACACCTTCCCAACGATCTTCCCCCCTTGTTTATATTACTTACATCATACAACACATAAACTGTACAGTCAAACGTGACGGTTTATTATTCACAATTTATACAAAATTCCAATCTCCTCCTATGATGATTCAATACGAGTAATCTACACTTATACAATAAAATTACTAAACTACTACCTAATCACTACATTGTCTGCCACTTTTAACCTTTCTTATTTAAAAGCATATCCTACTAATAATGATTGCTTGTATAGGAGGGAATTAATATGAAAAAGACAATCATTTCTCATTTTTATAATGAAGAATACCTACTTCCATGGTGGCTTATGCATCACACGAAAATATTCGATCACGGCATTTTAATTAATAGAGGGTCTACAGATCGTTCCGTAGAGATTTGTAAACTATTAGCACCCCACTGGGAAGTACGAAATTCAAGATTTCTTGAGTTTGATCCAACTAATACTGATATTGAAGTGATGGAAATTGAAAGAGAAGTTTCAGGTTGGAAAATCGTTTTAAATACTACTGAATTCTTTTGTTGTAATAATACTGAAGAATTTTTTTCATCTCTTCATACACTAGGCCAAAACATGTATGCGATTAGAATGATTTTAATGATAGATAATCATAATTATAATTATTCAAAGCCTAGATATTCTATCCCCTTAGTAGAACAGCGATACCACGGTGTCTTCCCTTATAACCCAAATCTCGGATGTGCTTGGAGATTTATTCACAATCATCTAGACGGTGCATATTTACCTGGTAGACATCATTCGCGGCACGGATATATAATTTATGACTATCCTTCATTTATTTTAAAATTTTATTTTAGCCCTTGGAATGAACAATCAAAAGCAAGAAAATTACAAATTACACCTACCCTTTCAAAAAGGGGTGTTCAAATGGGACTTCAAACACATTACGGTCAATCTCCTGAAGTACTGGACATACGTTTTTTAGAGCTTAGTAACCTAACACAAGACCTCCGTCATAACCCTGAATATCAAAAATTATTTCCAAAATTCAAACCGTAATATTTTCTGCATCGTCATCACCTCAAACATTTTCATTCACTTAATCAAAAACAATCTCATTTGCATAAAACATGAATACTGTATAAATAATAAATTTTTATTTTAGGAGGAAAAAATGAAAGCTGTTATTCTTGCTGGTGGGTACGGTACAAGAATTGGGGAAGAAACACATTTAAAACCGAAACCTATGATTGAAATTGGAACAAAACCCATTCTATGGCACATTATGAGTTTGTATAGTCATTACGGGATTACTGAGTTTATTATTTGCTTAGGCTATAAAGGATATGCAATTAAAGAGTTCTTTCTAAATTACAACTTACACATGTCTGATTTCACAATACAGTTAAACGATAATACAATTACTAGCCATTCTCATCGTGTAGAACCATGGAAAGTTACACTAATCGATACTGGTGTATATACCGAAACGGGTGGCCGAGTGAAAAAGATTCAAAATTATGTCGGAGACGAACCTTTCTGCCTCACTTATGGTGATGGATTAAGTAATGTAAATATAAAAGAACTTATTACATTCCATAAAAAACATGGAAAAATGGCTACTGTTACTGCCGTACAACCTCCTGGTAGATTCGGTTCTCTCATATTAGATAAACAGTCTGTAACATCTTTTCAAGAAAAACCATTAGGTGATGGCGGATGGGTTAACGGTGGATTTTTCATTTTAAATCCTGAAGTTTTCAATTACATTAGTGGAGATAAGTCTGTTTTTGAAACAGACTCTTTAGTTCAGTTAGTAAATAAAAATGAATTGGCCGCATATCAACATTCTGGTTTTTGGCATCCGATGGATACATTGCGCGATAAAAATAAATTAGTCGAGCTATGGGAAAGTAATAACGCTCCGTGGAAGGTTTGGTAATATGGCTTCATCATCTTTTTGGAATAAGAAAAAAGTATTTATTACGGGACATACTGGATTTAAAGGCTCCTGGCTCACCCTTTTCTTAAGTTCTTTAGGTGCAGAAGTAGTAGGCTTTTCTTCTCATCCCCCATCCATTCCTAACATTTTCGAACAAGGTAACGTAGCAAAAGAGTGCACGACAATGAAAGGCGATATTACAGATTACCATTCTTTATTTCATGCCATGAAGCAGCATAAACCTGACATAATATTTCATTTAGCAGCTCAGCCAATCGTAACTGCTTCATACAAAAACCCTATCGATACATTCAAAACGAATGTTTTAGGTACTGTTCACGTGCTAGAAGCAGCAAAGTCCGTCGAAAGCGTACGTGCCATTATTAATGTGACAAGCGATAAATGTTATGAGAATGACGGTAGTGGCGACCGAGCGTTCGTGGAAAATGACCGACTAGGAGGTTTCGACCCTTATAGCGCTAGTAAAGCTTGCGCTGAAATAGTGGCAACATCCTATCAAAAATCATTCTTCCGCACTAATACCCAGAAACTCGCCTCAGTCAGAGCTGGTAACGTCATCGGCGGTGGTGATTGGGCAGAAGATCGATTATTCCCTGATATCATTCGGGCATATTTGCACAATCATACTTTGTGTATTCGAAACAAATATGCCGTCCGTCCGTGGCAACATGTTTTAGATCCTCTACATGGCTATATCCTTTTAGCTGAGAAACTTTGGAATGATGCTAAATATGCAGAAGCGTGGAATTTCGGCCCAATGAATGAACCTAACAGAACCGTTCATGATGTCATTGAATCTGTAATAAAATTATGGAATAACCCACTAACAATCATTTCCTCCTCTACAAATACTCCTTATGAATCACCTGTTTTAACACTCAATAGTACAAAAGCAGTAAACAAACTCGGCTGGACTCCTAAGTTATCAACAGATGATTCTATCGCTTGGACTGTTGATTGGTACAAAAAATATGCATCTGGTGAAAATATAGAATCTTTCACACGACAACAAATCGATGCATTCAAAAATTTATAAAGGGGCTATAAAATGGAACAGAAAAAATGCCGTTTTTGCCACTCATTACTAACCAACACTTTTTTAGATTTGGGCGTTTCCCCTCTCGCTAATTCATTTGTAGCTCCTGAAAGCTCATATAAAATGGAACCTTTTTATCCGCTGCACACATTTGTTTGTCACTCTTGTTTACTCGTACAGCTAGATGAATTTGAATCCCCGCAAAATATTTTTCATAACTATTTATACTTCAGCTCTTACTCCTCAAGTTGGCTACTACACGCTAAACAATATGTAGAAATGGCGATTAAGCGTTTCAACTTAACGAAACATTCAAAAGTGATTGAAATCGCAAGTAACGATGGGTACTTATTACAATACTTTAAAAAAGAAAATATCGAGACATTGGGAATTGAACCCGCGAAAAACGTAGCAGAAATTGCTATCAAAAAAGGAATTCCTACTCATGTGAATTTTTTCAGTAATGACTTAGCAAAAAAATTGCCACAAGCTGATTTAATCGTCGCAAATAACGTATTAGCACATGTTCCAAACTTGCATGATTTTGTTGCTGGTTTAAAAACACTATTAAAACGTGATGGCACGATAACAATCGAATTCCCGCACTTATTAAACCTTATATCCTTTAACCAATTTGATACCATCTACCATGAACACTTCTCCTACTTCTCACTTATAAGCCTTCAAAAAATTTTAGCTCATCATCATTTACAAATTGTTGATGTAGAAGAGCTTTCAACACATGGTGGTTCATTACGTATTTTTGTAAACCATCTAAGTTCCCAATCCACTATCCATTCCAACGTTACAAACTTACTCCAAAAAGAAGTCAATCACGGACTCGATACATTAGATTGCTATCTCCTTTTTTCTAAACGAGTGGAACAATTGAAAATAAATATTTTAAAGTTTTTTATCAAAGCAAAAGCTTTAAACAAACAAATCATCGGCTACGGCGCTCCGGCTAAAGGAAACACCCTGTTGAATTATTGCGGAATAGGTAAAGAATTTTTAGCGTATACAGTAGATAAAAATCCTCACAAACAAAATCTCCTTTTACCAGGAACTCGTATTCCAATAAAATCTCCAGCAGAAATTAAACGTACAAAACCGGATTACATTCTCATACTTCCTTGGAATTTGAAAGACGAAATTATAAAAGAATGCTCTTTCATTCGTGAATGGGGCGGTAAATTTTTAGTGACAGTTCCAGAAGTTGAGGTGATTGAGCCATGAAGAAAGTTGTTGTAACAGGTGGTAGTGGCTGGATAGGTAAATATGTTGTACATTCACTTATACAAAAGGGATACGAAGTGCACGCCACGTATAATAAAAATAAACCCTCTCACCTCCCTTGCCACTGGCATAAAGTAAACTTGCTCCGCAATGACGAAGTAAAACAATTCATTTACGACGTTCAGCCTAGCCATCTCATTCACCTTGCTTGGGAAGCAGTGCCACCAGCATGCTATGTATCTATTAATAATTACTATTGGCTAAAGTCTAGTATTTCATTGATTCAGCACTTTACAACATGCGGCGGAAAGCGTGTTGTCGTTGCAGGTACTGGCGCAGAATACGAATGGTTTAACGGCGTATTATTTGAAGATTCACCGCTCCTTTCCTATAAAACCCCGTATTCTTTATGTAAAAATGCACTGCACTCCTGGCTAGAAACGTATGCACAACAAACAGGCCTCAGCATGTGTTGGGGCCGCATTTTTCATATGTATGGACCTCACGAACAAGGTAATCGGCTCGTTTCTAACATTATCACTTCCTTATTAAAAAACGAGGAAGCACTATGTACACATGGAAAACAATCGAGAGATTTCCTCCATGTGAGTGACGTCGCTGACGCTCTCGTAACAATATTAGAACACGGCGTTACAGGCACCATCAATATCGCTTCTGGTCAATCTGTACAAATTAAAGAGTTAGCTTCTATCATTGCTAAAAAGATAGGAAAAGAACATTTAATTAAACTAGGTGCAATCCCTTTCTCTAAAGATGAACCTTTATTTGTCGGGGTTAATGTAGAACGTTTAAAAACTGAAGTAAACTGGAAACCAACATACGATCTAAATACAGGAATAGAAGAAACAATTTTATGGTGGAAATCATTTATACAAAAACATAACGATATGCATCATTAAAACGTAAATCCTTCGTTCCTCTCGCTAATTCCTTATACCATTCTTCTAATCTTTCCGGCGTAACAATATGATGCGTACCCATTCCTCCATGCTTACTAGCTTCAGAAAGAGTCGGACCAATTTGTAACTTTCTCTTTCTCATCGCATCATTCCACGGACTAAACCCAAACCATAATATACAGGCAAGAGGTGGATAAATCATCGATTCATGCGCAGATAAATGTCTTCCAACCGTATAACTTCCATGCTCATGATTATGAATAAATCTTCCCCTTCTCCATAGTCTCCACTCCTCTGGTAAATAACCATGAAATCGCTGTTTCATTAAAGGTATTCCAAAGTTAAGTTCCGGATAATTATAGTTAGGATCATCGACCATAATAAGCCCTTCTAGCCAATACATCCTACCTCTCAATTCATCTAGTGATTTCCAAAACTGATTTTTATCTTGCATGCAAAGAAACTCAGTCGTATTTAAAATCATTTTCCATCCTTGTACTTCTTGTTCTATCCTCATCACTTCATGATCTGTCGCATATGCATCAAACTCTGGATTTACAGAATCTCGCACTTCCCAATGCGGTGCGAATTTTTTACAAATCTCAACGGAACGATCTGTTGAACCTTTATTAATTAAAATACCATGATCAAAAAGTTTCGTATGATGCATAAGCCACCATGGCAATAAATATTCTTCATTGTAAAAATGCGAAATAACGGTTGTAGTTATAATAATCTCCTCCTCTTTCTCTATTAATCTACTTTTTATCCTACAACCAATATACTCATAAGCAAAAATATGTTTCCTAATTATTGATCAAATATTATTAATATTTTTGTAAGTTTTCCTTTGGTACCCAGCCCTTCTCACCATCTCTTCCTTCGCCCCAAACCCATCCATTCAATTCTTCTAATCCAATCACTCTTTCTCCAATACTCACATTTAATTCTTTCGCAGTATATTGTTTTATAATAATTCCTGTTCCATTCATATCTTTTTTTATAATTTGCTCCGGAACCCATCCTTTCCGGTCATATTTCTCTTCGTGACAAAACATCCAGTTTTCCCAGTTTTCCGGACCAGCGTAACTCTCTATCATTTTCACTACATCCCCCTCTTCTAAGCGAATTGGATTAGGATAATTGCTAACATGTGATTTTATAACGATATATTTCATAACAACCTCCAATAATCAGAAAATTAAGTTATAATATCATTATAACTTAAAGAGGAGGAATGCACGCATGTACTACAACACTTCATTCGAAAACGATCAACCTGTAGCCCGTCTATAAACTAAGACGGGCAATCATATAACACATACACTACGCCTCGTCTTAGGGAACTCATAATACCCTAAAAATAGACGGAGGTACTTTACATGAAACAAACAATTTTAGGAGCTATATGTTTATCACTAGCAGCAAGTATATGGGGTGGTATGTATGTTGTTAGCAAATACGTACTCGATTTTATCCCACCACTAACACTCGTTTGGCTACGCTTTATCATTGCTTTTGTTGTTTTGTATGGCATTTTGAAACTAGCTGAGAAAAAGCAAAAGAAAAAAGTAACCATTCGCAAAAAAGATTGGCTCCTATTCGCTTGGATTGGATTTATCGGCTATTTCATTTCGATCACATGCCAATTTATCGGAACAAAATTATCCGACGCTCATACAGGCTCGTTAGTTACATCAGCTACACCTGCATTTATGGTTATATTTGCAGCGCTCATTTTGAAAGAAAAACTAACCGCTCGTAGACTTTTATCTACTATAATAGCGACAATCGGCGTCATTATCGTAATCGGGTGGGATATTGAAATTGGCTCCTATTTTATCGGAACAATCATTTTAGTTGGAGCCGCTATTACGTGGGCTTTACTATCTATTTATGTAAAGATCGCTTCAATCCAATTCTCATCCTTAGTTATTACAACGTATGCCATATTCTTTTCACTCTTTTTTATTACACCCTTTATGATATGGGAACTACAAACATCCTCTATCGGAACAGTAAATACGTACGTAATATTAGGCGTATTATACTTAGGTATTGTTTCAACAGCAGGTGCCTTTTTCCTTTGGAATAAAGGATTAGAATTAATAGATGCAAGCATCGGTTCCTTATTTTTCTTCTTCCAACCTATTGTTGGATCATTACTTGGCTGGCTCTTATTAAATGAGACATTAAATAGTAACTTTTTTATTGGCGGTATTCTTATTATATGTAGCGTTTTCATTACTACTTTTGAAAAGAAATAAAAAGCAGGCAGAGATTTTTAGTCTCTGCCTGTTCGCATTATTGGATCTTGATCGTGAAAACCAATACAAATCGGTATATTACTTTGCACTTCACTACGTACACTTATAAAACTACACAGCGTTTTAGCAATTAAATATAAAGTTACACCGACTGCTTTTTCACTTGTGTCAAAGCCATTTCCATTATACATATCTGCTAATTCTACAGACCCCGGCCCCTCAATATTATATGTCCATTCAGATGCCCAATCATCGTCCTCTTCTTCAAGTGGAATATATTCCTCACAAATATAAAACTGACTATCCCATTCGTTATCAAGGTCATACTCAAAATAAATCGCTTTTGATTCTTCATTAGTAGCCATTTCTACAGCTGAATCCAAACCTACTCGAATACTTTCCTTATATGACTCTAAATCAATTGCTTTAATTCGTTCTGCATATTCTGCAGACGCTAACATGCTACAAATTTCAAAATACTTCGCTTCTATTTGCTCTACTGCTAACGAAAAGACATCCTCTTGCATCTCTTCTAAATACTGAAATATATCCACACTAAACACTCCTCACTCTTTACGCACTCCAATGCGATGGACGGGATAACATTTTCGGTAATTTCGTATGCTTATTCCCTTTCGCTGCGTTAATTTGAACTTGCGTCAGAAAAATACTATTTGTAAAATCAGCCCCGCGAATATCTGCATCTCTTAAATCTGCTCCGATAAGATCTGCTCCTCTTAAATTTGCTCCATTTAAGTTAGCCGCAATTAAGTAAGCACCCCTTAAATTTGCACCTTGTAAATTTTTCTTTTTCAAATTTGCTCCCATAAGATCTGCTCCGCGGTGAATGATTCGTTTCTTACGTGCAGTATTCATTTCCTTCCATACTAATTCGCTCGTTTCTAAAAGAAGAATGTTCACCTCTGCCCTATGCATTGGAACATTTATTTTCATTAACTCATCTGGATTTAAATTCGAAAGTCGCTCTGTCTCCTCAATTGCGGTCTCCAGCTCTTTATGAATTGGCTGTGTTGCCTTTAAAAGAATCGCCTCATTCAAATACCAAAGCATTTCATGAAGTTGATGCATAACTGGAAAAGCATCGTACATTTTTCTTGCATGCTTTGCATCTTTCCGCCAATCAATCCCTTTAAACGTACCCTGAGAAATCTTCTGTCCAGCACCGAAACACTCAAATACTGTACAACCTTTATAACCTTTTCCTCTAAGATTTTTATGTATACTACATTTAAAATCTGATTGTAAGTTGGAACATGGTTTACCACCATCTTTATTCACTGCAAAATCTACCGATGCTGCGAACGGTAATGCAACGCAACATAGACCGAAGCATTTTTCGCAGTTTGCTTTTAAATGATCGTTATGATTAGTCAAAATCTATACCCCCTGTTGTCTTTTGACTATTTCATAATATTCCAACTGTAATAAATAATCAATTTTAAAATAAACCAGCATCTTTCGTTTCAATTCATAACTTTATCATTCGATTTCCTTTCAATTGAAAAGGACTATTTCTATTTAATGAATTATAATTAAATTATAAATTTTCTAACTAAAAAGGAGACTTATTATGGCACTAGAAATGAAAACAAACTGTCAAATTTGCGATCAATCGCTCGAACAAGATTCTGAAGCATACATTTGTGTATATGAATGTACATTTTGCGCACCATGTACAGAAGAAAGACATAACGTTTGTCCAAACTGCGGCGGCGAATTAGTACGTAGACCGAAAAAGAAATAATAAAAAGCAAAGCGATATCGCTTTGCTTTTGTTTAGGCATCTGAAATTATATATTTAAAAACTTCACACAAACAGGCTCTGGCACAACAACATCAGATTGTAAAAGTGTTAACTTACCTGTAGATTCATCTCTTGAAAATAACACAAGATTATGTGACTTTTCATTTGTAGCAACAAGGAACTTTTCAGTAGGATCTAATACAAAGTCTCTTGGCCAATTTCCTTCTGTAGATGTGTGTTCAACAAATGTAAGCTGACCTGAATTTTGATCTACGCTATAAACAGCGATACTATTATGACCACGATTACCTGCATATACAAAACGGCCGTCAGAAGAAATATGAATCGCACTTCCTTGATTATTTTCATCAAATTGTTCTGGAACAGTAGAAATATACTGTAATTCTGTAAAGGATCCTTCTGCAGGATTATATGTTAACACAATAACCTCTGAACTAAGCTCCGTCATCACATACGCATACTTTCCATTCGGATGAAAAGTAATATGTCTTGGACCACTTCCTGGATTTACAGATAAACGATTCACTTCTGTTAATGTACTATCTTTTACTTCATACGTAATTATTTTATCTATCCCTAAATCAACGCCCACTACATATTTTTCATCAGGAGTGTACCCCGCGTAATGTGCATGTGGTTTTTCTTGTCTTTCTTTATTCGGACCTGAACCTTCATGCGCCATAATAGATGAAGCATGATTTACAGTTCCATCTTCTTCATTTATTTCAAAAGACTCAATCGTTCCTTTATGGTAATTCGCTGTAACTACTGTATGATTTCCACTATCAACACTAATATGACAAGGAGAAGCACCTTCTACTACTTGTCTATTTTTCGCTTTTAGTTCTCCAGTATGACTATCAATGGAATACGCAGCTACACCGCCAGATTCGCCTTCCTTAACAACAGAATAGAGATATTCATTATTTTGGTTAATCGTTACATATGTAGGGTTATCCAGCTTAGCGGCAAGTGTTACATTACTAATTTTTTTTGCTTCTGTGTCTAAAGTAAACTTATATATTCCTTCGCTATTTTCTTTCGTGTAAGTTCCAACATATCCAATAAACTCTTTGTTATCCTTCATTTTCATAACCCTCTCTCCCTATATTTTACGTTCATCATGCTTCTTAAAATATTTTATGTTGAAAGAGTATCCAAAAAAATCGGAGTACTTCTTTATACGTTACCATATTTTCTTGGTAAATAGCTTTTAAACCCACTTTTTTTGATACGCTGCTATACTTTCATATTCTTCTTCCAATTGACGGGACAGACGAATATAGATTGGCGTTAAATCTTTATATTTTTCCACACTTTCCATGTTTGGCTCATGATGAAAATCTGCACCTACCATTTCAGAAACTACGGATAATGTATCTATTTCACCTAAACTATATAAACCGAGGATTGCAGCTCCTAAGCAAGAGCTTTCAAAACTTTCCGGAACATATACGTCTTGATGGAAGATATCCGCCATCATCTGTCTCCAAAGTTCCGACCTTGCAAAGCCGCCTGTCGCTTGAATTTTTTTCGGTTCGCCAATTAACTCTTTTAAAGCGAGAAGAACGGTATACAAGTTATAAATTACTCCTTCTAAAACAGCACGGATCAGATGTTCTTTCTTATGATGCAATCCGAGTCCAAAGAAAGATCCTCGTGCATTTGCATTCCATAAAGGAGCTCTTTCCCCTGCTAAATACGGGTGAAATAATAAACCGTCAGATCCAGGATTCACTTTTGCCGCTATTTCAGTAAGTACTTCATATGGATCTTTCCCTAAACGCTTCGCAAGTTCAATCTCTGAAGTGCCTAATTGGTCACGAGCCCATCTGAAAATCATACCGCCGTTATTTACTGGTCCACCGATTACCCAATGGTCTTCAGTTAACGCATAACAAAAAATTCTACCTTTCGGATCTGTTACAGGACGATCTGTTACAGCACGTATCGCACCGCTTGTACCAATGGTAACAGCCACAACGCCAGGATCTATTGCATTTACACCTAAATTAGATAGTACTCCATCACTCGCTCCTACTACAAAAGGCGTAGAAACAAGTACATTCATCTCTTTGGCAAGCTCTTCATCTAATCCTGTTAAACTGTGCGTTGTTGGAACAAGTTTAGAAAGCTTTTCATCTGTAATTCCCGCAACATGTAAAGCCTCTTCATCCCATTTTAAAGATTTCAAATTAAACATCCCTGTCGCTGACGCTATAGAATAATCAATTACATACTCTTTATATAACTTGTAAAAAACATATTCTTTAATAGAAATGAATTTATAACTTTTTGCGAATAACTCTGCCTTCTCATTCTGTAGCCAAACTAATTTCGAAAGCGGTGACATAGGATGAATTGGTGTGCCAGTACGAAGGTAAATTTCATGACCATTCATATCATTCTTTATTTTCTCCGCCCAGCTTGCACTTCTATTATCTGCCCAAGTAATACATCCCGTTAATGGATTCCCCTTTTCATCTACAGCAATGAGACTATGCATTGCCGAACTAAAAGAGACACAAAGAATATCACTTGGCTGTACACTACTTGATCGTATAGTTTCTTTAATCGTATTTATTACTGCACGAAAAATTTCTTCTGGGTCTTGTTCCGCTGTTTCAGGCGTAGGAGAATATAAAGGATATTCAATTCCATGACTAGCAATAACAGATCCATCAGTAGAAAATAGAACTGATTTTGTACTAGTTGTCCCAATGTCTACACCAATCATATATTTTGAGCTCACCATTTCTTCCTCCTAACAAAAAATTGTTACAGTATCCCACCATAAAAATACATTCCTTTTATCTATTGATAACGTTGTATGCCACAATTATCTAAATAGAAACATCTTTATCTTAAACAAACATATCGAGTAGTAAAACGCCTCCAAAAGCGATAAATGAAAGTAACGTTTCTAATACTGTCCATGTTTTAAATGTTTCTTTCACTGTTAAACCTAGGTATTCTTTTACCATCCAAAAACCAGCATCGTTTACGTGTGAAAACATTAATGCTCCTGCACCTGTTGCAATAACGAGTAACTCTAAGTTCACACCTGTTGTATTTTCAACGATTGGCGAAACGATACCCGCTGCTGTTGTTAAAGCGACTGTCGCTGACCCTGTCGCAATTCGAATTAATCCTGCTACTATAAATGCTAATACAATTGGAGATAGTGCTAAATGCTCAGACATTTGAGCAATAGCATTCCCTACGCCACTATCGATAAGAATTTGCTTAAATCCCCCTCCAGCACCAATAATCGCAACAATTGAACCGATTGGTAATAAGCTATCTTCTGTTACCTTCTTAATAGCCTTTTTATCGATACCTTGGCGAAATCCAAGAAAATAAAACGCTGCAAAACATGCAATCAATAGTGCAATGATAGGACTACCGATTAATGTGACAGTCTTCATCAAAGTAATAGAAAGGGGCACATAAGGAGCTGCTGCAGCTAAAACCATTAACATAACAGGTAACAAAATAACTAAAAATGAAACTCCTATTCCTGGTAATTTCGTTGATTTTGTATTTACACGAATCAATTCTGGCTCATTTTCAGGAATTACACGTTTGTGAATCCATTTCGCAAATATAGGACCTGCAATAATCGCTGCAAAAAATGTAATAATGAGTGAATACAATAGTACCTTCCCAAGATTCGCTTTATAAATACCAATTGCAACGATTGCCCCTGGATGCGGAGGAACAAGGCCGTGTACGACAGATAGCCCAGCAATTGCTGGTAACGCTATCAATAAAATATTTTGTTTCGTAGTTTTATGAATTGAAATTACTAACGGCAGTAATATTAAAATACCTACTTCAAAAAACACCGGAATTCCAATAATAAAACCTGCAATTAACATAGCCCATGGTAAGTTTTTTATCCCAAAGGATTTAATAAAGAACTCTGCCACTTGCATTCCAGCACCTGACTCTGCCATCATTTTCCCTAAAATTGTACCTAATACTAAAATGCCTACTAAATGTCCTAGAACACTTCCGACTCCCGTTTCATAAGCACTCACTATTTTATCCATTGGCATTCCAGACATAATTGCTAAAAACAAACTTGCAATCGTTAAACTAATAAACGCATGCCATCTCCACCAAGATACCCCTAAAATAACAATTACAATTGATAATAATGTAATCATTAAAAGGTACATATTCATACTCAATCCCCCTTTATGTAAACCCTTTCGTAATTACTATATAATTAAAAGAACCTATATAGTTCTTACTTGAGTAAAAGATACCTTTACATATTGCTATACACTTAAAAGCATCTTCACATCATAATGATTTATATAAAAAGAATCTCCCTTATTAGAGATACACTATAACTCATCTCTCTAATAAGGGGATTTCTCTTTAATAATTATAATGTTATTGTGATAAACGCTTCGCGCGATCAATTTTCCCTTTTTTAAAAGTGAATGACACTTTCTTCTCTTGCTGTTTTCACGTAGTAAGACTACAAACTCAGTATCCACTTTAAACGATGAAGTTACTTAGGATTTGTCTTCTCATGAAAAACAACTTTCGGAAAGCACCTTCACTTTCATAACATTATAATTTAGGCGCTTTCGCCCAATCAGCAGCAAATTTCTCAATACCTTGGTCTGTTAATGGGTGCATAGCAAGTTGTTCAATTACTTTATAAGGGATTGTTGCAATGTGAGCACCTGCCATCGCTACACGAGTTACATGATCTGGATGTCTAACAGAAGCCGCAATAATTTGTGTATCTAGTTGATGAACATCGAATAATTCAGCAATTTTAGCAACTAATAGTACACCATCTTCAGAAATATCATCTAAACGTCCTAAAAATGGAGAAACGTACGTTGCACCTGCTCGAGCAGCTAAAAGTGCTTGGTTCACCGTGAAAATAAGTGTAACATTCGTTTTCACACCTTTTTCAGTAAGGTAGCGACAAGCTTCTAATCCTGCTAACGTCATCGGAAGTTTAATTGTAACTTTTTCATCGCCACCGTTAATTTTAATCAGTTCTTCTGCTTGGGCGATCATCTCTTCAGCTGTAACAGCATCTGGCGTTACTTCTGCCGAAACAGATTCAACTTTAGGAACCGCCTGACAAATTTCTGCAATACGGTCTTCAAATTTAATGCCCTCTTTCGCTACTAAAGAAGGATTCGTTGTAACACCAGCTAAAACTCCAAGTTTATATGCTTTTTTTATATCCTCAAGATTTGCAGTATCAATAAAAAATTTCATGATTAATTCCCTCCAGTTTTTAAACGTTGATGAGTTACATGTTTAATATGCTTATCCCGTAAAAGCCCGATTTGTGTGGAATGAAGCCCCTACTTATTAAAGTTTCACTTTATTTCTTTTCTACTGCATGTCCGCCAAATTCATTGCGCAGAGCTGCTACAACTTTTCCTGTAAATGTATCATTGTCTAATGAGCGGTAGCGCATTAATAGAGACATTGCGATAACAGGAGTTGCTGTTTGAAGGTCTAATGCTGTTTCTACTGTCCATTTTCCTTCACCAGAAGAATGCATAACACCCTTAATCTCATCCAGTTTTGCATCTTTAGAAAATGCATTTTCTGTTAATTCCATTAACCAAGAACGAATCACTGAACCGTTGTTCCATACTCTTGATACTTTTTCATAATCGTAGTCAAATTCACTTTTCTCTAGAATCTCAAATCCTTCACCAATAGCAGCCATCATACCGTATTCAATTCCGTTATGAACCATTTTTAAGAAGTGACCACTACCAGCTTTTCCAGCATATAAGAATCCATTTTCTACAGCAGTATCGCGGAAGATAGGTTCAACGATGTCCCAAGCTTCTTGATCTCCTCCGATCATGTAACAAGCACCATTACGAGCGCCTTCCATTCCGCCAGAAGTTCCTGCATCCATAAAGTGAATGCCATCTTTCTTTAATTGCTCATATCGGCGGATAGACTCTTTATAATGTGAATTACCAGCTTCAATTAAAATATCTCCTTTTGATAAAAGTGGTGTAACCTCATCAATAACAGAATCAACAACAGCGTGTGGTACCATTACCCAAAGAATTCTTGGTGATTGTAATGACTGAACAAGTTCACTTAAACTAGATGTACCTGTTGCCCCGTACTCTTTCATTTCTTCTACTGCGCTCGTATTTAAATCAAATGCTACTACTTCATGTTTATGATCCATTAAATTTTTCCCTAAATTTAATCCCATTTTACCTAACCCAATTAATCCTACTTGCATAATATAATTCCTCCTCAAATCATCTTTTATTAAAAATCCATATCACTACAATCTGGAATACCTTTCAGCACTGAAATTTTAATATGTACAGAAAGGTATTCACAGTCATAGCTTAAGAATTCAACACATTTTTTGTAATTTGAACAACATTTTCTGTCGTAAATCCAAATAGATTCATGACTTCAGCTCCAGTTCCTGAAGCTCCAAATGTTTCAATTGATAGTACTTTTCCTTCTTGTCCTACATAACGTTCCCAACCGAGAGATACACCCATCTCAAGAGATACTCGTTTCGTTATAGAAGACGGAAGAACGGATTCTTTATATTCGTTCGATTGGCGATCGAATAACTCCCAGCTCGGCATTGCAACGATGCGAACAGAAACTTGATCTTCTTCTAATTTTGCTTTCGCACTAGCAGCTAAGGATACTTCAGAACCTGTCGCAATTAAAATTACATCCGGATTTTCATTTGTTTGTGTTAATACGTAAGCTCCTTTAGAGAAATTCTCTATGTTCGCTTTCGTTTCATTAAACACCGGTAAATTTTGACGACTCAGTACTAAAACGACTGGACCATCCGTTTGCTGTAAAGCATACGCCCAAGCACTTGCTGTTTCATTTGCATCTGACGGGCGGATAACTGTTAAACCAGGAATTGCTCGAAGAGCTGCCAATTGTTCAATTGGTTCATGCGTTGGACCATCTTCTCCTACAGCAATCGAATCATGTGTAAATACGTAAGTAACAGGTAACTTTTGCAGTGCAGCCAGTCGAATGGACGGACGAAGATAATCATTAAATACAAAGAATGTACTTACGAAAGGTTTTACTCCTCCATGAAGCGCCAATCCATTCGCTGCAGCGCCCATTGCATGTTCACGTACACCGAAATATATATTTCGTCCAGCATATGATTCTACTGCATATACTGCTTCACCTTTTATATCTGTCATCGTAGAATGAGAAAGATCCGCACTTCCACCGAAAATAGAAGGAATCGATTTCACATAATGATTAATAGCTTCCCCACTTGCAACACGAGTAGAAATTGTTTTTTCAGTATCAAAGGATAGAATGTCTTTCGCTTCAATTAAAACCTCACCTGTAATCGCTTTTTCTAATTCATCTGCCAGTGTAGGATTCGCTTCTCTGTATAAGTTGAACTGCTCATTCCAGTCATTGTCTTTTTCAATACCTTTTTGTTTTAGTTCATTAAAATGAGCTTTTACTTCTTCAGGTACAAAGAAATCTTCCTCATAATCCCAACCATACACTTGTTTTGTCGCTGTCGCTTCTTCTACTCCAAGCGGATTACCATGTGCTTTGTTCGTTCCAGCAACTTTTGGACTTCCATAACCTATAATGGTTCTAATTTCTATAAGAGTAGGTTGATCCGTATTTTCTTTCGCTGATTGAATAGCTTTTGTAATCGCATCAACATCGTTTCCATCTTCAACTCTTACATATTGCCAATGTACAGATTCTGCCCTTTTCTGAATATCTTCAGAGAAAGCAATGCCTAATTCACCATCAAGTGAAATTTCATTTGAATCATACAGTACAATTAACTTGCCAAGTTTCATATGTCCTGCCATTGACATCGCTTCATAAGCGACACCCTCCATTAAGTCACCATCTCCGACTAAAGCATACGTATTGTGATCTATAATAGAGTGACCATCCTTATTGAACTTCGCTGCTAAATGAGCTTCTGCCATTGCCATTCCTACAGCATTAGCAATCCCTTGTCCTAACGGGCCTGTAGTCGCTTCAACTCCAGGAGTATGCCCAAACTCAGGATGTCCAGGTGTTTTACTATTTAACTTTCTGAAATTTTTCAAGTCATCAATTGAAACGTCATATCCAGCTAAATGAAGTAGGCTATATAACAGACTAGATCCATGTCCCGCCGATAAAACGAAACGATCACGGTTAAACCATTCTGGGTGATTAGGATTGTAATTTAAATGATTCGCCCATAATGCATAAGCCATTGGTGCTGCTCCCATCGGAAGACCTGGATGACCTGAGTTTGCCGCATTAATAGCATCAATCGATAACGTACGAAGTGTATTCACTGCTAATTGATTTATGTTTTGTGTCATAGTAATCGTCCCCCTAAATGCTTTCATTAAAGAAAGTACTTATTTTTCCGTCTCTTGATCTAACCACCATTTAAATCCACTTTCTTGTAACAGTTCATTAGACGCTTCTGGACCATATGAACCAGACTCATATTCATGAAGCGGTAATAAGTTTTCCTCGAACGCTTCAAGAATTGGTTGTACCCATTCCCATGACAATTCAACTTCTCTCCAATGTGCAAAGAATGTAGCGTCTCCACTCACAGCATCATGAATGAGTCTTTCATACGCTTCAGGTACTCCCACATCCGCTTGCTCACAAGTAAAGTTAATACGCATCGGTTCAATTTCTCCATTTTTCAATGGATTTTTACTGTTTAACTGTAATGAAACGTTCTCACCTGGGCTAATTTCAATTATTAATAAGTTAGGTGCTGCATTTGGATTATTATCTTGATATTGCTGTTTTAACGTATTTTTAAATTCGATTACAATACGAGTAGACTTTTCTTTCATTCGTTTGCCTGTTCGTATATAGAAGGGAACGCCAGTCCAAAATGGATTATCGATCCACAGGCGAGCAGCAACAAATGTGTCTATGTTAGAAGAAGGATTTACTCCTGGCTCCTCTTTGTATGCTACAACTTGCCCGCCTTTTATCTCACCTGCAGCGTATTGTCCGCGAATGATATGGCTTTGAACGTCTTCTTTTTTCACTTTACGAAGCGTTTCCATTACCTTTCGCTTTTCCTCTCGAATTTCACATGCATTAACCTTTTCCGGCAGATTCATAGCAGTCATCATTAATATTTGTAACATATGATTTTGAACCATATCTCGAATGGCCCCTGCCTGGTCATAATATCCTGCCCTTTCTTCAACCCCAACTGTTTCACTCGCTGTGATTTGTACATTCGCTATATGTTCTTTATTCCAAATTGATTGGAGAACAGGATTTGCAAATTCTAATGCTTCAAGATTTTGAATCATCGGTTTACCTAAATAATGATCGATACGGTATATCTCGTCTTCTTCAAACGTGCGACTAAGCTTATCGTTAAGCTCACGAGCAGATGTAAGGTCGTGCCCGAATGGTTTCTCAATCATCAGACGTTTCCATCCATCCGTTTTATCAAGTCCGCTTTCCTTAATATTTAAAGCAATGGTCTCGAAAAATTCAGGAGCAACGGAAAGATAAAACATTCTATTTCCTTTTATATGTAATTCTTCTTCCCTTTCACGAACGACTTGTAATAACCTCTCATAGTCTTCCGGCTTACTCACATCTAATGGACAATAGCGAAAATTATCTAAAAAACCTTCCAGTTCCGGAGTACCTTCTTCTCTATGACGGGAAAACGTCTCTATTGATTCTTTTATTCTTTCTTGAAAATCTACATGAGATACTTGACGTCTCCCAAGCCCGATAACGGATATTTGCTTTGGAAGCTTTTGATCTCTATATAAATTATATAGTGCTGGGTAAATTTTGCGTTTCGCTAAGTCCCCTGTCGCTCCAAATAAAACAAAGGTCATTGATTCCAATTTCAGTCCCCCTCTTGTTGTATAATCCTTGTCAATATTTTAAAAATGAATTGTACAGAAGCTCATGTTTTATAAAAACAAAGAGTTATCAAATCCCAATTCTTTTTATACCTTTCGCTTTTTAATTGTCCCCAATATTAATAGTGGCAATTCAAAGCATTTCTACCACAACTTACTTATTTATAGAATTTAACGAAACATTTTATATCTGATTACTTTTAGTAATTAAATAATCTTATGTCTAATATATTAACCACATAAATTATTATCGTCAATAAAAATGTCTTGAATTACATACGATTTATTTCGTAATACTTTTCTAAGTGTATTCCTAGTTACCATTCATTTTCAAAGATAATGATCGTTATAATAAATATCATTTTATCAAAATATTCAATTAATTTATCGCTAAACTCACGAGCAGACGTTACATTATAACCAAAAGGCTTCTCTATAATAAGACGATTTAATCCTTTTGTAGCTCACAATCCACTTTCTTTCTTTCTTTCATTCATTCATATAAATCTATACTTTTCATATTTCTACTCAAAATTGATAGGCAATACTGTAACACCACATTGTTGCCTATTGTAACCGTTATAACTTTCTTTGTGCTACGAGTGTTATTATAAATCGGCCATAACATGAATAGCAGTACGTACTTTAAAGTGATGTAGGCACTTTAAAATACCTATACTAAGTGAGTAATAATAAACATAATGAATAAATCATGCTGCAAAAATAACATCTACCCTTTCTTCAAAAAGCTTTACAGTAGTTTTTAGAAGTACGTTACATTATTTCATTTCATGCACTTTCCTCTTCTTTATATAAAATTCTCACTAACCAAATTCAAAATATTATACTTATTTTTCGTACTTTGCTATGCTATAACCACAAACAGGAGGTATAAACTATGAAAGCACAAATTATCCATTCTTTTGGGGATTCATCTGTATTTCAATTAGAAGAAGTTTCAAAACCGAAACTTTTACCAGGTCATGTTCTAATCGATGTAAAAGCAACAAGTGTAAATCCAATCGATACAAAAATGCGTAGTGGTGCCGTTTCAGCCGTCGCTCCTGAGTTTCCAGCTATATTACACGGCGATGTAGCTGGTATTGTTATTGAAGTAGGAGAAGGTGTTTCGAAATTCAAATCAGGGGATAAAGTATACGGATGTGCCGGAGGTTTTAAAGAAACTGGAGGTGCACTTGCAGAATTTATGCTTGCTGATGCACGATTAATTGCTCACAAACCTAATAATTTAACAATGGAAGAAGCTGCTGCTCTACCATTAGTTGCAATTACAGCTTGGGAATCTTTATTTGATCGTGCAAATATTAAACCTGGTCAAAATGTTCTCATTCATGGAGCTACTGGTGGCGTAGGACACGTAGCCATTCAACTAGCTAAATGGGCAGGCGCTAAAGTTTTTACAACAGCTTCTCAGCAAAACAAAATGGAAATAGCCCATCGTTTAGGAGCCAATATAGCTATTAATTATAAAGAAGAATCTGTTCAAGAATATGTACAAAAACATACGAACGGAAACGGATTTGAAGTTATATTTGATACAGTAGGCGGCAAGAATCTTGATCATTCTTTTGAAGCTGCTGCGGTCAATGGAACTGTCGTAACTATTGCAGCTCGTTCAACCCATGACCTCTCTCCTTTACACGCAAAAGGACTCTCTCTGCACGTTACTTTTATGGCATTAAAAATATTACATACAGATAAGCGTAATGATTGCGGAGAAATCTTAACGAAAATAACGCAAATTGTAGAAGAAGGAAAACTTCGTCCATTGCTAGATTCTAAATCTTTTACGTTTGATGAAGTTGCAAAAGCACATGAATATTTGGAGTCAAATAAAGCAATAGGTAAAATAGTTTTGAAAAACGTTTGGTAACTTTCACTAAATAAAATGTTTGTTGTTGGGAAATAACAGCGAGATCGCTTCGCCTTATCTTTTTCTTAAGAGGCGTGCCACAACCTTAAAAGCTTTCCATCCTTTACAACAAGTAAAAAAATAACAGCTAAATTTTGAGGTGGGGGTCTTACTGCCCAGCAAATAGCGGGATAACATTCAAAAAAACCTTGCAGAAAAATTCTACAAGGTTTTTTTCTATAAATACAAATTAATCACTATATTAAAATGAAAGAGTTTGTAATTCATCACAATAATATTAAATATACGCTGCTTTAAAGGCTTGTTGGACAGCTTGTACTTCTAATGAGTCTTTACCATATAAGTTCGTTGCTACACGAATACAAGCTTCTTTTAATTCTTTAAAATCAGAAGTCATATTTAATTCATCCGTATTTGCATAATAGAAAATATCAAACATTTTATCTTCTCCAATGCCATGTACGTTTACTCCATTATGGCTTCCACCACTAGCAATCAAGTAAGCTACTTTATTAATAATGCTAGAGTTCGTGTGTACACCACCATGATCGTGGTCAGCATCAATAGGTAAGTTATTATAATGCCTATAATCCTCTGGATATCTAGAAGAGATAGATGATGGGTTTTTCATATCTCTAAAAATACGACCTGATTGTTCTCCCATTGTCCAATTGAACTTTCCGTTATTGGCATACTTTTCAACGGCTACTCCTAAAATATCAGATAACGCTTCATTAATTGCACCAGCTTCTCCTGCGTACTCAAGTCCAGACTCATTTCTTGTAACCGCGTGTGTAAATTCATGTCCTGCCACATCAAATGCTCTAACAATTGGATCTCCGTATACTAGCATAGCGCCATTACTAAATGCATTAAACCACTGCTTAGGATTTCCTTTATTCGTACCATTTGTGTTCCAACCATGAACGACAGAAATTACTTTTTGTCCGTTATTATCAAAGCTGTTACGGCCATATTTTTCTTGATAAAAATCATATACTTTCGTTGCTAAATAATGGGCACTAACTGCTTTAGTATCTGTAAAATTTGTAGAATTACTTGTTACTAAATCATCGAGATAACCCCATACATTTCTTCTATAATTATTATAATCTTTATAATTAGCAGTATATGTTTCAATTCCCTTACCACGAGAATAATCTGCCAGCATGTACATTCCATCACTTCTTTGTGTAATTCCAAACGTACGATTAATACCTAAGTCATCTTTTCCTGTACCTGTTAATTTTGAAGGATCTGTTGATTTATTTGATGTCGCAGATTGGACAATACTACTCTCTACTTGTATACCCAATTTTTGAACGAGTTCTTTTAATAGATTACCACCAAAAGCATCAATTAATACTGTACCGGATACATATTCAGGTGTAGATGCACTAAAAGTAATTTGATATGCGTTTGTAGCTTTATTTGTATTTTCATCTACATATACCACTTGTTTAATTTCTGGTTCTTCGATAAATGTGAGATCATTTCCATAGATGTTGAAAAGCTGTTTCTTTGCATCCTCTTCTGATAGAGTAATAGGTTGTTTCAAATCTTCCTGTTGTTGTAAATTTTGGGCACTATCTCCCGAAACGCTCGTAAGTACACCATCATCATTAATATGTGCTGTTAGTTGATATCCGTATACATCACGTCCTTCATACGTTTGTTGAAGACGTACCAATGTAGTACCATCATAAGATTTACGACTTTGCGTAACATTATAATTAACTTTGGATTCCGTATTAACTTGCTTTGATGATAATGCTTGTTCTGTTTTTCCTTTTAGTGCATCCTTTGCTACATTTTCTGCCGAATTTTGAGAAGGTGCTGTTAAATTACCTGTTCGGAACGTATCTTCCTTTGTTTCCACTTTTAAATCTTCTGTTTCCGCATGTACTCCTCCATAAGGCATAATCGCCGATAACACCACTCCTGTAGTTAAACCTACCTTTACGAAATTATTCATATTTTTACTCCTTTATAATCGTATTATTAAATTAAATAAATGTATTTTAGAATTTTAAGCATAGATAAAAAATTTTAACTATAGCCAATCGTTTTTACATACCTCTACATACATAGGTTAATAGATTGGTTTGCTACTTTTTTAGATTCAATTCATTTCTCAAAAATTATTCATTATATAAGCTATCTTTATATTTATTCATATACGTTATTTTTTGTGGTTCTGATAACATATTTATTGCCATCCACACATTCTTTTTCATTTCTAATTTTTGCATTGGTATCTCTTTTAAAAACTGATTACCTATAATCGCTTCCATTTCTTCATCAATTCTTTGTATAAGATTTTCTTCTGGATTATTTTGCAAAGAAGTATTTTTCAATCCCCATTTTGTTATTATAAATTCATTCGTTTTATTCATAGGATTAATAATAGTAGCTTTACTAGTTAATCGTTTTTTTATTTCATCATGATAGATTTTAATTCTATATCCCTCTTTTAGTGGAATGATATCTTTTACAATTGTTACATTTGTTCCTTCCATTTCCTTCGTATAAATTTTTTCACCTTTTTCATTAAAGACCTCTATCGATGCATATTTTTCACCTGCATAATAGCTATGAGGCGTTTTAGTAGTAATCGTAAAAATAGCTCGATTTTGCTCTAAGTCTGTATTTAATACGGCAAACTGGTCATCTCCTAATCCTAGGAATTGAATCGTTTCATTTACCAACTTACTCACTTTCATTTCGTTAATATCAATCTTTAGACTATTATCTTTTTCTTTTACATAGGCATAATACGAACTGAAATGGTACATACTATTCGTTTTCCCACCTGAAATTTCAACCGTATACACTCCATTTGGTACGTCTTGTAAATTGATATCTGTTGTTTCAATTGTTTTCTCTTGAATAACTGTATTCCCTTCTTTTAATTTAATTTTTCCTCCTTTTAATGTATCTATTTCATTTGTATTTAAATGGATATGCAAATTCCCTTTTAGCCCAAGTGGAGCAATTTGCTGATTCGTAACTATTTCGAAGTTGGAGTTTATCGGAATATCAGGATCAACTATAGCTCTTCCTTTCGCTAATTGTGATTCAGGCACTATATAAGCTAAAGAAGTAACAGCCGGAAAACCTTTCGCCCTATTCATCTCTATTTGTTTATGATTAAGCTTAAAACCCCACCTTTCAAAAACAGGTGTAAAATCAACTTGTCCATTCTCACTATAATACTGATTCATTAAATCTGGTAAAGAATGGTCACCTTTTTTGAAAGCAGTATTGCTAGCTAGTTTTCGATAACCTTGATACATTTTTGCAAATGCTTCATCGCCAGCTTTTTGTTTCGCCATCGTTAAAAGAATAAGTTTTTGTCGTAAATCTAAATCATCATAATTTTTATTTTCTTTCATTAGAGCATTATATAAATTCCGTTCTACCTGTTCCTTTTTCCCGAAATTAAACAACCAACCAACTTGATCTGCTTTTTTGCCGTATTTACTATATTGATATTGAACACCAAATAGATTATTAGAAACTTCTCCTGTAAATATTCCTTGATTATCAAAACCAGCTTGGTATCCATGAGCGATTTCATGTAAAGTTCCCCAACTTAGTTTATCTAACCACATCTTTGTACTATCTGTACTATTCGCTGTCCAATTTGTGTCATAATAGGCACCGCCAGCACCAGATATATCTGCTTTTAAGAAATAACGATTTTGACTTTTTTTATTTTCAAACGTTGAGCCATCTAAACCAATAATTGAATCATACATCACAAAAATATCTTCATAATACGCAATTAACTCATCCAACGATTGAAAATCTTTTAAAGATCTTACTAACTCTTTATCTTTTTTAGGTACAAATAATTGAAAACTCTCCCCTTGAAGTAACGCATACTCTCCATCAAATTGATCCCATGCACTAAAAAATTGAGATACACTTCCTTGTTGTTTATAAATGGGAAGGGGTTTAGTAGCACTTTCATTCCCTACTTGGTACTCAAGTACAGCGTGCTCTTCACCGTACGGAGTATCTATGAAAGGAACTAAAGACGTATCACCTTGGATAGTAACCCATTCATTTCCTACTTGTATGGATTTTTCATTTTTTGAGTCATTAGACAATAAACGTAATGTTAATTTGTCTTTAAAATTAGGATTTGTTTGTCTTACCTTTAATGGTGTATTTCTCTTCAAAATAAATCCTAAATCTTGTCGGTCATGATATTTTCCCTTACTTATGCCCGCCTGAAATATCCAAGTAGGCTCTTCTAAACTAGTAATTTTTTTTGCATTTATTCGTTCATCAGCATGTAAGTGTATATTTCCTATGAGGAAAAACATTGTATACATTAGGCCTATAACAAGTAACCTTTTCATTTGCATATCTCCTTCTCTATTTTTTTATATACAAAATACAATAAAGCCCTCCTTCTTCACTTATAATTGTCGTCAATAAGTTACTTATCAGTGTAATTATTATAGTTACATTAACTCGTGATTATCAATCATTAAATGTATGTAATTTTGCATATATGAATATTTTGTGATAAATTCCAAAATATCGTATAATTATCAATATTTTTTCAGACATTATTCAATAAAAAAAACACGAAGACTCTTAAGTCTTCATGTTTTTTATACATGTTATTACACTTGTGATTGAATTAATTACTAAAATCTTTTTAATCGTAAAAAATCAATTATTTTTAGGCTGATAGCCGTACCTAATCTTTTACAATTTACTTATTCTTTTTGTTCTGTAATATTAAATTTTGAAACCAATTCCGTTAATTCTTCCACCTTTTCTTTCATTTTGTTGGATTGGATTGATATTTGTTCAATTGATACGGCCTGTGATTGAATTGAATTTACAGTTTGAAGAGTCTCCTTTTTCACATCCGTTGCAGTTTCAGAAACTAGCGAAAGAGAAGCATTTACTTCTTCTGTACCAGCAGACATCTCTTCTGTCGCTGCGGATACTTCTTGAATTTGACCTGTAATCTTATCAATATCTCTCATAATAGACAAGAAGGTTTGATTCGCTTTGTAAGCAGCTTCTTTTCCTTCTACTGCCTTTTGTTGTCCTTTTTGCATGACATTAACTGTATCTTGGGTATCTTTTTGAATGGATTTTATTAAATGATTAACTTCTTTTGCAGATTCTTTAGATTGCTCAGCCAAGTCTCGAACTTCTGCGGCAACCACTGCAAATCCTTTCCCATTCTCTCCAGCACGTGCCGCTTCAATAGCGGCATTTAAGGCAAGAAGATTCGTTTGTTCGGCAATATTAGTAATTGCAGCGAGAGCTGTATCAATCTGTTGTGTACGTGTAACAAGTTTATTTATTACTTTTGATGTTTCCTCGACAACATCATGCACACTATTCATTTGAAGAATAGAGTGATTTATCACTTCACTACCGATATTTATTCGTTCTGTAGTCGTTACTGCTACCTCAGCGACTACTGCTGAAGATTCAGCTACAGTTTGCACCCCGGTTGTAATTTCTTCCATTGAGGATGAGCTCTCCTGAATACTAGTTACCTGTCCTTCTATTTTTGTTTTTACTTCTAAAACAGTCTGTACAACCTCATTTGAAATACTAGACGCTCGATTTGTATCTTGTAATACACCCTCCGTAGTAAAAATAACCTCTTGTGTTGTCATCTTAACATTCGCAATTAATTGTTGAAGGTTATCTAACATACTATTAAAAGACTGAACAATATGCCCTAATTCATTATTTGCTTTATAAGGAGTACGTGTTGTTAAATCTCCAGCTGCTACTTTTTCCATATCATTTTGTAGTAATGCAAGTGGTTTTCGGATAGTTAATTTAATAACATATCCAATTAATATAATTATTAAAATTGCTAAAATCGAAATACTAACAAACATTATCATTGTATTTTGAGCACTATTATTATTTTCCTTCTGTAAAAGCTCTGCATTATTACTATTATATAAAATCAATTCACGAATTGATTTTATTGATTTTTGCATATTAGGTTCAATCTCTTTTAGATAATATGCATATGCTTCCTCATTATTAGACTTCCCTAATTCTTGTGCTTTCTTCATTTGAGTCCTTAATTCATTAAATGTTTCATGAAACGTGTTATATAATTCTTTTTCTTTAGTAGAAATAAGTTTAGCCTCAAACTGCTTTAAAAGATGATCATTTTCCTTACGAATCCCATCCATTTCTCTTATTAATTCGTTCATTCTTTTTTCATCTTTTGATAACATTATTTCCATAAAGTTCATATTAACGTGATAAAAATTAGATTCTACAATTCCAATCCACTCAATTGGCAGTAAATTATCCTCATACATATTAGAGGAAGTACTTTTCCCTCTTTCTAACCCCCAAAACCCTATTAGGGATAATACTATACATGCAATACTTGATATAGTTATTAATATGTTTAGTTTTGTACCAATCTTACTGTTTCTTAATAATTCCAATTCACTTTCTCCATTCTAATATATAGTTTAAGTAATGTATTTTATACCAAGAATCCAAAAATTACGATGTTTATTTTGTAATATGTAATTTTGCATATCGTCCACTACTGATTCAAAATAACCTAACATTGTAATTTTCGTTTTCCAAAAATTCATGATCATGAACACATCTCATTAATTCTTGAACTTCTTACCCAAAATATCCGCATATACTGTGGCACCAGGGAAAACCATCACTGGTATGATATATAAATTACGCTTCCATACAAGACTAGCTTAAAAATATTTTTCTTATTGCTCATTTTTCTATTCCCCCTCTATTAGAAGTACTCCTAGCACATCACACTAATAAAAACGATAATATTAAAAAATAAGGAAAGACATAATACGTATGTCTTTCCTCTAAAATTGTAATACTCAATATGCTCTTGGCTCTATTTGATTTTCCATTTAAATCCTCACATATCTTTCTTTATAATATCTCCTAACTCCATCCAATTTGTAATACGCGGGATATTGAGATATTGATTGTAAGAAGTAGTTTTTGCATATACATTTATCGGTTTTCCTATTAACGTTTCTAAAACAGCCGGCTTATCATCAAAGAAATAGTTTAATTTTATTTCTTGTATAAAGTGTATTTTTTCTTCATCCTTCATTCCATAGAAAAAGCGATCTTCATGTACCGGAAATCCTTTTTCTATTAACCATTTTTTTGTTTGCTCTCCATGCTCTTTAGGTCGCGCCGTTATATAGTAAATTTCATGTCCCTGTCTTTCTAATTCTTGCAATGTCTCTACAGCATACGGAAACGGTGAACAAGAAGTATAATAAATCTCATCCAGCAAACTATTCCACATATGACCGCCTTCCTCGGAAGTCATGCCAAATGCTTCATGAATTTCAATTGTTTTTAAAGAATGGAATACATCCAACCCTACTTTTTTGTTTAATTTCTTATTATATAAATGAAAAGCATGCTGCCTTAAATCAATTAGTGTATCATCGATATCAAATCCAAACTTCACTCTTCATCGCTCCTTTCTGCAATCCATTTATCGGAACATATAAGTAGTTTTTATTCCCCTTATTGCTCATCTTTCCGATATGCTGGATAGCCAATAAATCTATAATCTTTTCCAATCTGGGTAAATGATATATCCTTAAATTCAATTGCATCTTTCATTTTAGTAATACCAGTCCCCTCTACAAAACTAGGCGCCAATCTACCTCCAATAATTTTAGGTGCGAAATATAAAATAATTTTATCCATTAGTTTATTTTCAATAAACGAAGCATTTACTTCTCCACCACCTTCAATAAGCAGGGAGGAAACTCCTTTTTGTCCTAAAACATCAAGCATTTCATGTAAGTTTATATGCTTTTCTCCGCTAGTAACAAATACTTTAACTCCTGCATTTTCTAATGCTTTCTTTTTTTCCTCTGCATGATTACTTGTTGTAAATATCCAGGTAGGAGCTTCTCTATCTGTAACAACGTTAGCTTCCATCGGTATGCGTAATGTCGAGTCCAATATTACTCGAATTGGATTTCGGCCATTTGGAATACGCGTTGTCAATGATGGATTATCCTTTTGAACAGTATTCGCTCCTACTAAAATAGCCGCATTTTCGTTTCGTATTTGGTGTACTTCTTGTCTTGCTTCTGTAGATGTAATCCACTTACTATCCGATAAAGACGTAGCGATTTTCCCATCTAATGTAACTCCTGATTTAATCGTTACAAATGGGCGCTTTGTCAAAATATATTTATTAAAGACTTCATTCATTTTTTTAGATTCTTCTTCACACACTCCTACAAGTACTTCAATACCTGCATCTTGTAGAATTTTAATTCCACGTCCAGAAACAAGCGGGTTTGGATCAAGTGTAGCAACTACTACCTTCTTAATTCCTGCTTGTACAATTGCTTCAGCACAAGGCCCTGTTCTACCATGATGAGAACAAGGTTCAAGAGTTACATAAATTGTACCACCACGTGCCTGTTCTCCAGCCATACGTATCGCATGTATTTCGGCATGTGGTTCTCCGGCCTTCATATGTGCTCCGCCCCCTACAATTCGATTATCATTTACAATTACAGATCCAACCAATGGATTTGGAGTCGTTTGTCCCTTCATAGCCTTGGCATTTTCTAGTGCTAGCTTCATATACAATTCATGCTCAAGCATGTAAGTGTCCCCCTTCAAAATGTCCAGAACGCTGAATCTTCGTTTGCAAATATTTCTCATTAAACTCTGAGACATCACCCCATAACGGTTCACGACTCGTAACATTTAATCCAGCTTTTTGTAACGCTTCTAATTTTTTCGGATTATTTGTAATAAGTTTTACAGGTTTTGAGCGTAGCGCTTTTAATACTTCAATTGTATCATCATAGTTTCGAACATCATCTTCAAAACCTAGGTTCAGATTAGCTTCTACTGTATCTAACCCATTTTCTTGCAAGAGGTACGTCATAGCTTTACTAAACAAGCCAATTCCTCTTCCTTCATGATTCGCTAAGTAAAATAAAGCACCTGAACCATGTTCTGTAATCATTTGTAAAGACTGCTTTAATTGGAATCCACAGTCACAACGTTTACTACCAAAGATATCACCGGTGTGGCAAATACTATGCATACGAATTAGGGCATCTTCAGAATTCTCAAAATCACCATATACAAGTACACTAGATTGCTGCATATCAGCTAAATTAATAGATGAGAGTTTTTCGATAATTCCTTCTACACTATTTGTAACCTCACTACATTGTAACCAAGAATACCATTGAAAAACTTTAGTCTCCCCATATAAATTAATTGGCAATTTGATAGGGCCTACTAAATAAATATCCTTTCCATCTTGATGTATAAATTGAATTTTATCTTCTAACATATGAATTGTATCTGTTGTAACCATTAGGTACCTCCTAGTATAGAGAATCTCTAAAATTCTCTTCCATTGTTATATTTTTTATTGTTTAACTTACACAACGTAAGTGTTTTTACAGATGCTATTCTTTTTTCTCTCAGCTTATATGCAATATGTATCATTACAACTTTGGCCATTTAAAGAAAAGAGTTTTAGTTACATAAAACAACTTAGTTACTTTATGTAAGTGAGTATACATTCGTAATCAATTTACGTCAAGTAATTAATTATAAAAACATTTGTTACTAATAGTAAGATGTTATATAATTTATTTTAGGAGGTGAAGGAAAATGAATGATTCTACATTATGCCCTCGCTTTGAAAAAGGAATGAAATTTTTTAGTCAACGATGGACAGCACTAATTATTTACCAACTTTTTTCTGGATCTCAGCGCTTTTGTACACTTGAATCTTCTCTTCCTGTTAGCGGAAGATTACTTTCAGAAAGATTGAAAGAATTAGAACTAGAAGGAATTGTCGAACGTAAAGTCTTTCCTGAGACACCAGTTCGTATAGAATATTCTTTAACTCAAAAAGGATTTGCTTTAGAAGCTATTATTCGCGGAATAGAAGAATGGTCACAGGAATGGATAGAACTTGAGGAATAACATAAAAGCTTTTTCGTATATAGTTTTAAGTAATCAAATTACAGATACTTATTATTAAAACGCTAATTTTTCAAGCATTTATGAAAAGCTAGCGTTTTTTAATAAATAAAATGTAAGAAATAAAGCAAGGTGATCAAAACGATCACCTTGTTCCCTTACAGATTAAAATAGTGTTTTAAAATCTTTTATTCATACATACTCGATTAATAAAAAAAACGAATAAGCTTTTTTATTAATAAACAGTTTTATTTTTACAATACAGTTAGCTTCCCCTGCTATTTGCGGACAGTAAGACCACCACTGATTAAATTTCCATTTTATTACATTCGAATATTACTTATGAAATTTCACACGCTCTTCAAGTGGTTGGAATTCTTTTTCACCTGGTGCAGCTGTTGGATTACCAAATGGCATTTGTGCAATTAGTTTCCAATTAGCAGGGACATTCCATTCTTGTTTTACCTCATCGTCAATTAATGGATTATAATGTTGTAATGATGCCCCTAATCCCTCTGCTTCTAAACCTGTCCACACGACTAATTGGTGCATACCTGATGCTTGGTGTGACCAAATTGGGAAGTTTTCAGCATATGCAGCAAACTTTTCTTGAAGCGATTTAACGATAGCCTCATCTTCAAAGAATAATACTGTTCCATAACCAGCTTTAAAAGAATCCATTTTTTGTTGCGTTCCTGAAAAGTCTCCATCTCCAACTACTTTTCTTAATGTTTCAGTGGTAATATCCCATAATTTATCATGAGCTTCACCAAATAATACAACTAATCGTGCAGTTTGAGAATTGAAAGCGGATGGAGTATATTTCACAGCAAACTCCACGATTTCTTTAATTTTTTCATCCGATACTTGTACCTCTTTATTAATCCCATAGTAAGTACGTCTTTCTTTCAGTGCAGTATAGAAATCTTTTGTCATAATTCCGTTCCTCCTAAGTTTTAATATTCTTCAAAATGATACATCTCGAAGATAGTATGCGTTTAAATGAGTTCATTTTTGAATCATTGAACTTCCTAGCACCCATTGCCAGTCATTCTAAATCTAAACACACTGCTTCCTTCAGTTTTCCTAAAAAAAGCCTTATAACATCATTCATAAAATCTAATCATCATTCGGTACTATTTTACCCATTCTCTATTCATGTATCCTGCTTGTTTCATATTTACACAAATATGAAATGTAGCTACTTTAATCACCAAATTTCACATTAATTTAGAGCATCTTCAATTACAGCAATTTCGCTCACTCGAACAAAACGATGCAATTTAAAGAACATTGCACAATTAAGTACTACCTGTAAAAGAACCCCCTTAGCCGACTATAAGAAAAAATAATAAAAAGCCAAAAACGAACAATAATATGTTCATTCTTGGCTTTTACTTAACCATCACATTTATTTTTACTATTGCTTCAAATGATTTTTAACTGCCCTTATTACCAATTCGTGATCTTCTTCTGGTGGTAATCCTGAAACTGTTATCATTCCAATAACCCCTACGTTTTTTATTCTGATAGGAAAACATCCACCAAACGCAGCGTATTCTGAAGTATCTAAAAGATATTTTTCATTATAGGAGACCCCAGTTATTTCACTTTGTATCTGCATATAATACGAGCTACGATCATGCAGGGAAACGACTCGTTTTTTACGCTCAATCCATTTCGTATTTTCCTCATTTGTCCCTGTCATCTTGAAATGAAATAATTGCACACCATTTTTCGTTATATCAACAGCAATCAATTTCCCCTCTTGCTTTGCTGTTTCAACGATAAATAAACCTAGTTGCAAGGCATCTTCATTTGTAAAAGAGGAAAATTGAAGTGTTTCCTCCTCTTTTAAAATTTGTTTACTTATTTCATTCAAATTTGAAGTACTCATATCTTTAACCTCCATAATTGTTTTATGCCACACCGACATTTTTTCGAAATTATTAGGCCATATAGTACAACCTTTCAATCACACTGATTCTAAATAAACTACTGTAACATCTTTGATAACTAGTAGTACCGTAAAGCTTGTTTTCTTCTTACTGGTGCTATTATGAATGACATTCAAAGTTATAAAAAGTACTATTCTACTTATCCCTATCTTACAGAGACTATTATGAAATATATTTAACATCTTAAAAATGTATGTACTAAAGAATAATATTTTTAATCACTAACTTTTTTGATCAATCGTTATAATCCAATTTCATCAAAATTTTTATCAATTATTACACTATCCAACAATAGGAGGAAACAAAGATGGATGAAAGTATATCCAAAAGCTGAAAAGCAGTTGAGTCCCTTGAGGGAATAGTTATAATTCACTACGTATAGAAATAGACATACAAAAACGCCATCCTTTCCTATAATTCTAAAGAAAGAATAGCGTATTCTTTTCAAAAATGAGTTCTTTTATTGAGAAACTTTGATTCTATATCATACATAAAAGGGCAACCAGTGCTAAAACAGCTGGAAATCCTTGTTTCACAATAATCGATTTATTAGATGTGAAACCTCCGAAAATAGCTGCTATCACCACACAAATCACGAAAAATAATTGGACCATATAACCAATTGGATTGAGCCCAAGTACAAGTCCCCAAATGAGACCAGCCGCTAAAAATCCATTATATAAACCTTGGTTTGCAAACATAATGGCTACGTTTCGATCTCCTTCTAAAGGCTTCGGTAATTTGAAAGCACGTTTCGCTACTTTTGAATCAATAAAAAACATTTCAAGGATCATGATAAACAAATGTTCTAATGCTACGATCCCGACTAAAATAGCTGCGATTATTTCCACACTATTCTGCCCCCTACACTCTCTATTCTTTAATATTCTCTACATTTTTTTGCATCTGTAATAGAACATGAATAAGTATTTTTCGTTCTTCTCCACTGATATTTACGAACATTTCCTTCATAAAATGTTCCTTTTCTTTCTTGTTAAAATATTAATTGATGTATCAATTATTGATACATCAATTAATATACATCTCTCTTTTTATTTTTGCAAGTTTTTTTGCTCAATTGGTTTTATTTTGTTCCAGCAACTTTAAACCAATTCAAAACATCAGTTCGCATTTCTAGAAATCATAATTACTTTAAGTTCATTCTGACAATCATATTTAACTAAATATATAAAAGAATTGAGTTATATCTCCATCAATTTATAAAAATTAATTTTTTCTAAAAACAGATACTTTACGTTTTTTATAGTAATAAAAATCATTTTTTGTTTCAGAGGCAATCCATTTTGTTAGCTTGATGGGCATAGGATAGCACCCAGATGACGAACCAATTATCTTTCAAGAAGACGGCTAGAAAACTGGATTTGGTACAGGAGTTGCCTACTTCCCCGATTCAGATGGTACTAATTTAGAGCTAATTGCTCCAAAAGGTCCATTTAGACGTGAATAGTTAAAATAAATTAATACCGAAACAGCCACCTTCTGCCTGGAAGGTGGCTGTTTCAAGTTGATAGAATGACTAAAAAAGGACAAACTCTCCAATGTGAGAAGTTTGTCCAAAAAGTTTTTCGTGTTAACTATTTTTACACTAATAGCAATAATAGTGAATTAGAATAATGATTTAATACTTGCTAAGACAGTAAGTACACCTACAATAATAACAAATACGTTACTCATTTTCCCTTTGTATTTAGCTAGTACTGGAACTTTTTGAATCGCATACATCGGTAATAGACATAAGATAGCAGCAACTAATGGACCGCTTAGAGAATCAATAAGTCCAAGAATACTTGGATTTGTATAAGCAACAAACCAGCATGATAATACAACAAAAGTAAGGATTACTGTCTTAATTGTTTTTTCTTCAATATCTTTTCCACGTGATTTACCGAACTTAATAATCATGTCACGCATTACTTCAAATGCTCCTATATAATGGCCAAGGAAAGACTTTGTAATAGCCACAAAAGCAATAATTGGAGCTGCAATAGTGATTACAGGCGAATTAAGCTCATTAGCAAGATATGAAAGAATTGATAAGTTTTGTTCTTTTGCCATTTTTATATCATCTGGAGTCAAGCTCAATGCGCTACTCCAAACGAAGAACATAACAACAGCGAATGTCATGATATAACAAACCTTTTGTATTTGCGCACATTTAGCATCAGTGGCTTCGATTCCATACGTAGCTCTCTGTTTCACAACAAATGATGAAATCATAGGTGAATGATTAAATGAGAATACGATGATTGGTAGAATCATCAATATCGTCCCAAAATAGCCTGTTCCTGTTGAAGCAGTTGAAACAGCTGAAAAACTAAGCATTGACGTATTCCACTGTGGAATTAAAGATATTGCGATAAAAAGTAGAGAAACTATGAAAGGATACACTAACATACTCATTACCTTTACAGTAATATCTTGACCAAAATTTAGTATAGCGATAAGACCAAGAACTAATACAAGTGATAAAATAGCTCTTGGAGGTTCTGACATGTGCAATTGATGCACGATAAAACTACTTGCAGTATTTGTAAGCGCAACCGAATACATTAGTACGATTGTATAAATTGAACCGAAATATACGATGTTAAAAATGATACTCGCTTTATTTCCGAAATACTCTCTAATTGTACCTGTGATCCCCTCATCAGCAGAATTAGAAGCGTATATCATTTTAGCAAGCGCCCTATGTGAGTAATACATAACTGGATATGCAAGTAATGTAATTAGTAGTAAAGATAATAAACCACCTGAACCTGCATTAATCGGTAAAAAGAGCACCCCTGCTCCAATTGCAGTTCCAAATAGACTGAGTGCCCATGTAGTATCCTGCTTATGCCACTTTTTCGGATCTGCATATTGCTCATTTTTTCGTGCGGTATTTTCAGCTTGAACTTCTATTTTCTTTGCAGTATTCCCGTTCATATAATAACTCCCCCTTGTATCTATTCCTACATCTCTCTTTGCACCTAACAAATATTCCCTTTTCGGAAAATGAATTCCTTACAAGTTGCCCCACTTTGTATGTCCTTCATCATAATGAATCCAAATTGAAACATTCGCTAGTTAGCGTCCTAATATAATTGTTAGCGTTCACAAAAAAGTTTACTCGTAATATCCGCTCTTTATATAAAGACCTCTTAAGAGAACAATATAGAATAGACTTCATAAATACGTTGCAACATTTCTAATAACAGTGTATTACTTTAATGGTTTCTCTTTTTTACTTTTAACAGTAATTTTAGCTAAACCGGCCTCTCTTCATTTGCGAGGCATTTCTTTCTCAATTCTATACATTACCTTCATAACTTCGGTAGCACTGATGATATTGCTTACACAAGCCACTGAAGCACATTACATACATTTCGCCTCTAATCACACACCTTTCTTACTAGTAATCGCATTTTTTATATTTTCTCCAGAGATAATAAAATTTCTCTCGACGCCCTCATTATAACGTGTATATTTATAAAATTAATATTTTTATATTTTCAGAAATATTAAAGTGGAATAATTTTATATGGATAATATTTTACAGTTAGCATGTAGCCATTGTTTTTATCGCTTAAAGCTGAATTAGTTAGTAAAAAAATACAATAATACATTGTTTTTCTAGGTTACTCATTATAAAGATACTTATATCCCCTTTATCAAAAAATTTCATTTTAAACATAAAAGATATTCTAATAAATAATTAATGTAGGTAAAAAGAAAAAATTCCAAAATAAAAAAACCAAATTTTAGGATATATATTATTAATATTGAATTCATATACATTTTAAAAAGATACACTGAGTAAAAAACAAAAAAGCTGCCCCATATGGACAGCTCATTTACATAATTATCGTTATCAGGAATATCTCTATGTTTGTAATGAATCGTTTTTACATCATTTCCTTTTATGCGAAAAGTAATTGTGTCCTCTCCATAAGGCGGATTGTGTGCACCCTCAAAAGTTTAAATTTTAAAATCCCTCATTAACTAGCTCTTTTATCGAGTTTAATTTTGAAGAAAGCTCGATAAACCATTCTTCATCCCCTGTTAATAATGCAAGATCTATAAGATAAAGGATTTGTTCCTTATTTATTACCTTTGATTCAGGGAGTTTGTTAACGTATTTACTAAAGAGTAAAATCGCTTCGTTTATTGTGTACTGGCCGTCACGTTTCACAATACTAACTGTAACTATATCCTCTACATCATCAAGTGATACAATATAACCAACTATTAATTCACCTTCATTTGATATTCCACGAACCCAATCTCCTACTTTTAAAACATGATTATTAT
Organism: Bacillus sp. RCC_6_1; assembly: GCF_041360755.1. Lineage (NCBI taxonomy): Bacteria > Bacillati > Bacillota > Bacilli > Caryophanales > Bacillaceae > Bacillus > Bacillus sp. RCC_6_1. The sequence goes on from NZ_JBFUPV010000004.1 coordinate 121,713, forward strand.
TTGACATCATACCGTTTCACCTTCCTATAAATATTTTTTGTGACAATAAAAAAGATATAAAAACAATTATACTGTAATATTTTTCATTACATTTAAGTGTTAAGAACTCACGGCTATATAATAATTAAGCCGCTTAACGCTCTTGATTGATAAGGTCAACAACTTCTTTCATTGTATAATTCTTTAAGTATTCACCTAGATGCTCTTCAGCACCTAAGAAAATAGCGAAAAGAACTTTTCGCATGTTCGAACCTACAACACACTGATTGTTTGATTCCGGACATTTCGGCTGCAAAGCACCTTCAGAGGTTATCTGATAAATATGCCAAAGATTAATTTCATCTAAATCGCGGGCGAAAATAAAACCTCCACCAGTTCCCTCTTTTGATTGTATAAACTTGTGCTTTTTTAACAAACTTAGTACTTTACGAATACGTACTGGATGTACACCTGCACTTTCTGAAATAGCATTACTTGTTGACATCCGATCTGGCTGTAAAGCTAAATAAGTTAAACTGTGTATGGCCAAGGTAAAGTCGCTGTTCATGATTTTCCTCCTACGATCAAAAATATTGTTTCTCATATATTAACTGTAGCCATAAATATTACAGATAGGTTAGAACGTTAAAACATATAGAATACTTCTTGCCATAAAAAATTAATTCTCTTATATTCTATCCGGTCCCACCTATATCTGATAACTTCATTTAGCTTTTTAAGTTGAAAATAAAATTAAACACTCCACTGTTTCTTCACTTGTTCTTCTGCCAGTTGTTTAATTTTTGTCCAAATCGTATCTTTACTCACAATAACATTTGTTTGATAATTTCTATCATTATAATTAACTGTAACACATACTTCAATCATCTTCTGCTTCCTCCTTTCAAAAAACTTTTCCTAAAAATTACTACTTATTAATTGGCCAATTTTTGCAATTCAATGTTCAAAAACGTTCGAACGCTACGTGGTAAAAATTTACGAATTTCTTCCTCATTAAAACCAATCTGCAATCTTTTCTCGTCCAGCATAATTGGGCGACGTAACATTAGTGGATGCTCAATTATTAATGTATAAAATTCATTGAGCGAGAGCTCCTCAATATTTATATTTAAGTCCTGAAAAGTTTTGGATCTAGTTGAAATAATTTCAGTAGCCCCCTCTTCAGTTAAACGAAGAATCGATTTAAGCTCATCAACTGTCATAGAATTTGATACGATGTTTTTTTCAATATAATCAATTTGATGCTCTTCAAGCCATGCTTTCGCTTTTCGGCATGAGGCACAGCTTGCTGTTGTATATAGAATTACCATATTTAACTCACTCCTTTAATGTTATGAAACGTACATTTTAAACATCGGTTATTGAAATGTATTAAAAAAAATTACAGTTTAGAATCAAATACAAGCAATATTATTTATTCGAGAATATTTAATTTATCTACATTTTACAGACGATAACAACTCACTTCTAAAAACTATACTGTAATTTTAAACTTTACAGTTCTATAAATCAAATGTTAAGTCTTGGATTCATTCTATTAACGTATAATAGGAGCAGTTGAGACAATACTTGCCTCAACCGATTTTTATATCTCTTTATAATTTTTTGCAGTAATGACTGTTTCAAACTCAAAGGTTTCGGGTAGATGATCTGCATAAGAATATTCAAAAGTTCGTCCATCCGTTAAATAAGCTACTTGTTCAACTCGCATTAGGAAATCCTGATTTGTTAAGTTCATAAACTGCTTTTCCCTATCATCTGGGCGAATTCCTTTAACCCTGACAACAGATGTCCCTACTTCAAGACCAAGTTTATTTTGAATATGTGAGTATATCGACTCCTCTAAAACAGAAGCCCCAACACCTGGGATAACCGAAATTGGCATCCATGTATGCTCCATAATCGTCGGAATGCTGTGAATGATGCGGAGGCGAATGATTTTATAGACGAAATCACCGATTGAAACTCCCAATTTCTCAGCAACTACTTCATCAGCCCCAACAATCGCAAACTCGATAATTTTACTTTCTACCTCACTGCCGTATACAGCTTTCGTACCCGTTAAAGTTTGAATCATTCGTGCCTTTTCCTGTTGACGCCAATCTTGCACCACTGTTCCACTTCCGCGCCGGCGGATGATGTAGCCATCTCTAACTAATAGATCCAGCGCTTTCTTAATAGTAAGGGCTGAAACACCAAATTCTTCAGCAAGGACGGGGCTACTCGGAATTTTTTCGTTGATTTTATATTCACCATCTAAAATTTGCTGTTTAATCTTTTGATAAATGCCGAGGTATTTTACTTGTGTTGATCCGCTTGCCATTTTCATACCTCCTTTATACTGCAAACTCTCTTCTATTCATTCAAATGTAAAGCCTCAAGTTTGTAAACTGAAGGTGATGGGGCAGCAAATCCATTTTCTAAGATTTCAATATTCGTTACCGCTTCTTCGTCTTTCACAAGTTTTGGTGCACCATTTATAATTGTTTCATACGCGGCATCATAGAAACGACCGTAATCACCAAGTGGCGTTTTAATTTGTTTTTCAATCCAGTCACCATTTGCATTACGATACTTAGCAACTCCATAGTACATCGGTGAATCTTCACCAAACCCTGCACTCTCAGGCATAATCCCCGCTTTCAAATCATTTTCCTGCTGATCTTCACCATATTTAATAAATGATCCATTTGTTCCATGGACGATAAAGCGTGGATAATCTTTTGCTACGACATGGTTCGTTTTCAGCTTAATCTTCAACTGATTTCCGTAATGTAAACCAACATCGAAATAGCTATCAACCGCACCTTCCATTTCATTATTACGAATATCGTATGTCACCGTATCTGGACGGCCGAATAGTGAAATCATACGGTCCATCGTATGAATACCTAAACTGTAAAATGAACCTTCTTCTTTTGGAGCTTCATGAGTGATTGAACCAGGACGGAAATAATCAATATGTGATTCAATCTCAATAATATCACCAAGGAATCCTTGTTCAATTACTTGCTTCACAGCTAAAAAATCACCATCAAAACGGCGGTTTTGATAAGGCATAACTACTACACCTTTTTCTCGTCCTAAAGCTAATAATTCTTTCGCATGTTCCACTGTATCGCAAAATGGTTTTTCAACGATAACTGATTTTCCAGCAAGTATAACTTTTTTCGCTAATTCGTAATGCGTATGTGCTGGCGTACAGACCGTCACCACTTGAATTTCCTTGTCATTCAACAATTCGTCCAAATCAGTAGTGAAGTAAACACCTTTTTCCTTATATGGAGCCGCTAATTTTTCATTTATTTGACGTACAAAAATCGTTTTTATTTTTATATTATTACGCGTGTTTACATAAGGTAAGTGATAGCGGTTAGCTGACTTTCCAAATCCAATAAAGCCCATTGTTAATGTCATATTTTTCAACTTCCTTGCTCATAAATTTTCGTTTCTATATTTATTATATAATTTAATTATTAAAAGTATATAGTTTTAACTTTATAATTATATATTAAATAAAAAATCCACGATAAAATTCGTTCTCACTATAAGTTATGGACCTATAAAGTGAAACTTTAATCAGTGGGGCGATTTATTCTCTACTGATTATTTACCCGTAAATACCGGGATGAAAAGGAGCGTAATGAACATGGCATATACTACTATATCTATGGAAATTTTCGGATCAACTGAACAAGTATGGCAATTAATCGGAGGTTTCAACTCCCTTCCAGACTGGTTACCTTATATACCTAGCAGTAAATTAACTGAAGGCGGTCGTGTACGTCATCCAGCTAATCCAGATGGTGAAACAATTATAGAACGCTTAGAAGTATTCAATGATAAGGAACGCTACTACACGTATTCAATCATGAATGCACCGTTCCCGGTCACTAATTATTTATCTACAATCCAAGTTAAAGAAGGTACTGAAAGTAACACATCGTTAGTAGAGTGGTCTGGTACGTTCACTCCTGTTGCGGTTAGTGATGAAGAGGCAATAAATCTGTTTCATGGTATATACAGCGATGGACTGAAAGCATTGCAGCAAGCATTTCTAGATTGATTCATGTAATTGATTGAGACGAAAAAGTTAATTAACAGTCAAACATTCGACTTTGTGGTTAAGTTCATTATGAAAGATAAACAAATACAAATTTCATGCCTGCTTGTTAATGACAAGAAATAAAAAATACTACCTCCAAATGGAAGGTAGTATTTTTTTATTAATCAGGAAAAACAATTAATCCCTCTTCTTTTTCCTCCTGTTTTAAATCTTCTTCTGGGAATGTTACAGTTGAATTTTTATCCCCTGTTTTTTTTGTTTCTTCACCTGGAAATACGAAAGTTGAATTTTCTTTTCCTTCATTTTTTTCTACGTTATCTGGAAATACCATAGAATCATTGGTAGTCAAATCACTATGAAAACCAAGGTTAGACAAAATCGCTTTTAAATCTGGTAAAACCCCTATTTTATCAGATGATGGATTATTAGACTTTGTGCCTGTATTAGGATTACTTAAAATTGCTCTCAATTCTTTTGGTGTATATGCCTTACCTAAATGTTCTTTAGCAATCCCTTGAATTGATACAGCAGCCCCAGCGATTATAGGCGAAGCGCTAGAAGTACCACGGAAATTAGAAGTATAACGATTCATTATACTCTGATCTGTAACTTTTTGTCCTTTACTATTTTGATTTTGATATGTATCTAATGTGTCAACATACTCTCCCCAACCATATACATCAATTCTACTACCATAGTTAGAGAAACCTAAACGTTTATGAGGAACTCTTGCAGTAGATGCTCCAACTATAATAGCTCCTGAATCTTTAAAGTCTGGACTATTTCGATTTAAAATCTGTTTACCATTACGGTCTTTAAATTCATCTAAATCAATCCCACCATTACCAGCTGCTTCTACAATAATAATGCCTTTATCTGTACCTTTGCGAATTGCGTTAAATATACTCGGGTATACTTCTACTGGTAAAGGGTCATCTCCATATCCATCATATTTAAAGGATTCCTCTATTAATAAAACATCTCCAGCCTGTAAAGAATCTACGGCACTTAAAATAGCATCTCTTACATCGATTCTCCCATTATCTCGGATCACTGAAATTACTTTTGCCTTTGCTTTTGGTGCAATCCCAATGTTCCCAATCCGATTGTCAGCTGCAGAAACAACACCTAGAACTGAAGTACCATGAGAAAGATCATTACTCATTTTTCCAGACATAAATTCAATATTTTGACCGACTAAATCTTCATGATTTAATAACCAGCCTTCTTCCAAATCTACAAAAGTTGCTCCTTGACCATCTCCTCCTTTAATTCCCCAAGCATAAGGAGCATTAATTCCTAAAGGTGCCTCTTCAAGATATCCCTGTCTCGAAAATCTAGGTTCATCATAAGGATTGACTGATAATACAGGCAATCTCGAGCTAGTTGTTGTATTTATACTCTTATTAGAACGAACTAGTATTTTACTAGAATTGTCATTAGCAGCATATACTGTATTTGTTACAAATGTCGTACCTACCCCAGCAAAAGTTGTAATTGCAAGTGATGATATCAACATACCTTTAAAATTTTTCATCTTTCCACCTCTAGTTTTCTATTAGAATTAACATATTTAATAATGTGTATGAACCGAAAAGCTTTTTATCTTATTATAAAAATTAATAGATTTTTATAACTTTTTGATTTACATAAAAACTCCTTTCATTCTTGTAATTCAATGTGTATATTTCAAAATAACAAACTCACTGTAACTATTATAGTTACACCTTTATTGATTTTCAACTACGAAATATAAATTTTTAAAAATAAATTTATATTACTTTAAAACAGAGCTAACCTTTTACGCATATAAAAAAACAAATTATCTGTGCAAATTACAGCGGTGAATAAGTTTATAGACTGCAAAAAAACAAGAAAAAGCAAAACACTAAGTGCTTTGCTACTTATAAAATTCCTTTTAACTTTTCACCAATTAACCTCGCTACATACTCATAGCCTTCTGGTCCAAAGTGTAATCCATCTTTTTCACCATTTTCTACAAATCTTTTATAATCCCGTTCTTGAATCATTTCAGCGAATACGTTTAGAAAATAACTTCCTGTTTCCCTCGCCACTTTCTCCACCACGTCTGCATACTGACCAAGCACTCTATTTGTTCTATTACGCTGTCTTTCTTCATCAACTGGTGCAGGACTAATCAGTAGTACTTTATCTGATGAAATATGGTTCACAATCTTCTCTAAGTTTTCTTTATATGCTTGTAATGACACTTGAGAAAAAGAAACCGCATCATTCGTACCAAGAAAAACTGTTACGAAATCTGGTTTATATGATATTACATCTTCTTCAATCCTATTTAACGCATCGAATGTATTATCCCCTGGAACACCTGCATTCACTACTTTCCACTTCGGAAACATCTCTTGCAAACGTGGTGTTAATCTCGGCATTCCATCAAAAAATGTTTCATCAGCTGTAATACTATCTCCAAAGCATACTAACGTTTTCATTAAGCTACTCTCCTTTTACGTATGAAACAACTTTCCTTCTATTGCTTTTATATATCTTTCAGCAGAACGTTCAACTGCCTCATCTGCATTTTCTTTTACTACTCGATGAAAAGCATTGTATAAACGATTAAACTGTAACGGCTTCACTCGGTTCACCATTTCTTCCACTTTTCTCGCTGGTAATGGAATTAAGTTTGGATAGCTATACATAAAACTTACCCACCGCTCATCCGCTACAACTTGAATAATATCACCTGTTAACAAAATCCCTTTTCCATCATTACCTTCTTCCCAATGCAATACAGAACCACCACTAAAATGTCCTCCAAGACGATGTACAGTAATCCCATCCGCTAATTGTAAAGACTCACCAGACCAATAAATAATACGACTACTTGGGCGCATCACCCATTCTTTATCATCTTCATGTATATAAATTGGTACATCAAATGTCTCTGCCCATTCTACTTGCGTTGAATAATAATGAGGATGAGACAATGCAATCGCATCTAATCCACCAAGCTCTTTTATTTTCGCAATTGTCGTTTCATCTAAATACGTAATGCAGTCCCATAGTAAACGATATGACTCTGTTTTCACTATAAATGCCGTTTGACCGATCGCAAATCCTGGTTTTGTCGTAATACTATAAAGTCCATTTTCCTCTTCGATTATTTCATTTTTATATGTATCATCTGTTTGCAAATTTTCTAAAGTCGTCCAAGACTGCCCTTTCGGATTCACATATTGCCTCTCTTCATCACAAATATGACAACTCACCGGTTCCTCTACACTCGCTGCATACTGCACACCGCACGTTGTACAAACGTAATTTTTCATCATAATTCCCCCTATCCCTATATTTTTATTAAACTGATTTTTGTTGATAATAATCTACTTTTTTATTTTCAATTAATAAACTTATAAAAGTAAGTAAATAAACAACTGTAACTGACAATGGAATTACAGTAAATCCTTTTTGGCTTCTGCAACATTCATCTCACTATCTCCCCCAAAATATTTGTACTATAAAGTCACCTCAACCTCGTCCATCCAATAACGCCAAGCTGCTAAATAATCTTCTAAATCTTTCGGGTGGTGCCGTAAACATGTATCTATACGCAAATATAATCCTATGACTATTTCTTCATATAAATCACGGTCTTTTTTATAAAATACACATTGTTTCTTTTGTTAAATCTTCCGGGGTTGAACAGAACGCATAAATCAAATCATATATAGGATCTCCTAACACTGGTAAAGGATCAATTACACCGTGCAGTTTATTCCCTTGAAATATAAAATTATGAAATCCAAGATCACCATGCAATAAAAATGGCTGATTTATTCCAGTCCCCCTACTTGGACTATTTGCTAACTTAAAAACCGTTCTATACTCTTCCTCACTTATGTAACGTCTTACATTTTCATGAGCTTCCATCACATTTGTCGTTAAAAATTCATTCCAAGATTGAACTGGGCTTTCTTTCCATCCCCAGCCATCAACCTCTGTAGCTACTTCATACTTATTGATAACTTCCTTTACAAGTTTACTAAGAACACTCCGTTTATGGCCTAGTTTGCAAGAAGTTGTGCCCTCAAGGAATGAGTAAACAATATAGCGATTTAAAGGTTCCTTATATAAAAGCTTTGGAAATAATTCGTCCTTTTTATAAAACTGAAGAAAATAAGCTTCTTCACGTATGACATCCGATTCATTCAACTTTATAACGTATTGTTCATCTAACAAATATATAGTACTTGTCGTTCCCCCGTTTAATGCTTTTACGCTATTTGGATAATGTGAAATAACTTTTTCCTTAACTAGTTGTGCAGTGATTATTGAAATGTCCATTCTCTCACCCTTCAACTCCGAATATTTCCTTAATTCAAAAGACAACTTTACTATTATTTGACAAACATAAGGGAATTCCTCCTAAAAATCTTAATATAACAAAAGATAATTTTATTTCATTTCAACTGCTTCCTTCAATATTCCATCATAAAGTTCATTCCATTTATGGTAATGCGATGTGATTTCTTCACTCCAAATGATCTTCATTTAATCTAGTAATTTCTATTGAATTATCTCTTTCTTTTAACTTAAGAACCAAACTTTCTACACCAAACACTTCTGTAAACGTATGACTGCCTACAATTAAATTAATTCCTTTAAATTTCGCATGTTGCACTGTATATAATGTTTTTTCACCTGTTATGTACGTGTCACATCCTTTTTCTAATGCACGTTCAATCAAATTTGTATTGTTTCCTGCACCGGTTAAGATCGCAATCCGTTTTACTGGTTTATCGTGATTTCTCCAGCTCTTCACTTTCTCTTCCATTTTTTCTTCAAGTTTTCCAACTAAGTTTGAAAAAGGAATCGCTTCTTTATATTCTCCTATTCCCGGTAGTTCTTCTTCCTCATAGGTTGAATATTCCAGTATTGTATCTATCCCAATTTCGTTAAATAACGATGTACACGTGCCAAACTTTACAAAATCTAACGGCAAATGAATCCAAAAATGATTCATTTCATATTGCTTCAATTTCTCAATACAAGCCTCTTCCATACCAAATAAAAAACTCCACGGCGCATGATGTGTAACTATCATATCGACTCCATTTCGATACGCTTCTTCAATAGTTTCTAACGTTAAATTTGTTGTGTAACCGATTTTGTGAAATTCATCTTTACTTATATAAGTAAAACCATATTCATCATCGCCATATTTATGAAGATGCTCTCCAAATAGTGATGTTATATGTTCATTAAACTGCTTTATATTCATTTTTATTTCTCCTTTCATTTACTTTTATATTTCATAAATAAGGAAATACTAAATTACAACGTTACATACATATAGGAGGACAATATGAAACCTGAATTTTTAAAAGCTGTACATGATGCAATCGGAAATGTCGAACACATTCATATAGAGGAAAGCGGTGCTGACAGCTTACTTATTCATCATGATGATGCACAGCAGTTACAACAAGTTGCTAAGGCGTTAGAAAATAATAATTTCCGCTCCGCTTTAAGAACAACTGGAAATGCTTCGTACATTGAAGTATTGAACAGATAATGAAAGTCCGGATGTATTCCGGGCTTTCTTTTTATCCCGCTATTCACCGGGCAGTAAGACCCCCACTGATTAAAGTTTCACTTTATATTGAAACTTCAAACTCTTTCACATACACCGCTGTTCCAGCAATATCTATTTGTAACTTCTCGTTTTCTATCCCTTTCGTTACATAAACAGTTACACGACCATCTTTATTTATTTCCTGTCCTTGCTCAACGATTAAACTCAATTCATGTTCAAAACCTTTCTCTAAATACTCCGCATAATACGCTCCCATTACACCTGAAGCTGTTCCTGTCACTGGATCTTCAATCGTCCCAGCGTAAGCTGATGAAAAATGACGGCCGTGCATTTGTGCTAGTTCATCATAAGTTTCTAGACAAATTGGGTGAATAGAAGCATTAGGTATTTCTTTTAATACTGATGGAAATGCAGCATTATTAGGTTTCATTCTCTCACATGCATTAAGATTTTTAATCGGTACAATTACAGTCCAATTACCAGTACTTCCATATACAATCGGTAAACTTACATCTAAATCATTTACTTCTAAACCGATACTATGAGCTAATTCTTCTGTTGAACCTGTAAATTCTTTAAACTGAGGTGCTGCCTGTCTCATTTTAATAAAGGTTTCTCCATTTTCATTTACACCTATTTGTATCGGTAAAATCCCAGCCTTCGTTTCAATCGTAAGGTTACTTTTCTCTTCTAATAAACCTTTTTCGCGCAAGGCAAATATCGTCCCTATTGTCCCATGACCACATAAATCCATTTCAAAACCAGGTGTAAAATAGCGCATTCTTATATCTCCTACTTCTGAGGAAAGAACAAAAGTTGTTTCGTTATATCCAACTTTTTCAACAATAATTTGCATTTCCTCTTCCGTTAATCCATCTGCTTCTAATACAATACCTGCTGGATTTCCCTTATTTGGTTTATTCGTAAATGCGTCGTAATGAAATACATTTATAGTCTTCATTTTCTTTTCCCCTCATTTGTCCATTTCTTTATTTTTATAATCAATAAGAAAATCGATCTAACCAACTTTCATAATCAGCTTTTTGAAATGGACGGATAATGAGTCTATCCGTCTCTACTTCTAATAACGATAGCTTCATTTAATTTCATCCCTCGAAATATTAATTGAATTTTCTTTATTATCTTACACAAAATACAAAATCTAGTAAATCATTATGTTTTTGATACATAAAAACCCAGTCATGCTTTATACATAACTGGGTTCTCCATCGTTTCATAATTTTCTATTTCACAAGAACTGCATCTCGTAATTCCCTCTTCAACACTTTTCCTAAAGCGTTTTTCGGTAACTCATCTATGAATACTACTTCTGGTATTTTATAGCTTGCTAATTTCTCTTTACAATACTGAAGAATACTTTCTTCTGTTAATGTTGTTTCGCCATCCTTCACAATGTAAGCTCTTGGAACCTCTCCCCAAAAGTCATCTGGAACTCCAACTACTGCAACTTCTAAAACACCATGTATTTCATGAATAACATCTTCTACTTGATCTGGATATACGTTGTCACCACCGCGTATAATAACGTCTTTATATCTTCCCATAATATGCAGGAATCCATCATCATCTATCATGCCAGCATCACCCATGTTAAACCAGTTATCTTTTACTACCTTCTTTGTCGCCTTTTCATTATTCCAATATCCTTTAAACATGTATGGACTTTTCACATGAATCTCTCCAACTTCATTTGTTGTTAGTTCATGTCCTGTTTCCGGATGAACAATTTTCACCTCTACATTTTTCAAGGTCTTTCCTACAGAAGACATCTTTTCTTTTCCCATCATTGGATGCCATGAGGTTACAACCCAACCTTCTGTACTACCATAGCCTTGCACCATATATATGCCTTTTTCCATATATTTTTGAATGAGTGTTTCTGGCACTTTTGTACCACCGCTTTGTGCTACTTTAAAGGTTGAAATGTTACGTTCTTTTTTATTTAGTTCATCAAGCATGTAACTATAAACGGCTGGGAAAGCAAGCATCGTAGTAATTTTCTCTTCTTCAATCTTATCCCAAATAAGAGCAGGATTCGAATCAGCTAAGAAGATCATCGTAACGCCATGATAAATACAATTTAAAATAGAAAGCACGCCACTCATATGAAACAATGGATGCACAGATAAAAAGCGTTCACCTGCTGGGATTTCTCTTTGTCCCGCAATTTCAGCAAAATAATGATGTAAGTTTTTATGTCCAATTACACATGCTTTTGCCTGTCCAGTCGTTCCTGATGTAAACAAGTAAATGGCATCGTCTTCTTCATGAACTTCTACGTTCGGTTCTGTCGTTGGCTGTTTTTGCAACTCTAATTCAAATGAACCAAAGCCTTCTTTTGTTGTTTGAATTACATAAGGAATTTCTTTAACAGCATCAACCTTTAATAACACTTCATTAAATTCTTCATCAATAACTAACACTTTTAATTTCGCTTCTTTTACAATCGTTTCTAATTCATAAACAGTCAGCTGATGATTTAGCGGAATAAATACCGCTCCAATTTTTAAACTTGCCATCATAACGCTTGGAAATGGGTGATTATTTTTGCATAGTATTCCTATACGATCTCCTCTTTGCACACCATTATATAACAAATAATGTGCAAACTGATTTACTCGTTCATTATATTGCTGAAACGAATATCTTTTCTTCCCCCCTACAAGCGCTTCCAAATTTGGTGATTGCATTGCTCTCTTTTGTAATAATTGTCGCATCGTTCTCAAGTAAAACTCCCCTTTATATATGTTAGGTTTTTTATTTTACCAGATTAACTATTAATTTACTAAAGATTACACTTAGTGAATATAAAAAGAATATAAAATATCCATTTACTTTACAAGTAAATGGATATTTCCCATTATATATTAGAATACTTCTTGTTCATCACATATTGCACATACTCAGGTGCACTTTTATCAATCTCTTCATCACTTAGTTTATATTCTGCACCATATAAATAAAAGGAAGGTATAAATTCCATACCTGTGTATAAGCATGTAGCTTGGAATGGTTTCGTCAACTCATCCATTGTAATTCCACTATTTTCATAGTCTTTTTCTAATCCACCTATAGAAATAGCTACACCAAATTCTTTCCCCTTCACTTTATCTCCTTTAGATCCGTACGCAAATCCATATGTTAATACATCATCGAACCATTTTTTTAATAATGGTGGTGAGCTGTACCAGTAAAGCGGAAATTGAAATATATATCTGTCATGTTCTACTAATAACTTTTGCTCTTCTTCAATATTAAACTCCCAATTCGGTGCCACTTTATACAATTCATGCACCGTAATTTCATCCGAATATTTCTCAAGTTCTTCAATCCATCTTTTATTAATTTTTGATTTTTCAATATCAGGATGTGCTACAATTACAAGTGTTTTCATCTTTTTTCATCCCCTTTATAAATTATTCAACCCTTTACGTATTAGTATGAATGAGTCACATATAATTGAAAAGTACGTACTTTAAAGTGCTATAGGAACCTTAAAGTACCTGTGGAGGTGTTATATGAATCAAAATGATAATTGCCCAATTGCAACAACACTCGATGTAATCGGTGGAAAATGGAAAGTTCATATTTTATGTATTTTGTCGGATGGAAAAATGCGAACAAATGAAATTAAACGAGAAATCCCAAACATTACACAAAAGGTTCTTACACAACAACTTCGGCAACTTGAAGCTGATGGGATTATCTATCGTACCGTATATCAAGAAGTTCCACCAAAGGTTGAGTACACACTAAGTGAATATGGAAAATCTTTAATGCAAATAATGGATAATCTGTTTGAATGGGGAAAAGATCATCAGATTAAAAGATTACATGACTAAAAAAGCACTATATACTTTGTTTAATCCTCTACGTTCATATTTTTTTATTTCTATAAAGTTTATTTTCATCATTTTTTAGCTAACTTGTTTTCTTAGATTGATGGACGTGACCCCACATCCATCAATCTAAAAAGATACAATTAGAAAAATGAGATTTCTATAAAGTTTCGCATATAAACACTACTTCCGCCTCATTAAACGCTCGCTCTACTTTTTCTAATCTCAATTGTACGTAAGCTATAAAGAAGCACCCCTAAACCGAGAATTTTTTCATTATTAGACACATTAGAACCTAAGGTAATAGTAGGTACATTTAAACCCATAAACCTTTCACTCCATTCTATAGGCATATATCCCTGCTTACCAATTGCTAATGTACGTCCGTCTATTGTACGGAGAGTACTTTGAATAAAATCAAACTCAACTTCTACATCTGACAATTTTGTGGCTTTATCTGTCATCAAAGTACCTCGTATCATAGTAAATCCTTGTATCATTTTTTCTTTAAACATACCAATTTGGTTATAATTCGAGTCATAAATTACCCAATCATATCCGTCCACTTCAGTATGAAAATAAGCTAGAATTTCCCCGCTACTCGTTTCTAATCCGTAAACATCTTTATTATGTAAAAAAGGTATTACTGAAAAAAGAATATTTGATGAAACCATCTTTGTTCCTGCTATATACTTACCATCAGGATGATATAAACCAAATTGCTTGTTTCGTTTTGGTAATTCTAATACAACTAAAGTATCAACATCCCAAAATGTTGCATTACTTTTTATCATATTCTTTTGTATCAACTTTCCTTTTCTTAACTGCCAAAATCCAATTCCCAAAAAGATAGAAGCAGCGATAACAAAAAATATAAACTGCCCCCAATTAATATGTCCCCAATCTTCATATACAGCGCATAAAGCAAGAATAAAAATACCCGTCCCAATTAACAGTTTCATCTTTCCTTTTCGCTTATAGTAATCAAATAATTCCATTTCTATATCCCCCTTATTTCTGTTCCCCAACTATTAATATATCAAAAACATAGAATGCCCTCTATTCAAAAATATAAGTTCTTCCACTGTCCAGTTCATTGGAAACAAAGTGATAGTCGACCTTTTGAGCTCAAACCCCTGAGAAAGAATAAAAGCGAAATCAATATTTTTGTATTTTAGAGATAATACCCTTTCACCATCAAGCTAATAAAAAGATACTCCTTAAAAATAAAAAACGCTATTCTCTCTGTAAAATCATAGAAAAGAATAGCGCTTTTTATTTTGAAATAGAAATCATCATTTAAACTAAACATGCTAATATTGATTTTGTGCGATTGTCAGTTACCTCATAATAAATTTCTAATCCTTTCCGAGTACCTGTAACCATTTTAGCAGCTTTTAGTTTAGATAAATGTTGACTAATTGTACTTTGAGGCATTTGTAAATCCCCATACATTGTTGTTACATTAGTAGGACCTTTTGCAAGCATTATTTTTACTAAAGATAGACGAACTGGATGCGCCAATACCTTTAACACCTCAGCGATTTCTTGAAACATTTCTTTTTTTTCTTTCATCTTATTTCTCCCCTTTTATATACATATTTATGTTATCCATATATATAATTCGGAGGTATATGCGTTTTTGTGTCCGTCATTTTAAAAAAATATAAAAAAACTTTAATCCGAAACTAAAGGATTAGCTTAACATAATGTCTCACCATTAATGATGAATAGGAATCTCATTATAGAAGCAGCAGTTTTTATACTACAACTCTACATTCAACTAACTAAAACCAATGAAAAAAAGAGCAGATAGTCTGCTCTTTTATGATGCCTCCTTATGTTCCGTGGAATGTTTAACACTCCCCAGTCTCTTTAGTTTATTCCACCCTACCGCTACTCCTCGAAGCGATGAGAATATAGATTTAATGACAACATAAGTCATAAATTGGCGATAAATAAAACGTTGTAAAATTAACCATGCCAATGGTTTTGGATTCTCTTCCTCTAATTTAAATGCGAACAGAGAAGCGAGAAGATCCATTAAAAAGAAAACAAGATAAAATCCTAAAACTTTTAGCGGATTACTACTAAATAGTCCTATAATCATTAATATATCTGCAAAAGGAGCAATGAATTGCAGCACATATTGGAATAACCACATATTAGGCAGTGCAATAAATCCTAATGTTTTATGCTTTGGATTACATAACGCTTTTCGATGTTTCCAAAGACATTGAAGTGTACCATATGACCAACGATACCGCTGTTTAATGAGACTTTTCACATCTTCAGGTGATTCCGTAAAAGCATGCGCTTTTTCTTCATATACAATTCTATGCCCTTGACGTAAAAATGTAATAGTAAGATCCGTATCTTCTGCTAACGTATCTTCGCTTAAATATCCAGATTCAACTACATTCTTTTTGCGCCACGCCCCAATAGCTCCTGGAACTACTGTAATACAATTTAACTCATCAAAAGCTCTACGTTCTAAATTAAACCCTGTAATGTACTCAACATGTTGCCAAGTAGTTAACAAATTCCGTCTATTCCCCACTTTGACATTACCTGAAACTGCAGCTACATTCTGATTTTCAAAGTGTCTAACCATTAGAGAAATGGCGTCTTGCGCAATAATAGTATCCGCATCTAAAGTGACAATGATTTCTCCTCGCGATTGTTGAAACCCTAGGTTCATTGCCGATGATTTCCCGCCGTTTTCTTTCTGAATGAAACGAACTTTAGGGTGTTTATAAAATGTTTCTTTCATTACTTTTGACGTACCATCTGTCGATCCGTCATCCACAACAATAACTTCAAATTCTCTATAATTACTATCCAAAATTGAGTGAATTGTCTTGGCTATCACCTTTTCTTCATTATATGCTGCTATGACAACACTAACAAAAGGTTGATAGGACGAATTAATATAGCGAGATAACGTTTTTCTTTTCTGCTTCCATGCAAAATAAATTAAGAATAAAAATCGAAAAATCCCTAATCCAATAGCAATATAAAAAATAGTTGTTAATATATGCTTAAAGTATCCTGCCCCTGAAAAGACAGCTTTATTGTAAAGCAAATATTGCTTCCCCTCAGAAGAAACAGGAGGCATGATTTCATCTCGTTCTTTATTCATTAAATCTGAAATTGTTACAAAACTATATCCATGCTTTTTTAGGTCTTTAATAATAATTGGGAGCGCCTCTACTGTATGTGTACGGTTCCCTCCCGCATCATGGAGAAGAATAATATTTCCCTCTCCCTTATAAATGGGATTAAGAGCACGCTTTACTAATTCATTTGTTGATGGTATTGCCCAGTCTTCGGGATCAACTTTTTCCGCTACCATTGTATAGTTCATATTTTGTGCACGTAAAATAGGCAATATTTCATTTGATGAATCCGGGTTAGCATCCGCTTCATATGGCGGTCTAAATAAAACCGTAGAATGTCCAGTTACTTCCTGAATTAAACGTTGCGTCGTATTAAGTTCTACTTTCGTTCGTAGTAAAGACGTATCTGCTATGTTAGGATGCTTGAAAGTATGATTGCCAATTTCATGCCCTTCATCGTATATTCTTTTTACAATACTAGTATTTAGTTGCGCGTTTTCACCAAGTACAAAAAAAGCAGCTTTTATTTGATTCTCTTTTAATATATCTAATATTTCTGGCGTATATTTCGGGTCTGGTCCATCATCAAATGTTAATACTACTTGTTTCCCATTTGGTTTTCCATATCGTTGCACTTCATATGCAGATGGTAAGGATTGATATACTTCATCTGTAATATAATCATCTTTGCCTACTTTAAAATCTCTCAATCCATTTTTTCTTTCATTCTCAATCTGTAAAATTTCACCTTGTCCAGAATAATTCACTTCATCTAAACTACTGATTTTATGTAATACATTAGGATTTTTTTGTACCTCAATAGGATTTTTTAAAACTTTCCATATTGTAGGATCTTCTGCTCCTAATCTCCATAGCGCAAACCCCTTTGCATGATTGTCCATTGCGATTTTCACTTGATTATAAAGAGTAACACCGTCTAAGAACCAAGCAGTATGTTCTTTCTCTCCTGTTTTATATCTAAAATACGGATTTCCACTCACCTTATCCCATTGAATTTTTATATTTGAATCATGAGCCATTGCCATAACTTCTGAGAAAGTCATAGACTTTGCAGCTTCTTTACTATTTACTTCCCAATCATATCCATAGTTACCGAAAGCAACTATAAGTTTATTAGACGGAATATTCAGTTCTTTTAATGTATGTTGGAACCATTTATTTGAAGCAATTGGTCCTGGTTCCCCCGCTCCATAGTGCTCATCGTACATCATTACAATCATTCGATCTATTATTTTTGCTAACGCACTATAATCAAAAGCCTTATCATTAGCTGGAACATCTTGTGTAACGAGCAAATCATGTTCATGAAATTCCTTAGTAAGTTCTTTCATAAAATTTGTTAAGTTTTCTCTATCACTTTCAGGTACGGCCTCAAAGTCAATATTAATACCTGAAAACTGATTTTTTTTAACTTGGATTACTAAATCATTAATAAACTTTGTCTTTACATCGTTTGAGGAACTCAGTAACTTATGAATTAGCCCACTATCAGGACCAGAAGCTTCCTCAGTATAGTTAGTAAGCAAAGGCATAATCTTCACTTGATTTTTTTCTGCCAACTTTACTATCTCAGGTTTTATCTCACTTCTAATCGTTAAATCTGCTTTTAAATGATACCACTCTGGTACTAACGTAGTTAATGAATCGATATTTTCTTTTAAAGAAGCGGTACTATTTTCATCCCAGTTTACATAAAAACCATACACTTCTTTAGGATGTTTACTATCCTTCGGCGGATTCACCAAATTTTTATTATCCTTTGTTTCGGTATTTGGGTTAAATGCTTCCTTCTTTAACTGCTGATCACTAAGTTTTTGATTAATTGGTACAAGTTTAGTATCTTGTTGTACAGCGGTATTCATATTTGGAATTTCTGGTGTTGAAAAAATACTTTGAAAGAAAAAATAAAATACAACACTTACACTAACTATTGAGATACATAGAAACCAAATAAAGGCTATGTTTCTCCTTCCTTTCGGATCATAAAAAACAGGTTTTTCTTTATCTTTCTCTTGTTGAATGTTTTTCTCCATTATATTTTTCACATACTCCTTCTTAATAGAACTATAGAATATTAAAGTGCAACTTTAATCAGTGGGGGTTTTGTTCATCCCCCACTAATCATCAGCCCTCACCAATCGGCCTGCCCAGCAAATAGCGGAATAAATCCTTTTAGCTTTGAAGTGAATCTCTCACTTCCATATTCTATTGATTCTTCTTTTCATTCCCTTGCTGGTGGCCTCTATTTTCTTGTTGAGACCCCCTACCATTGTTCCCTTGCTCGTTTCCGTCATTTTCTTTCTGGGATCCTCTTCCATTGTTCCCTTGCCCATTTCCATTATTCCCTTGTTGAGATCCTCTTCCATTGTTCCCTTGCTGATTCCCATTATTTCCTTGTTGAGGATCTCTTCCGTTGTTCCCTTGCCCATTTCCATTATTCCCTTGTTGAGACCCTCTTCCGTTGTTCCCTTGCTCATTTCCATTATTTCCTTGTTGAGATCCTCTTCCATTGTTCCCTTGCTCGTTTCCGTTATTTCCCTGTTGAGATCCTCTTCCGTTGTTCCCTTGCCCATTTCCATTATTTCCTTGTTGAGATCCTCTTCCGTTGTTCCCTTTCCCATTTCCATTATTCCCTTGTTGAGATCCTCTTCCGTTGTTCCCTTGCTGATTCCCATTATTTCCTTGTTGAGCTTCTCTACTGTTATTCTCCTGTTGATTCCCTCTATTTTCTTGCTGAGATCCTCTTCCATTGTTTTCTTTTATTTGCTTCGATGGCTGTTCCTCTGTTTTCTTTTGTTCTTTCTGCTCTTGCTTTTCATATTTTTTTTCTTTTACAGGAGACAAATCGAGTGTTGCATCAGGAGATGACTCCGGGTGTGATTGCACCTCTTCTTCGTTTTCCACCGGATTAGACGGGGTGACAGGAGGCGTAAGTGATTTGTTCTTCTCATTCTCTTGCTTTATATAAACACCTGTGCCAATTCCAGCTTTTCTAGCATTCTCTCGTATTTGCATTGTGCTACTTTGATATTCAACTGTAATATGTTTTAGCTCATATTCTTTCTTTAATTCTTTCATTGCCTTTTCCAAAAGTGGTTCTAGTGCCTTGTCCTTTGCAACAGCTGTTAGCATAACTTGCTTATCATTCGTTAAATACTTATCCTCTTGACTTTGCTTTATAATAGTACGTATTACTTCTTGTAATTGTTTATTTTCCCATTGCTTCAATTCTTTTAAAATACGCCTTCCATCATCATTACAAGCCTGCAAATCTATAACACGAAAATCCTTTGTTACGCTCACCTCTAAACTTGGATTTATATCAACTGAGACGTAAGCAAATACTTTTTCTTCTGGTTGGTTGTAGAAAAACAGCACTGCAAATAGAAAACAAGCAACAAGTATTGATGCAGGCTTTAAAAAGGAAGGAATCGAAAAATGCGATGCTTTTTGTTCTTGCTCATCAAACGAGATTTCCTCCCCGATTATGCAAGAATCCCCTTTTCTTTTACACGTAATAAACTCTCCATTTGGTGTTAAAACAACTACGCTATGCTTTTTTATATCCATCACAATTCCTTTATTCATCATGCTTTTCCCCTCTTATGTAATCCAGAATATATGTATAGTTGTTTGCAAAAATAATACACATTGCAATAATGTATTTTCTATGTCGTTCCAACGTTTTACGACTTACCCTAACACGCGGTTCAATCTGTTTAAGCGGTAACTTTTTCTTTCGGAACAGCTCTTCCATCATTTCCTCTTCTTTTATAATTATTTTCACAATTTCTATTAAGTGCTCACGTGTATCACGATGCTTAGGAGATTCTTTAGCAAGCTCTGAGAATGTGATTTTAAACTCAGCTAGCACACTTTGAAAATGAAGAATTTCCTCCTTACGGTTACTATTTTCCATCTCTTTCATATACTCCGTAAGCGACACTTGCATTTCTAACATTTCCTCTTGCTCATCTTCTTTTAAAAAGACAAAGTTATGTTTAGACTCCTTACGTATATAGTCAATTACATCTCTTTTTATAAGAAGATCAGCAAACGCTAAAAAGGATTTTCCTTTTGTATAGGAATACTGTTCAATTGCTTCGTTAAAAGCAAACAATCCAATGCTATATTCATCATCCTGTTCTGTAATATATCGACGGCAGACAGATGAGATTGATTTTCTAATAAAAGGCTGATACTGTACGATAAACGCTTCTTTGTCTTCTTCGTTGTTTTGTATGTTACATACGATATCTTCTATTTTCGGTTTTCTTAAGATCTTCATTACTAAACTCAACACTTGTAATCTCCCAGCCTCCTTCAAATAGCAAAATGGCCACTACACAAGTGACCATTTAACCAGATTTTCTTGGTACTTTTCTTCGGTCTTGTTTTCTTGCTGTTAGTTATATTTTTCGAGTCTAACTTTTCCCAACGTTTTCTTAATAATTTTCCTTTTCTCTCGGCACTAAAGTTAAGTTTGTATTTTTATCTACTTTCTTATTTTCTACCGTTCGTTTTGCTTATTCTCTTTCTATTTTATCTGCAATCCTTGAATAACTCTTCTCTATATAATTGGTAATTTCATCCTTCCATTTTGGATGCCACTTAATCTAGTAATTTTATTAATACTTCTATATTCTTTCATAGTCATTTTTCTTCTATTTATTTTTTTCACTATACATATTCGGAGGAGTACAAAGTTTTATGGGGGTCAAAAAATATTTTCATAAAAAAATACATATTTATTTCAAAAATAAAAACCATCAATTTGAAAAAGGGTAATCAAATTGATGGTTTTCTTATAATATCTATTAAATTAAGTTGGATTCTCATTATATCTAAAAAAGCACTAACTATTTTCTACCGGTTTTCTCCATTTTTATCTTTCTTGGTTATCATAATATGTCTTATCTGCGTATTTTCTATCATTTCCTTTTAGATAAGCTAAAATTACTTTTGGATTTTTAAGTAAAGTCCAGTCTCCATATGTATCAAATCTTCTGCATGAAGTTATCATTCCATTTTTAATAGTACCGAATTTCTTATTATTTTTCTTTCCCCATTCTTTTAACCGTTTAGCGAAATCTGCATCTTCTGCCATAAGCATGTTTTCATTAAATCCGTTAATTGCCATAAAGTCTTTTCTATAGCACCAAAAAATCCCTACAGATATAGCTCCGTACTTAAAAAGTAGGGGGATGATTATTAACATTGCGGAGAGAAATATTCCTAAAGATATTCTTTCAAACTTTCCATTTACCCCACCACCAATGTATTTACCTGAAGCTAAATATTTATCTACATTAGACAACATAGACTCTGTCATTATGGTATCAGCGTCTATAGTGACGATTATTTCTCCATTAGCTATTTTAGCCCCTGCATTTCGAATTTTAGATAAGTTTTTATCGTTATTTTTCAATGTAACACAATTATAAGATTTTGCTATTTCCTCTGTTTTATCTGTGCAACGATTTAAAACAACTATAACTTCCGTTTGCTCTTTATATGCCTCTGATGCCTTTGCAATTGAATCTAAACATTTTCTAATGTACTTTTCTTCATTGTGTGCAGGAATTATAATAGAAAACTTCACATCTTTTTTCAAATTGACTCCTGAAGATTCGTTTATCTCAGTCATAATATGCCCCCCTTATTTTATAAGGTAAATATCTGTTATACATAACTTATATTAATATTTATTAGGTTATATTATAGAAACTGAAGGTAAAGAGGCTCTTACTGTCGACGTTCAAAAGCAAGACGTACAGCAAGCCCCGTTAAAACACTTGCCATAAGCCAACGCTGCCGTTGGGCGTGTGCATTTCGCAATTTTACTTGCTGTACATACAATTACAAGGTTAACTATAAAGCTAACAATGATTTGCGTAAGGCCCAAAACTGCACCTTGAAAAAGTAATGACCCCTTCTCTGGATCTTCAAATTGAGGTAGAAGTGATACATACAAAATAGCAATCTTTGGAGTCAAAAGTAACCTATCCGTAGAGCTACTAAAACTACTACAAATAAAGCAAAGCAACATGTAATATTTCGAATCCACTTTTGTATATCACCAAAATACCTTTCTATAAATATAGCGTTGATAGTAAGCATAAGAAATAAAACAAAGAAAGGCAGCGAGGTATAGATCCATTTTTATCTTCATGGCTGGAACTGTACTCCTTACCAAACTTCTAAATGAAATGTATAGCTCAGTAGTTACCTTATTTTTCAAAAAGACATTCTGATTATTTCTTTTTCACTTCTTCTACAAATTCCCATGTTTCTCCGTTATCTTTTGATTGATAAAGTGCACTACTATCGCCATTGTAGTCTCCATCTGCCCCTTGTCCAACTAACATATTAAAAACCCCATCTTTCTCATATGGCATACTAGGAGAATCAAAAGGACTTATTGTGGACTGTGTATGATCTAATTTCACTTCATGCGGCGGATATTCTACCTTTTTGAAAGATACTCCCCCATCATCTGTGCGATATAACTCTCCTTCATTACCAGAAGGCCTAATTGCTCCTAAAAACCCAAGTTTATCATTTATAAAAATGATTCCTGATACACTACCAATCCCCCCATTAAATGGGTCTGGATTGATAACCTCCCATGTTTTCCCTTCATCACTAGTCTTGCTTAATGAATAAAAGGCGCTCCCTAATGCTTTATCTGTCATATTTAGTTTATAACCAACTTCTTTCGATAGGAAAAACTGTTCTTTTTCATTCTTTAAATCTTGTTGTTCCTTCTCTTTAAGCATATCTTCTTTTGGAGGCGTCTTTGATTTACTCCAACTTGCGTCACTTATTAAATTATATCTAGCAGGGACTAGCTCTTTCTCTTTTCCAGGGACAAATATAGATACAGTATATCCAATGATATCAGAAGCTGCTTCTTTAACACTCTGCCTCTTACCATCCTCAGTAATATTAATAATTCCCTCTGTATTGGATCCCCAATTTCTTTTTCCATAATAAATCAACCCATACTTACTTTCATTCCATTTTTTGACCGTTTGCTTAACTGGGATCGCCTTAACCGTTTTAATTAAAGGTTCTACTAATTTATCATCATTATAATCAGGCTTTGCATATCCATCTCGTATTATAGTAATATCTTCTGATTTCTTCTTATTATAAGAGATTAAATAAGTTTCTTCTTTCCCATCAACATTTTTCCCATAAACAAATGTATCAAACGCTGTGATTGTTCCATCTGAATGAAATGTAAGATCAAAATCAGTTGCCATATACAATTTCTTTGGCAAAGGATATTTTTTATTTATATCTTCAAAAATACCTTCTACTCCAGATTTATATATATTATTATGTTTAAGTTTAACTGACCTTTCATGTTTTAACTTTTCTATAAACCATGCCAATTTGCCATTGTAATTTATTGCACTTTTATAAATCTGCATCCCATAAAATGATGTAATTGCAACAATAATGATAATAGAAATGGATCTCCATGCTATTGAATTTGTTAATTTTTTAGATTCATATTCTCTATTTTTTATCACCCGCATTGTAGTAAATGTAGTTATGGATATAAAAAGTACTATACATAATAACAAAATGTAAATATTATAATTCATTCTTCCGTACTTACAGTATAAGGCCAACTCATAGCAAAAGATCCCGTATACAATTATTAGTATTGGATTTGTTACTAATGACAGAAGTATCCTTTTTGTATTTTCTCTAAATATAGAAACCACTCCTAATTATATGAATTACTGATATTAAGTATACTTTATTGTAAAGTAACAAAAAAGCTATTTAATCTTGCCGCAAAAAATACAATAGACATATGAATATTATATTCATGTTAAAAAGGCCAACAATCCAAGATTGTTAGCCTCTACTTCCCATATTCGTATCTTTTATCACTTTACTTCCTTACAACTGGAATCCACATTTCACCAAACACTAAGCCGTTTCTTTTCCCCATCTCAACCGTCGTATTTGGTCCACCAACATAAGCAAACTCATTTGCATCTGGTAAAGCTTGACCGAAGGCGATGCCAGTCAACTTATTACTTAACTCTTCAGCTGTTTTGTCTTCCCCTTTTACTACTAAGTATTCTCCCCTCGGAAACTGAATCACTCTAGATTCTTCTTCTATTTGTGCTTCTGTCATGACACCCGCATAATACATCATTTTGTTATTCACCGCTTCGCTCACAGAAAAAATGTATTCATTTGTCGCTAAAGCTTTTAAAGTGTCCAGCCTTCCATCTTCTTTAACAGCCGACCAAAAGTCTTCCTTTTCTTTATTTATTCCAGCAAAGTCTGTGTACTCACTCTTAATTTCAGTTCCAATACCTAACACAATAAAGCTATCTTTTTCTTCTATAGTATAATTTTTCATATACAAAACCTGCCTCTTTTTTTATTAATCAAACGATTTATCTTTTCATCTGATACGTTTATAATATCTTTAAACCATGTCAAAAAATGATACTGTTTAGGAGACCAAAATGAAAAAAGTTGAACGGATCAATACAATTATGCGATATATTAACAACCGCTCTCACTTTACAATTTCTGAAATCATACGAGAATTTAACATATCACGATCGACAGCTATTAGAGACATTAGAGAAATTGAAGCTATGGGAATGCCACTTGTCGCTGAAGTTGGGAGAACGGGTGGATATTTTGTTATGCATAATTCTATCCTGCCCGTTGTTCGCTTTACTGATAATGAAGTGAAAGCTCTTTTTATTGCCTTTATGGCTACGAGGAATCAACAACTTCCCTACCTAAAGAGTCGTCAATCTTTAGCCGAAAAACTACTAGGACTCATCTCAGAAACCCAGCAGGATGACCTTGTTCTTTTAAATCAACTCTTGCTGTTCCAAGGAACTAATCCTCATAATCCCGATCTACTTGAGCTTTCTGATCTCCCCCATCCTATGTTAGAAAAACTCATTCAAATCCTTCTTTTGGATAACCATTTATTGATTACCATTAAAAAAGATGAAGAAATTAAGTCTTATCCAATTTATCTATTACACCTTTATCAAGAAAAAAGCCATTGGATTATTGAAGGATTTGACTTAAAAGAAGAAAAGAAGTTAATGTTTCCTGTCGATGATCTCATCAATATCGAACCATACACGACGAATAAAAGGCTCAATAAGAAAAAGATTTTAGAAAAACTAAGTAAGAAGGCTGAAGCAATTAACCTTGTACTTGAACTTGGTCCGACAGCAATTGCCCAGTTCAAAAAATACCATCCTTTAAAAATTTCAATATCTTATACTAATCCTTACCAATCCACAGCCATTTTAAAAACTTTTATCAATGTTAACAATCCCGATGAAGTGACGGAAATAATAAATTGGCTGCTTTTTCTAGGGAAGGATATTACAATTAGGGAAATGCCTGAAGAAATATTAAAAGATTTACAAGAGCGATTATGTTTATATTCCCCATAAGTAGTGATCAGTTAAACCTCAAAATATTGAGTTTAAGCGATCACTACTTAACGAGGCTTCTATGAATAATACAACAAAAAAGGTAGGAACTAACTTTTAGTTCCTACCTTTTATATTAGAGTTTTCTATAAACACATTAAATTGCTTGTTTAAGATTTGAATGTGGATTTGGTCCATACTTATTCTCACCTTCATCACTTTCAATGATACAAAACACAAGTAGAACCGCTCCTCCAAATGGCACAAAATTTAATAGCTGCCACCATCCTGTTTTTCCACTATCATGTAATCGACGAGCTTCCACTGCCAGAGTAGGAACGATAAAAATTGTTATATATAGCAAGGTAATATTGGCTCTTAAGTAAAAGGCCGACGAAGAATAAGAGGCCAAATATATTAATGACCAAAACGTAACCTTATTAAATAAAGTAAAAATCCAGTACTCTTTTCTCGTAGCTCTCCCACTAAATTTCGCATAGTTTTTGAGAGTATATAAATACCATTTCATTTGAACCTCTCCCTTTTTCATCCCCTAAACGATTAATTTATACATTATATACCTTATAAGTATAAATATAACACATCACTACGATAACCTCTATATTTACACGGAATATTCTGTTTATTAACAAGTCATTTTAGTTAAGTGTTAACATACCATACAGGCATGTGTATTCAATTTGTTATTCTCCTATTTACTTTAAAACTACTACAATTAAGCGAAGTATGAATGAATTATTAAAGCACGAAAAATCTTCCCGTGCTTTTTCAAAAAAATATATTATTCTGGATGATTTCATTCACTTACCCTAGCTGACGTTTAAATGCTTTACTAGCAAAGAAGCAAGCAATAACCATAATTCCGACGCACCAAGCGAGCGCAATCCAAATATCGTTTCCAACAGTTCCTTCATATAAAAGAGCACGAATCGCATTCACGATTGAAGTTACAGGCTGATTCTCCGCAAACACACGAACAATTTTTGGCATCGTTTCGGTAGGTACGAAGGCTGAACTAATAAATGGAAGAAAAACTAGTGGGTACGAGTAGGCTGTCGCCCCTTCCATAGACTTTGCCGTCAGCCCTGGAATGATAGCCAACCATGTTATCGCTAACGTAAACATTCCTAGTATCCCAGCTACTGCAAGCCAATCTAGAATATTCGCACTGGAACGGAAACCCATTAAGAGCGCAACAAGAATAACTACAACGATAGTAAGTACATTAGCAACAAGAGAGGTTAAAACATGAGCCCACAATAACGATGAACGCTTAATAGGCATCGTAATGAAACGTGCCATCAGCCCACTCTTTACATCCGTAAAGAGTCGCACAGAAGTGTAAGCTACACCGGATGCGATAGCCATTAGCAAAATTCCCGGCAATAAATAATTAACGTAGTTTTCCGTTCCAGTTTTTATTGCGCCGCCAAACACGTAGACAAATAATAGCATCATCATAATCGGTGTAATCGCTACTGTAATAATTGTATCCGGACTGCGCATAATGTTACGCATTAAACGACCTAGTAATACACCTGTTTTACTTTTCATTTACATCTCCTCCTTTTTGCCAATGATCGCAAGGAATATTTCTTCCAATGTCGGTTGCTTCTCGATATACTCCACTTTTGCTGGCGGGAACATCTCTTTTAGTTCAGCAAGAGTACCTGTCGTAATAATTTTTCCGCCATGCAAAATAGCGATACGGTCTGCCAGTTGTTCTGCTTCCTCCAAGTACTGAGTCGTAAGCAAAATAGTTGTACCGCTACCAGCAAGTTCCTTGACTGTATCCCACACTTCGATTCGCGCTTCAGGATCAAGTCCAGTCGTTGGTTCGTCAAGAAAAATAACTGCTGGCGCCCCAATCAAACTCATCGCGATATCAAGCCGGCGCTTCATCCCGCCTGAATACTGATCTGCCCTTTGGTTTGCCGCATCAGTCAGGCTAAATCTTGCAAGTAGATTGTCAGCAACTTGAGCGGGATTGGAAACACCACGTAATTTGGCGATCATTATCAAGTTTTCCCTCCCTGTCAGCATACCGTCTAAAGCTGCGAACTGCCCTGTCAAACTGATACTTTGACGAACATGGTCTGGTTGACGCTGTACATCAAATCCGCAAATACTTACTTCACCGCTATCTTGCTTCATTAGCGTCGAAAGGATGTTAACCGTTGTCGTCTTTCCCGCTCCATTTGAGCCTAGCAGCGCGAAAATTTCTCCACGCTGCACCTCAAAATCTACCCCTTTTAAAACTTCCTTGTCTTTAAAGGATTTTTTCAAGCCTTTTATAGAAATCGCTGCATTACTCATACTTTTTTCCTCCCTATAAAAATGTTTTGCGGAGATAATTTATTTACCTCTATCTATTTAGTACCACTGATATTCTGTATCACTTAGTACCAAGCTAAAAATATAACTGAATAGCTATGGTGGCAATTCATATGTGTAACCAGCTAATCAGTCGGTATTACTTATTTCATTTATTTTTTTCTCAATTTCTTCATAATACTTTCATTCAAATCTTCACGATACTTGGAGACGTAAGTTTTAGCATTTGCCACTAGTTCGTCAGCAAAGGAAGCCACGTCATCCCCAGTAATGTCAAGCACTTGTCTTCCTTCTGCTGCACCAGCTTCAAACAAATCGATTAATTCATACTGTATGTGTAACATATCCATCCCGTTACCCGCTGAGAAATTCCACATGTAGTTTTGAATTTTCTTAAATACAAATTGGTAGTCCTCTGGCAGAGCCTCAACTCGTGCCATCATCATTTTGTACTCTTTTTTATCACCAATTAACTTTTTAAACATTTCTAACATCTTATTTTCCTCCTTTTTTATAAAACCGAACAAGAAATTCCCAAAGTATCGGCCGGAACATTTTATCTTATGAACCTATTTTGACTTCAAGACGTTAATTTTTGACGATACAAAATCCCATTTTTTCCAAAACAATTCAAGCTCTTGGCGGCCCTCTTCATTTAATGAATAAAACTTACGAGGCGGTCCCATATCTGATGGTTTCTTTTCAATATTCACAAGCTTTTTCTTCTCTAATCGTACAAGGATGGTATACACCGTACCTTCCACAACTTCGGTAAACCCAAGATCATTCAGATGGCGGGTAATCTCATAGCCATACGTTTCACGGCGACTGATGATTTCCAGTACACACCCTTCCAGTGAACCTTTTAGCATTTCAGTTAAATTTTCCATGTCCTGATCCTCCTTTACCCCCTATTCTGTCTGACTTATATTCAGTATCACAGAGTACTAAGGCGAATTTTTTACTGAATAGCTTTTGAGTAAAACCACACTATTCAGTATTACTTATTACAACTACATTGTATGACTAAGTAGTTGTGGATGTCAACTTTATTTTCAAAAAAATTAAAAATCCGCTTTACCCTAACCGGATACAGCCTCCTTTTTTGTTGTAAGGGCCATCAAACTAGTAAAACAGAGCTGATTCAAAGTGTAATTTAAATCAGCTCTGCTTTATTGTTTTCATACCGTTATATCTTGTTTTTTCACGATACAAATTGTTTCTCCCTACCATTCCCATTGCATATAAAGCATAAAGGCAAGTGCGGTCAGAGAAAATTTCCAGAGATTATCCGTACATGATACGAGCCTCCAAAATACAATTCTATTAGAAATCTGTTCTCTATATTCTCTTTTATTTTATTTCTGATAGTGGATTAGCAACACTATCTAAAAATTTTTCTACCTTTTCTTTTGATGTATCCGGCGCATGATAACCGATCGTAAATGTAAGCCTTCCATTATAAGAGCTTGCTCCCATTGAAAAGAATGGTGCATACATAATAGGTGATGTCATATACCCGTCCTCAGCTTGAATTTCACCAAACTGAATAGGTTCCTCAGCGATTACTCCCAAATTTGTCAGTAATGGCAACGCCATCCCCATCTGTACAGCCTGTTCATATTGCTGATTATACATTTCCTTCACTGTAGATAGCTTCATTTCTGCCAGTAACTCCATTCCTGCTGCTGAAGAAAGACCTGGATTTTGAGACTTTATTTTATCCATTGATTGTTTAACTCGAACAAGAGTCTGCTTAAATGTTTCATCGTCTTCCATTTTAATCACTGGCATTTCCATACCGGATAAGTTGCAAATAGCACCAGTTGTATTATTAGGCAGATATCGACGTAAATCAATTGTCAAGCCAATCATTTTTTCTGCAGTGCGAGGTTCTGCATACACAGTGAAATGTGATAAAGCTCGGAAGTATGCAGTCATGATTACATCATTCAAGGTAGCCTGTTGAGCTTTTGTCCATTGGGTTAAACGTAGAGTTTGCTCATGGCTCAATCGCCGTACGGACATTTGGGGAAATTTATTTTTGTTAGGTTGAGATGGAAAAGACCATAACGATGCCTGTTGTTCTTGGTTAGGACGATACGCACTTTTTATGTCCGATATTCCAGCGTATTTGAATACATGTGATTGATCTCGACAACTCTCATTTCCCTCATCAAATTCCTTTATAATTTGCTTCTTAGACCGTCCCAATGAAAGGTGAGTATATATCATTCCAAGCAATTTAATATATTCCTTGACTCCTGCACCATCTGAACATAGATGAGACAATTTCACAACTAACATATCTGTTGTAGTGCCCCGTAATAATTTCGTTTGAACCATAGGCCCCTGAATACGATCACCAGGTTCCTTAATAAAATCTATTGCCATTATTTCAAGTTCTTGATTATTTCCTTCTGCAAAAAAGCAAATAGATGAGTTAGTGTCAGATGAATGTTCCTCCCAGTAAGGAATATCATTTTCTACAAACCGGCTGTTCAAAACTGGTTGCAATTGCAACGTTATCCTTACTGATTCTTCAAGTATTTCCTTGGATATACCTACAGGAAAATAAAGAACTGCATTAATTTGTTGATCTGCAGAATAAAGACCTAATACATAATTCATTCGATCTTGTGGTGTTACTGAATACTTTCTTTTCTCCATAATTCCGTCCCCCTTTAGGACTTTTTGTGTAACCCTATTTTCCATATGCTTATAATTTTTCTAGTCATTTTTCTTCAAGAGCTAATAACGCTTATTTTTCGAATTTTTAACGAAATCATCTTCTCCGTATTGGTTGCATTCTTTTTGCAGGTGATATATTCATTATTTTATTGTTATTAACACTGCCTAACCTCACAATAAAACCAAACAAGAATAAATTAAGTTTACATATACGTAAACATTTTATTATAACGTCTATAAATTATCAATATAGCAAATAAATCATTTTTATGTCTGTCAATAAAAAATAATATATTCAAGGGCCACTTCATCATAAAAGATTGATGTGCATGTAAATGTACCCATATCACTTTCAAAATAAGAATGAGAATTTTTTCAACAAAATAAGCTGCAGTTATTGATTTTACAGTAAGAAAAGCCCCTCCATTTTGAAAATGCGCAATCAAAATGAGTAGGGCTATTTCCAATTTAAATTTTATAAAAGAATGATTATCATAAATAATATTTTACTTTTTAGTCTACCTTATTATTTTCAATCCATTTTCCTAATAAATGAATGGATTTTATTCATATAATTTGAGGTGGTATCGTTGGTTTTTAAAAATAGAAAGCTTATTTTCAAATCAAATGAAAAAGAGGTAAAATTATAGATATTCATGTAGAAATTTCGTTTTGGGGATACTTAAAATCTTAAGGTGATGGGCATGTGGTGTTACACTTTAAAAGCTTTATAAAATTTATAGATATAGCGATTTTCTTTATTAATAATCATTTGTATGTACGTTTACTCACACACATACAAATGATTTATAAAGCTACAATTAAGTGAAAACATCTTTTCCGTTACGATAACATCATAGCCATGTCTTCTGCTGCATTTGTAATTAGTTTTAAACCAAATGTTTCTTGTAATACATCAAGCACGCCAGGTGAAATAAATTCAGGAGCCTTTGGACCGATGCGAATATCTTGAATCCCAAGACTAAATAGCCCGAGTAAAATGGCAACCGCTTTTTGTTCAAACCATGATAGCACAATACTTACTGGCAATTCATTCACTTCACATTGGAAAGCATCAGCTAAAGCAGCCGCTATTTTCACTGTAGAAATTGAATTATTGCACTGTCCTAAATCAATGTAACGCGGAATTTCCGTACCAGGTACAACACCGTAATCCACATCATTAAAGCGGAATTTCCCGCAAGAAGTTGTTAAAATAACCGTTTCTGGCGGAAGTGACGTTGCTAATTCACGATAATATTCTCCGCCTTTTCCCGGTGCATCACAACCGGCGATAACAAAGAAACGCTTTATTTTCCCCTCTTTTACTGCATCAATAATTTCTGGAGCTAATGATAATACTGTATTATGATGAAACCCTGTCACTAACTGTTCATCCGACTCCATATGTACTTCTGGAAGTTCTAGTGCTTTTTGAATTAATGGTGTAAAATCATCATTTTCAATTTTTTGTACACCTTCTAAACCTGCAATGTCATATGAAAAGAATCGATCAGAGTACGAGCCTTTAATTGGCATAACACAGTTCGTTGTAGCTAATATGGCACCAGTAAATTTTTCAAAAAGGCGTCTTTGATCATACCATGCCTTACCGATGTTTCCTTTTAAATGTTTATATTTTTTCAGCTGCGGATATCCGTGTGCTGGTAGCATTTCAGAATGCGTATAAATATTAATGTCTTTTCCTTCTGTTTGCTTTAATAGTTCTTCTAGTGCAAATAAATTATGACCCGTAACTACAATTGCTTTACCTTCTACACGATTTTGTGTAATTTGTACAGGCTCTGGCACACCAAAATGATTCGTATGTGCCTCATCTAATAATTCCATCACCCGTAAAGCTGATTTCCCCACTTTCATAGCCATATCAATATGCTCTTGTTCGTTAAAGTTAGAATTTGTTAATGTCATATATAAAGCTTCTTGTGTTGTAGCATCTACAAATGCATCCGTATATCCTAGCTGAGCAGCATGTGTGCGATAAGCTGCAATTCCTTTTAGCCCAAACACAATCGTATCTTGTAAACTCGCAATCGTTTCATTCTTGCCGCACACACCCATTACTTTACATCCGCCTGCTGGCGTTTGTTCACATTGATAACAAAACATATCATCCCACCCTCTCCCAATCATTCATTACACCTTAAGCATAATACCCATTGAAAAAAAGTGATGTGATATCAATCACAATAATATATAAAGATTTGTGACAGTTCATATTGTTGACATAATATTTTTATTGACACTAAAAAATATGCATTAGTGTACACACATCTTTCGATACTTTTAAATAGCTAATTAATTTGGAGAAATATATACAACGAAAAAATTTTTGAATCCCATGTACAAATAGTTGCAATTCATCACATATGAAATAGATATAAAAATACGCTCTTCTTTCTATCATTCAATAGAAAGAAGAGCGCATTTGTCATTTTAAGGAACTATCATTTTTTATTAAAGTCTTTATTGTAAACCTTTTTATTTACAATACATTTACATTATCTTAACATTACTTACATTATTTATATGATATATTTATATAGAAGCTACTTAAGAAATTTCATATACATTTTATCTTTATGATCTCTTATCTAATCAATAAAAAGATCATGTTATATTTTTATAACAGGGGTGAATTACGATGACTGAAACTTTAAAAACACTTATAATGCTTGATGCTACTTATGTTGTTATAGCAATTATGACAGTACTAGTATTTGTATACTTGGAATTAAAATCTCAGTAATATATGCTGACGTAATCAACAGATTCAGCATTTAAATATAGTTAGAAGAAAGAGAGGAGAAAATTATTTCTCCTCTCTTTTGTATTTCTACAATTTCTTATTTTAATAAATCCAATGTATGTAAAAGTAATCCTTTGTTCCCTACTTCTCCATGACCAGGCACTACTACATTTATATTTCTATATCGCTTCAGCACATTCTCAATCGATGTAGACCATTCATTTACATAAGCATCCGCAACGTTTCCTAAATCTTTCGCGGACGTAGATTTCACTAAACAGCCTCCAACTAAAATATTGTATTGCGGTAACCATACGACAATATTATCTTCTGTATGCCCTTTCCCTGGATAAAATGTTTCTACTTTCATATTTCCAAACTTCAAATTTGTAACGGTTTGTAAATCTCCAAGCGGTTCTTCATATCCATTTTTCTTTGCTAGTTCTGCAGTTAATGCTGTACTATGCGCTTTAATGCCTCTTTCTTTCAACGTTTTTATTCCGCCAATTCGATCAGCGTGCGCATGTGTAATAATGACATCCGTTACGCGCTTCTGAAATTTCTTTTCTACCATTTCTATTAGTTCCTTCGTTAATTTGTCATCCCAAGAAGAATCCACAAGTACTAACCCTTTAGAAGTATTAAGAACTAGACCGTTCGAAGGAACTGCTTCTCCATTAAAAGAACCTAACTCCGTATGAACCCATACATTCTTGTTTAACTGAGATATTGAAATGGTTCCCGTCTCATTTTTTATTACTGTTTTCTCTACCTTTTGTGATGCTTGTACAGAAGAAATTGTGCTAACAAATTGAATTGTTCCTAGTAAACCTACACATAATCCTACTTTTAACAACGTATTCTTTTTCATGTTATCAACCCTTTCTTTCAAGCTAAATAGTTATTACCTATATTAGACAATTCATCTCAAATGTTTGTTCCATATAATTGGACACTTTATTATCGCCCCTTATGTAAATACACGCATGGCGCAGTGAAAAAGATCACCCAAATGGATGATCTTTTTTATAATTTATCAACATATTGCTTCGCTTCTAGTAAGGAAAAACCAAAAGCTTCTCTTACTCTCTTAACTGCTGTAACTTTTTTTCCTTCTTCTACAAGCTGGCGTAGTTCTTTATTAATTTCAGGTTCTCTTTCTACAATTCCCTTTTCTTTCGTAATTAATTGTAATCTATCTTCAATTCTCTTTAAACGCGCATCATTTTTCTTTTCAATTGTAGCTAATTTTTCAGCGATATAAATGAAACCAAAGGCTAATATCAGTATAACCATCCAGAATTCCATAAATGTTCCCCCTTACTAACTTTCATTTGTTTTATTTCACTAACTTATCAGCTTTAGTCATTGAAATCATTCATTCCTTACAAGGAAAGGGCAAACTAAAACTTTCTCAAAAATTTGTACTAGACATGATTTCTCCTCAAGGTTGCTCAAAATGGACTGGATTAGGTGTTTTTCTAGATGATTCTAATGAAGAATTACAGGTTTATTCACTCGGATGGGGCGTTGGATTTCAATGTATGATGGTTTGTTATCCATACTGCGGGAATGGTGCTGTTATTATGACCAATTCCGATTTAGGTGTTCATCAAATGGAAGGGATCATTGGTGAGGTTGTAACAACGTTATCCTAATAATGAAAATAAAGAAGCTGTTCCTTCCAGCTTCTTTATCTATATAACATTTTTCGCAACAATTTTTATATGTTCTGGTGCGATAATCTCCGTTATACTTTCTTGGAAATCTTCCCGCAACATTTCTTCCAAATGTTCTAACTGCACTTCAACATGTGTGCATTCTAAATTATGTATATTTAACAGTGCATAATGATCTTTTTTCTTAATTACTAAATATTGATTTTCCTCTGTCACAAGTACAGAACCTAATCGGACTCCTAATAAGCGTTGATCATCAAACTTCATAATTACTTCTCCTTCCCTCATATAAACAAAACTACAATGAAAATAATTACATTTATGGAAAAACACGCTTATTTAGACTATATCATAATTTACTAAAATAGAAATATCTTTTTCTGTTTCAATAAAAATCCCTATTCTTTCATATATTTCGATACAAAAAACTTTCTCAACATTAAATTTGAATTTTCAGTTTTTAATTCCGTGAAAATCTATTATAATAAAGTTAATAAATGTTTGACCTCTCCTAATTCATGTACATATGGATGATCAGTAGTTATCGCTACTGATCTATTTTTTTGATTTCAGAAAGTACATACGCTGCATCCTTTCCTACACCACAAATAAGTGCGGAACCCCTTTGAGATTGCCATGGTAAACCGATATAATACAATCCTTTTACTGGACTGATTCCCTTTATATGATTAGGAAATCCTTTCTCATTCACTGCCTGTTCAATTTCAATCCAATTATAATTTTGAACAAAACCAGTTGACCATATAACGCTTTCTGCACTATAAATATCACCATTCTGAAACATAATGTTATTTCCTGATGCACTTACTACTTTTTCTTGCAGTTTGATTGCTCCATTACGAATAAGTTTCTTACCTTCAAAACCGAAAATAGGGTCCTTTCTCTTCTGAAACCATCTTCCCCTCTTTGTATTTATTTCAGCGTACAATAAACCCATTTTTTCTAGCAGATTAAAAATACTTTTTCCAAAAAGTTGTAACGGTAAAAACGTTAAAGGATGACTAATAGACAACATAACTTCATGCGTTTTTGCAAGTTCTACTGCTATTTGCATTCCTGAATTTCCGCCACCTACTACAAGTACCTTCCCCTGTGGAATTTGCGGTGATGATTTATATTGTGATGAATGTATTTGAAAAATATGTGATGATAGATTTGCTGAAACTGAGGGAATAAATGGTTGCTGAAAACCACCTGATGCGATAATAACTTTTTTCGTTTGTAAAATTTCTGTAGGAGTATGTAATTCAAATATTTCTTTTTCTTTCTTTATTTTTAGAACTTCCGTTTGTAATTGTACCGGTAATTGAAAATGTCTTGCATATTCTTCTAAATAAGTTGCAATTTCATCTTTACATGGAAATTCATTTTTTTCATCTATTAACGCCATACCCGGCAAGCTACTGTAAGACCTTGGGGTAAAAAGCTGCAAAGAATCATATCGATTTCTCCATGAATCCCCAATTCGGTTTCCTGCCTCAAGTAATAAAAAATTATATCCTTCTTGCTTCAAGTAATATCCCATTGTTAATCCAGCTTGACCCGCTCCAATAATAATTAGGTCTTTCATTCTAATCCCTCCTTCCTTTACATATGAATACTTGTTCATATATTCATACGTTTCCATAATCATAACATTTTATTTTTATATAATTCAATATCTACTCAAAATAAAAAAGAGCAGTTTACCATAAAGTAAACTCCCCTTCATTCTATCTTCCCAGTCTTTAGCGCCTGTGCCCAGTCATATCTTTCTTGTTGAACAGCCAATCCAGCAGCTTCTTCCCAATTATAAGGAACTGAAATTTGTTCAATTGTCCATTCTCCCAAAACCTTTTCTATCACTACATATTTTGCATGCGGAGTTCCTGATTCCATTTTATGCATAACAGGTAACTCATCTTTGTATGCTGGAAGTCCTACACTTCCTGGATTTATAATGATCTTTCCGTTCGCTAAATAAACAACTCTAGGAATATGTGTATGACCACATACTATTATTTTTTGTTCTATATTTTGGAGTTGATCCATTATATTTTTTTCATTCTTTAATATTGCACCATTCTCATTCATCTCTTCTAACAAATACACTTCATCTGAAGTTGGCGTACCGTGACAGCATAACATATCGTCTACAATAAATTGTGAAGGATGTTGTTTTAACCAATCTATATGATCTTTTGTTAATTGATTTTGGACAAAAGTTAGTGTAGCAGACTGCTCTTGTATTGTCTCCCAAAGCATGCGATCACAATTACCTTTAATATGTATCATCTCGCTACTCATTAATATATCGATTGTCTCTAAAGGATCTAACGGCCCATACACACTATCTCCTAAATTTATTATCATTTCGACCTTGCGACGTGTAATATCTTTTAATACCGATTTTAAAGCGTGACTATTTCCGTGGATATCTGAAATTATAGCTATTTTCATCTTAATCCCTACTTTAATATATTATTTATAAACATCCGCAGCCAATTCCCGCAAAACTTCTACATTCACTACTTCAAAACAACCATTGTTTTTGTTAATTATATTTTTATCACAAAAGAGATTCAAAGTACGTAATAAATGCCGATAGCTCGTTCCTAACAACTCCGCTATTTCCGTTAAATTCCCACTAAACACAATTCTATTTTCATGCTGAACTGCTCGTTCTCCTGCTGCTAACATGTAACTCGCAAGTCTATTTTCAAGCGGATACAATAAATTAATTGTACTGTTTTTGGAAAGTCGGTTTAATTTATGTGCTAATGATCCGCAAATACATCTTAAAAATTTCGCATCATGAAATAGCTTATTTCTCACCTTTCCTAAAGGTAAACCCACACAATACGAATCTGCCATCACTTGTACGTTTGAAGTGATTCTTTGAGAATGAATTAACTCCACATCTCCAAGTAACTGCAAACTATCGTAAAAACATAATAATACCGATTTTCCGTTACTTAATGTGTTAAATGCTTTCGCTTTTCCTTCAACAAAGAAATATAAATAATCTATCTCTTCATTTTCTCTACAAATAAACTCATTCTTTTTAAAAAATATAAGTTCCATATATGGCTTCATATCATGACTAAAAAATGAATCAATATTATTTTGCTTTATATACTCTGCTAATTTAATAGAATTACATACTTTCTTCATAGTTCCCCACCTTTACAACTCATCCCCATTGTAATCAAAATTTTCTTCTTCCACTATGACATATGTCATAACAATACACAATTTCAGCATGATACAGTCATTACAAATATGAAATATAAAGGGGATATTACATTGTATAACTTTCTTTCTGTCTTTATTGGTGTGCTCATCGCCGTTATGCTTCCATTGAATGGAATTTTATCCGAGTTAATTGGAAAGTATACAGCAAGCGTTGTCATTCACCTTGTCGGTTTAATTGCAGTTATTTTCGTTTTAATCATAAACAAACATAAAATTCATTTCGATAAAGGTATTCCGCTTTTTTTATATAGCGCTGGAGCGATTGGAGTATTCACTGTTCTTTTTAATAATATAAGTTTCTCCGTCCTTGGTGCCTCTATTACGATCGCATTAAGTTTACTCGGCCAATCCATTGCTTCCATCATTATCGATCATTTCGGCTTATTAGGAATGAAAGTTGCAAAGTTTGAAAAGAAAAAACTAGTTGGATTAGCATTCATCTCTTCTGGGATTATTATCATGACAATTTATTAATGGGGGCAAAAATATGTTATATATTACTATCGCTATTTTAGCTGGTGTTTCTATCGTCGTTGCTAGAATTATTAACGCGAATTTAGCAAAGGAAATTGGAAACTGGGAAGGCACGTTTTTCAATTATATTACTGGATTATTTTTCTCTATGTTATTTTTAATTTTCAGTTCAGATTCATTGTATATCCCTATTCATACGTTGCAATCTATTCCTATCGCCGTGTACTTAGGCGGATTAGTAGGCGTTATCGTTATTTCATTATCCAACTATATTACTCCTAAAATATCAGCCTTTTATTTAACATTACTCATCTTTATCGGACAATTATTTGCGGGGACTATTATTGATTTCTTCCTGACAAATGAACTCTCGATCGGGAAAGTTATCGGTGGCATTTTCGTATTAATTGGGCTCACTTACAATTTACTCATAGATCGCCCGATAAAAACTGTGAAGCATAACCAAGTTCAACTATAATACTTTACGCTTACCTATCATATATTAATAGAAAAGCTCTTCACACGAAGTAATAGAGAGGAGAAAATCCTATTAAAAAAATTATTTTATTGCTAGGCAGCGTATTGATTATTTGTGGAATTGTATGGTTTATAAACTCGGGAAAATCTATTCAAGATCTCTATACTGCAAACAAACCGAAAAAGAAAGCTACTATTATTTCAAGCTCGCGAGATCCAAATGAGCCTCCTGTTTTTTTAGGTAAACAGGAAATAAAAGATATACATGTAGAATCAATTAAAACAAAAAAGGATATCTTTCTCACAAAAACAGGTGAATTAAAAACGTTTATTAACAGTATGAATACCGCAAAAAAAGGCAAATTAACATTGGATGAAGAAGGATCAGATTTAATAGATTGTGATATGTGGATTACTTTCGAGGATGGAACTTATAAAAAATATTTCATATGGGTAGTTGATCATCACAGCAGCGAAGTGATGATTGCGCAGCAAGATACTCCTGATGATGTAAACCTTACGTACTATCAGTTAAACGAAGATAGTTCAAAAAAAGTTTATAATTTATTTAAAAAAATTATTTAAACGAAAAAGTCATGAGCACGCGAACTCATGACTTTTTGCACTATATATATTCCGGGAACACTCTACAACTCTTTTCCTGCTCTATATCATGACCAAAGAAAATAATTGGTTTCTCTTTTTTCACAACTTCTTTTAAACGTTTAATTGAAGATAAAGCTAATTCTGGATCAAATCCTGCGAACGGCACTTCATCTTCAAAATTCTCTTTCGTGTACGATGCATCAATCGTTAATAAAACTGAACCGGATTGCTCCGTCTCAATGAATAGCGACTGATGGCCTGGAGAATGACCTGGCGTATACAATAATTGAACACCTGGTACCACTTCATAATCCCCTTCAATAATTTTGTAGTTCAAATGCGGTAATATACATTCTTTCATATATTCTTCTCTATGAAGTGCTGCCTCATATTCCGTTCGCTGCACAATAATTGGTGTATTTGTAAAAGCACCGTTTCCTCCTGCATGATCAAAATGTAAGTGAGAACTAATAATATATAAAAGGTCGTCCGGCTCATACCCTACACGCTTTAATATATTCACGATTCTATCTTCTTCAGTCATTTTCGGTAAAATCTGTCCTTCAACAAATGTACCGTTAAAAAGCCCTTCATTATTAACTGCACTTTCTGGCATACCTGTGTCTACTAAAATAGGACCTTCTTCCGTCTCCAGAAGATAACACCACACCGGCAAGTTTAATAGTTTCCCCGGTGTTAACGCACTGTTAACAGACGAATGATCCAACATGCAACGACCTGCTGGGATGAAATAAAGTTTCTTTACTGTCATTATGTATCCACCTTTACATTTAGTTTTGGATAAAGTAATACAGTAAAAAATTCTTCTTTTTAGAAATAAACTCCTTCTAGACTATCAGTACAGCTTGCATAAAAAAAAAGGGTATTTTTTTACATAGTAGTATTTCACCATCTATAATATAGAAGTAAAGAATTCTTACTTTAAATGAAACATTAACACCGATTAACGCTGAAAACTAAAAAAAAGCACATGCACTACTTGAAAGCGGGCACACCATTGGGAAAATCGTATTAGAGAAATTTTAATCATGATAGTGATAGGTAGTATGTGAAATTATATTAACGATTTTTCGAATATATCTATCACAAATCAAATTATATCAACGATTCGATAAATTATATCGATTTATCGACAAATAACAACAATAAGAAAAGGCTGTTCCAGATGAACAGCCTCTTCTTTATTTACTTGAAATCTCTTTATTATTTTGAACGTCTAACGGAGCTCGCTTTCCTATTCCGAAAGCATAGAAACTAATTGTAACGATAGCTAAGAAAATAATACCTACAACTAATGAAATGCGTGTATCATCGTTAAACCACATTCCGATTAATACCATAATTAAAAAGGCAATTGTTAAATAGTTTGTTACAGGAGCAAATGGCATTTTGAACGGATGATCTTTCATCTCTGCTCCCTTTTCTTTCCTAAAACGAATTTGACTAATTAAAATGACGAACCATGGTACCATACCAGGAAGTACACTCGCACTATATACATATACGAATAAGTTTTTCGGTGCGATATAACTTAAAACAACACCAACCGCTAAACCGATAATTACACCAACTGTACCGAATAAAGGTACACCATTTCCAGAAAGTTTCGTGAAATATTTCGGTGCTTGTCCATTTACACCTAACGTATACAGCATACGTCCAGCACTATAAATACCACTATTACAACCAGACATTGCTGCTGTAATAACAACGAAGTTAATAAGGCCAGCTGCTGCCGTAATACCAACCTTCGCAAAAGTTGCTACGAACGGGCTACCAATTGTACTTAATTGATCCCACGGATACACAGTTACAATAACGAAAATAGCACCGATGTAGAAAATTAAAATACGCCAAATTGTACTTTGAATCGCTCTTGTAAGTGTCTTCTTTGGATCCTTCGCTTCACCAGCAGTAATACCGATTAATTCCACACCTTGATACGCTCCAACTACAAGTGATAATGCAAAGAAGAATCCTGAAAAACCACCTGTAAAGAAACCGCCATTTGACCAAAGATTAGATATGCCAATCGCTTCTCCGCCGTTACCAATTCCGAAGAAAATAAGGCCAAATCCTGCAATAATCATTAATAGAATCGTAACGATTTTAATCATCGCAAACCAAAATTCAAATTCACCAAATGACTTCACAGAAATTAAGTTAGCTGCACCAAGAATAACCATTGCAATTATACCTGGTATCCAAGCTGGTAAATCCGGGAACCAATATTGCATATACGCTCCAACCGCGATAATTTCTGACATCCCAACGATAACCCACTGGAACCAGTTACTCCACGCTGTCATATAACCAGCTAGTGGATGAATATACTTATGACCGAATGTCGCAAATGAGCCTGTACTTGGCTCCATATACAACATTTCTCCCATGGCACGCATGATGAAGAAGATGAAAATACCTGCAATTGCATAAGCAAGCATTACTGACGGACCTGTCCATTTAATTGTGCTGGCTGATCCCATAAACAAACCAACACCAATCGTTCCGCCTAAAGCAATCATTTGAATATGACGTGCTTCTAAACCTCTTTTCAATTCTTTGTTTGCCACTTCACTTCCCCCTCTTAGATGATTCATAGCCGCATTTTAACACAA
This sequence comes from Bacillus sp. RCC_6_1, assembly GCF_041360755.1. Classification (NCBI taxonomy): domain Bacteria; kingdom Bacillati; phylum Bacillota; class Bacilli; order Caryophanales; family Bacillaceae; genus Bacillus; species Bacillus sp. RCC_6_1. The sequence goes on from NZ_JBFUPV010000004.1 coordinate 164,746, forward strand.
GATGCTTTCCCCTAACTCCTTTCGGCCCTGAAAATGATGAAGCAAACGTCATTTTACACTAGCTTTAAAGCTATCCTAAAATCGTTTTGCGCTCCTAATAAAATTCTCAAAACCTTTCATCTTCCAATATTCTATAAATCTTAAAATTACTTACCTTATATTAATTCATTAATCTGAAAAATTCAATTATTTTTTCAATAAATTATTATACATAAGTAAGATTAATTTTTAACTAAATTAACAATAAAATACATCTGTTCAATATGATTCCGGTATGTATATTATTACAATATAAATAACCGAGGAGATGCTATCTTCCTCGGTTTCATATCTCAAATACTTCAACCTTTATAGTTAATAACGTAATTTCCCACACATTCAATTTATATACCAATGAGAAATTTAATATATTAATAAACTACTAACTTCTTTACCCCAGCCAAATTTTGAGGCAGAAACCTTTCTGCCTCAAAACAACGGGATAAAATATAAAAGAGTCTCATTAAAAAATGAGACTCTTTTATGATTTCATATTTAAATCGATTTCGAAGTTTGCTTACAAAAGATAAACACCCTAGTAAACACTGCCATTATAACTACTATAACCAGAAAATAAAGTGGCATCACCATTAACGAGCCTGTATGCAGCTGACTCATTCCCCAAATTGTCATCGTTACAATTACATAGTACCCTAAACTAAACAATGCACCAGCTGTACCAATGACATCTTGAAAATCTACTAACGCTAAACTTAAACAATTAGGTAACGCTACTCCAATCCCTAATAACAATATAAACATCGCTATTAAAAATACAACCATATATATTACATTCGGATTTGATCCCACAAACGTAATAACAGATAAAAAGATAGCTCCTCCTGTCATTACGAGACAACCGATATATATAATTTTCTCTGGTTTATAAGTAGCAAGTAAACGTTTTGAAATTTTCGCTCCAACAATAGAAGCAGACGCTACAACAATTCCTAGAAAGCCATACATACTAGGCGATAACTGAAAGTATTCAATAAAGATAAACGGCGCTTCTGCATAATAGCTAAATAAAACACCATTTGCTCCTCCAATTAATAGCCCATACGTTACCACTTTTGGATTTGTAATTAACCTCTTCAAGACTGAAAATACATTTATTTTATTCGTTACTGAGCCCGTTTTTGTTTCAGGAAGAGAAACAAACGTATACAGAAAAATACCGATACTCATAACTACTAAACTTAAAAATACTATTTTAAATCCAAACATTTGATCAAGAAAGCCACCAATTAACGGTCCTATCGCTGGTGTAAAAGCAATGACTGCTGAAATTTGAGCAAACATAACATGCCTCTTATGCCCTTCTACACTTTCACGAAGAATCGTTTGCGTCACAACTGATCCTGCACTTGCTCCAAACGCTTGAATAAAACGACTTACCAATAAAACTTCAATGGAATTTGCAATAAAGCACAAGAAACTCCCAGCGCCATATACGACAATTCCAAATAACATTGCTGGGCGACGGCCAATTATATCTGATAGCCATCCAATAAAAAATACACCTAAAGCAAATCCAGCAAAATACACACTAAGCGTTAACTGCACCTCATTATTACTTACATGTAACGCCTTTGAAATGTCCGGTAAAGACGGTGTGTAAATCGTTTCACTAATTTGCGGAAATGCGACAAGAATAATCATTAACAAAAGTGATGGTACTGAGACTTTTTTCATTTTTCATACCCTCCTATAACTTTGAAAATCTCAGAAATAAAAAGACTTTCCTTAGCTACGGAACAGGAGGGGCCATTATAGAAATCCGGTCATAAAACAACAAAGAAAACACCTCAATTACGTATGTTAATACTTATAGGAGGGTAATATTAACATCGATTTTTAAATATACTTTTTCAATTATATTACATATTAATTTTATTTTTCTAGTATTATCATTTCGAATGCTCTTTTTATATTAGTGAACAAATAATAAACGCCATAAAAGATAACAACTTGATATGAACGCCTTATTATGGAATAATTAGAAATAGTTTGAATTAATGAACCTGATTATAAAATGATAGACTCATATATTCCTAATGTCATAAAGTTGAACAAGTAGGAGGATTTTCGTAATGATTGAAATTTTAAGGACAGTAGTAAACTTCCTAATTTCTCTATTCTCAGGAGAATTACCCTTTGTGTATTATGTATGGATTATTACCCTATTCCTAATTCAAATAATCCAATCTACTCTGAACTATAAGCTTTTTAACAAGAAAAACAATTTCAGCACTTATATATCGGAAGGATTACTTGCTTTTATTATTTTATTGTTTGGAGGAATATTAGTATCTAAGTTACTTGCTTACATAATAGACGATTCTACTATTAGTATGACGAATTTAACACATTATTTTGTTTCTCTTATCATATTAACTATATTTGTTGTAATAACCTGTGTTAAAGACTTTATAGAGGCATCTATAAAGAATAAAAATACCTCTCTTTTTAGCTTTTTAGTAATTTCCTTCATAACAAGTATACTTTCATTCAAGTTTTTATCACCTTTAATTGAAGGTTCTTTTTCTCTTTCTAAATCTTTTATAACTACTTTAATCATTCTAGTAACTATATCAATCCCTCTATTAATTTCCTTAGAGGATAAGTATGCAGACGAAAAGGAAACGGAAAAGGTATAGTTTCTCATTTACATAAAGAAAGAGGGAGTTCCCCTCTTTCTTTTATATCGTCCTATTTCACAAGACTAAATCATTCCTTTTAATATTAATCCTAAAACTGACATTATTATCGCGCTAATAATAATTCGCAAAATCCAAGTAGTGTTTGTACTTATTTTTTCTAATTGCTTATTGATTGTTGCTATGTCTTTCTCATTAATAGTGGTACGCGTTTCTAAATTTCGAATGTCTCTCATAATTTCTTTTTGCTCCGCCTTGAGATTGTCAATTTTAGCGTAAACATCTTCCATATATTCACACCCTCTGTTCATCTTAATAGAAAAATCTATATATATTATGAGACAACCCTCTTACCTGTGAATACATTGCGTATATCCGCGTACCAAATTTTTTGTACAATCTAATTGAATTACTCACATGTTTCCATTCTTCTATTTATAAATTAGCGTTGAGATACATTAAAATTAGAAAAGGAATCCCTTGTTTATTTAACAACAAACAAGGTGCAATCCACCATTCGGGAGCACCTACGATAATTTCTATTGTTTTCATATTTACAACTCCATATAATCAGTATGATTTTCTGAAGAAGCCAATTTTTGAACTGCTTAAAGTATACTAATATGAATACGAAATAGCTGTATTGATAAACTCTCTAGAACAATAAATATACTGGCTGAAACGGATCTATATCCAATATTTTTTCCAGTAACATGAATGGTTATTTCTGATAAATGCGTTTGTACATCATTGTTTTCAAAAATTTCATCCTCAACCTTTACAATATCTGCTTCACAATCTACTTCTTTAAAAGTTTTCAATAATTTTGTTTCCAATAAACTACAATCAAAGCTCTCATCTTTTATTACGGCAAATTTAACCTTCATATCGATTTCCCCATTTTTAACAAACTAAAATCACTAAATCAATATAAATATATATTATTCTATTAAATAATTCAAAATATACGCTTCTTATATACATTATTAAAAATAGGTTCTAAAGAATTAAATGAAAAAAGAAATTACATATACAAATCCCCTCTTTCAACCAATCAATATAGAATTCCCTTATGCCCAATGATTAAAATCTTTTCATATTAAAGCCGTAGATTCTAAGGACTTTTTGTTTTTATATTGATAAGTCATTTCTTGAATTTTGTATCATCGGAATTAATAATATAGTAAAACAAATTAAATATTAGGCGTTCAACTAATCTTTCATATAATTCGTCTCTTAATCATTTTGCTCATTGCACTTTTTTATTTTCCTCACTATTTCAACTGAACTTTCTGTAATAATACATATTTCAAATACATTATTTCCTTTCACTCATACTTTTATCATTGAGTTTTTATTCACAAATTCGTAACACATACATATGAGTTATCATGCTAAAATTAGTTTATTCACAAGAAGAAGTTATTCTTAATAAATCAATAATTTTTAATACCCTGTTTAAAGCCTTGCCCCCCTGCAAGGCTTTTTCCTATTTAACTAGAGTAGTAGTTTTCGTTATGCTTCTCTCCCCCCTTGTTCCTTACCCTACAAATAATACTGCATGTTTATTTTAATTTTTCAGCATCCGTACTCGCTCTGTTCGAGAGCTCTTTACCAAATATTCAATCTAATGATAAAATTGACCAAATTAATATTTTCGTCCATAACTGTATCAAAAAGTACACTAAAGAAAAAATAGCACTCTCACAATTAAGTAAACGCGAGCTTTTTCTTCGATCTACTTACTATTTAAGGTTAATAGTGATATAACCAGATTTAAAAATTCGACTTAAATTCATTGATGAATGGAGAGGTTTATATGAAATTGAAAGACAAAGTAGCAATCATAACTGGTGGTGCAAGTGGAATTGGCGAATCTACTGTTCGTCTTTTTATCGAAGAAGGTGCAAAAGTAGTTATTGCTGACTTTTCTGAACGTGGAAAAGAACTATCAGATGAATTGAATGCACATGGATATAATACGTTATTTATTAAAACTGATGTAACAAAAGAGGCAGATATTAAACAGCTAATTCATGAGACAGTAAGTACATACGGTAAATTAGATATTATGTATGCCAATGCCGGCGTTGCTGATGATGCACCAGCAAACGAATTATCCTATGAAAAGTGGAAAAGAACTATTGATATTAATTTGTCTGGGGTATTCCTTTCTGATAAATATTCGATTGAACAATTCCTTAAACAAGGTACAGGTGGTGTCATCGTTAACGCTGGTTCGATTCATAGTTTTGTTTCATTACCTACCCCAACAGCATACTCCTCTGCAAAAGGTGGTGTGAAACTATTAACTCAAAATTTATGTACTGCCTACGCTAAATATGGAATACGTATTAATGCGGTGTGCCCCGGTTATATTGACACCCCTTTACTTGGTAGTGTTAATCCTGAACAGAAAGAATATTTAGCTTCACTTCATCCACAAGGCAGACTTGGAACACCAGAAGAAGTCGCTAAAGCTGTCTTATTTTTAGCAAGTGATGATGCTAGTTTTGTTAACGGTACAACACTTCTTGTTGATGGAGGCTATACTGCACGTTAATTTAAAAATTTTGAAGCACCCTAAGAAATATATAGTCTTCAACAAGAAAAAGCGCCATCACAAGTGACGGCGCTTTTTCTATGTAAGAGCAACTAGAAGGTATCCTTCTAGCCTACTCCCATTTATAAGTCCAAAACTGTTCAAGTTGCAGCCATTTTAATGTTGCTGCATCTTTGTTTTTTATTTTTGCATGCGTGTCTTCAAGCATTGCTTCTGTTTGTGAACGGTGCGCACCTAATGCAGTTAATTTATGATCAAATACTTCACTAATGTTATTTACAACATCCGGTTCTCCTAATACTGCTTCACGATTTTTCGTAATCGCAACAGCATGGATAACTGGGCGCTCTTCTTTTGGCATACGTGATACAGCGCGAACGACAGCGCGGCCAAATGCATTATGATCTGGATGTACACCGTGCTCTGGATAAAATGTAATAATTCGAGATGGATTTACTTCTTGAATAATTGCTTCAATTTTGTCAGCAACGAAATCAACATCTTCAAATTCTAACGTTTTATCATGGAAGCCAAGCATTCTTAAATCTTTAATACCCATCGCTTCACAAGCATCTTTCAATTCTTTCTTACGGATATGTGGAATCGTTTCACGGTTAGCGAATACGTTCTTACCCATGTTACGTCCCATTTGTCCTAGAGTACCACATGCATACGTTACAGGTACTCCTTGATCTGTTAATAAGCGAATTGTTCCTCCCGCAGCATATGCTTCATCATCTGGATGCGGAAATACAACAAGTACATGTCTCTCCATAAGTTTCCCTCCTTCTTACTTAAATGGTGTTAAGCTTAACTCAAGTGCAACTGCTAGACGACCTAAATTATCATGTCCAGCTAATAATAAACGCTCTTGATCGTCTACTTCCCAGTGCGTAATACCTTCAGCATATACCCAACCGTGATCCATTTTCAAACCAACTCGGTATGGATTTGTTCCAGTTATCTTCCCGCGTTCAAAACGGATAATCGCATTTCGAATGAAAGCACCAACTGTCATCATCTTTTCATTTATGTGTGATGCATACGCTCCGTTTGTCGTTTCTAAATGAATATATACATCTTTATTTACAAAACGTTCAATTTCATTTTGAATAAGAGAACTATCTTTTACTATTTCCATCGGAATTCACCTCTTTAAACCATTTTACGCAAAAATAATGTAAATTGCTATCTCTATATTAGAGGACAACGCTCACTTTTCCTAATAATTTGCACTGTGTTTTTTATATTTTTTATATGATATGTAAAAAATACATTTTTTCCTTCACTTTGTTAAATAGTTTTCTTTCTTTTTTGAATTTGCTACAATATATTTTATCCCGTATTATTGCAGCGAGATACATTTCGACAATTGAATACATAATTTAAAGAAGGTGACATGATTGGAACAGTCAGCACATGAAGTAGCAAATTGGCAATATTATTTTGCAATTGCCGTATTTTTAATCACGTACGGATTTATTATTTCTGAGAAATTGAATCGTGCTGTAATCGCACTATTCGGTGCTGCTATTATGATTATTTTTGGAGTTGTAGATTTACATACTGCTTTCACATCACATATTCAATGGGAAACGATTACCCTTTTAATTGGGATGATGATTCTCGTACATATTACGAGTCAATCAGGCGTCTTTGAATTTGTGGCCATTAAAGCGGCAAAAGCAGCTGGTGGAAAACCGATTCGCATTTTATTATTACTATCCCTATTAACTGCTGTCGGATCAGCATTTTTGGACAATGTAACGACTGTTTTATTAATCGTTCCTGTTACATTATCCATTACACGTATTTTAAAAGTAAATCCTGTGCCTTATTTGATTTCAGAAGTGCTGTTTTCAAATATAGGCGGAACAGCAACATTAATCGGTGATCCACCTAATATTATGATTGGATCAGCAAACAAGCATTTAGACTTTAACGCCTTTTTACTTAACTTAGCTCCAATCGTAATTATTATTTCTATCGTGACACTTGGCATTATTTACTTCATGTATCGTAACAAACTAAAAACAACACCTGAACAAATCGAAAAACTAATGGCATTAAACGAAAAAGATTACATTAAAGATCAAAGCCTCCTTTTAAAATCTATTTCGATTTTAGGACTAACTATTTTAGGCTTCGTACTTCATTCGATTATTCATGTAGACGCTGCTGTTATCGCGATGACAGGCGCTACACTTCTTATGTTAATCGGCGTGAAAGAACATGATATTGAAGATGTATTTGCCCATGTTGAATGGGTAACCATTTTCTTCTTCGCCGGATTATTTGTTCTCGTTGGCGGGTTAATTGATATCGGACTTATCTCTTCACTTGCAAGAGAAGTAATCGACGTAACAAACGGTGACATCGGATTCGCAGCTATACTTATTTTATGGGTATCTGGCATCGCATCTGCGACAATCGACAACATCCCATTTGTCGCAACGATGATTCCTCTTATTCAAGACTTAGCTACAGGACTCGGACTATCTGTCGATTCTCCGCAAATCGAAGTACTATGGTGGGCGTTATCTCTTGGAGCTTGCTTAGGAGGAAATGGAACACTAATCGGTGCATCTGCAAACGTAGTCGTTGCTGGTATTGCAAAACGTGAAGGACATGGCTTCTCTTATATGGACTTCTTAAAAATTGGTTTACCATTAACTATTGTTGCACTCTTGTTATCACATGCTTATATATATTTACGTTATTTAATGTAAAAGTTGTATTGCATGAATTTATATCGTCAAATACAAAAGGTTTGCAGCATCCGTGCTGCAAACCTTTTTTCATCACCAAAATATACCGATAATTGCTAAACCACCTAAAATCATACCACCAATTTGTCCGACAATTGTTGGTGATAATTGAACACCTTTTCTCACTTCAACAACTGGTCTTTCGTGCCTTAGTTGCTGCACTTCACTTTGAAGTTGGTGCACACTTCCGTGTAACTCTTTAATAAGTTCTTTTAATTCGGCGACCTCTTCATTTACTGGTTTTGCCTTTTCTAAATTCATTTTACATGACTCCTTATAAATTCAATCAACACACTGTAAATTTTCGCCAATTACCATTATATCTCCTGCATACTACATATATAATTTCGAATGTACTTTCTAACCTTGCAGCTCTATCCATTCATCCCGCAATATCCCCATAATCATACGGTCAAAACACTTCCCATCTCTTTGAACCGCTTCTCTCATACAGCCTTCCATTTGAAAACCCATCTTTTTATACAATGCAATGGCAGGTTTATTATACGAAATAACATCGAGACCGATGCGGTGTAAATTCAATTCATAGAAAGCATACTTTAGAATAAGATGTATTGCTTCTTTCCCATATCCTCTTCCTCTATCATTCGCATCTCCTATACCAATGGCTAATAAACCTGTTTTGTTATTCCACTCTATACCATGAATCGCCACAAAACCAATTAAGCGATCTTCTTGAACTGTCCTTACCATGAAAGAAACACTATTCGATCTCCGTCCTTTTAATAACTCATCACTTGCTATTTCTTGTAACGATTGCGGAAACGCTACATCTGTATCGACATTTCTTAAATACTCACTATCCTCTTGCCACATAACCATTACTACAGCATCTGATTCTCTAATAGCGGATAATTTTACAATTTTATTTTGAAAAAGATTCATCGTCATTTCAAACTCCCCCTTTTTTAATAACGGGGATACTTATTTTAGCCTATTTATCCCCTTGTTCCATAAACTGCTTTATAAACGGGATACTTACAATAAGCGCTGACATTGGCACATCTCCTCTACACGAAATTAATTTCATTGTATAATTTTTCGTTTATTCTAACAATAATAAAAAGCCCTCCAAATTTAGAGGGCCTTTCCTAATAGCAAAACTATATTATTTCGTAAACATTTTCTCTGCTTCATCCATTGCCATTTTGTTACCTAAAGCAGAATAGTCAAGCCATGGTTGGTCATTGATAATATATACATGCTTGCCTTTAACAGCTTTTAAGTCTTTCCAAATTGGTGTTTCTTGAAGTTGTTTAAATGCAGCTTTTGCTTTATCATCTCTATTTACAACAACGAAAATCGCATCTGCATCAAAGTCAGGTAATACTTCTTGTGAAATGACTTCGAAAGGGCGGTTTCCATCAATTTTCTCTACACCATTTGCAGGTTGTAATCCTAAGTCTTGGAATAAAATTGGTCCCATCGGTCTTTTCGTACTAAATACACGTAATTCTTTTGCAGTAACGCGAATTGCCATTACTTTTTCGTTATTACCTAGCTCTTTATCTATTAAACCTTTTACTCGTTTTGATTGCTCTTCGTAATCTTGAATATATTGATCCGCTTCTTTCTCACGGTTTACAAGTTTACCAACTTGTTTTAAATGGTCTCTCCATGTACCTTCATCTAAATTGAAAGTATGCGTTTTTGCAATTTTTTCGTATTTCGCTACATCTTTACCAGCATATTTTTCATCAACATAAATGTCAGTTGGCTTTAATTGAAGTAACGCTTCCATATTCGGATCTGTTACAACACCAAGCTTCTTCGTATCTTTCAACTTCTCTTTAGCGTGCGGTAAGAAATCTTTTAAATCTCCACCAATAACAGAACCTACTGGTGTAATTCCTAATGCAAGTAAATCATTCGTTAAATGAATAGACATTGAAGCAATTTTTGGGTCATTACTTTTTTCCGTTTTTTTCGTTGCCTCTTCATTGGCTGTCGTTTGACCACATGCTGCTAATACTAAAATACACATGATGCTAAATAAAATAGTAAGTTTCTTTTTCATATGTTCTCCTCTTTGAAGTATTTATTTTGTTTTTGTAAGTAAATAAAGAAAATACGGTGCTCCTAATGCGGCCACTACTACACCAGCTGGAATAGAGTTTGGCTCAAATATAGAACGACCTATCGTATCTGCTAGCACTAAAATAATCATTCCGATAATGCCAGCTAAAGGAAGAAAGTGTTGATATGTAGTACCTACTAACTTCCTTGCGATATGCGGAGCAACTAAACCAATAAAACCAATCCCTCCTGCCATCGATACACTCGCGCAAGATAATCCAACCGCTGTAGCTAAAAGGAGTAACCGTTCTTTTTGAACAGAAACACCAAGTCCCGCTGCCACACTATCACCGAGTGACAATGCATTTAACGTTTTAGATTTTAGCCATGCATACGGAGTTAGTATGAAAATCCAAGGTAATAATGCAAGGACATGAATCCAATCCCTTCCCCACACGTTACCAACTAACCATCTAGAAGCGAATGTATATGTCTCATCATTTAACTTGAGAGAGAAAAATAACGAAATTGCACTAAAGCCAGCTGAAACCGCAATACCAACGAGAATAAGTCTAATGGGAAGTAAACCTTTTGATCGATCACTCGCAAGTAAAATAATAAGAAATGCAGCTAATACTCCTCCGCCAAATGTAAATAACGGTATTAATATCGATGCATTCTCATTAATAGAATGAAAGAAAGTAACGAATATAATTAGCCCGAAAGATGCACCTGAATGCAGTCCAAGAATACCAGGATCGGCCAACGCATTCCTTGATAACCCTTGCAAAATCGCACCGGAAATCCCAAGGCCAATACCAGCTAACATTGTGATTATAATTCTTGGCATACGATAATCGTACAGCACGGTTGCACTCTCAAAATCACCATGACCGAAAAGCGTTTGAATTACTTTGAGCGGTGCAATGCTAAGTGTCCCCGTATTTAAGCTAAGCAAAATGACAGCGATACTAATACAACCAAATATTGTAGTTACAGTAACGGCTCTCGTTTTATCTGTGTTTAAAATCTTCTTCACTTACAACTCCCTCCCAACTTTACGTGCTATATAGAGGAAGAACGGAACTCCAACAAGAGCCACCATAATTCCTATCGCCAGTTCTTTAGGAGGGTTTACTGTTCTTGCCCCTAGGTCAGCTAAAACTAATAACATAGCACCTAATAATGCTGACATAGGAATAATGAGTCGATAATTCACACCAACTAATTTTCTAGCAATATGCGGGATAACTAGTCCTACAAATCCAATAGAGCCAACAGCTGAAACAGATACACCTGCCAGAATAACTACTATAATCATCCCTAGTATTCTCGTTCGGTTCGTTTTCACTCCTAAATTTGTAGCAACATCATCTCCCATTGATATGAGTGAAATAGATCTCCCTAGCATTGTCGCGAAAATAATCGTTATAAGAATAATAGGGACTAAAAATTTCAAGTGTTCCCACTTAACCCCTGCAACACCACCAGCATACCAAAACGCTAAATCTTGGCTTAAATCATAATAAATCGCAACACCTGAACTTAATGAATGTAAAAGTGCTGCCATAACCGCTCCAGCAATCGTTAACCTCATTGGTGTTAACCCGCCTGATGTTGCTGATCCAATAACAAAAATAAGCACTGTACTTAAGACAGCTCCAATAAAGGAAACAATCATTAAATAGGAATACGGCATATGTGGGAAAAAAGCAAAACTAAGTGCTACTACAAACATCGCACCTGCATTTATTCCGAGTACACCTGCATCAGCTAAAGGATTTCGTGTTACACCTTGCATAACAGCACCAGCAACCGCAAAAGCTGCCCCTACAACTGCTGCTCCAATTACTCTCGGGAGCCTTAATTCATAAATAATTTGGTGCTGTGTTAGTTTCGGATTATAATCCAAAACCGCTGCCCACACCGTTTGTACATGAATATCTTTTGCACCAAATGAAATGGCTAAAAATATAGATCCAATTAAACATAAAATTGTTAAGCTCATGAAACATATGAACTTAATATGTATCCAGCGGTTATTACCAGCATGTACAGTAGACTTATGTAACATGTTTCATTTCATCCTTTATATTCAGTTGTTTTTTGTAATTATTTTTTATTTATAATTACTATTGATAATAATTATCATTTTCATTTAGATATTATATCCCCACTTTTTTTAAATAGCAAACTATTTTTTTACTTTTCTACTATTCATTGTTTTCACACACACATTTGTACAATTTTCATTACAAGGCGTTACATATAAAATGCCACTCGTTCTCTCCTTTTTCCTTATCGGTTTCTTCATTTGGATTGCAGAGAATATCGCAACATTTTTCGGAGCATGGCAATATCCAAATCAACGGGAAACATGGAATCTCATTCACTTAAGCAAAATTAGTTCATGGTTTTTACTCGTTGTTATTAGCATTATGATTGTCACGCAGCTCAAACATTTGAAGCAATCAAAAAGATAATGCTAATTATGTAAAAACAGTTAGCCCATCAATCATTAGAGAGTGATGGGCTTTTTTTTAGTAATATTTTTTAAACCAACCTTATCAAAGGAGTTATAATTTACAAGAGTATAAGCAGTTGCACATTATGAACTACTACTAGCAGAAGATGTTGCTGCAGATGAAGCGGCAATCGTTGCCATCATAGCAGCCTGTTGTGCTTGTATGAGGACTTCTATCATTGTTTGTAAACCTGTGTTGGTAGTTTTACTTTCCTCACCTTTCTGACTTACGAACAGTTGAATAGCAATAAGAATATTTGTATCTGTATGCCAACGGAACAATTTATCCCCCTGCAATTTTTCAATAAATGCTCTAATAGAATGAATCTCTTTTTCTCCATCCTCGAGTAACGCTAGTAACCCGATAGCTGGGTAATGCATCTGTTTTACTTTTACCTTTTCTTGCTTTAACAAATTCCATATATTTGTGCATTTTGCGACTAACAGTTCTTCCCTGACATCCTTCTTTAGTGAAAGAATATGACTCAAAAATTGAAGATCATTCCCTTTATGCAAACCAGCTGTCGCTAGTTTCTGATAAAGGCGTTCCACTCGGTCCATAAGTGTGTCTACATTCTCTGATTGTCCTGCTAATAAAACCGCGAGCGGATAATCATTTGTACTTGTAAGAAAGAGGTGATCCTTTTTCATGCGTTTATATACTTGCATCGAGCGTTGAATGTGCGCGCCATGCTGTTCATTTTCTTCTGTTAAAAGTACAGCTGCTGCGAGATAAGTAAATATACTCCGGCTAAACCCACCAGTGACCAATTGTTCATATAAATCTAAAAACTCCCGAAAAGCTTTCTGGTAATCTGTAAAGTGAATATCTAATGTTGCGGCCACTACAAAACGATGATAAGACTTTAAGTATGAAAACATCCCTACCTGATTCTTAATATAACTACTAATTTCTAAAAAACGTCCGAGATCAAACAGTTTATCACTACCTGCATACATAGCAGCAATCATCATTCCTGTTCGAGAATCGCTCGTTTTCCATTTTAGTTCTCCCTTTAACTGTACATATGTATGTTTATATTGCTCCAACTTTTGCTCTAATGTAATCATAGTATTCACCCCTATTTCTAGTTCTTCTCTATCATTATACTTATATTCCATATTTAGGAATACTACAATTAATAATCACACCATAAAAATTATAAAATCCTCTTATCCTTCTTCATCAGCATCACGATGATAATCCCTAATCCTTCAAGAAGTTAAACAAAAAAGGTAGATAATAATTTATCTACCTTTTTTGTTTATATCATTTAACATTACACCTGTATTGCTTGTTATATGCACTTAAGACTAAAGAGCTTTAATAATACGTTCCATCGCCTTCATTTGTCCAATATGATCAGCTTCATGATAAAGCATCATACCGTAAAGCTCACCAACTGTTTCCAATCCTAGAAATGGCTCTGGCAGTTTATTTTCAAATGCTTCTGCTGGAATTTCTTTAATACGTTTTGCTTGTTCTTTTAATTGGACCGTTAACACTTCTAATGATGGTCCTTCTGTTGTCCATTTAGATGGTCTTGATCCATATCCAAACATACCTGGATATTCAGTTGGTAATTGTTTGAATTCTTTTCCAAACATGAAAACTTCTGCTGCCGTTAATACATGACCGATATGCCAACGAATTGTATTGTTAAAACCCTCTGGCTGCGTATCCACAGTTTTATCATCTAGCGTCTCCATAAATTTAAGTAATGCCCCGCGCGTTATTTCAAATTGTTTTAGACCAATTATTCTATTCATTTTATCGTTCTCCTTCTTCATGTACATTTTATTATGAACTAAGAATGTTCAATTCATTAAAGTTTCACTTTGTTTAATCTATCAGAAACAATGAAGAAATACATCTAATATGCTTAGTAAAAATAATAAAAAGGTTCACCTCTCGTACATATAGAATTACTTATTACACAAATAGTTTAGTAAATAAAAAAGGAGTGTTAATTTCATGTTACATGTTTTAAAACAGCAATATAATCTTATTAGCTCTACAAGAGAAACTCTATTTTCGTTTTTGGAAGAAATCCCAGTAGAAAAATTACATAGCACAGTTCCTAATTTCGGGAGCGGTAGCATTATAAAGACTCATATTCATGTAGCCGATTGCTACCGATACTGGCTTGGATCATTCGCATTTAAACAAAAGCGAGTAGACTTTTCATTTGCTAGCGATTACGAAATTGAGCATGCAGATGTGAAAAAAGTTCGCGCTAGATTTAAGTTAGTAGACGAGACTGTACAACGGTTTTTAGATGAATACAATGACCGTTGGCTCGAAAATATTGCAAATGAAGTAAAGTGGCAAAAAGAGCCTTGGAGTACAACTCCGCTATGGCTTTTAACTCATACGGAAACGCATGAGTTTCATCATAAAGGACAAATTGTATCAATGGCTAGGCACCTTGGATATACTCCTCCTGATACAGACCTTAGTTAATACATTCATGTTCATTTCAAAGCGGAATGAGCAGCAAGAATAATAGTATGATCAAAAAACTCGTTGATACATTTTGTTGTGTATAAAACTTTTATTATTTGTTTTAGGTATACCATACCATTATAAAATTCATGTAACATCGAATTAAGGTTCATATTTTTTATGTAACTCATTGAAGAAAGTTTAAGTATTTATACATTCAATTACTAACTAAAGGAGAAAATTATAATGAGATTAGAGAGCGAAAGAATTTATTTAAGGCCTCTTTGCCAGCTAGATGCTCCTATTATATTAGAAAGTACAATGGATGATGAAATAAGATATATGACTGGAACTAAGTCCACTTTTTCATTGGAGCAAATTACGAAACATATAGATCATATAAATAATGATTCAAGTCGCTATGATTTCGCTATTTGTTTACAAAGTACTGAAGAGATGATTGGAGAGTTGTCGATTTTAGATATCGATGAGGAGAACAAAAGAGCAGGATTCAGAATATCAATGCTTTCAATAGCATTAACAGGACAAGGTTATGGAACTGAAGCTATTAAAATAGTTTTAAGATTTGTTTTTGAACAACTATCATTAAATCGTTTACAGTTAGAAGTATTTAGCCATAATTTACGCGGAATTAAAGCTTATGAAAAAGTTGGTTTTGCAAAAGAAGGAACCTTACGTCAATCTTTATTTTATAACGATACATACTCAGATGAAATTATTATGGCCATACTTAAAAGCGATTATATAGAGAGACCTTTGTAAATGAATGTACTTAATCTATTAAACAATTTTAAAGAACCTTACCACAATAAAATGCAGTAAGGCTCTTTCATTTTTATATCAAATAACAGCTCTTAAAACATGTATAATCGTATCAATACCAAATAGTCTCCGCATAATTATATGCATCACTATTCGGAATTGCATGTTTCCCCTGCGCTTGTGCTTTTCTTGGATCTAAATCATATACCATTGGCGTATAGCATGATGTTTGCCCTTTATTTACAACACCATTTCCTCCAGCACTTCCGCAAGTGTATGCCTTTCCATCTGTTTTTCTAACAATCCTTGCATCAGCTTCATTATTATAAACTGCCAGGCGAGTTACAGTAACTTTTGCCCACGCTGTTTTACACGTCGTGCTAAATTTTAATTCCACATAAGAATTTGAATCAATCCACTTCTTTTCTTTCGTTACTGCTGATTGATCACAACTATTGTAATACGGACTTTTCCCATCATACGAATGGTCTTCTGCAAATGCTTTATCATTATTGGTCGTACTAAACACACTAGTTACGACGAGCAATGCCAGACAAAGACATGCGCTTACCTTTTTAATAAGTTTCACAGGATTCCACTCCTTTATTAATAACGTCCAGTTTTCCCGTAACCATTATTAATCGTCACTGCTTCGGCATCAGCTGTATAACCAAAATCAGCAGTTAAATCAAACACCATTCCTGTATAAGTGCTCGTTTGCCCCGTTTTAATTGCTCCATTACCACTATTAGAATCTACTGATTTTTGGAATACACCATTTTTATATTTATTAATAACAGCGTAAGCATATACTCCTCCAGAAACAGAAGGTGCTGGTTGATCTAAAACAAGCTTAGACCATGCCGCATGACATGTATTACTGTAACGTAAATACACTGTTCCTACTTTTTTACTACCTTCATAAACTGCTGTAGACTTTGCATTAAATCCATCTGCATCACATGTTGTACTTCCCCCATATACTTTCGTTGTTGCTGGATTTTTTCCGTCATAATAGCTACTCAGATCAGTAGCTGCAAATGTACTTTCTTGAAAACTAAATAATACCCCTACACTCGCTACACTTAACACACATACTTTCATTAACTTTTTAAACATTTTTAATTCCCCCTCAAAATGATTATGTATACTAAACACAACCTATACTGCTGTGTCAGCCCTCCTTCCATGCTTCCTAGAGGCATCTTACAAAAACGAATTAACGTTGTAAATTCCCTTATGATTATTGGAATATACGAAGAACTTTACTTATCCTTGTAAGAAAAAAAGTTGAGAAATACACATTTTATAGCATCCTTTATTTAAAACATAAAAGAACCGATACTTGTTATATTCAAGCATCGGTTCTTTATACAAAATTGCCATTTTTTCTTTTATATAAAATAAATATTTCTCCACTTAATTTGTTGTAAAAAACTCCCTCGTTACATCAATAAATTGCTGCAGTGGTGCTGTCATCCATTTATCTTTATGCCAAGCAATTTGTGTATAAATTGGAGGTATTGTTTCGTTTAACATTAACTCCTTTAACGTCCCTTCCCGTATATCTTTTTCTACTACTATCGCTGGTAAAACGGCTATACCTAAATCTGCAATAACACATTGTTTAATTGCTTCCACACTAACAAACTCAATTTTATTTGCTGGATATAGATCTTCCCCGCGAAATAGCTCTTCAAATAAAGTTCTATATGAGCAGCCTAATTCTGTTAATAAAAGTGTTTCACTCTCTAAATCTTTTATAGAAACAGTAGTCTGTTCAAGTAAAATATGCCCTGGAGCAGCTACTACTTTTAATTCTTCTTTCATAAGTGGTTCCACATGTAAAACATCTTCTGTTTTACATTCGTCCAAAATAAATGCAAGATCTACTTTTCCCTCCATCAATTGTTCCTTCGCATCTTTATTGGAATGTGCTGGTTTAAATATAAGCTTTATTTTGGGGAATTGTATTTTAAACCTCTTTAATATAGAAGGCAGTCTGTATGTACATTGACTTTCTTGTGCACCAATTATTAACGTACCTGCTATTTCCTCATCATCTTTCACGGCCGTCTTTGCTTCGTTACTAAGTGCGATTATCTTGTCTGCATATAGTTGAAACTTTCTTCCTGCTTCAGTTAAGAAAAGACGTTTCCCTAATCTCTCAAATAGTGGTGTATCGAGCTCAGCCTCTAACGTTTTAATTTGTGCTGTAACGCTCGATTGAGCAAAGTTTAATTTCTTCGCAGTTTGTGTAAAGTTCAAAGTATCTGCTGCTACTTTAAATGTAATTAATTGTTTTATCTCCATTTATCATCCCTCTTTTTCAATCGATATTTCCGATTGATTTCATCGAAATAATCCTCTTTGTCTATTGATATTTATATTGTATGATAAAGAGCATCGACAAACAATAAAATGGAGGTATTCCATATGAAAGCACTTTGTTTCGAAACATTCGGAGATGCTGATGTACTTCAATATAAAGAAATCCCTGATCCAATCATTAATCCAAATGAAATTCTTATCCGCACGAAAGCAATCGGTCTAAATTTCGCAGATATTTATAGACGCCGTGGTGATTATCACCTCGCTGGTAACCCTCCTTATATATTAGGTTATGAAGGCGCTGGTATCGTTGAAGAAGTAGGTGCTAACGTTACTACTATCAATCCTGGAGACCGTATTGCATTTGCTGACGTTCCATTCGCAAATGCAGAATTAGTTGCCGTTCCAGCAGAAAAAGCAATCCCGCTTCCAGATTCAATTTCTTTTGAAACAGCCGCTTCTATCTTATTGCAAGGTCTAACGGCACATTATTTAACGAAAGATAGCTATCAAATAAAACAAGGTGATACAGCTTTAGTCCATGCTGCGGCTGGTGGCGTTGGTCAACTTCTTATTCAAATGATTAAACTACAGGGTGGAACAGTAATCGGTCTTACATCATCAACCGAAAAAACCAAAGTAGCCACGTTAGTTGGGGCTGATCACGTATTTTTATATACTGAAAAATGGCATTCAAAAGTACTTGAAATAACAAATGGTACTGGAGTAAATGTTGTATATGAATCAGTAGGCTCTACACTAGAGAAAAGTTTTAACGCTACTAAAATCGGTGGTACTGTCGTATTTTACGGAATGGCCGGTGGTAATCCTGCGCCCATTGATCCACGTATGCTTATGGATACTTCGAAAACTTTAACTGGCGGAGACCTTTGGAACGTACTTACTACTTTTGAAGAACGTAAGCAGCGCTCTACTCAATTATTTGATTGGATCGCTACTGGAAAATTGAACATTGCAAGTCCTACTACATTCTCTTTACAAGACGGTGCCCGTGCACATGAATTATTAGAGAGCAGAAAAAGTACTGGGAAGATTTTATTGATCCCATAATTCATAAAATGAAAAGAAAGCTAGATTAAAATTTTGTGAAGACCTATAGTGAAAAAAATTGATAAATGAAAGGACATAACATATTTTATATAACTAATATGTTATGTCCTTACTTCTTCAAATAACGATCCCATGTATCACTCGAATAATTTTTGAGCTCTTTTCTCAATTAAAACTCCCTTTAATTGCATATGTTCTTTTATTTGTATATTGCTAGAAAATTATCATTTTTATTTATGAATAAGGCTACGTACCGATTTAAGCTAAAAACTAGATTTTGATCCTATAACAACAGTGGCATCTAATTCCTCATCTCTAGTCACTTTCGTGGTAAGCCCAGCACCAGCAAAGATTTCAAAAGTCTGAGTTGCCTGCATTTCACTCGTCTCTATTAAAAGATGCCCTCCCGATGCGAGCCAGAGAAATGCTTCTTTTGCTACTCTTCGCTGAATGTCGAGTCCATCCTCTCCTCCGTCTAGCGCCATTTTCGGTTCATGTAGACGGGCCTCCTGTGGAAGCAGCTTTATTGTCTCGGTAGGAACATAAGGTACGTTTGCAACTAGGGTATTCACATGGCCTTTAAGTGCGTGAGGCAAAGCTTTATACAAGTCACCTTCAAAAACATGGCCACCGAAATTTGTTACGTTGCGGCTAGCACATCGTACTGCGACAGGATCAATGTCAACAGAATACAATTCAATTCGTCCTAAAGCTGCCGCCAGAGCTACACCCACAGCACCTGAACCGCAACATAGATCAACGACGATATCACCAAAGCATAACAGAGCTTCTGCTTGGCGAACAAGAAACTCGGTACGTTGACGAGGTACGAAAACACCTCGGTCCACTTCTATCCGCAACCCACAAAATTCTGCGTATCCAACAACATATTCAAGTGGCAAACCATTGGCTCGCATTTCCACCATTCTCTTGAGCTCCTCTGGAGTTCGGGCTGCTGAAATAAGTAACCGGGTCTCTTCTTCTGCGAAAACACAACCCGCGCTCTGAAGTCTGTTAATTATACATTTTTCCGTTTTATTGTCCAAAAAGGAATTACATTCTTTTCCTATTTATCTCACCACTTTTTCTTATTTATAACCCTGTATTCGCTAAAAATTGGATGTATCCTTTTTAACAAAGTGGTCCTATTCAAAAAAATACGCCCTTATTCAA
Organism: Bacillus sp. RCC_6_1; assembly: GCF_041360755.1. Classification (NCBI taxonomy): domain Bacteria; kingdom Bacillati; phylum Bacillota; class Bacilli; order Caryophanales; family Bacillaceae; genus Bacillus; species Bacillus sp. RCC_6_1. Next base: position 185,141 of record NZ_JBFUPV010000004.1, read on the forward strand.
TTAAATGACCCGATTGTTGAACAAAGAAACGTTCTACACAATAGAAAGTTTCATTATAATATCCCAATATAACCTTATAAATGATGCACTAAAAAATAAAAAGGAAGCTAGATTTTACTAACTTCCTTTTCTTATATCTATTTAAGATAGTATTATATTTCCACACTTTCTTTCCCTTTTGCAACATAACTCATATCTCCAACCGACTCCACTGTGTATGTTCCATCTTGATATACAATCTTCGTCACGCTAGCATTTTCCACTCCAAGTTTTGTTTTGCTACTGTCTAACATTTCTATTAAGGTAGTAATCAAAAGCCCATGAACGACAACTAAGACGTTACCGCCACCATTTTCAGCAGCTTCTTCACTAATTTTATCTATCTCTGTTTTTATACGAGTAGAAAACAATTCCCAATCTTCCGCCTGTTTTGTCGGATCTGCTACTCTAATAAGATTAATCACTTCTTGAATAGAAAGCTTCAAGAGTTCTTCTGGTGATGCAACGCCTGCAGCTTTTCCAACCACATCCCACATATTCTCAAGTTTTTCACCTTCAAAAATACCGAAATTTAATTCTCGCAAATCTTTTCTTTGCTCAAGTTTTAATTTTGATTGCTCACTATATTTTAATACTAAATTAGCAGTTTCAATTGCGCGGCCGCTATCACTACTATACGCATTCATAAAATGAATATCTTTTAATCCCGTTCCTAAATTTGTGGCAACTTCAACACCTCTTTCTACTAAAGGAGAATCTGCCCAACCTTGCGCGCGATGATTCGTATTTAATATTGTTTTACCGTGTCTTGTAACATATAACGTCACTACATTCTCATTGCTATGTGTTTCTCGCTTATTCATTTCATTCTCTCCCTTTACGTTTCTATATCAATTTTACCACCTCAATTATTCATTGAGCAAAATATACGTCAGTAGATCCGCTTAATAAAAAAAGCTATCTTTCTGTATATCCATACAAAAAGATAGCATCTTTTATGATTACATTTCTTAACCGGTACTCCTATTCAGCAAAAGCACTCGAATATTGTACAATTCCTTCTACACCTCGAAGAGAATTTTCTGTTAATTCCATTATCATAAATACCTCTTCAGGCACTTCAAACGGTGCTTTTACATTCCACTCACTTGCTTTCTTAAAACCAAATTTCGGGTAGTACTCTGGATGTCCTAATACTACAACTGATCCGTATCCAAGTTGTTTCGCTTTTTCTAAAGCAGCCGTGATCAGTTTTCCACCAATTCCTTTCTTCTGATGGCCCCTAGCAACTGAAACTGGTGCAAGTGCTAACGATTCTACAGAAGTTCCACCTTGTTCTATTGTAATGTTCGATAACATAATGTGACCGACTATTTCTTCATCTATCGCAACGATAGATAACTCAGGAACAAACGCGTCACTTTTTCTAATACGTTTTACAAGTTCATGTTCTTTTTTATCACTAAACTCTTCATGTAAAAATGCTTCTTTTACAACTTCTTCTGTTTTTTTATAATCATTTTTTTGTTCTTGTCTAATCGTTACCATTTTAACTTATCCTCTATTCTTTCTTATTTCTTTTTGAATTTTACGAAGTGCTTTTTTCGATCCGCGCTCAATATCGTGTTGCATTTTTCTCTCTTTATAATCGACAAATAGTGTATTTAAATCGTATCCCTCTGGATATAACTCCTTCGCTGCTACCTCTAAAGTAATACGTTTTACATTTACTTCAACGAATTCACCGTTATAATATACAACGACGTTATAAAAATTATCTTTTTCCTTATAGATGATACCAAAATCATCATAATCTAATAAATTCACACGATCGCCGATTTTGTACTCATAATGAAATTCTCTTTTTTCTTGTACAAATTTCGGTTTTCTAATTTTACTTTCATTCACTTTTTCTAAAGCGTACTCTTTATTTCCCATGTACTCTTTCGCTCTTTTCAGCACATGTTCTTTTACGCTCATTTTATTCGCAATCCAAAGTGCATTACTTTCTCCTGATTTTCCGATAACTAATTTATAAAGCGGCTCTAGCGTTTCACTATTAAACTGCATCGCTGCATTCATAAAGTCATCGTGCATTTCTGAGAATCGTTTAATTTCTCCGTAATGCGTACTCGCAACGGTAATACATCCCGTAAGGTACAACTCTTCTAAAATAGATATTGCAAGTGCTGCACCTTCATTCGGTTCTGTACCGCTTCCTATTTCATCAAATAAAAGTAACGTATTATTATTTGACATCCTCATAATCTCAGAAAGATTTTTCATATGAGATGAAAATGTACTTAATGCGTTTTCGATACTTTGATTATCACCAATATCTACAAATACATTTTCAAAAATAGCGATTTCTGTACCTTTATCTCCTGCAATATGAAGACCTGACATTGTAGCTAATGTTAACAATCCAATCGTTTTTAACACAATTGTCTTTCCGCCCGCATTCGGCCCTGTAATAATTAAACTACGATACTCTTGACCAATTTTAAAATTTAAGGGTACAACTTGCCCTGTTAAAAGCGGATGCTTACAATTCACTAAATGAATGTAGCCATGATCATTTAACTTCGGTTCTATTCCATCAATCGATTTACTAAACTTCGCTTTTGCAAATACCATATCATACTGACTAATTAGCTCCATATTAATCTTTATACTATAAATGTTTTCTAACACCATTCCTGATAAAGTCGCTAAAATTTGATATTCTTCAACCGCTTCTTCTGCTTTCAAACCCGCTAGTTCCGCATTCAATTTCGTCACCGTATGCGGTTCTATAAATACAGTAGAACCTTTTGCCGAGGCTTCAATAATACTTCCAGCAACTTGGTTTTTATAGGAAGATTTAATTGGAATCGTATAACGGTCATCCTTTTTACTAATAAAGAATTCCTGAATGAATTTCTTATTTGCACTACTATTTAAAAACTTCGTTAAACGTTCTTTTATTTTCCCATCTACAGAATCGATATTATTTCGAATTCGTTTTAACTCTTTACTTGCAGCTGCATCAATACTATTTCCTTTAATTGAAAAGTTAATTTCCTCTTCAATACTTTTATATTCAGTCATTGAATTTGCATAAGAAGCTAATACTGGTGCAAAAAATTCTTTATCTAACATAAACTTTTTAATCTTTCTACATCCGCGTAAAAAGTCTGAAACACTGACTAATTCTTCTGGATCTAAAATCATCCCTTTTTCTAATTTTTGAATTGTACTAGCAATATTAGAAATGCCGAAGAAAGGAACATGCCCTTCTGCATCTAATATAGCTCGTGCTTCTGTCGTTTCATTCAACCGATTTCTCACTACTTTTATACTCGTACTCGGCTCTAATTTGTTTAATAATTCCTTACCTAATCCACTTACACAATAAGATTTCACTATATCCTTTAATTCGTTATATTGTAGCTTTTCAAAAGTCATCGTATTCATTTTGTTTCTCCTCACTATGATTGATTTTTATCATAAATGAAGATACCTACTCATTAGATTCCAATGAGTCATATATAAAATTCCATAATTATACAATAAAAATATATACAAAAAAGCTGCGGGGATACCGCAGCTTTTACATTTACAAGGCATTTGTAATAACATATGAGGAAATAAGCCATAAAAAATAGATGGCAGTCCCTTATTACACGCTTTATAAAGTATTGTAGGTATCTTCATAGGTTTTGAAATAAATGCATGACAAAATTAGGGGTATGATGTACATAAAAATCCCCTGGTCTTATCCGATTTATTTCATTAAATTTTTCCTATTTAATACCTACCGCACTCACAAAAAGCACCTCTCACTAATTTATATTATAGTCATTGAAATCTAATTTATTGAAATTATCATACTATATGTTACGTGAGAAGTAAAGGTGTCATACTTTTATAACTATACAGAATGTAAAAAGGAAGAGGAAAACTTATATTTCAGTCTACCTCTTCTTTTTCATCACCAAATTACTGCTGAACATATATGGAAACTGATCCTCCACTTACTTGGAATTGTCCCCAACCATCCTTATTAATTGTTACAGTATTTGTTTGATTACCCGTAATATCGTACCATACTTCACCTGCGTTATTCTTCCCAACATCCATCCACTTTGACCCTCCTGGTCCATCAGAGATTAATGTTGCTAAACCAGAATTAGCATGTACACTATCACCTTCTCTTGTCCAGCCAATCACATCTGGATGATCAAAATAATCACGCTGCGTACCATATGCAAAGTTTTTTCGTGCCGTCAAAATCGGATCAATTTTATCCTTTAACGCTGGAATTTCATAGTTACTATTTCCTTTTGTACCATAGTAATCACCATAGAAAACAGAAGGATACCCCTCTGCACGCGTTAAAATAAATGCATATGCCAGCGGCTTGAACCAAGGGCTCACTACAGATTCCAATGACTGACCAGGCTGTGAATCATGATTTTCAACTAGAGTAACCGCAAGTGTAGGATGATTCGCAACTACCGTTCCTTTTAAAATATTTCTCATATCATAATTTCCATTTCCTGTTGAAGCATAATGAAAATTATAATGAAGTGGTGCATCGAACACAGATTGATTATAATTAACCTTCGCTAAATAATTATTTAAAGTCTGGATATCATTTTGCCAATATTCAGCTACTGTAAACATTTCTTTCCCTGTTTGCTGTCTAACGTGATTTACCCAATCGCGCAAGTATTCATGATCAATATGTTTAACAGCATCTAAACGAAAACCATCTAAATTTAATTCATTCGCATACCACGTTCCCCATTTTTTCATTTCATTCGCAACATCTGGATGATCAAAATCAAGATCCGCATACATCAAATAATCATAATTCCCATTCTCGCTAGACACTTCCCAGTCCCATGCTTTACCTATGCCCCTAAATTTATAAATTCGGTTTAATTTCCTTCCTTCATCCCAATCCGTTCCATCAAAATGATACCATTTCCATTTGAAATTAGAATAAGAATCTCCACGCCCTGGAAAGTTAAATCCCGTCCACGCACTAATTTCATAATCACCTGATACTTCAATATTCCGATTGCTCGGGTCTACCTCAACTGCTGTGACAGTTTCTGTATAATCAGCCCCACCTTTATGATTCATAACTACATCACCGTATACATTGATGTTTTTCTTATGTAAAGCGTCAATTGCAGACTTCAATTGTGCTTTCGTCCCATATTTCGTCCGCACTGTTCCCTTTTGATTGAATTCCCCCAAATCATATAAATCATATGCTCCATATCCTACGTCATTTTGCGTAGTTCCTTTATATGCAGGTGGTATCCAAACAGATGTAATTCCTTTTTGCGCTAAATTTTCAGCATCAGTACGCAAACGATTCCAATGATCTCCATCATTCGGAGCATACCACTCAAAATACTGCATTAACGTTCCATTGTTAACTGTATCTGCATATGCTTTACTCCCCTCATATATACTAGGTAAAAACATAACAACTGACAATCCGACTATTGTTATTCTTTTAAACATCTGTACACCATCCCCTTCCAAGAAAGCGTTTGCATAGTTTATCAGAATTATTATAATATTCGCCCCACCGTTAGTAAAGTAGCAATCTCTCACTCTCTCATATTATTTTTAATCTAATTTCAAATATTCAACGTAGTTTTAATTTCACATCCTATTCAAGATTGTTTACAATTTACCTATAAAAGCATAACGGAGGGATTTCGATGACAGACTTTCAAAAACAATTTTTCGCACGATTACATATAGAAGAAAAAGACACAGTTTCATTTGAAGATTTATCTAACATTATGTACGCAATGGCACAAACTGTTCCTTTTGAAAACTTAAATATTCTCGAAAAGAATTTTAAAGAAATATCAAAAGAAAATTTGAAAGAGAAAATTTTAGTAAATAACCGTGGCGGTCTTTGTTATGAACTCAACCCTACTATGTATTACTTCCTGAAAGATTCTGGATTCGATGTTCATCTCGTTTCAGGAACAGTTTATAACGCTGCAAACTCCATATGGGCTGTTGATTCTGGCCATATCGCAACCGTTTTAACACATCATAATGAACTTTATTTAATTGAAGTAGGATTCGGATCATACTTACCTCTTGCCCCTGTCCCTTTCTCAGGTGAAGTCATTCACTCTATTACAGGAGATTATCGTATTCGTAAAGAAATGACCGAAAAGGGAAACTACATTTTAGAGATGCGGAAAAACAATGAGTTCTTGGATCAATCTTCTGCTGATGATTGGACGTTAGGCTATGCATTTTATATAGAAGAAGTGGATGAAGAAAAAGCAAATACAGCACAAAAAATTATCGTTGAACATGAAGGATCACCCTTTAATAAAGTACCTCTTATTGTAAAACTAACTGAAGATGGGCATGCCTCTTTAACGAAAGATAGCCTTACAGTAGCAAAAAATGGTAAAAAAACGAAAGAAACCGTTACAGACATGCAATATACAAACCTTTTACATTCAAAATTCGGAATTACACTATAAGTAAGTAAGCCTTGTTATTTCAGCAGGGCTTTTCAATTTTCAGCAGGGATTTTTTGCAATTTGTTGTATTTCATAGTTATATAGAAATATAACTACATGTTTAGAAAGGAAATGATTATGACAGAACTTAAAGATCGATTACAAGTAGCTGATATAGAAAAATGGGATTTAACAGACATTTACCATACAATTGAAGATTGGGAAAGTGATTTTCATAAAATTGAAGTATTAACGAAGGAATTACACGAGTTTAATGGAAATATTCACGATGGCAATAGTTTATTAGCTTATTTAACGAAGAGTGAAGAAGTTTCTAGCATAATATCTTTAATGTTCGCTTATGCACGATTACAATCTGACCTTGATACACGCGATACTGACGCGCAATCTCTTGTCGATAAAGTATCACAATTACACGTGAAAGTAAGTGCAGCGAAATCTTTCTTTTCCCCCTTCTTACTTAGCATAGACGAAAACACATTACATTCTTACATAGAAGAAACAGAAGGCTTACAATATTATAAAGAAGACTTATTTGAATTATACCGTTATAAAAAACACGTATTAAATAAGGACCAAGAAGAAATTTTATCACAAATGGGTGAAGCTCTTTCTTCTCCACAGCACACATTTGGTATGTTAAATAATGCAGATATATTATTTGGTGAAGTGACGACTGACGATGGAGAAAAAGTGAACTTAACACGCGGAATGTATGCAAAGTTAATAGAAGATACGAATCGTGAAAAGCGTAAAGAAGCTTATAAAGCATATTACAAACCATATGTTCAGTTAAAGAATTCCATAGCATCTACTTTATCCGCTGCTATTAAAAATAATGTTACTGTTTCGAAATTAAGAAACTATCCATCAGCGCTAGAGAAATCATTATTTGGCGATATGGTTCCAAAAGAAGTATATGAAAACCTAATTGATACAACAAAAAAAAACATTCAAACATTACATACATACAATGAAATTCGAAAAGAAAAATTAAACGTAGATGAACTAAGACAATACGACTTAGGCGTCGATTTAGTAGAAGGTGCAAAACAAGACATCCCATATAGTGAAGCATTTGACATTATGATTGCATCACTAGCTCCTTTAGGAGAAGAATATATTGAGACATTAAAAAGTTTTAAAGATAAAAGATATATAGACGTAAGAGAAACACCAGGGAAACGTTCTGGTGCTTATAACTTTGGTGTATACGGCGTTCATCCTTTCATTCTTTTAAATCATCACGATGATTTAAACAGCCTGTTCACTCTTACTCATGAATGCGGTCACGGTATGCATACGCACTATTCACATGGATACCAACCAAGAATTTCTGCACATTATTCTATCTTTGTCGCAGAAGTCGCTTCTACAGTAAATGAAGTGTTATTAATTCACTATTTATTAAAAGAAGCAAAAGATACGAACGTGCGTAACCATTTAGTTAACCATTTTATTGAGAAATTTAAAGGTACTTTCTTTACACAAATTATGTTTGCAGAATTTGAAAAAATCACACATGAAATGGCTGAACAAGGTAAACCATTACATGCACAAGTCTTCAGTGAAATTTATGAAAAGCTATTTAAAGAATATAACGGTGATTCACTTGTATTTGATGAAGAAGTAAAATACGGATGGGCTAGAATCCCTCATTTCTATCGCCCGTTTTACGTATACAAATATGCAACTGGATTCGCATCTGCCATTCAAATCGCTGATAAACTATTAAGCGGTGAGCCGAATGCTCAGAAAAATTATATTGAATTCCTTAAAGGCGGAAGTTCAGACTACCCATTAAACTTATTGAAAAAAGCTGGCGTCGATTTAACAACGCCAGAACCGATTGAAAGTGCATTGAAACAATTCACTCAACTTGTTGAGGAGTTTTCAGCTCTATAAAAAAGAGCCTCTCGCTAGAGGCTCTTTTTTATATTCCCTTTCCTTCTATTAAATCATTCGCCATTTTCCTAAATTCTTGATTAAATGCATCATTCATACCATTTTGGACGTTAGAAAATAATATGACAAACGTTCGTTTATCCCAGTTAAAATTATTAAATGTGTTCCAACCAGCTAATACACCGTGGTTATGATAATAATCTGGGTAAATATAGAAACTAAATCCATATTTTCTTGCAGGTGATGCAGAAAACATATCTGATACACTTTGTTTAGAAAGTAGTTTACCATCCATAATAGCTTCATCTAACTTTTTCATATCTTCAACAGTCGTATACATTTCACCACAACCATACAGCCAGTTCATTTTTAAGCGAGGTGTGGCTATTAACTTATTATCTTTTTTCGTATACCCTTCTGCTAAGAAAATATCTTCTGGGAGTGTTGCGCCCATTCCAGATTCATGCATTTCAACAGGATTCAAAATATTTTCTTTCACATATTCAGCAAGTGGTTTATTTGATATTTTTTCTACAATATATGCAAGCACCATATAATTATAATCTGTATATTTCCATCCTGTCCCTGCTGGAAATTGTAACGTTTGTGCCCCAATCCACGTTACTAATTTTAACCGTGATGCTGCGTCAACACTACCTTGTCCCTGTTCTGGTAATCCAGACGTATGTGTTAACAAGTTTCGTAACGTAATGTTTTTATCTGCTGGAAACGATGGGATATATTTATTTACATTGTCTTCAATGTTCAACTTCCCTTTTTCTTTTAGTTGCATAATAGATATTGCAACAACTGTTTTCGTAATAGAGCCAATGCGATATTTCGTTCTTGGCGTTGTTAGTACTTGATCTTTCACATTCGCATAACCGTAGCCTTTTCGTAAAATGACATGACCTTTACTTGCTACAAGAACACTCCCATTAAATCCTTTATCTTTTAAGTACTGATCTAGTTTTCCAGCTGCAATTTCATAACGCTTTTTCTCATTCGCATCAATTTCCTGCTTAACATCTTTTTGCTTACTATTTACATTAGAAAATGCCTTTGCATCATATTTTTTTCCTTTATTTGCATGTATTAGTGTAACAACACTTCCACAAAAAACAGCAAAAATAAAGAAAATGATTAACCATTTCTTTAACATACTAGGAGCCCTCTTTTATCTAGTTTCACTTAACGTACATCCATTCTATTTTATATCTTTTAATTATCAAGTATATTATAATATTATTTAATATTCACTCTGTTAAAACTAGATTCCTTTTTCTCACTTTCAATTTTGACTACTCTCTATTGTATTTCTTTCTTGCAAAATTTCCAACATACAATCGGATGCATTACAATATAATTTCAAATTCTTTTGTAACATTTGTTACATACTAAAAAGAATGGAGATGTAATATGAAAAACACCGATAAACGCAATCGTTTAGATGATAAGATGTTTCATTATCGGATAACAAAAAATAACATGTTATTAATTGAATATTACGGAAAACAGATTATGGCATTAAAAGGAAATGATGCTGAAAAATTTTTAAATAAAATAAATCATGCAAATAACAATAAAGAAAAACAGCTAATTATGGCTAAAATTACAGGTAATTTCAAAAGAGGTAATGAACGAAATTGAAAACGAATCTCATTTACATTTTGATTATACAACAAATAAAAAAAGAAATGTCGCTCATTCAACATTTCTTTAGACTTTCTTCATAAAAAATTTACATTGCTAACATTCCTTCATTTTCTATACTTCCTATATAAGCTAACCGCTGAAATAGTTAGTAATACAACTATGCATAACCACGCATACGTATATCCCTTCTTATCTACAATATAACCAAATAAAGCAGGCGCAGCAATAATAGCAATTTGATTTAATGTAAGTGCAAAACTCACTGTCATCCCTACCGATTCTTCACTTGCTGATTCCGCAACTTCAGTTATAAAAAGACTAAACCATCCAATTGAAAAGAACCCTAACAATGCACTTACACCATACAATACATTCGTTATTGTATGTATGCTCATTACTAATATTAGAATGAAGAAAATAGAAATACAAACAGTTATAAATAAGAGGGTACGCCGATTTCCCTTATAAAACAAATCACTAGTAGCTGCTAATATAACCCTACCAACCATTCCAGAAAAGAACATAACGGAAAATACTTTTCCAGCTAAAATTGGCGTGATTGATTGTTCCAATACTAAAAATTTTATAAAGTGTGCAACTAACACCATTTGCAATGAAATCATACAAATGCCAGTTATATAAATTGCATACAATTCTTTTTTACACATCACTTCTTTTAACTGCATCCAAAAAGAAAGTTTACTACGTTCTTGTTTAACTTTCTCTTGAATATATGGTTCCTTATAAAATATAAAAAATAAAAACCCTCCAATTATACAAATACATGCAATGCTATTTACCGCATAGGCCATATTATATTTTATTGTAAGAAACGGGATCAATACTCCCGCTAATGTACCACCAATCGGTATACCGGCTTGTCTAATCCCCATCGCTAACCCGCGATTTTCTTTTGAGAACCACTTCATTATCACCTTACTTCCTCCTGGCTGCGAAACACTATAAAACGTTCCTACTAATAAAAGTACAAAGAGTAACCCATTAAATCCATTGACCATATTAGTCAGTAAAAACGAACTTCCTAGTAAAAATGAACTTATCGAAATTAACAACTTTTCATTGTATTGATCAAGTAGCCGCCCGACAAAAAGCATACAAAATAGCGGTCCTATATTTACAACACTTACTAACAATCCAATCTCCGTATTCGTAAGTGCATATTCTTCTTTCCAAAATAAAGCAAACGCTCCAACACCATACGTTATAAGTGTCGCTGTTGTTTGAGCAACCGTCGCAAAAATTAACATAACCCACTTATAAGTACTATTCACCCTTTCTTCCATTAACACAATAATCCCTCCATCCCCTTCCATTGTATGAAAGTTCTGATATCATATAAAATAAAGATTTATCATGTAATCCATCAAAAAAAATGATACCTTTTCTGGAGGGATGATACTTGGATATAAAAGATTTAACTGTATTTTACGAAGTTGCGAAAGAAAAAAACATATCTCATGCAGCTAAAAATTTAAACTATGTACAGTCTGGCGTAACAATGCGTATGAAACAACTAGAAAACGAATTAGGTGTGCCTTTATTTTATCGAAACGGAAAAGGTGTAACTTTAACTTCTAACGGTGAGATTTTATTAACATACGCCAAACAAATTATCCACTTAATGGATCAATCTGTTAAAGCAGTTCAAAGTAATGGGATCGAACCAAGAGGCACTTTAAAAATTGGATGTACAGAATCTACAACCGCTGTAAGACTTCCATCTATATTAATGGCCTATTATGAGAAATACCCAAAAGTCGAATTAATTTTAGAATCAAATACGACGGAACAATTAATTAGGCTTGTACTAGAACGAAAACTGGACGGAGCGTTTATAGCTGGCTCTACTCAGCATGCTGAACTTCATACAAATATATTTCGTGAAGAAGAATTAGTTCTCATTAGCAAAAAGCCTTTATCTTCCTTTAAAGACATAGGAGACATGAATTTACTTGCATTTAGTCACGGGTGCTATTATAGAAATTTATTAGAAGATTGGCTTCAAGAAGAAGGAATTTCACCTAAGCGAGTATTTGAGTTTGGAACAATTGAAGCGATACTCGCATGTGTAAAATCAGGTATGGGCATAGCAATTATGATGAAGTCTATTTTAAATGGTCATAAACATGACATATCATTCAACCCTTTACCAAATAGCTTCCAAAAAGTTCCTACTACTTTTATTACTAGAAAAGATATATATCACTCTGCTGCATTACAAAAATTTATGGAGATGACTCACAATGCGTGAAAAGAAAATACGTGGTATGAAACGAAAAACAAACACTATGATAAAGCGAATTGAGGAACATACAAAAATGTTCCCTTCTACTTTCTATAACGATGAATACTGGAATATACCTTTACCAGTTTCTCAAGCTTTTATCGATTCTTGTAAAACGCCTAGAAAAGTAAAACGATTATGTATTCAAACCTTATTAAATCAAGCAAATCATTTAATAAATATAAAACCGAGCGATACCCATACATATCGAGTTGTTGTTTTGATTTCTATAAATAATTTATGGGATTCGCAAATCATTATATTTAAAAATGAGGACTACTTTCATAATTTCTTTAATAGAGATAGTGAATTTCAAAAATGGATTCTTCTTTCAAATGAAATTGATTTTTGGGAGACATGGGAAATTTCAGTTTGTCATTCCTTCAAAACGCTTCACTTTCAAGAAATTATTTATGATGCAGATGAATGCTATGAAAAAGAGATTACGTTTATCGGGGAGTTAAATTAAAAAGGGTATACCTAAAACACTGGTATACCCTTTTCCACTTATTTTTCCTTTAATACACTATGTAATCGATCCGGATAATTTGTAAACATTCCTGTAGCACCCCATTTGATTAACAGTCTCATATCGGGTTTCTCATTAATTGTATAAGGGTGAATTAACAGTCCATTTTTCCTAGCCATTTTCATATATGACTCATCAATAATTAGTTCTCCGTTATCATTACGTAAGTTTGGTCCAATACCAGCTGCATACTTTTTAATTTCTTGAAAATCATCATTTGTTACACTTTTCGGTTCATGTGTAATACCAGACCATTCAACAATTTCATTGTTTTCATTTGGATAATACCAAAGCAATTGAACTAACGGAATATTTTCATTCATACTATGAATCTTTTTCAAACTATCTTTACTAAATGATTGAATCATAACACGGCTAGAAGACATGTTTTGGCCTACTAAATTATATTTTTGTAACAACGCCAACAATTTCTCTTCCATTCCTGGATACACATCTGGTGATTTTGTTTCAATATAATACTTCATACTTCTTCCATACTTTTGGAAGATTTCTTCAAGAGTTGGAACCTTTTGCCCAACATACTCTTGCTTAGCCTTTTCTGGATACGCTTTATTAAACCATGATCCAGCATCTAAACTCTTTATTTCGCTTAACGTTTTATCTCGTACTTCGCCTGTTCCATTTGTAGTGCGATCAACTGCTGTATCATGCATTGCAATTAATTGGCCATCCTTTGTTAATTGAATATCTAACTCTAAATAATCCGCTTTCATTTTTTTAACTAAATCATAAGAAGCAAAAGTATGCTCAGGTGCATGTCCACTTGCTCCGCGATGTGCAATATTTAAAAACTTATTCGTATTCCATTCATGCTTTTCTTCTGCTTTCGCATGAACAGCTCCCCCAACAAAGATACTTCCCGTCATAAAGAAAATAACTAAAACGCTAATAATCTTTCTCATCCTTCTAATCCTTCCTACGTTGCAAATTTCAACAAGCTAATGAGATTTACACGAAATAGAAGACACACTTTCATTATTTTTATAAACCTATATTAAAATTCCAATCTTACAAATGTTTTCTATATTATTAATATAGAAAACTAGTATTATCCTATTTAATTTCTATAGCCCTCCTTTTCACATGTAACTCCCTATTTTGTACGGTTCATTCAATAAAAAAAGCCATAAATTATTTAGAATACACTCCTGTATCCCTAAATAAATTTATGGCTTTTCTCAAATATCTCCGGCCTCTATTAACTTGTCGAATTTAATCATATCAAACCTATTGAAATTTGTGAATATTTTTTTCAGTACAGTGAAGTACATAAAACAATATTTCTGTAGTTACTTAAAAATCACATAATAAATTTCTCATTACCTCTTCCAATACTATATCTGGATTTACTACCGTTTTTTCCGAACGCCATCCGATAAAGCCATCTGGTCTAATTAATACAGCACCTCCATTCTCTATACCATATAATTTGCTAAAAATATCTTTTGGAACAATAAAGTCTCCACTTAAGCCAACACGATACCCTTTTAGATGTATTCCTAATTTAGCTGAAACAGCATGTGCTGCCTCAGCCCAAGAACTATTTTCTACTCCTGTAAGTAATACAAAACTGTTACCGAATAAGTCTAATGTAGAAACTTTCTTCCCCTCATACGTTCCCCATAAATGTGGCGCTCGCGTTCCAGGTCTTCCGTTCAACTCTATGCTATCCATTCTATGCGGAGTGACTGAATCATCTATAATCGCCTCTGAACAATACTGATATCCAACTGTAACAGCTAAACCATCCATATTATTCAAACTGCCTTCCTCTCTATTCGCAGCACGAAACAGTAAACTACTTGCATAAGCTGTCGTTAATTTTGCAACAGAGTGTCTCTCCTCATGATATGTTTCTAACAATTTTGGTTTTGCCTTCCCTTTTATAACAGCCGCTAATTTCCAAGCTAGATTGTGCGCATCTTGTATTCCTGTATTTGAACCAAATCCTCCTGTTGGCGGCATAATATGTGCAGAATCGCCAACTAAAAAGGTTCGATTTCCTTGAAATTTCACCGCTGTACTTTCAGCGGCTTCCCACGGTAAAACACTTAATATTTTTGATTCAACATTTGTACTTCCAATTGCTATTTGAATAATTTGTTTACAACGTTCTATAGTGAAGTCCTCTAGCCCCTCTCCTTTTAATGGATCGTAGGCTACATGATAAATCCATTTTTTTACGTTATCAACCGGGATAAGTGCACCAAGAACCTCCGGATGAAGTACCATCGAAAAACCGAATGCATCTCCTTGTATAAACTCACTTAAATCAGCTTCAAAATAAATATTCATATAATAGCCACCAATGGTTCCACGACCCTCAGTTTTAATCCCTAACTGCTCACGTATTTTACTTTTCGCTCCATCCGCTGCAATTACATAGTCACAATGTATGACACTTTCTTTTTCTGTTTCACGATTTCGAATCGTTGCTTTTACCCCGTTCTCATTTTGTTCAAATGAAACTAATTCATGATAAAAAGATAGTTGCTCGCCTAATGTTTTCGCTTCTTGTAACATCATCTCTTCTAAAATAATTTGATAACACGCAGTTTGTTTTGATGGACTAATCTTTTCTATTTTTTGAAGTAACTCTTCATCGTTTCCGTATTGCGTCGCTCTCATTTGTTCCAATTCTTCTTTATTCGCCTCAGCTATTGTATGAACCGCTATTCTTCCTCTGCAGTTCTCTAATGCTTTACCTGCCAATTTAATTCTTTTTTCCAAACCTAATTCTCGAAATAACTCCATTGTACGTAAAGTAAGACCGCCTGCTTTCGGATGAATGGCAGTAGACGGATGCCTTTCAATAAGTAAGTACTCAATATTATGTTTTGCAAGAAATAACGCAGACGCTAACCCAGATAATCCCCCTCCAACAATTAAAACTGGTACATAATTCGATTTCATATATTTACCCTCCACTTCATTGTTCTGAGCTCAGTGACATAAATATAATCAAAAAAAACATTAAAATATAGACTTATATTTCATTTTGAATTATCATATAGATAGATCAGGCCCCAAAATTCCTTTTACCTTTTCATACATCTATAATCCACCTGAATTGTGTCTGTATGAAAGTGTAAAACAAAAGAATGTACTTTACGTTGAACCATGTTCTATCGTAAAAATCAAAAATAATACAAACATTATAAGCGGCCGTAACCTTATGGATTATACAAGGTTACGACCGCTTATTTTATTGTTACATCATTTTTTGTTTTTAAAACTTCATCTATTGTGTTATGTAATCCTTCCAATCCCTTTTCTATCTCCCTATAATTTTCAACAATAAAAAATTCATTCGTCTCGATTTTCTTTCTCAATATTGCACCTCATGCAACAATCATGTAGCATTACCGTATCGAAGTAATGGTTCATCATCTTAAACCTTTCGACTAATTTTTTGGAGGTAAAGTGATTGAAATGAATAAACAAGAACAATTAAATGTTATAAAAAAAGATTTTATTGATTCTCAAAAAGTATTATTGGCAATTGGCGATGAAACACGTCAAGCTATTTTGTTAGTTCTCATGGAAACGGAATGTCAAACCGGATTACGTGTAGGAGAAATTACGAAACAAACACACCTTTCTCGGCCAGCGGTATCACATCACCTAAGGATTTTACGAGAAGCCGGTATTATTTTAATGCGAAAAGAAGGTACAAAAAACTTTTATTATATTGATATACGTACAAAATTAGGTGTATTAAAAAATCTTGTGTTAGATATTGAGAAACTATTGCACAACTTTTATTAAAATTTGGAGGTATAAGAAATGAAAGCAATGATAATTGATAAGTACGGAAAAGTTCCAATGCGCATGGCAGAGGTACCTACTCCTGAAATAAATCAACATGAAGTGCTCGCAGAAATTCATGCAGCTAGTATTAACCCAATTGACTTTAAAATACGTGATGGAAAAGTAAAGATGTTACTGAAATATGAAATGCCTCTAATCCTTGGTAATGACTTTTCCGGTGTCATCGTGAAGGTTGGATCGCAAGTAACTCGTTTTAAAGTCGGCGATGCAATATATGCACGTCCAAGAAAAAATAAGATCGGTACTTTCGCGGAATATATAGCCATTCATGAAGATGATATAGCTTTAAAACCAAAAAATTTAAGTTTTGAGGAAGCGGCGTCGATTCCACTCGTTGGCTTAACATCCTATCAAGCACTACATGATATTATGCATTTACAAAAAGGACAAAAAATATTAATTCACGCTGGGTCTGGTGGTGTTGGTACTTTCGCAATTCAGTTAGCAAAAATAATGGGCGCTACCGTTACAACAACTGCTAGTGAAGCTGGTTCCGATTTAGTAAAGTCTCTTGGCGCAGATCAAATTATTAATTACAAAACAGAAAAATTTGAAGAAATACTCAAAAATTATGATGCAGTATTTGATACAATCGGCGGAACAACACTTGAAAAATCATTCAATATTATAAAAAGCGGAGGAAACATTGTTTCCGTTTCAGGTATGCCGAATGCTCGATTCGGTAAAGAATTTGGTTCAGGCTTCTTTAAAACTCTCTTATTTTCATTAGCCAGCAAAAAACTTACTGC
Organism: Bacillus sp. RCC_6_1; assembly: GCF_041360755.1. Classification (NCBI taxonomy): domain Bacteria; kingdom Bacillati; phylum Bacillota; class Bacilli; order Caryophanales; family Bacillaceae; genus Bacillus; species Bacillus sp. RCC_6_1. The sequence continues at coordinate 202,655 of NZ_JBFUPV010000004.1, forward strand.
ACTTGAAAAAAAGCATAATGCTCAATATTCATTTTTATTTATGAAGCCAAGCGGGGATCAATTACGTACTATTGCAAACTATATTGAAGCCGGAAAAATCAAACCGGTAATCGATCGAGTTTTCCCTTTTGAAGATGCTCAAAAAGCAATGGAATATTCAGAGTCTGGAAGAGCAAAAGGAAAAATAATTGTAAAAATTAAATAATAATAAAAACCTCCATTTTCTTAAAATGGAGGTTTTAAATTTGCTGTTAAATAGACATAGTGCAATGAAGTCCTTACAATAGATTGCAAGGGGAAATATTATATTATACTTTTAGTTAACTTTACAAAGAATACATACGTACAAATACATAACTTAAAATACAAAAAGGAGGAGATACAATGACTAAAAATAATGAAACAGGTTGGAATTTAGATAATAGTTATACGACTTTACCACAATCATTTTATACAGAAATCCCCCCTACTCCCGTAAGTTCACCGGAGTTAGTTAAACTAAACCATTCATTAGCGATATCTCTTGGCTTGACCCCTGAAGAACTGAAAAAGGAAGCTGAAATTGCTATTTTCGCTGGTAATGCACTCCCAGAAGGAGCTCATCCATTAGCTCAAGCATATGCTGGCCATCAATTCGGACATTTTAATATGTTAGGCGACGGTCGTGCTCTTTTAATTGGCGAACAAATTACTCCTTCAGGTAAGCGTTTCGATATTCAACTGAAAGGTTCTGGCCCTACTCCCTATTCACGCCGAGGAGATGGTCGTGCTGTACTCGGTCCGATGCTACGTGAATATATTATTAGCGAAGCAATGTATGCACTCGATATTCCAACTACCCGCAGTTTAGCAGTTGTCACAACCGGTGAACCAACATATCGTGAAACAAAGTTACCTGGAGCAATTTTAACTAGAGTAGCTAGTAGCCATATACGCGTCGGTACATTTCAATATGCTGCAGCTCGTGGTTCAATAGAGGACCTGAAATCACTAGCTGACTATACGATAAAAAGGCATTACCCAGAAATTGAATCCCATGAAAACCGATATACTGCATTACTACAAGCAGTCATTAAAAGACAAGCTAGTCTTATCGCAAAATGGCAACTTGTTGGATTTATTCACGGTGTAATGAACACTGACAATATAACGATCAGTGGCGAAACAATTGATTACGGTCCTTGTGCATTTATGGACAATTACGACCAAGGAACCGTATTTAGCTCTATTGACACACAAGGTCGTTATGCATATGGAAATCAACCATATATGGCCGCATGGGATCTCGCACGACTAGCAGAATCTTTAATACCGATTCTGCACGAAGATGATGAAGAAGCACTAAAAATCGCTCAAGACGAAATTTCGAAATTTAGCGTACAGTATGAAAACAATTGGTTCCTTGGAATGAAAAAGAAATTAGGACTATTTAGCAACGAAGAACAAGATCAATCACTTATTGAGCAACTTTTAAAAATGATGGAGAAATATAAAGCAGATTACACTAATACATTCCGTTCATTAACTCTTGATACGTTAGAAAATATCCCTCTATTCGATAGTCCTGAATTTAAAGAATGGTACAAACTGTGGCAATCTCGATTAGAAAAACAAGAAGAATCGAAAGAAAACGCCTACGAGATGATGAAAAATAATAACCCATCAATCATCCCGAGGAACCACCGTGTAGAAGAAGCACTAGAAGCAGCTGTTACAAATGACGACTATAGCGTAATGGAGAAACTTCTTGAAGCTTTATCAAATCCTTATGCGTATTCTACAGATCAAGAAGAATACTGCATTCCGCCTGCACCGACGAATCGCCCTTATCGTACTTTTTGTGGGACTTGATTAAAAATTTGTTTTTATTTTAACCCAAAATTTATTAAGTTAACTATTAATCACAAACTTAAAAGTTGCTTTCAATATTGAAAGCAACACATTTAGTATCCAACCTTAAACAAGTCACAAATTATAATTTGTGACTTGTTTAATTACCCACGTTCAATAGAAGGTTTGTTTTGCAGGCATCGTTGTATCTTCAGAGACAGCATATGGATTTTCATTAGGTTTTATAATTATAAACGTTCCACCATATCCACTGTGAGTTAATTTATTGCAAAGACCTTCTACCATAAAATCCCATAACTCCAGCTGCTATTCCCATTATAGATAATCCAAGTTTTTTCTTTATTTTAATGCTTCTTTTTCAAATATTCTCTTTTTTATTTCATAACTCATAAAAAAATACTTTTCTGCTTTTTCTATATTACCTACTTTATGAAACTCTAATGCCAGACTTTCAGTATATTCGTGAATATACTCCGATAAATTTTTTCTTTCAAAGTAAGAAAAACCTTCAAGAATAATTTTTTCTATTTTTTCTACCTCTAAATGCTGACAAAATCCCTTTAGAATTAAAAAGTGATATCTATATTCATCATTTTTTAATTCCTCACAAACCTTCAATCCACTTTCAATTAATTCCTTCGCTTTTTCTATTTCACCTAATTTATAATATTCTCTTGCCTCTAAAAAGATTGCCTTATAATGAGTAGGCATTTTTTTAGAAACCTCAGATAAGTGTCTAATTGCTAAAACTGAAAGATTTTGACTCGCATACAATAAACCTAAATTATGTCTGATTCTTAATACTAACATTTCTGCATCATTTTTTTGTAAAATGTTTATTGCTGACGCAATATATTCCTCACCTTTATCATGCTGCTTTAATTCCGAAAAAGATAATCCTAATATATTTTCGCACAGCGCTATGTTCACTTCATACCCTGCTTGTTTAACAAAGATATCTCTTGCCTTTGAAGCGTATTCAATAGCTGAATATGCGTAATGCAAGTGGTATTTTAATATAGCAACTCTATAATTAAACTCTGCATATTCAATTTCATCTGAAATATGCTCTAATAACCCTTCAGCTTTTTCAAAATAGTTGCTAGCTTCACTATAATTAGTAAGAATTGTATAATGAATGGCTTTGAATAAATAATAATAATAATTAGAATATTCATCATTTGGTTTAGGCAATGCATCTATTTTATCAAAAGCTTTTTTCAAATTACCTAAACCATCTATTAGCACTTTATATCGAAATTCTAACAGATAATAGTGAAATGAAACCTTTATATCTGATTCGATAATATAAAGCTTTTTATCGATCTCTTCTTTTAATTTTTTTGCTTCACTTATACGTTGAGCTCTAATATCTCGATACCAATCATTCAGCATCTTATTAATTAATTCATTGCCAGTGATCTGTATATTCATCAAATCCACTCTCCTTCTTTTAATTATCATAAAAATAACATAATTCGATTATTTATATCTATCTATATATATATTTCTCAACAATTGAACGAAATTCATTCACTGAATTTTGTTCAATATTTTAATAGACCCGCTGTAAATATGAATACTTTTTCTTATAACCTCTGAATATGAGTATCCTTAAAATCCGTCTCATATTTCAATCCATATCCAAACATTCGATCCATTCCAATATGTGCTGTCCATATTAAGCCAATCATTATAACGATATCCATCTTAAAATAGACACCTATTAGAACAATTAATATGGATATGATATATGTGTGACATACATTATATATTTTCGCACCAACGTGATTATTAATCCCATATGCTAACATTGATAGATCCGGCGCTAAAAGGAATACAAAAAATATAATCCAACTAAACTCATATATCGAATACATATAAATCGTGGCTAAAAATACAACCATTCCTTCAAAATGTACAATACGTTTTTGCATTATTTATCATTCCTATTTTTCTATATTTATTGATACATTTTCATCGCTGAAAGTATTCTTTGTATTTTTTGACCAGATGGTTGCTAATATTGGCCCTGCAATGTTATGCCATACTGCCGCTAATACACTTGGGAGTGCAGCAACCGGTCCAAAATGTGCTGTCGCCAGCGCAACACCTAAACCTGAATTTTGCATTCCTACTTCTATTGAAATAGCCCTTCTTGTCCCTTCGTCTAGTCCAAGTACGAACGCAGTTATATATCCGAGCAAAAAACCGAAAGCATTATGGAGCATCACCGCAATAAAGATAAGAAGTCCTGAAGAAGTAATGCTACTTACATTTGCTGAAACAACTGCAGAAACAATTATGATAATTGCTACAACTGATATTAAAGGAATAACAGTCATTCCTTTATTAACGATATGAGGGAAAAACTTTTTCACTACTAGTCCTAAAATAATAGGCACAATAATGACTTGTACGATAGAAAGAAACATGGACATAGCATTTACTGGCATCCATTGCCCTGCAAGTAATAGTAGAATGAGCGGTGTAGCAATTGGTGCTAGTAACGTTGATACTGAAGTCATTGCAATAGACAACGCTAAGTTCCCTTTTGCTAAATAAACCATAACATTTGATGCAGTGCCACCCGGTACTGAACCGAGCAACACTAACCCAGCTGCTAATTCCGCTGGCAGATTCATAACGTAGGCTAGTACGTATGCGACAAGTGGCATAATAATAAACTGAGCACATACACCGATAATAACTGGTAATGGTTTTGTAGCTATGATTTTGAAATCAACAGCCTTCAATGTTAATCCCATCCCAAACATGACAACCCCAAGTAAAATCGTTATGTAACTAGTTAACCCGAGAAATGGCGCGGGAATGAAATATGCAATAGCTGCAATACAAATAACCCAAAATGCAAAATACTTTCCAGCTATATTACTTATCGCTTCTAGTACTTTCATCCACTCAGCCCCTATCTTTTAATTGAAACACCTTTTTCGGATTCAAAATATTTTGCGGATCAAGAACTTTCTTTATTTTCTCCATTACAAATAATGCCGCCCCATGTTCTTCTTCTTGATACTTTCGTTTCCCGATTCCAACGCCATGTTCTCCTGTACACGTTCCTCCTCGTTTAAGAGCATACTGAACGATACTTTCATTTATTTCGTCTGCCTTCTTCACTTCCTCCTTATCATTTGTGTCAATCATTAAGAGTACATGGAAATTCCCATCCCCAACATGACCGAGAATACCGCCAATAAGCCCTACTTTATGTAATACCTCTTTCGCATGTTGAATCGCTCCAGCTAATTCCGAAATTGGTACACATACGTCTGTACTCATTAGCTTTTTACCAGGATAACTATGCACGTAAGAGTACGCTAAGTTATGTCTTGCATCCCACAGCTTATTTCTCGCTGCTGTTTCCGTCTCAAACGCAATTTCTATACATTTATGATCAAGAACGATTTCTTTCGTAAATTCAATATCTTGCTTTAACCCTGCTTCATTGCCGTGAAACTCTAAAAACAGTGTCGGTTCTTCTCTGTAACTTGTTTCATTGTAATAATTTACTTGTTTCATAGATAATTCATCAACGAGTTCAATTCTCGCGATTGGAATACCTGCTTGTAATATGTTAATTACAGCTTCTACTGCATCATTTATAGTTGGAAACGATGCCCTCGCAGCCATAACATGTTCTGGTATACCGTATACTTTTAAAGTTAACTCCGTGAAACATCCAAGTGTTCCTTCTGAGCCTACGAAAATACCATTTAAATGATAACCTGATGATGACTTCGCTGCTAAATTCCCGGTATGTATTACTCCTCCATCAGCAAGAACGACTTCTAAATCTCGAACTTGATCACGCATTACCCCATACTTTACCGCTGTCGTTCCGCTCGCATTTGTAGCAGCCATTCCTCCTAACGTTGCATCAGCTCCTGGGTCTACACTAAAAAATAATCCATACTTTTTCAATTCTTTATTAAGCTGAGAGCGCGTCACCCCTGGCTGTACTCTCACAAGAAAATCCTTTTCTCTTATTTCAAGTATTTTGTTCATAAGAGAAAAGTCCATTGTAATTCCTTTTTCGTAAGGAATTACATGTCCCTCTAGACTGGACCCTACTCCAAATGGAACGACAGCTGTTCCGTGCTGAATCGCTATTTTCATTATCGCGCTAACTTCTTCGGTCGTTTTTGGAAAAACAACTACATCAGGTAAACTACTACTATGGTAAGATTCATCTTTACTATGTAACTCTCGTACTGTCATATTTATTACTACTCGATCTTCAGGAAGTATGCCTTTTAATTCATTTACTACATGTTCAATTGTTATTTCCATAATCAACTCTCCTTTTTAATTTTAAAACAAGTATACCATCTTTATACAAAATAATTAGAAAAATAAGATTATTAAACCTGAACATACAAAAAAGAACCTGCAGCACACGCTACAAGTTCTTTTTCACTACATTTTAAACGATTTCTTTATTAACAACATAAACCAAATTAAAGTAACTGCCATCAACGAATGAGAAAATCCTACAATATAAGTTAACCCTTTAAAGTCAGCTCCATTTAACTGAAGAAGCCCTCTCGCTGCTAGCGAACCTAACATTAATGTTAATGCAATATTATGTAAAACAAACCACTTATTAAACCCTTGCACTTCATGAAACGCGAATACTTTTGCTAATCCTAAAGCAATTAAAAAGAAGAAAAAGCCAAGTACAAGTGTATGCGTATGCAAAAGATTTAACAAAGTAGACCCTAAAATCCCTTTATACTTACCATACTCCCTAGCGAAAATCCCTGATAATAAACCGATAATCAAATACGTAAACGATGCATTATATAATTTCTTCATTATGTACCTCCTTGAGTAGAATGTATAGTGTGTCATATTTAGTAATAATGATAGTTATATAGTAAAAACTCCTAGTCACCTAGGAGTCATTGTATAAGCATCTCACTCTTTACAATTAATCCTAATTATAAGATATCTCTCTATACAAAACAAACGAACTTTATGTGAACAAACACCCCCATTAAAATATGTTGCACTTTTGTTTTACACAATCCATACTAATTGTTATAACTTTTTAAAGGTGGTGTAATTATTGATAGTTCTTGAAACTGAACGTCTTAATCTTCGCTGGTTTGATATAAAAGACGCTCCTTTTATTCTTGAGTTAGTAAACGATCCTGCATGGATTCAGTTTATCGGTGACAAAGGAGTTAGTAACTTAGAAGATGCAAAAAATTATATTGTAAACGGTCCCATCGATATGTATAACAAACTTGGATTCGGCCTTTACTTAGTAGAACGAAAAAAAGATCTCACTCCACTTGGTATGTGTGGCCTTATTAAAAGAGATTCATTAGAAGACGTTGATATCGGGTTTGCCTTTTTAGAGACATTCCGTTCAAAAGGATATGGCTACGAGTCAGCTTCTGCGATAATCGAATACGGTGTACAAAAGCTCGGCATGAAACGAATTGTAGCAATTACTTCTGTAGATAACATCGCCTCAGGAAAGCTTTTAGAAAAAGTAGGATTACGATTTGAGAAAATCATTTCAGATTCAGGAGAAGATTTAAAATTATTTGGGTATAACGCATAGTAAAGAAGGTCGCCGTGAATGGTGACCTTCTTTACTATTTTACTGATCTCGTCATAATACTTTTAGTTCCATTTATAGTTTTGCAGTAATTCTTGTGATTACTACTATGCCTTTCATATCACATTTTTTGGAAATTCATAGAAATAAAACTTTCACATTTAAATAAATTATATTAATATATCAAATAAAGGAAGTGAGAATAAATGGAACAACCGCTATTTTTATTAGTTCTTCAATTCATTGCATTCATATTAATCATTTGTATCGTATATGGAATGTTGTACAATACCGTATTAAATTTAAATATGCCTAAATGGACTGCACATATAGTAGCTACGGTCTTTTCCCTTGGTATTACCTATCAAGCTTTTATAAATTTTATTTGAAAAACTTTTGTAGCAATTACTTCTATTGTTGATGCAGTAAAGCTTTTAGAAAAAGCAGGATTGCAATTTGAGAGGGTTATTTCAAGATCAGAAAACGTAACCATTTTTTATACAGTCTTTCCAGCGCAAAATAGTGAAGAAGTTAGTTCCGCTGAAAGTGTGTTTGCATAAAAAGAAATGAATTTAATTGATGCTACAAAAATTTTATTTTAATTCTGGTTCTATTGTTTGGAATCGTTCTAGGGTAACATTTGTGTGGACTTTAAAAATTTTCATTTGCGCACCAAAATGTTGCGTTAAGTAAAATGTATCACCAGTTATTAAATTTCCAATCTTCCAATCAGGTTGATATGTACTTTCCATGGAACTTTCTAAATCCCCAATCATTATTAAATTGATATATAATGAAGATGAACTACTCAACATTTTCGTTAAAGATAGTCTATCAACCTCTAACTACCTAATGAACTCAAGTAAACACATCTTCAGTCATTTTAAGAGGTACAAAAGGCACCCTTTCGGGTGATTTTTGTATAAAAATTCTATTTTTTTATATTCGATACCAACCACGAACCTTTTTAAAATAATAGTATCATTATGTCTCCTTTTTAGAGATTATTTTTAATTACCTTTAATTTTTTGCACCAGAACCGGAAAATCCCTGACTACTCGAAATATCAACTATCAGGTGCTAATATTCAATAACGCGTACTGAAAATGATTAAACATTTTTATAAACCCGTGGAACATTTAAGAAATCAATTTTTCTCTTATCGAAATTTAATTAGCTTACAGTAATACAGTGGTCATATATTTTTAAGAATAACGGAAGAATATATAGAAATTGCTACAGAAATGTGAAGTTTAATTAATTTAGGAGGAACAAACTTGTTTAATCAGCTTGTAAAAGTTATACCGAATTTATTTACGATTGGAAATTTATTGTGCGGTGTTTTCTCAATCACCTTGAATATGAGTGAATATTTAGGAGCAGCCTCCATTCTCATTTTCTTTTCAGCTGTTTTAGATTTTCTTGATGGAAGAATTGCAAGAAAATTAAAAGTGAACAGTGAGTTTGGCGTAGAATTGGATTCCTTAGCTGATATTGTTAGTTTCGGCGTCGCTCCTGCGCTTTTATTTCATACGATAGCAACACCTTCTATTTTAACTTCTTTGGCATTTATCCTATTCCCAACAATGGGTGCTTTAAGATTAGCTAAATTTAGTATTAAACCAACTATTGGATATTTTAAGGGATTACCTATTCCAGCTGCAGGATTATCATTGGCTGGTATGGCATTGTTTTCATATAGTAATGCATGGATTACTTTAATCCTCGCCCTCTTAATGGTAAGTCCCATTAGGTTTAAAAAATTTTAATGAAGGTCACCATTAAGGAGCATTTTAAATGGATTTAACGCGTCAATAAGTATAAAAAAGCGGGACAATAATATTAAATTAGGTGCCCTTCGAAAAATTAAAACCTTGTATTTATGGCTATTGGGTTAATCCATCGATATGTTATTCTGAAACGTCAGTCCACTTTTAACAGGAGCTCCCTTTATCAAGAGAGCTCCTGTTCTTATTTCTTCTTCTTTTCTGTCGGTTGGCTTTGTTTAGCAAAATTAGATGAATCATCAAAATTCGGTTGCTTTTTACCAGCATTATTACTTCTACCTTTTCCCATATGTAATGCACCTCCCCTCCCCCTTACTATTCCCAATAAAAAAATTCTCTTGCATCCAAGAGAATTTTAAATTGGGTTCTTATTGATAATACCTAAGTACTTCCAACACTGCCATTCCATAAAAGATGGATCCAATGTTAAATTATTTAATGCTAAAACAAATATTACATTTTCATATTTAACTGGATAATCAATTAATAATCCTAATGTATTTCCTGAATCTGCGACAATTATGATTCCCTTTTCTAACACGTCATCTATAACTTCTTTTAATTATTCTTACCTAGCATATAATATTTTCCTACACATTGAGATTGCATGTTGTATAAGGAAGCCCTTCTTCTTTCCATGCAAGAAATCCTCCCTTTAAATTCACTACTTCCTTTATACCAGCTCTTTGTAAAATACTAGCTGCTATAGCGGAACGTAATCCGGTTCGACATTGCAAAACTATTGGAAAATCTTTCGGTATATAATCTAGTTGTTCAAATAGATTACCTAAAGTGATATGTATTGCATCATGAAGGTGTCCTTCCTCCCACTCTTTTTTACTACGCACATCGATAACCTTAACGCTTCCACCTTTTATATGCGGATATAATTCAATCGATGTTTTTTCTTTGTAACTTTCAAATCTATCAAGTCTTTGTATTACTTTTAAGGGTGCAAAAGCAATAATATTATCTAACCCAATAGATTCAAATTCTCTAATAACTGCCTCTACTTTAACCTTTTCCTCATCTAGAATTATTAAAGTTTCTTTTTTATAATCTAATAACCATCCACACCAAGTTGTGAAAGAATTGTTATAAGGTATGTTAATTGACTTCTCGATATGACCTGCAGCAAAACTCTCTACATCCCTTATATCAACTATTTGATGAACGCTCTTCAAAATTTCTTGAAGCTCTTCTACTGTATTAATAGCAGTACTTTTTCTCTTCTTACGAATTGGCGGACCATACTTATTTAAATTCTTCATTAATGAAAAATACTTTGGAGGCTCTGGCTGTCCCGTCAATAAAGTCGATATAAAATCACTTTCTTCATTACACTGAAATGCCCAATTGAACATCTTTTCATAACCTAATGTAGAAGTTGGAATTGCTCCTAATGCTTTTCCACATGCGCTTCCCGCACCATGTGATGGCCATATTTGCAAATAATCAGGAAGTATTTTTATTTTTTGTATAGAATTAAATAATTGTTTCGCTCCTATTTTTGCAGTATCCTTAATACCAACTGCAGTTTCTAATAAATCCGGTCTTCCTATATCTCCTACAAATATAAAATCACCTGTGAATATTCCTATCGGTTTATCATTCGTATAATTATTTTGACTTGTATCAGTTACTAAAAAAGAAATACTTTCAGGCGTATGCCCTGGGGTGTGAATTACATTAAATTTTATATGACCTACTTTAAACTCCGTGCCCTCTCTAACCAATTTGTATCGACCTTCGTTAAGATATTGATATTTCCAATCACAATCTCCTTCATCAGATACATATAAATTTGCATGGTAAAGATTAGAAAGTTCTCTAGACCCAGAAAGAAAATCAGCATGAATATGAGTCTCAGCCGCAGCAATTACTTCCATCCCCTCTTTCTTAGCAAACTCTATATATTGTTCTATATAGCGACTGGGATCAATAACGATTGCTACGCCTTCTTTCTGACAACCGACTAAATAGGAAGCATGTGCTAATTTTTCATCATAAAAATATTTTAAAAGCATAGCTATTCCCTCCAATTAGTTATTTCAAATTGATTTTCAATTTTTGTAACCATTTTTTATCTTCTCCTATAGAATCCCTTTCAACATTAAATTCCAATACATATATGGCAACATATATCTTTTAAGTAAAAACATACTATACCGTTCTTTCGCTTGATTAAATGGAAACGTTTCTTGAGGCTCATGTTCATAGTTAAATTCAGCAAGTATAAGACTTTTATATCCTGTAACAATCGGACATGATGTATATCCATCATATTTAGCCTGTAAATCTCTTCCGCTAAGTACATCCATAATATTTTGTTTTAAGACGGGTATTTGTTTTCGAATTGCTGCTCCAGTTTTAGAGGTAGGTAAATTGGTACAATCTCCAAGTCCAAAAATATTTTTATATTGCACATGCTGCAAAGTATAAGGGCTTATATCTACCCATCCCTGATGATCACTTATCTCACTCTCTTTAATAAAATTAGGTGGCCCCATTGGTGGAACAACATGTATCATACTATATGGTACGGTTTCTCTTTTTAGTGTTTGCGTATCTTCAAAAATTGCCTCTCTCTTTTCGGCGATAATTTCCACTAAATTTTTATTATAATTCGTTATAATTTGCTTTCTTTCTAGTACTTGTTCTAAAGTATTTGCATATCGTGGAACCTGAAATATGTTATTGTTTGCAGAATAAAACATTACTTCACTTCTGTTTCTTACACCACTATTACAAAAATACTCCTCTGCTAAGTACATAATTTTTTGTGGAGCACCACCGCATTTAATAGGAGTATTAGGGTGGGTAAAAAGCGCATTTCCTCCTTTAAATTTTTCGATTTCTCTCCAAGTAGAATCAACAGATGTATAAGAATAATTGCTACATACCCCATTAGTGCCAATAGACTCTTTTAAGCCTTTAATACTGTCCCAATTTATTTGTATACCAGCTGCTACAATAAGAATTTCATACTCAAGTAGCAGTCCGTCATCTAAAAGTATCTTATTTTCAGATGGAAATAACTTAACAACACTTTTAGGAATCCACGTTGCCCCTTTTGGAATAAGCGATTCCTGATTACGCATCGTACTTTCCTTTGAAACAATTCCTCCCCCCACTAAACTCCATAGTGGCTGAAAGTAATGTTTTTTTGATGGATCAATAATTGCTATACTTTCTTTCAATAGGGGTACATTTCGTAATAAATGTGCAGTAGAAGATAGTCCTGCTGTCCCAGCACCAATTACAATAATTTTATAACTATCTCTGATCTTCATTATCCTCTTCCTATCTAAAATTGATTTTTAAATTAACTAATTAGTAGCCATTTTTTCATCGTAGTAACATTATTATAAGTTAAAAACATCATAGTTTTATCTGATTTAAATGAAAATTTTGTTAATTTTACCATCAACATTACTATATGCGTAAATCCCCTATGTTACTTCCATATTTTAGTTTTAATATTAAAACTAAATATTGTTATATAAAATAATACATTAAAATACTTTTCATGAACCCGGATAAGTAATGTTTAAAAAACAACAATTTTACTACAGTAATCAAGAACAGTTTTCTAAATTAAGTTACTGCAGAAAATATAACTCTGGCGCAATATCCCTACCAGCTTTCATTCCAATAGTAACTCCATGATATAACATCAAAGATGAAATCCCTCAACTTAGGTATTTGACTTTTTAAATTTATACAAATGTCTTAGCTCTATGTACTGTGATATATAGGTCCACATCAATATGTTATTGCATCATATACTGAACAGATAATTTAAATTACTTTTATAAAGGATGATGAGGATGAACCTAGAAGATATACAAAAATCCTATGGCGTAATTGTAAGTTTAGGAGGATTGTGTCAAGTCACCAACCAAATCAAAAGACACAATTTAAGAACATTTTCTGGACCTTTAGATTGGTTTTATTATCCATCACTTTCAGATGTAAACAGATTACTTCAAAATCGATTTAAAAAATTTATGAAGTTGGAAAATATGGTTATAGAAGGTTCAGAAAGTTACGGTCTTATTGAATCAGAATTTGAAAATCAAATTAAATGGGCAGAACGAATTACCTACTGTATAAAGGACACTTATTATAATTGTTTTTCAATGCATGATTTTCCTATTAATTCAGAAAAGGATTTGAAATCAACCTATCCTTCTTTTAAAGCTAAATTAGACACTAGAATTAATCGATTCCTTGAAAAAATAAATAGTAGTAAATCCATTTTATTCATTAGAATTTGGGGAAATCGAGATGAAGCGGTTGAATTACAAAACGTATTATCTAAAATTACAAATAAGGATTTTAATATCCTTATTGTTAATTTCAAGGAGGGTATATCTAATATTGTTGAACAAAATTGGGGAATATCGAGGGTTTGTTCAATTGAACTCCCACGTTATCAGGATAGATGGGAAGGTGATGATTCCGATTGGGATGTTATTTTAAACAAAATAACATTAACTTAATAATTTTCTTCTTACTTTTAACATGATTTGGCCCGTAAAATCAAATAGGTGTAGAGAAATAAAATTCCTGTCTAATTGATACACACTTAATTAACAAAACGTTCATATAATAATTCGTAAGTCCTTCTTTATTGAATAAATAGTTCTTTACAAAATTAGTTCTATCACTAGAGCACCTTTATGCGGTGCTCTTTTTTGAATTTATAAAATGTAAAAATAGTTGTTCCATTTTCCTTCAAATGGCTAATTCCCTTTGTTATTCTTCTGTTGATTTCTGTATAATCATTTATGCGATCAGCATATTCTGCTTATGTAGTGCATTCACGACTACTTACTTCCATACTTTATCTTATATTTTGTCTTCTTGGATATTTCATTATAAGCTTCTTCAATTCCCTTGATTTCCTTCCCCTTCTTTTATCTTAAGAACAAGCAATTTCTTTCATTAATATTAAATAAACTAAAGCATAGATTTTAAAAGAACCTAATTTACATATAATTAATGATAAACTACAATGTGTATTCTCCACGTTTAATCAGCATCTGAATTATAAATCTAACATATTTTTTTTAGTTGATTGTCATTATGGTACAACCGTGTATACATTTACCAAACAAACTACATAGTTTAAATTAGTAAAATATATAGAGAGGAAGGAAATAAATCTATGAAAGTCATAATTTTGTGTGGCGGAAAAGGGCTTCGGATGCAAGGAATTTTAGAGGACATTCCCAAACCATTAGTTCGAGTTCAAGGAAAGCCTCTCCTCTTGCATATAATGAATTGGTATAGAAAATATGGACATTCTGATTTCATTTTGCCCTTAGGATATAAAGGTGAGAAAATTAAGGAATATTTTATGGACTTTAGCTGGAAAGAGAATGACTTTAGTTTGAATTTTAAAACCAGTCAATATACGCTACTTCAGAAATTAGAAAATTGGAATATACACTTTATAGATACAGGAATTGATACAATGACCGGGGCAAGACTAAAAAAACTTGAATCCTTTGTACAGGGTGAAACCTTTTTATTAACTTATGGTGACGGATTAGCCAATATAGATATTGATCAACTAATAGCATTCCATAAAGAAAAAGGAAAAATTGCTACATTAACTGGAATTAAAAAAAATAGTCAATACGGCCTATTGGCGGTCGAAGATGGAATTGCTATTGATTTTAAAGAAAAACCATTACTTGATGAAGTAATTAATGGCGGTTTTTTTGTATTTAACAAAGAAATATTCGATTATTTAAGTAATAATGATGATTGTGTTCTAGAAGAAGATCCTCTTCGAAATTTAATAAAAGACAATGAGCTCGCAGTCTATGAACACAATGACTTTTGGGCTAGTGTCGATACACCTAAAGATTTAAAAACTGTAAATGAAAGTTGGAATCCAAATAAATTTTAGTGGAGAGGACTGAATAAGCATTGAACTCTAATGATAAAAAAATAAGTTTACCTCGATTGTATATCCCCTCTAATGAGAAAATAGTTAACCCACTTTCAACAGGAATTAAAGCTTCAAATCTCTCCAAAAAAAATACTCAAAAAAGAATTGATCCCCAATTCTATAATCAACAACATGATCTAAATAATCATTTCTGCGTCATTGTAGGTAGTGAGTATGTCTTGAAAATTATTGCTTTACAGCAATCATTAATGCAGTACTCAGAAAAATTCACATTGTGGATTTGTTGTATAGATCCTTTTGCATATTCACTATTAAAAGAAATGAGTTTAATTAATGTAAACCTTTTACAAGTTGAAGAATTGGAAGATCGTGAATTAAAAGCAATTAAGAGAAAAAGAAAAGTAAATGAATATTGTTGGACTTTAAAATCTGTCTTGATAGAATATTTATTGGTCAATTATGATTTACCATCTATTCTATATTGTGATGGTGATTTATGCTTTTTCTCTGACCCTAATATTATTTTTGAGGAATGGGGTGACCATTCTATTTTCCTAACCCCCCAAAGAGATCGTGATTGGGTAGAAAAAATGTATGGAAAATATCAGGCTGGTCTAATTGGATTTAAGAATGATCTCTATGGACTAAAAAGTGTAAGATGGTGGAAAAATAAATGTATAGATTGGTGCAGTGCCGAGGCTGAGGAGGGAAAATTTGGCGACCAAAAGTATTTAGATTATATCCCTATATATTTTCCAAAAGTAAAAATTTCAAATAACTTAGGTATAAATGCTGCGCCTTGGAACTGTATATATAATAACGATTACAAAATTGACAAGACTAAAAACGATATATTTATTGAAAACGACAAACTAGTTGTTTACCATTTTGCATGTATTACTATCTTTACTGAAAATGATTTTGATCTTTGGTCTTTGGGAGAAATTTCAATACCCAATAATATATTAAACCATATTTACACTCCGTATTTAGAGAGAATTCAATTTGTTTTAAAGCAATTAAAGGATAAATTCAATAAAGATACTAAACAATTTTTAAGTAAAAAAGATATAAATAAAGCTCAAACTTTATATAAAGATTCACAATTAAGAAGAAAAATGAATCAATCCAATCATTTTATGAACTTTTCCATGATTATAAGTAAAGAGCGATTAATCCAAGGATTGACCTCTTATTATTCCTTAGAAAATTTCAACGCTAAATTTACTGTATGGATTTGTTGTATGGATGATTTAACGTATCAAATATTAGAAAAATTAAAATTAAAGCACGCCATACTAATTCCGGTAAAGGATATTGAAAATCATGAACTCCTCAGTATAAAAAATGATAGAAGTTTACAAGAATATTGTTGGACATTAAAAGCACCCCTATGTCTACATGTCCTTAGTCTTTATCCGGAAGTTGATCACATTATATATTGTGATGCTGATATGTATTTCTTTACAGCACCTAATATCATTCTTGATGAATGGTGGAAATACTCTGTATTCCTTTGCCCTCAAAGAAGCTCTACTGAAATTGAAAGCATACACGGTATATACCAAGCTGGTTTAGTAGGCTTCAAAAACGATCAAAATAGTAAAGAAATTTTAACATGGTGGAAAGATAAATGCCTAGAATATTGCAATAATCAATATGATGTTGAAATGAATAGATGGGGTGACCAAAAATATTTAAATCACATTCCTAACATCTTTTCTAATATAAAAATCATGACTCATAAAGGTATTGATGCAGCACCTTGGAATGTCATTTTAAATAGCAGTTCTATATCCAAAACAGATAATAAAGTTTTTATTGATCAAGATGAATTAATAGCTTTTCATTTTGGAAGTATGCAAATTATTAATCCAAATGAGTTCGATTTATGGAAACAAGAAACTTTAGAATTACCTCCAGCAGTTTTAGATTATATATACATTCCTTATATTGAACAATTGAACAAGACATGTCATACCCTTCATAATACTTTTCAAAAATCTCCCTCCTCTTTATTTGCTGACCAAATTGATACAACAACAATAAAAAATTATTTTAAATACCCCTCCCCTCATCACAATTAAGACTGATACTTTCCTTATTTAAAAATAAATCTATTTATTTCAGCAACTAAAAATACATCTTAATAAAGGATAGATTATCACTATGATTGCTTCATTTAAAAATAAAACTTTCCTTATTACTGGTGGATACGGTTTTATTGGTTCTCACTTGGCACGAAGACTTTTAAATTTACAAGCAAAAATTGTTCTTTTCATAAGAACACCATCAAACTCTTGGAGACTAAAGGATATTCTAAAATATATTGAAACCTATGAAATAGATATACGAGATAAAAAACAAGTACAAGATGCAATAAAGAAAATTAATCCCGATTATATCTTTCACCTGGCAGCCTATGGTGTAAATTCTGCCCATACAGATTACATCCATGCTATAGAAACAAATGTTATAGGGACTTGTAACATTATTCAAGCAGCAAAATTGGTGAATTGTAAAAAAATCATCAATTTTGGGAGTAGTTCTGAATACGGTAACAAGATGGAACCTATTCATGAAAATATGTTACTAACTCCTGTGGACATCTATGGAAGTACCAAAGCTGCTGCTACTATACTCGCCCATCAAATTGCTAGCGAAAACAATATTAATCTTATAACATTAAGACCTTTTGGCATATTCGGAGAAGGCGAAGAGCCGCATAAAATTTTTAGCTATATAATCTTGCGAGTATTACAAAACAAAGATGTAAATTTGACTTTATGTAATCAATTAAGAGATTATTGTTATATAGAAAATGTAATAGATGCCTGTATCCTAGCAGTAGAAAATACTACTGTACAAAATGAAATCTTTAATATTGGGAGCGGCACTATTCACCCCTTGAAACATTATGTAGAATTATTATTCAAACATTTGAAAACCAATTCCAGACCAAATTACGGTGCAATTTCCTCTAGAACAAATGAAAGATGGGTTCCTGAAGCGGATGTGCAAAAAATAAAAAACTCTCTTTCCTGGGAACCTAGAATTAATATTGAAGAAGGAATTATAAAAACTGTTAATTGGTATAAAAATAATAAACATTTATACCTAACTCCCTAAAAATAGGGTACTAAAGGAGGTGGACTAATTGTTAAACCAAAACTTTAATAATGCTTTTTACGGAAAAAGAATTTTAATTACTGGACATACTGGTTTTAAAGGTTCTTGGTTATCCCTATGGTTGAATGAATTAGGTGCTGCTGTAATCGGATATTCATTAGATCCTAAAAATAAAAATGATAACTTTAACATTACTAACCTTCAAAATAATATAATTGATATTCGTGGAGACATTAGAGATTTTAATAAATTAAATAAGGTTTTTACAGATTATAAACCTGAAATTGTATTCCATTTAGCTGCCCAACCTCTAGTTAAGTATTCATATGAATATCCTAGAGAAACATACGAGGTAAACGTTGTAGGAACTATGAATGTACTAGAGGCAATTCGATTACATGAATCAGCTAAAATAGGAATTATGGTGACAAGTGACAAGTGCTATGAAAATAAAGAATGGCCTTGGGGTTATCGTGAAATTGACCCTATGGGCGGCCATGACATATATAGCTCAAGCAAAGGATGCTGCGAACTTTTAATTTCTTCCTATCGTAATTCTTACTTTTCAGAAGAAAAATTTTCTCAACACAAGAAAATAATTGCAAGTGTTCGAGCTGGTAATGTAATTGGTGGTGGTGATTGGTCAATAGATAGAATTATTCCCGATTGTATACGAGCATTAGAATCAAACAAAAAGATTATTATTAGAAATCCTACTGCTATTAGACCCTGGCAACATGTACTAGAACCTTTAAGCGGGTATTTACTCCTTACAGAAAAAATTATAAATAATGGTATCCTTTTTTCAGGAGCATGGAACTTCGGGCCATCCCTAAGCAATATTGTTTCAGTAGAAAAATTAGTGACCAGTTTACTAGATATTTGGGGCTGCGGGGATTGGACAGCAGAAAATATAGGTCCAATAAATTTTCATGAAGCAAATTTACTAAACCTTGACATTAGCAAAGCAAAATTCAATCTTAATTGGCAGCCAAAATGGTCCCTACAACAGACTTTAGAAAATACAATAGAATGGTATAAACATTATAATTCTTACACCAGTTCTGAGATGAGAAATCTATGTATTAGCCAAATCAAACAATATTGCATGCTTTGAACTACTTCCCACTTACCCATACTTGCTGTGAGTTCCTTATGGAGGGAGTCTTCTTGGCTAAAATGATAAAATAAAACAAAACCATACGTAAGATAATTTTACTATTACAAATAATGACATAGTCTGTTTCACCTTTTACATTATCTAAAAAAGAACTTGTAGGAATTCTTACAAGTTCTTTTTTATTTCCTTTATTCTCTTCTTATTTACATACGCAAGATTTATACATTTGGTGGTGATACATACTATATTTATCCGATAAAATAATCTAAAAATTAACACATAATTGATCGTTTTAAGAAAAAGAAATTTCATAAATCTTCAATCACAGTTTCTTAGTTCACCTAATAGAACGTATAAAGACTCATATCATCTTTTGATTATTTTTGGATGTTTTATTCTACGTATATTCGACACAAATTGATTGTTTTTTATGAATTTTCTTGAAAAATATTGTAATATCACTCCATTTTTTCTTCTATTTTGTTATGATGTTTATAATTAAATTGGATTAGGATTTTTTTAGAAAATGGGGGCGTATATTATGAGTGTCTCAGTAAAAGGAAATGAGCAATTAACCTCTCTATTGAACGACTGGTATCGATCTATGCTATCTCAGCAAGTTATAAAAGCTACTAATCTAAAAAAGAAAATTGATGAAAAAATTAATAAGTTAAGCATTGAACCGAATCAAGAGCATCAGGATCAAAATTTGTTACTATACTATTCACTACTCGAATTTCGTTACAAGGTCTTAACAGATAGCCTTGGTATTCAACAAAATAGTTTTGATACTATTAGCGATTATGATATGCCTACAGATCAATTTCTACAATTCTATTATCATTTTTTCAAATCCATTCATTCCACTTTTATATCAAATTATACTGAGGCAGAGGAACATTATAAACTAGCAGAAAAAATATTGGTAGCTATACCAGATGAAATTGAACACGCCGAATTTTACTATAGAATTGCTACTTTCTATCACCATACCTATAACAATCTCGCTTCTATCGAATACGCAAATAAATCGAGAGCAATCTTTTCAAAGTACGAAGGTTATGAAGTAAAAACAGCCTTTTGTAATAGTTTGCTAGGTGGTTGCTGCATCTATTTAAAACAGTACGAACAAGCAGAAGAATATCTACATTGTGCAATTGATTTACTACAAAAAAATAGGGAAGAAGATTCCTTGTTATACGTAAAAAATACTATGGGGTGGCTGTATTCTGATCAAAGTATGTCTACTTTAGCTATTCGTCACCTTTCAGAAGTAACAGAGAAAATCCCTACACACTTCAAGGCCATCTTCCTACAAGCTAAGGAACATTATAAGTTAGGAGAACAATCAACGGCCAGCCAACTCATTGATAAGGGACTACAGATTTGCAGAGAGATTCATAACGAAGAATATACACACCACTTCTCTATTTTAAAAAAATTAAATGAAAATATTCCATTGGAAGAATTAGAAAAAATCATTCAAGAAGGAATCTTATACTTTGAGGAAGAAGAATTATGGGAATATGTTGTCGAATACGCCGAATTATTTGCCACAAAATGTAGACAATTAGAGGACCACCAAAAAGTAAGTGACTATTTCCATATTTGTTATCAAGCAAGACAAAAATCAATCGCAAAAGGAGTGTTAAAATAATGAAAAAAATTAGCTTATTATTATCAAGCATTGCTTTTATTGGGGTATTAACGGTGGGAATTTTTCAGTTTTCTAAAACAGATCAGCTTGCTACTCATGGGCATTATCCTGCTCCTTCATATAGTGTTGGCGATTATGGTGGTGCACCACCACAAATTTAATGTAAATGTATTTAAAAACCCTCCAAATGGAGGGTTTTTAAATGGCTTATCTGCCTGTTCAATACGCATAGAGAGTACATATTATACTTATTTACTATGTTATAAGATTTTTCATTTCCACTCTGTAACAAGATTCTAGCATTCTCTCCTAGAATCTCAACTTAAATCTTAAATCCACCAATTAACTCTTGAAGTTCTTCCGCCATCTGTGCTAATTGTATTGCTGAAGAATTTATCTCTTCCATAGAAGCATGTTGTTCCTCAGATGAACCAGCTATCGTTTGCATACTTGAAGAATTTTCTTTTACAGCCATAGCTATTTGATCAATCGATGTATCGACTTTCATTGCATCAGTAGTCATTGTATTAGATAGTTCCACCATATCATGCACTTTTGACACAATATCATTTGCAGATTTTGAAATCTCATAAAAACTTTGTTTTGTATCGTTAGCAACTTTAATTCCCGACTGTACTTCTACGCCTACTTCATTCATAGCTTTTACAGTCTCATGTACGTCTGCTTGTATTTCCTGAATTAAACTTCCAATTTCCATTGAAGATCCGGATGATTGCTCCGCCAACTTTCTAACTTCATCGGCAACAATTGCAAACCCTCTCCCCTGTTCCCCAGCTCTAGCTGCTTCAATCGCTGCATTTAATGCTAATAAATTTGTTTGTTCCGCAATATTTTGAATCGCTTCTAATATACTGCCAATTTGCTGTGATTTCTTATCTAATAATTTTATGACATTATCGGATTGAGAAACAGAGTGATGGATAGACTGCATTTGTGTTACAGTTTGTTCTACTAATTGTTCACCTTCATTGGCTTTTTGTTTAGTGTATATGGATGAAGCCGATACTTCAGAAGCATTCTCAGCTACGTATTGAATATTTCGTGTTACCTCACCAATTAATTCAGCTCCAGACTCAACTTCATTATTTTGAACCTCTGCACTGTTCGAGATTTCTTCCATCTCTTTTGTAATTTGTTCTGTCGCAACACTTGCTTGCTCTACACTAGCAGTTAGTTCCTCAGAAGACGCAGCTACATGTCCTGCAGATGTGTTAATTTGAGAAATAATATTACGTAACGACTCTGCCATTGTATTGAAACTACCACCTAATTGACCAAGTTCATCCTTTGAACGAATATCTATTTTCTCGGTTAAATCTCCTTGACTAATTCTTTGAGCTGAAATGACTAATTGTCTTAGTGGAGTAATTATAGATTTGAGTATGAATAGAATTACAATTCCACCTAACAATAATGAAGCACCTATTATAGTGAGCGTTTTATAAAAAATAGGATTGGTAGCTTCTTCAATTTCTTTCGTAGGCATTACGCCAGCTATTTTCCAACCTGTTTTTTTATTTGTCTTAAAGCTTATGTTTCGATCTTCACCATTGAGGCTATAAGTAATTACTCCATCTTCTGTCTTGTACAATTCATCCACTAAAGTTTTATCTAATTTCTCTCCAGGTTTTAGTGATGGATGAACAACTATAGTTTTATCTTGACTAACTATAGATACAAATCCTTGCTTCCCAATTTTTATCATTTTAGATGTTTTTACGATATCTTTAATATTCAAATCTACGCCAATGACACCACTTTTATCTGCATTCTGCTTTGCAATTGCAATTACCATATTTCCTGTAGACTTTGATTTATATGGAGATGAAACAATAATCTCTCCATCTGCTTTTACTGCATCCTTGTACCAACTGCTTTCTAGCGGATTAAACCCTTCTGGTATTTTTCCAACAGGTGCATGAATAAATTGATTGTTACTGGATGCCGTATAAATCGTTTCTATCTCTGGATGTAACTGTATATATTGATCAAATTTATTCTGTACATTTTGCGATTGTTCAGGATTATAATCCCCTTGTGTGAGTACCTTTGCAAAATGAGCGATATCTGTATGCTTATTTTCTAATTCATCATCAACAATCTTATCTAAAATACTTATATTATCTTTTGCTGATTGTAGAATTGTTTCATTAAGATCTGTTTTTGCTTTATTATAAGATGATACTCCTACGATAAGGCTTGGTATAATTAATATTGCTATAAATGCCATAGACAACTTCGTTTTAAGCTTTATTTGCCCCAATCTTTCTTTTATATTAAACACTAGCCACTTCTCCTTTTCATTTTTACTACTTATATAGTTTATTTAAATTTTTCTCCTTTACTTTTCCACATTCATTTATGGTACCATTCGAAATGAAACCACAATTACATCCTATTATCCGTACTTTATAATTTAGAGATTTAATTTTCACAGACAGAGTTTTATCTGTCCTCCTTTCGAATATGTTATTTTTCTAGATTCAGCAATTATTAGACTACGAATTATTCCAAATAAACTTGATGCAACATATACTTCATTTAAAAAATAATTATTGGATTTGTTTGGATAAAAATCTAGTTTAGCGCTAATCCAATCGGATGAAATTCTTACCATAATACATTCACTAAACATAAATAAGTAAATTTATTTCTTTTAATACTTATATTTAACTGCCTTTTAACCATTCTAACTGTATTATTTCATCGTTTTATCTATTTATTACAACCACTTTTGTATTATTGAATCACTAAACTATAAATTCTAAATAGGAGAATAAAATAAATTAGAGAATTACATTGTAACACATATATATAAGTTGTTAATATTAAAATTTAAAACTTTACTATTTTTCATATGCAATATTACATGCGAAAAGCCATAATTTTTTTGTTATACTATGCATGTGGATTTTTCATCCAAAATCCACCCAAACGCATATTTATGTATATGCCACCCTAATTGATGAAAGTGAGAAGAGTGTTTATCATTTTTCTCACTTTTTTATTTAGGCTCTGTTAATATTGATTATTGATAAAAAGTATTAAATAAGGGAAGACACCTTAGAGTTGGTGCTTCCCTTATTTGTTGATTATTCAAATCTAAAATAGGTATTTTCTAAACCTATTCTTTGCTTTAATGTTCTGCCCAAAGCATAATTATTTGGTAATTCTTTTTCAATGACACAAATAATATAACCTGCTTTTCCTGTTGTTAAATTAGTTAGTTGTAAGTAGTTAGTGTTGTCGTAGATATAAGAAATAATATATTCATAGAAATTATTTTCTTTATCTTCTCTATTCATACCAACATTGTACACCCTAACTCTTGCTCCTACCCAAATTTCCTCATCATCATCAACATTACTTAAAGGCATCCATTTCGAGTTATCCAATATTTCACCCTTTTCTTAATTCATTCGTTTATACACGAATGTTGCTAGACACAAACTATCATAAGCATCCGTCATTTCATTGATTAGACGACCACCGACAGAGAAAAAAGACTCAACATAGCTTTTTACCCATTGAAACACTTGCTCTTTTAGTTATTTTTACATTTTGAATCTACGAAAATGAATTCCCTTATAAAAACTCTAACAGAGAATCTTCCTTCCAAATTTCACCTAGGGAATTATTTGTTTTCAAAAAAACCTACCAACATCTTTATCAACTCATTTTAGAATATTTAAACAATAATTCCATATACATTACCTGCATAAATTATTCATTTTCTTTTATATAAGACCTACCTTTTTACTTTTGATAGATTATTAGACATTGGATTATTATACATAAATCCCAAAAACATGCGGTATTTTGTAGAATTTTGTCTATCAATATGTATGTACACCCTTTTGTAGTGGATATAGACTGTGAGGTGTAAGGAGATACCTTACAAAATAATAAAAAGGAGATTATAGAATGAGTAGATTAACAAAATTCTCAAAGTTAGTATTTGCAACTTTAATCGCGGGAAGTAGTCTAAGCACCTTTGTTTCGTCACACAGTGTACAAGCTGACACCTTAGATCCTAATTACCAAGACAATATAAAATTCATACCACCTTCTAGTGCTAGGCCAAAATTGGAACAAAAAAACACTATTGTTCCAGAAGCAAAAGTTGTTAAAAACCATTATGTAAAGTACTCTAAAGCACATTTCCAAACTAAAGAAAGTATACCAAAAGAGATTTATTATTCTTCAGAAGGCTTTAAGGGCTATATACAGGCAAGTACCGTTTGGGATATGGGAGATCATTTCGCAACACTATATTCCGGAACCGTTATTCGATGTTAGACTTTTAATCCATTCTCCCCTAATGCTTAAAATGGTTAATAACTCACTACCAATACTGTAATATCTATTGTTCATAAAATAAACCACAAAATCTTTCGATTTCATGGTTTATCAAATATAAAGATAATGCTAAACGAATACTCTAACATTACCTTCCCCAAAGTTAATTATAGAGTATTTTCAAAAAAAAGACACTCTTGTAGTGTCTTTTTTATAGTATTTTAAAAAGAATTCCACCTACTAACACCTTTTTGTTGCGCCTATTCGTTTATTTCAATATAATACTTTTCCATCTCGTATATGCAATAGACAATGATAGCTAAACTCCAACTGACACTATAATAATTATGTGTGTAGAAGTCATAGCCCGCTTTAATACCTTTCTCTATTACAACTAATGTAAATCCTAAAGCCACCCATCTGTTAATTTTCATCTTTATAAACGTTAAAGAGATAATTATTAAAAATAAAATATTTGTAAGATGATTTATCATTAGCTCATATTTTTGAATGTATACTGCCATTATACAAGCAACGATATTAGTCGCAATGCCAAAGGCAATCACCGCTCCCCAAACCCTGTCCGAAAGTCCCACTCCTGAGTCAGTCCCTTCCTAAACAAATATCCCTTTCTTTAATTCGTTCCTACACCCTATTCAAGATATGCTAAATTATCCTTGTCTGATGAATATCTATTTATCTTTTCATATAGAGCAAACAAAATCTTTACTCATAATTTTTTCTTTATTCTTGATATTAAGACTGCTTTTATGAGCATTTCGTATAAGTATGATGTAACTGATTAAAGCCATTTTCAAAGACGACATACCGGCGATAATTTATGTCTATTTTACATTGGTGTTAGCAAGTTCGTTTGCAAACTTGTTAGCACTTTTTTATTTAGATAATACACACACCTTCTTACATACTGATTATTTTCCCATTGAAGTACTTACGTTCTAAGGATATACCTTTATTTCATGTAATTACATTGGAGAAGTATAGTAAAGTGGAGGTCATTCGTTTCAATTCCGTAACAGTTCATTGGAAATAACGAGATTCTTAACTAATTAAATAAAGTTCCGAAATCACTAGTTACAGATGATACACAAGAACAACTTGAGCAAGAACTAATAGATTCAATGCAAATTTAAAAAGAAATATTGGTTTCACATTACCGTAATAACTGTATATCAATACGAATACATAAATACTATCCATATTGATATACAAATTTATCTTAGCTAGAGAGAGAAGCTCCTACATCACCAATCCCTTGAATCATTTCAATTTTTACGTTAATTTTGTTTGGTGATCCTATAAGATTATCTGTTGAATTGCTTTCTACTTTTATATTTGGTCCAATAATAGTAACTAGATCTTTGCTAATGTGTAGTATAAAACCTTTGATATGAATATCTTCTAAAAATAATATAATGTATAAATTGGTTAGTTGATAATCACATAGTAATTTTTTAATTTCAGTTGTTTTTATTTCAATATTATTAGATGTATCTATTTGGTAATGAGATTCTTTTTGACTATATAATAATTGTGAATTATCTTGCGATAGTATGAATTTTTTAGGGGTTGGTGGATTGTTAAAAATATCACTTAATCTTAATAAAACACGAGAGGATTTTGGGGTTTTTAATGGTTTTGCAGAAGCACCAGTGGATTCTTGAGGCCTTATTTGTTTTACAGAAGCATCAGTGGATTCTTGAGGTCTTATTTGTTTTACAGAAGCATCAGTGGATTCTTGAGGTCTTATTGGTTTTACAGAAGTATCAGGTGATTCTTGAGGCCTTATTAGTTTTGCAGAAACACTAGCGGATTCTTGAGGCCTTATTGGTTCTGTTGAAGTATCAGGTGATTCTTGAGACCTTATTGGTTTTGTTGAAGTATCAGGTGATTCTTGAGACCTTATTGGTTTTGTTGAAGTATCAGGTGATTCTTGAGACCTTATTGGTT
>NZ_JBFUPV010000004.1:230107-432154 GCF_041360755.1 Bacillus sp. RCC_6_1
TTTGTTGAAGTATCGGGTGATTCCTGCAGCTCCGATGAATATGCAAAAGTTTTTGGTGGAATAAAAAACGGGATAGGTTTTATATCAAATAATTTAAATTTAGTATTTTTTTGATTTGAACAGAACTTACACATATAATCCCCTCCTATAAAAGTTTGTATTATATTGTAAACATGACTTGTATAAAAGTGATAGTACAATTACCTAAAATATTGATATTACTTATATTTTAGGTAATTGCACTATCACTAAGCTTGTATGTAATTAAATTTTAATTCCTCATTTGATAAATCGTTTATTTTAATTTTATATAATATTAAAAAAATGCACTAGGATTACAAATACCTAGTGCATTTTTAAGCTTGCTAATTACGCTCCTTGATCATCACTAACTGATAAAATATCACTAATTTTCACACTAATTTGGTTAGGATTTTCAAGTGTATTTCCAGCATTATTACTTTCTACTTCTACGCCTTCTCCATTACCACGACGAAGCGTAACAAAAGTTTCTCCGATTCGAGTAATAAGACCTTCTACGTGGAATGAAGGTAAAAATAATACAACTCTTGCTCCTACTAATTGAAATGCGCGTAACAAAGTACGGATTTCATCTTCATGATGTTCTGCCATTTTCATCAACCTTTCCTTTGAAATTTATAAAGTAGTGAAGAAGTCTTTTTGAATCAAACCTACTTACTATATGAAATGAAAACTAGTAAAGTAAATCTCATCTTATTTTAGAACTGCCTCACTGCTTTATAAGATAGACTATGTTTTTGATTACAATTTGCTTAGACTTGATCACTATTGATATAAAAACAAACGTCCTCACTATTTATTCTGAAAATTCAGATAATAGTTTTAGAGGAATTTTCTATGAAAAATCTTGATAAATTCCTTACCAAAAATTACGATAATTTTCTATTTATTAAGTCAGATAAATTAGAATAGCAAACAAGAATATTCCTCCTTATAAAAGTGAATTTCTCTTTACTACACAGCAATTAACTTTGAATTTGCTATGATATAAAACATTTAGCCTTTAGAATGTGTCGCACCATTGACATTTACTATTGCATTGATTTTGAATCCCAGTCCCACATCATATAAACTTTGTACAATACAGATACCTTTGGATTAAATACAGAATTTAAATTTAATGAATTGTTGTATAATAAACAATCCACTCTTTTAGATTCAATTAGAAAAACAATCTTACGATTACACTCTAAAATTATTATTATTTACCTAATCCAAGAGAGATGATGCGATGAAGTTTTTCCAGTCGATATTTAGAGGATTTCGCTTAATCAGTAGGATTGTTAATCCAATACTAAAGGCATTATCTAAAAGTAAATTTTAATTACATAGAACTAAAAAAAGGCCGCCCAACAGGACGGCTCTTACTTTTGTTAATCAAACTATTCTTTTGTAAAAAATCATTTTACATATACATAGGTCTCATTTTAAGTTACATAGAATGCTTTGTTTTTATTATTTTGTACTTTTTAAGAATTAAAAAATGACATACACACTTACAGTAAATGTATTTGCTCTGAATCACGTATTAGCTGAACAAAATTCATTATTCATTACCTCCAGTTTCTTCAGTCTCATAAACTTCTAATCTAAGAGCAAAAGCAAGTTTATAAAATACTCTAGCCTTAACACGTCGATAAGTACGCTCGCTCATGCCAATTTCGTTGTATACCATATAATTACATATATCTTCATCTTCTAAGTAACGCTTAATGATGATGTTTCTTTGATTCTTTCCTGCACGCCCATTACCCAAACAACTAAGAAACTGGTCAATACGAAATGATGTTTGCTTAATCCACGCTTCTCGTTTGCTTTGTTGTATATTAGCCATTGCAACATCTTCTAATGGCTTTCCTACATCATTTGTAGGTCCGTGATATCTAATTCCATAAGAAGGAGTGACTTTCATTTCTTCACGCATCATTCCAAACTGCCTATATAAACGTACACATTCCATGAACCGAGCAGTTCTGCTTTTTTTATTAAACGGATAAAATTCGATATTCTAACAATACTACTCATAATACAACTTGAGCAGTTAACTTTTGTTAGCTGCTCTTTATTTGTACAAGGTACTCAATTGACTAGCGCACATATAATATCCTGAGTTCCTTTCTTTATGAAATAGTCGTTATAAAATGAGACTCGTCACGAGAGCACTTTACTAAGTGCTCTTTTTATATTTCAACTTAATACAAAATGAAAGTTTGATTAAGCTTATTTTTACTACCGCATAACATGTTTAATTCTGCTTATAATATAGTTGTAACTTAAAGTTACATATCATTTACTTGTAGGGCCTAATTTTCTTTTGTACAACAAGCAGTTAGCTAATTAAGCTGACTGCTTTGTTGTGCAAAAAGAAGTTTTTATACGATTTTAAACACATTTAAAAATAAATTCATATGATATTACGTATTCCTCTCTTTTACAAAATGGATTTTGGTCAAAAGAGCACTTTTATGAAGTGCTCTTTTCTCATGGAATTAAAACTCTACAAAATAGCTTTTTTGTTTAGTTTCACTCTAAAAGTAAAATTTTCATTTTTTCATTCCACCGAGTTCATAACATATTCTTTTCCCCCGATAAAATAATGATTAGGTGTCCCATGCGCATTTTATCCACTGGAAATAATACTTTTCACGTACTTACGTATTAGAAATTTCATTTCTGCTTCTTCTGCAATAGCAATTTTGTTCACTTTTTTGATACATTTATGAAACATTCACATGTTATCTTCAATATGTTCTATTCTTTTTGAAAAACCATGTGGGAATACCAAAACAAGAAGCCCTAGAGCCCTAACTCTAAGGCTTCTTGTTTTCAAATAAGGATTTTGTATTAAATCTGCACAAAGATTAAGAAGCATACATACCATATCTTGTGCACCTTTTTTATATAAATCTTGTTCATTGGGCGCCTTTAAAAGCGCTCTTTTTTGTTGAAAAACTACACCAAGAACAAAAAACGCATACAATGTCACGTATTCTTTTTCATTGTAAGTTTGGGTGGAAGAGCGTCTTCCAGGACGCTCTTTATATTTGTTTATAAACAAATAATTTACTTAAAAATACTCACAGTTTGTATAAACCAAACATATATTTACATAGACAAGACATAGCTTTTTATTAAACATGCACAATTTTTGTGCATGTTTTTTATTTAACAAAAATTACATATTTTTTCAATTCAGATTATGTTAAGATTTACTTCTTAGTCGAATTATGGTTTCGTATCTAATTCAGCAATATGTGAACTGTTTATCTAAAGAAAAGACACCCAAAAGGTGTCTTTTCTTCTTTTAATCTAAAAAACATTTCTCCTATTTAGTAAGATCCAATTAGCCCTCTAACCTAAGCCTCATAATTAAAGGCAATTTAATCATGGTACTCAAGAGTTTTCATCCATTTCAATATACCTATAGCTTAATTTAAAATCACATTTCCAGCACTATATTTGCTTTCCTACAGATTTTCTGTCTTGTTCTTAATTCTGTCAAAATCCTCATGTAGCTATACAAAGAATATATGCTACTATGATATTAAGAAACTATGCGTTCCCTTAACCCTGTATCCGGCCCTGTATTTATTACAGGGTCTTTGTTTATTTTATTTACTTTTATTGGCTTATAAAGGTTAATACACAACCAATTTCAATTAAAACCGTTTAAATGTTAGTTAGAATTTGAAAAAATATATCTATTAACTTTTTTAACAAATGTAATCTAATATTAAATTTCTAAATTTATACTGTACTATACACCAGTTAACACTATATAAATAGTATTAACTATCTTAATTGAATATTAGTAATAGTAAGTATAAACATTATCAATTTACTACATCTTACATTTATGTAAAAATAAATACATGTTAAGCTTTTTCAAAATCTTTCCCCTAATAAAGATTTGAAGTAGCATTTCATGATTCTCCTTACTGTTAATATGCCTTGAAAAAGAACCCTATAGGGTTCTTTTTCTTCTCATTATAACCTCAGTAAGTTCATGCAAAAAGGACTGCTAATTATTTGCAGCCCTTTTACACGTTAATATACACTTGTATTACATGCTTAAAACTTTATTGTATTAGGTATTTATACCAACTAAACATGCCATTATCATTTAGATATATAACACTTCAAAGTTTAGAAGTATACAATAACAAATCTTTCCCAGCTTCCAGCTACATAACTAGTAGCTGTTAATTCTCTACCACCATTTGCTGATATATATCTACCATTACTTAGTGCTTGTAATACATATATCCTATTGTCTCCACCATTATATAAGATAAACTTTTCCCATGCACCAATTGATGTACGATCTGCTACTACTCTACCATTTGGCTCAAACAAAACATACTTCCCATTACTTTTAGTTTTTAAAGCGTACGTATATAATTCCCCAGTCGGAATTAATTCGAATTTCTCCCATTCATTAACTGCATTACGATTTGCTATTATATTTCCCGAAGGCTCAGCCGAAACATATTGTAAATTTGCTGCCTGTATAGCAACTGTCCAACTTCCATTTTACTTTAAAGGTTTAAACAATTGTGACCACATTTGTTTAAACCTCCACAATTTTTTCTAAGCTATTCTCTAAAAATCTTATTTTTCGTTGTAAATAAACCTGATTGGTACCCTTTATGCAAAAGAAAAGATGGAACCTTTAATTCAACTCCACCTTTTTTCGAAATAAAAAGCATCTAATTCTATTTGAATTAGATGCTTATATTTAGTCCTTAAACCTAATATTCTAAACTATTTACGCGTTTGTAAATCTTTTTTTATTACATCCCAGAGTGAATTATCTTGACGCATCGGTTTACCCTCTTCATCCCATTTTATTTTTTCTGTTCCCAATTCATAATTCATCCCTGTCCATGTGTCTTCACGGAATGCATAGAATGATTTATGCCATCCTTTTTGGTTAAAGATAGAAATAAGATCTTGCATGTATTGGGTAGCACCTGGAACAGTACGGTTAATTCCAAACTCCTCTGCAATAATTCGATTAGATGGTACATGATTTTTCTTAGACCATTGTTGAATTGGCTTCAAAAACTTCTCTAATCCCTGTCTATTCCACATTACAGGTTTCTCTAAATCCCCTACTTTTACTAATCCTGGATATTGATATTCCTTGTTTTGTTTTTCACCTTGGCTCGTTAATTCATATGGTTCATACATATGAAATGCGTATAGTGTTTTTTTATCCTCTACTGGTTTTAAATATTTAAAGGCCCATGGAGTAGCATATAAACCTGAATCTAAAATAATCGGTGTTTCTTTGTCCACTTCACGAATGGAGTTAATCACCTTTTCATAAAATCTGTTTAAATCAGCTGTTGTTCCTTTTACTTTTGCATACCATTTCTCGTAATCTTCCGTCCAAAAATCATTATATCTATTATTTTTAGCTGTTTCTGGATGTGGTTCATTTATAATATTATAACCAACCACCGCGGGGTGATCTTTTAGTTCCAGAGCGAGGTCCTTCCAAAATTGACTTGCTTGTTCTTGATACTTCTCTTCTTCCCATATTCTGTCGTCATTCTTATTATTATTAAATTGGCGCCATCGATCACCAGGTAAGGATAACATTGTAAGAACGACTTTCATTCCTTGTGATTGTGCGGCATCTAAATCCGCCTTTAATTTTTCTAGATCTTCCTTTACTAATCCCCGATAGTTATCTGCATTACCTATCAGAAAATCCTTTCCAGAAGTATCTGGTTTATCCTCAAATAGAAAATCTTTATCTTTTGCCCATTTATCAGGTGCTAAACGTACATATTCAATATTAGCTTCTTTTGCACTTTTATAGTTTTCAGGTAATGACGTACTATTCATGAAATTAGTACCCTTTCTTTTCGAATCCCAAAAACTAATTTTTGAATCGCCCTTGTGGTATGTATCAGCTCTTACATTCATTTCCTGTACTCCAAAACTCATCATGCCTAATAACGCAACAATTGGCAAAACTTTTTTCACAACTTTTCCTTCTTTCTCTTTATATTTAACACACATAACATACCTTTGTTTTGTTACAGGAATATGGCAATTTTCCAAAAATACCTTTTAAATTTATACATTGGTAGTTCATTCATAAAAAAAGAAAGAGATAATTAGAACGTTGCTTCATTTTAAAAGAAACAAAAAAGGAATCCTTTACGGATTCCTTTTTGCAATGCACTCTTTTTCAAATGGTACATTTTGCACCTACTTTTAGTATAACTTATAATTCCCATAAAATAAATAAGATTAACTGAAATTTACTTCAAATTGTGATAAAAAACATAATTAAGAAGCGCAGATAACTAAATATCATCCCTTTATTAAATAAAAAAGATTAAATAATTCCCCCTCCAAACTAGGACCCCTTTACATTTTTTACAAATATTGTTATAATTAGATAAACTAAAGCATTATCCCATTAACAAAGGGACTCCATAATTGGAGTCCTTTTGTTAATTAGCTATTAAAAATGATAGCATGTGATTATTGTATAATTTCTTCCTTTTTTAGATCTGCATATTCTTCTACGAAATCCCATAAACCTTGCTTTTCGAAGTAAGAAATACTTTTTTCACTTCTTCTAAGAGTTTAATTGCTTCATCTTCATTAAGAGAACGTAAAATATTGAAATGATATACATACTCTTCATTTCCTAATTCCATACAAACTGCTAATCCTTTTTCAATAAGTTCTTTTACAATATTTGTTTTTCTTAGCTTATAGTGTTCACGCGCTTGTAAGAACACTGCTTTAAAATGGGCAATATTCTTCTCCGTGACTTCTGATAAATGACGAATTGCTAATTTAGATAAATTTTGAGTTGCATATAATAGTCCTAGATTATGCCTTACTATTAAAATCAATTTTTCTTCATTATGTTTTTGCAAAAGGTCAATGGAACGATTGAAATGTTCTTCCGCTTTTTCAAATTGCTTTAAGAATATACGAGCTGTCCCTAATGCGGTTTCACAAGAAGCAACTTTCACCTCATATCCCATTAGCCCTAAATACAAGGAATATAGATACTTATTTTACTTTCAAAGGCTGAAACCTTGCTGCATAACTACTGAAAATAAAGTGAAAAGACGTTCAAATCCATATGGATAGATCGTCTTTTCACTTTATTTCATACATATACTGATTTTTCACTTATTCATTTTGTATTGTACTTAAAAAACCAATAAATTCATCTTCATTTACAGGTTTACTGTAGTAATAGCCCTGAATTAGATAACATGCATTACGTTGTAACACTGTTAATTGTTCCTTCGTTTCTACCCCTTCTGCTATCACTTTCATGTTTAAAGTATGAGCAAGTGAAATAATGGTTTGTATAATTTCATCTCCATCAGTAGAAGTTCCAATCCTATTAACAAATTCTCTTGGAATTTTCAAAGTATCAATTGGATAAAGAGGCAGATACGCTAATGAAGAATAACCTGTACCAAAATCGTCAATTGATAAATGTACACCATATGATTTTAATGCTTTTAACTTCGATAAGGTTTCCTTTTCATCTACCATTGCTATTCGCTCTGTTAATTCCAAATCAATCGAATTAGCAGGTACTCCTATCTCTTCTATGGTAGATATAATGGTTTGAACAAAATCTTTCTGTTCAAACTCTATAGCTGATAAATTTATCCCCATCTTTAGATTTGAAAAGCCCGCAGAATGCCATTCTTTCAGTTGTTGACACGCTTTCTGTAACGTCCACTTCCCAATTGAAATAATCTGCGCCGTTTCTTCTGCGATAGGTATAAACTCAAAAGGAGAAATCAGTCCAAGCTCTGGATGTTGCCAACGTATTAAAGCCTCTGCACCAATAACCTTACCTGCCTTACTATCAATTTGTGGTTGATACAATAAAAACAACTCATTATTTTCAATTGCATTTGGTAAATCCTGTTCTAATCGTAATCGACGAGTTACTTTTTGAGATAATGTCTCGTCATACATACAAACAGCATTGTTACCTTTTTCCTTTGCGCTATACATAGCGATATCAGCGTGTTGTAAAAGTGTAGTAGTATTTATTCCTCCAAATGGATACACTGCTATTCCTATACTAAGAGATAAGTAAAAACTATGCTGATTTACTACAAATGGTTCTTCAGTTATACGAAATAGAGTTTTACACAAATCCAATAGCTGTTGCTCTGTTTGGTTATGGACAATGATCGCAAACTCATCACCACCTATTCTTGCTAGAGGAATAGTCGGTGACAGACATGTCCTAAAACGTTTGGCAACTTCTTTTAAAACCTTGTCACCAATCGAATGACCCAATGTATCATTAATAGTCTTAAAGCGATTTAAATCAATATACAGGAGCCCAAACTTATCCTGTGTTTTTTGTGCACGCTTAATAGATCTATCTAATTCTTGTTGGAAGAATATACGATTTCCAATCTCCGTCACCGTATCATGGAATGCAAGGTAATTTATCTCTTCCTGTTGTTGTTTCATCCTTGTTATGTCTTTTACCATTACATAGCTCCCAAAGGTTTGTCTTTCTATCATAATAGGAACTATAGTGACATACCAAAAGAGTATATCTTTCTCATTGTTATTTTTCACACGTAACTGTAGTGAAGATGAACTACATCGTTTCCCTTTCTTTATAGCTGCTTCCAATTCAGATTTATCTTCATCTAAAAAAATAGAGAAGCACTCTTTCCCTATCAATGCAGCACTTTCTTTTCCTAATAACATACTTCCAGCCTGGTTTATATTTAATACGATACCGTTTGAATCAATCGTTAAAATAGGATCCGGATGATACTCATATAATGACTTAAATCTCTCTTGATTTTTTACTAAATCATTAGATTTATTTATTAAATCCCTTGTTCTTTGAGATACTGTTTGTTCTAATTGATTATTAAACACTTTTAATGTTTTAGTTAACTCTTTGTTTTGCATTCGTACGATTGTATGACGAATCAGTACAAATACAAAAGCAATACAATTTCCCGTAATTAATGTAGCTGAAGAAGTTTGCTCTTTCAAAGTAAAGCCAATTAAGACTGCAACTGCAAGATAAGGGAATATACCAAGAAGTTTCTCTCCAAATGTCGGATTAATAATAAAATAATTTCTTTTAGAAGAAGTATTCTTTGGGATTGTAGCAGCAATAGCGATAAATAATAGGAAAACTCTATACAAACACCTTAAAAATATAACTGAACGCTCTGACAAATCACCTTGTAAGTAAAAATACAAATAGTCCGTAATAGCCAATCCAGTTAATACTAGGATAAAAATAAACAATTTACTTTTTGCATT
Organism: Bacillus sp. RCC_6_1; assembly: GCF_041360755.1. Taxonomy (NCBI): domain Bacteria; kingdom Bacillati; phylum Bacillota; class Bacilli; order Caryophanales; family Bacillaceae; genus Bacillus; species Bacillus sp. RCC_6_1. The sequence goes on from NZ_JBFUPV010000004.1 coordinate 239,459, forward strand.
GAAAATAGCAGGTCGAAAGATCAGTGTAACTCCAAGTAATAGAAGCAATAAATCTATAATCGGAAAAATAAATGAGAGAAAAACATCTCCAATTGATAAGAATAAAATATTTGCAGATGGTTTATTAAATAGGTACCACTCTAATGTAAAAATAGCAGTAACAACAATGCATAAATCACAAAGTAAATACGCTTTCTCCCATTTGTTACATTCCATCATAATTTTATAAAAGAACGCAAAAAGAAAGAAGAATAAGAAAAACAGTAGAAATACATCAGAAATATTAAAATTTTGTATTGGTAATTCTACATTAAGTACTTGAAAAGCGGATATGAAATTTCCTATCAAAAAACACCCTATTGCAATAGTAATGCAAACCCAGAATACTCCTAACTTAATTTTTTGGGATAATATAGAATACAGTAATGAGATAAATACAGTAGTTTCAACGACTAAAGATGATAGTCGGATATTAAAATCTGATACGAAATAATGATTCGGAAAAACAAATAAAAATATAAAGCAAAAGCTTATATAAGTTATTAAAGCCAATATCAATACATAAAATTGCACATATACATGTTTACGCAATGGATTCACCTTCTTGATTTTTCTATACTTTTATTAAAAAATGGCTTGATGGTGGCACAAGTCCTACTAATTAAAATGTGTGCTACCTATTATCCATATTATGACCTTTTTAAAAGATTTCTTTCTACACACAACAATCTTATTAACTTTTTGTAGATGTTTACAATTATCAATACTGAGGATTCTAAAAAGGATAAGCTGAAAAATGTAATTTTTTAAGTATTTGAGCATCGTAAATTTGGCGGGTACAACTTATCTACTCTTTACATATGAGATAGAATCTACTCCTCTATTGGATTATAGTTGCTATCTGTCACACTTAAAAAGGAATGAACATATACTATCATTAAAATAGAAATTCAAATTAGTTTACGAAACCAACTGTAACTATTATAGTTACACAAAAAGTTGATGTCAATTTCATATCCTCCCTTTTTAACGGACAAAAGACATGACCTATTGAACAAAAATGTGATGTTTATAAAAAGGGCGGTAAAGTTTTATCTCCTTACTCAAAGAATTATAAATGATTTAGAATTAGATGAAATTGAAGCTAATATTGCATCTCCCTAAAAAGAATGTTACTCTAAAAATAGAATTATGAAAGGAATGATGGATGAATAATGATTAACTAATTTATATTTTAAGTTGAATTTTATAACTTCAAACTACAAAATATAGGGTTAGTCTATCCATTTTTAAAATTCAGTTCATACTTTATTTGTCATGATTCAAATGATTAATAAGTACTTATTAAGTATAGACGAAAGACTAATCCTTCCGATTACAAATTGGGGGATTTTTTTATTCCCGTTTGTCTTAGTTGAAACTTACTAATTGTTAAATGTACTTCACAAATAAAGGAGCGAGAAAAATGAGTACTTCAGATACTATTGTTACACATGTAATGCTCTATATAAGTCGTTAATATCCATCAAACTTATATAGAGGAATTAAAAAATGGATGGATGTTCCGACTTTATATGAAACGTTTCGATATATAAAGGAGGAATTATTATGTCAATGATAAAGGTCCAAGACTTAACTTTTTCATACCCAGGTAGCTTTGATAATATTTTTGAAAGTGTAAACTTCCAAATAGATACGGATTGGAAGCTAGGATTTATTGGTAGAAACGGACGAGGTAAAACGACATTCTTTAATTTATTGTTAGGGAATTATGAGTATAGCGGGAAAATCCTTGCTTCAGTAGAATTCAATTACTTCCCCTACTCTGTTTCAGATAAGAACAAATTCACTCATGAAATCCTTGAAGAAATTTGTCCCCAAGCCGCAGATTGGGAACTTCTACGTGAGATATCCTATTTAAATGTTGATGCTGAGGTCATGTACAGACCATTTAAAACATTATCAAATGGGGAACAAACAAAAGTGTTGCTTGCTGCACTGTTTTTAAATGCGGGTCAATTTCTATTAATTGATGAACCAACAAATCACTTAGATACAGATGCACGAAAGATAGTCTCCGATTATCTAAGGAAGAAAAAAGGATTTATTTTAATTTCACATGACAGAATCTTTTTAGATGGGTGCGTTGACCATATCCTATCTATTAATAGAGCAAATATTGAAGTTCAAAGTGGTAACTATTCTTCTTGGAAGTTAAATTTTGATAGACAGCAAGAACACGAGAAGGCTACAAATGAGCGTCTACAAAAAGACATAGGGCGATTAAAACAGTCTTCCAAACGTTCAGCAAGTTGGTCTAATGACGTGGAAGCTTCAAAAAATGGAACGAGGAATTCAGGCTCTAAGTTGGATAAGGGGTTTGTAGGACATAAAGCAGCCAAGATGATGAAAAGAGCAAAAAACCTTGAATCAAGGCAACAAAAAGCTATTGAGGAAAAATCAAAATTACTAAAAAATGTGGAAAAAACTGAGTCATTAAAATTGGAACAATTGCAATTTAAATCAAATGAATTGGTTACTTTAGTTGACGTGTCCGTTAAGTACAATGATCAAATTGTGAATGAGCCGATTAGCTTCATAGTTGAACAAGGTGACCGAATTGTACTTGATGGAACGAATGGGAGCGGAAAAAGTAGTATCCTAAAACTAATTCTAGGACATCCGATACAGCATACAGGCTTAGTTACTTTAGGTACAGGACTCATCATTTCCTATGTCCAACAAGATACTTCTCATTTGAAGGGATCGCTATCAGGCTTTATTGAAGAGCACAAGATTGATGAAACCTTATTTAAGTCCATCCTAAGTAAGATGGACTTTGACCGAATTCAATTTGAAAAAGATATATCTCATTATTCTGGTGGACAAAAGAAAAAACTGCTTATCGCTAAAAGTTTATGTGAAAAAGCTCATATATATATATGGGATGAACCACTAAATTTTATAGATATCTATTCCCGCATGCAGATTGAAGAACTTATTCAACAATTTAATCCCACAATGGTTATTGTTGAGCATGATAAAATATTTCAACAAACAGTTGCAACGAAAACTATATCTATGTAGCTCAAAACGAATACTTGAAAATATAATCATTAACTTGAGTCCTTGAATTATAAAAAATTTAATGAATTGATAAAAAAAGCCTAATTTCTCTACAATACATTGAGAAATTAGGCTTTAAATAGTAATAATAGAATTCATAAACACTGAATAATTTACACATTAGGTTTATCTGTTAATGCAGTAACAATCCTGTCCACTAAGTTTTCTGGCATCCATTCATGATTTGTATCATTCGTTTCATTTGGTCCTAAAAAATCAATAAACTTTTTAAACTTTGGAAATAAAACAATAGAAGTGATCCAATGTATTGTATGATTTATGGAGAAGAAATGAAAAACTCCTTGCTTTTCACCCTCCTGTAATATTTCTTTTAACTGTTCAAAATTACCTATAAAATATGGTTGCTATTTTAAATGCCATTCACGCTTAAATATAGGAGTCTTCTTGGCTAAAATGATAAAAATAAGCACATCTTGTTATAAAAACAGATGTGCTTATTTTTTAATTTCTATGCATTTTTACGTTTTAAGAAAATCACTCCACCAACAATTAACAGTAATGCTCCTGCAGCCATAGAGATCCAACTTGTAAGATTAGTACCTGTTTGCGGTAACCATCCAATTTTAGATTGAATTTCTTTCTTAAGTTGTGGTTGTTCTTTTACTTGCTCGTTAGGTTGCTCTGGTGTTGGCGTATTTTTACCTGAATTTGGCTGTTCTGGTTTTGGTTGTTCCGATTTTCCCTCTTTAAATTTCACTGTTTGTCCCTTATCTTCAATTTCAGCGTGAATAGCTACTAATATATTATCTTGATACAGTTCTTCAAATACTACTACTTCTTTACCTTGTAATACAGAAGCATTAAATGTGAAATCTAGTGTGATAGAACCATTTTTCTCTTTAGCAGTAAACTTAGATTCTACTGTTACTTCTTTACCATCAACTAATAATGGCTTGTTTGTTGCTTTATCCACTAGTTTACCTTTTACTACGTACTCTTTACCCACGATTAAGTCTTTGTATTCCACTTTATCTTGGATTGTTACAGTTTTAGAAGCGTCTAACTCTTTAGAACCATCAGCTTTATTTGTAGCTGTCGTTTTAATAGAAGGCTCTACAAATCGAACTGTTTGACCTACATCGTTAATATCAGCGTGAGTTGCAATTACTTGCCCTTCATGTAATAAGTCTTCGAACACAACTACTTCTCTTCCTTGCTGTTCAGCACCAACAAAAGTAAAGTCTAATGTTACAAAACCGTTCTTTTCTTTTGCAGTAAATTTAGTCTCAGCTGTTACTTCTTTACCATCAATTAGTAATGGTTTGTTAATAGCTTTGTTCATTAATTTTCCTTTTACAGTGTACTCTTTACCAACAACTAAGTTAGTGTACTCCACTTTATCCTGGATTGTGATAGAATCCTTTGAATGAATCTCTTTTCCACCATCAGCTTTGTTTGTTGCTGTCGTTTTTACTGATGGCTTAACGAACTTAACTGTTTGACCTTTATCATTGATATCAGCATGTGTCGTAACAACTTTTCCGTCTTTCAGTAACTCTTCGAATACTACTACTTCTTTTTCTTCTAAACCAGTTGCATCAAAAGTGAAATCTAGTGTAATAGAACCATTTGCTTCTTTTGGTGTAAGCTTCGTTTCAACAGTTACTTCTTTACCATTTACAACGAATGGTTTATTAGTCTCTTTATTCATTAATTTACCTTTTAAAGTGTACTCTTTACCTACTTGTAGGTCTTTGTATTCCACTTTATCTTGGATTGTTACAGACTTAGACGTGTGCATTTCTTTTGTACCATCTGTTTTATCAGTAGCTGTTGTTTTTATTGAAGGAATCTTTTCATCCTTGACAATGTGTTTAATGATTTGACCATTCTCTTTAATTTCAAAAGAAAACGTCTCTTCATTTAAGATATAACCGTTTGGTGCAACAGTTTCTTTATATGTGTATTTTCCAAATGGTAGCTTTTCAAATTTAGCGATACCTTTATCATCTGTTTTACCTTTTACTACTTCTTTTCCTGCTTCGTTATAAATTGTAAATTCTGCATTTGGAAGCTTGTTATTTCCATCAGCTACATCTACCTTTGTAATTTCTAGATCACCTTTGATAAGATGATTAACTGCCAATAACTCAATAATCTTTCCATGTTCCTTTATTTCGAACGTAATCGGTTCTTTAACAAGAACGTAACCATTTGGAGAAGCCTTTTCTACAAATGAATATTTACCATACGCTAAATCTTTGACGTTAATCTCACCATTTTTATCTGTCTTATATTCCCCAACTACTTTTCCACTTGCATCTTTTAGCTCGAATGCTGCACCTTCTAATTTTTTACTAATATCCTCATTATCTACTTTTAGTAATTTTACACTACCTTTCACTTCGGTATTTTCCACTGTAAAAGTAAGTGTTTTATTGTGCTCTTTAATTTCAAAAGGATACTTTGTTTTATTTCCAATATATCCATTAGGTGTTTTTGTCTCTAAGAAATAATATTTACCATACGTAAGATCTTCAACGTTTGCAATTCCATTTTCTTTTGTTACTACTTTTTTCACTTCTTTTCCATCTTCAGTGAAGACTGTGAATTCAACATTTGGTAAAATCTTTCCTGTATCACTAAGCTTTTTAATTTCGATGTTACCTTTTACTTTGTTATTTACTATTTGGACAGCTCCTGTTTCCCCTGTCTTAACTTCAATAGTTTGTGGTTTATCATCTGAAACATAGCCTGTTGGTGCTTTAATTTCTTTTAATGTGTAAGTACCAATTGGTAAGTTGTTTAATTCTGCCATACCATCAGCACCAGTCATGATTTTTCCGACTGATTCATTATTTGCATTAAAGACCTCAAATACTGCACCAGCTAAAACTTCTCCATTTTCTCCAACCTTTTTAATTTTTAAAGAACCAGCTGCTTCCCAATTTACTGCAAGATCACTACTAAGCTTTTCTTCATTTCTCTCTAATAGTACTGTAGCATTCTGAACAGTATCCGTACCACGATAAGCAATTGCTTGAACTTTAGTTAAATTAGCAGCAACACTTAAATTAAATTCACCCGTTTTTGTATTCTTAGGAATTTGGATACGAAATTTTTCTCCAACTGAAAGCTGATCTTTCACTTCTCCATTTTCACTAACAATTCTAACTCCATTAGGTGCGTTTTTCGCTACTACCTTATAAGAACCACTCTTAGCATTTGTTTGTACTGAATATAGATTTGTTTCGAAGAATTCACCCTTTAATTCTGCTTTTTGCTTTTCAGCAGGAATCACATTCATAAAAACATCTTGAGTCTCTTCACTATTGTTAGCATTACTAATAATAGCCTTAGCTGCTTTTTCAACATTTTTATTCTCATGTTTTAATTCATTTACATCGAGTTGACCTAATGCATTCCAAACCGCAAGTTGCGTTGCATAATGCGCTTCATTTTTATTAGCTACTCCCAGCTGTTCAGCACTTTTTTGCGGGAAACCATTTAATAAGACTCTATATACTACATTATCTGTTTTCCCCATTTCAGGAAGATCTTCACCATTTGGTGATTTTAATCCAAGGGTTAAGCAATAAGCAATTTGACCACTTGAATTTTTAATCATTTCAGTGCGAATGTACTTACCTAGACTATTACTATAACTCCAGTCCATTGAATATTTCTCATGCGTCATAACCTCTGCACTAGCCCTAGGTAAAAATACATTAAGGAATAATGCCAGTACTGATAATAATGTAAAAACTCTTATAATGACTCTCTTACCCAATTTTGTAACCTCCCTAAAATAAATTAATCCGAGTATATATCGCAATATCTAAAACATTCACGATCGACCCAATTATCATTATAAAACAATAAATTACAAATATTAAATAATTTTAATAAAATAGTCAAAAAATTTACACATTTTATTATTTATCAAGTTTTTTAACGAATTTACTATATACAAATTCTAAAACACGCCTACAATTTAAAAGACAAATATGTATGTTAAATATATAAATAGCAATTCCTTTACTCCAGTTATTAAGCTTTCCCCTATTAAAAATAGCCTTTTCATTTTCTTGTTAACCTGAGTAATTTATACACCTCTTTTAATCTATTACACTCCTTCATTTAAATATAAAGGTGACTTCTCGTTCAAATAATAAAGTGAAACTTTAATCCGCCCGATTCCCACCTAACTTCTTTACTTTCATTGAATTTTTGTGCGGGAGTCTTACTGCCCAAAAATAACGGGATATATTATGCAATATTGCATTTGATAATCATTTTCATTGTAACTATAATGATTACAGGGTTACTATTAATCTAATATTCTACATGGAGGTTTTATTATGTTTAAAAAAATTATTGTATCTTCTATGGCGCTTACTATGTTCGGTGGAGCTGCAACTATGCTAGAGGCACCTACTGCTCAAGCAGCTTCTTATAACTCAACGTCATCCTCTTACTTTGATGTCACTCCTGAAGAGGCTGTGGCTTTCTATCAATCTCAAGACTATAAAAAATTAAAAGTATTTTTGGATGACTTTGAAGCTAGAAACCCTTATACTCCAGGTGGAGGCTACGCTCAAGGGAGTGTACGTATGCAAAAATTCAACGATGCTCTTAGAGATGCCAAATTAACAAATGTCTACCAAGAATTTATTAGAATCTCATACTACAATCATTATCCAGAACCAAAATAATAACAACGTATTAAATGTTTATTATTTCTATAACTTAGCCTAATTTTAAATGTATAACCTAAAAATAATTACTAAAAACCACTCATATAAGGGTGGTTTTTCTATTTCCCCATATAATTTAGCGGAATGTTACATCATCTTTATTTAAATATCTTTTATAGTAGACATTCTCTCATTGACACAATCTAGTATGTTAGCAATGGGGATATCAAAATATATTTATAATTATTTTCTGTTTAATAGCAAAAAACGAACACCCTCTCACAATTAGATAAGGTGCTCGTTTTCATTTTTATCGGTAATTCTCAATTCATTTTAGCTTCTTTCCAATAAGCAAAGATTAAATTAACTTAAAAACAAAGCGTTTTAAATTTAATTCACAGATCTTACTGAAACTTGGAATTGCCCCTTAGAACCATCATCATTTGAAACGTAAATTTTATATGTTCCATTCGGTAATGGAGATAAAGCATTCCGTACATTTGTAACATTAATTTGTTGTTCTCCAGGTTTTATATAACCACCAACAATTAGCTCTGTATTTGGACCTTTTACACTATATCCCATTGTATTTTGACCATTATTTTTCATAGAGAAGCTTAAGTCAGTACTCCCATCATATACGAAAGAAGTTACAGCCTCGCCACTATAATTCATTGTTTGGGTTAATAATAAGTCTGCAGAAACATGTTCAACTACATGAATTGGATCATTCGTTTTGTGTACTTCTTCAGCATAAGTATTATTCCCTAACACACCAAGTGTTAATGCTGAAACTACTCCACAACTAAGCACTAGTTTATTTAACTTCATTTTAAGTTCCCCCTTGATGTTTGTATTCTATTACCATCATACATCCTTTTTTAAGTGCGTTTTTATGTAATAATTCATATCTATAAACCTATATATTTTAACTTTTCGCCTTAATAGTTATTGAGAAAGCCCCATAGATAAAGCTACAATATTACACTTCATAAAAAACATGTAAATTTTAAAGTCTTTTTCTAACAAAGTTTTATACGAGTAAGTACCAAAATACTCAAATAAATAGCATTTCTATTTCAGATAAAATGTACTAATAAAATTTTTCTAAAATTTCACTTTGTAATTTGATATATTCCATGTTAATATAACGAAGGCTACAAAACAGGAGTCACCACGCATATCATTTTCACAGAATATTCATACTTAAAAAGACTTATTTTATCAGTAACTCAATCCAAATTTCACCTATACAAAAGTTAGTTTATGATTTCATATGTACATAAATTTAAATAGATTTTTTATCTATTATTTTTTTCTATTTTCCTTATCAATTTTAATACGAGTAATATAACAGCACTTTTCAAGTACCCTTCCTTTTTTAGATAAAAAGTCTACTAATACTAAACATCTATGTCCAACTCATACATAATTCTACTTACAAACTATCGGAGATGCAAAACTATGGGAATTTCTACTCTTTTATTAAATACCTTTATTATAATAATTTGTATCCTTAGCTATCACGTATTTTGGCTAGAGTTTAAAGAAAAAATAACATGTAATAATATGTTATTTTCTATCCTTTCCTCCATTGCTATTATTTTTTGTATGACTTTTCCTTTTCATTTACATGTGGGATTTATTTATGATTTACGTTTTATTCCTATAATATTAGTTTTTCTATATGGAAATACAAAAAACATTGTTTTTATAGGAATTTTATATCTTTCTTACCGGTTTTACTTAGGCGGAAATGGCGTTCTTCCATCATTTATTATCTTTACTATCATTTCTGTTATAACAATGCTCTTTCGTTACTTATTACCTATGTATTTTAAAGAAAAAAAGATATTATTAAGCTTACTTCTTATTTTAGTATGTACAGCTTCCCTTTCTATTTGCGGTATTGTAACTCAAATAAATACAGGAGGTAAAATAGACTCTACTCTCATAGAATTTTTATTAAATTATATAGTCATTAATATTTTCACAGTATTATTATCAGTTTATTTTATAGAGGAAATGATTGAGAAATATAAAATGAAAGAAAAACTGCAACGGGCTGAAAAATTTTATATAGCTAGCGAACTAGCAGCGTCAATTGCACACGAAATCCACAATCCACTAACCACGGTACATGGATTCACTCAATTATTAAATGAAAAACATGCCTCTAAGCTATCTCAGGATCAATACTTAGAAATCATGTTAATTGAAATGCAACAAATACAATCTACTATTAATAACTATTTATCTTTAACCAAACCACAGAATACCCTAAAAGAAAAAATAGATATTAATCACATTTTAAATCAGGTGAAAGATACTATTTCACCACTCGCTCTATCATACAAAGTTGAAATCAAACAAAATAGTACAGATTCCTTTTATATAAATGGAGACCCCGAAAAATTCAAACTCTGTCTAAACAACATCATCCAAAACGGAATTGAGGCTATGAAAAATGGTGGATTATTACAAATAAATATACAAAAAGTAAAAGGAAATATCATGATTGATATTATTGATTCAGGAATTGGGATGTCATCTCAACAAATAAAACGAATTGCTTTGCCATTCTATTCAACAACAGAAAAAGGAACTGGGCTTGGTACTATGATTGCTTATAGTATTATTAAAGAATTAAACGGAGATATAGAAATAGAGAGTGAATTAGGTAAAGGGACACGCTTTTCTATTAGTATCCCTTGCTAATGTGATAACAATTTTCTGTTTAGTTAATTACATAAATGAATTTTAAGAATCCCGCTAGCTAGCTTACTTATTAATTATCTTAAATTCATATGCGTTAATTAAATATAATAAGGATCAGAGCCTATCTATTGTTACAGATACACTCTGATCCTTTAGTTTAATTCAATTAAAAACACTTAATATTTATAACTTTTCTTACATCGTGATGAAATACTAGTTCATCGATTTTATCTTATTTACTGATTAGATTGGTTTAATATAAATATAACATCTCGCGACACTTAATTTGTTATTATCATTAGAGACATTGCCTGCAGTTGTTTTTTCATTAAAGTACAGACCTTTTTCCATTCATTGAACAAGATAACTCCCCTTTTACTACTTCACTTCCACCGTATAATTCCCTGTCCCCCCGCCATACTGATACACATGTAAATAATACTTCCCTGGATACGTATAGTAACTACCTACTAGTTTATTCCCTTGTTGCTGAGCATACGTAACATAATTATTTAAATCTGCTTCAGAATAAAGTACCCAGTTCATTCCAATATTATTTTCATTCGTTACGTTAATTTGAAGGTTTTTAGCAGTCTCCACATTAATTTCAAAGAAATCACTTGTATCGCCATTTCCTAAACTAGCACGTAAAACTTGATTTAACTGCAATTTGTTTGCTGTTTGGAATGAGTTATTCGGTTCTTTTTCTACACTGTTATCTTCTTTCTTTTGAACAGTTACAGTCGCTGTAGCAGTATTAGTTGCTCCTTTATCGTCTGTTACCGTTAATTTCGTCGTATACGTTCCTTCTTTTGTATATACGTGAGTTGGATTTTGCTCATTACTTACTGCTCCATCACCAAACTCCCATTTATACGAAGTAATTTTCCCGTCTTCATCTTTTGATCCGTCGCTTGTAAATGAAATTGCTTCATTTACATTTCCGCTATACGGACCGTTTATAACTGCAACTGGTGCTTTATTCTCTGCACCTTCTTCTGTATTAATACCGTGGAACACAACATCATATTCAAATTGTCCTGATGTATTCACGCGATAATTTACAAAGTATGCTGTTACTGTTTTATAGCCTGTCCATTCCTTTGCACTTAAACGTTTTAACGTATCATTAACGTTTTGTGTAATTGTTTTCCAATCTTCATATTCTCCTTTTGCTGCAGTTCCTGTATATGTTCCTTGTAGTGTGAATGTATTAAAGAACTGTGATTTATTTTTCTTCACTGATACATTTTTCAATTTTGCTTCCGCTGTTATTTCTGCTGCAATATCTGAAACTGGCTTCGATGCATGATTCGCTAAATAATCGTCTGATACTAATGGCACATTATATTTCTCACGATTATCAACTAGCATTTGCATATAGTCCTGATATTCTTTATTTAAATTCGCATCTTTACTTAATGTAGAGCGATATGCATCATATGCTGTTACATCATTTTTCCTAATAAGATCATGTATTTTATCGAACATATCATATCTCTTATTGTACATATACGATTGTAAAGCAAAGGAATAATTATAGAAATCCCACGTTCCATACTTTGCATTTAACGTTCGCTCTGCCGTATAACGCTCTGCTGGATTTGAAGATAATCCTCCTATAATACTCTTTCTCGGTACAACATTATCCGTTCTCGTTGCCCCTGCAAAAAATTCAGCATTTCCTTCTTCAAACCAAGATAATCTTTCATTTTCATATATTTTCCCTTGTCCCCATAACCCTGGTACTTCATATCTACCTTGTAAATAATGCGTGAACTCGTGTCTGAATAATTCTTCTAAACTATAAATACTTTCTTCTGGCGTACGCTCATAAGTAAAGAACGTACCTGTTCCTTCTATATAAAGACCACCGTTATTCGTTTCATAACCGTACAATTGACGATTAAATTGATATTCTGCTGGGCTATTATAAATAACCATCGTTAATACATCATCAGGATTTCCTTTTTCTAAAGGTTGATCACTTTCAACCGTACGATGGAATTGTGCCTTTACTTCTTTTGCCGCCCAATATAAACGTTTTACTTTTTCTTCTGTCACTTTATCTCCAGCTTTTAAAACAATTGCCCCATCATCAAACGTATACGTTTTTGGCAAATATTTTTTCTTTCCATCTTCTCTTATTTGATCTAAATTCACCACTTTACCATTTGCATCTTTTCCGCCATAATTCGTTGCAATTTGCTCAGCAGCTACGAAATATTGCTCCCCTAAATACGGATACATTTTCATCGCATCTGTTACAACTTGTAACCCTTTCGTTCCTGTACTATGGAACATACCGAGTCTACCTGTATAATAAATGCCATTATTAATAAGCCAACCGTTTTTTGCTGTAATCGTTCCCATTAATGCAAAACGACTTAATTCATTAATATAACTATCTATTTTCTGATACCATACTGTATCTTTCGGTGCTTTCCTCGTATCGTACAAATACGATTGAATGTCGTAATCAACACCTTGCATAATATCGTAAATAGCATTTCCAGCTGAAAGATTATCTACTAATGTAGAAAAATTATCATTATATTGTTTAAAAATCTTTGCAGCCGATGTTATCGTTTCCATATCGCTCGAAGCGTTTCCTATTAACTTTCCGTATGATGATACCACTCTATTTTGCTCTAATGTACCCAGCTTAAAATTTGAATTGTTAGCCATCGCTTTTAATGCAGGTAAGCATTTATCATGATAACTCCGTTCATTTAATTTACTAAGTTCCGAATTATAAAATCCTAAATAAAATCCTGAACGTAATACCTCTACTAATGTCTCAATCCCTTTTGAATCATCCTTCGTATAGGCTTGTCCTTGCTGCTTCAATTTATCAATAATCGTCTGCATCCTACTATCATTTTGATAGAATGCTAGACTGTCTGTATTAAACTGAAATAGCCCCGTAATTTGCTCCCAATCAATTGTTACAAGTAAATCTACTAACTGCTGATTGCTTAATTGATTTAATTCGGCAATTGTATAAGTTTTCGCTACAGCTAATTGCTTACTTTCTTTTTTCACCTCAGGTGGTCTTTGTGATAAATCGGCAAATTGTAACCTTTTCTCAAAAGACTTGCTTTCGAGCACTTTCGATGAATGAGCTAATTCTTGTACTGGTAGTTGTACACCGACTGGCTCCATTTTGAGCACATTTCGATAAGAAACTTGCTCTCCCTTAGTATCTTCTGCCAAACTTACCCCTTGAAAACTCCCTAACATTAAACTAGCAAAACTTACCCCTACTAACATTTTCTTTGAATAGCCTTTCATGCTCTCCCCTACCTTACATTTTTAGTGTCCCGCTCCATTATTTTACTATTTTTACTTTTTGTCCTGTATTGAGAAAAAATAAGGTAACGTTCACACATGTATCCATTCCATATAAAATTAACGCTTGACTTTCCGTGCATTTTATATCAAAAAAGATAGATAATAGCAAAATTCCTGCTACATCTATCCTCATTTTCAACACTATGATTTTAACTTTATAAATGTAACTTCCGGTAATGTTTGCATGTGCTGAATAAACTCATTCTTTTCTTCTGACGATATATTTTTCAGTTGCATCCCTACCTTATAAACAGTTTCTGTACTTTGCTGTGAAGCTTCCACCTCATATGAGAGTATTGGGATGCCTTTCACTTGTAGTGTTTCTAATATTTGTTGTACCGCTTCATGTTTATTTACAAACATTTGCACTGTTATATTTTGTGGAAATAAAAATTGCACCTTAAAAATACGACTTACAATTTCTAAACCAATTAAAACGAGAATCGTCGCTCCAATACCTACTACATACATTCCCGCTCCAATTGCTAATCCTATGCCGGCAGTAGCCCATAAACCAGCCGCGGTCGTTAATCCTTTCACCGCCTGCTTTTGAATAATAATTGTGCCTGCACCTAAAAAACCAACTCCACTAACGACTTGTGCTGCAATACGACTTGGGTCTAGAGACATATGCTCTTCAAACACAATATCTGAAAAGGCATATTTCGAAACAACCATTATTAACGCACTTCCTACCGCTACGAGGAAATGAGTCTTTAATCCAGCTTCTTTCGATCGAATTTCTCTTTCAATACCAATCATTGCTCCTAACAAGCCAGCAACACCGATTCGTATAATAAAATCAAAATCTACACTCACGAGCACTTCCCCCTTTCATTCATTATAGATAGATAAAACAAAAATTATCACAAACATCCTTTTATTTACATATAGGGGTACCGCTAAAATATACTTAATACTCCGACCGTTTTATGTTAATATTTAAAATATTAACACGAAATAAATAACTTCTAATTTTAAACCTTCACTAATTTTCTAAAAAATCAAAGATGAATTACGTGAAATTAGGTTGAGAAACTATGGAAAACGCTTTCAATTTGTATCGTAATTTTTTATAAAAACTATATAAATAAAGGAGCTTACTAACAATGAACGTCTCATTACTCACACCTACTACTGATTTACAAGAAGAATACTTAGATTTCTATAACGAATGGAAAGATAGCGGTGAAACAATGATCCCGTGGGTTATCTCAAAAAATCCTGCCAACTTCCCAGCTATGGTTCAAGAACTTCTCGATGCGCATAACGGAATAAATATCCCTGAAACTTGGGTACCAGACTCTACATATTGGCTTGTTACAGATGAAAATAAAATTGTGGGAGCTGTTAATATACGTCATAGTTTAACCAAACATTTATTTAACGCTGGCGGTCACATTGGTTATGGCATTCGCCCTTCTGAAAGAAGAAAAGGTTATGCTACGAAGTTACTAGCATTATCATTAGAAAAAACGAAGGAGTTAGACATCACGAAAGTACTTGTCGTTTGCGACGCTGTGAATACCGCTTCTGAAAAAACGATTTTGCATAACGGCGGGATTCGTGATGATGATTTCACTGAGGAAGATGGGAATATAGTAAGAAGATATTGGATTGAGCTATGAATAATCACAAATAAGCGAGAAAGTGATTATACACTTTCTCGCTTATTTTACACTGCTTCTATTTCAAACTGCACTGTAATACCACTTGGATCTACCACCACAAACCCATTTGTAGTTTCATTTATTTCATGTTGTTTTTCTATTAATCTTTCTTTCACTTCGTCTAACGCTTCTTTATGCGGTAGTACAATAGCATATACCTTTAGTCCAGTTGCATATACTGGTGGGTGTGGATTGTTTACTCCGTTCCACGTATTTGCACCAATATGGTGATGATATCCCCCTGCTGAAATAAATAAGCAATCCTCTTCACGCTGTTGTACTTCAAAACCTACTGTTTCCACATAAAATTCATGTGATTTCTCTACATCAGCTATTCGTAAATGTACGTGCCCAACGACAGTATTAGCAGGCAAACCATCAAAATCATAATCAACGAGTGTTGCCAATTCTTTTAAATCAAGTGGTGTACTTCCTCCTGATCCTTCTCCCCATTGATCACGCGGACGGTCTGCATAAATTTCAATACCATTCCCCTCTAAATCTTGCAAATAAAAAGCTTCGCTATATGTATGATCACTTGCACTATTAAACCTTGAAATTGGTAAAATTTCATTTGAATATGTATAACGCCCTTCTTGCTCATCCGGGCTGTCAATTACATTCTTATTACGAAGAACCCCAAATAGCGCAGAAGCAAAAGCTTCACGAGTCGGAACTAAAAAGGCTACATGATATATACCAGTCGTACGCGGTTCTTGCAGTACCCCGTCCTCTAACTTTTCAAGAACAAGTAACGCGTTCTTTCCACCTTTTCCAGATAAATATGCTTTATTCCCCTCTTGCTTAATTACCTCTAATCCTACAACATTCTCATAAAAAGCAATTTGACGCTCTAAGTCTTTCACTTTAAATTCAACATGACCAATACGTGTTTTCGGATGAATTTGTACCATGAATAACTCCATCTCCTTATCCCTATATTTTTCCATTACATATAACCGTTACTATGAAGGATACAACTAAAATCATCCTATGTAAATAAGAAAAGTCAGAATTTATATACATTTTTATTTTCATAATAAAAATGCCACCTTTTCTAAATTTCAGAAAAGGTGGCTTTATAACTCTTATCTCATTTTATGTACTTCAGCAACTAGCTTTCCACCCTGAATGCCCATATAAAGCTTCACAGGTGCATCATTCGTATTTTCAAATACTAAATCTAAATATGGATATGCAATTGTAGCATCTCTTCCTTGTGGAACATAACCTACCGTTTTAGAATGTGTAGTTCTCTCCACCATTTTCAGGCCAGCTTGATCTGCTGCATTGTATAAAGTTGAAGATGTTTGACAAACACCACCGCCATATCCATCTACTAATTTACCATCAACTATTTCTTTCCCTAATTGATATCCTTTATCTGGTGTTGTATCACCGATTAATGAATTAAAAGAGAAACGGTCTCCTTTTGCTAACACAACTCCATTTATGCTCGCTGCTGACAAACGAATATTCTCAATACGGCCACCTGTTGAACCACCTAAGTTCGTTTCATATCTACCAATTACCGCACCATTTCCTTGCGCATCACTTAATGTTGCGACTGGTTTTTTCTCCACGATCGGCAACTGATACGTAGCATCCCACATACCAACATTTAACAATTTATCTACTAATTCTTTTTCCATTAATTCATAAGAAGGTTTTCCTTCTTGCCAACTTCCATCAGGTGCTATACGTGAAGGAACCATTTTTTTGTCGACGCTTTTTCCAATCTCACCAACAACCTTTGTGACAGACTTTTTAAATTTCGCTTCATCTTCAAAATAGCCTAAACTAGATAAATCTAATTTTTTCACTTCAGTACCAGTTCGACCATCAACTAAACTAATAGTATCCTGTACTTCTGCTTTAGCCTCTACAGTGTGCCCACCAATATCACTTACCAATGCAACATCACTTACTTTTGCACCACAGCCACTCATTATAGCTACACATAACACCCCAACTAATATACCCTTTACTTTACGGAACAATATACTCTCTCCCTTTCCCCAACATCACTATTATGTATTTATTTCATTTTTATGTATGTTTTGTTACAATCATTTTACAATATGTTTATAAAATGTTACAAGTTATTTTTCACTCTATATAAATTACTCTTTTCTTTTATAAATGTCTATACATATTTACATAAAAGTTTGAGTTTGATAGAATTGTAACTTTTATGTAAACTCTCCCTTTTATCCAGTATATACCATTACACAAAAGAAATACAAATCAAAAACCCTCAAGCTATTTTTTATAAAGTGAAACTGTAATCAGTGGGGGTCTTATTGCCCAGCAAATAGCGCGATAAAGAGAAATCCCGTCAACATAAATAGGTATTTGCCGTGCCACCGCTCCGCTTTTGCACATACATTATGGTGAATTCAACCTATTTTAAAGAAATGGAGGATGTTATTATGTATCCCTACAATCCATATGATCCATATAATCAATATGCGTACCAACAACCACAGTATGACTTACAAACACAATATCAATCTTATATAGATCAAGCAGAGCAAACGAATCCATATGAATCTGACCAAAATAGACAATTTCAACTTCCAATCTCTTTTCCTGGCACTGGAAATCGTCAATTAGAAAGACGCGTAAATGAGCTTGAACAAAGAGTACGTCAACTAGAAAATACAGTTGAGCGCCATACACGTAGACTAAACCGCTTAAATCAACGTTTACGCACAGTAGAAAACAGACTAAACATTCCATTCACAGCATTAGAAGACGGATTTTAATCGAGAAAATAAAGATTATATAAAGGAAGGGGCTTCCCCTTCCTTATATAAATTGACGAAAGTTTTTTCCATCTCTATACTGATAAGAGTTAATGAAATGAAACAAGGTGATAAATATGGATTTTGAAATAAATTATCTTTCCTTTTATGTTGTACAAGTAGAAGGAAAAGGTGAAGCAGTTGATAAACGCTACAAACATTTTCAAACTTTAGACGCTGAAGAATATGAAGATAGCTCCTTAAAAGAATTTTTAAATGGGGAGTTATTAAAAATATCGAAGCGAAAAGTAGAACGTCATGCAAAAACAGAACAAGCCCCAACAAAAATTGGTCGCTTTATTGTAGAAGAAGGGCACGAACTTGATTCAAACCCTCATTACAACCTTTTTAATCGTATTCGCTTTGCAGAAACAAAAGAAAACTTTAAAGATATGAGCGAACCTCTCGTTTATACATATCTTGACACAAGCGCTGTACGTGGTGGTGTATTTTTAATTGCTCAGGCAAAACTACGCAAATACTTTGATGATCCATTCGTATTCGTAATGAAATGCGACTTTGAACCAAAGGTTGCTTCTATTTCTGATGAATCAACACTGATTCGTAACGTTGAAATGGCCATCACAACAAAGAATATGAAATCTATCCAATATCCGTACATGCCTGAAGAAGGAATGGTTGAAGTAGGCGAACTAAAAATACATCAAGCATCACATGCCCGCTACTTTGAAGACTTCTTAAAATTCGTCGAATATGAACGCTCTATGCCTGAAATTATGAAAACACAAGTAATGGACATGGTATACGACCAAATTGAAGATGTATTTGAAGAAGGTACGGAAGAACGCGAACAATTCGACCAAGCGATGGAAGTATGGGCTGCCAGTCCGAAACGCGAAATTATGGAACAATTTTCAACTGAAGAAGTAATGGAAGCAACCGCTCAAATCGTCGAGCATGCTCCTGAAGTGGAATTAAAACTAAAAGCCGATCATATCTCTGTGAAGGCGTTGCTTGCGGATTTTGGGGATCAAATACATATTGCGAAGGTAAATGATCGATATGTACTTATGATTGAAGCAGACACACTTACATTTGAAAAAGGCTTCTCTCCTATTGAGTTTCTGAAGCCAGATGAGCTGCAAGATGTGATTGAGCGGATTGAGAATAAGCAGCAGTATTCGTTTGATCCGAGCGGTATTGAATAAAGTGAAACTTTAATCAGTGGGGTTTTGTTCATCCCCCACTAATTATTAGCCCTCACCAATCGGGCTTTTACGGGATAAATACTTCCATATAACTGTTGTTACTGGGCGCTTTTAATAAGCGCTCTTTTATTTATATTAAAAACCGATTCTACTAAGAATCGATTTTTCTGCTTTATAATAAAACATGTTTATTTTTAAATTTTTTTGATGCAAGATGACATTTGTTGCAGAATCAAATATATCCCTTCCTTGTTATACAGGCTTATTTCCATTAGAAATATCTACTTCAATATTTCTAGTTGACCAAGTCCTTCTATAAGTTGTTAAAATGCAAATTTCACTTTACTACCTCAAATTTATTGTACTCGTAAAAAGATAATTGAAAACGATATTCCGGATGTTCTCTCACCCAATCGTAGGCTTCTTCTAAAATTTCCATTTTGTTTTGCAAGTCATTAAGTTCACTACATTCGTCCCTTTTCTGTTTGCACAGAGGGCAGAATCCATTCACTATTTCCGCACTCGTCGCCCTAATAGTTTTACTTTCTAAATCAACTACTAGACGAAGAATAACAGAATGCTCTTCTTTTGTAGTCACCTTCATTTCAGCAATCCGATCCTCATTCCAAAAGACACCGTTTAATTCCATCTTTACTGTGACATCTTTAATATCCAAGTCTACCACTATCATACCTCCCTTGTACAAAACTCAATCTTACTCTTCTATTTTAAACTTTAATACACCACAACTTAAAGAGATATTAAGTTTTTTCCAATTCTTCTTTACTATGAAAGAAAGTGTAGTTAATGCTAATTGTGTGGTAAATATTATCCCAAAAACTAAAACAGTTAAAATGTTAAAGATTGTTTCCATTAAACTACACTCTTTTCTTTATATATATTTTTATTTTATTAATACAGTTTAAAACTCTTATTACGTCTTAACACTCCCAAAGCAATTATAATGTACAATCACAACAACAAGTTGATGCCTATTTAATATCAATACGCTGTTATTACATGTATGTAGTTAGAGATGGAGGAGCAATTCATTTAACCTCTGTATTCTCCTCCATCTCAGCCAAATACCTAATCTGTCGTTCCGCTTTTCTCACTGCTGTACGAAAATGTTTTTTCAGGAGTTCTACTGTATTTTCACTTATATAATATCTTTCCGTTATACTTTCCCACGTGTCACCACTTTCAAATGTACTCCATTCAAAAGGGCGTTCTGTATTTTTCTTTAGTTCTTTAAACACCCATTTTCGCATCTTTTTTTTCGCTTTTTCTGTTAGTTTTCCGTTTTTTACAAGTTCAAGTTCACCATGTCTTTTGTATCGCTTATTAATATCTCTCTCGCTATACACTTTAAGAAGTATATTTGCTGTATTTTCAGCATCTGCTAAAGCACGGTGCTGTTTTCCTTCCCACGTTAAAGCGAGCTGTTCTACCGCAAATTGTAAACTTGGCGTATGTTCAAACAATTCCTCATATGCTTGGAAAACAAATTTTTGCAAATCAATTCTATTTTCTTTTTCTATACTTGGGCATTCAACACCATATAATGTACAATCATGAGATAGAAAGCGATAATCTTCTTTTCCCCATGAAACAAATATAGAACCTTCGCCGATGAACTGAATAAATTTCTCTATAATTTGAGGGAATTTTTCTACACCCATTAAATCTTTTTTCGTAATACCGGTTAATTTTGTTGTATGACGAGTTAATCGTGCACTTGGTTTTACTAACTCCGAAAATTCTTCAATTATCTTCATTGTACCTATTTCTATTTTTACAGCTCCGATATCAACTATTTCTGATGGATCTTCTGATTTATACGGTCTGAAATTCCTTTCAATATCAAACACAATGAAATGTGTAGCGTTTTTCAATTTATTTACCTCTTTCTAAATTGCTTTTCACACAAACACTTTATTTTCAGTATTTATTTATTCATGTACTTTATACAAAAATACTCCGAATAAATAAATGAAAATTCAGTCTTGTTATGATATGTAAGTAGGAGGACATCTATAAAAGTGCAAAAAAAAAGAAGGGCGAGCCCTTCTTTTTTCAAAAATTACTTCTTGTTTACGTTAGTAGCTTGAGGTCCACGGTTACCTTGTTCTACTTCGAAAGTAACTTCTTGACCTTCTTCTAAAGTTTTGAAGCCTTCGCCTTGGATAGCTGAGAAATGAACGAATACGTCTTCTCCGCCTTCAACTTCGATGAAACCGAAACCTTTTTCTGAGTTAAACCATTTTACTTTACCGTTTTGCATGAAAAAAATCCTCCTACAATGTACCTATATGTACATATTCATTTTCAACCACCTTACAATAATAAGCCAGATATTAAAAAACTGCAACCCCTGAGGAGATTTAACATTGCTATCCTCCTCGGAAGTTACAGCTCATTTAAATCTCTATATTATTAAAAGTAAAATGGTTTAAACATACTATATCATATCAATATAATAAAAGTAAAGTTTTTTCTTAAATTATTTTTTGTTCCCACTGCATTGCTTTTAATTCACCTGATCCGGCTACTACATAACCCTCTTTTTGATTAACAATGCGCCATCCGTGCCCTTTAACTGAATCACATACTGTAACAATACCTTCTTCAAGAAGCACACGGCACACACTACTAATACCCGCCTTATTTTGCGTTGAAGTTGTATATAAAACATGTTGATCTACACTTAAGTCTAAATAACTACTTGCTTTCTGCTCACTTTGACATGTGTGCCAATATATTTTTTCACTTGCAATACTTTCATCTATTTTACAATAAGAAATATTCCCGCTAACTCCCTTGCACGATCCACTTGCCGCTACTAAATAAGAATTGTGTAAAGTCAACGCGGAGATCATTTGATTCATCGCAATTTTAATCCTCTTTAATTTACGTGTCTTCAAATCAAAGAGCCAAACACCACCATATTTAGCATGTATTTTCGTACCAATAAATAAGTAATGTTTATATAAAAATAACGATCGAATAGACGGTGCCGCACTGCCATACTCAAGAAACGGATGAATAGTTTCCCATGTCGAACCGAAATTATTAGAAAGATACAGCGTTTTTTCTCCATGAGCAACAACAGTTCCTTGTACATTGCTACATACATTCCAACTCGTTGCTTTTGTTGGAAAACGCTGAATTGTCCAGTTCTCTCCACCATTCATACTACGAATAAAAATCCCTTCGTCACCTACACCATAAACTACATTATCTTCGCTATGTAAATCCCTAATTCGTTTTTGAAAACCATTTAAAATTCGTTTCCATTCTCCGTCTTGTTCAACAAATAAGCCATTATATGTAGTAGCTAACAACAGTTTTCCATCTCTTAACTTTGTAATAGCAGTTGCACTTAACATTGTCTCCACGTTGACACTCCCATTCTTAGAACTTCTCAGCAAATGCAATTGCAAAATTACTGCATTTTTCAACATCCTCTTCATCTTCTGGAGCTAATTCTATTTTTAGCCCTTCTTGTACAAGCTCTGCACCGCGCTCTACAAGACGTTCTTCAAATATCGTTACCGCTTCACAAAACAGTTCATACGCTGTATCACCCGATCCGAACACCGCTACCTTTTTCCCAGCTAAATCTATATTTTCTAAGTCATCATGAAAATCTTCCGCTTCAAATGGTAATTCACCATCGCCCCACGTATAAGATCCTAAAATGATTCCATCATAAGCTAATAATTCTTCAGCATCCATGCCTTCCATTTCTTGCAATACTACTTCATGATCAAAAGCATCTAAACTAACTTTAATTAAATCAGCAATACTCTCTGTATTTCCTGACATACTTGCATAAGCTATTAAAATTTTTGCCACTTTGGCATCCCCCTCTAACAATAAATGATTCTCATTCTCATTATATTAATAATGAGAATCAATTTCGATTGATTTTTTTCTACTTTTATTTACATTTCACATCTGACTATTTATATTTCATTTTAAATATCTACATTCATATTCAACTATTGCCAAATCTATCTTCAAACATTATTGTATTATCATCATTTCACATTACTTATTTCAAATAAAAAATGTTTTTGTATCATGCTCAATCTCTAATCAATTGTTCACTTTACAGAAAGAGGAGTCCTTATGATGAGAAAGTATTTTATTAGATTTTTAAAAGCAACCTCCCTTTTAACAATATTCTTACTAATAGGAGCTGCTATTATTTTATTCGGTACTTCATACGGTCATAATTTACGTGTTATCGCAGCCGAGAGTATTTTAACTTCTCAGCATCCACAATATGCAAAATTCACGTTATTGTCTGATGAAGAATTAAATGATATTTCTCAATCCATCACAAATCCAAAATGGAAAAATAGTGAATTTTTAACTTCTAAACTTTCAAAAAAAGAGTTAGAAAGACGAAAAGATTTACCACTAGATGTTTCTATTGAAACAATAAAGAAAAAATATAATGATCATTTTTTCGAAGGGAAATTAATGACAATTAGTAATCCATTCAACGTAAAACTTGTTACCCAGCAAGGTTCAGAAGGTAAAGACGTCGGAGAAAAAATATACGTAATGGCAAAGCGAAACCATGCAGTTGCCGCTGTCAATGCCAGTGGTTTTTGGGATGAAACCGGGCATGGTGGTGGTAAAACCGGAATCGGTATTGTTATTGAAAACGGTAAAGTTATAAACACGCCGAAAGATATTAATACCCCTACCCTCACTAGTGGTATTACAAAATATGGACAAATGGTTTCTGGAGAGTTTTCTGCTAACCAATTGTTAAATAAAAATGTTGTTTCCGCTGCTGGATTTATGCCTCAGCTAATTGTAAATGGAGAAAAAATGATTACAAATGATGGTGGTTGGGGATATGGCCCTCGAAGCATTATGGCTCAGAAAAAAGATGGATCGATTATGTTTTTCGTCATTGATGGTAGACAACCTCATAGCATTGGTGCTTCCTTGAGAGATTGTCAAGATATTCTTTATGAAAAAGGTGCTGTCAATGCGATGGCAATGGACGGTGGATCATCAGCAACATTATATGCAATGGGAGATATTTTAAATATCCCTTCCACCTTATCTCATAAATCACGCTATTTACCAAACGCATGGGTAGTTACAGCGAACCCTAAGCAACAAGTTCATGTAACAATAGACGGTAATTCTGCGAGCTCTCAAAAAATTTCTGAATTAACAAGGACGACTGCTATAGCTTTCAATAAATAAAAAAGCACAGATGACTATACAATCATCTGTGCTTTTTTATTACTTTTTAAAAATACCAAACGGCTTTCCAACTGGTAAAACAACTTTTCCGAAGTGTGTGTTTAACACTGCTGCTGCTGAACCATAGAAAGATAATAATGAAATAAGAAGTTCAGAATATGCTGCTAAATTATGCATTGCATGCGGCATAACACCTAAAGTACTTAATGAAAGACCGATAAATAAGAAATCAATAAGGACGAAAATCATAAATAATACTTTATGTGTTTCCATTGCACCAATTGTCATAAAGATTGTGAAAATCAAATATCCGATAAAGGCTACACCAAGCTGTTTTGAATCTGCAGCTTGTGCTAATTTTTCGCCAAATACTCCAAGTTGAATTAACCAAGTCATTCCAACACCTAGCCAAAATAGACCGTACGCACCGAATGCTGTTGTACCGAATGTATTGTTATGCTTTGCATCATGAATGCAAGCAAAGATTTGTGCAAATCCTCCTAAAAAGATTGCCCACGGTAATACAAGTGAAACGCCATCTGTTAAGCCTAACTTTTGAGATGATGCTACAAGTGTTACCATCGCTAATCCAAATAGACCAATTCCAGATGGATCTGCTGTTGTCATTTTCACATGATGTGTAGTAGTTTGATTGCTCATATAAACCTCCTGATTATAAACATACTCGAATACAATACTTAAATCAGAAGCCTATGTCAATGGTTTTTTTTGTATGTTGTCAGACGTTATATTTTATAATGATTAAATATATTTCCGACCACTTCATAAGGTTTTATATTCACTTTTTCCAACTCATTTATCGGTAGCCATAACGGAATATAACTTCCTCTACCTTCCCACTGAAATTCCTCAGCTGTTCCACTTCCGAACACTCCGCCTGTAATATAGGCAGCATAATAATATTCATTTCCTTTATATTTTACCTTTGCAATAAGGTGCTCCACTTTTATATGTACCCCTAATTCTTCGTATACCTCTCTTTTCGTTGCCTCTTCAGGCGTTTCACCTTCCTCAATCCCTCCGCCAGGAAACACATAATATGTTTCCTCTTCTCGAATACGTTTTATAAGAGCGATTTTTCCTTCCTGTACAATGATAGCCGCTCCGCGATTTCTTATCATTTTATTACCTCAATACGAATCGCAACTGTTCCCCACTCTTTTTCTTGTTCTTTCGTATATATTTTGTATGTACTTTCTAACATTTCCTCTAAACTATCATTTTCACAATCCAATAATTTTTTTATCGATTTGTTCATACATGGCTTTAAAGCTCTCGTATCGCTTTATTTCCGTTACTTTTACCGTCATCATTTCTTTTGTCGTAAGATTCGTAAATACGATTTCATCGCCTTTGTTTATTAGTTGACGTTTTTCATCGTATAGGCGTACTTCATATACTTTTTTTCCTGATTGAATTGACTGAAACGGTTTATTATATAGACCCAGTTCGTATCGCATATATCCCACTTCCTTTTGTTCATTTCACCTATTAATACAGTTCACATTACTACATCTTGCATATAATATTCCATACGTATCACTTAATTGAGAAAGGAGGCTGAAGAAGCATGTTATATTTAAATCAAAAACCTGAATATAATAAATATGATATTGGTGATTATACTTATAGTAAAGTAGGGCCAACCATTTTTTCTTGGAACGATGAAACAAAATTAAAAATAGGTAAGTTTTGTTCATTAGCAGAAGAAGTCGTTTTCATACTTGGCGGTGAACATCGCGCAGACTGGATAACAACTTATCCATTTAATGCACTTTTTGATGAAGGAGCACATATTACTGGTCACCCTTCTTCAAAAGGTGATATCGTAGTCGGCAATGATGTATGGATTGGTTATCAATCCTGCATTTTATCTGGTGTTACAATTGGTAACGGGGCCATTATCGGCGCCAGGAGCATTGTTACAAAAGATGTACCCCCGTATGCAATTGTAGCTGGTAATCCTGCAAAATTTGTTCGATATCGTTTCCCGCAAGAAACGATTGACAAACTAGAGAATCTCGCATGGTGGGACTGGGACATTTCTGTTATAAAAGGAGCCATTCCATTACTACTCTCCGACAAAATCGACGAATTTTTCACCTCACCCGAAAAAGAATCTACATGATAAATACAGAAAGAGCATCCTTTTTTCCGGATGCTCTTTCTGTATTTATTTTTTATTTATTTTTTATTTATTTTTTATTTATTTGCAAATGATTACACGGAGAACATTGAAAAGGAATTTTCCCTAAGCAATTAAGATTCGTTTCACAAATTTGTTCTATCGTTGGAACAAATGGAATGACAACTATGTTACTTTCTACCATTTGTGTAACAGGTGGCAATACTGTGCCTACTTGATGTTCGAAACGAATACTCGCTTGATTTATATAATTTCCTGAACCATTTGGCGCGCTCTGCACTACTACTTGGAACGAAACTGTCCGTGCTTCACCTGGATTTAAATTTCCTATAATAAAACCTGATACTGGGTTTACATTTAGCACTGGCGTATTATCAATCGTTACAGTTCCAAGGACAAATTGAACACTACTATCTAACATATCTTGAAAACGAATATTTTGTATTGCTGTATCCCCCGTATTTGTAATAACTGTCGTAAACGTAATAACATCGCCAATTGTTGCTGCCTGTAAATTTGCCGTTTTTACGACTGTCGTTGAGACATTTTGAGAAATAAACGGGATAACAACTGTATTGCTATCACCTTCAACTACTACTGGCGGCTCATTCGGATTTACAGTTGCGAGCCCATTTGCTATAGCAGTATTTGTAACTAAATTATTTATTTGTCCTCCTGTTATTACAACTTGGAAATTAATAATTGCTGCGTCATTTGGCTGAAAATCACCTAACGGAATACCGGTATTCGGATTAGCAAATGGAAGAGGTACATCATTTACCGTTACCGTGCCATTTATAAATAAAGTATTCGGATCAATGATATCTGTTAAAACAATATTCGTCACAGGAACTGTACTGTCATTTATAACGGCAATTCCATAAGTGACAACATCTCCTACCATCGCTACTTCAAAGTTTGCTCCTTTTGCAACAAATAAGATTGCAGTATTTACCGTCACTATAACTGTATTGCTCGTATCCATCACTGTAACTGGAGGCTCCCCTGGTACTAAAATATATTCTGCTAACGCCCCAGCAACGTTCACTACTGTGCCACCATCTGGAAAGCTCGTAATCGTAGCTTCATATGTTACAATCGCCGTCTCACCAACTGGAATGTCTACAATCGTAAATCCAACCTGCGGATTTACTCCCGGACGAGCTACTCCATTTACAGTTACACTATTTGGTATAAAAACAGCTTCCGGAGATAGGACATCGATAAATTGAATATTCATCGCATCAGCAGTACCAGTATTTAATATTCGAACCGTATACTTTACTGTTTCTCCTACTCCAACAATTGAATGATCTACTTCTTTTTGCATATCTAAACTGCCTCTATTTACTGGTGTGACTGTCGTATTACTTGAATTCGTAATTGTAAACGGAGGTTCTCCTGGAATTAATTCAAAATCACCCGTTACTCTTGCTGTATTCATAATGCTACTAGAAGGCGGAACTGCGATTACATTTACTTCAAATGTAATTAATACGCTATCCCCTACTGCAAGATTAGGCAATGCAAAGCCTACAAATGGATCTAAACCTACTTGCGGAATCCCATTTATTTGTACACTTCCAGGAACGAATTCTAAACTAGGTGATGGAACATCGCTAAACTGAACGTTCGTCGCTGTTACCGTTCCCGTATTTGTAACTTGCACACTATACGTTAGCGTATCTCCTAATCGTGTCGCTTCTTTATTTACAGATTTT
This sequence comes from Bacillus sp. RCC_6_1, assembly GCF_041360755.1. Lineage (NCBI taxonomy): Bacteria > Bacillati > Bacillota > Bacilli > Caryophanales > Bacillaceae > Bacillus > Bacillus sp. RCC_6_1. The sequence continues at coordinate 268,084 of NZ_JBFUPV010000004.1, forward strand.
ATAACGCTGAATCGTCCTCTATTCACTCTAGTTATCGTCGTATTACTCGGCTCTGTTACTACAACCGGTGGCTCTCCTGGCACTAAAGTAAAGCTTCCTGTTATATTTGCAACGTTCGTAATTGTTCCTGATGACGGGATGTTTGTAACTGTCGCTTGAAACGTCACTATAACTGTTTCACCAACCGGGATATCTCCAACTCCAAATCCAGTAATCGGATTTAAGTTTGGTTGCGGGGCTCCATTTATCGTTACACTATTTGGTACAAATGACGCACCTGTTGAAATCGTATCAATAAACTGAACATTGTTAGCTGTTACTGTTCCTGTATTCGTTATTTGCACTGTATACGTCAATACATCTCCAACTAGAGTAGCGGCTCTATTTACTTGTTTAATAACATTAAAGCGTCCCCTATTTACAGTTGTGAGTGTTGTATTACTTGGCTGATTTACTATAACTGGTGGTTCTCCTGGTACTAAAATAAAGCTTCCGGTAACATTTGCCGTATTGGCAATTGTTCCGTTTGACGGAACGCTAACAACTGTTACTTGGAATGTGACTTCTACACTTTCACCTGGAGTTATATCCGGAAGTGAGAAGCCAGTGTTAGGATCTAATCCAGGCTGTAACACACCGTTTATCGTTACACTATTCGGTACGAATGTTATAGAGGATGGTAATACATCACTATATTGAACATTCGTCGCTATCACTGTTCCCGTATTTTGAACTACTGTTGTATATGTGATTGTATCGCCTACTGCAACAACCGGCTGACTTACTGATTTTAAAACATTCAAACCAGATTCATTTATTTCTGTTAATGTCGTGTTACTTGTCGTCGTTTCAGTAATAGGCGGCTCTGTTTCACTTACAGCAAACGTAGCCGTAACGTCCACAAAGTTAACAACTGTTCCACCTTGAGGTATGCTCGTTACCATCTCTTGGTATGTGACAAGTACAAAATCACCTACAGGTATATCTGGAACTGCAAAGCCTATGAACGGATCTAATCCTGGTTCTGGCACTCCGTTTATACTCACACTTCCTGGAACAAATGCTACACCACTCGTACTAGAATCAAGAAATTGGACATTCGTTGCCGGTACCGTTCCAAAGTTAAAAATTAGTACATCATAGGTTAATATTTCCCCAACCGTCGCTGCCTCTTTATCTACTATTTTTACTGGAAAAATTGAAGCTATATTAATTGTCGTAACGACTAAATTCGTTAATATCGTTTGCGTAATCGGTGGCTCCTGCGGATTCGGTTGTGAAGTAAATGTAACGTCAGCATCATTTAATATGACTTCATTATCAGGAATTTCCGTAATGGTCACTTGGAACGTTACAGAAATACTCGCACCAGCATTTAATAACGGACTAACTGTAAAGCCTATTTCTGGATTTAATCCAGGTTGCTGCACTCCACCTATCGTTACACTGTTGTCAACAAACGTCGTCCCTTCTGGAATGACATCTTGGAAGAGTACATCTGTAACAGGGATAATTCCTACATTCGTTATTAGCACTGTATACGTTAATACATCCCCAACAGCCCCAGTTGCAATATTTACTGTTTTTATTGCTGTCACTTCACCAGGAGGAGGTAACGGTATTGTAACTACCGTTGTATTACTTGAGTTCGTTGTTGTTACAGGTGGTTGTAAAGGATTCAATAAGAAAGTAGCTGTAGCAAACGCTGTGTTTAGAACTGCCCCAAGCGTTGATGGTGCAACAACTATCACTTGGAACGTTACTGTCAATGATGTACCAGCTGCAATATTAGGAAGCGGGAAACCTACATTTGGGTCAAATCCAGGTTGAGGCGTTCCATTTATCGTTACACTATTTGCTACAAATGTTGTTTCTGGAGCAATCGTGTCAATGAAAGAAATATTTGTCGCTGCAACTGTACCTGTATTTCGTATAACAACAGAATATGTGTAAGTTTCTCCAAGTGCTGCTTGTTGTACAGATGAAGATTTTTGTATAGTTAGTCTCGCTGTATTTACTTGTGTTACTACAAAATTACTATTTGTAGTAGTCGTTATAGGAGGTCCTGCCGGATTTATAAGGAAACTTGCAGTAACATTCGATTGATTTCTTATATTTCCACCACTCGGAACGCTTGTCACTGTCACTTGGAACGTAATTGTAGCAGTTTGCCCAACTGGAATATTTGTAACAGGAAAACCCACTATAGGATTCGCACCTTGCTGAACGACTCCATTAATCGTTACACTATTCGCTACAAATGTAGCTCCAGATGGGATTGGATCTTGAAAAATAATATTCGTTGCGGGGACGGTTCCTGTATTTTGAATAAGAATCGTATACGTTAACGTATCTCCTACACCTGCTTGTGGTGTATTTACACTTTTTATTACATTAATTGATCCTACATTCACTCGCGTCACAACAATATTACTAATCGTTACAATTGTAATTGGTGGCTGGAGAGGACTTACTTGGAAATCAGCAGTTACATTCGCATTATTCGGAAGAACTCTATTTGGTGGTACACTCGTGATTGCCACTTGGAAAGTAACTGTTACTATACCTCCTACTGGAATATTAGCAAGTGGAAATCCAGTTGTCGGGTTTAAACCTGGTTGAGGTGTCCCGTTTATTGTTACACTATTCGCTACAAAAGTGGTTCCAACTGGAATCGGATCAAGGAATGATACATTTGTCGCTACTACCGTTCCACTATTTTGTATAGCAACTGTATATGTTAGTGTATCTCCTACACCTGCTTCAGTAGCGCTTACACTCTTCATTACATTTAGTCCTGAGGAATTAACAACTGTCATAACAGTATTACTTGGAACCGTCACAGTAATTGGTGGCTCTGTTGGATTTACAAGAAAATCTCCAGTTACATTCGCGTTATTTACAACATTATTCCCTGGCGGAATTTCATCAATTAATACTTCAAACGAAATAATTACACTCGCGCCAGTAGGTAAATCATTTAATGGGAATCCTAGTCCTGGATCTGCCCCCTCTTGTAAAACACCATTAACCAATACACTATTTTCAATAAATAATGTCCCTGGCGGAATTGAATCTTGGAAAAATATACTTGTAGCTGGTACACTACCTGCATTTATAACTTCGATTGTATATACTAAAACATCTCCTACCGTTGCCACATTCGTATTCACTGCTTTCACAACTTCAAAGTTCCCTGATTGTACTGTCGTATTCACAACGTTACTCGGTACATTGATTGTTACTGGTGGTTCATTCGGATTCACTTGAAAGCTTGCTGTTACATTTGCTTGATTTAAAATATCTTCATTTTCTGGATTCTGTACAATTACTACGTCAAATGTGACTACAACCGTTTGAGCCGCAGGAATATTCGGAAGAGAGAATCCTGTATTCGGATTTAGTCCACTTTGCTGTACTCCATTAATTGTTACAGAATTTGCAACGAAGGAAACAGCGGAAGAAATAGTGTCTTGAAATAACACATTTGTTAGCGGAACGTTTCCTGTATTTTGAACGGCAATCGTATATGTTAAAGTATCTCCTACTGCTGCTTGTGTTGTATTCACTTCTTTTATTACATTTAAACCGCCTGTATTAACTTGTGTCACAACTGTATTCGTTTGTCTATTAATCGTTATTGGCGGCTGATTCGGAATAACGACGAAATTAGCAGACACATTTCCGCGATTCGGAATCGTACCTCCTGATGGCGTAGAAGTTACTCGTACTTGAAATGTAACTGTCCTAGTCCCACCTGGAGATATGTTAGCAACTGTAAAGCCAGTTGCCGGATTTGCCCCAGGTTGCGAAATTCCATCTACAGTTACACTATTTGTGATAAAAGTCGTTCCAGTTGGGATTGGATCTTGAAAAATAACATTCGTCGCAAGTACATTTCCTGTATTTTGAATTGTTACCGTGTACGTAAGAACGTCGTTAACCGTTGCAAAAGCTTTATCCACTGTTTTTCTCGTTGTTATATCAGCTATATTAATTGTCGTAACTACAGTATTGCTTGTCGCTTGCCCTGAAACTGGTGGTTGACCAGGTACTGGAGTAAAGTTAAATGTTACACTCGCACGGTTTGGAATTGGATTGACAAGAGGGTTTGATGTCACTCGAACTTGAAAGCGCACTACAGTCGTTTGCGATGCATTAATACTTCCAAGATTAATACTACTTGCTGGATTCGCTCCTGGACGTGCTACCCCGTTTACCGTAACGCTATTTGCGACAAATGTTGTTCCAGCAGGGATACTATCAACAAAAATAACATTGTTTGCAGTGATGTTTCCATTATTCGTTACATTAACCGTGTACGTTAATACATCATTAAGTGTTGCCGTCTGTAGATCTACAGACTTTTGCATACTTATAGTTGCTTGATTCACTGTCGTTTGTACTGTATTTGAAGAAGACGTACTTGCAATAGGAAGGCTACCAACGAAAGGACGAAATTGGTAAGACACCATTGCACGATTTGAAATAGGATTTGGATTTGGAAACGATGTAATTCTTACTTGGAATGTAACGATTCTTTGAGCATTATTTGGTATCGTTCCTAAATTAATTCCACTAGCTGGATTCGCACTTGGTTGTGTTACTCCACCAACCGTTACACTACCAGCTATAAATGCTGTGCCGTTCGGAATACTATCTTGTAAGATAACGTTGTCCGCACTTCCTGTTCCTGTATTCGGAACTGTAATCGTATAAGTGAGAATATCTCCTATACCTGCAACTGCTTTATCAACAGATTTGACAGGATTTATAATCGGTCCCGTCGCATCAATTTGAACACCAAAACCAGCCGCTGCATAACCATCACCATTTGTAACGAACCGAACGGTTGCTGACGTTTGATTATTTACTAATGATGATGAAGCATCTACGTTTGTAATATCCCATCCTTGTCTTCGAACAGCCAAAGCTATCCCTAATGGCTGATTCAAATCTCCAAACGTTCCGGTTGTATCTAATTCCCCAAAGTCATTACAAATTTGAGATTGAAAGAAATTATTTGCCGGATTTCTCGGTCCGAATAATGCAACTGTAGCATTTGGGTTTGGTCCAAAGCGAAGTTGATCTCCAGAAATGTTGGAATCTCCCTCTTGAACAGTTACGAGTACTCTTCCTGTAACAGCTCCTGTAGCTGGAGTAGCAAATCCTGAAATAGTAGCATCAACAGGCGGGGATGAAGCATCAATAATTTCTTGGCCTGCATAAACTGACAAATTCCGAAGAGGTAAACTTGCATTTTGATATACAACCTCAAGCGTCCAGCCAGCTGAACGACTGATTGTTGGATCAGCTGAAGTTCTTGCAGCGGGCACAGCACCTGTTGTATATGTGCCTGCCCCACCTGCACTAACAAGATTCGTTACATTAGCAGAGCGAGCATAATAAAACTGATTTCCTACTGAACCTTGCTGCGCGGTAGCGGGATCTGGCGTAACAGCAAACGTCCCTGATGGTGTTGTAAATGTAATATCATCATTTAAAAATGGTAAAACATCTTCCGTATCAGTCCGAAAAGTACCAGCCCAAACTAACTCTGCATATAGCACACTACTCCCCGCCGGAAGATTTAAAATTGCACTCGAAGAATTCAATTGCCATTCATCCGTCGTTCCTGCTGGGAACCCTGGTACTTGCAGCGCTGTATTTACCGTAGTAAATACAGCAAGTGTACCAAAAATATTACCTGGCGCAGGTGATGTAGGGCTAAGCCCTAACGTGTTCCCAGTGAACGTGACGGCACCAGGTACTGTTGTTGTAAAACGGTTTATAAAAGGCACACAATCATCTCATTTCATTTATAGTAAAAAGTGCTCTATACTATAAAATGTAGACAAACTATGCAATGTACGTTGTCCAACAAAATTCCGCACATACGAGAGGAGTTTATAAAACTATGCGCTACGTTATCATAACAGGAACTTCACAAGGTTTAGGTGAGGCTATTGCCACTCAATTGTTAGAAGAAAGTACAACTGTCATCTCTATTTCTAGAAGAGAAAATAAAGAACTTACTAAACTTGCAGAGCAATATAACAGCAATTGCATTTTTCATTCCTTAGATCTTCAAGATGTACATAACTTAGAAACTAACTTTAAAGAAATCATTTCATCCATTAAAGAAGACAATGTATCCTCTATTCATTTAATTAATAATGCAGGTACAGTTGCACCTATGAAGCCGATTGAAAAAGCAGAAAGTGAACAATTCATTACGAACGTTCACATTAATTTACTTGCACCTATGATTCTTACATCTACGTTTATGAAACATACGAAAGAATGGAAAGTAGATAAACGCGTTATAAATATTTCATCTGGTGCAGGAAAAAATCCTTATTTCGGATGGGGCGCTTATTGTACGACGAAAGCTGGTGTAAATATGTTTACACAATGCGTAGCAACTGAAGAATGGGAAAAAGAATATCCAGTAAAAATCGTCGCTTTTGCCCCCGGTGTTGTTGATACAAATATGCAAGCACAAATTCGTGAAACAGCTAAAGAAGACTTCACAAATTTAGACCGCTTCATTGCATTAAAAGAAGAAGGAAAGCTATTATCACCTGAATATGTTGCGAAAGCTATTCGTAACTTACTAGAAACTGAGGAATTCCCTCAAGGCGAGGTTATTAGAATTGATGAATAACAAAAAGGCGTGCTAAAATAGCACGCCTTTTTGTTTTACTTCTCTAAAAATATGAGCACAGATTCCGCAATTTGTTCATAACCAATTTCTTGATAAATTTTATTAGATGTCGGATTCGCTAGATCAGTATATAACGTAGTCGTCTGGTAGCCTTCATCTAACATACGTTGACTAAGTGCTGCTACACAATGAGATGCATACCCTTTTTTCCTTGCTTCTTTCGGCGTATATACGAAATTGACTGTTATATTATTTTTAGTTGGTCTCGTTTTTGCAGCTACAGAAACGAGTTTCCCATCCACTTCCAAACCAAACAGTCGATTTGTAGTTATTAATGTATACGCAGTTTGTTTTGCTTCTTCTTTCGTAGTAGGAAGCTTTACGTCTTCACAAAATTGATATATCCACTGTTCTATTAATGGTAATTCATCATTATTTACCGCTCGGAAAAGTCCATTCGCATTACACTTCTTCTTTACTCTGTTCAGCTCATACACACCTTGCTCCATTGCAACATTCGTTTTTTTATTTTCTAATACGGCAATCTCTTCCGCTAATTTCTGTACAATTTTCTTATTACCGATCAATCCAGGAATATCCGGATATACTTTCGTTAATTCTTTTGCAAGTTCCTCAATAGTTACTCCCGCAATTTCAGAAGTTGCAACAATGATTTGTTTCTTCTCTTCTGTTTGCAGAAATACAACCGCAATTTCTTCTCCTTGTTTCGCTATCCCCATAAATATCGGTTCTTGGACCATTTGTAATACACCTAATATGAGATTGTTTTCCTGCTCATTCTTTTCTAGAAATGGTGTAACATCTTCTTTAAAATGAAAAATCTCTTCATATACATGTAATTGAATCATCGACAATCTCTTCTCTCTATTCATAGTTTAATTAAGTATTGGCGATTAATTCATCAAATCCCTCTTTTACGATTCAATAATATTCAAAGCTAATGTATTCAAAGCATTTTCAGCTTGTAAAATTCTCTGTTTTTCCTTTTCAAATACATCTTCTTCTTTTTGAAATGACTCTTTTCGATTTTTGATCATGCGCTCCATCTCTTTTTTACTCGGTCCACCGTATACATTTCTTTTTTGAATAAAAGCTTCTGGCGATATAATTTCTTTCCACTCTTTTTCTAATAAATTTATTTTAAAATGTTCTTGCAAGTACATATTTACCTCTTTGAAGTGTAATTCATGTAGTTCTTTTTTCTGCTCCAATGACATATTTGCAATAGCACTTGCTGCATGATGAGCATGCCGAAATGGAATTTCATAGTTTTTTGTTAAAACATCGGCGAAATCCGTTATCGTTATTGCATGTTTATAGGAACGACTTTTTAACGTTTCTTCTTCTACTTTCATCGTTCGGATCACTGCATTCATCATACAAAAAACACGAATTGCCTTTTCAATCCCTTTATATAAATATGGCTGCAAGTCATCTTCCGTATCGACAATATCACCAAATGGTGTATTATGAATCATTTGAAATACTGTAAATGCTTCTCCTAAAGCACTACTCGTAATTGCACGAGCATGTTCAATTGAAACCGGGTTTCGTTTTTGCGGCATAATACTACTGATTTGTACATATGACTTTGCAACAGTAATACCGTCATATTCTTTCGTTGCTAACAACAAAAAGTCATGAATCCATCTACTCGTATTCGTCATCATTACCATAAGTAGCGAGCTAACTTCTAATAAATAATCCGCTCCAGCAACAGCATCATATGAGTTCTCAATTACATTTGTAAATCCAAGTAGATGAGCAACTCGTTCTCGTTTAATCGGGAAACTTGTTGTAGAGAGTGCAGCCGCCCCCATTGGAGACTGATTTAAAAGCTGGTACGTTTTTTTCATTCGTTCTAAATCTCTTTGCATCGTATCATAAATTGCTAACGTATAATGACCAAATGTTGTTGGCTGTGCTGGTTGTGTATGTGTATAAGCTGGCATGATCGTTTCCTTATGATCAGCAGCAAGTTGCAGTACACTTTCTTGCAATAACAAATGATGTTCTATTAATCGTAATACATATCGCCTTAAACTCATGCGATACATCGTTACGCCCATATCATTTCTACTTCTACCAATATGCATATTACTTACAAAATCGCATTTCGCTTCTTGAGAAATTAAATGTTCGACTAAAAAAAAGAGATCTTCATGCTGCTCTGTATAGAGCAATTGCTCTTCTGGAATTCCCTCTACCTTTTTTAATGCGTGTAATATAACTTTAGCTTCTTCCTTTTTCATTAAATTTTCTTCCGTCAGCATCGTAATATGTGCTTTATGCACTTGAAACATATCTTTCAATAAGTAATTTCGTTGAAAATCAAATACATGTTGTAATACACAATCCACATATGTTTTCCCAGGGAAATCAGCGCCTTCACTCTTTATAAACTCTTCTTTACTTTGTTTCATCACCTTTTCCCCTCTCACCTAAGTATTACTACCCATCATACCCAGAGATAGAAAAAAAGTGCTTGTACATAAAAATAAACTCGGTGCTCTCTGCACCGAGTTTATTTAATAAAAGTCGCATCATACTTATCACTTTGCAACACTTGGAAATGCAAGTTTGCTAAATGCTTCCGTATTTCTGCACTATCGTCTTCATTTAAATTATTCGCCAAAAACACAATTTCTGTACAGTTTCCACGTTTATCCATAGCATAAACTGCTTTTGTAACCGTCCATGGTGTGTAACCATTCTTTTGCCCCGCATGTCTGAATGTTTTACGGTATTTCTTGGCACTCATGTCTGTTTCAACGATATTTGCCCACACTTTTTCTTCAGCCTCTGTCAAGCCACCTTTATGGTTTGCCTTTTGAAGTAATACCATATAATCATTTGCAGAAGCTGCTGGTAATCTATCTGACCAAATTTTGTCGTAACGTTCCTCTAAATAAAGCGGAATTTCCTTCTGTAATAATGGTCCCTTCTTCTTTAAGCGTTCATGAATAATCATCGCATATTCACGATATTGCTCTTGAGACATTTCTTTTAACTTTTTCTCTATTTTATATTTTGGAACATGTAATTCTTTATGCAAATATCCCGGGATATACAAAGATGAAACGATTGGAAATAGTGGTTGATGTGCAGGAAGTGATAAACTTTGTAAATTTCGATTGATGTTATCTAATCCTAACAATTCCATTAAGTATTCAGCATTTGCATTCGAACTAAACTTAACCATTCCTTTTGCCACTTCTTCTAAAGAAACCGCTCCTTCAGTTATCTTGCCCGTCTTCTCCAAATACTTTTGCCATCTATCTTGTGCACCACCATCTGTATTCGGCACATAATAACGATTCACATCATTAATCGACACGAAACTAGAAGAATCAATTTTCCCTTCAGTAACTTGTTTCGTATATTCAAGCGCCACAATTAATTTCATCGTACTAGCAACTGGCAATACAACATTTGGGTTTACAGAATAAACAACTTTATCATTTCTCTTTACTAGAAGCGCACTATTTTTTTCATCTTTATGTTCTTCAATAAAAGATGCAATATACTGTGCATCATCATTATTTGAACTCCACACTTTTTTCACTAAAAAGTTACCCGATATTAGCAAAACAAAAATACCCACAATTACTGCGCATACTATAGTTTTTTTCAAGTAAAATTCCTCTCCTATTGTGTAACTCTTCTCTATTTATCATTTAAAAACAAAATAATGGAGATGGTCATTTAAATAACCATCTCCATTATTTTAACTTGTATGCTCCTATTATGTCTACGTCATAAATTTCACAAAATCCTCAAGAAACTTTTTATAATGTAACGACCAACCAATTCGCACCCAATTTTTTAATGCTTTTGCATCAGGTTGAGGCCGAAAATCAGCAATACTCTCTCCTTTTGCAATTCCAACTGTATCTACATCGACACGACGATATACATAATCTAAAAGGGATGGATTTGCCGCAACCATCATTGTAACGACGTCATGTACTGGACTTCCTTTTATTTTCGGATTTAACTTTCTATAAGCTTTATAATAGTACGTAAATATCGGCTCGATTAACTTATTAAAACTCGTTTTAGAGTGTTTCGTAATATATTTTACCATTTCCGGTGTAATAATTGCTTCAGATGTAACGTTAAGTGGCACTAATGTTACATTTTTGGCATTTTGCATAACTAATTGTGACGCAATGGGATCACCATGAAAATTCGCCTCTGCGACTGGTGTTACATTGCCAGGCATTAAGAAAGCACCGCCCATTATATAATATTCTTTCACATACTTCATCATCGGCTTTTCTAAAATAAATGCTGTCGCTAATGTTGTTGATCTACCAGCATCGACTATTATTAATTCTCCTTTATATTTTTCAAGAAGATCAAAAAATGTACAAAAAGGCTTTATATTTGGTGAAAAAGTTTTTGGAGGTTTAATTGGCCCTAAACCGTCTGTCCCATGAATTTCTGGATAATACGTCGTAATATCTCCGGATAAAGGAATTTTCGCACCATTAATAACAGGTATATCTTCCCGTCCTGCCATTTGCAATAAATATGCGGCATTACTTGTCGCCTTTTCTTGTGTTACATTTCCATATCCCGTTACTACACCAACAATATCAATATCAGGATGCAACAATCCATACATAATTGCTAAAGAGTCATCAATGCCTGGGTCTCCTAAAAATAATACTTTTTTCATCGACCTCAACTCCATCCCCTCAGTTGTTATTAATTTATGAATAACCGTGGATATACAGAATAAAAAATGAACAAATTCACACAAAAAAACGCAGTCTTATAAGGACTACGTTTCTTCAGCTAACCTATACTGTTTTTTTTATAGCACTCATACTTCCAATGATGTAAGCGATAAACGCAAAACAAATCGGGAAGACAACTGTATGTATACCGAACGGATTTGGATAGAAAAGATGAATACACATATATGAGCCTACCCCAACTAAAATAGACGCAAGCGCTCCTGTAGCATTTCCTTTCCTCCAATATAACCCTAATACGATTGGCCAAATGAATGCTGCTTCTAATCCACCGAAAGAAAATAAATTTAGCCATATTAAAAAATCTGGTGGTTTAATTGCCGCTGCATAAACGAGTAGTCCTACAATACCCGTAATCCACAAACTTCCTTTTTTTATCGTACTGTCTGCTGCATCTTTATTTATGTAATTTACGTATATATCTTTAATAATTGACGAGCTTACAAGTAATAATAAAGAGTTTACTGTAGACATAATCGCTGCCATCGGTGCAGCTAAGAAAACTCCAGCTAACCAAGGTGGCAACACTTCCATCGCAAGTAGCGGCATTACTTTATCTGGTACCGTTATACCTGGAAGTACTACTCTTGCAAATACACCTGTTAAATGCATACCGATCATAATTGTGCCAACGACAACGGTTCCAATTATTAAAGCTTGGTGCATCGCTTTTGAATTTTTATAAGACATGGCACGCACGCTAATTTGCGGTAAACCGACAACGCCAATTCCAATTAAAATCCAAAATGATGTAACATATGATTTCGTTAAACTGCCATCTGCTCCGAATGGTGTAATTAACTTTGGATTAATTTGAACAAGTTCCTGCATAATCTTTTCAATTCCACCACCAGCAATGACAGTAGCAATTAAAATGATTGTTGTTCCAACTAACATAATGATTCCTAATAATGTATCTGATAGAGCAACTGCACGAAATCCACCAATTAATACGTACACAAGTACAGAAAAAGTAAATAAAAATAGTGCTGTTGTATACGATAGCCCCGTTAGTGACTCGATTAATCGTCCACCACCGACCCACTGGGCTACTGTCGCTGAAAATAAAAAGATAATAATACATAACGCAGAAAGTATAACAACTGCTTTATTATTGTATCTCCCTTTTAAATAATCGATAAGAGTAATTGCTTCCATCTTCCTAGCGATAATTGCAAACTTTTTACCGATAACCGTTAAAACGATATACCCTGTTACAACTTGAATCGCAGATAACAGTACCCATCCAAGACCCATATTGTAAGCAATACCAGGGCCACCAATAAAGCTACTTGCACTACCGTACGTAGCAATCATTGTCATCGCTAATAATAAACCGCCTAGCTCACGCCCACCAAGAAAATATTCTTGCAAAAATTTATTATGAGCAGTTGCTTGCACGCGTCTTGAAGCATATACACCAATTAAAAATACAACGATAAACGAAATTATCATTGGAATGATTACATACCAATTCATCTATTATTCCTCACTTTTTTCTTCCTCATCGAGTGAAATATCTTGAAATACAAAACGAACAACTAAACTAAGTAAAATAACCATAACGATAAATCCAACGATACAGCTATAAAAAAACCATGCGGGAAAACCTAATACATATGTATATTCATTCGGATTTTTACTACCAAGCCCATAAGCAAATCCGTACCAAATTATAAAATTAATAATAGCAAGTCCAAGACCAATTAACGCTTCTCTATGGGCTATTCGAAAGCGTGGATCATCATGATAATCTTTCATTTTTACCCCTCCTCTCACGATGTATTATTGTACCATTGTTCTTCTAGTTTTTCCTACTAGAAAGCAAAAACAAGCAGGATTTTTTTATAATCATATAGAAGATTCTCTTACATTACATATTTTTTACAATTGTAACACAAATGAAATTTGAATTTTCAGTATTTCTTAATTATGATTTTAATTAGAGGCTTTCCATCTAGTTTCCACATCCTTGATTTCGGAATAAGCGCCGTCTCGTACTGCGTTTACATTATATTTTCAAGGGGGTTATACAATGAGTCAACTAGCTGTAAATCTTCATGAAAAGGTAGAGAAGTTTCTTCAAGGTACAAAAAAGTTATATGTGAATGGATCTTTCATTGAAAGCGCTTCCGGCAAAACATTTAAAACACCTAACCCAGCAACTGGTGAAACACTTGCCGTCGTTTCTGAAGCTGGTCGCGAAGATATTCATAAAGCTGTAGTCGCAGCTCGTATGGCTTTTGACGAAGGTCCTTGGTCTCGTATGAGCACTGCTGAGCGAAGCCGTCTCATGTACAAGTTAGCTGATTTAATGGAAGAACATAAAGAAGAGCTCGCACAGCTCGAAACATTAGATAACGGAAAGCCAATCCGTGAAACAATGGCAGCAGACATCCCACTTGCAATTGAGCATATGCGCTATTACGCTGGCTGGGCTACGAAAATCGTTGGTCAAACAATTCCTGTTTCCGGTGATTACTTTAACTATACACGCCATGAAGCTGTTGGTGTCGTTGGTCAAATTATTCCTTGGAACTTCCCGCTTCTTATGGCAATGTGGAAAATGGGAGCAGCGCTTGCTACAGGATGTACAATCGTTTTAAAACCTGCAGAACAAACTCCACTATCTGCTCTATACTTAGCTGAATTAATTGAAGAAGCTGGATTCCCGAAAGGTGTTATTAATATCGTACCTGGATTCGGTGAATCAGCTGGACAAGCTCTCGTTAATCATCCACTCGTTGATAAAATTGCATTTACCGGTTCTACTCCTGTCGGTAAACAAATTATGCGACAAGCATCCGAATCATTAAAACGCGTTACACTTGAGTTAGGCGGTAAATCACCAAATATCATCTTGCCGGATGCTGATTTATCTCGTGCGATTCCTGGCGCACTTTCTGGTGTTATGTTTAACCAAGGACAAGTATGCTCTGCTGGATCACGCTTATTTGTTCCGAAGAAAATGTATGATAATGTCATGGCTGATCTCGTCCTCTATTCTAAAAAACTAAATCAAGGTGTCGGTCTTAACCCTGAAACAACAATTGGTCCTCTCGTTTCTGAAGAACAACAAAAACGTGTAATGGGCTACATTGAAAAAGGGATTGAAGAAGGCGCTGAAGTACTTTGCGGAGGAAGTAATCCATTCGATCAAGGCTACTTCGTTTCTCCTACAGTATTCGCTGACGTAAATGATGAAATGACGATCGCAAAAGAAGAAATTTTCGGTCCAGTTATTTCTGCAATACCATTTAACGATATTGATGAAGTAATTGAACGTGCAAATAAATCACAATTCGGCTTAGCGGCTGGTGTGTGGACAGAAAATGTTAAAACAGCACACTATGTTGCAAGCAAAGTACGTGCAGGTACAGTGTGGGTAAACTGTTATAACGTGTTTGATGCAGCATCTCCATTTGGAGGATTTAAACAATCTGGTCTTGGCCGTGAAATGGGATCTTATGCATTAAATAACTATACAGAAGTAAAGAGCGTTTGGCTTAACTTAAATTAATGAAAAGAACCTGACCTATCCGGTCAGGTTCTTTTCATTATGTATTCCTTTAAACTTGCAGTCCTCCGCTCACATTTAATACTTCACCTGTAATATAAGATGCGTATTCTGATGCTAAAAAGGCTGCTGCGTTCGCAATATCTTCTGGCGTTCCAATTCTACCAACTGGAATAGCGCCAACCATCTTTTCTTTCACTTTATCTGGTATCGTTTTGGTCATATCTGTATCCATAAACCCCGGACAAATCGCATTACAAGTAATACCGAAACTTCCAACTTCTTTCGCTGCTGTTTTCGTTAATCCTACAACTCCAGCTTTCGTTGCAGCATAATTTGCCTGTCCAATATTCCCCTCTCTACTTATAGAAGAAATATTAATAATTCTTCCATATCCTTGTTGTCTCATATAAAGAAGCGCTGGTTGCATACAATAAAAAACTCCAGTTAAATTCACTTGTAATACTTGTTCCCAAGCAGATTTCTCCATTTTATGTAACATTGCGTCTCTTGTAATTCCAGCATTATTCACCAAAATATGTAATGTACCAAATTTTTGAACCGCATATTCAATTAACGACTTTGCTTCATTTTGATTACTCACATCACATCGATATGAGCACACTTCATATCCTTCATCTGATAACTCACGTGTCGTTTTTTGTAGCGTCTCTTCATTTACATCGCTAATTAATACTTTCGCCCCTAGCTTTGCATAAACCCTTGCAATCTCTTTTCCAATTCCCTGTGCAGCTCCTGTTACAACAGCTGTTTTCCCATTTAAAAACTCCATTCCTATCCCCCATTTCTATTACTTATACTGTATATTTCGGCTTTTTACTTTCCAACTCCTCTTTGTATAAAAAAGTCTATTTGTGTCAAACTAACTTTGCAACGTCGCATAAAGTGAAACTTTAATCAGTGGGAAGTTTGTTCATCCCCCACTGATTATCAGCCCTCACCAATCGGGCATTTAATCTCCCACCTAGCTTCTTTGTTCCATCTGAGTTTTAAGGTGGGAGTTTTACTACCCGTTATGCGGGATAAATTGCAAGGAGATTGTGTCGAATGAATAAAAAAAATTTCAAACAAAGCAAAACAACTGATGGCATTGATGTTGAGTTCTCTCGCGAACTCGCTGACCACAATGACTTAGAAGCAAACGCACGTGCAAATGCCGCTGATGCACGTCAAAAGCGCCAATCAACCGAAAAATAAGGTACATCACAACCTTATTCTTTTCAAAAGGGACCTACTACCCAACAAAATAAACCGAGAGACATCTCTCGGTTTATTTTCTATATTTTTTTGCATAATGAGCCAAAGTAAGCAACGGATATATATGAGCATAACTATGATAACGAATATAAAACCCACCTGGTAAACCTGTTCCAGTAGGATATTTTTCATTTATATAAGGATTGGAGAGCAAATATGAAATACCTTTTCGAATAACTGGCGTTTCTTTATCATAGTAAGAAATGAGGGCATCTAACGCCCATGCTGTTTGGGATGGTGTACTAAATGGCAAAGTAACAAATCTTTTTTCCACACTACTTTGGCAAGATTCTCCCCAGCCACCATCTTCATGCTGTATATGTTCAAGCCATAAAACGGCTCGTTTCAATGATGAATCGCTAGATGGTATTCCTAGTGACCGTAAACCAGTCAACACTGCCCACGTACCATATATATAACAAATTCCCCATTTCCCATACCACGATCCATTTTCCTCTTGTACATTCATTAACCAATTTATCGCACTTTGTTTTTGTTTCTCGGGCAATTCATTTTGCGTATACGTTCCGAAAAATTCTAACACTCTTCCTGTAATATCTGGTGTAGAAGGGTCTGTAATCATATCACTTGCATTTTCGATTGGTAAATTTGCTAATATACGGCTCGTTACCCCTTTTTCAAAAGCCCCCCAACCACCATCATTATTTTGCAATCCTTTAACCCAATTAACCGCTCGCTTCCAAGCATTATCTACATGTTCGTTCCCTCTACTTCGCGCCAATGCTCTTAACACAGCAGTTGTATCATCAATATCTGGAATCGTCGTATTCACATCCGAAAAGCCCCAACCACCCGGGAAGAGATCCGGTGCATGTACACTCCAATCTACTTTCTTCCTTTGCTGTTTTCTTAGTAAATATGCTGATGCATTTTGAATCACTTTACTTGCTTTCGGAACTTGAGCTTCTTGCAAAGCATAACTGAGTAAAGCTGTATCCCATATAGTTGATGGAGAGTTTTGCAAATGGCTCCCTCTCTCCACCTTCCATATATAAGATGTAATTCCCATTATAGCCTTCTCAATAATTGGTGATTGAATAGAATGTCCTAATGCAAGTAAAGCATAAATCATATAAAACGAGGCAGTTGCGTAGCTATATAATGTTCCATTTTCATCAATACGCTCTTTCATAAAACGTTCTACTTCCTCATATCCTTTATGATGCAAAGAAAGTGGATACGTTATAATTTTCTTCACGTCACTTACTAACGTTTGAAAAACTGGAGACCGATCCTCTCGAAACCATTCTCCGCCCCCGCCTGCAATGTGATTTAAATTTGGCAATAACTTTTTCCCTACTCGAAATCTTTTATTTAAACACAACATCATCGGAATTAAATGAATACGTGCTGAGCTACTCAATTCAAATATACTGAGAGGGGAATCATTCTGCAGAAACATAATTGGTGTTGGCAAATGAAAAAGAGAAGGATATTCATATTCTCCATGAATCGCTAATAAAAACTTCGTCATAAAATGAGCACGTGCTACCCCACCGCGCTCATTTATAAACATTTCCGCTCGCTTCATATTCGCATCTTCTTTTGTGTATTTTTCCGATGCAAGTAAGGCGGCATAAGATTGAATGGTAGCTGATAAATTACCTCCCACCTCATCTTCATACAATTTCCATGTTCCTTCATTTGTTTGAAGTGATGCTAATCTTTTCACAAACGGTTCTATCTCTTTATCTCTACCTAATAATTTTAATAAAAAAATCATATGGCAATCTGTTAATGGAGCTCCTTCAAAACAAAACCGCCACGTACCATCTTGCCGTTGCATTGTTTGAAGTGCAGTTGTTCTTCTCGCTATTTCTTCATGCACTTTTTCATATAATAACAAGTTACTCACCCACCCTTTCGAAATCCGTATAACGATATTCAAAAAGGTAGCTGAATATGTATAAAAACAAAGAAAAGCAGAACATATAAAATGTTCTGCTCATAAACAATACCCTACTCCGACAATAATTCCTAATAAAGCACCGACTACTACTTCATACGGTGTATGCCCAACAAGTTCATTTAACTTCTTATATTCTGTTTCTCTACCGTGAAAAAAGTCATTCAATATTTTTGCTTGTTTACTTACTGCAAGCCTTACTCCTGAAGCATCATACATAACAATAATGGCAAAAATAGTAGCAACCGCAAACATCGAGCTTTCCACACCTTCCACTACTCCAACTCCTGTAGCAAGCGCTGTAACTGTTGAAGCATGAGAACTTGGCATCCCACCTGAAGCAAAAAACTTTGCAAAATCAAATTCACCTGTTTTAACTAATTTAAAGACTACTTTCGTTAATTGTGCTAAAAACCATGAAATTACAGCTGCCATAAGCGGATCATTATGTAAAATTGTTTCCATGTTCTCAGCTCCTTACTAGCTATAATGGAAATCCTATATAGTATCAGTATAAAGAAAAATGCGTAGAAAATACTACGCATTATGATACTTTTGCTGATTTATTTTTTATAAATTTCGGTTGTTTCTGCACTAAAAACTTAGTCTTCGCTACCGAGAATACAAATAATGCAACCCATATACAGAAAAATGCAATCATATGAGTAGATGTGAAATGTTCACCAAATACGAATACACCTAAAATTAAGCTAATTGTTGGTGCAATATATTGTAAAAAACCTACCATATAAAGAGGAATAAGTTGGGCTCCTTTTGCAAAATAAAAAAGTGGTAGAGCTGTAACAATACCCGCTCCTATTAATAGTAATGTCGATAACATTGAGATAGAGCCAAATGAGCCGAAACCATGTACTCCTGTCATTACTAGATAAATAATCGCAAACGGCGTTACTAACATCGTTTCCATCGTAAGTCCAATTGTCGCATCATAGTTTAACAATTTTTTCGTTAATCCGTATAATCCAAATGAAAGGGCAAGTGATAAAGAAACCCACGGGATAGCCCCGAAACGTACTGTTAAAATGATAACCCCCACTCCAGCTAAACCAACTGCAACATATTGCCAGAAGTTTAACTTTTCCTTTAAAACGACTGTACCAAGTAAAATACTAATAAGCGGATTAATATAATAGCCAAGACTCGCTTCAATAACATGATTATGATTAACGGCCCATATGTAAACAAACCAGTTTCCACTAATCAAGACTGAAGCTATTGTTAATGACATTAATAATTTAGGTCGTTTAAAAAGATTCACAAATTCCCCAATAAACTGGCGAAACCTCTTCGTAACACCTAATACGAGTAACATAAAAACAAACGCCCAAACGATGCGGTGTGCTAATATTTCATCTGCTGGAACTTCCTCAACCCATTTCCAATAAATCGGTAGGATTCCCCACATCGTGTAAGCACCAGCCGCATATAGTATCCCTTTTTTTTGCTCTGCTGATTGACTCCCCATCTTCCTTTTTCTCCTCTTCTCATTTTTTCTCCATTATACGGTCTCACATGCTCAATTTACCAATAATCAATCTGCATTTCTTTCGACATTTCTCATACAACGAATAATAAACATACCGTTATTACAACAAGTAACGGTATGCCGAAAACAAATTTCTTTTTATGAGTTTTATGATGAAACATATACATGCCAATCCAAGCTCCAACTGCTCCCCCAGCTGCCGCTGATAAAAACAACGTACTTTCTGGCGTTCTCCACTGTTTCTTCTTCGCTTTTCGTTTATCAAGCCCCATAAGGCTAAAAGCTATAATGTTAATAATAAGAAAATAAATCCATTTCATCGCTTTCTCTCCTTATGAAAAATTCGCTTAATGGTAACACGAAAAAACGACGGAAACAACTGAAGAACTCTTTTTATCCAACTAGTTTCATTCCTTTTTCTTAATTAGTTACCTTCATATTTACATAACCAACTAAAATCGCAGTTAAAGCATTTAATATAGAAAAATGTTATGAGCAGAATCCTATATTTCATTACATTCATCCACTACCATATCATCAAAAAAATTGCTCTCAATCACTTTCTCATCAAAACGAAGAACTACAATTAGCCCTACATATAAAGAAACAAAATTTAGAAACCATTCCCCATTCTCATCTTTCTTAGCTAAGCATTTAAATATCTCTTGAAATTGCATACGCTCATCTGTCGCAACAACCGGTCGCACGCCAAAATATTTCAATACAAGATGTAGGTTGAGCTGCACGGATAATGATAAAATATACTTTAATAACTCGGTATAATGAGCAACATTTTTTTGACTATATAACTTCACAAGCTCTTGATGTAAAGTAGAAATTGATAATTCTTCTTTAGTCACTTTTGTTGCTTCTATCATTTCAATCATCTTTTTCATATCCATTCCATTTACCCCTCCCGTTACAAAACAAAAGCCAAAGTATACTTATTTTATAATCAACAATAATTGATTATTTCTCGTCTCTCTTTCTTCTTCACTTACTAAGTCATACTTTTTTAAAAGATGAAATACATCATTTAATATTTCTTGTGAGTGATTACCTTGTAAAAAATTTTTTAACCCTTTAAAAATCTCTTCTGATAAAAAACTCTTTTGACTTTCAAGCTTATTCATCACATCTTCAATAGAATGATCAATGTTACATGCCATACTAAACTTCCCCCTCTATCCTCTATAAATAATATCCTCAGCTAACGATGTAAACACTTCTCCAACAAGAGAATCTTCATCATATACAGATGAACCATTATTTTCTTCACGTTTCGCAAAAGGTATTTGAGCAATTACTTCTGTTTGCAATTGTTCTGCAAGCATTTCGCCGCCGCCTTTTCCGAAGAGATAATTTTTCGATCCATCTTGTTCTTCATAATAAGCCATATTTTCCACAATACCTAAAATCTCATGCTTCGTATGTTTTGCCATTACACCGACTCTTGAAGCAACGAATGAAGCTACATTGTGCGGAGTTGTAACAATTATTTCTTTCGCTTGCGGAATCATCGCTGCAACATCGATCGCAACATCTCCTGTACCTGGTGGTAAATCAAGTAATAAATAATCTAATTCTCCCCAGTGCGTATTCGCAAGAAAATTTTGAATCCATTTATTTAGCATCGGTCCGCGCCACATAACTGGGTTATTTCCTTCTGTAAAAAATCCCATCGACATGATTTTAACACCGTGACTAATGACTGGAATTGCCGTTTGATCAATCATCGTTGGTTTCTTATTCGTTTCCATCATAGCTGGAATACTAAAACCATATATATCTGCATCTAATATCCCCACCTTTTTGCCCATACGCGCTAGTGCAGTTGCAAGATTAATTGTCACCGTTGATTTTCCAACTCCGCCTTTTCCGCTCGTTACAGTAATAAAACGTACTCCTGAATCCGGGCGAAGCATGCTCGGCATACCAGTTTCTGTTCTAGTATTTTTCTTTAATTTCTCTGTTAAAGCTGTACGTTCTTCTTGTGTCATAGAACCAAATGTTACCTCCACTTTAGAGGCACCAATTGCGTGAAGTGATTCTTCAATATCTTGTTGAATTTTTGCTTTTAACGGACAACCTTGGATTGTTAGTACTACTTCAAGTTTAACCTCTGTTCCGTTCATTTGTATATTTCTAACCATATTTAATTCTACAACACTTTTGTGTAACTCTGGATCCTCTACATGTTTTAATGCATTCATTATTTGTTCTTGAGTAAGCATAGAACTCATCCCTTCTCTTATTCTAATTTATATACAACATTTTCTTGGCGCTTCATCTGGTGAAAAAGCTTATCATCCACCGCTAACAGGCGGGATTAATGCGACTATATCTCCAGCTTTTATCATCTCTTCATTCATTACAAACTCTTCGTTAACAGCGACCATCACTTTATCCAACGATTGTAAACAATAGCTGGCTTTAAGCCATTCTTTTAATTGTTGCACTGTCATTTCTTGCTTTTCTGAAATCACTAATCGATCCGATCCAACTTCCTCACGCAAATTTGCAAACAATAAAATTATAATCATTTTCTCATTCTTCCTTCTTTGGTTTTCCTTCTGGATATGGTGTATTTTCAAGTTGATCTCCAATCCACATCGTTCCATCTTCCCAAAATTCTTTTTTCCAAATTGGAACAATTCGTTTTATACGTTCAATCGCGTACTCATTCGCTTCATAAGCTACTTTACGATGCGGTGATGAAACTGCAATGACTACCGCAATATCCATTATTTCTAGCCGCCCTACACGGTGCGTAATTGCTACTTTTGTATCCGGCCATCTTTCACAAATTTCTTCTCCAATTCTCATAAGTTGTTTTACTGCCATCGGTTTATATGCTTCATACTCTAAATGTAGCGTTCGTTTTCCTTTTGTTAATTCTCTCACCGTACCAATAAATGTTGTAATCGCACCTGCTTCTCTTCTTGCGACTTTATTCGTTACTTCTTCAACTAAAATCGGATTATCTACAATCTCAAATAGCACTTGTTCCATTAAAACCACCTCTCACTTTATGAAATGTCCAAGGCCATTCACTACCTTCGTTATCTTCTAATAAAAGAACATCGACAAACATATCTTTTTTATATCCTCTTGTCCCGCCCGGCAATACGATAAACGCGTTGGATTCTGCCAATGAAGAAACTGAGCTAGATTTATCAAACCCTGATGGATAAACGATTAATTTCCCCTCATCATATTGCAATTTTGCTCGTACAAATCTTGTAAATGGATTCGGTTTTAGAAAATCTTCTCCTAATAACGCTTTTTCTCTTTTTAAATGTACTTTTTCACTAAACATATACGTCCGAATACACGGTCTTACGAATAATTCAAACCCTACGTAACAAGCTGATGGATTTCCTGATAAACCAAATAATAACTTGCCATTTAATTGTGCTACAGTCGTAACACTTCCTGGTCGCATTGCAACTTTATTAAAAAGAACAGATGCACCTAACTTTTCGTAAATAGCTGGTAAATAATCATAATCTCCTACTGATACACCGCCCGTTGTAATTAACATATCTACTTGGCCAAGCGCTTCTTTCACAGCTGTAAAACACGTATTAAAATCATCACTAAACTTCCCAAAATATTTTACTCTTCCGCCCGCTCTTCGAATTTGAGACAATATCATGTACGTATTACTGTTTCGGATTTTCCCTGGCTGTAATGAATCATTGACATCCAGTAATTCACTCCCAGTCGCTAACAGTCCAATTACAGGCTTTCTCGCAACTGGTACTTCACTATAACCGAATGTAGCAAGAAGAGCTGAAATACCTGGATTAATGTACGATCCCTTCTTTGCAAGAACTGTTCCTTTACGAGCATCTTCACCTTGAAAAGAAATATTGTCGCCCGTTTTGAATGATCGCTTCACTTCCATATAATTGTTGCCATTCTTCTCATATTGACGAGTCAGCTCTAACATAACAACCGCATCACACCCATTCGGAATTTGTGCTCCCGTCATAATTCGAACTGCTTGAAACGGACCTACTTTCTCATGGAATAGCGATCCTGCGCCAATTTCACCCATTACTTCAAATACAATTGGCGTTTCATAACTTGCTAAATTAGTATCTTCTGCTCGAATAGCAAATCCGTCATACGGCGAACGATTAAATGACGGCACATCATGGTCAGCTACTAAATCCTCTGCTAATATACGTCCATAAGCTAATTCAATTGGTAATAGCTCCTTTAAGCCTTTATCAGCAAATCCCATCACTTTACGAACAGCTTCTTCAACCGTAATTGGCACTCTTCTTTCCATTATTGACACCCTCTCTATTAACCGAATACGCGATAATATAGTTGTTTCGCTTTCGAAATATCATTTGTACCATGAATAAAAACACGATCATCCTGAAAAACAACGATGCGGTAATCATCGAATCGGCAAGATAGTAAATACGGATTCCGATCTACTTTCCCCAATTTTTTTAATACTTTTTCTATATCATCAAAATTGTATTTCTTATTGTCTACTGTTCTAATTTGAACTGTATTTCTTCCGCATAAAACAGCTGCTTTCGTTTGGTTTTCGTATGATAAATAAGGATAAGTTCGATTTGAACCGCATGAGAGACAAGCGTCTGTTTTTATTTTCCCTAATTTTATAAAATGATTTTGATTACTCCATATATCAAACATGAAAAATGTTTTTCTAATTGCTGAGAAATCTTCCACTAAAATTTTGAGTGCTTCTGCCACTTGATATGCTGCGACGATTTGAACAGTAGGGCTAATAATTCCAGCGGTATCACATGTCACACCTGTAACAGGAATATTTTTAAGCATACAATGTAAACACGGTGTCTCTTGTGGAATAATTGTATAACTCATACCATACGATCCAACGCAAGAACCATATACCCACGGAATATTATGTTTTTGTGATAAATCATTTATTACAAATCGAATATCAAAATTATCTGTTGCATCAATGATTACATCTACATTTTTTAATAGACCTTCCATATTTTCTGAAGTTGCATCCATTACGAAAGCATGTATTTGTACTTCCGAATTAATTTGTTCTAACCGATTTTTTGCAGCAATTGCTTTCGGCATTTTCTCTCTCGCATTTTGTTCAGAGTACAATTGTTGCCTTTGTAAATTACTCCATTCAACGTAGTCACGATCAATAATCGTCAACTTGCCAACACCTGCACGTACGAAACTTTCGGCACTTGCACTTCCTAATGCGCCTGCCCCTACAATTAACACATGTTTATTTCGAATTTTTTCTTGTCCTTTACTCCCAATTGGTTTGAACAACTGTTGTCGTGAATACCGATCAGCCATTACATACCCTTCCTCTCAAGAACTCTATTTCATATTAGAATGTTGTTTCTGATAACAAGCAAAGTAAGCAAAACCAACAAACCCAGCTCCTCCAATTACATTTCCGATAAAAACAGGAACAAAATTTTTAGCCAGATCCATCCACGTTAGATGACCAGCAAAAATAACAGCGGAAATGACAAACATATTTGCTACTACTTGCTGAAATCCAATCACTACAAATGCCATAATTGGAATCCAAATTCCGATGATTTTTCCGACAAAATCACTCGTCCCGTAAGCGAGCCAAAGAGCAAGACAAACGAGCCAATTACAACCAATTGCTAAAATTAAAGTTCTCCCAAATGATTCATGTAACTTCCCTTCCGCTATCGCTACCGTTTTATTTAAATACTCTCCCTCTGTTAATCCGCCAAGATGCCCAAAGCAATACGCAACGAAAATTGCCCCAATAAAATTCATGAGAGTAATCCAAACCCAGTTATTCAGTACGCTTATCAATGTAATTTTCTTTGCATAAAGCGCCATAGACAGTGACATCATATTTCCCGTAATTAATTCTCCTCCTGCTAATACTACGAGCATGAGTCCAACAGGAAATACTGCTCCTCCTAAAACATTCACTAGACTTCCCCAGCGCTCAGGTAAATTCCCTAAAACTCGAATGTTAAGTAAAAAACCTATCGCAATAAACGCTCCTCCTAAAAAACCGAGAATAAGCATCGCTGGCAATGTCTGTCTTACTTTTTGAACACCGGCCTCAATGACAAGCTCAGCAATTTGTTCCGGCTTATGAAATGCCATTACCCATTCCTCCATTTTCTCCAAATAAAAAAGCAGCTTCAAAAAACCTCCTCAAAATAAAGGTTTTTGAATGCTGCTTAATTTCTCTGCACATCTTTTACAGAGATATCAATCATCACTT
Source organism: Bacillus sp. RCC_6_1 (assembly GCF_041360755.1). Lineage (NCBI taxonomy): Bacteria > Bacillati > Bacillota > Bacilli > Caryophanales > Bacillaceae > Bacillus > Bacillus sp. RCC_6_1. Next base: position 294,023 of record NZ_JBFUPV010000004.1, read on the forward strand.
TTACTATAAAATAGAAAACCCACAACTCTTGTAAATTTTCCATTTTTCACTATGAAGCTAGCTTTATATATTAACCACCGATATGTGACATTTCAATTTTAGGTATTGTTTTCTTATTTGTATGATTTAAGCGTTCATCTGAATAACGATCTTCCCTATTATTCCATATATCGCGTACTACATCTGTAATGTCCTCATCTGTATGTTCAGAACGAAGCAATTCCCTTAAATCATTTCCTTTAGAAGCAAATAAGCAAGTATATAATTTTCCTTCTGCAGAAATACGAGCTCTCGTACATGATGAGCAAAAAGAATCTGTTACTGATGAAATAATACCTATTTCCTCATCGCTTCCTATATAACGATACCTAGTAGCCACTTCACCAGAATAATTTGCTTCTATCCGTTCTAACGGCATAACTTGATGAATCGTATCTACTATTTCTTGTTTAGAGACGACCTCTTTTAAATCCCAACCATTATAATTTCCAACATCCATATACTCAATAAAACGAAGAATATGCTTATTTTCCTTAAAATATTGCGCCATCTGCAAAATGTCCTGTTCGTTTTTTCCCTTTTGAACGACCATGTTTATTTTAATTTTCATTCCAACTTCAGCTGCAGCCTGTATTCCTTCCAGAACCCTTTGCACTTTGCTCCTATTACCATTTAAATAGAAAAACCGCTCTTCTTCTAAGGAATCTAAGCTAACTGTTACACGTGATAGTCCCGCCTTATATAAATCAGGAGCAAACTTTTTAAGTAACGATCCATTGGTTGTTAAACCGATATCTTCTACACCATCAATTTTATTAAGGCGCTCAATAAGCTTTGGAAGCCCTCTTCGAAGTAACGGTTCTCCGCCCGTAATCCGTAATTTTCTCACACCTAAAGAAACGAAAATACGTGTTATCCTTTCAATTTCATCAAAAGATAAAATTTTATCATTAGACAAAAACGAGTAATCAGGACCAAATATTTCTTCTGGCATACAATATCGACAGCGAAAATTACAGCGATCAGTAACTGAAATACGTAAATCCTTTAACGGACGTTGCAACTTGTCTAATGTAACTGATTTCATCTTCATTGCCTCACTTTTATTTTATATTTAAAACACGTTCTGGATGGGTATATACATTTAAGGAGTGATTACGAATAAATCCTATTGTCGTAATACCTAAATCTTCCGCTAGTTGCAAAGCTAACTCAGTTGGAGCTGATTTTGATAGTATAATTTCACAACCGATTTTTGCAACTTTCAATAATATTTCCGAAGAAATACGACCACTAAAAACAATGATTTTATCTTTTATAGAAATATCGTTTCTTAAACAATAACCGTAAATTTTGTCTAATGCATTATGCCTACCAATATCCATTCGACTTAAAATAATACCATTCACATCACATAAAGCTGCATTATGAACCCCACCAGTATGATGAAACGTATCCGCAGATTGCTGCATTTCTTTCATTAACCGAAAACAATCCTCTGCAGCAACCTGTACATGGACACCCTTCATTTTTTTTGCACTTAGTGCATCATTTGCAAAAACAAACCCTTGCCTACTCATACCACAACAAGACGTAATATAGCGTTTATTTTGCATTTGTTCATAATACGGATTTACTTTTGTCGTTGTTACATGCACAAATCCTTCTTTCTCCTGCACCCATACACTATCAATATCTTCATACTTCCGAATGATTCCTTCAGACGCTAAGAAGCCTATTACCATATCTTCTATATATTCTGGAGTACTAACCATTGTAACAAACTCCTGTCCGTTCATTTTAATGGTGACAGGAAACTCTGTTACAATGCTGTCCTCTATATGTTTAAATGCTCCTTGTTCATAACGAAAGATTTCTCTTTCTACCTGTATCGGTTTCACGATCAGTATCCTTCTCTCACGTTATATTTTTATCAAAAACAAATACAGAAACTGCAATATCTTCTTCTACTTTCATATCTGAAAACAAATTCACTAATTTCGCTCCAACAAGTTCCTCCAAATGTTCACGTGAATTCACAGCATACACTTCTTGAATCATTTTCGTTCTAGCCATATGAACCATTTCCGCACCGTCCATCGTACTTGAAATAAATTTTTCAGTAGGTGTTAAGTTTCCATAAAGAGTCGCTATAGCCATATTTTCCGCAAAAACAGTATGAATTCGTTCTGGTCCTTTTCCGAAAAGTTCCTTTCGAAGTTTTCGTATCATATCATTAAATTCATGTACTTTTTTTGACATACAATTATACCTCCCAAAAGCCTCATTTTACTTTATTATATATTTTACCAAAATGAGCCTTCCGCCCAAACTATTTCGTACAAATATTTGGGCAGAAAGGTTCACTTCATGAAGTTTATTCGTCTTTTAACCCTTTCCCCATACCTTTTAAGAAATGAAGCCCAAACCCGATAGCACGGTTAATATCTGGGTCTTTCAATACTTTCATAAGATCGAATACCCCTACTTTTTTATTACTTTCTAGATGTTCATTACCTTCTTCTAGTCCGACTAATAAACTACCTATAAGCTTTTTCGTAAGTTCTGGGTCAAGTTCAGTTAACGCACCTGCAGCACCCATCATATTATTAATTAAATTTGTAACAGGCTCACGAGTTACTTGACCTAGAACAATTTTCGCAATTGGTTCTTTCGCTTTTAGCATTGAATTTGCAGCTTCTAGCATTCCAATGTCATTTAATTCTCCTACTATATTAAACATCTGATTTAGAGCTTCCTCATTATTAGTTAGAAGCTCTTTTAAATCATCTAACTTTTGCTGTTTTATTTCTTCCTCAGTTAATTCTTGTTTTTGAATCATTTTTATAGGTGCAGCCATAGTTTTCTCCTCCTACTTATCCGTTAAATGCACATACCCTGGACGTGCCCACTTACGATGTACCTCAATTCCAGCTTGAGGGTGACGTTTTTTATTGCGTGGGTTCGCTTTTGGCATCGGATTTTCGCCATCAACTTCTAACACTTCCATACGCACTTTCGTTTGTTTATACGCAGGTGTATTCGTACGTACATCCACAGCAGGACCTGTTAAGAAATTAATTGCCGTTTCGTTATCTGTAGAGTTCATCGGTAAATATAACTCATTCGCTTTTACACGATTTGTAACGAGTGCACGTAATTTTAATGCTCCAAAAGGAGAGACAAGACGAACTAACGAACCTGTTTTTACGCCACGTTCTTTTGCAAGGTCTGGAGAGATTTCAACGAAAACACCAGGTACTTTCGTTTGAATACCTGTTGATTTATTTGTCATATTCCCTTCATGGAAATGCTCAAGCATACGACCGTTGTTAATGTGAAGGTCGAACTCAGCTGGAAATTCAGCTGGACGTACCCAGTCAGCAATCGCAAAACGAGCTTTTTTATCTGGGAAGTTAAATCCATCTTGGAACAGAAGCGGTGTATTTGTTCCATCAAAACTTCCCCAATGGAAACTGTTCCATCCTTCAAGCACTTCATAGTTCGCTTGCGAGAATAATGGTGATAAACTTGCCATTTCAGCAAAGATTTCACTTGGGTGGCTATAATTCCAGTTTGCCCCTAGTTTATTCGCAACCTCCTGGACGATCCACCAGTCTGGTTTCGCATCTCCTAGCGTAGGAAGCACTTGATATAATCTTTGGACACGGCGCTCTGTATTTGTGAAAGTACCTTCTTTCTCAAGAGATGGCGCTGCTGGTAATACAACATCTGCATATTGAGCAGTTTTAGAAAGGAAAACATCTTGCACAACGAAGAAATCAAGGCTCGACAACACTTCATGTACATGATTTGCATTAGAATCTACAAGAGCCATATCTTCTCCGACAAGATACATTGCTTTCATTTTTCCTTCGTCAATTGCGTGAAGCATTTCAATATTATTAAGACCTGGTTCACTATCAATTTTCACTCCGTAAGCAGTTTCAAATTTCGCACGTTCCATTTCGTTAGTAACGTGCTGATATCCTGGAAGCCATCCTGGTAAAGTACCCATATCACAAGCACCTTGTACGTTATTGTGACCTCGAAGTGGGTATGCACCTGCTCCTGGACGACGATAGTTCCCTGTTGCAAGAAGTAAGTTTGAAATTGCAGCGGAAGTATCAGAACCACCTGTATTTTGCGTTACCCCCATACCCCAAAGGATACATGTACCATCTGCATCACGAATCATTTCAGCCATTTGAATAAGTGTTTCTTTTGAAATACCTGTTACTTCTTCTGCATATTCAAGTGTATATTCTTCTAGGCTCTCTTTGAAATCTTCAAAGAAGTTTACATTCTCATTAATAAATTCCTGATCATGCCAACCTTGATCGATCATATATTTCGTAACAGCCATTAACCATACTTGATCTGTTCCTTGTTTTGGACTAATAAAGACATCTGATCGCTCTGCCATTTCGGTTTTACGAAGATCAGCTACAATTAACTTTTGTCCGTGTAATTTATGTGCACGTTTAATACGTGTAGCTAGAACAGGATGACCTTCTGTCGGATTACATCCCACAATAATAACAAGACCAGATTGCGCAATATCTTTAATCGTTCCGGCATCACCGCCCATACCAATTGTACGGAACAAACCATCCGTTGCTGGTGATTGGCAATAACGTGAGCAGTTATCAATATTATTCGTTCCAAATACTTGTCGAGCTAATTTTTGAATTACATAATTGTCTTCATTTGTAATTTTAGAGGAAGAAATAAATCCAATAGAACCTTTACCGTACTCTTCTTTAATAGCGCCTAATTTATTTGCAACTACATTCAGTGCTTCTTCCCATGTAGATTCAACAAACGTTCCATTTTTACGAATTAAAGGTTTTGTTATTCGTTCTTTAGAATTTACGAAATCCCAACCAAATTTCCCTTTTACACAAGTGGAAATTGCGTTAACTGGTGCATCTGAAGATGGCTGTACTTTAAGGATTTTACGCCCCTTCGTCCACACTTCAAACGAACAACCTACACCACAAAATGTACATACTGTTTTCGTTTTCTTCGTACGAGTATCACGCATGGCCGCTTCCACTTCTGATACCGCAAAAATACCGCTATACCCAGGCTCAACTTCTTTAATTAAATCTACCATCGGTTCAAGAATATCTGGTTTTAATCCCGTCATAAATCCAGCTTCACCGAGCATCGTTTTCTCCATTAAAGCGTTACAAGGACAAATCGTTACACATTGACCACAGCTAACGCATGAAGAATCATTAATATTTACTCCTTCATCCCAAATAACTCGTGGGCGTTCCGCTTCCCAGTCTATCGATAACGTTTCATTTACTTGTAAGTTTTGACACACCTCAACACATTGACCGCATGCAATACATTGATTAGGATCATAGCGATAAAACGGATGCGTCATATCAACTTCACTTACATCTACTTTCGGTTCATACGGATATTTTTGATGTTCGATTTCCATTAATTCTGCTGTATTATGCAGTTTACAGTTCCCATTGTTGTTGTCACATACTGTACAGTATAATAAATGATTTTCTAGTAACCGATCCATCGCCTCTGTTTGTGCTTCTTTTGCGCGAACAGAAGCACGTTCAATGTTCATACCTTCCGTTGCTATCGTCGAACAAGAACGCATTAACTTTCCGTCAACTTCTACAATACAAGTGTCACATGTTTGAATAGGATCTACTTCTGGCACGTAACAAATTTGCGGATGTTCAATCCCGTTCTCATTAATAACACCCAATATCGTTGAACCGGGCTCCGCTGTATACTTTTTTCCGTCAATTGTAATATGAACCATGTTGTCATTCATGGTCTTTCCCCCTTTTTGAGAATAAAAAAACTCCACCACGAAAATATACGCACCACATTTTTGGCACGCTATCATCATGGTGGAGTAGTTTATTAGCACATCTTGCTAAAATACCAATCCATTTATTCATAAATAAAACGATAGATTCATAACAGGTCATATCACGATTCCATCTTTAACACTATAATTATAGCGTTAAAGTTAAAAATATACAATATAAAATTTAAACTACGCATATGTCAGCTTGTAACTATCCATAATAATCCATATAAAACATAACAAGGAGTAAGCGAACAAATGGGGTCTTTTAATAAATGGATTCGTGGTGAAAAATCTTTTTCTACCCAAGAGCAAGCTAATCACACATTAAATAAATCTATCTCTTCTTCCCTTTCCCTTAATTTAAAGCACTTGTCCAAACTGTTTAGCGGTATTCCAGAATTAATAACACGCACTTTTCCATTAAAAAACGGACAGGAAGCTGCACTTATATATATGGAAGGACTTGTAGACAAAACTGTTATTAACGTAAACATTCTTCGTCCTCTCTTATTTAAAGAGTGGAATGAAGACGATTTTTGGGAAGCCTCTGTTTCTATCGGAAATATTAAAAAAGTTCAACAGTGGACAGACATTGAACAATCTCTTTTACACGGCAAAAGTATTTTATTTATAAACGGGCAACTATCCGCTTTAGAGCTTGATACGCAAGCGGCACCAAAAAGGAGCATTGAAGAACCTACAACAGAGAGCTCCATAAAAAGCTCACACGAAGGATTTAATGAGGTAGCGAGCGACAGCCTTGCACTTATTCGTCGATATATTCCAAATCGCGAATTGAAAGTGAAGGAATTCACTGTTGGTGAACGAGCTACTTCAAAGGTTTTTTTGCTTTATCTAGCAGATGTTGCGAACGAAAATGTCGTAAAAGAAATGGCATCCCGTATCGAGTCAGTAAAAGTTGATGCGATTCTTACTACTGGTGAATTAGAAGGATTTGTTGAAGATAATTCCTTTACTCTCTTTCCGCAATTATCAATAACTGAACGTCCTGACACAACAGCACATCATATTCTAGATGGGCGAATTGCCGTTATTGTAGATCGCTCACCAGGCGTATTAATAGGACCTATGACCTTTTCATCCTTTTTTCAGACGATAGATGATTACAGCTTCAGACCTATGATTCCATCTTTTATACGACTCCTTCGTTTCACTGGACTATTTATTGCAATATTTGCTCCTGCTCTTTATATTGCTATGATTTCCTTTCATTATGAAGTAATTCCACTTAAATTATTGTTAACAATTGGAGAATCTCGAGCCAAAATTCCTTTTCCGCCTATATTAGAAGCACTTTTGATGGAATTAGTACTTGAAATGCTACGCGAAGCTGCAGTTCGACTTCCCGGTCCCGTCGGACAAACAATTGGCGTCGTAGGAGGGATTGTTATTGGACAAGCTGCAGTTCAAGCAGGAATCGTAAGTAATGTTATGGTTATCGTCGTATCTATTACCGCAGTCGCTTCTTTTATCATTCCCAATCTGGAAATGTCAGCAGGAGTTCGGATTCTTCGCTTTCCAATGATGATAATCGCTTCTTTATTCGGAGTCATTGGAATTATGGTTGGAATGTCAGTTATCATCATCCATATTCTTTCTATGGAATCACTTGGTGTTCCTTACGGTAGTCCTTTTTCTCCATCATTTGCTACGGATTTAAAAGACGTTCTTGTGCGTTTGCCATGGAAACTAATGAAGAAACGACCACTATCCCTTAACTTAAAACAAGAAAATCGACAACCGGATATAGAAGAAAAGGAGGAAGATAAGTGACAAAGCGTGTAAAGAGGGAGATTAGTTTATTTCAATACATTTTAACGATTAGTGGTGTTCAAGTAGGATTCGGTGTACTTACACTGCCACGTGAAGTGGCCCAAGGGGCGAATACAGATGGCTGGATGTCTATTATTATAGGATGCGCTATCACTACTTTAGTCAGTCTATGTATTGTAAAAATCATGGAGAAGCATCCTGGTTACCATTTACTTGATGTGCTAACTCGTTATCTTGGAAAATGGTTAGGAAGAGTAGGAATGATTTTTTGGATTTTATATGCTGTTCTTGCAGCGGTTTCTTTAATTTTTTCCCTCTTATACGTTATTCACATTTGGATTTTGCCTAGATCTCCAATGTTTTTAATCATGATGCTATTATCTATTCCAATGGTAATGCTCGCATGTAAAGGTGTTCTTATTATTAGCCGCTATGCTGTTTTTACTGTCTTATTTACACTCTGGATGCCATTACTATTATTTATCCCACTTAAAGATGGGCATTGGATTTATCTTCTTCCTCTCCTTAAAGAGGGATGGATACCAGTTTTCAACACAGTAAAATCAACTATTATTGCCTTTCTCGGATTTGAGTTTGCATTCGTCCTTTATCCTTACCTCAGTAATAAATCATCTGCAAAAAAAGGGATTGTTCTTGCGAATTTGATTACTTTATTCGTTTACCTGCAAGTGACGTTCGTTTCTTTCCTTTATTTTAGCCCAGATGGTATAACTAAGTTTTTATGGCCGACTCTTTCTCTTGTTACACCATTTCACTTCTCATTTCTTGAGCGATTTGAAATTATCTTTTTGTCATTTTATCTCTTTATTATTTTTGATTCTTGCATTCCTTATATTTTTACTGCTTCAGATGGAATCAATCAATTACTTAACAAAAAAAGGAGTTCATTACCTATTTATGGTTTATTATTCGGGTGTATCTTCATCTTATTCTTTTATATCCCTTCCTCTTACCAAATAAGTGCGTTGCGAGAATTTTGGGGAACTGCAAGTTATTTTATCGTTTTTCTATTCCCGGTCGTATTTCTCTTATACATGACACTTTATCAGCATTGGAAAAGGAGAAGAGTTTAAATGAGGCGCTTTATTCATTTCACTATACTTTACTTTCTCATAACCTTTTTAACAGGCTGTGGAGATCGACTCGACTTAGAAAAACAATCGATTTCATTAATTTACGGCTTTGATGCAAAAGCAAAAGGAAAATTAATTGTGTACCACGTAAATCCTATTTTTAATGAAGACGTAGAAAAAAAGTACGAAACACATGAAGCGAAAGTACGTACACCTCGAGAAGCAAAAGCAACGTTTAATAGTTCAAGTGGCGGTTTAGTATCTACAGAAAAGTTACAGCTCATTTTATTTAGCACAAATTTTTTAAAACAAGAAGGGGCTATGCCTTACCTTGATGTTTGGTATCGTGATCCTAAAAACACTGGAAACATGCGCATGGTTGCAGTAGACGGTCCAATTTCTTCAGTTATATATAATAACTTTAAAGATAAGCCTGCCCTTCCCGAGTATTTAACAGATTTAATTAATACGAACAAACTGTACAATCGGACCGTTTTTACGACATTCCATGAATTTCACAGGCAAACGTTTAATAAAGGTATAACACCTGCTATTTCAGAAATAAAAAAAGGTAAAAAGGATGTTATCGTTACTGGTTCCGCGCTATTAACTTCTCGCGGAATTTATAAAATGTCATTAAATCGTTATGAAAGCGCCCTTCTTCTTTTGTTACAAAAGAAAGCGAATACACCGGTTTCGCTTACATTGAAAATCCCTTCTACTTCAGTTGAAAGTAATAGTGATTTAAAAGATACCGATGGCGGCGATTTCGTAACAATAAATGTTCTTAGCATGGATTGTGATATCCATACAGATTATAGCGATAACCACTTCAAATTTCATGTTAAAATGGATTTGAAAATTGCTGTCTCTGAACTTACATTCAATATGGATATAGACAAAGATAGAAAGAAATTAACTTCTCTTATTACAAAACAACTAAACAAAGATTTGAACGATTTAATCCACAACATTCAAAAACAGCAACTTGATCCATTCGGATTTGGTGATTATGCGAGAGCGTTTCAATATAAAGAATGGAAACAAGTCGAAGATGATTGGCCGTGTGCCTTTTCAAAAGCTAATGTGAAAGTGGCACCAACTATTAAAATTTTAGAAAATGGGATTATTAAATAGAAAAAACACGCTACTTGTTCTTATATGAATAAGTAGCGTGTTTTCATTTCCATTACAAGTATTATTTCAATGGACTATACTTTATTTCTATTTCTAACATTACTATGTTTTTTAGCATATACAAAATATATGAAAACCCCTATTATAATCCATGCCACAAAACTAATTAAAGTAAGCTTAGAAAGGTTCAATGCCAAATATATACAACTTACTATTGAAACGATAGGTAAAAAAGGTACTAGAGGGGCACGGAATGGCCTCTTCATATTAGGATGTGTCTTTCTTAATACAATGACAGCTATAGATACAAACACAAATGCTGTTATCGTTCCCATATTCACTAAATTAGCTAATAAATTCAAATCCACTAATCCCGCTAATAAAGCTGCTAGTATACCTGTAACCCACGTATTAAAAAATGGAGTTTGTAAACGTTTATGGACACTTGAAAGTCTTTTTGGTAACAGTCCATCTCGACTCATCGAGTAAGATACACGAACAAATGCAAACATAGCTACTAACAGAACTGTTGTTAGCCCTGCTATCGCTCCCACCGATAACAACCCAGCAATTCTATCTTCTCCTACAGTGCGCAACGCATATGCAACCGGATCAGCAACATTTAATTCCGTAAACGGAACCATTCCAGTTAGCACGAATGAAACACCTACATATAGAACGGTACAAATGAACAAGGAAACAAGTAGCCCAATTGGCACGTTACGTTGTGGACGCTTCACTTCCTCTGCGGCTGTTGCAACTGCATCAAATCCTAAAAAAGCAAAAAATACAGTAGCAGCGCCCCCTACCACACCGTTAAAACCAAACGGTAGAAATGGTTGCCAATTCTCTGGTCTTACATATTGTGTCCCTACAACAATAAATCCTACAATAACAGCCAGTTTAATAATAACCATTATATTATTAATTCGTGCACTTTCTTTTGCACCACGGCTTAATAAAAATGTAACAACTAAAATAATAAGAACTGCTGGTAAATCAATGATTCCACCCTTCCCCATTCCTGGTGCCGAAGCAAAAACCGTAGGAATGTGAATATTAAAACCTAGTAGTAATGACTGAAAATATGCTGACCAGCCTGCTGCAACCGCAGAAGTCGCTAATAAATACTCCAGCATAACACACCAGCCAACTATAAATGCAAAAATCTCACCTAGTGTCATATATGTATATGAATATACACTTCCCGAAACTGGAACTGTAGATGCAAATTCAGCATAACAGAAAGCTACACATGCACATATAATTGCCGCTAATACAAAAGATAATACAATCGCCGGACCAGCATGTTTCGCTGCTACAATACCAGTTAATACGAAAATACCTGTACCAATAATTGCTCCAATACCTAAAAGAGTTAAATCAATCGCTCCTAAAGTTTGATTCAATACTTTTTTCTTTTCTTCATCCATTGCTTTCTTTATGAAAAGACTCATTCTTTGAAACCTCTTTTTCAAGTTTATCTCTTACTCGTTACATTCTTTATTACTGTTCTATTTTAAAAATAAAAATATACATAGTTCACTTCCCCTATAGACTTAGTAACCCGTCTCAATAAAAACAGAAAAATCAATCTCTTTATACCGTATTGAATTTTCAAAATATTAACCATACCAAAAAACCATTAAGAATGCTGATTGAATTTATCATACAATTAATTATATTGTCAATAATAAATCACTCAAAAATAATCGGCTGATTATGTATCAAATGTTATTTTTATACATAATTATTTTCTCAAAAACATTGTTGTTTTCCACCTTAATATTCATATGCATTTTATTACATTGATTTTCATACAATTTTCATTACATACAATGCAATAAAAATCATAATAACCTCAAATAAATTATTATTTTTAGATAATAATTTATTTGAGGTTATGTCACCATTTTAATACTAACAAAAAAGTGCAGATTTTCATCTGCACTTTTTTTTATTCTTCCACTTCAGCTTCTGCACTACTATTTTCAAGATGCTCCTTCTGAGCTTCCTCTTGCAACTCTGCTGAAATCATCCCATAATAAAGTTCCGGATATAACCCAAATATTTGATATACACTTCCTAAAAACGGCATCAGAATCCCTCTTTTCTAAAGTTGTATTGCCACTTTTAAGGATTCCCTTTTCATTCATTATACATTCGTTTTTGGCGTTTCTTCTTCATCTTGAACACTTAATAAATTTTGCCATTTTTTATACGGAGCGCTATTTGGATCTACATATCCTTTTGCATGCGAGCGATCCCACAATTGTTTAATAAACATTTCTTTCTCTTTCTTTGCCACCATATCGGCACCTGTACCGTAATAGTTCTGGAAATACAACTCGATTTCATCGAGGAATAGTCTTAATAATTCATCTGATGTTTCTTCTAATGTCGGATCATACTTCGCTTCACGGTCATACATTAAAATCATATCTAAAAGATTGTGGACATGTTCTTTTCTAAGCCATCTTACATCTTGGGCTCCTAATACGAACGGATGTGTATATAAATGTCCACCTTGTATCATCGCCTTTTCTTGCTCTTCTTCAAATCGTGACAAGATGTTTTCATAAATAAACGGATTATGAAGCAATGCTCTGTGTAATTTATAACTTTCGCTTGAAATATTTTTCCCCATCGACTGAATTAAAAAGCTACGTCCTACACCGTTATATTGATACACAAATTGTCCATCAACAGCAACTAAACTAATCCAGCGATACATATATGCGTATAGTAATGCACGATTACATTTATCATAATCTAATTTTGTTTGAGTCGCGTTTAAATCTGGCATAAAGGCTGGTAAGTGCCAATACTTATCTAAATGCGGCGTTAAACTAGATTTTTTACTATTTAATTTATTTACACGGCGATAATACGATTGGAAATAGTCACCTTTATCATTCATAAATCCGTTTGAAATATGTCCTGATGATAATTTAGGAAAATCTTGCAGCGATAAGCCGTAATGCGCTCGATAACAGATTACTTCAAATGGCGAAAAGGCTTCATGTACTGTATCTTTTTCTTTAAACATTTCTTGAATTAATTCCTCTTGCAGCTCTTTCTTTAAAGAAGGATGTATACCCCAATATTGTAATTCCCTATGATGAGCAACTTTCGGAACGAATGGACTCGCTAAATGGAACAGGTCTTCAATTTTTTCACGAACGTATTCATCGCGATCACGTTTCTTATAATCTGCTTCTTTTCGCAACGCTTCAATGATATTCAGTTCTAATTTATCACGATAGCGTACTTGCAGTTCGTCATAACAATAGCTCAGTATATGTTCTCGGTAGAAATCCTCTACCTTTTTCGACTGAATCTCTTCTGTTTTCGCATCACGACAATATTCCCCGTACAAACTCATATAAATTTCCGCTGATATATCTTTCGGTAGTACACCTAAATTTAAATGTTGCTGCATATCTTGCCATATCTTTTCTTGCAGCTGTTCCTCAGCTAATACATATACATTCGTCGGGTTTGTTTTCCCTTCAAATTCCTTACTGCGCTTTTGGATTTCAAACAGTAAATTTTCACGTGTTTCATGTAAATTATCAAAAAATCTTTCCCAATATTGAATCATTTTATTAACTGCTTGATATAGCGATTGATATACAAGTTCTAATAGCATTTCTTTTCGATATTCATTTAATTTGTGTACATATTGCGTTATAATGTCTTCAAATTCTCTTTTGAATAAACGTTGCTGATTATTAATCATTTTTCCAAACCAGCCTTGTTGTTGAGCAATTTCTACTCGGCGTACAGCCGTTACCGTTCCATCGATATTACCCACATTAAATTTTTTATCGTAGTTTTGAATTACATTTCGCTTTTGTTCATTATTTTCATGTAGTCGATTCATTTTTTCCACTAACTGCTTTCGAATTTCATATAACATAAAACGTGCTGCTACTGGGTGAACTGGATCTGTTTTCTTTAAAAACCATGTATTTAATTGATAGGACTGCCCTTCAGAACCACTTGGTGAAAAGCGGTCTGATTCAATCATGTCATATAAAAGTGTCGTTACATGTTCATGTACACGGCTCGGAATCGCATACGCATATAAACGAACCGCATGATCCACTCTTGCCACTTCACCTTTCATTTGTTCCATCATTTTCAGTTTCGCAGCTGAAATTTTACACTCATGTTGCAGACGATTTAATTCCTCATCTTTTTGCACCGTTCGTTGTACATAACTTTCTACAGCTTCTAAAAACAGTTTTGATTTCGCAACTCCGAGCTTACCACCCTCTGCTCCTTCACGTGTTTCATTGTACATTTGTCTATAGAAAATATGAGCTTGCTCTGGACGGGTAGCAAGATGTTCCAAGTCCTCTAAATAACTTTTACCTCTCTCCGGCTTTTCACGCTGCATCCCACGTTTTACATCTTGGTCATATCTTTGCTTCTTCTCTTGAAACAGTTGATCTAAATGAAGCCACGATTCATCTAAACCTTGCACAGCCCATTTTAAAGCACAATATTTTAACACATGCTCATACGGATAAATGAGTTTTGCCGTTCCTGCCCCGCAATATCGTCCTTTTCCGCTTGATTCTGCTAATTGCTGAATTTGATTGTCTTCTTGTGCAAAATGACTTGTGGACATCGGGCTAAATAACTGTAAATAAATTGTATTTGCCATCTGTTCCATATAATCTGATAAATTGTGTAAATGGTGTCCATGTAGGTTTTCATAATCGTATAAGAAACAATAATTGTACGGTAAATGATGTTGTTTAATTGTATGATTCGTTCTTCCGTCTTCATCTACTTGATCAGGGCGATACTCTAATTCAATTGTTACACCGCCGCGTTTTGATAATTCTCCAGTAGAACCGAGCGTAATAGCATGTAATTCTTTTAACGATGCATAGCCATTTGCTTGCACCGTTTCAAATTCTTTCGCGCTAACTGTTCTCGTCTTTACTAAAACATCCGGCATTAAAAACGCACCGCGTATTAAAATGTTATGATGCTGCAATTTCTTCCGAAGCATTTCACGTAAATATAATGCAATTTGCAGAAACATCCCTGAACCTGTTCCGCCTGCTAGTGATGTTACTATAATGACACGCACACCATATTCCGTTTGATCACTTGTAACCGGAAAAATTTTCTCGATTTCTTGCCAAAAAGACGTCAATTTATCTTCTTTCATCGCAGCACGTAACGCTAAACGTGAAATAACGCGTAACTGTCCTGCTCCTTCTGTTAATGGCTTATCAAGTATAGTCGGATCCATCGGAAACCACTCTGGGATCGTTGGATCTCCTGCAATATACTCCCTAGGCGTTTTACTAGAACTTGTTTGTGTCTTAAACTTTCGAATATGATCAAATTTACTTAATGTATTCACATCTGTATCAAATACGTGCATTGCTACCTTTTTTCGGCGCTCTTCAGGCAGTTTTTCATATATTTGATGCGTCACAGTACTACCGATTCCACCTAAACCAATTAATATTGTTGGAACTTGTAATGTCATGTGAACCACCTTCCTATTCTTGCTTGTTTGAAAAAAGGGAAAGAGAATGAATACTCCATCCCCTTCTTATCCCTACCTACTATTCACATTCGTACTTGTAAATCTCCTTACCATATCCTCTATCAATTAGTAAAAGTTCATTTGGATATAGTGTCTTATGTTCCATTCCTACTTCATCCTCTGTTATAAACATTCCATCAATAATCATTCCAACTACTTGTGATTCTTTCGCTACAAAGACAGATTTCGAACCTTTCTTCGCTATAAATGTAACGGATTGCACAGTTTTTCTTTCTGCTCTAAATGGGATCCCAAAATAATGGTTCCACCATTTATTTCGAAGTAATTCTGGTTCAGATTGATATAGCCAATCTTTCGCTACCTCTTGATCCCATTCATAATACAGTAGTGCTTTCCGGTGAAATCTTGGCCGAACAATCCATCCTAAAACAATGATTCCTACTACTAACAGTAATAAAGTGATAGGAATGACAAACTTAAAAATAAGCGCATATTTTTCATAAAACGGAGCATCTTGAATATGGAATGTTATGTTTTTCTTTACTTCTTGTAACTTTGAATCCTGCATTACGATGGTAGCTTCTACGGTGCCGGTATCTGTAAAATTAAATGTGTCGGAGTAATAGGGACGAGGATAAACATAGATTTGATTTCCATGTTGCTTTATTTCATAGTTGATTGATTGTTTAGATGTGACACCAGTAGATTTTAATAGTTTCTTTACAGCCTCTTCTGTCATCGGCTTACCATCTAACTGTGGTTGTATAATAAACGGTTTACTATTCTCTAAATTTGTCACTTTTTCTTCATAATCTTTTGTAACAGTTTGAAGTGATAATTTCGGTTTCTCAGCTGTTTCAATTTTAAATTCTTTCGTCTGTCTATAAAACCCCTTTATATTCATATGAACTTTCCCGCGTACTAACCCTTTACCAAGCTTCGTTTCGTAATAAAACACATGCCTTTTATCGTTCCACTTCATTGCATATTGTTTTCCGTCTATTTCTACTTCTGCCTGAAAGTAAGAAGACTGAACTGGCAACTCCGTAGGCCTTGCTTCAATAACAGCTGTCACACCTTCATACATTTCCTCAACATTTTTTCTATCCTTATCCTCTTTATCATAAGTAGAAACAGTATAATTAAGTGCCGGTTCGACTAGTACTTGTAACCCTTCTTTCTCAATATCTCGGTCCACTTCTATCGTATAAGTTCCTGGTTTAATAACTTCCTCATTTTCCGTACTTATATGAACTATATTTCCGAACAACTTTGCTTCTCCTGGTGCATGTATGGAAAAAGAAGATTGTAATTGTAATGGTTTAGAAATTTGTGTGACCTGATAATCGGGCAGAGAAGGCGATTGTCGTACAAGCGTCATACGCTTTAACGGAAACGGTGTTGTAATCTCTACTCTTTTCCCCACTACTTTCGTTTTTACAATCGATTCAACAGAGGAGAATGGATCACGATTTGCAACTAATGCTGCCACTTGATTTACACTTTTTACAATGCCATCTTCTCCGCTTGACGGCATCGTAACACCATTTATCTCTTTCTTCCATATTTCCTTGAACGTATTTAGTTGTTCTTTTTCTTGTTGTCCTAAATCTTCTTCCATCGTAATTAAGACTGGATGTAACGATATCTTTTTTGCATCCATTTCTTTCTTAAACTGGGCTAATTTCTGCAAAATTTGTTCTTTTCCGCCAACCTTATCTTTCTCTAAATCATTAAATGCCCCGTCAGTTAATACAATAAGCCAAAATTCACGTTTTCCATCTATATCTGCTTCCTTTTTTATAGATTGCATCGCCGTTTCTACCGCGCTAAATGGAGTATTTAAATACGTTTTCCATGCTCCAATTCCCTCAATTTCTGTTTGCCTTTTATCCTTCGTTAACGAAATGTTTAATGGCTCATTCGGCTTACTCATTGGAACGTAAGAAAATTTATCTTTTTCATCCAATAGCGCAACTAAACTTTGCAAAGCATAATTGGCATATTTCCAGCGATCGTTATTTCTCATGCTGCCCGAATCGTCATATACAAGTGAAACGACCCTTTCCTTTGCCTCCTCTCCTTTTGCAAAAGCTGATAAAGGTAAACATATAAATAGAAACAACATGAACGTGGCACAAATTCGGATTTTCATGATGAGGCTTCGCCACCTTTGTAGACAAATTCCTATGTTTAAATTTATGAGAGGAAACAAGATATATGACTTGTATTTTAGGACAACGAACCCAGCATAATTTTATTATGTAAACAGTTATAAGAACTGAATATTATTCCTTCTAGCGTTTTCTATCCGATACTATAAGTAAAAAAGCCTGTTTAAGCTCCACACTTAAAACAGACTTTTCCTACTTTTTATTTTAAAAACACATAACAAAAAGTTTGATTTTTGACTTAACACATCACTTCTATTGTAAATCCACCAGGTGCTTCAACGTAAAACGTATACGCATGGACATGCTTAGGAGGCTCGACCAAAAATCCATCTTCCTTCAATCTTTCATTTATCTTATCTACTTGTTCTTCACTTTCTTGTGGAAATCCTACGTGAAATGTTCTTGGATACTGAACTTCTTTTCCTTTCATTAAAGTTAGTATAAATCCATCATTATCACGCATAACTGCAAAGGCATTCCCTCTTGTTCCACTACAAGTTAGACCAAAATACTTCTCTAAAAACTCTCTAGCTGCTGTTACATCTGTAACTGTTAAATTAAGATGTTTAATTCCCAATCCTTCACCTTCTTTCTCAATTTTCTAACATTTTATCATACAAATAAAAAACACGCCTTCCACAGCGTGTTTCATTGCTTTACATACACTTCAACAATCGGATTCTCTTTATTATCCGCATGCAAGCGTATATTCTCTTCACTTGTATTATAAATACTAGCTAATAACATTATCGTTAACACATTAGGTGTCTTCGCATCACTTCCGTATTTTCTCTCAAGCGCTTCCTTATATTCAAAATCTAAATCCCCCTGCACATATGTATACACTTCAAAACCATCTTCTAAATTGCAAACTACTGTATCAATAATATCTGTCCCTACTTGCTTCTTCATTTCCTCTCGTAACGCTTCAATAAAATCTTCCCATGGTACTTCGTATGTCTGAAACTGATCTGTAGATTTCATGCCTTTTCCTCCTTATATATCCTCTTCTTATATTTCCCCTTTCCTATAACAATTATGATAGATAGGGCATTCGTACAAGCCGCACTTGTCCCCCTTACATATCGTATTACTGTAATGCGGAAGGAGGAAAGAATATGCATAGACAAAAATGTTATGATACATGCCAACGTTATTTCGGAAAAGTTGTTCGGATTGAAGACCGTGATGGCCGTATACATTTAGGTAAAATAATCGATGTGACACAAAACTCTGTATGGATCGAACCGGTGCAACAGCGCTCATCTTTTGATTCAGGGTTCGGATACTACGACGCTTATGCAAACGGTGGTTGTGACCTTTGTGGAGGCCTTAGCAGGTGTGATAGTTGTGGATTCGGATGCGGTGGTGGATTCAGCAGCTGCGGATGTGGTGGTCGTGGTTGTAGTAGTTGTGGTTGCGGCGGCTGGGGAGGCGGCGGTTGTGGCTGGGGTGTTGAACTCGGATTTGGTTTCATCTTCGGAATTACATTAGCTGCATTATTTTTCATTTAACATAGTAAAGAGTTGGCTACCTTTAGCCAACTCTTTTTCTTTATTTTTCACATATAAAAATACGATGCCCTAAAATGTGTTGGTACATAAGCCGTACATTTTCATGCTGTGCCCACGCCTCATATAACTCATTCGGAATATGTGAGGATACATTCCATTCTGGCTCTTCTACATAGCCAGAGATTGTTTCTGCAATCGTGCCACCACCCGCAATTGTAATTCTTTTAAAATTTGCTTTCTGAAATAATTGTACCCACTCATTCTCAGTTAACAGTTCTTTCATGCCATATAATTGGGCGATTTTTTCTTCCTCACCCTTATCAATGTGCCTATCAATAATCATTTCAATGACAACAAGCTTACCGTCCTGCTGTAATACACGATAACACTCCGAGATAACCCTTTCTTTGTCTGTAAAAGCGATGATTGATTCTCCAAGTACGAACTCAAATGAGTTATTCAAACACGGTAAATGCTCTACATTTCCTTCAATTAATTGTATATCTAACCCTTCAAACAACCATCTATCTTTTGCCTTTTGAATCATAATTTCATTCTTTTCAACCGTTGTTACTTTATAGCCAAATTCCCTTGTCATATACGCCGCTGTTTTCCCCGTACCACAACCTATCTCAAGGACATTCGCTCCATATTTAAAAGGCAGTTGTGCTAACAATTGTTTTGTTAACGTAAAGCCACCAGGATGAGCACTTCCTATTCCGTAATAAGCTAGGAAATCGATGTATGTGTTTCGTTTCATGGGATTCTCCCTTTTTTATTTTATATATTCGAGCACGGAAGAAAAGTGCATAGAAAAAAGGGCGTATTGTACGCCCCTCATCTTACTTATCCTCTGTAATATATGCCCATTTATAGCTGTAGTCTCCACCAACCGGATGGTGAACAATACCTTTTACTTTCTGTCTTTGAACGATAGCATCACCACGTTGATATAATGGTGCAATTACAGCATCATCAAGTAATATTTTCTCAGCTTTTAGTAAGCTATCCCAACGTTCTTTCGTTTTCGTTAATAGCTCGCCTTTACCTTTTTCTACAATTTCATCATATTTTGGATTTGAATATCCAGTTTGGTTATGAGGACCATTTGTAACGAACATATCAATGAATGTCATTGGATCTAAGTAGTCAGGGCCCCAACCAGCGTAAGATAAATCATAATCTAAATCTGATTCTAATTTTAATTTTTGTTTAAACGGTTGATTTTTCAAGTTCACTGTTAACCCTGGTAAGTTTTTCTCAAGTTCTCCTTTTAAGAATTCTCCTACTTTCTTCGCATTATCGCTATCGTAGTTTAATAGCTCAATCGTTACTTGCTCTTTTCCAAGTTCTTTTTTCGCTTTTTCCCAATGCTCTTTTGCTTTTTTCACATCTGTTTTTAAAATATCTCCATTTTCTTTACGGAAGTCTTTTCCATCTGGACTCTTAGCAAATTCTTTTGGTACTAAGTAATCTGCTGGTGTAGATCCGTCATTTAAAATAACGTTCGTTAAGCCTTTTTTATCATATGCCTTTGCAATCGCTAAACGTAAATCTTTGTTCTTTAATACTGTATCTTGCCCACCACGTTTTTGGTTTAAACGTAAGAAGAACGTTGATGGTGTTTTTTGTGTATAAAAGTCTGGATTTGATTTATATTTGTCAACCATTTCAGATGTAAGTCCCGCACGATCGATTTGTCCGCTTTCATATAAGTTTACACGTGTACCGCTATCTTTTACTACGTTAAAGTTGATTTCATCTAACTTAACTGTTTTATTATCCCAATATTGTGCATTTTTCTTTAATTTCCATCCTTCTTCATGTTTCCAGTCTGTTAATGTAAATGGTCCGTTGTATAACGTTGTATCTGCTTCTAAACCAAATTTTTCACCTTTTTCTTTTACGAATTTTTCATTTAACGGATAGAATGTTCCGAATGAAGTTAATTCTACAAAGTAAGGAACTGGATTTTCTAATTCTACCTCTAATGTGTAATCATCTACAGCTTTTACACCTAACGTATCAAGTGGTGCTTTCCCATCATTAATTGCTTTTGCGTTCTTTAAATCAAACATAATGTATGCATATTCCGCTGCTGTATTTTTATCTACCGCACGTTTCCAAGCAAACACGAAATCCTTCGCTGTTACAGGGTCTCCATTTGACCATTTTGCATTTTTATTTAATGTAAATGTATACTTTTTACCATCATCACTCTTTTTATATGATTCAGCAACTCCTGGTGTTGCTTTATTATCTTTATCAAGTCGATATAAACCTTCCATTACGTTGTTTAAAGCTAGAAACGATACTTGGTCTGTCGCTTTAGCAGAGTCCATAGATGGAATCTCTTGAGACTCTGTTAAATTAAGCACTTGCTTCGCCGCTAGCTTTCCGCCTTCTTTTTCACCGCTTTTTGGTGTTGTGCTTGCCTTCTCTTTATCTCCTGATCCAGAGCAAGCTGTTAATGCCATACTCATTACTAAAACTGGTGCTACGACCGCTGTCAATTTTTTCATCTTTTTTCTCTTCATTTTTTGTACCCTCCCCAATTATATGTACGATATTAACATTTAGAATTTCTCTACTAACTTTCGTTATCAGAAAATTCTTATTAATTAATATTCTACTATTTTTTAAAATTTTGTAAAGTATTTTTGTAAATTTTCTAAATATTTATTTTTTTATTATAGTAACTTGTTGTTTTAACTACTATATGAATTATCCCCGTCTACTATATGTAAACATCCCTCCCCTTATTCCACTCTATTACTACGTTCTATATTTTTCTTATTAGCATGAGGTCTCTTACTATCATCTGTCTTACTACTTACTGACCTCTCTAAATCCCTCCGATAGAACCTTCCTAATTACCTACCCGATTCTCAATAGGCTAACGAGATTTATTCCCTTATACATACTAAAAAGCATTTCAAAAGCAGCTCAGCCACTTTTGAAATGCTTTCACTTTATTTTTTTCCGCCATCCTCAGTTACATACGCCCACTTAAAGCTATATTCTGGACTGATGTTATGTTTCACAATTCCTTTTACATTCGGTTTCATTACATACGATCTTCCTGTTTGATATAAAGGAACTAACCCTGCATCTTCTTCAAGGAATAATTTTTCAGCTTTCCCTAACGTTTCCCAGCGTTTTTTCGCATCACTCATTAATTCATTACCTGCTTTTCCTACCATTTCATCGTATTTTGGATTTGAATAACTCATTTGGTTGTACGGGCTCTTCGATTCAAACATATCAATAAATGTCATTGGGTCCGCATAGTCTGGACTCCAACCTGCATAAGAAATTTCATAATCTTGCGCAGTTTCTAATTTTAATTTTTGTTTGAACGGCTGAATTTTCGTATTAATCGTTACACCTTTTAAATTTTTCTCAATTTGATCTTTTACATAGTCAGCAATCTTTTTCGCAGTTCCATCATCATAGCTTAGCAATTCAATTGTAACTTGATCTTTTCCAAGTTCTTTTTTCGCTTCTTCCCACGCTGCTGCTCCTTTTTTCGGATTATATTTCAGACCATTTTTAAATGTATCTTGATAATCTTTACCATCTGGCCCTGTCGCAAGTCCTTTTGGAACCAATTGATCTGTTGCTTTTGAACCATTATTTAAAATTACATTTGCCAATCCTTTTTTATCAACTGATAATGCAATTGCTTCACGAAGTTTTTTGCTCTTTAAAGGCGTATCTTGTCCGTTACGTTTTTGATTTAAACGTAAGAAGAATGTACTTGATTCCGCATACTCACCATATTCTTCTTTGTTCGATTTATATTTATCTACAAACTCTCCTGATAGTAATGTAAAATCAATTGATCCTGTATCATATAAGTTTACTTTCGTTGCAACCTCTTTTACTACACTATAGTTAATTTCTTCTAATTTCACAGTCTTTTTATCCCAGTACTTATCATTTTTCTTCAGCTGCCAACCTTGTTCATGTTTCCATGAAGACATAACGAACGGTCCGTTATACACAGTTGTATCTGCTTCTAAACCGTACTTATCACCTTTTTCTTTTACGAATTTTTCATTTAATGGATAGTATGATGGGAATGCTAATAAATTTAAGAAATACGGTACCGGTTTTTCTAATTCTACTTCTAGCGTGTAATCATCTACCGCCTTCGCCCCTAATTCAGTTACAGGTTTTTCTCCTTTATTAATTGCTTCTGCATTTTTAATATAGTAAGCAATAAATGCATATTCTGCCGCAGTATTCTTATCAAGTAAGCGCTTCCATGCAAAAACGAAATCTTTCGCTGTTACAGGATCACCATTTGACCATTTTGCATCTTTTCGCAGTTTAAACGTATACTTTTTACCATCTTCACTTTTCGTACTAGACTCTGCCGCAGCAGGAATTGGCTTATTATCTTTATCAAGGCGATATAGGCCTTCCATCGTGTTCCCTAAAATTTGCGAACCTAATGTATCAGTAGATTTAGAAGTATCCATCGTCGGAATTTCTTGGTTTTCCGTACGATTTAATACTTGTTTCGCTGCATATTTAATATCAGATTTTTTTTCTTCCCCACTATTTGATGTAGTAGTCGTTTTCTTTTCCCCACCTGACCCAGAACATGCTGTCAATGCAACACTCATCGCTAAAACTGGTACTACAACTGCCGTTAACTTTTTCAGCTTTTTTCTCTTCATTTTTATACCCTCCCTAATTATATGTACATTACCAATCCTTGAGAGACCCCTTACTAAAGATTCGTTTTTCAGAAAATTACAACTAATGTTATTCTACTCTTTTTTTCGTATTTGTAAATAGTTTAATTTTAAATATTCCGATTTTTTTAATTTAGTATGATTTATCCCCCATCTACTATATGTACATACTATACACCTTATTCTCTTCTATTTAACCACACTAAAAATTAGTATTTTAAGCTCACAAAAAAAGCATTTAAAAGTAGCTAAGCCACTTTTAAATGCTTTTTCAACTCTATTATTTTTCAGTCACATATGCCCACTTAAAGCTAAATTCTGGACTGATATTATGTTTTACTACTCCCTTTACATTTGGTTGTAAAACATAAGAATCTCCTCGTTGATATAAAGGTACAATCGCTACATCTTCTTCAAGTAATGTTTTTTCAGCTTTTCCTAACTCTTCCCAACGTTTTTTCGCATCGCTCATTAATTCCGTTCCAGCTTTTTTCACCATGCCGTCATATTTAGGGTCAGAGAAGCTCATTTGGTTATGAGAATGTCCAGTCTCAAACATATCTAAGAACGTCATTGGATCTGCATAATCCGGATTCCATCCGCCATACGAAATATCATATTGTTGTTCAGTTTCTAATTTTAGTTTTTGCTTAAATGGTTGAAGTTTAATATTAACTGTTACACCTTTTAAGTTTTTCTCAATCTGATCTTTAATATATTCGCCAACTTTTTTCGCATTACCAGTATCGTAGTTTAAGAATTCAATCGTAACTTGGTCTTTTCCAAGTTCTTTTTTCGCTTCTTCCCAAGCTGCAGCCGCTTTTTTAGCATTTGGTTTCAAACCGTTTTTAAACGTCTCTTGGAAATCTTTACCATCCGGTCCGGTTGCTAATCCTTTTGGCACTAAGAAGTCAGCTTCTTTTGATCCATCATTTAAAATTACATTTGCTAAATTCTTTTTATCAATTGATAACGCAATTGCTTCACGTAATTTTTTGCTCTTTAATGGCGTGTCTTGTCCATCACGTTTTTGGTTCATACGAATGAAATACGTACTTACTTGTGAATATGTGCCAAATTCATCTTTCTTGCTTCTATATTTATCAACGAACTCTCCATTTAATAAAGCAAAGTCAACTTGACCGCTATCATATAGATTGACTAAAGTCGCAGCCTCTTTAACAACACTAAAGTTAACTTCTTCCAGTTTCACAGTCTTTTTATCCCAATATTGATCATTTTTCTTTAATTGCCATCCTTGTTCATGCTTCCAATCTTTAAGAACGAACGGTCCGTTATAGACAGTTGTATCAGACTCTAAACCGAACTTCTCGCCCTTTTCTTTAACGAACTTTTCGTTTAATGGATAATATGATGGGAATGCTACTAAGTTTAAGAAGTACGGTACTGCTTGCTCTAACTCAACTTCAAGCGTAAGATCATCTACTGCTTTTACTCCTAATTCAGTTACAGGTTTTTCTCCTTTATTTACTACTTCTGCATTTTTAATCGGGAATGCGATAAATGCATACTCAGCAGCTGTTTTTGGATCTAATAGACGTTGCCAAGCGTATACGAAATCTTTCGCAGTTACTGGATCTCCATTTGACCATTTTGCATCTTTGCGTAGTTTGAACGTATATTTTTTACCATCTTCACTTTTCGTGCTAGATTCTGCTGCTGCTGGAATCGGCTTATTGTCTTTATCAAGACGATATAACCCTTCCATCGTATTACCTAGCATTTGTGAAGATACTGTATCAGTTGATTTTGAAGAGTCCATCGTCGGAATCTCTTGTGTTACTGTTCGATTTAGCACTTGTTTTGCTGCTAATTTTTCCCCTGACTTACTATCTCCACTAGAGCTAGAATTTGTGCTTGTTTTCTTATCTCCACCTGATGTAGAACATGCTGTTAACGCCATGCTCATTGCTAAAACCGGTGCTACAACTGCTGTTAGTTTTTTCATTTGTTTCTTTTTCATTTTGTACCCTCCCTAATTCTTAACGATAGCTATTAAAGAATTTTCTGATAATTCTGTTTTTCTCTATATATTTATCAGACGATTCTTACTAATTCTTATTCTACTAATTTTTTAATTTTTGTAAAGTATTATTATTGAAAATTTTTAAAAAATTATTTTTTTACAGTAATATTCATAAAAATGCCATATGTTGTTCAAACCTTATTTCGCATTCATACACATTTGTTGTTTTAATCACTTTCATCTCATTTACCACTTGAATACTTGTTAATTATTGCTAATAAATAATGCATATATCTAAAAACATCTTTTCTACAAAAATAAAAAAGCAGACATTTCGTCTGCTTTAATTCTCCTCAATTTGCTTTTCACTTAATCCTAGATGTGTTCTAAGAGTATTACTCAAACTCTGTAGATCTTTTTTATTAGGATTATAATAATATACACGTTGCCCGTTTGGGCCATTAGGTAAGTATAAATCATCACCAGCTAATTGTATTTTTTCAACTGAACCGTTTAAACCGTATTTATAAAAAGATAAAATATCATCCATTACTAAATTTGTTTTAAAATCACCATCAACCGCCTCAACTATTTTTTCTAACTTCGTAATCGATCCTACACTTTTTAATTTACTTAAAATCGCTTCAATAACAAGTTGTTGGCGCTGTCCTCTCATTGCATCACTATCAATATGGCGCGTTCTTGCTAGTGCAAGTGCTTCTTCCCCATTTAATTTTTGTAATCCTTTTTTCAAATGAATCGCATCAGGTTCATCTTTACTATTTTGCTCCGTAAATTCAACTGGGACATCCACTTCAATACCATCTAACCCATCAACAATTTTAGTAAAGGAACCAAAATTAAATTTCACAAAATAATCAACAGGCACCTGTAACAATTTTTCTACCGCTTCCACAGAAGCTTGCGGTCCTCCATCTTTACCATTTTTAACGAAACCACTTCCATATGCATGGGTTATTTTATCTTTTTTCTTTTCAACTGGAACATATGTATATGTATCACGCGGTATGCTTGTTAATTTCACTGTTTTATCGTCTTTATTAAAAGTCGCTAACAATAATGCATCTGTATGAAATGCACCATTATATTCCTTTTGTCGTTCTTGATTTTCATCAATTCCCATAATTAAAAGTGAAACATGATTTGCAATTGGCTTTACAGATTTCTCACGTAAATTGGATTTTTCACCTCGTGCTAAATTCAAATTAGATTTTTGTACAAGACTAGAAGTTTTCATATATACATAGGCTCCATAGCCAATTCCACCAAATAGTAATACCGCCAGTAGTAAACTTATTATCTTTTTCTTTTTATATTTTTGCTTATTTTTCTCTTCTCTTAAAGATGAATGATTCCCCATTTACTCTCCTCCTGTTTCTATTGATCCAATATGTTTTTCATTTTTTCATATTTAGCGCTATCCTTTTGAAACATACTTTCTTTCAATCCCTTATCTATTTGTATCCATTCAGTCGTAACTGAATATTGAATCAAGCCTTCTTGAAAACTAAGAAATTTCAACATAATCCCTGTATTTTTCTCCACAACCATTTCGAATTTCCCTCTTAAATCTTCAGATGTGCTAACAGGCATCTCTATGTTTATAACTCCTTCAATTTTGTAACAATCTAATCCAAGATATTTCGTTTCTTTATAATTCCAATCTTTATATCGAATTAATAAATCTGCGAATTCTGATTGAATACTATATTTAGCTAGCCCTACATATTCATCATCATATCTCTTTTTCTCATCTGATTTTCTCACTAACCTTTCCGTAGGATTTAATTTTAATAGTTCATTGTTTCTTTCTTTCGGGTTCCATTTTGTCTCTTTATAGGTATACTTCTCATCATCAAACTCTTTTTTCTTGCCCTCGTTATATATAATTGTTCGTTTTTTGGCTAGTTTATCTTCTTTCGAAGAGATACCTCTTTGTTTCTCCGTATCAATCGCATACTTATATGTTGTAGCAATTCTTGATGAGCTAGAATATTCCTCAAATTGTCCTGAAATATTTTTAAAATAATCAATAGAATCTAGCATTTTTTGATGAATCTTTTCTTTATCTGGATAATGTACATTCGATTTTATTTCTTCTTCATTTTCATAATCAGAAAACGCTTTTTTCTTTACATATTCAAATACTCCACCATTTTGCGCAAAACTTTGTATAGAAAACTCAGACATAGATACCACTGAAAGTATACAAACCGCTGCACTAATTATCATCATATGAATTTTGTAACTCTTCTTTTTTACCTGAAGATTATGTAGCGTGCCATTAATTTTTTCATTTAACTCTGGAGGTACTATAACATTTTCATCTTTTATTCTCTTTTTTAATTTCTCATCAAATAATTTTTCATTATCCATCCTTTACACCCCCTATTCCATCTTTAATCGTTTTTGTAGTTGTTCCCTCGCGCGTGACAATCTTGATTTCACTGTTCCTTTCGGTATTTCTAACAGCTTTGCTATACTCTCTTGATTCATGTCTTCATAGTAATAAAGCACCGTAACAGCTCTTAATTCTTCATGTAACGATTGAATCGCATTACACAAATCTATATCTTCATACTGATCACACGCACTCATATTGTAATCATTCTCCTCTGTCACAATTACATTTTTATACGCTCTAATAATATTGTTACACTCATTTATTAGTATTCGAATTAACCAAGTTTGAAAAAATTCTTCTTTTTTTAATTTTTTTATATTTTCATAGGCTTTTAAAATTGTTGTCTGTATCGCATCCTCTATATTTGTCTCATCACGTAACATCGCCTTTGCTATTCGATACATCTTCACTTTTTCTGTATGTATAAGCGCTATAAAGGCTTCATGATCACCTTTTTTCGCTAAAGAAACATCCGTTTCTTCTTTTATAATCATTTTATATAAAGGGATTACTTTCACAATCGCTCCTCCTGTTTCATCCTCACTTCATCACTTCCAATTTAACTTTACATATATTAGACGTATGAACCTAGAAAAAGGTTCACTTTTTTGAATGTTTTTTTAATTAAAAAGATAAATATCCTTTATAAGGATGCAATAAACATACTAGTTTAAATTTACAAATAAAAAAAGCCCACTTTCTCAGTGGACTTTCTACTCTATAACGGTAAATCCCTCTTCCTAAATACTACAATCGCTACGATAAAAATACAAAGCGCTACAGCAGTTAAACTTATACTTACCGGCCATATATTATATGATCCTTCAGCAATTTCTTTCGGACGAAACAGCGTGAATAATGATAGGTTTTTCATCCATTCTAACTTATCACTTAACTTCCCTACCATATCCAATACGAAAAATAAGATAGTTAAACTCGCTGAATAACTTAGTGCTTTTCTTTCGTCATTACATATACAAGAAAAGAAAAATGAATAGGCACTAACGACTAAAAATATGAGCCCTCCGACTACATTTATCTTCAAAAATAATTCTTTATTTAAGTTATTATCCTCTAAAAACCATTCAGCACCTACTATACCCGCTACATACGTAACCGCTACAATAATCAGTAGTCCTAATATAAGAATAGCCGCTTGCGTAATTGCGATTTGTACTCTAGATACAGGCGTTGCTAGCAAGTATGCCATTGCTCCTTTATCTACATGACGAGCAATTAAATGTGTCGCAACTGTTACGCAAAAAATTGTTAAAATGATAATAAATAATAGACTATAGTATTCGCCCGCTAGAAAATCCATTACGTTTTGAATCGGACTTTCCATACCAACGATTTTTTTCACACTATCAGGCATGGCACCTATTAATTCATTTAGCCCTTTCGCTGATACCATTGACGGGAATATCCAAATTAATAACCACAGATATAAAGCTGCACCAGACGCATAACTCAAAATACTTTTTTGTGTTTCTTTCAAACTAGCTAAAAATAATTGCTTATTCATGCGTTATCCCTTCTTTCTTATCGTAATAATGCATAAATAAATGTTCTAAATCCATCGCTCTCGTTTGAAGTGCCGTTACATTGTAGTTTGAAAGTGTTTGTAAAACAGTTTGATAGTTTCCTTGTACAATGATAGATGCCTCTCTGCCTTTTACCGCTTCAAATTGCAAATTACACTTTGTAAGAGACTCAATCTCTTCTTGTGATGATACTGTTACATCTATCACCTGTCTTCTCATACTTTGTAAATCGTGAATATTTTCAACCGTTACGAGTCGACCATCTTTAATAATAGCTACTCTGTCACAAGTTCTCTCAATTTCAGTGAAAATATGCGAAGACATAAGAATTGTTTTTCCTCTTTGCTTTTCCTCTAATATTAAATCTATAAACACTTGCTGCATAAGTGGATCAAGTCCAGATGTTGGCTCATCTAAAATTAACACCTCTGGATCGTGCATAAATGCAGCAACTATCCCTACTTTTTGCTTCATTCCTTTAGACATTTTGCGAATCTGTGTTTTCACATCAAATTGCAGACGCTCTATTAGTTCATCTCGTCTTTTTGTATCCTTTAATCCACGCATTCCTTGCATTAATTTTAAAAACTCTAATCCGTTCATTCCTTCAATAAAAGAAATTTCACCCGGTAGATAACCAACTTCCCTTTGAATTTTCGCTGCTTCATTCCAACAATCTAATCCAAAAATTGTCGCTTTACCAGCTGTCGGTTTTATAAATCCCATTAAATTACGAATCGTCGTTGATTTTCCGGCACCATTCGGTCCTAAATAACCAAATACTTCTCCCTCTTTTACATCAAATGTAATATGAAACAAACCTTTTCCATTCGAAAACTGTTTTGTGACATCTTGAACTGAAATCATAATTCCACCTCATTTTTTGAAATATTTAATATGTGATATTTCAAAATTATTGTACTCCTCATCTTCCATATTCGCAACAACTTTTTGAAATATTTATTAGTTCATATTTCAAAATTATTGTTTTCCATTATTTTTTCTTGTATATTTTAAGTGAGGTGATTGCATTGAACGGCTTTGAAAGAGTAAAAGAAAAGAAAAAGCGTGCCATTAAAGAAGCAGCATTCTTATTATTTTCAGAACGTGGATTTAATGAAGTGAAAATAGAACATATCGCAAAAGAAGCAAACGTTTCTCAAGTTACAATTTATAATCATTTCGGAAGTAAAGATGCGTTATTTAGGGAGCTTATACAAGAATTTATCATATCTGAATTTCAATATTATAAAGAGCTTGCAGAAGAAAAATTACCTTTTCATGATATGATGCAAAAAATGATTGTAAGAAAAATGAATACTGGCGGATTATTTCAACCTGATATGTTACTACAAATGATGCAAAGGGACGAAGAACTCCGTAAGTTTATTTATAGTTATCAAAATGAAAAAATCCTACCCTGGTATTTAGAAATATTAGAACGAGCTCAGCGCAAAAACGAAATTAATCCACACCTTACTAAAGAAATGATGTTACTTTACATTCAAATGTTTACAAAATTAGGTGATGAATTTGGAGCACAACTTCTTGAAGGAGATCGGGAAAAACATATAAAAGATATCGTTACGATGTTCTTCTATGGTCTTTCTGTTCCACAAAAGTAATTTTTCTAAAGAACAAATAAAATCACCAAAAAGCCCTTTGGATATTTAAATCGCAAGGGCTTTTTCATATCAAAAAATGACTAAAACTAACTTTATCTTAAAGAAGTTAAATGCTGCTTTATAGATAACACCTTATTATAGATTAACTCTTTTAACATCACAGGCTGAATTGAAATAATCGTTTCACCAAAATTTAGAAAATAACTTGAAATAAACTCAACTTCTTGCTTGTTAAAATAGCCTGTTATACTATAATTTTCATTTTCTTTTTGTATCCTCATGGAAGGGTAATTCTCTTTATCAAAAATATCTTT
Organism: Bacillus sp. RCC_6_1; assembly: GCF_041360755.1. Classification (NCBI taxonomy): domain Bacteria; kingdom Bacillati; phylum Bacillota; class Bacilli; order Caryophanales; family Bacillaceae; genus Bacillus; species Bacillus sp. RCC_6_1. Next base: position 325,730 of record NZ_JBFUPV010000004.1, read on the forward strand.
TCCTTTTTGATTAACAATGACACTAAAATCAATTGCATCAGGTTTTCTGTGAAAGTTTGTAAGATAACTTAATAGTTCTTCAAGATTTTTTGAATTCGTGTTGCTTGTTTCCTCAATAGAAAGAATTTTATCACATCTAATTATTTGAACACCATTTGTCTCAAAATTAAAGATTTTAGCATACCACTGGCCAAATTTAGATTCGATTCGAATAAATTGGGCGACCAATACTTTCTCCTCATCTTTTTTTAAATATGTTAAATAATAAACTCGCTCAGCAAAAATTCCCTGTAAAATTTCTTTTAAGAACGGACTAAAATTACTATGATTTGTTACTTCAAAGGAAAGCGTTCGTTCCATAATTGAAATGTTTTTACTCACATTATCAGGTAATACATGTTTAAATTTATTTTCAAGCGCAATACTTTCTATATTAAATGGTTTTATCTTGTATCCATTTAGTGTAAGAATCGAAAAGTATAACGCATACATTTCATCCACACTAAAATAAATTGGCGATAACACACTATTTTCTATAATTTTATAACTTCCATTTCTACCTAGTTCAGAATATATGGGTACACCTATTTCTTCCAATGATTGAATATCTCGTAAAGCTGTACTTTTAGAAATATCATATCTAACCATTAAATCTTTTAAATTAAAATTTCTTTTATTATTTAAGAAAATAAGCATATCATTTATTCGTTCCGTTTTTTTCATATTTACCTCCCGAAAGGTGTCATGTATTGAAACCTTTTTAGTCTATATTATAATTATTAACTAATAAAGGAGTTGTGAATTTATGACATTAGAAATAGCTATTTTTATCTCAATGAATGGGCAAGCAAAGGAGGCAATTAACTTTTATACACGTAATTTAGAAGCCAAAAAATTAATGGTTGTTACGTATGAAGAACTGGCGAAAAGAGATCGTTCTTTTAAAATTACAAGTGAAAATAAAGAACATATTGCTCACTCTGTTTTACAAATTGGGAATACAAAGCTAATGATAGCAGAAGATACAATGAATACTAATGAACGTTATAACGTTGGAAATAACATGTCACTTTGCATTCAAAGCGCTAATTTAGAAGAAATACAAAGGTTTTATAATAATTTAATTTCCGATAAGCATGTGAAAATAATCTCTCCGCTAGAAAAAAATATATTTAGTGAAGCATATGGTATTATTGAAGATCCTTATGGCATACAAATCCAATTAATGTATGATAAACGACTAAACTAAACTAAATAATTAATCATATTCACATATTCCTAATAAAAAAGACACGAATTTCGTGTCTTTTTATTTTATAGAAATGACTCTACCTTTTTCACTGCTTTCAATCGCTAATTGAATCAGTTTAATAACATCTAAACCTTCTTTTGCTGTTACAGGTAGTTTCTCACCATTTAATATACTATCTCGCACACCTTTATAATAATTGTCATAACAACCGACTTCTGTTGGAATACGCTCTAAGTTTTCTTCTGTTTCTAAAGTAGCAAAATTCTCTTCATCGTCTACTCCATAACCGTTATCACCTGGCTTCATTCCATTTTTTAATTGCTCTTCCTGCGAATCCATACCGTACTTCACGATAGAACCTTTCTCTCCATGCACTATAAAATGCGGTCCAGCTTTTTTCACATAACTGCTACTACGTAAAATGACACGTTTAACTCCGTAATGAAGTACTATGTGGAAATAATCATCCACCTCTGCACCTGGTCGTTGTTTTATTACATCTGCACTTATCGCATCTGGTTTCCCGAATATTAATAACGCTTGGTCAATTAAATGCGACCCTAAATCGTATAATATACCGGAGCCTGGTAGATTTTTTTCTCTCCATCGATCACGTACATGTGGACGGAAACGATCAAAATTCGATTCATATGCGTATACATTCCCTACTCTGTTTTCTCCTAACAATTTCTTAATTGTTAAGAAATCATTATCAAAACGACGATTATGATATACGCTTAACATTACATTATGCTGCTCTGCTAATGAAATAAGCTTTTCCCCTTCTTCAATTGAGACAACAAATGGTTTTTCTACAACAACATGCTTACCGTTTAAAATTGCTTCTTTTACATATGGAAAATGAGTTGTATTAGGTGATGTAATAACAACTAAGTCAACATCAGCTCGCTTCACCAATTCATCAATTGTACTAACAACATTAGCATTTGGTAATGTTTCTTTTACTACCTCTTCTTTTGAGGATAATACAGCACGAATATCATATTCTTCTATCGTTTGTAATAGTGGGATATGAAATGTCGTACTAGAAAAACCAAATCCTACAATCCCTACACCTATTTTTTTCATGTTGCCCCTCCATTTGTCCCGCTTTAACAGGCAGTAAGATTCCTAACCAAAAATTCAGCGAAAGCTAAGGAATTAGGTGAGAAATCAACTGCTTGTTAAAGCCCGATTGGTTCAACTAATAATCAGTGTGGATAAAGAAAATCCCCATTGATTAAAGTTTCACTTTATGAGAACGATTTCATTCAGTTATTATAACAAGATTATTATTATTTACATAATAAATTGCCTAGAAAAAAGCATCTTGCTATTATTCATAGCAAGATGCCCTCTTTATTCTGGTCTTTTCTTCGTCCACGTTTCTACTACTTCACCAGTATCATTAACATCTAGCACTAAGCTACCATTACTATACCGGTCTTTATTTCGATACGCTTTCGGATCAATCTCTTCTACAATGTTTTTCTCTGTCTTCATGTAAACTAATTCATCGTCCCGAACAATTTCAATACCGACAATGCGGTACGGATTACGTTTTAATTCTTTGAAAATAACAAGACCTCGTTTCGCCCTCGTTGATTTTTCAATTTCTGATGCTTTTAGACGTTTTACAGCACCGCGCTGTGTTACGAGAATAAGTTGATCTTTGTCACCATTTAACGGTTTACCAGAAGCGACATAGTCATCTTCTTTTAAATTAATTGCTTTCACGCCAGCAGCTCTTACACCGACTGGACTTACTTCATCTTCATGGAAAATAAGTGCATATGCACCGTGTGTAGCAAGAACGATATCACTCGTTCCATCTGTCGCAAATATATCGACAACTTCATCATCTTTTTTCAAGTTTACAGCAACGAATGCCCTTGAATAACGCTGAACTTTATATTGATTTAATTCTGTTTTCTTTATCATACCATTTCTTGTTACAAATACGATAAATCGTTTTTCTTCCTCAAAGTTCTGTACAACCGTTGCCCAAATGATTGTTTCATCCCGGTCGAGTGAAACGATATTAGCAACGTGCTGACCTAAATCTTTCCAACGAATATCTGGCATTTCGTATACTGGCAGATATATATAGTTTCCTTTATTCGTAAATAAGAGGACTGTCTCTGTCGTATTCGTATCGAATCGTTCAAGTAAGATGTCACCCTCTTTCATACCGAAGTCTTTGCCGTTTGAGGCATTGTGTGAGCGCCATCCAGTACGTTTCACATACCCTTCTTTCGTTACAGTAACGATGACATCTTCTTGTGGGATCATCACTTCTACATCGATTTTAATTTCCTCGATTTGATCTTCAATAATTGCGCGTCGATCATCACTATATGTTTTCTTAACTCTCTTTAAATCTGTTTTAATTACTTGAAGTAATCTTTTTTCACTTTGTAAAATTGCCTGTAGCTCAATAATTTTCTTATTAAGCTCATCTGCTTCTTCTTGTAACGCCGTAATGTCTGTATTCGTTAAGCGATATAATTGCAAGGAAACAATTGCTTCTGCCTGTGCTTCTGTAAAGCCAAATTTTGCACTTAAATTATCTTTCGCGTTACGTTTATCTTTTGAAGCTCGAATTGTTTCAATTACTTGGTCTAAAATCGATAATGCTTTCTTTAAACCTTCTACAATATGTTGACGATTTTCTGCTTTTCTTAATTCATATTGCGAACGTCTCGTAATAACCTCTTTTTGATGTCCAATATAAGCATCTAAAATTTTCGGTAATGTCATAAGTGTTGGACGACGATTATTGATTGCTACCATATTAAAGTTATATGGAATTTGCAAATCTGTATTTTTATATAAATAATTTAAAATACCTTCGGCGTTTGCTTCTTTCTTTAATTCAACAACAATTCGTAAACCAGTACGATCTGTCTCATCACGCACTTCAGCAATACCATCTAACTTTTTATCTAGACGTAATTCATCCATTTTCTTTACAAGATTTGCCTTATTCACTTCGTAAGGAATTTCAGTGATTACAATTTGTTGTTTCCCACCGCGCACTGTTTCAACTTCTGCTTTTCCGCGAATAATAATTTTACCTTTACCTGTTTCATACGCCTTTTTAATACCATCAATCCCCTGAATAATACCGCCTGTTGGGAAATCTGGTCCTTTCATAACTGTTAATAAATCATCAACAGTACTATTTGGCTTATCAATACGCATCATTGTAGCATCAATAACTTCTCCAAGATGATGCGGAGGAATTTCTGTTGCATAACCAGCGGAAATCCCTGTAGATCCGTTCACTAATAAATTCGGGAACGCTGCTGGTAATACAACCGGTTCTTCACTCGTATCATCAAAGTTTGACACGAATTCAACTGTTTCTTTATCAAGATCACGTAATAATTCAGATGCGATTGGTGATAAACGAGCTTCCGTATAACGCATCGCTGCCGCTGGGTCCCCATCAACACTACCGTTATTACCATGCATTTCAACTAAAACATTACGTACTTTCCAAGTTTGGCTTAAGCGTACCATTGCTTCATATACAGAGGAATCTCCATGTGGATGATAATTACCGATAACATTACCTACTGTTTTAGCTGATTTACGAAACGCTTTATCATGTACATTACCTTCTACATACATAGAATATAAAATACGTCTTTGTACTGGCTTTAAGCCATCACGTGCATCTGGAAGTGCACGATCTTGAATAATATATTTACTATAACGTGCAAAGCGATCACCTAACACGTCTTCAAGCGGGAGGTCATGAAACTTCTCTGCTTGCATGTTATTCCACCTCCGTCTCCATAATCATTTCATTTTCTAAAATATTTCCTTCTTCTTGCATACCAAACTGTACATTACGTTCAATCCATTTACGGCGCGGTTCTACTTTATCGCCCATTAATGTTGTAACGCGACGCTCTGCTCTTGCTGCATCATCAATTTTCACGCGAATTAATGTACGCGTTTCAGGATTCATTGTTGTTTCCCATAATTGATCCGCATTCATTTCACCAAGTCCTTTATAACGTTGTAACATATAGCCTTTTCCAACTTTTTTCGTTACACCGTCTAATTCCTCGTCTGACCAAGCGTATTCAATTACCTCACTCTTACCTTTTCCTTTACTTACTTTGTATAAAGGAGGAAGCGCGATAAACACTTTACCAGCTTCGATAAGTGGCTTCATATATCTGTAGAAGAACGTTAATAACAATACTTGAATATGAGCCCCATCCGTATCGGCATCGGTCATAATTACAACTTTATCGTAGTTAATATCTTCAACATCAAATTCATTTCCTACACCGCCGCCAATCGCATAAATGATTGTATTAATCTCTTCATTTTTAAAGATATCAGCAAGCTTTGCTTTTTCTGTATTAATTACTTTACCACGTAACGGTAATACGGCCTGGAAACGTCGGTCTCGTCCTTGTTTCGCAGAACCACCGGCAGAGTCACCCTCTACTAGGTACAGTTCATTTTTTTGCGGGTTACGTGATTGTGCAGGTGTTAATTTCCCGCTTAACGTACCTTCTGATTTTTTCTTTTTCTTACCACTACGCGCTTCTTCTCTTGCTTTACGGGCTGCTTCACGGGCTTGTGCTGCTTTAATTGCTTTTCTCACAAGAAGTGTAGCTACATCAGGATTTTCTTCTAAAAAGTATGCTAAATGCTCAGATACAATGGCATCAATTGAAGAACGCGCTTCACTTGTACCTAGTTTCCCTTTCGTTTGCCCTTCAAACTGAAGCACTTCTTCTGGTACACGTACCGAAACGATAGCCGCTACACCTTCACGAATATCTGTGCCTTCTAAGTTTTTATCTTTTTCTTTTAATAGTGCTACTTTACGAGCATACTCGTTAAACACACGCGTCATCGCTGTTTTAAATCCAGCTTCGTGTGTTCCACCATCTTTTGTACGTACGTTATTTACAAACGATAAAATGTTTTCTGAGTAGCCATCGTTAAATTGAAATGCTAGTTCTGCTTCAATTCCATTTTGTTCACCAGTGAAATATACAACTGGATGAATGGAATCTTTTTCTTCGTTTAAATATGAAACGAAAGCTTCAATTCCCGTTTCATAATGAAATACATCCTCTAAATCATTTCGTTCATCTTTTATTGAGATTTTCATTCCTTTTAATAAGAATGCAGATTCACGTAATCTCTCACATAATGTTTCATAATTATAATTTGTTGTGCTGAAAATCGTTGTATCTGGTTTGAAATGCATCGTAGTACCAGACTCTTTCGTCTTCCCGATTTTCTCAAGCGTCGTTACAGGAACACCGCCATTTTCAAAGCGTTGTTCGTAAATATTTCCGTCACGCTTAATCGTTACGACTAACCATTCTGATAAGGCATTTACAACCGATGCCCCAACACCGTGCAAACCACCACTCGTTTTGTAACCACCTTGACCAAACTTACCACCGGCATGAAGTACAGTTAAAATAACTTCAGGTGTAGGTTTCCCAAGTTTATGCATTCCCGTAGGCATTCCTCGCCCTTTATCTATAACGCTAATACTATTATCTTTATGTATTACGACTGAAATTTCGTCGCCAAATCCCGCTAACGCTTCGTCAACGGAGTTATCTACTATTTCATATACTAAATGATGCAATCCACGGCTGTCCGTGCTCCCGATATACATACCCGGGCGTTTTCGAACGGCTTCAAGTCCTTCTAACACTTGAATCGCATCTTCATTATATTGGAACTGATGCTTCGCCAAACTCCTTGCCCCTTTCCTAATCCAAAATCAGAACATATGTTTCTATTATAGAATAACGCCTCGACTATAGTTTTGGCAAGTTATCTTATCTCTTTTATATACCATTTTCAATAGAAAAATCCTTGTTTTCTCACAAGGATTCCTCTAGGCTACTATTTCAGAAAAATAATCGTTTGTCAACGAGAAATGGATATGTATTCCAAGATTACACATTCCAAACCTTTATTATGATCCAAATGATCAAGATCCAAAATGGGATTACAAATAACAACCCCCAAAAACAGCCTTTAAAAAATCTCATGATGAACACCTCGTTCATCGGCCCTACTTATCTATAATGAGGGCTGAATCAATCTTTCTACCTTTAAATCTATACTATTTTGTCATCGCATGTTCTACTTTAATACAACGATCCATTATTACAGTATAGTCTTTTTCTTTTAAAAATTTGTATGTATCCTCATCTTGTACTCCTAATTGTGCCCAAAAAACATCTGCATCAATCTCTACAAATTCTTTTGCAACATCCATTAAAAACTCTGAGCGACGAAATACATTTACTATGTCAACGTGTTCCTTAATATCCTTTAGTGAAGAAACTGCCTTTTCTCCAAGCACCTCATCTACTGTTGGATTAACTGGAATAATGCGGTATCCAGCATCTTGCATTGCTTTTGAAACCATATACGATGTACGTTCTGGCTTATCTGATAATCCAACAACCGCAATTGTTTTGCTTTTCTTTAACACTTCACCAATTTCCGTACGAGTTGGGTTTTCAATTGTCATAATTAATCCCTCCTATTCCTTTAGTATAGCCGATAAAGAAAGTCTCTTTCAATATGAAAGAGACTTTCTTTTATTTCGATTATTGATTCTTTGTAGCTGAATTATCTGCTAAAGTAGCCGATTTCGTCATTTTTTGACCGTTACGGTAGAATGTAACTTCTACTTTCTCGCCTACTTTTTTCTTTTCATATAAATATTTACGGAATTGAAGAGCATTCTCTACTTTTTGATTATCTAATGCTACTACAATATCATATTGCTCTAAACCAGCTTTTTCAGCCGGTGATATTGGGTAAATTTTACCTAATACAACACCATTCGTTACTTCTTTCGGTACTTTCAATTGATTGACTGCATAAGCTTGCACATCTTCTAATGAAACGACACCTACTCCAAGGGCTGGACGTTTCACTACTCCGTCTTTTTCAAGTGATTCAATAACTGGCTTTGCGATATTAATTGGAATAGCAAAGCCAATTCCTTCAACTTCTTGTTGTGCAATTTTACTTGAATTAATCCCAATTATTTCACCATTTTGGTTAAATAATGCACCACCACTGTTACCAGGGTTAATCGCTGCATCTGTTTGAATAACTTGTGCTTGCCAATCTGGTCGTTTATCGCCATCAATATCAACTGGAATTTCACGTTCTTTACTACTGATTATACCTTCCGTTACACTTCCATCAAAACCTAGTGGGTTACCGATTGCAATTGCTTTTTCACCCGCGCGGATTTTACTTGAGTCACCTAAAGTTGCAACTTTATTCACATTAGCCCCGTCAATTTCAACAACAGCTAAGTCTAACCAAGGATCTTTCCCTACTAACTTTGCATCTACCTTTTTACCATCACTTAGTTTTACAGCAAGTTTATTTGCACCATCTACTACGTGGTTGTTTGTTACGATATATGCTTTATTCCCTGCTTTTTTATAAATAACACCTGATCCTGAACCAGCTTGTTGTTCTTGACCTGTCGGTTGCATTGCAAATGGATCAACACTTTGTTGCATATTAATAACACCTACAACAACATCTTTCGCCCCTTCAATCATACCAGGTAAATCAGTTTCATTTTTCGCTTTATTTACAACAGGAACTACAGTACCTTCTACTTTTGAATCCGAACTAAATGATGATACTGGCGCTCCATTATTTTGAGCCCATGGCATATATGGTGCTGCAAAACTAATCGAAACCGCTCCGACTACAGCCCCCACTAAACCTGTGAAGAAATAGCCTTTTTTACTACCTGATTTTCTCACTTCTCTCGTTTCACTATGCTCTTCATTTAAATTTGGTCCGTCGTAATATCCCATGTTTTATTTCCCCTCTCTGGTGAATTCGTATTTTCAGTATAGTCACGTTTTGTGTCCTTCTTGTGAACTCATCGTGAAATCTAATTAAAAAAATACTCCTATCTAACATTGTAGACAAAAAAAGTATTTTTTGTACATTCTACCTTCAAAAGAGAGTATAAAATCGCCATTTCCCTAGGCTAAATTACACAAATCGTTCTAGATTATTCTTCAAATTTATAACCAACTCGAATAACAGTACCGATATGCTTCGCTTTATCTCCTAGCTTATTTCGAAGTTTTTTAATATGGGTATCAACCGTTCTGTCATCACCGTAATAGTCATATCCCCATAACTGATCTAATAAATGTTGACGTGATAACACGATTCCTTTGTTCTCCATTAAATACACAAGAAGTTCAAATTCTTTATGTGTCAATATAATTTCTTCTCCATCTACTAAAACAGTTCTAGATAGACGATTTACTTCTATTCCAGCTAAAGACATAGCATTTTCTTCCGCTACTCCTACCGCACCATCCGCACGTTTCAATAACGTCTTTGCGCGAGCTACTAATACTTTCGGGCTAAATGGTTTCGTTACATACTCGTCTGCACCTAATTCGAAACCTAGCAATGTATCATCCTCATCCGAACGTGCTGTCAACATAATAATTGGTACTGCTGATTCTTTTCTAATTCTTCTACAAACAGACCATCCATCTATTTCCGGTAACATAATATCTAACATAATTAAATCAATTTCATGCTCTGCAAATAACTCTAACGCTTTTTTTCCATCTTCTGCTTCGATTACTTCAAAGCCTTCATTACGAAAATAATCACTAACAATTTCACGCAATCTTCTTTCATCTTCAACAAGCAATACTGTTTTATTCATATAATCTATCCCGCCTTTTTACTCTTTCAATCGAATAATACGTTGATTGGAGCTTCCGCGAAATGGAAGTGTTAAATCTTTTTTCTCAATTTCAAACCTTCCATCGACTAAAACATCCCCATAATGTAACAACTCTATCATATCATTATTTTGAGAACTCTGTATCTCTTCTAACGTATAACCTGTATACATCCATAGGTTTTTTTTCAAATCTTTCACGATTTTTGCTACCTTTTTCACTTCAGCAGCTTGAAAAAATGGATCTCCACCTGAAAATGTTACATCAGTTAATGGATTACTTGCAATCTCTTTCACAATTTCTTCTACTGTCATTTCCGTTCCATTGCAAATATTCCACGATTTCGGATTATGGCAACCAACGCAACGATGCGGACAGCCCGCAAAAAACACGACTGTCCGCAATCCTTCTCCATCTACTACACTATCATGAATAATATTCATCACTTTCATTTATGTTTCACCCGATCTATCTCTTCACTACGTTTCGCACTATTCCACTTCGACATATCTCCTACAAGATAGCCTGTTATACGGCGAATTCTTTCTATATTAGCCTCATCTTTATTCCCGCAACTTGGACATTCATTCCCAATAACCCCGTGATAACTACAGCACTTACAACGGTCAACAGGATGATTAATTGAACCGTATCCAACGCCATGTTCTGCCATGGCTTGTACAATTTGTTTTAATGCCTTTTTGTTATGCATTGCTGCTCCATCTAGTTCAATATAAGTAATGTGTCCTCCATTACAGAGAGCGTGGAACGGGCCTTCTAAACGGATTTTATTTATCGCTTGAATGTTATAATAAACTGGAATATGGAATGAATTCGTATAGTAATTATGGTTCGTTATACCGTTAATTTCACCAAATTCTTCTCTATCTTTTTTCACAAACTTCCCTGATAATCCTTCTGCTGGAGTTGCAATTACTGAGAAATTCAGTTGATGTTCTTCTGTCGCTTTATCCATTCTATCTCTCATAAAGGAAATAATTTCATACCCAAGTTTCCATGATTCTCCATCTTCCCCATGATGCTTTCCTGTTAAAGCTACTAAACATTCCGCAAGACCGATAAAACCAATACTTAACGTCCCTTGTTTTAAAATCGAGGCTACGGAGTCTTCAGGCTGCAACGTTTCTCCACCACGCCATACACCTTGTGAATATAAAAACTGAAAATCTCTTGCTCGCTTCGTACATTGATACGCATATCTTTCTAATAGCTGCTTAATTCCTAAATCTAAATAATAGTTTAGCGCTTCAAAAAACGCTTCTTTTGAACCACTAATTAACGCTAATTTCACTAAATTAATAGACGTAAATGATAAATTCCCTCTACCAATCGCTGTTTCTTCTCCATGTATATTAGACATAACACGGGTACGACATCCCATGTAACATACTTCACTTTCTGGTCTTCCATCATAATGTACTGCATTAAACGGAGCATCTAAAAATGAAAAGTTAGGGAATAATCGTTCAGCCGTTGTCTCTAATGCTAATTCAAATAAATCGTAGTTCGGATCACTTTCTTCAAAATTCACACCTTTTTTCATCTTGAAAATTTGAATCGGAAAAATCGGTGTCTCTCCTTTACCAAGTCCAGCTTGTGTCGCTTTTAAAAGTTGTTTAATTAACATTCTTCCTTCTTTTGATGTATCTGTTCCGTAATTAATAGAAATAAACGGTACTTGTCCTCCGCCCCTACTATGCATACTATTCGAATTATGAACGAAAGCCTCACACGCTTGATACGTATCATTTTCCGTTTCTTTCCATGCGAATTCTTCTATTTGTTCTTTCGTAAGCGGATATGATTGTAATCGTTTTTTATGTCTCTCAATTGTTTTTCGTACATAAGGTGCTAAATCAATATCAAAGAGTGCAAACGATTGACCACCATGCTGCATATTTTGATTCGCTTGAAAAATAATAGACGAAAGAGCCAATGCACTTTTAATGTCTTGCGGTTGTCTCATATGTCCATGTCCAGTATGAAAACCGTTAGCAAGCATTTGCGCTAACGGAATTTGTGAACAAGTCGTCGTTCCTGTTGCATAAAAATCTAAATCATGTGGATATAATATATTTTCATTTATCGCTTTTTTCACTTGATCTGACAATAAATTCTCAACAGCATAATATTTTGCACTCTCAGATGCGAACGTTCCCATTACGCCCATTGGAGAGCGGCCGTCTACATTTGCATTTTCTTGCATCAAATCTTGTTCATTGCCGTGGACTATTGTCTCAAACACTTTCATTAATTCTTCTTCTCCACGTGTATTATTTTGTAACATTTATAACCCTCCACCAATATGTTGTTATCTTTTGATTAAAATGTTACTACATATAGTCTTACTGTTTCTGTGAGAAATGTAACATTACTGTGAAATTTTTTTCACGAAATAATGAATTTTTCATTTACAAAAAAGAAATGTGCTCTTTACAAATGTATGGTACAATATACGGGAAAAACTCTTTTTACCCTTTATCAACACATTTGAATAAAGGAGACTGAACTTATGGTTACTACATATCTTTTATTTATCGTTGCCTACTTACTTGGCTCGATTCCATTTGCACTAGTTGTTGGAAAAATCGGCTACGGAATCGATATTCGTGAGCACGGGAGCGGTAATCTAGGCGGAACAAACACATTCCGCACATTAGGGAAAAAAGCAGGTTTTACCGTTACAATTGCTGACATTTTAAAAGGGACATTAGCAACAAGTCTACCAATGATTTTCGGATTAGATATTCATCCACTATGGTTCGGGTTAGCGGCTGTTCTTGGACATGTCTATCCAATCTTCGCAAAATTCCGCGGTGGTAAAGCAGTTGCAACTTCTGCTGGGGTGCTATTATGCTATTCACCAGTTGTTTTTGCAATATTGGCTGTTGTATTTTTCACCCTTTTATTTACAACAAGATACGTATCACTTTCTTCTATGGTAACAGCAGTTGTTGCTGTTATTGCATCCATTGTTAGCGGGGATAAAATCTTCATTATTGCGATGTGTTTATTAGCAGGTATGGTTATTTATAAACACCGTGCAAATATCGGACGAATTATAAATAAAACTGAACCAAAAGCAAACTTTTCAAAAAAGCAAAAATAAGATCGTAACCCACATAACGCAAAAAGAAAACGTGAAGCATATTAATAGCGTCTTTTTGCGTTATTTTTTATACTAAAGAAAAAGCAACATAATTTGGAGGAACTATACATGAATCTTTCCGTAACAAAAGAAGCAGCACAATGGTATAAAAATGAATTAAACTTACAATCAAATGAAACACTACGCTTTTTCGTACAATACGGTGGTTGCAGTACTGTGCAAAAAGGACTTTCTTTAGGGATTCGTAAAGATGATCCTGCACATCCTGCTGTTCAAATTCAAGAAGAAGGTATTAACTTCTTTATTGAAGGCGATGATGAATGGTTCTTCGATGGACATAATTTATCTGTTACACTTAACGAAGGTGACGACTTCCCACAATTTAATTATGAAAAATAAAAAAACGTGGCTTCTGCCACGCTTTTTTATTTTTTCTTAATTTCCTCATATTTCGCATACCACTCAGGATATAACTTTTTAAATGATACAGGGCGGAACCCTTCTTTTTTCGCACAAATATTCGTCGTACTTGCAGTAATACAAAGTTCACCATCACCATTATATATTTCATATCCATATACAACGCGAAGTGGGCTCACAGTATCTACCCATGTTTTTACGATTGCTTTTTCTCCGTAACGCATCGCTTTACGGTATGAAATTTGTAAATCTAACACAGGAGAAATAATTCCTTCTTTCTCCATTTCAACATATGAAAAACCTAAATCTTGTATAAGTTTCGTGCGACCTAACTCAAGCCACACTAAGTAGTTTGAATGGTAAACAACACCCATTTGATCTGTTTCCGCATAACGGATTTCAACTTCATGTTCTGCTACAAACATATGTATATTCGCCGTTGCCATAAACTTATAAAAATCTATAATTTTTGTTTATTTCCCTGTTCTACGTGTCCGATTTCACAGAAGCTACTTTCGTTTGATGTAACACTCCGAGGGCGTAAATTCGGATACAACGAATCCTACATATTAGCCGTAACTTTTTTAGATGTTAACTGGCTAATTCATACCGTGACAAATTGATAGCCGCATTTAAATCCCTATCCATTTCGTGACCACAAGTGCATTTGTATACACGGTCAGAAAGTTTTAGTTCTTTGTTAATGCTTCCACAACTGGAACACATTTTTGAAGAAGGATACCATGTATCAGCTTCTACAAATTCAATACCATATTTTTCACACTTGTATTGAATTTGTCTTTTGAACTCATATAAACACTGCTTCGCAATCGCTTTAGCTAGGTATCTATTCTTCATCAGACCTTTCATATGCAACGTCTCCATCACAATGCGAAATGGCTTGGTTTTCACAACTTCGCTCGTGGATTGATGAAGATGATTCTTTCTGATATTTGATAACCTTCTATGTAGTTGTCGTATCTCTTTCTCGATTTTTATAATGCTGCTTGTTTTGACAAAACGGTTTTCCTCCTTATTCATTTCATATTTACGAGAAACTTGACGTTGCAACCTACGAAGGCGTTTCTCTACCTGTCTTACCATTTTTGTTTTGTTGATATTGTTCTTCCTCTGCCCATCAGAACAATATGCTAATTCTTTGATTCCAATATCTATTCCTAACGAAACAGCCGTTAATTTCTCTTTTGTAAACTCCTGTTCAATACCGACAGACAAATACCAATACTTACCGTCAAAGCTAACGCGTGGATTAGAGTACTTAACCCCTACAGGTAACTTTTCGGATGTTTTTACCCAACCAACTTTCTCAATCAAAACTTGTTTTTCTTTTACTTTTAACTTGACATTATCATTGTAAAAAGAGAGTTTTGCTTTCCTTCTGCTTTTGAATCGTGGTTTATCAGCCAGTCCCTTGAAAAATCGCTTATATGCTTCACAAGCATCTTTAATCGCTTGTTTGGCTATATTATTTGAAACATTGTACAACCAAGCATATTCTTCAGACTGCTTTAATACAGTTAATTCTTTCCGTAAAAAAACGTCTGATATGAACTTTCCGCCATTCTTGTAATTCTCTTCTTGCTTCGCCAGTGTCCAATTATAAGCCCATCTTGCCGTACCAACAGATTTCCAAAGTTGCAATTCTTGTTCTTTATTCGGCTTGATTCTCACTTTCTTCGCAAGCATCATTTTCCAGCAACCCCTTAACCATCTTCTTAGCTTATTTTCCCTTGAAGATGGCAACTAGTTTGTTCTATCCTACCTGCCTTTTTTTGCAAAATCACCAATTGAATATACTTTCATATTTTTCATCCCATGAAACTACTTTACTCCGGCGACAATTTTTCATCTACAAATATTTTATCACTAATTATATATTTTTGTAGATATACACTAACTGTTTCTTCCCTTCTTTCACTTCTGCTACCTTGCATACATTTAATCATAATACAGTGACATCAAAAATAAAATAAAAATAGTGAATCTTTTCCCGAAAGGAGCAAGCATATGATTCAAATTGTAACGGTTCGTAGCGGTGATAGCGTATATAGCTTGGCATCAAAATATGGATCAACACCTGACGAAATAGTAAAAGACAATGGACTAAATCCCGCTGAAACGCTCGTTGTTGGTCAGGCACTTATCGTTAATACGAAAGGAAATAATTATTATGTACAGCCTGGTGACAGCCTCTATCGGATTTCTCAAACATATAATGTCCCCCTCGCTAGTTTAGCTAAAGTTAATAATTTATCTTTAAAATCTATTCTCCATGTCGGACAACAATTATATGTACCAAAAGGCACAAAACGAGCTGTAGAATCCATCGCTTATTTACAACCTTCCACTATACCGATTAAAGAGAGTTTAGTTAATGCTACACGTGCCATCAATCCATTTTTAACATATTTAGCTTATTTTAGTTTTGAGGCAAAAAGAGATGGCACATTAAAAGAACCTACTGAAACAGCTAAAATTGCTAATATTGCAACGCAAGGGCAAACAATCCCTATGCTCGTTATTACAAATATTGAAAATGGTAATTTCAGTGCAGATCTAACATCGGTTATTTTACGCGACGCAACGATTCAAAACAAATTTATTACTAACATTTTGCAAACAGCTGAAAAATATGGCATGCGAGACATTCATTTCGATTTCGAGAGTGTAGCACCCGAAGACCGCGAGGCCTATAATCGCTTTTTACGAAATGTAAAAACACGCTTACCTAGCGGGTACACATTAAGCACAACTCTCGTACCGAAAACAAGTTCAAATCAAAAGGGAAAATTTTTCGAAGCCCATGATTATAAAGCGCAAGGGCAAATTGTTGATTTCGTCGTCATTATGACATATGACTGGGGTTGGCAGGGCGGGCCACCAATGGCAATCTCTCCTATTGGTCCTGTAAAAGAAGTACTTCAATACGCAAAATCTCAAATGCCTCCCCAAAAAATTATGATGGGGCAAAACTTATACGGATTCGATTGGAAACTTCCGTTCAAACAAGGGAATCCACCAGCAAAAGCAGTTAGCTCTGTCGCAGCTGTTGCACTTGCTCGTAAATATAATGTTCCTATCCGCTATGATTTCACAGCTCAAGCTCCACATTTTAATTACTTTGACGAAAATGGCGTACAACATGAAGTTTGGTTTGAAGATGCGAGGTCTATTCAAAGTAAATTCAATTTAATGAAAGAGCAGGGCATTGGCGGTATTAGTTATTGGAAGATTGGCTTGCCATTTCCACAAAATTGGCGTTTACTTGTTGAAAACTTTACGATTACGAAAAAGGGCTGACAAAAGTCAGCCCTTTTTGTACATTTTGTTAAGATTCATCTTTGATTTCACTTTTTAATGAGTCAATACTTTCTAAACGTCTTTGATTTTTTGCTTCAATAGCAGCACGATCTTTTTCATTAGAAAGTTCCGCTGTTTCTTTTGCTTCATTAAAGTTATCAACTGTATTTTGCACCATTTCTTGTAACTTTTCAGCGTTGTCACTTCGATTATCTGGATTTGGCATGTACTTCCCTCCTAATATTGTATATACACACCATCTTAAATTACCTATCTTTCCTCAAATTTATACATAAAAAAGGAGAATGTAATATTCTCCTTTTCTTTAACCATTATCAACAATCGGTTGTTTACCTGTTTGATCTTGCATTTGCTTTCCTTTATTTCCACCAGCTTTTTTTGATTGTGTTCCAATATGATTCGGTGCAAAGTCTTTTGAATTTTTTTTCGGATTACCCATTACTATCGCCTCCTTAACACTAGTATCGTACTAGTGTTAAGAATTATTCAGCTTGCTTAAAAAGTTTCATTTCATAACGTTTTTCAATGCGCTCTTCAATGCGATCAATTGCCTCACGATCGCTTAATAATTGTTGTTTATTTTCATTTACAAGTTCTTCAAACGATTTACGGCGACTTCTTCTCATGTTGTTCACCCTCTCTCCTTCGCTTTCTTATTACATAGTATGAGCAAACAAAAAACTCTTTAATCAGATTTGCAAGAAAATTTTATGTTTTAGTACTCCTAAAAAAACTCCGTGTACAATATATTGCACACGGAGTTTTTTATACCATAATATTTAAATACTCTTTCAACTTTTCATCTGCATTCATTTCATTTTCTTTATAATCATGAAGCGCCTGTAATACAAAATCATACTGCTCTAAAATATAACTTTCTAATTTCATAACATCCTCTAAGCTATTAAGCATAATTCTCGTATTACCAACTTCACTTTTTAACGCCGGTTCACATTTTAAACTTGTACATATTTCTTTCACATCTTCTTCTAATATCTCTGTTAATACATATTTCTTTCGCCCTTTTACCTTTAATCTCATAACTGGATAAAAAGCTTTTATATCTAAATAACTTCCTACGTTCATACAACGTAGCCATTCTACATTACGTTTATTACATGCAAGTATTTCTTTCACCGCTTCATATACCGCAGTTTCATCAAGCATAGCCTTATTTACTTTTCGTTTCCCTTCTTCTTCAATAGCTGCACACTTTTGATAAACAGCAGCACACGTAATGCAATCGTCAAATGCATTATGAGAGCTTAAACGAATTCCAAGCATTCGTTTTAACGTTTCAAGTTTATGATTAGGCGCATGCTTCATGTATTTCTTTGCTAAAAATACAGTATCAATTACTTTATTTTTAGGTTCAGGCAACCCAAGCATATTTACATTACTTTTCAAAAAGCGCATATCAAAAGAAGCATTATGGGCCACAATAACATTTGTATGTAAAAATGCTAAAAATAAAGGTAACACTTCTTCAATCGTCGGTGCATCTGAAACGCGATAATTAGTAATACCTGTTAAACTCGTTATTCGGTCCGGAATTGGCCGCTCTGGATTCACGTATGAAACAAATTGATCTACTAATTCATGATTACGATATTTCACTGCTGCAACTTGAATAATTTTATCATTATAAGGGTTAAATCCTGTTGTTTCAAAATCAATTACAACATAATCTAACGGTAAGGATACATTCCCCACTCCATACACTCCTTTATCTCTAAACGGTTATATTTCTTACATCATATCATGAAGTGATTACTACTTGAAAAAGAAAAGGCAGAAATGGGAACTCTCCATCTCTACCTTTTCACCATTATTTTAATTTAGCAACTCTTTTCTCCATCTCTTTTTGTGTCATCGGCCCAATAAACTTATCTTGAATGACACCTTTTGTATCTATAAAATACGAAGTTGGAATCGTAATTACTTTATAAGCTGTTGTCACATCAATGTTCTTGTCCAATAAAATAGAAAAAGTAATTCCTTTTTCTTTAGCAAAATTGCTTACCTTCTCTTCCCCCCCACCTTTTTCTGAAGGCGTATAATTGACCGCTAAAATTTCTACGTTCTCTTTATGTTCTTTATAGAAAGCCTCCATATCAGGCATTTCTTGCTGACATGGTCCACACCACGTAGCCCAAAAGTTTAAAATTACTTTCTTTCCTTTTAAATCCGATAACTTTACATTTGTCCCATCTAACTTCGTTAATGTAAAGTCCGGTGCACTCTTCCCTATCTCAATACCATTCCTTGCGATAATCTCTTTCATCGCAGCTTCACTTTTTTCTTGCTTCACTTTTACCGCCTGCTCTTTATGACCAAACTGTTCATAAGCTGCATATCCCGCTAAACAAAGTAACACTACAATAATCGTAAGCTTTCGCCACATTTTATATCACCCTAACGTATTATCTTCTTTTAACACATTCATCAAAATACTATATACCTTATTTTAGCTTATACGGACAAGCTTGGAAATATTCACATTCTAAATAATCAGAATTTTTATAACTAAGATGAAATATTTACCTTTTAATCATATAATTAGAAATACATAGAACATTTTACAATGAAAGGAGCTCTCATGAATTTATTTAAAAAAATACTTCTATATATTCTTAGTTTTATATTTTCCCCAATCGGAATTATCACATGGATTATCTCACTATTTAGTAAAGATCCTGAAAAAAAACAAGTTGGACATATTTGTCTCTATATCGCATTAATCTCATTTATCCTTTTGGCAGGCCTCGGCATTATTACTTTTTTCACGATGACTACCATTACTACTATAGAATAGCTATAGAAAGGATGATTGTTTTGGGAGAACACCCTATCACCAAAGAGCTACGCTATATACGAATATGCTTAGTTATTTTAGTAATCGTTCTTTTATTTTTCAACAGTGAAAAAGTCGTTGAAATTTCTACAAATCATGATTCCATAGAAAATGTTCCCACCAGTAATATGACACAAATCGCGGAAAATACATTCGCTATTCAAGAATATAATCCATTACTAAGTAGCGAACATACAATTAAGATTTTCAAATATAATCCAGATACAAATCAACTTACTCTCGTCAAAGAAGTTAATTCTAGTGATTCGAATTCTTATACTTATCAACTTAATGAGACCGAATAAAGTGAAACTTTAATCAGCCCTCACCAATCGGGCTGCCCGGCAAATAGCGGAATAAAGATAAGAGCATTACATATCTCTTATCTTTTTGTTTGCAACTCTTTGTACAATGAGTTGCAATTTAATAATTCTCTAGGATTCCCACATTCCACAATAGTCCCATTCTTTATGACAACAACACAATCTGCTATCATCGCTCTCTCTACATCATGTGTTGCCACAATTCTCGTTACATCTCTTCCTATCCCTTCAATCATATTCCAAACCAGTTCTTGATTGCCCGGATCTAACCCAGCCGTCGGTTCATCTAAAATAATAAGAGTTGGATTTGATACAATCGCGCGCAATAATGCAAGACGTTTTCTTTCGCCTCCCGAAAACTCTTCACCGCTTTTATGTAGCACAGTTTGACTCCCTTCAGGTAACCCTCTAATAATCGGCGTTGCATTTATAAGTTCACTATTTTTTTCTAACTGATTTTCTAAACCCTCTTCCCCGAAATACATATTCTCTGTTACCGTCGTTCGGAAAAAACGTGGTTCTTGCCACACTGTAGTCATACGAGCTTCATTACCATAATAAGCAATGCTACCGTTAGATGGTTTATACAAGCCCGTTATTAACTTTAAAAGCGTTGTTTTTCCTGCACCGCTTTCTCCCACAATCATAACGAGTTCACCAGGACGAATTTGCAAATCAATATTATGAATTCTGCATTTCTCTTCGTCATTCTCCTGAAATGAAACATTTGTTATCCTGATCCCCATCGCTCTTTCTACATTGCTATCTGCTGCTCGTTTATTTAAAAAGCAAAAAGCTCTATTTGCCGAAGCGACTGCAACTTGTGTCATTATTAATAAATCGCCCACATAACGGACAGGGAAAAAGAGCATCTCAATTGTCGCTAACACTGCAATGAGTGAACCAACTTCTATTTCTCCCCTCATTATTTTTTGTGCACCTATAATGAGAACAACAATATATGCTCCTGTTTCAATCACCGTTCCAACTACTCCAATGCAATGTTGCATCATCGTCTTCTTTACTTCTGATTTATACGATTGTGCCGTTACTTCTTTAAATAAGCGAATTGCCCATTTTTCTTTTTGTAAACTCCGCAAATCTTGTATCCCCTTTACAAACTGTGACACCATCTCTACAACACTTGAGTGATTTTTTTGAGAAACGCTTGCAATATCTCTTACCTTTTCTCCCATCAGTATTGGAACAATTGTACTTAAAAATAAAAACGGAGTTACCCACAATATAAACTGTATATCTATATGTTGTAGTGCTATGAAAGCTCCAATAAATTGGGCAATAGCGTGTATATATTCTATTAATATAGAGCCATATAATCTGACCCAGTTCGGAATATCAGACACAACCAAAGTTTCTAACTCTCCTTGCTTAATCTTCTCACTCTCTTCAAACGGTAATGAGAAATAGTGACGCAATAATTCTATACGTTTCGTTTGTAATATACGTTGACTCGCTTTTGAACTTATATAATCAAATAAAAGATTGTTCGCCCACATTAAAAAGTGACTACCCGCAAACAAAGCTATATATACATACGCACCTTTTAGCTCCCTTTGAATAAGATTGTCTACAATTAATCCCATGAAAATTGGGCGAGATAAATTTAAAATGGCAGCAATTATCCCACTACATACAGCTGCTATTACTAATATTTTTTCTTTCTGTAACGGTAACAGAATTCTTTTATATTCTTTCATGACGTTTCCTCCATTTTTCGTAGTAAAAAAGAAAGGGATGAAACCATATGGTTTCATCCCTTTCCATAAAATAAGGAAGCTAACTATTGTTAGCTTCCTTATTATTCATTTCAATTATTTAGTTCGACACTTTAGACTCTTCAATTTTCTCACGAAGAACCATTTGCAGAATACCACCGTGACGGTAGTAGTCAATTTCTACTTCACTATCGAAACGAGCTACTACTTCAAATTGTTTTTCATTGCCATCTGCATCAGTTGCAACTACTTTCACAAGATCGCGTGGTCTAACTGTTTTGTCGATTTGAATTTCAAATGACTCGTTACCAACAAGACCTAACGTTTCAGCACTTTCGCCATCTTTAAATTGAAGTGGTAGTACACCCATTAACACTAAGTTACTGCGGTGAATACGCTCAAAGCTTTCTGCAATTACTGCTTTAATACCTAGTAAGTTTGTTCCTTTCGCAGCCCAGTCACGAGAACTTCCCATACCGTAATCTTTACCAGCAACAACTAGAAGGCCTGTGCCATCTTCTTTATATTTCATAGCAGCATCATAGATAGACGTTACTTCACCTGTTGGCCAATATGTTGTATATCCGCCTTCTGTTCCTGGTGCGATTTGGTTTTTAATACGGATGTTCGCGAATGTACCACGCATCATAACTTCATGGTTACCACGACGAGAACCGTAAGAATTGAAGTCAACTGGTTGTACGCCATTTTCTAATAAGTAGCGTCCAGCTGGTGTATGCTTACCGATTGAACCTGCTGGTGAAATGTGGTCTGTCGTTACAGAGTCACCAAATTTACCAACTACGCGTAGGCCTGATAATGTTTCAACTTCACCTGGCTCTTTAGATAATCCTTCAAAGAATGGTGGGTTTTGAATGTATGTTGAATCATTATCCCAAGTATATAACGCTTCATTTGAAGTTTGGATTTCATTCCAACGCTCATTGCTGTTAAATACTTGTGCATATTCTTTCTTGAACAGTTCAGATGTAACAACACTTTGAACTACATCTTCAATTTCTTTAGCTGATGGCCAAATATCGTTGAAGTAAACAGCATTGCCATTTGCATCTTTACCGATTTCATCATTTTTCAGGTCAATATCAACAGTACCTGCAAGTGCATATGCCACAACTAGTGGTGGTGATGCTAAGTAGTTTGCTTTTACAAGTGGGTGGATACGCCCTTCAAAGTTACGGTTACCAGATAAAACAGATGTTACTAGTAAGTCGTTTGCTGCGATTGCTTCTTCTAATTCTGGCGCTAATGGACCAGAGTTACCGATACAAGTCGTACAACCGTAACCAACTGTTTGGAAACCTAATTGATCTAAATATGTTGTTAAACCAGACTTATCTAAGTACTCAGTAACAACTTTAGATCCTGGTGCTAATGATGTTTTTACATACTCAGGTACTACAAGTCCTTTTTCAATTGCTTTCTTCGCAACTAGACCTGCTCCAATTAATACGTATGGGTTTGATGTATTTGTACAGCTTGTAATTGCAGCGATTGCAATTGCACCTGTTTTCATCGTTACTTCTTTATCTTCTAATGTAACCTTCACTTCTTTATCGAACTCTTGCTCATTAAATCCAAGTCCTTGTGTTCCAACTGGTGCTAAAACAGCTTTGTGGAACGCATCTTTCATATCTGAAAGTGGAATTAAATCTTGTGGGCGTTTCGGTCCAGAAAGGTTAGATTCGATTGTATTTAAATCAATTTCTACAAGATCAGTGTAGATTGGATCTTTACTGTCTGCTGTATAGAATAAACCGTTCGCTTTACAGTATTCTTCAACAACGCGAATTTGTTCTTCATCTCTACCTGTTAAACGTAAGTATTCTAATGAAATATCATCGATTGGGAAGAATCCACAAGTTGCGCCGTATTCTGGTGCCATATTTGAAATTGTTGCACGGTCAGCTAAAGGCATGCTCTTTAGTCCATTACCGAAGAACTCAACGAATTTACCAACTACACCTTTTTGACGTAATACTTGCGTTACTTTTAAGGCAACGTCAGTTGCTGTAGTACCACTTGGAAGTGTACCTGTTAATTTCACACCGATTACTTCAGGTACTGGGAAGTATGAAGGCTGTCCAAGCATTCCTGCTTCTGCTTCAATACCACCAACACCCCATCCAAGAACGCCGATACCATTAATCATTGTTGTATGTGAGTCTGTTCCAACTAATGAATCTGGGTATGCAACTAAGTCACCTTCAGCATTTTTCACAGCATGAACAACTGGTGCTAAATATTCAAGGTTTACTTGGTGTACAATACCTGTAGCTGGTGGAACTGCACGATAGTTATCAAATGATTTTTGTGCCCAGCTTAAAAATTTATAACGTTCTTCATTACGTTTAAACTCTAAGTCCATGTTGAATGCAAGCGCGTCTGCCGTACCCGCTCTATCAACCTGTACAGAGTGATCAATTACAAGGTCTACAGTAATTTCTGGATTGATTTTATCAGGATCTCCACCCATGTCTGCCATTGCTTTACGAAGCGAAGCCAAATCAACAACAGCTGGTACACCAGTGAAATCTTGTAAAATTACACGAGATGGTTTAAATGGAACATCGATATCTTGCACATCTTTCGTTCCCCATTTCGCTAAATTTGTAACATGCTCTTCTGTAATTACACGTCCGTCTACTTGACGAAGTACTGATTCAAGTAAAACTTTCACGGAATATGGTAATTGAGATACGTTGCCAACCCCTGCATTTTCAAGCGCTTTCAAATCATAATAATGATACGTTTTTCCATCTACTTCAAAAGTTGCACGTGATTGAAATGGATTATGTTTGACCATTATGTTTCCCCCCTGTTAAACGTGACTAAGTTGTCTGAATATAAAATGTAGACAAACTTTTCAATACCTTACGATAATATCTTATTACAACTTTCTAAATAAGTAAATAATAAGAAACTTATAGATTATCATAAGTTTTCTTTATGTTTCTAAATTTGAATAGTGTTCATGCTCCTTATGAATACTATTACCATAAAGTAAAGTGCTCTATTAGCGCTTTACTTATAGTTCATACACACTATGAACTGCTCATCATTCAACATACAAAAAAATGTTATAGAGGTGAAATAAAATGGGTAAAAGAAAAGCAAATCATACTATTTCAGGAATGAATGCAGCATCCGCACAAGGACAAGGTACTGGTTATAACGAAGAGTTTGCAAATGAAAACTTAACTCCTGCAGAAAGACAAAATAATAAGAAACGCAAAAAGAACCAGTAACGAAAAATCCCAAAAGGAACATTCACCTTTTGGGATTTTTTCTAATGTTTATAACGTAACAATTCTGAAACCGTTACAAATCGATAGCCTTGTTTTTTTAGCTCAGGTAAAATTTTTGCTAGTGCTGCTACCGTTTGACTACGATCATTTCCTCCATCATGTAACAATACAATATCGCCACTTTTAGCATTTTTCACTACATGATTTACGATAGATTCCACCCCTGGATTTGCCCAATCACGTGGGTCTTGATGCCACGACCATAGAACGGTTTGATAACCTGCTTCTTTTGCTGTTTTAAATACAGCATCGTTAATATATCCACCAGGAGGACGGAATAGCAACGGTTCTTTCACCCATTTTTCGAAAAATTTTTTTCCATCCAAAATATCTTTTTTTAATTTTTCATCTGATGAACTATTTGCATATAAATGATTCATCGTATGATTTCCAATCTCATGTCCCTCTTTTAACACTTGTTTCACTAAATATGGATTGCGCTGAACTCGAAATCCAATCATAAAAAATGTCGCTTCAGCCTTATATTGACGTAATAAATGTAAAACTTGTGGTGTATACGTTGGATCTGGTCCATCATCAAATGTAATGGCAATAATTTTTTCATTATTAGGTACTTCCCACGTTACATAGCCAGTTGGTTCTAGCTCTTTTCTGAGCAACATTTTCGCTTCCACTTTTTCAACTTGAAATATATGTACTGCGCATAATAAAGAAAAAACGAATAGAAAAATTTTCTGTTTTCGCATAATGTTCATTAAAGTAAGAGGTTGTCAAATACACAACAACCTAATTTACTTTTCTAATTGATCTACATTTCGCATTATATTTTGGAGATTATTTTCATATTGCTCAAGTTGTGGACGTTGTGTTTCTGAAGCTACCTCTAGTGCATTTTGAATTTGTTCATATGCTTCCTGAACCTCTTGGCGTAATTCTTTTAAATCATGACCGTAGTTTGGATCATTTTTCACAATGTTGTTAAATGCATTTTCTGCTTGTGTAACGCCTTGCTGCGCTGCTTGAAACGCTTGTTGTTTATCTTTATGATATGGCATTATATAATCCCCTTTCTGTAATAGTTAGTCCCAATTATCTTTACCTTTTTTTCTAAAAACATTCTCGTATAAATTTGCAAACTTCTCTCATTCTAAAAAGGAAGAGGAGGTGTCACATACAATGGGAAAAAACAATCGTGAAGCGAAAGAAAAAAAAGGACAACCTGAACCATTAAGCGGATCTCATAAAGTAAAAAACCGTAACCATTCACGCCAAAAACATCATGCGCATCATGATATGTAAAACAAAAAGTGCACACTAGCTATCTTTTCCACATACAATGTTTATATTTTTCCATTTATTCTTCACCCCTAATTCATTCATGCATAACATAGTATGAATTGAGATTTTACGGAGGGTGTCTTACATGGGCAAGAAAAAGAAGGATTGTCTTTTTCATGTTGATGGTTTCGAAGAATGGATGGATCAGTTTTGTTCTGACTCTTGTAGTAACTTTAGTTTCCCAAATCAAATTCATATTGACCTTTGCGAAACTGAACAAGAATACATTTTGGAAACAGATGTACCAAATGCCAATGAACAAAATGTAGTCATTAAAAAGATGGAGACAGGCCTAACCATTTGCATACTTCATAAAAACATTTCTTTGCAGCGAACTATCCCTTTACCCGCTAATGTTATTTATAAGAAGATGCTAGCCTGCTTAGAGAATGGTTTTTTGGCCATTCATATTTCCAAAAATGAAGTTGCTGATAAACATGAAAAGAAAGTTCTTTTTTCAAATTAAGAGTTAATATAATACAAACATAAGCCCCAGTTGGTACTGGGGCTTATGTTATTTCGCATGCATTTCTATATTAGAATTTCTATCATATCTTTTTTTCAATAAACCTTTTGTAACTAAAAGCACAGGAAATGCCACAGTTGAGAATATAGCTAATGTTGAAAATACTGCAAACCCATTTTGGTACCCGTAGTAATCGAGAAGTACTCCTCCAAACCACGGACCTATTACTGCTCCAATTCCCGAAAAGCCCATCGCACCGAAGTATGTTCCTTTTAGATGCGCAACAGCAATATCATCAATAAATACATCCGTCATCGAAAACATTAAGACTTCTCCAATTGTAAAAATAATTGTACAAACGGCAGCACCTAGCATGGATTCTACTATTCCAAAGCCAAATAATCCCCCACTCACAAATAAAGCCCCCACCATAATTGATGTTAACGGTGTATACTTTTTACAAATTTGAATAACAGGGTATTGAATTACGACTACAACAATCGCATTTAAAGCTAGCATATATGAAAATAATTTCACTCCATCCTGAAATATATGTGCATTTGCAAAATATTGAGATACTGTTGTCGTTAAATGAGAAAAACCACAATTACTCAAAATAATACCAACTAGTGCAACTAAAAATACGACATCCTTTCGCAAAATACGAATTGCCTTTAACATTGTGACAGGCTTTTCTGTATTTACTTTCTTTTTTCCAATCGGATACTTCTTAAATTGGAACGCTAATATAGCTGTATATAAAATGTATACTCCAGCTGCTACTAAAAACGGAATTGTTGATTTTGCGCTTCCAATCTGTAACCCGACAAGTGGGCCAATCGCTACTCCAACATTGATTGCACCGTAACGCAAATTATATACGAGTAAACGATACTCAGGTTTCGTTAAATCTGATAATAACGCTCTTGATGTTGGCTCAAAAAATGACCTACATAATCCATTCAAAGCATTTAATAAAAAGAAACTTAAAACATGATCTGCAAGTGAAAAACCAATGAATACAAAGACCCAAACGATCATGGACCATATTATAATCATATTTCGACCGAATCGATCTGATAAATTCCCTCCGATAAAACTAGCAAACACTCCAACAAGTGCACTCGTTCCGATAATAGCACCTGTCATTCCAGCTGATACACCTTTCACAGTCGTTAAATAAATTGCTAAAAAAGGAATACTCATTGACGTGGCGAACCTCGCAAATAAAGTCCCTATTATAATTGTCATTCCTAACGGATGAATATTTTGCAACTTCCCCTTCATCTTAAAAACCTACTCTCCCTGTTCTTACATAAAAAAAGAAAGCAAAGGATCTGCTTTCTTTTCCCTTTTTATACTTGCGCTGTTGATACCCGCGCTGTTCTCGTTATATCCATATCTATGCCATATGTAAACTGTAATTCTTTACAAACATCTTTAATTAATATTGCAACATTATACTTCTCATTAAATTGTAAAACGATGTTCTCCACTTCTTCATATGTATACTTATATTCGCCTGTAATGACACTTTTTAGATCAAAGCATTCGTTAATACAAAGTTGTACAAGTAGCTGGTCATATTTCTCTATTACATCTTCTTTCTTCCAAAGTAACTCTTTTACATATAACCGATCAAACTTCACACTTTCTCGATTACAATCCGTTAAAATCCGGGTCATTTCATTTAATTCTCGATACAATTCAGAAATATTTTTGCTTAAACTAAGCAGTTTATCTACGCCATTTTCATATAACATATTCATTCCACCCCCGCATTTTCTTCTTATTATAGCAAGAAAATTCTAAAAATAGTTTCTTTCTTCTGAAATATTAGGAAACTAATTTCAATTGCTTTACAATGAAACTAGTTAATGCGAGAGGAGAAAGAAAATTGGAGCACAAATTATATTACACTGACGCTTATAAGCAAGACTTTACTACTAAAATTATAAAGCAAGATTATGATAAAAACGGTAACTTATACGTTGTTTTGAATGAAACAGCATTTTATCCGACAGGTGGCGGACAACCATATGATACTGGTACATTAAATGATATCAATGTAATCAATGTAGAAGAGATAAACGGAGAAATTCGTCACTACATCGCAGAACAATTACATACAGAAGACGTAGAAGGTAAAATTAATTGGGAGCGCCGTTTTGATCATATGCAGCAACATGCGGCTCAGCACATTTTATCTGCTGCTTTTTGGGACCATTTTAACATACCTACGATTGGATTCCATCTTGGTAAAGAAACGGTAACAATCGATTTAGAAACAGAAAATCTGCATACAGAAACAGTTGAAAAAGCAGTACAAATTGCAAACAAAATTGTTTTTGAAAACCATCCAATCCGTATAGAGTGGATGAACTTAGAAGAAGCGAAAACATTACCTCTTCGTAAAGAACCGAATATGACAGAAAATATACGTGTTGTTATTATCGAAAATTACGACTACAACGGCTGTGGTGGAACCCATCCGAAACGCACTGGTGAAGTTGGTCTTATTCAAGTACTAGGATGGGAGAGCAATAAAGGTGGTATACGCTTAACCTTTATCGCTGGTTGGCGTACACTTAAATTAATGGGGCAACAGCAACAAATTATGAAAGATGTTTCCAAACAATTAAACAGTAGCGAAACTGATATCCCAGCAAAAGTGGCACAGCTTCTTACCTCTCAAAAGGAAAACGAAAAAACAATACAAACAATGAATGAAAAATTATTATTTGCAGAGGCAAATGAATTACTACAACAGCCCACCGAAATACATGCTGGGTTACTTATTTCTAAAGCATTTACAGATCGTTCTATGCAAGAAATTGCAAAACTATCAGCTATCATTACAGAACAACAAGAGCATGCAATTACGTATTTCGTTATTGAAAATGATGACAAACTACAATGTATTCTCGCTTGCGGAAAAACAGTAACGCTCGATATGAATGCTCTTTTAAAAGATGCTCTTCCTGCAATTGAAGGAAAAGGTGGCGGAAATAAAAAGAGTGCACGCGGCGGCGGAAAAGCGGTTATGCACGGGGACGAGTTTTTAAATCAGCTTGTTTCTTCTTTACAGTCAGCAGTGTAAAACATGTTTATGAAGGATAGCTAACGGCTATCCTTCAACTATATTTACAGGCCTATATGTTGTTTCAACCCTTGATAACTCCCTGAATTTGCAAAACCGCCACTTATAAGATTGATAAAAGTTTCCGAAAAACCATAATAACTTAATTCGTTAATCGGTACCATTTGCACATCATGAATCGGATTATGATCGAACTCGTTAGAAGGTAGTTTAATTTCACCTTCAATCCTTTCAAGCAGAAACGTAATATGTAACAAAGATGGACTAGCATCTGGTTTATCACAAACATAGAGTAGCTTCTTAATTTTAACTTCTAATCCCGTTTCTTCTCTCATTTCTCGAATCATCGCTTCTTCTAACGTTTCACCATTCTCTACCCTTCCTCCAGGTAAAGACCAATCGCGATTAGCCACTTTTTGCTTTACTAGCAATACTTTTTCATCTTCAATTAAAATTCCCGTAACACGAACTTGCATTATATTTTCTATATATAACCTCCTCTTCCCATTATATTTACACATTAATCCTTCCATAAAAAGAACGTATGTTTTATAATTAAAGAAAATTATGGAAGAAAGTAGTTGTTACATTCATGCGACCATCTTTAACAAAAACTATATCTCTTACAGATTTCCAAAATTATTATTGGTTAAAAGCAGAACTGCAAACATTTTGTCGCGAGCATGGTCTGCCAGCTAGTGGCTCTAAGACCGAAATAACCGAGCGTATCTCACATTATTTAACTACGGGGAAAGTCTTAAAAAACAGCTCTGTGCAAAAAGTGAGCAAAGCTCCCCTCTCTTATAAAGACCTTTCTCTTCAAACGATTATTACTAAAAATCACCGCTGTAGCGAAGAGGTTCGTGCTTTTTTCAAAGAAAAAATCGGAACAAACTTCCGCTTTACAGTAGCTCTTCAAAAATTTTTCAAAGAGAATGTTGGAAAAACATATGAAGACGCGGTAGCTTTTTGGCATGAAGAAAACGAACGAAAAAAAGACCCTACATACAAAACAACTATCGGTGCACAATTTGAATACAATCGCTTTACTCGTGACTTTTTCAAAGATCCAAATAATAAAGGAAAAGCAAAAGCTGATGCGATTGCTGCTTGGAACGAAATGAAAGCGAAGCCTGGCAGCAATGTTTATGTTCCTCAAAAAGTAGAAAACTAGTTACCTCACTAGTCTTCTACTTTCTCAAATAATAGCGCAATCCCTATCCCGCCTCCAATTCCTAATGTAGCAATTCCATATTTCATAGACTCTCTTTGAGCCTGATAAAACAAACGTGTTACAAGCATAGCTCCAGATGCACCGTACGGATGACCGAGCGCAATTGCCCCACCATTTACATTTAATTTTTCATACGGAATTTGTAACTCTTTTGCGCAAGCAACAACTTTTGAGGCGAATGCTTCATTTATTTCAAAATAATCGATGTCCTCTACTTTTACATTCATTTCGTTTAATAATCTGTTCACCGCAAATATCGGACCAGTCCCTGGAAGATTGGGATCCACTCCCACTACAGTACTACGAACGAAACGAAGGACAGGTTTATAACCTAACTTTAGGGCTTGTCCCTCTTCCATTACAAGAACAGCACATGCCCCATCATTTACACCACATGAATTACCTGCCGTCACTGTTCCATTTTGTAAAAATGCGGGCTTTGTTCTTTTAATGATTCGTTCATAATTCATTTCTGGCTTTATAGATTCATCTAATAATCCATTAAAAGAAAATATTTCATCATGTATATATCCTTTTTCTAACGCTTGCAGTGTCCGCTTATAACTAAGACAAGCGTACTCGTCTTGCATTTCTCTCGTTATGTTATAACGTTCCGCAACATATTCAGCTGCTACTCCCATGTCAGGATCACCAATTGTTTCAGGTGAAAATCTTGCTCTTTTTTGAAAAGGTGACGTACTTGTACTCTCTACTCCTCCGGCGATATAGCAATTACCTGCCTCGCCTTGAATGAGATGACACGCAGTTCGAATTGCTTCTAAACCAGCACCACATTGCCGATCAATCGTTACACCAGGAATATGATAGCCAAGTCCTGCCTCTAAAGCAGATAATCTTGCAACATTCCCTCCTGGCCCAACAACATTTCCTAATATAACATCGTCTATCTCTCTCTTAATTCCTTTACTTAAAAACGTAAGAAGCGGCGTTGCTAATTGCTGAACTTCATACTCTTTTAATATCCCATCCTTCTTACCGATAGGTGTTCTTTTCGCCTCTACAATAACTGCCTTATTCATATGTTTTCTCCCGGTTTTCAATCATACTTTTTGCTTCCATACGAGCGATTTTCCCACTATTTGTATAAGGTATTCCATCTACAAAATGCCATTCTTTCGGTATTTTAAACGAGGATAATCGTTGTAAGCAAAAACTCTTTAATTGTTGTTTCGTAGCACTTCCTTTTACGATCGCGACTGGCTTTTCACCCCAGTAACTATCTTTCACACCAATTACAACTATTTCATCAACAGCTGGGTGTTCATGTAATACACTTTCTATTTCTTCTGGATAAATATTGATTCCTCCAAATAAAATCATATTCTTCTCTCTACCAACAATATATATAAAGCCTTCTTCATCTTCATAGCCTACATCTCGCACTGTCATCCAGCCATCTGCATTCAACTCCCGTGTTAAAACCCCATCTATTATGTATCCCATAAAAAACTGATCACTTTTCACATAAACAGTTCCTATCTCGCCTTTTTGTACTTCTTCGCCTGCTTCATTACATATTCGAACTTGCACATTGTGACAAGGTTTTCCTACTGAATTTGGCCTTCTTTCGCTTTCTGCATCGACTAGTGCTGTTACAAAACTTAACTCTGATGCACCATAAAATTCATATCTTTTCGCATAAGGAAATATATTCTTTATTTTTTCTTTCGCTTCAGCTTCCCATTTCGCTCCTGATGAAATAATTTTCATTTTATTTTCTATTAATCTATTTTCTTTATATAAAGATTCAAGCATTGTCGGAACTGTATACATAACCGATATATTTTCAGTTTCTAACTTATCTAATACTTGATTCGGAATGAACTTTCTCATAATGTGCACCGTTTGTCCTACATATAATGCACTTATTGCCCCGTATAAGAAAAGAGAATGAACGAGCGTCCCAGCTATTAAAATTGAATCCTCCATTTTCATATGAAAGTCATGTACATTACAATCAAAACTATGAACCCACGATTGCTGTGCACGTAAAAATGCTTTTGCTTTTCCAGTTGATCCTGATGTAAATCCCATATAAAAGGGAGCATTTCGTAAACTTTCTACAGTGGAATGTGTAGGAAGATATTTCTCTATCATTCTTTTCCACTCATCAATTTCAATTACTCTTCCTTCTTCATCAGGTAGATCATTTACCTTATATCGTTCTGTCACAATCATATCCAGATTACTGATCTCAATTCTTTCTCTGAGCTCATCTTGTTTCCACTTTATATCTAACGGAACACAAACCCACCCGGCCATAGCGGCACCAGCGAATAGTTGTAAAAACTCTATACGATTTTCTAATAGGATTGCTATTGTTTTATTCTTTGATTCTGTTGCGTGCAACCAGTTTGCTACTTTACAAACTGATTCGAACCACTCTTTATATGTTAAAACTCTATCATTTTCCTTTATCGCTATTTTATTTGGTTGTAAAGAGGCATGCTTTTTGTATTCTTTTGTAATACCCATATGAGACGTCCTTTCTTTACAAAAATAATAAAAAGAAACACGGAATTAACGTGTTTCTTCCCTTTATCATCCCGCATTTGTATATTTTCCATTCTTTAAAGCGGGCGTAATAATATGTTTCAATGAACGATGTAATTTTGTTACGAGAATCGCCGCGATAATTGCTTTTATACAATCCCCTGGTAAAAACACAGCACTCACTTTCATTGTCTCCCATACAGAAACATCCATTAAAAACGCTTGTACAGTAATACCAAATACATAAACTACGAAAATACCACCAATTATATTAATACATAATACTTTTATAATAGAAACTTCACGTAAACGCTCAATTAAATAACCAATAACAAACGCTCCAATGATGTAACCAAGTAAATATCCTGCACTTGGCCCAACAAATACACCAAGGCCACCGCGTCCACCAGCAAGTAATGGTGCTCCAACTCCTACAATAAGTAAGAAAATAAGCTGACTTAATGCACCAAGGCGTGACCCTAACAATCCACCCGCAAGCATAACACCGAGTGATTGCAATGTAATCGGAACTGGTGTAATAGAAAGAGCAATCGGAGGTATTAACCCTAACACTCCCATAATAGAACTAAATAAAGCGACGAAAACTAATTTTTTTGTATGCATATTTTCTTCTCCTGTTTGTAAACTTAAAAGTGGTTTTAGATAACATATCACGAAAATTATATTATCTTTCCACCCTTCTTTTGTCAACTTTTATTTCATTTAAGTTTACAAATAAGAATTCACTTATTTCTCTCTATGCAAATGCTCCAGTTCTTTCCGAAGCGCCTGTTTTAAAAACTTCCCAACAGATGTTTTCGGCATTTCTTCCATAAAGACAATATCGTCTGGCAACCACCACTTCGCAAACTGTGGTTTTAAAAACTCATATATTTCTTCTTTTGTAACCGTACTATTTTTCTTTTGAACGACGCAGGCAATTGGTCGCTCTTGCCACTGAGGGTGAGGAACTGCAACGACAGCCGCTTCAAATATAGCATCATGTGCCATTAAAGCATTTTCAAGATCGACCGAAGAAATCCATTCTCCCCCGCTTTTAATAACATCCTTCGTACGGTCAACAATTTTCACGCAGCCTTCCTCATCAACCGTAACGACATCTCCTGTATATAACCAACCATCACGAAAACCTTCGACAGTACGATTATCGTTATAATAGCTTTCAGCGATCCATGGCGCTCGTAAACATAGTTCTCCCATCTCCGTACCATCCCACTTCACTTCACCATTTGTACCGACTACTTTCATCTCTACACCAGGGACAAGATACCCTTGTTTTGATCTAATTTCTAATTGCTCTTCATACGATAATTCTGTTTCATAACTTTTTAAACGTGCAAGTGTTACGAGTGGGCTCGTTTCAGTCATACCATATGCATGTATGAATGGAACATTATGTTTCTGTTCAAATGCTTTAATAACGCTTTTCGGCGCAGCTGCACCTCCGCATAGTATTCTCGTCATACTAGATAAATCGTAACTATTATTTTCTAACTCTTGTAATACGCCGAGCCAAATTGTCGGCACACCCGCAGCTAACGTCACTTTTTCTGATTGAATCATCTCTAATAAAATTTTCGGGGTAAACATCGGTCCAGGAAGAACTTGTTTTGATCCAAACCAAGTAGCCGCAAAAGGAAGTCCCCAAGCGTTCACATGAAACATCGGGACAATTGCCATTGCTGCGTCACTTTCCGATAAAGCAGCTGTATCAGCTAAACCGAGTGCTATACAATGCAATACAGTACTACGATGCGTATATACAACACCTTTTGGGTTTCCTGTAGTCGCTGACGTATAACACATACCAGCAGGTGTATTTTCATCAATATCTTTTACAAATTGGAAATTGGGATCGCCTTCTTCTAATAGCTTTTCATAATGATATACAGGCTCCAGCATAGTATTTGGAAGTTCATCTTTATCAGTCATAATAATGTAAGCTTGTACAGTTGATAATTGTGATTGAATATTTTCAACGAGCGGTACGAGATCTTCATCTATAAGTAGAATTCGGTCTTCTGCGTGCTGAATAATGTATGAAATATGTTGAGGAGATAAACGAATATTAATCGTGTGCAAAACAGAAGCAATACCTGGAATAGCAAAATACGCTTCTACATGTCGATGATGGTTCCACACTAACGTTCCTACACGTTCACCTTCTTTAATTCCAAGCTTTTTCAACGCACTGGAAAGTCTTCTCGTCCTTTCCCCTAACTGCTTATACGTTAACGTTGTAACTGTATCATGTGTCCGTGAAACAATTTCTTTCTTCGAAAACAGTTTCTCTGCTCTTTCCATCATAGAACTAATTGTTAGCGGTACATTCATCATCATATTGGTTATATCCCCCTTTAAAGCGTTTTCATTTTTCGTTTATTATAACAGAATTCCGCAAATGGTTACGACATTTTTCTGTTTTTTCTGAATTATTTCTTTGGAAATAATTCAGAACGATAAAAAACATGTTTTGAATACATTGATTCGAAACATGTTTTTTATCTTTTATAAACTATCTACCTTTTTTCTTACTTTCTTTTTCAGTTTAAAAATAAAACGATTACTGTATTCCTTATTTTCTACTAAAATTCGATATATCTCCCATACTCCTAACACACGAACAAAAAGATAAACTCCGATAGCAATAAGTACAACACAGTACGGATAATACTGAACTAATTCCCCTGAAGTGATATGCTTTTTCTCAAACAAAAACGGGATCGCGCCTGCTGCTATAAAACAAAATCCAACGATCATTACCGCAGCATACTTCTTCTTAATAATCACATATCTTTTTGTCAATTCTTTTAGAAAGTTTTGATCAAATAGTAGTTCTTCCTTTTTCAATACATTGTATCGACTCTCTTCTATCGTTACAGGTGCCATCATTGCTCCAATTCCAAGAACAGCAATGATAATGACAAGAAATGTCGACATTGTTGCATTTTCTTTAAATAATAGATACGGTATTGTAGACAAAATAAGCAAACTAAACCCTAACGCTATATATTTTGAAATCTTTTGTCCGTACACTATATACCCTTCTGCCATTTCCTGACTTACGTAATAGCCATCCACATTTTCATTACTTTGCTCTGCAGTTTCTTTTAATAAATAGTCGAGTGATACTTCAAAAACATTTCCAATCATTATTAACTTCTCAGTTTCAGGAAAACCTTGACCGTTTTCCCATTTACTAACCGCTTGCCTTGTTGTGTTTAATTTTTCAGCTAATGCTTCTTGAGAAAGGCCCTTTTCCTTTCTTAATTTAAAAAGCTTTTCACCAAATCCCATATGTGTGCCCCCCTTTGTTTTCTTACCTAAATTGTATGTAGACATTGCCCTTATCTCTATCTTCCCGGGGTTGCACTTTGTCAACTTACGGTTGCGATTGTGTTATTTAATGGTTTTATAGACGATTTAGCTATTTTCCTTCTATGATTATGGCGTTAATAAACCAAGACCCCTTAACAACCAATTATAACAATTAAAGGTAATTATTGTTATAAAAAATAAAAAAACTCCTTTATTCATTTAAAGGAGTTTTTTATATGAAATATTTCATTTATCCATATATCTTTCTCGAGATATACAATATCTTTTCGTGTCACGATACTTACCTTTAATGAACATATCCTTTTGAATCGTGCACTCGTACTCCATATTCAAACGTTTCATTAATTTTTCAGATGCTTCATTTTCTGAATCACATC
Source organism: Bacillus sp. RCC_6_1 (assembly GCF_041360755.1). Lineage (NCBI taxonomy): Bacteria > Bacillati > Bacillota > Bacilli > Caryophanales > Bacillaceae > Bacillus > Bacillus sp. RCC_6_1. The sequence continues at coordinate 363,222 of NZ_JBFUPV010000004.1, forward strand.
CCGCTTCAATACTATTAAGATGCAACTCATGAAAACCATAGTAGAAAAAAGCTAATGCAGCCTCCGTAGCTAATCCTCTTCCCCAATATTTTCGAGATAAGGCGTATGCAATTTCTGCTGTATGTGTGACCAAATCATATTTTATAAATCCACACGTGCCTATAAGTTTCTTCTCCTCTTTTAATACAATTCCAAGAGGTGCTACTTGCCCTTCATTATATTGCCCCACAATTTCTTCTACATAGTTATATGTGTCACATAACGATCGATGAGCATCCCATACAGTAAAAGTTGTCATCTCTTTATCTGTAGCATACTCATATATATGTAAACTATCACTCATATTCATTTTCCTTAACATAAGTCGTTTCGTATACAAAGTTGGATATGACCACTTCTCAATAATCATAAAGGTTTCTGTTTAAACCTTTCATAATTCCTTACCTTTAATAAAAGGATATTCCCACAATCTGTACAAATATAAGCATCCACCGGTGAAGATGTGAACATCGTTTCCTTTTTCCGTATTTGTGCATATCCGACAAACTCACCTTCTCCTATATTTTGAGAACCACAATTAGAGCATGTCTGCACGTCTTTCTGTTTCATGAGAGCACCACCTTTAATCTGTTTCTACTCCCTTCGACAGTTCAATTCCATTTCCCTTCCAAAAAACTTCTTATTCTCCTACATTACAACAGGAATCTCAAAACAAAAATCGTATATATACTATGAAATATATTTATTAACGGAGGAATTTTATGACTACTGTTATGACACTCGATATAGCAACAGAAATTGAAAATGCAGAAATTGATATGCTCTCTTCTAGATTAGAGAGACTACAAACAATAAGCGGAAACCCCATGCAAGTGCAAATGAAAAAATTCGGTAGCGCCACTGCCTTTTCATCAAAAATAATTGCTGGTCCTGCTTTTAATACGGTAAAAGGTATTACAAATGCAGATGCGATTGATGCAATCATTTCTTATTATGAATCACTACAAATCCCTTGCCGTTTTGAAATTACACCAGCGCAAGGCACAACTGAACTATTTCAATACTTATCTCAAAAAGGTTTTTACCAATCTAGCTTCCATACCGCTTTGTATAGTATACCGAGAGAGGGTTCATCACTTCTTCCTTCTAATATTACATTACGAAAACTGAAAGAAAATGAATTTGATATTTTTGCAGACATATATGTACGTGGATTTAATATGCCATCCTTTACAAAAGATGGTGTTCGCCAAAATAACGAAATTCTTTACAATGAACCAGGATGGCATTTTTTCATAGCAGAAATTCAAAATAGTCCTGCTGGTATTGGTGTCCTGTATATAAATAAAGGTGTCGCATCATTAGCTGCTTCTGCTACTTTACCAGAATTTCAGCGTAAAGGCTGTCACACTGCATTAATTCAAAGACGAATTAAGACAGCTATTGAATCCAATTGTACTTTAATAGTTGGACAAGCAAGGTTCGGTAGCGGCAGTCAAAATAATATGGAACGTGCCCATATGAAAATCGCTTATACAAAATCAATATGGACTGCAAAAGACATATAATTTACTTTCTTTCTCCTTCCGTTACATTTTTAAACATTTTATGACAATTCCTTTTCTATCCCGTTAATCATTTGAATATTCAAACTAAATTTGTTACGATATTACTAGATACATCATTCAACTTGCACTATGAAAAGAAAATTCTAATCAAACTACAAGGAGGAGAAATGTATGACTAAGCACGAACACGGTTTAAAAGAAAAAGTAGAAGGTGCCATCGATAAGGTAAAGGGCGAAGTAAAAGAAGTTGTCGGGAAAGTAACTGACAATAAGAAATTACAAGCTGAAGGAAAATGGGATAAGGTGAAAGGCACTGCTAAAGATACAGTTGGTAATGCGAAAGAAAAAGTACATGAATATAAGGAACATAAATAATAAAAAACACGTTGGATGAATTTTCATCTAACGTGTTTTTTATTTTACTTTATATACATAATGAACCAAATGACATATGATATATTTTTATTTCTCTATGCTCTTTGTAAGCGGTTCTTTAAAGGCATTTCTATTCCATACAACAAAAACAATAAGAGAAATAATAAAGAATGCAACAAGACATATACCCAGATAATCAAAATTAACTACTTGTATGAGATTCCAAAACGGGCCCTGTAAATTATAGCTTTCAATAAGCAAAGATAATAGTTGATATCCCCCTATTAAAAAAGCCGTAATAACAGATATTGAGGTAATTAATACATTATATGAATTTCTTATTCGACTATTTTCCATTGCCCACTTATAATTCGTATTCATGAATGTACTATCTAATGTATCCATTAATGACATTCCGGCAGCAAACAAAACGGGGAAAGCAAATATACTTACAAGTGGAATAGATTGACTTGTTGCAGTTACTGTAGAAAGAGCAATTAATCCAATTTCACTCGCTGTATCAAAACCAAGTCCAAATAAAAAACCGATTATATACAATTGCTTCTGACTATCAATAAACGTAAATAAGCGCTGTGTGAAACGATATATAAACCCTAAATTTTCTGGCTGTTTGTTCTCGTGGCTTCTCAACACTTTAATAAGGTACAACAGATTGGTAAGACCAATAATGATAAGGAATGTACTAGAAACGATTGTACCGATAATACCGCCTATAGTTGAAAAGCTCTCCATTCCATGTTTTGCCGTTTTTCCAATTAAAGCAATTAATACAATCATCGCAAATACTACCGTAGAGTGTCCTAATGAGAAGTAAAATCCCACCCCCTGTGAGTTTTTACCTTTTTCAATTAATTTCCGAACAGTATTATCAATTGCGACAATATGATCACTATCAAACGCATGACGCAACCCTAAAGAATATGCAATAATAGCCATTCCGATTATGCTATTACCTTTATATAGCGCCGGTAATAATAATAAAATTCCAAGCACATGAAGAAATATAATAATAACAAAAAAGTTGGTTGCCTTTTTCAGTTCACTTTTCCACATAGTTACTAACCCTTTCTACTTTAAATTGAATACTCTTGAAAAAGAAAAGTGCCATAATAAAAACTAAAATCGTTATAATAGTCGCTAAAATAATTACAAAATTATTTAACACGTCGGTATGATTTGTAAGTGTTAACAGAGCTGGTACTGTTGCAGTAATCCAAGATTCAATGAAGCAAACAATACCTACATAAATATGAATCTTCTTTTTCAATCCATCTTGTAGGAAAAATAAAAACCAAAGGAATGCCCAAAAGAACCAAATTATTGTACTTTGCAAACTACCACTCTCATGTAATTGATTCACAATTCCCATAACCGTTGCAATGATAGCAACCCAAAGAGAATAGTAACCTACACCTGAAGAATCAAGTTTTAATATATTCGTAAGACCAACATATAAATAAGTAAAACCAAATAAAAAAATAGTTCCATTAGATAGGATAGTCCACTCATCGGATTGACTTCCTGTAAATAATAAATATAATGGTGTCAAAGTTTGTAATGCCCCTACAAATAAATTAAAGTATCCTACACTTTTGCTATCAATAAGTTTAAAAGCTGCTAGTGAATTCATAAATAGAACTGCACCGACAAACAATAATCCCACATTAGTCATAGTATCCCCTTCTCCTACTTAATATTTTCGATAGGATGTTAATTCTTCATGTAGACAATTCTCTCTAACAAAACGATGACACTGAAAAAATATAGACTCCATATCCTCAGTATTATGACTAAGTATGCGAATGACAAAGCCTTTACATGGTGTAGAAGATATTCCAATTTTCATATTGTTAGTGTTAGAAAGTGATGTTTTCAATGTTGCAATTAAATCATTTGTAATGTTCTCATTAATAACTATGAAAGTACCATAATGGGAATATTGATTTAATATTCCCATTTGATCTAACGACTCTTTGAAAGGGTTTAGCAATAAATGATCGTATACTACAAGTTTATTTTCCATATATATTTTTGTTAACGAATCAAAATATTGGTATGTGAACTTCTCCATATTTGGCGACCAACCAGGCGTAACTGAATCGCATAAAATCAATGTAGAATTATTTTGCATATATATATTTGTTTTTTGCTTATATGCTGCATCCTTGTACATAATTAACGGGTCTGGTAAATACTCCATAACAGCATTCTCACCAATATAAAAATTCAATTCTTGCAAAGCATAACTATTTGGAGTCTTGTAAACTTTCGTTGCTGATTGGCTTGTTATATATGTTTTCGCATCTTTACCAACATTTATATTTATAGAATAGAAATCTCCTTTTAAATAGCCTCCACCAGAATTCATAATATAGTAATATGCTCTACCATACTCATCCAAATATATTGGCTGCGTTACTTTTAAGGCATCTTTATGATAAACCTTAATAGGTACGGTTTTATGTCTCTTTTCCATCATATCAATGTTTAAGACACCTGTAGGGGATTTCATTTTTTCAGTCCTTCTAACATAATGTTCTGTCTCATCCAATTTATTAATTCTTGTAAACCTTCCTCATCCTTCAAATTTGTAAAAAAGTATGGTTTATTATGTCGGTAATTTTTCGTATCCTGCTCCATAACTCCAAGATTAGCTCCTACATAAGGTGCCAAATCCGTTTTATTAATTACAAATACATCAGATTTGATCATTCCTTGTCCACCTTTACGCGGAATCTTTTCTCCCTGTGCCACATCAATAATATAAATTGAAAAATCCACTAGCTCCGGACTAAATGTGGCAGCTAAATTATCACCCCCGCTTTCAATAAAAATAATATCTAAATTATTATGTCTAATCATGAGTTCTTCAATTGCTTCAAAATTCATAGAAGCGTCCTCTCGAATTGCTGTATGCGGGCACCCCCCTGTCTCTACACCAATAATTCTATCTTCTGATAAAACACCTGTTTTCAATAAAATCTTTGCATCTTCTTTCGTATAAATATCGTTTGTAATTGCTGCAATTTCATAATCTGTATTTAGATGTTTTGTTAACTTTTCAACTAACATGGTTTTCCCAGCACCTACCGGACCACCGATACCAATTTTAATAGGCTTTATCATTTTATTCTTCCTCCCTATGACATGAAGACCCTTACATTTACATCTTCATGTTGCATTTGATTTATTTCGAATTCAGGATCATTCAATCCAAAATCTTCTAATGAAAGTATTTGAATTCTATCAATAGATTCGCAGATTAATTCATGGCATTCTTGTAATAGTTTTTGACCATCTGTTTGTCCAAGAGGAATGGCTCTCACACCGTTTTGAATTATACTTCCAACACTTGAGTATAAGAAAACTAAGAGCGTTTCTTCTATTGTCATTTTCAATTCCGCCCCTAATATTCCGTATACAATACTCGGATGACCTTGTAATTTATTACCCATAATATTTTCTTTATATATATTTAAATTTACAAACGAGAACAATTCACACAATAATTTAGAAGTACTTTTACTAATCATTCTATTTGCTTTTCTACATTCAAAAGGCAATGTTTGTGCTGTTATTAAATCATCTAAAAATGTAATTTGTTCTCCCTCATTATTCTTAATGGCTTCGTAAGTATATTTGCAAATTAAGCCGTCCGTGTATGTTAATTGGACTTTTACATATCGATTAACCCATTTGAAAAACCCGTCTTTATTTGTAACTTGTCCCTCTTGAATAAATGTTTCTAATCCAAAAGAGTGACTAAAACTTCCTGTTGGGAAGTTCGAATCACTAATTTGGAGTAGGTTAAGTAGGTTAAATATGTTTGTGCGAAGCATGCTTGAACGGTTTTGGTAATACTCTATTTTCTTTTTGATAAGGAACACCTTCCTTTTTAAGTAAATCTTCTACTAAGTAGTCGTTCGCCAAAATCATGCACCCTTCATCGAATTGTGCTGGTAAATGTCTATTCCCTAAGTTATGAGCAATAATTCCCATTTCTTTTATTGATGTTGGAGTAATTACAATTACCTCTTCTGGTAATACTTCAATATACACAATTCGATTTTCATCTTCATATAAAATATCACCGTTCTTTAATGTTTCTCCACTATCTAAAGACACCCCAATTTCAAAACCAGATTCTGAATATAATTTCTGAACTCTCTTCAGTAAAAGCTCACTAGAAATTAATATCTTATCAAGATGCTTTTTTGTGTTTGAGAAATCATTCATATTGCATACGTTGTTATTAATTTTTTCAATAATCATTTTATCTCCCCCGTTATATCAAAATAAAAAATATCTTTGAGCCATAGGTAGTACATCTACTGCTTCACACGTGATTACTTGTCCATCAACTTTAACTTCATATGTCTGCGGATCTACTTCAATTTCTGGTGTTGCATTATTTAGCTTCATATCTTGCTTCGAAATCTCTCTCGTATTTTTAACAGGTAATACAACTTTATTTAAACCTAATTTTTCTTTAATATTATTCTCATAAGCTACTTTCGATACAAATGTAATCGAACTTGACTGTACTGCTTTTCCATATGCACCAAACATCTTTTTTTCATAATATGGTTGTGGGGTAGGAATTGAAGCATTCTCGTCTCCCATTAATGCCATCACTACCATTCCGTTTTTCAAAACCATATCTGGCTTAACACCGAAAAATTGTGGATCCCATATTACAAGGTCTGCATACTTTCCTATTTCAATAGAGCCCACGTATTCTGAAATCCCATGTGTAATAGCTGGATTAATTGTATACTTAGCTATATAACGTTGAATTCTATTATTATCGTTATATTCTTTATCTCCCTCTAAACTACCAATCTGCTTTTTCATTTTATCGGCGGTTTGCCAATTGCGAATAATAACCTCTCCAACCCTTCCCATCGCCTGTGAGTCAGAGCTAATCATGCTGAAAACCCCTAAATCTTGCAAAATATCCTCTGCCGCGATTGTTTCTTTTCGAATCCTTGAATCTGCAAACATTACATCTTCTGGAATATTCGCTTTTAAATGATGACATACCATGAGCATATCTAAATGTTCATCCAGCGTATTCACTGTATATGGCAAGGTCGGGTTCGTTGATGATGGTAAAATATTATTCAGCGCAGCAATCTTTATAATATCTGGTGCATGCCCACCTCCAGCTCCTTCAGTGTGGTACGTATGAATAACACGATTATCAATAGCTTTTATCGTTTCTTCCACAAAACCACATTCGTTTAACGTATCCGTATGAATAGCGACTTGAATATCATATTTATCAGCAATCTGTAACGAGTGATTAATTGCTGACGAAGTTGCTCCCCAATCTTCATGGATTTTCAATCCGATAGCCCCTGCAAATATTTGTTCTTCCAGGGCAGGTAAACTTGAACTATTTCCTTTCCCTAAAAATCCAAGATTTATAGGAAAAGCTTCTGCTGCTTCTAGCATTTTTCTTAAATTCCAAGATCCAGGTGTTATTGTAGTTGCCTTAGTCCCTTCTGCCGGTCCTGTTCCCCCACCAATTAAAGTTGTTATACCTGAAGCCAATGCCGTATCAATTTGTTGTGGGGATATGAAATGCACATGTGTATCAATACCTCCAGCTGTAACGATTTTCCGCTCACCAGAAATTACTTCCGTTGATGTTCCAATGATGATATCAATATTATCCATAACTGAAGGATTACCACTCTTACCAATTGCTGAAATCTTCCCATCTTTTATACCAATATCCGCTTTATATACTCCCGTATAATCAATAATAATTGCATTCGTAATAACAACATCCACAACCCCCTGTTCTCTTGTAAGTTGTGAATTTTGTCCCATACCATCCCTAATTGATTTTCCTCCACCAAAGACAGCTTCATCACCATATACAGTGGCATTTCGATCAACATGTGCGAATAATTGTGTATCCGCTAAACGAATAGAATCTCCTGTAGTTGGACCATATAAATCAGCATATTGTTTACGTGACATCTTAAAACTCATGCTATCTCCCTCTTTTTGTGTAAGATTGAATATCGCCATCCACTTTATTTTTAAATCCATATACTTCTTGTTCCCCTGAATATGGAACTAGTTCAATCGTTTTTTCATCTCCAGGCTCAAATCTTACCGCTGTACCTGCTGGAATATTTAAATGTTGTCCAATTGCTACACTGCGATTGAATTTTAACGCCTCATTCACTTCATAAAAGTGGTAATGAGATCCAATTTGAATGGGTCTATCTCCCTGATTTATCACTTTGACTTTCATTGCTTTTTTATTTCCATTACATACTATGTCTTCTTTCGCAAGGATATATTGCCCTGGAATCATAACATTCACTTCCTTTAATGAATTGGCTGATGAATAGTTACTAATTTTGTTCCATCAGGAAAAGTTGCCTCAACTTGAATATCTGATATCATGTCTGCAATACCATCCATAACATCTTCAGCACTTAAAATGGTTTTTCCAAGTTCCATTAATTCCGCTACATTTTTACCATCTCTTGCTCCTTCCAAAATTTCATACGTAATAATAGCGATACTTTCTGGATAGTTTAACTTAAGCCCCCTCTCCTTTCGTCGATAAGCTAAATCAGCCGCAACAACTACTAGCAGTTTATCAATTTCTCTTGGCGTTAATCTCATTACAATCTTCCTTTCTGAAGTATTTTAAAACTAAGAATATTCTAAAAATAAAAGGTGTATTTTCAATGTCTTTTCCGTGTTTTCCCTATGTTTTTTTGCTATCAATCAAATAAAAAAAGAGCCCATCGGCTCTTTTTTTATTTTCCTTCATTCTTCTCTAACACGTATAAATCTTCTTCGATATTCGTTAATTTCTCACTTACAAGCTTTCTTGCATCTCCAATTGCTTGATTGTATGCAAATGGTCCAACTAATTTAACCATTTCTTCTATTAAACGCTCTGCTTGGAAACGTCCAATTTCATCTAAATCTTCTTCAACGAAAAATTGCTGAATTTGCGCTACAAGTTCTTCTTTTTTATCATTTGGTATTTTTATATTCATCATCGTTGTTACTCCTCTATATTTAAGATAATATCTTCCTTAACTCTACCATAGAAAAACGATTACCAGGACAGCTTTTTGTAACTCCTTCTAACTCCCTATGACCTAGTATATTTTCTTTCTTTATAGCAAATTGCTTCATAAACATTTTGCATAAAGAATATAATGCATTCACTTGTGCAGGAGTTGGATCGTATTTATCGAAATTTCCCGTCATACATATTCCAATTGTATGGCGGTTATGGTCTTTCGCGTGCGCTCCAATATGTAAACCTCGCCCTTCCACTACAGTTCCGTCCTTTTCGATAAAATAGTTGTAACCAATCCCGCTCCACCCTCTTACAGTTTGATGAAATTCATGCGTTTTATACACGTCCCATCCATCTTCAGCTGTATGGTGGATAATCAGTTGATTTACTTTTTCTAAAGGAACTAATTCATCTTGAAATGTTAGATTGACATATTTAATTTCCATTTGAACTGCCTCCTCTTAAAAATCAATCATAATAATCGTTTTATCATCTGGCCTTATTCTCTTTTCCGCTTCTAGCTCTTCAATGATTGCTACATATTCATTTATACTATTCTTTCTTATATATGCAACAGTTTGTTCTAATGACCAATCTGGGTGAAATAACCCGTCTGAACAAATAAAAATTCCACTCACTTCATCTGTATGTAATTCACCATGTTGTAAATAATGTATCGCTTCTTTCATTCCATTTGCAACTGAGTAACCATTTGGCATATTTGCAAGATAACGATTGTACTTTAATTGTTCTCGAACATCTTGAAAAACAGGTTCTTCCGGCACAGATAAACCTTTCTTACGATCTTCTTCCCTCTTCCTTTTTGCTCGTTTACTAATTCCTTCAACTGTGTCTTTCGTTAATACTTGCATCGTTCCATTTTGAAAAGTTGCGACAATCATACAGTCCCCAAGCTGCGCATATTCAATTTTCTCACCAACTATTTGAACTGCCGCGATACATGTGCACCACAAATGCTCTTTTTTTCTCGTGTCTACTTCATATTCTAACATTTTGCTTTGTAATGCTTCATTTGCTTTGGCAACTGCAAATTGTAAACTATGATTCTCTCGTAATACAGTAAAATAATTTGCAAATAAATGCGAAGCGATGTATGCTCCATTATGTCCATTTTCATCACGAAACGGGACAAGTGGTGTTGCACCGTCACATACACCATAAATCTTTTTATCTTTATTACAAAAATAAGAATCCTCACATTCTTGCTTCAACGGGCTTTTCTGTTGATATGTTTTTATCTTCACAACTGTATCCCCTTTCAAATGATAAAATACTCAAATTCTTTCGATTAATCTAATTTACCAAAATAAACTGTTTTTACCCAAAACTTTCAATATCATATATAATCTTGAAATAATATGAATTTTTCAGTGAAGGACGGGAAAGAAATGGTCAGATTCCTTGGTGTTATTATCGGTTCTATTATTATTGCGGTTGCCTTTAATCTTTTCCTTATCCCCCACAAAATTTTAAGTAGTGGAATTGGCGGAATTGCTATTATTTTAGGGATTGTAACCCCTGTAAACACAGGCATTATTAACTTTGTATTAAACTTACCTATCCTTATTTTAGGGTACATAGGTCTTGGAAAAAAAGTAATTTTTAACACAGTTGTCTCTGTAGTTGTATTATCTGTTGCATTATACTACGTTCCAGTAAAAGTCGTAGCAACAGATCCATTGTTATCTTCTATCTTCGGAGGTGTCATCGCCGGAGCTGGTATTGGTCTTGTTTTTAACTGTAATGGATCCACTGGTGGATTTGATATTATCGGTATGCTTTTATCCCGCAAGCGAGACATTAAACTTGGCGGATTCCTTATTATTTTAAATGCAGTCGTTGTAATAATCGCAGGATTCTTCTTCACCTGGGATGTTGCACTTACAAGCTTACTTTCAATTTATGTAACTGGTAAAGTAATTGATGCTGTTCATACAAAACATCGTAAAGTTACACTTATGATTGTAACAAATGAAGCAGAAAAAATGAAAAAACAGCTTCTTTCAACTGTTGTACGTGGAATAACGTTACTTGATGGCGAAGGCGCTTATTCAAGCGAGAAAAAGCGTGTACTTATGACGGTCGTTTCTCGTGAAGAATTAGCAAGTATGAAACTTACAATTTCTGAAATTGACCCGAATGCATTCGTTAATATTACAGAAACTGTAGAAGTGTTAGGACTTTTCAGAAGAAGTTAAAGACTAGGTGGGAATACACCTAGTCTTTATTTTGCATAAATTCAATTCTGTTTCCAAACGGGTCTGATACGTAAAATCGAATTACATCTGGCCGTGCATAATCATCAATCACTTTTACACCTTGCTCTATAAGTGTTTGCTTAAATTCATTAATTTCATTCACATAAAAAGCTGGATGAGCCTTTTTAGCTGGTGTAAAGTTCCGCTCGACACCAATATGGATTTCTTGATTTCCACATTTAAACCAACATCCACCTCGTTTTTTCAACTCTTCTGGCTTTGGAATTTCTACCATACCAATTTTATTCCCATAAAAATCACGCGCCTCTTCTTCACACTCTACAGGTGCAGCTACTTGCACGTGATCAATCCCTTGAATATAATTTTTCATTTTCTCTCCCCCTCCTCTACCCTAATGTTATACGGAAAACAGCCGTCTGTAACTTACAAAAGGGTTATAAAACAATATAAGCTCCCCTTATTACCATCCTGCATTCACTTTGCAAAAAAAATAAAAAAACAAAATTTATTCTATAACTTCCATTTTTTATAGAAATACACATCACATCTATATTATAGTTATGAATAGACAAATCTTTTTAGATGCTATTTGTACGGAGGAACTATTATGAGTCGTAAAAAATATTCACCAACTCAAAAAAAACGTCATCCGAACATTTCTAGACGTTTGCGAAACCATATACAAGATCGTTCATTAACAGAAATGTACGCATCTCTGTTCGAACATAATCCTGATAGTATTATTTCATTAAACTTAGAAGGAGTTATTCTACATATAAATCCTTCTGCCGAAAGAATATTAGGTTACACTTCTTTAGAATTAGAACAGAAAAATATTACCTCTATTTTAGGAGCCCATATTTCTGAGCAAGTATTACAAAATATAAAGAATACTGAAGCGGATAATCAACAAGAGTATATCTTATCTATTTATCATAAAAATGGATTCTTATTAGATGTTGTGACAAAACTAGTTCCTATCTTTGTTCAAAATCGTCTTACTGGTGTATACGCTATTATGAAGCCACTTGAAAAATCAGAAAGAATTGAGAATATGCTAAAAGAAAGTGAGAAGAGATTACGTACATTAGTAAACTCCATGCCTGCGTTTGTTATATTTAAAGATCATGAAGGGCGCTGGCTTGAGGCAAATGACTACGCACTTTCTTGCTTCAACTTCCATCATGTACCTTACCACGGGAAAAAAGATAGCGAACTCATTCAATATAATGAAGCATACCGAGAAGCTTTTTTACATTGTGAAGAAGTCGATGAACTAGCATGGCAACAAAGACAAATTCTTCATGGCGAGGAATTTATTATACATAGAGATGATTTCGATTTAATCTTAAGTATATCAAAAGTTCCGCTTTATCATCCTGATGGTTCTCGCAAAGGTCTTATCGTGATGGGGAGAGATGTTACTGAGCTAAAAGAAACTGAAAAGTTACTACGAAAATCTGAGAAGCTCGCAGTAGTCGGACAACTGACAGCTGGAATTGCCCATGAAATTCGGAATCCACTCACTTCCCTAAAGGGTTTTCTAACATTGCTCCTCCCTGAAATAAATGAGGAGCAAAAATGGTATATCGATGTTATGTTAAGTGAGATTTCACAAATGGAATCCATCACGAGTCAATTTATGGCGATGTCTAAGCCACAAGTATTATCTATCCAAACTTGTAACATACAAACTTTAATTGAAGAGGTAGTTACATTTATTTTACCGACTGCAATTATGCATAGCGTTCATATCATCATGGATCATTTTGATTACGTATATGATATTCAATGTGACGGTAACCAATTAAAACAAGTTTTTATAAACATATTAAAAAATGCGATAGAAGCGATGCCAAATGGCGGAAATATTTTCATCCAAACAAAACCATTAGAGGATAATTTCATCTTAATACGAATTATCGATGAAGGTTGTGGCATTCCAGAAGATCGTATCTCCCGTCTAGGCGAACCTTTTTATAGTTTAAAAGAAAAAGGCACAGGACTAGGATTAATGATGTGTTACAAAATAATTGAAGAACATCATGGTAAATTACACATTTCAAGCGAATTAAATAAAGGTACAATTGTTGATATTGAGCTACCACTTTCTTCATCTCATCTTGCAATCCAGTCTTAAATAAAAAAGAAGCATCTGCTAATCGTTAGCAGATGCTTCTTTTTTAAAATACTTTGTCATACCACTCTTTTGCTTTTTCTACTTCACCCATCGTTAATTGATGCCCTCGATTTTCCCAATGCATTGTTACATTCGCGTTTGCATTTTCTAATAGTATCTTCAATTCCTCTGACTCTGCTGATGAACAAATTGGATCATTTGTCCCAGCAGCAATAAACACAAATTTACCTGCTAAATTTGCTAATTGCATTCCTCTTCTTGGTACCATTGGGTGATGAAGTACAGCACCTTTCAATGCATTTTCGTAATGGAATAATAAGCTTGCTGCGATATTTGCCCCATTCGAATAACCGATAGCTACAATGTTATTTCTATCGAATTTATATTCTTTAGCCGCTTCATCTAAAAATTCATTTAATTCCTTCGTACGGAAAATTAAATCCTCTTCATCAAAAATGCCCTCTGCTAATCGGCGGAAGAAACGCGGCATCCCATTCTCTAACACATTTCCCCTAACGCTTAATACCGACGCTTCCGGATCAACTATTTCTGCAAGTGGTAGTAAATCTAATTCATTACCACCTGTACCATGAAGTAATAACAACACTGGTTTTGACGTATCTTTTCCTTTTTGAAAAACATGTTTCATCATAATCCTGTTCCCCCTTCAATCACTTTAATCTAAATTTCTCACTTCAAATGGTAAAAGCGTTTGTTCAATCTGTTTTCTATGTTGTTCATATTGTTCCGGTAACTTTAATTCCTCACCCATCGTCTCTAACGATTCATCATGAGCGAAACCAGGAGGATCTGTTGCAATTTCAAATAAGATTTCACCATGTTCTCTAAAATAAATCGCGTTAAAATAATTTCGATCTTGTACAGGAGTTACGTGATATCCAAAACGCGACACATGCTCTTTCCAGTCTAGCTGATCAGCATCGTCACTCGCTCTCCAGGCAATATGATGAACTGTGCCAACGCCCATTTGGCCACGACCGATTGTTGATAATTTCAAATCAATAATATTTCCAATGTCAGCAGAAGAACGGAATCGAACAAATTCACCCTCTTCTCCAATTTTCTCAAGACCCATAATATGTTCTAACAATTCAGCTGTTTTTTGAGGCTGTGTAGATAAAAGAACAGCACCTCCAAACCCTTTAATTGCTACTTCTGGTGTAACTTCTCCAAAACTCCAATTATTTAATTCGCCTTTTTCTCTTTCAACTAATTCTATATGCAAACCATGCGGATCATCAAATTCTAAATACTGCTCTCCAAAACGAGTCATTTTTGTATACGAAACATCGAATTTTTCTAATCTATTTTCCCAAAACTCCATTGCACCTTTTGGTACAACGTAAGACGTAATTCCTACTTGACCATCTCCAATAATACCTTGACGAGCACCTGCCCATGGGAAAAACGTAATAATTGTTCCAGGCTTTCCTCCTTCATTTCCAAAATAAAGATGGTACGTACCTGGATCATCAAAATTCACTGTTTGTTTCACTAAACGTAACCCCAATACACCAGCATAAAAGTCTACATTTTCTTGTGGATGCCCTACAATCGCTGTAATATGATGGATTCCCATTGTTTTCTTTTCCATTTCTTCCACTCCTTTTTTATTTCATTATAAAAATTCTTTTACATTTAAATTCATTATTCATTTTGTCCATGCTACAAAGTAAAATCCGTCATTATAATTTTATCTCGAATTCGAGATATTAATCAAAAAATTACGTATCGGCGTCTAACCTATTGAATTATCTCGAATTCAAGATAATTCACAAAAAATATTTGTTCGATTTATAACCATAATAAATTTTCATTATGAACATTATTTATCTCGAACTCAAGATTTATTATAAGTTACTTATTTTTTATTGTCAATAAGTCCTTACTTTCATTTTTCTTGTTTTCACTTATGGTTCCCTACCTTAACAAACATTTTTTGTTCTTTCAAGTGAACGAGCACTTTTCATTACATGTGAAAACCTTTATAAACGCCTTTATCCCAGTGGATTACAATGATTTTTCAAGAAATTAAAGTAATAATATTCAGAAAATTAAAGAGTGTTTTTTCACACCTTATTTTCACACCTTATTTTCATTCCTTTACCCGATAAATTTTAAAAACTAAAAGCCATACAAATGTATGACTTTTAGCTTATTGACGTCTCAAATTTTGCTTTCTCTACATATACTTTACGAAATTTCATATAGCATCCAATACGCCAAGGTACTATATAACAAACCGCAAGAGTGTAGAAAAGAATGCCGATTGACTTTGGATCTAGACCTTGTAAATGTCTTCTAAAATAAGCACGTAAAAGAACGATAACTAAAAATGTAGCAATAAAAGCGATACTTTTTTTTGCATAAATTTGACCATCTTCTCTGACTTCATACCCACTTAAAATAATAAGTGGAATTGACAATAACAGTCCGATCCCAGCAGCTATACCAATTTGCCAACCAGCAAGTTGTATAGCTGCTGCGTATAAAGAAAAACCTGGTAATAAGAAGAATAATGGCAATAGTAGTCGTCTTCCTTTATTATTAATTGGTCGATTCATAGAGCGCATGCGTCTAAATATAACGAGCCCTATGACGAGTAAAAAAATTGTAATACTGTACGAACCTTGCTGCAAGTGAATCTCTCCCTAAAAATAGTCATTTTCAAAAATACTCCCCTATTATACTCCTAATTTTTCCAAAAATATAATTATTCCTCTAAAAAATCTTACACATCAAATATACTTTTAGGTTTGATTTACTATAGGAAACAATTCCGAAAGAGGAACTACTCTCCCCACCTCGTCTTTAAACACAATATGCTCTCTAGTTAAATGGCGCGGGCTCTTCACTCCCGCCGCTGCCGCTAATGAAAATAAACTATATCTCATACTAATAATATAATTCATGACTCGCCACTTCTTCTCATACGGATCTAACGCTTTTTGATAATGCGGATTCGTCGTGGCTACACCAGATGGACATTGACCAGAATTACATTGAAGGGCCATAATACAGCCACTTGCCATCATAAACCCACGGGCTGAACTTACAGCATCCGCCCCAATCGCTAAAGCAATCGCCACTTTATCTGGTGTGATTAATTTACCCGATGCAAATACTTTAAACTTGTTACGGACACCATAATGGTTTGCTGTATCAATAAATGTAAGTAATGCTGGAATAAGCGGCAGTCCCATACAATCTGCCATCGATTTATACGTTGCCCCTGACCCGCCTTCTGAACCGTCGATTGTAATAAAATCCGGGTAAATGTTTAGTTCTTTCATTGTTTTTATTAAATCTTCCAAAGGCTCCTGCTGACCAATTACAATTTTCATTCCAACTGGTTTACCGCTGTTTTCTTGCAACTGTTGAATAAAACAAAGTGTATCCGCTGCATTCTTTAAAAATGAAAATCGATTCGGTGAATTAATCGTCTCTCCCTTTCGGACGTTGCGAACAAAAGCAATTTTCTCATTTACTTTTTGTCCCTCTAAATGACCACCACGTATTTTAGCACCTTGCCCAAATTTCAATTCGAATGCTCTAATATTACTTTCTTTCGCTTTCTCCATGAATTTTCCCATTGAAAAATTACCGTCTTCATCACGGTATCCAAATAACCCTGGACCAATTTGCGCAACGATACTCGCTCCTGTATGTAAATGTTCTGGAATAACGCCACCTTCACCCGTATTAATCCACGATCCGCCTGCCATTTTTGCTCCAAAACCACTCGCTAAAATATAATTTTCTCCAATCGCACCGTAAGAAGTCGCAGATGCACCAAACATGCCATGTAGCTTCCACGGATATTTACGGTTCTCACCGACTATAATTGCATCATCTTCTTCGTACAGCCAAAGATTCGTTGTATCCGCTGTCAATTTTTCTCTTCTTGAAAATAACCCTTCTTTATGAATCACGTACTTTTTACCTTCCCGCTCTTGCGTGAGATTCACACTTAATTCCTCAGTTAATATCGGAAATAATGTATTAGCAATATAATATCCAGAAGCTTCAAAATCTCGTTTTGATCCAAAACCAAGTATTTCAGAGCGATATTTCGCTAAAAACATAACACTTTGAAAATCATAACGTGAGAAAGGCTTTCCATCCGTATCATGATCAAACCAATATTGTCGAAATTCAGGCCCTATCTTTTCCAGTAAGTAGCGCATTCTTCCTAAGTACGGATGTAATTTTAAAATAGAATGGTGTGTTCGTTTTTTTATAAAAAATGTAATGATAAAAAAGACGATTAAAAGCAACATTAAAAATAGTAATATACTAATAATAACGAGTAGCGTTTCACTCATCCCGCTTCCCCCTATGAAATTCCATAATAAAAGGAGAACACTCGATGTGCTCTCCTTTTATCTTTATTCATACTAACGTAGCAAGATGCTCTTTCGCGTCATATTCAACTAAACTTTCAGCGTGTTTAATTCGATGAACAAAGTCTGGATTAGCAATTAACGGTCTTCCGAATGCCGCTACATCAATCGTTCCTTCTTGCAACGCTTCTTCGGCCTCTTTCGGATTTAAATTACCAACCCCAACAATCGTACCATCCCAATATTTTCTTACTAGTTGATGAAAATTCTTTCCGTCAGCAATCTCTTGCGTATAATTCATCGTTGAAGGATGGATCATCGTTAACCCAACCTCTTTAAACATATTTATGAACGTTTCAATTGCAAACTCAGGATTTTCCCACATATAAGTAGGATTATCACCTTTGAAAGCAGAGAAACGAAGAAGTGTTTTATTAGCTCCAACAGCTTCTATTACAGCCGCCGTTACTTCTTTCATAAACGTTAACCTTTGTTTTAAATCACCGCCATATTTATCTGTTCGCTTATTCGCAAACTCATACGTAAATTGATCGATTAAATATCCGTGTGCACCGTGAATTTCTACTCCATCAAATCCAGCTTCGATCGCATTTTTCGCAGCTTGTGCGTATTGACCGATCACTTCTTGTATTTCTTCTAACGTCATTGCTTCTGGCGTATCAAACGGTTTACGAAAGCGTGGAACATTTCCCTCTGCAGCGATAGCCGATGGTGCTTGTGGCATTTGACCACCAATTATTTCATGATGACTCATACGCCCAACATGCCATATTTGAGCAATAATCGTCCCGCCTTCTTTATGTACTGCCTCTGTAACAGGTTTCCAAGAATCGATTTGTTCTTGTGTATAAATACCTGGTACTCCTGGGTTTCCTTTTGCTCTCGGACTAATGACAATTCCTTCTGTAATAATTAGTCCAATTCCATCCGCAGCACGTTTTCTGTAGTACTCCACTACATCAGCACCAACTACTCCAGTCTCATTATCTGCAAAGCATCTTGTCATCGGTGCCATCACTATACGATTACGAAGAGACCAAGCTCCAACTTGAATTGGATCAAACAACTTTGTTTCTTCAACGTTTTCAAAAAATCCCCCAGCATTTACATTTGTTCCTTCATAAATACTCGCTGCTTTATTACTTGAACTTGTCATTTTTCTTCCCCCTAAAAAATCTTACTATAATCGCATCATACTTACTTTTAGATAGTAACGTCAATTTTTACGACTTTATAACAAAAAAATTCGAATATTCAAAAAATAAAACACTGTAAATAATATTAAAAAGGTTTCCTTAGGAGGAAACCTTTTTTGTTGACCATATATGGCTGTCAATCCGTTTATCTCTTTAATAAAAAACACCTTATCAATAGAAGTGAAAATGGTTCAGTATTCTTCTAAAAATAATAACTTATATACCTAAAACAATGAAAGCCCTACCTCTCTTTCATCCTTACGGCTCCTCGTCCGTGCCAGTGTGAATCAGGATTGCAAAAATCAAGTAACTATTTTATCGAAGTATTCAATTAAACTTCGAACATTCATAAATGAAATTAAAAAATAAAAATGGATTTGATTGTAGTAATAACAATAGAGGTAATGCTCTAAAAGTGGTTTGAAAGAGTTGAATGTCTTTGAAATGATAAATTTTCTATAATTATGTTCCCAAAAAATTCAAGATCTTTTTTGGGATATAATACATTATTTGTAATGAACCTTAACAAAAGCTTTTTATCTGATTTTCTGTGATACCTTCAATTAATCCCAGTTCACTAATCAAAAATTCATATGCGTTATCTAACATCTTCTTTTCGCTTGCATTAAGTGCTTTTTCTTTCTGTATACGCATTAAATCACGCACAACTTCAGCACCTTCTTGCATTTTACCCGTCTTTATTTTATCAGTGTTCAATTTATACCTTTGTTTCCACGTAAGTAATCTATCTGATTCCCCATGTTGAAAAATATCCATTATGTGTGCTAATGCGGTTATATCCGTAACTGGTCGTATATTCGAATTCAATATTCTCCCTGCTGGAATCATTAGTTCCATATTACTAGCCGACATTTTTATAACATAATACTGTTGTTTTTCTCCTGAGATTTCCTTCTCTTCTATGGCTTTAATTATACCTGCTCCCTGCATTGGATAAACAATATTATCACCAATTTGAAACAAATAATCCACCTCCATATATGGTAACCTTCTCAAGCTTAACATACTTTTAGTTTTTTAGCAAAATTTTTATTTTATCATAAAATTATTTTACGAGTCAATACTTCAGAAGCAAGAAATTAAATTTACACAATACACTATAAAAATCGCAATTCCATTAACGGTTCCACACACATTCATTCTCCTTTAATACAAAAACACATCACTACATTTAAGTAGTGATGTGTTTTTGATAAGGCATAAATAAATATCTACTTTTCCGTCTATATACTAACCTGTTTGCTAACTGTTTCCCTCGCTAAAAGAAAACTCATAATCACTTGCGCTGCTACTCTACTCGTCATATCTCTGAAATCAAGAGTTGGATCAATCTCTACTATATCCATCCCTTGAACGAGCGATTCTTTACCAAGGAATTCAATCGCATCTAGTAAAGTCGTACTATCCATCCCACCAGGCCCAATTGCTGGACAACCTGGTGCAAACGCTTGGTCTAGCACATCCATATCAAGAGAAATATAAATAGAAGTCACACCTTGATTTCTTAATACTTCAATACTTTCCGTGATAATATCTTTTATTTCTCGCTCTCGTACGTCTTTCATTGTATACACTGTTACACCATGCTCTATTGCATATTCATGGTACGCACGTGCATTAGAAAAATTACGAATTCCAATTTGAACAAGTTGTTTTCCAGTAATGACATCATTTTCTAGTAAACTACGGAATGGTGTACCATTTGACGGGCCTCCATCATCTAAATTACGTAAATCATGATGAGCATCAAATTGAATAATTCCGACCTTTCCTTTACTGTTTGCAAAACCTGTTATACTCGGAAAACTAATCGAGTGGTCACCGCCAAGAACGATTGGTATCACGTTCGGGTTTACTTTCGTTACATGCCCAACTGTTTTCGCAATTCGTTTATGACTTTCTTTTATATCCGTCACATGCATCGTAATATCGCCGCAATCATATAAGACACTTTCTTTCATATCGTGTTCTTCTGTAATTGCATATGTGCTATATGCATCTAACATCGCACGAATTGTTTTTGGCGCAAAACTCGCTCCTGAATGACTAATAGACGGTTTAGAAAGGGGTGCTCCAATTAAGGCAGCACCGAATATTTCCACACCTTCCTCCCAATCTTTAATCATCTCACTCCATTTCGTCACTTCACGATCAATAAACTTTGCATTTTTCTTTAAATAGTGGCCGTGCTCCACGATTGTTCACCTCTTGTATATGCAATATTACCATTCTTCCATACTGTATTCACATGACTTACGCCGTAATGATACGGTACGTAAGCATAATTGTAAGCATCCCATAAAACTAAATCTGCCTTACGACCAACTCTAATTTTCCCAGCTACATCACCACGGTTAATGGCATATGATGAGTTAACCGTTACGGCATTCCAAACTTCTTCTGGTGTCATTTTCAATTTTAGCATCGCAATGCTCATAATAAGCTGAATATTTTCAGTTGGACAGCTACCTGGGTTAAAGTCTGTAGCTAACGCAACTGCAACACCTTCATCAATCATTTTACGTCCACGAGCAAAGCTTTCTTTATTTAAATAGAAAGTTGTTCCTGGTAATAAAGTTGCTACTGTATTAGAATTTGCAAGCATTTCAATTCCTTTATCAGAAGCACCAACTAAATGGTCCGCTGATGCTGCACCGATTTCTGCCGCTGCTTCCGCACCACCAAGAGGGTCGATTTCATCTGCATGAATTTTCACATCAAAGCCAAGCTCTTTCGCTTTTAATAAAAATTCTTTTGATTCTTCTACAGAGAACACACCTGTTTCACAGAAAATATCAACGAACTCCGCTAATTGCTTCTCTTTCATTTCTGGTAGTAGGTCTAACATCCATTGTAAAAATTCTTTCGATCTACCTTTATACTCTTTCGGAACTGCATGAGCACCTAAAAATGTTGAAACTAAATCGATCGGATGCTCTTTTTGTAATTGTGCTGTTGCCTCTAATTGTTTCCATTCCGTCTCATCATCTAATCCGTAACCACTCTTCGCTTCTACAGTAGTAACTCCGAAAGATAGCATACGGTCTAAATGGAATTTCGCTTTTTGAACAAGTTCTTCTTTCGACGCCTGTTTCGTTGCATTTACAGTTGAAAGTATGCCTCCGCCTTGTTCTAAAATTTCTAAGTACGGAACTCCTTGTAGTTTTAGTGCGATTTCATTTTCACGAGATCCACCAAATACAAGATGAGTATGCGGGTCAACGAGACCAGGAGAAACCATTTTCCCGCCGCAATCAATAACTTCTCTCGCTTGTAATCCTTTCGCTTCTTCCGCTGTTCCAACGAAAGTAATTACACCATTTTCAATTCCAACCGCACCGTTTTCGATAACAGGAAGCGTGTTCATCGCTTCCCGTCTTAACAAGCCATCTTCTTGATCCATTGTTAGTAATTGACCGATATTTATTAGTAAAGTGTCCAGCATGTTTTCTCCTCCTTATTTCATCATCGGAATGTTAACGCCTTTTTCTTTCGCAGTTTCCACAGCTAAGTCATACCCTGCATCCACGTGACGAACAACACCCATACCAGGGTCAGAAGTTAATACGCGCTCAATTCGTTTTGCTGCTGCTTCTGTTCCATCTGCAACGATAACCATTCCCGCATGAAGTGAATAACCCATACCAACGCCACCACCGTGGTGAACAGATACCCAGCTTGCACCGTTTACACTATTAATTAATGCATTTAAAATTGGCCAGTCAGCTACTGCATCACTACCATCTTTCATCGCTTCTGTTTCACGATTTGGAGATGCTACTGATCCACAATCTAAATGGTCACGACCGATAACGATTGGTGCTGATAATTCACCATTTGCAACCATTTCATTAATGATGCGACCAAATTTCGCTCGCTCACCGTAACCAAGCCAACAAATACGTGATGGAAGCCCTTGGAATTCAACTTGTTGACGTGCCATACGAATCCAGTTACATAAATGTTCATTATCAGCGAACTCACGTAAAATTACTTCGTCTGTTTTATAAATATCTTCTGGATCACCAGAAAGTGCTACCCAGCGGAATGGTCCTTTTCCTTCGCAGAATAATGGACGGATAAATGCTGGAACGAATCCTGGGAAATCGAATGCATTTTTCAAACCTTCATCGAAAGCAACTTGGCGAATGTTATTTCCGTAATCAAATGTAATTGCGCCTTTTTCTTGCATAGCAAGCATTGCTTCCACATGTTTTGTCATACTTTCTTTTGATAATTGTACGTAGCGTTCTGGATCTTCTTCACGAAGTTTCGCTGCTTCTTCTAACGTGTAGCCTACTGGAATATAACCGTTTAATGGATCATGAGCAGATGTTTGATCTGTAACTAAGTCTGGTGTAATATTGCGCTTCACTAGTTCTGGTAAAATTTCTGCCGCATTTCCTAATAAACCAATAGAAATCGGTTCTTTCTTCTCTTTATACTCGTTCGCAACCGTTAACGCTTCTTCTAATGATTCTGTATACATATCACAGTATCTCTTTTCAATACGACGATCGATGCTGCGCTTATCAACATCAATAGCAATGACAACACCGCCGTTCATCGTTACAGCAAGAGGTTGTGCACCACCCATACCACCTAAACCAGCAGTAAGTGTTAATGTACCTTTTAATGAACCATCGAAATGTTGACGAGCTGCTTCACCAAATGTTTCATATGTTCCTTGTAGAATCCCTTGCGTTCCAATGTAAATCCAGCTACCAGCTGTCATTTGTCCGTACATCATAAGACCTTTTTTCTCTAGTTCTCGGAAGTGATCCCAGTTTGCCCATTTCGGTACTAAGTTTGAGTTCGCTAACAGAACGCGAGGTGCATCTTCATGTGATTTAAAAATGGCAACTGGTTTTCCTGATTGAACAAGTAACGTTTCATCGCTTTCTAACGTTTTTAATGAATCTACAATCGCCTGATAACTTTCCCAGTTACGAGCTGCACGGCCAATTCCGCCATATACAACTAATTCTTCTGGTTTTTCAGCAACTTCAGGATCTAAATTGTTCATTAACATACGAAGTGCAGCTTCTTGCACCCACCCTTTCGTTTGTAACTCTGTACCTCTTGGCGCGCGAATTGTTTGTTGTACTTTTTCCATTTCAATCTCTCCCTTTTCTCATTTTATAGTGCTGCGTTTACATCTAATCTTTCTTTTATCGAATAATTCGTTTTTAACCAATGCGCAATATTTTCAATATCTGTTGAGAATATACGGTCATTTTTAATAGATGGCACCTGCTGACGACCTTGATGGTAGAAGCTCTTCGTCACTGTACTCATGTTTTCAATTCCGCGATATTCTGCTGCTTGCATCGCACAAATCATCTCAATAGAAAGAACACGTCTTGCATTTTGAATAATCTGATGTGCATGGCGTGAAGCAATTGTTCCCATACTTACATGATCTTCTTGGTTAGCAGAAGACGGAATTGAATCTACACTCGCCGGATGTGCCAACGTTTTATTTTCAGAAACTAGTGACGCTGCAGCATATTGCATAATCATTGCACCAGACTGAAGTCCTGGTTCTGGACTTAAAAATGGTGGTAAATCATTTAATTGCGGATTCACTAAACGTTCAATACGGCGCTCCGAAATATTTGCAAGTTCTGCCATTCCTACTTTTAAGAAGTCCATCGCAAACGCAATCGGTTGACCATGGAAATTCCCGCCCGAAATTACTTTTTCCCCACCATCAAAGATAAGCGGATTATCTGTTGCTGCATTCATTTCAATTTCTAATTTTTCTTTCACATAATTTAAAACTTGCCAAGAAGCACCGTGTACTTGCGGGATACAGCGAAGTGAATAGGCATCCTGTACACGTAGTTCTCCTTGTTTTGTTGTTAATTTACTATCATGAAGAATGTCACGAATTCTGCTCGCTACTTCCACTTGCTCTTTATAACCACGTGCTTTATGAACATTTTCATCAAATGCATCAATAATGCCTTGTAACCCTTCAATTGTCATCGAAGCAATTAGTTCAGCTTGATACGCCGTTGCTTCTGCTTCTATATAAGAAAGAACTCCTTGTGCTGTCATCGCCTGCGTACCATTAATTAACGCAAGACCTTCTTTTGCTTCAAGTTCAATTGGCTCAAGCCCTTCTTCTGTAAGAGCAACCATTGCATGAACGCGTTTCCCCTTATAGAACACTTCACCTTCGCCTAATAATACGAGCGCAAGATGAGATAAAGGTGCTAAATCGCCACTTGCACCAAGTGAACCTTGTTGCGGAACGACTGGATGAATTTTACGGTTTACAAACTCAAGAAGCATATTTACAACAAGCGGCCTAACACCAGATACTCCTTTAAGCATCGTGTTCGCTCGTAAAATTAACATTCCACGCGATACTTCTTCCGGGAATGGATCACCAATCCCACATGCATGTGACTGAATTAAATTATGTTGAAGTGCCTTTACATCATCTTTTTGGATAAGCACATCACTAAACTTTCCAAATCCAGTTGTAATTCCGTAAACGACTTTTCCGTCCTCTACAATTTTCTCAACTACTTCGCGGCACTCCGCTACCTTTTGCATACTAGTTGGACAAGCTGTTACACCTTCTCCTTCCAGTAATAACCTCTTCATTTCTTCAACTGTCAATGTATGTCCTGTTAACGTAATCATCATTTTTCCTCCTTAAAAAGGCAAAAGGGGACCTTATCTTTTTAAGACAGACTTCTGTCCTAAAAAAGTAAGGCCCCCTTCTAACTAATAGACTATGGGCAAATCATATGTGATTAATTCCTAAACCAATCGCCTCATGCTCAGATCCTTTTACAGGTGCACCAATCGTTCCATATAATGCAACAGCAACCCATTCGCCTTCTTTTTTTCCGTCGTATGGTGTACCGCGCACAATCGCAAAACGAAGTCCTACTGTACGAAGAACGTCTGCTAACTGAATTTGACCTCTCGTCACTCCGTACAAAGCTTCCATAATTGCATGATAAAGTGCATGTGTTTCTCTGTAAACGTCTGTTTCAATAACTTGGTTGCTTTTAGCCGCTGTTTCCATTGCTGCGACAACCTTTTGCGAATTCATCGAACCCACTTTCCCCGTACAATACTTCCAACCTTTTGGAATGGATAATACAGGACTTTCATTCTCATCCGCAAGTGCCAACAGCATGGCCATACGACCAATTCGATGTGTTCCTTGAAGAAGCATGTGACTCTCTCATTTCTTTTGAATTATTTGAATATTACTTAATTTAAGAATATATGAAAACGTTTAAATCGTCAATAGTTTAAACTCACATTCAAACAATTTTTTTATCCCCTCCATTTGTGTACACAAATTATTTACACAATTTTTCCAAGCATGCTATAGTCTCATTAACAGATGCAAAGGGGCGAGATTTCAATGACGAAGCGAAAAGATATTCATTTTCGAATTGAAGAAAAATTACTTGCAAGGTTTGAAGCTGCACTCCATTACGAAGGTTTAAAGAAAACCGACGTATTAACACATGCGATTCAGCAATTTTGCACGAAGGTGGAATGTGAAAAAATGAATGATGTAAAACGTCAATATAACGTTAGCAACCATTTACAAACACGCATCGACACACATACACATTACGAAGAAAAACACGTAGATTTAGATAAGATCGTCATTGAACATTTACAACTTCAAGGGGAAGAAAACATATTAGAGGTTGGGTGCGCTAGTGGAAAATTCCTTTCCCTTTTACAAACAAATGGTCATAAAGGCCCATTAACCGGGTTTGATCAATCCGAAGCTATGCTTGCTGAAGCTGCTAAAACAAATAACTTAATAGAATGGAAACGAGGGGATGCTAGTAAACTTCCTTTCGAAACAAATTGTTATGACCTAATAATTGCAAGACATATGTTATACCATGTGAAAGATGTTGAAAAAACAATTCAAGGATTCCATAAAGTAATTCGTCCTGGTGGAACACTTTTAGCTACAACAAATTCTAGCGTTACACTACCTCGTATAGTTGAAATGTGTAACCGTATGTTAGACGCATTTGATTTACCGAAAACAACATCATCAGTCACTCCATTTTGTTTAGAAAACGGTAAAGAGATATTACAATCTGTTTTTCCAACTGTTGAAGAAACAGTTATTCATAATGCTCTCGTTTTTCATCATGCTACTCCGATTGTAAACTATATTTCTAGCATGTTTCCGTCGCTAAATATACCTGATAATACATACCTTCACGCAGAAATGAAGGTATGGCTAAAAGAAGAAGTAGAAAATGAATTGTCACTTCATAACGGTATATGGCGTGACCCAAAAACGTTAGCCATTTATCGATGTCAAAAAGAAAAAAGCTAGCATTTGCTAGCTTCTACACGTTTTCTCGTAAAAGTTTCTCCATTACTACATTGCCTTTACCACAATAAAAATCTGTATTATGTTCGTCTGCCACTCCAAAATAAGAGGCAATTGCTATTCCAAATGGTACAAATGCATGCCCTTGTGCTGTAATGATATTTGAGTGTTTCACAACTTCTTCATACACGAAATTTTCTACTGGAAAACAATCAAATTTTTGATAATCTATAGTCGCAGTATAAGAAATCCCTTTAAATA
This sequence comes from Bacillus sp. RCC_6_1, assembly GCF_041360755.1. NCBI lineage: Bacteria > Bacillati > Bacillota > Bacilli > Caryophanales > Bacillaceae > Bacillus > Bacillus sp. RCC_6_1. Next base: position 390,833 of record NZ_JBFUPV010000004.1, read on the forward strand.
ACCCTGCTTTTGCTAGTGCATACGGTCCAGCACAAATTGCCGCCACTAATTTTTCTTGTTCATGAAATTGACGAATGATTGAAAAAAGAGGTTTTGCATCTTCCAACTGTCCTTCTTCTCCACCTGGAATAAGTATCCCCTCATACTCATCTACACGTACTTCACTTACTTCTATATGCGGCTGCACTTGCAATCCAGTTTCACTTATAACCAATTCTTTAGTTAAGCCCGCTGTAATGATTTCATATTTATTTTTCAGCAATGCCGTCGCTACTGTTATTTCAAACTCTGCAAATGTTGAGTATACAAATAAAAGTATTTTTGTCATAGCTCTCTCTCCTTTAACCAGTCCATAAAATATACCTCTAAATCGTCCACTGTTAATCTATTCGTGTCCACATAAGTTACAGGAAATTGTTTATACCAGTCTTTTTCAGTTTCTACTAATTTAAATTGCTCCGCAAACGTACTTCTGTTTCTTGTTCTATCATTATTTTTTCTATCATATACATTCTTTTTCGTAACATCTAAGTAAAAAATCACATCCGAACGGCATGCTCTTAATTTATATAATTCATCTTTCAATTCAGTTTCTATATCCCACTCTTCTCCTATAATCGTTGGATAAAAGAGTGTAAAGAACTCAATGTCTTCTGGTCCGCGATCAAAAATTACGACTGAATCTTTCACATTTTGAAACTCCTTTATTTTTGCTTCCATAAACATTTTTTGATTCATAATAAACCCTACTTTTGAATTCATATCTAAATTCAATTTTTTTCGCTTCTCTACAATTGGATATGGATTTTCATATATAACTCGAAACCCTCTCTTTTCTAACCTTTTTGCTAATGTTGTTTTTCCGCTAGCCATCGGCCCTTGCAGTGAAATTACGTATGCCACACCTCTCATTCCCTTACACTTTAGTACACCTATAATATACAGAATCTTGAAAACTCTCAACATTATATATATCATCTTGTTTCTTATTCATATCTAACTTATAATGAAAAATAGAGATTATGACGGACACATCAATAATGTAAGCTTGGAAATCCAAGCTTACATTATTTTTTGCTTTCCCTTTTCTAATAAAAAGAGTATACTAAATTAGAACGTATGTTCTTAGTAATTACATACAGTAAGGAGATAGAACAATGGTATACGACACAAAAGCAATTTCTTGGAATGAATCTTTAAAACAACTTCAACGCCGCTATACAAACAAACAAGTTGACCGAAAAGAATTTGAGGATATTGAACTGATGGAATTCTTCCGCGATAACGACTACATTTCTTTACCTACACATATAAGCGGCCTATCAAAAACACGTTTTACTTCTTACTCTATTTTCACAACTGAAGATAAAGATCGTAAAGTTGGCACACTTATTATTGAGTATGTTGAAGACGATAATAATAATTTATGTGTTGAACAACTATACTTCGTTTAAACTATAACGCTTGGTCAAAATGACCAAGCGTTCTTGCTTTCTATGAATCTCACTGTATATAATATGAATAAAAGAAAACCGCTATCATTAAGGGGGGATATGCGTGCTCGAAGGATGGTTCAGTTGGTTCATTGTATTATGGACGGTTATTTTATTAGGGCTTATGTCTATCGGTGGATACTTTATGTTCAGAAAATTTTTAAAACGTTTACCAAAAGAAGACGGCATGTCCATTTTGGATTGGGAAGAACACTACATAAATAAAACGAGACATTTATGGGCTGACGAACAAAAACAATTGTTAGAAGAGCTTGTAAGTCCTGTTCCAGAACTATTTCGTGATGTTGCAAAATCAAAGATTGCTGGCAAAATCGGGGAACTTGCATTACAAGAAAATGCCTCTCAAATTACACAAGACTTGATTATTAAGGGATATATCATTGCCACACCAAAGCGTGATCATAAATTTTTAATAAAAAAACTACAAGAAAAAAAGATTGATTATTCTAACTATCAATCTTTACTCGCAAAGTAACTTCATATTATTTTCGATAAAAAAGACAGCGCCTTTGACGCTGTCTTTTTATTTGGTACATATACAGTTTTTAAGTTAGCTTCATATCTTTTTCATTATAAAAACCATCTTCTTTTTCCATTTCCTTCTGTAATTTCGTAAAGGAACGATACATTGCAATTCTCCATGACACAATCATCGCAAACGCAAGTAAGAAGAACATGCCACTAAGTTGTCCTAAATCAAGAGATTGACTTAAGTAGGTTTTAAATACAATCCGCACTACAAGTAATCCAATTAATATGAAAACAAAGGCTTTTGAACGCTTCAAATAAATCTCTTGTCCTCTAATTTCAAATTTAGATGTTTTAATAAGAAAAATAGAGAAAATCAAACCGACACCAATTGCTTCTAACATTTCTGCTGGAGTTAATCGAAATTCAGGGAAAACATACATCAATGCACCCGTACTCATAAAAAATGGTGGAAGTATAATTTTTTTCAATGTTGCAGGTTTCTTAGCTGCTTTTAAACGAATAAACATCGCACCGACAGCCATACAAACAGCAACGATACTTGATAAAAGAACTATGTTCATATTTTCTCATCCTTTTTTGTGGCTATATGCAAAATATACTTTCATTATATGCTTTTCCGTTAGTATTTCCAACATTTTCGCAGAATAATACTAAAAACCAGTAAAACCACCAAATAAACTTGAGAAATATACGATAATTTTCGTCATCCAGTTAAAGTATAGGAAGACACCCATAACAATCATAATATATCCTCCGACTTTCATGAAGGCCATACTATTTCTTTTAATCCAAGACATTTTCGTAATAAAGAATGACAGTACGAAAAACGGGATTGCAAATCCAAGTATGTAAGCAATCATATATATCATTGCTGATTCTGGATTTGTTGCTGCTAATCCAATTACAGACACTAGAATTGGTCCGGTACATGGCGTCCATCCTGCTGCAAAAGCTAATCCGATTAGTACTGATCCAAAATAGCCACTTGGACGATTTTTAAATGTAAATTTACGGTCTTGCATTAAAAATTTCGGCTTAAACACCCCGACAATAATTAAGCCGAACACGATGATAAATATACCACCTAACTGTCTGATTAAATCTTTATAGTCAGTAAAGATTCCTCCAATAAAACTTGTACCAAATCCAATTGCAATAAATATAATTGAAAATCCAAGTAAGAAAAACGCTGTATGTATCATACTTCTTTTGCGAAGCATTGCATTTTCTTCTTTCAATTCAGAAACCGACATACCTGTTATGTACGATAAAAATGCCGGATAAAGCGGTAAGCAACATGGGGAAATAAATGATAAGAACCCGGCGCCAAACGCTAAAAAAATACTAATATCTTGCATCATTCCACTCCTCTCCCTAAATATTGTAACAAAAACACATAAAAATACTATGAACAATTCGTGAAATCACTTTTACAACGTGGCAATAAGAAAAACCGCACTTCCTCACAGTTTCTAATAAAACGTTTTCATTTCCTTCTATTATATAGAAAAAACCCAAATGGATTATAAAACTCCTTTAATTGTTATTACCATAACAAAGGTAACATAGTTTCTCAAATAATTAGCACGTTACTAGTACGTCTATATACATATTGGTTTAAAAAATATTTTTTTCAAATGCTATCTCTATACAATGCAAAGTTTATTTTATAATACTTCTACTATTAAAAATTTCAAGATTATGCATAAATATCATACTTTTATTATTATTCTATAAAATGTCATACTTTTCTTTCATTTGACCCTTTATTTCTAATTTTGTATACTTCCCTCTAGTTATATATTTTCGATACGGAACAACTTCATATAGATGGGAGGAATTTTTCATGCTTCGTTATTCTCTTTTAGTTTTATTAGGAGCGTGTAGTTATGGAATTTTAGCTATTTTTGTTAAGCTTGCATATGCAGAAGGATTTTCACTTGGAGAGGTAATTGGCAGCCAATATTTGTTCGGTTGGATTATTTTGCTTGCTATTACACTTCTATTTTCTAGACATCGCGTTCCTTTAAAGCAAGCATTACTTTTATTCGTTGCAGGAACATCTGCAAGTTTTACCGGAATTTTTTATTATGCTTCATTAAAAACTGTACCAGCTTCTATTGCAATTATTCTTTTATTCCAATTCGTTTGGGTCGGAATTATCATTGAAGCAGTCGCAACAAAAACATTACCTTCAAGAGAAAAAGTTATTTCTGTTATTTTCTTACTTGTAGGGACATTTTTATCAAGTGGTTTACTTGAACAATCAGTAGGTGCTTTCGATACGACTGGGGTCATTTTAGGTTTATTATCTGCTGTTACATTCGCAACATACATTTTCGTAAGCGGAAAAGTTGCTGTTGAAGTACCTTCATTACCGCGCGGTGTTCTCTTAATGACTGGTGCTTTAACTTTAGTCATGATTGTATTCCCACCAACATTTATTTTTAATGGTGCCATTTCTCAAGGTCTTTGGAAATACGGTTTAGGATTAGGAACATTTAGTATCGTTATTCCATCTATTGCCTTTACAATCGGGATTCCAAAAATCGGTTCTGGCTTAGCGACTATTCTTGGTGCAGCGGAACTACCAGTTACAACAATTATGTCAGTATTCGTTTTAAAAGAGGCTGTACTATCTTCACAATGGTTCGGTGTATCACTTATATTAATTGGGATTGCAATCCCGCAAATTGCATACGCAATGCGTGGACGTTATCGTAAACATCATACGCATAAAAAAGTCGCAGCATAAAGTGAAACTTTAATTAGTTGAACCAATCGGGCTTTTATGGGATAAACGAGAGAGGATTTTCATTTGAGAATCCTCTCTTTTATTGTTGTATACTTATGATAAATATTTTGCTGAAGAAAGAAGGCATACTACATGGTATCTATTTCAAATCAACTAAAAGAAAAACTTATTTCCATCCGTCGACATTTACATGAGTATCCAGAACTATCATATGAAGAGTTCGAAACAACAAAAGCAATAAAAAATTGGTTAGAAGAAAAAAACATTACTATCATTGATTCCAATTTAGAAACAGGAATTATCGCTGAAGTGTCTGGTAATAAAAACGGACCAATTGTAGCAGTTCGTGCTGATATTGATGCCCTTCCTATTCAAGAAGAAACACATTTGTCCTATGCATCTAAAGTACGAGGGAAAATGCATGCTTGTGGACACGATTTTCATACAGCTGCTATTTTAGGTACTGCTTTCTTATTAAAAGAAAGAGAATCTTCCCTAAATGGAACGGTTCGCTTCATATTCCAACCAGCTGAAGAAAGTAGTAATGGCGCTTGCAAAGTTATTGATGCTGGACATTTACGTAATGTGCAAGCGATTTTCGGCATGCATAATAAACCTGATTTACCAGTAGGTACAATTGGCATTAAAGATGGTCCACTGATGGCCGGAGTTGATCGATTTGAAATTGAAATTCACGGAGTTGGTACACACGCGGCTGTACCAGATGCTGGAGTAGATCCTATTGTCGCATCCTCTCAAATTGTGATGGCACTGCAAACAATTGTAAGCCGAAATATAAGTTCATCTCATAATGCAGTTGTTAGTGTTACAAATATTCATGCAGGAAATACGTGGAACGTGATTCCTGAAAAAGCTACGTTAGAAGGAACGATTCGCACATTCCAAGCTGAAACACGTGAAAAGATTCCAGCACTCATGGAGCGTATTATTAAAGGTGTATCTGATGCATTAGGTGTAAAAACGAAATTCTGTTTTTATTCAGGTCCTCCTGCTGTTCACAACGATAAAGCTCTTACAGACTTATCTACTCAAGTTGCCACAAAGATGAATCTTAATATCATCTCGCCTAGTCCGTCAATGGCTGGAGAAGATTTCTCATTTTACCAACAGGAAATACCAGGTTCATTCGTCTTTATGGGAACGAGCGGTACACATGAATGGCATCATCCTGCTTTTACAATTAATGAAGAGGCACTGCCTATAAGTGCAGAATACTTTGCTTTACTAGCCGAAAGAGCACTTAAACAATTCTCATAAAAAAAGCCGTTCAAAGTGCATCTCAGCACCCTGAACGGCTTTTCTTATTAAGTTAAATCACGTTTTAAAAACACAGTATATGAAATACATAAAAATACGAACAAATAAAGTAACAACATACATGATGCAAACGGGAATGTTACTCCATCAATAAAACTTCCATTCTTTGAAATACTATATAAATCTGTGTTTGCTGGCAATAAATATTTCGCCCAGTTATATCTAGTGGCTGCTAATAGCGCAATATTGCCTGATAAAGCAAGGAATAGTGAAATACCAATTGCACCTCCACTAGATCTTGTTAACACAGAAATCATAAATGCAAACGATGCGTACACAACCGTTGGTAACCACGATAAAACATAATATTTACTTGCTTCTACAAAAATGTTTTGTTTTATTATATTTCCATCTTGGAAAATAAACTCACTCCATGCAGGCTGTTGGAATTTATAAATAACAAGTCCACATAAAGCGGAGAAGATCATATTAAATATAAATAATAAAGCTGCAAATATAACAATTGCTAAAAATTTTGCTGTTAAAATTTTAAAGCGACTCGCTGGTCGTATCGTTAAAAATTTATATGTTCCCCAGCTATATTCATTCGCAAAAATTGTACTTGCATACACGAGGATAAATGGGAGCAAAATTGGAAATACGATAAAACCTGTATCTCTCATGAAAGAAAGTGGAGAACTGCTTGCCGGTGCTGTATCCGTATCTAAATGCTTCATCTTAAGCTGGTATTCTTTTACAAGCTCATCCCCTGATTTTTCTGCTAAAATAGCTTCTTTTTTCATGCCAAGCTTTTTCTCAATTTCTACAGTTCGTTCTGTATAATCTACTTTCCATCCTTTTGTTTCCGGTTCAAAATACTTTACCGTAACCCATCCTAATCCGATTATTAATACTGCAATAACTGCAAATGGAATAATCGTTCGCTTCCGCTTAAATATTTTATACAGTTCGTTATATACTAAATTAAACAATATCTTTTCCCCCTGTTAATTCTAAAAATTGCTCTTCTAACGTTTTTCTTTCTTCATATACACGATACACTTGAATATTTTTCTCAAGCAATGTACGAATAACATTTGGGATTTCTTCATCTTTTACATTAATAAGTAATTCATTATCTTTTACTAAAACATCATGCCCTAATATTTCTGCTGCTTTATTCGCATCATCTACACGTATACGGATCGTCTCCATCTCTTCGCTTTGGCTATGCTGAATATTTTGCGTAGCCACATATTCCCCGTGCTGAATAATGATAACTCTGTCACACATTAATTCAACTTCTGAAAGTAAGTGACTTGATACAAGTACAGCTTTTCCTTGTTCATGTGCAATTTTTTTTATGTACATTCTCATTTCATGTATTCCACTAGGGTCTAATCCATTTGTCGGTTCATCTAGTATCAACACGTCTGGATCGTGAATAAGTGCCTGAGCGATTCCTAAACGTTGTCTCATGCCGAGTGAATACGCTTTTACTTTGCGATCAATTACTTGTCCCATCCCTAACAATTTCACTACTTCATCGATACGTTCTTCGGTCACATTACCATTCATTCGTCCGAAATATGTTAAATTTTCATAGCCGCTCAAAAAAGGATAAAATTCAGGTGTCTCAATTACCGCTCCAATTTTCGCAGCTGTTTTTTCGAATTGCTGTTTCACAGATTGACCATCAATCCATACTTCACCTTCTGTCATACGGATCATACCAACCATCATTCTCATTAAAGTCGTTTTTCCAGCACCGTTTGGTCCGAGTAAACCGACAACCTCGCCTTTTTTCACTTCAAAACTAATATTTTGTACAAGTGTCTTTGATCCGATTCGCTTCGTTAACCGATCGACTTTTACAATTGATTGTTCATTTGTCATTCTATACAACCTTTCCTTCCCATTCTTTGTCAGGTCTTTTCACTGTAACATGATTATTTTTATGTGTAAAATAGAAAAAAGCATGATTTCTCATGCCCTTTCTTTAAACCGCAACGAATTTTCATCTTTTAAATTTCGAACAAATCGATAACATTGCATCATCGATATTAAAACGACAGTCATCATAATTACACTAATAATTACAACTGCATATATTGTAATTGGCGCACTATTTATTCCTTGTATCCCTGCGATTTTCATAAAGATAACCGTGAATAATTTCAAAAATAGCATCCCATTAATTAATCCAAAAACAAATGCTGCTCCATAAATGAATAATTGCTCCTGACATAATACACATAGTACCTCTTTTCTTTTCATATTTTCTTCTACATAAGATATAAACTCCTCCCTCCTCACATGCAAAAGGGAGTACATCATTTTATATGTAGTAAAAATACATATGAAAATTAGTACAATAAAAAGTGTGTAAAAGTACATTTGAAATACAAATGCATTCCCTACTTTCAAAATAGCTCCTTCATTAAATTGTAACGATATCATAAAAAACAAAATCATAGTACTCATAGCAATCCACATAAATTGCTTCATCCTTTTGGTAGCAAATGTTATAATATTTTTTCTCGCTAACCGACATAAAGACATAAAATTCTTCCCCTACCTTATTACATACGCATTCTATACTACTAGTGTATAAAAATATGACATTTTAAACATCGCACTACAATCGGAATTTCTTCTAAGTCTTTAGTCCTAGAAAACGAAATGATAAAAAATCACATTTAGAATATAATTGTAAAAAGGAGGAGGTTGCATGCGTATAAAATTACTATCAATCTTGTGTTTATTATTACTCACAAGTTGTAGCCAAATAAAAAACAATGAAGTTGCCATTGTTGAGCCATACAAATTAACAAAAGAGCAAGCTTCTATTTTACAAATGACTCCTTTTCAAGAAGGAAATAGCATATTTTATAACGTTACGCTTAAAAATGATAAAGATGAAATAAATGCTACAATTGATTATTATAACAATGGTAAGAAAACAAAAGAAATTGCTAATATAGCTACCTCACATTTTTCAAAAAAGAAAGTAAAGCTTTCTTTTTTACCACCACATTTCCAATTTGATAAAGATATACAAGAAAAAAGGCAGTGGTATCTGAATATTGAAGGTGGTTCAACACTTGTTCCTGAAGAAGCGCCACCAAGCGTAAATAGCTCTGCAACTACTACAATCCAATCTATAAAAAATTTAAAATACAATCAAAAAACAACTTTAGCTGCTGTAATCCAAACCAGTCAAGAAACTGTAAGCGTCCCTACAATTGACGAAGAAAAGGGTATTGATTTACTCTTAAAAGAAAATGAACACGTTTATCTATTTAGTATCGAGCTAAAAAAAGAACAATAAAGCGGAAATGCAACTTAAGTTGCATTTCCGCTTTATTGTTTAATAAGGTGTACTTTTATGGATTTGAATCAAATCCATTTTCTGTTACTACTATTACTCATCTTCTACTTCTATTCTATTACTCATCTTCTACTTCTATTCTTTTCTTCTCTCTTGCAATTTTTAAAAACTCTAGCAGCTCTGGATTACTATTCATTTTTTTGTAAGCCACTGACATTTCTGCAACGAAATTAGAATCATATAACTCTTTATATACAACTTCTGTTTTATATAACTTATTTGCCGACACGGGTATTACTGTAATTCCAATCCCTGCTGCTACAAGCCCCATAACTGTTTGATACTCTGTTGCTTCTTGTACAATACGTGGACTAAATCCAACTTCTCTACAAAGAGATAAAATTGTATCATACAAAGCTGGCCATACTGGTCTCGTAATAAATACAAACGGCTCATCTCGTAAATCTTCTATATGTATTTCATCTTTCTCTGCAAGTGGATGTGCCTTTGGTAAACACAAAGTGCAAGATAACCTTTGAATTGGCTCTAATTCTAATAATTGCGTTGGAATTGGTGGACGTAAAAAGCCAATATCGATACGGTTATCATGAAGTGCATGAACTTGATCTGGTGTTGACAATTCATGTAATGCAACAGACACTCTCGGAAATTTCTTTCTATATTCCCTAACAATTGATGGTAAAATATCATATATCGCCGCACCTACAAAACCAATTGAAAGTGATCCTACTTCTCCCCTTTGTGCACTTTGTGCAACTTCTACTGCTTTTTCAATTTGTTCAAACGCCTTTTTTACTTCTTTTAAAAACATTTCTCCTGCTTCTGTTAGTTCAACCTTTCTTTTCGTTCTTGAAAATAATGTAACTCCCATTTCTTTTTCTAATTGCTGTATTTGTTGACTAAGTGGTGGTTGTGTCATTTGTAAACGAGCAGCCGCCCGTCCAAAGTGTAACTCTTCTGCCACAACAACAAAATATTGCAAATGCCGTAATTCCATTTTTGGACACCCTTTTCACTTTCGATTAATATGTCTTATATATTAATAACATATAATTTATATATTAGACAAATATTTTGAATGAACGTATAGTAGAAATTGTTAATTCTTTTTTACAATTTTTATGTAACAAAAGAAAGAGGTGGTTACTGTATGAAATGGTGGAAGTTAAGCGGACAAATTTTATTACTATTTTGTTTCGCTTGGACAGGTGAATGGATTGCAAAACAGGCACACCTCCCAGTTCCAGGAAGTATAATCGGTATTTTCTTATTATTAATTTCATTAAAATTTAACCTAGTTAAAAAAGAATGGATACAGGACGGAGCAGATTTTTTATTAAAAGAACTTATTTTATTTTTCATCCCTTCTGCAGTCGCTGTCATACGTTACAGAGATACACTAACACAATATGGAATCGATCTCATTTTAATTATTATGATTAGCACTCTTTGCGTTACCTTAGTTACAGGACTTTTAACAGAATTGCTACTAAAGCGGAAAGGATCAACGCAATGATCGGATTTCTTTGTTTACTATTAACACTATTCACATATTGGCTATCAAAAAAAATGTATCAACGCTGGAATTGGAGTCTACTTTCTCCTCTTCTCGTCTGTCCCATTATTTTAATTGCTTTATTGCTCGGATTAGATACACCTTATGAAACATATGAATCTGGTGGTCATTGGTTAACTGAATTATTAAAACCCGCAACAGTTGCTTTTGCATGGCCAATCTATAAATACTTTGATTTATTAAAGAAACATGGAATGGCTATCTTACTTAATGTCATTGTCGGTTCGTTTTTATCAGTCATTACTTCAGCACTACTAGCAAATTATTTTCAAATTGATTCATCACTAGAACATAGTTTAGCGCCACATATCGTAACAACACCAATCGCAATGGCTATTTCAGAAATGATTGGTGGCATGTCACAATTAACTGCTGTATTTGTCGTTTTAACTGCCTTAACAGGAGCATTGCTCGGTCCTTCTCTCATACGTATTTGCCGTATTAAAACAGCAATCGCAAAAGGTATTATGTTAGGAACAAGCGCAAATGGAACCGGTACATCAAAAGCATTCGAAATCGGTCCTGTGGAAGGAACAATTGCAAGTTTATCTATGCTTTTAACAGCAGGCGCTAGTTTAGTTATCGTTCCGCTTTTCTTGTCTTGGATACATTAAAGAAGCAAGTATTTACATACTTGCTTCTTTATCTATATATTGGCACAGCAATTCATAATCCTCTGGAAAAGCTAAACACAATTGTTCAACTTCATGTATCCCTTTCCAAGCAATTTCATGTATTAACTCATCAGGATCTTGGATTTTCATATTACCGCCTATTTGTTTAACAAAATAATAATGGACATACACTGGAACACCGTATGTAATACCCTCTTTTTCATATATTTTATTTACAACTTCCACATTGTAACCTGTTTCTTCCCAAACTTCCCTAATACAACATTCTTCTAGTGTCTCTCCCTTTTCAAGTCCTCCACTTGGGACAGACCACCTTTTTTCTTCTCCCTCTTTGCCCTGCAGTACCATTAAAACTTCCTTTCTTTCATTTACACATACCGCTGCACTACCTATCCATCTCTCCATAAACATCCCTCCCCTACTAAAATTCGCCCTCTTTTTTATTTTCCCCTTGAAAAAAAGAGGAAAAAAATAAAACAATGACGAAAGATTACATCAACTTCATAGGCAATCCCTTCTTAGAAATTAAAACTGGAAGGATGAAAATATGATTTCTAATTATGTTGTGGAATGTGTCTTTTGTGAAGAAAATCGAAAGCCTCGCCAAGCTATTGTCACAGTTCCCGCCACTACTCAGCTACTAGCCATTGAAAAAGTGCGTGCGGAATGCAAACGTCGCTTCGGAAAAACTGTATTATTACAAACAGAAATTAAAGAAAAAATTGTTTTTGAACAAAAAGAAAGCTGACCATCAATTGGTCAGCTTTCTTATCCGATCATATTTTCACATGAAGATTAGGGGCATCCTCTTTAAGGATCGGGATTTTCCCATTATGTACGTTCCATAATGGTCATCGAACAATATATTTCTATACAATTAACTATTGAATAGAATAGGGCAAAACTTGTTCGCATTTTTAGAAAAGGGATAGGGATATAATTCAAGTAGTACTTCGAATACTCGAACTTTACACTCATAATATTAAAACAAATCCTTTTATATGGGAAATATGAATTACCTACATAATTCATTCGTAAAATATATTAATAGTTTGCTATATTAATTTTATCCCGCTATTTGTAAGCAGTAACCCCCTACTTATTATAATTTCACCTTATTCCATCAATAGCATACATCCAGCTAAAACCGGTGTCATAATCATCGAAAACCTCAAAAGCATTCGCGGTGCATAATTTGTAAACTTCGCGCCAATATATGCCCCTAACATGGTCCCGATTAATACTTGCAATAACAATATATAATCTAAATATCCTTCCGAACTATATCCTAGCCCACCTCCAATTGCAATCGGTAATATAACAAGCATCGTTGTCCCTACAGATTGCTGAATCGTTAGTCTCAATAGAACCATTAATCCAAGCTGAATAAACGGTGCAGAACCAATCCCAAATGAACCAGCCATCATTCCAGTAACTAATCCAAGGCATATACATTTCAACAAGTAGTTCATGGAAAACTCTTTATGCTTATATAAAGATGACTGTTCTTTGTTTTGGAACATAATTAATTTAATAAACATAAAAATTGCCGATAAAAATAACATCCCAGCTGTAAACCAATGAAGAAGATGTGCTGGTATAAGTGAACCAAATTTAGAACCAATATAAGAGCCAATTGCGCCAAATCCTCCAACAATCCCGCCTATAATAAATGCAACATTGCCTTCACGGTAATGACTGACAACACCTGATAATGTCGTAAATGCCATTGCAGTTAAAGATGTTGCAAGAGCAACATGAATAGGAATATGAAATACTAAAGTGAGTATCGCGATAATAAACCCAGCTCCTCCAGCTCCAACAAATCCTAATAAAATACCCATTACTAACATTGTTATAATAATTGCCACAGACTTTCCCTCCAGTAACACAATTATCCATCATATTTATCCTTACATACAAATAAAAAGCATCCTAGACGGATGCTTTTTATTTCAAAAATATGTACTTAATCTTGATTAATCAAAATAACCGCTGGACCAGCGACCACTACTCCAGCTACTTCTATTTTTTCAAATTCCTTTACTGTAATAGATATAACTCCTTCTCTTTCCATCAATTCTTTACTCAGGACATCAGTCGGGATTGCTTTCACCGTCTTACCTCCTTTTCATTTATACAATATGATAAAGTAAAACTTTAATGAGTGGGGTTTTTGTCCGTACTTATTAATTATTACCCCTCACCAATCGGACTAATAATCACCCAATGCATCTATATATATGCATCACCTCCGCTTTCATTCCTTATTCCACTCAAAAACCTTCTCCCCCTTCCGTGACATATTGAAAAATAAAAAAGAAGCTATAACATATAGCTTCCCTCTACGTTTCTTTAATCTTTATGCACCGTATATTCCATGACTTTTCCATCTCTATCAAATTGGAAAACAAGCTGTTCGCTATCTATTGGAATAAAGCCACGTTCAGTCCCAAGATAATACAAAGTGGTAACTCCTTCTTCCCCACTTCTCGTTTCCGTTGGAGCTCCTAACAATTGTATAATTTCTTCATTTGATTTCCCTATTAATTTATATTTTTGTAATAGATCATCTACCATATATACCCGCTTATCTGCATGATTTAACCATCTATTTTGATTAAACTTTGATGTATATTCATTTACACTTAGTTGTACAGTGCACACTATTAATGGTATGAGTGCTACTATTAAAACCCCCACCATTTGCTTCTTTTCTTCATTACGATTTTTAGAAACATATAAAATAGCCCTTTGAATCATGACTAATAAAACAAATGGTATGAATACTACAAAAATGCTCCTTACACTTAAGGGTATATGGACCATATCAATGACGAATATAAATAGAATGTACATTACTATATACAAACAAAAATAGACATACAAAATGCCACGTAGCATAGCGTTCAGAAAGATCTCCCCTTTTAACTCACTATATAATTCATCCGGCTAATCATTTCTCGAATCTGTTCTAATTCTTGCACTGTATATACTACTTTCCCTGCTAAGATTTCATTTCTGAAGAACGTTACAATTTGCTCCCGATTTTTTAATCTAGGTGTTTCCTCACTAGAAAGATCTATTATTTCTTTTCCATTTTCATTATAAAAATATACAACTGGTTTTACCTTTTCTTTTATACTATTAGCCTGCATTTCTTTCAAACAATTGTATAAAATTTGAGATAGTTTCTTCGCCTTATATACTGGATTTCCTTCATTTTTCACTTGTATAGTTGACGAATCTTTACCTACTATATATTCAAATGTCTCTTCTTTTTCAACTTCTTGTTGATACTTACCCATTTCATCAATCATAAATGAATATATACCAGCATTTTCTTTCGTTAAACCATGAATTAATTTCTCTTCCCATTCTTTCGTCTCAAGTAGATAAATACCAGTTTTGCACAAGATGAGATGATGGATTCGATTATCGTTTATTTCACTATTATTTTTAATAAAAACATTCGGCATGATTTGAATTTCAGCATCTAATATGATGCCTTGCTCTATGAATCCTCGCTTCATATAATGTAATGTTTCGTACGTATTCATTTCAGCACCGTTTTTAGTATATTCTCGTAAATTTGCAATTAATTTTTGAAACATATGTATTTCGTTATTATGTTTATTTTGTATTTCACTACGTTCTTTACTATGCTGCATAGCTAATTGATTTTTCATCATACGCATATTTTCAATTTCTCTATTTGCACTTACTTGTAAATCATTGTATTTTTTCTGTTCCATATTTTTTAAATTATTTTGTTGTTCTTTATGCTCTATCACTGTAGCTGCAATTTCATTTTTATACGTTTCAATCGCTTGTTCCTTTTCAAATTCTACTTGCTGACTCTCTGATTCTAACTGTTTATTTTTATAAAACAGCACAAATGCTACAGCTAATAATATTAAAATCGCACCTATTAGCACATAATTCATATTTTTACTCCTTTATTTCATTTTCGATTATTTTTTATAAATATATCTACTATAGTATACTATGGTTTCGATATAGACTTTGTAAAAGTTGTATATTTTTAATAAAAGGCACCTCTGACGGGGCACCTTTTATTTTCACTCTATTGTACACCATACTGAATATAACTCGGATCGTAGTATATCCATTGATTTGTCCCTAAGCAAAGCCATCCATCTTGCTTACTCCACACTCGATACGATTCACCCTGATGTAACTGTCTTATAACATTTCCATTTAATGATGGAGCATCACGCAAATTTACATTATCACCAGTAATAGTCGCCACATAATGTTTATACTGAATATAACTCGGATCATTATATACCCACTGATTTGTCCCTAAACAAAGCCATCCATCTTGTTCTCCCCAAACTTCATATGTTTCGCCACGATTCAATTGGCGAATTACACTAGACTGTAAAGATGGTCCACTTCTCAAATTCACATTATCTCCATTAATTATAGCAACCCCGTACACTGGAGTTGCATTATTAGGCGGGGAAACATTACCTCCACCACTTGCTCCATTCCCTTTTAAAGCTTCTAATGAAACTGCAGCTGATACATCACAATTTCCTACGCCTGAAATTTGTCCAGAATCTGTGTACTGCCACGCTGTCCACGCTGTCCATCCACCAGCATCAGCAGGCGGTGTACTCGAGTATTTAGCAATCCAAAGCGGTATATCACTTAATCCGCTAATTCCGAACTCATTAATATACCAAACTCCTGTATATAACATTACATCTTTTCCAGTAGCCTGTTTCACATAATTTATGAAGCTTCTTGCCCAATTCGATATAGCGTTACCAGTTAAATTACTGTTGCTCGGATCTGTTGGTGATTCTAAATCCAGAACTGGCATTAAGTCTGTCTGGTTATTTTGTAATATACCCACAAAATATTTCGCCTCTGAAATTGCATCATTTTGTTCTGGGCGTGCAAAATGGTATGCACCAATTAATACATTCGCATTTCGTGCTGCTTGTACATTCTTAGTAAAAGTAGGATCAATGTAGTTTACACCTTCTGTCGCTTTTGCATACGCTGCTGGAATTCCAGATGCCTTCACTGCATTCCAATCAATATTCCCTTCCCAATGAGACACATCAATAAACGTAACATTTGAACTTGATCTGTTTTGCATATAAAATCTCCTATCAATTTTTTTACTTCGTATACATACAATATGTACAAGTTTCATAAGAGGACACAACATTTATGCTATAGAAACAAAGAGTAAACATATGTTGTATACAAAATAAAAAAGACCTTGTATTACAAGGCCTTTTGCAAACTCACTTTATTTTGTAGCAAGTACATATTATAATACAAACCTTGCTCACTTAGTAATTCTTGATGTGTTCCTCTTTCTACTATCTCTCCATCATGCATCACAAAAATTTGATCTGAATCTTGAATTGTAGATAACCTATGCGCAATGGCTATCGTCGTTCTACCTTTTCGCATTTGTTGCAACGCTGTTTGAATAGCCTCTTCTGTTTCTGTATCGATATTAGCTGTTGCTTCATCTAATACTAATACTTTCGGATTCGTTGCTATCGTTCTAGCAAAAGCAATTAATTGTCGTTGACCGCTTGAAAATGCTGCACCTCTTTCTACTACTTCTGTTTCATACTGTTTTGGTAACTTTTCAATAAACGTATTTGCTTGCACAAATCGAGCAGCTTCTTTTACTTCTTCATCCGTAATTTCTTCATTATACATACGAATATTTTGCTTTACATTTCCAGCAAATAAAAATGCATCTTGCAATACGAGTCCTATTTTCTTTCTAATTTCTCGTTCTTCAAATTTTTCTAAATCTACACCGTCTATTACAATATTTCCTGACTTAATATTATAAAATCGCATTAACAAATTCATAATCGTACTTTTTCCGCTACCAGTATGCCCAACAAAAGCAACCGTTTGCCCTTGTTTCACGTGAAATGATACATTTTTTAAAACGTCACGCTTTCCATCATATGAAAAAGTAACATTTTTAAATTCAATATCCCCATCCACAACTTGAGGATTCTCATTGCCTTTTTGAACCGGTGCTAAATCTTTCTCGTCCATTAAATGAAATACACGTGATGACGAAACAAGTGCCTGTTGGAAAAAGGACAATTTCATCATCATCTCATTTACAGGTTGGAAGAAACGATGTATATAGTTAACAAAAGCATATAAAACTCCTACTTCAACAGGGCTCTTTAAAGCATCAATCCCAAATAAACCTAGTACTAACGCAATAGCTACAATATGCACTAAATCCGTAGCTGGTCGTAAAAGTAATGCGTCTAACTTCAAAGTACGTCGCCCTGCACTATAATGTTTATTATTCACTTCTTCAAACTCTTTTCTCATACGTTTTTCTTGTCTGAACACTTGAACAATATTCATTCCTTGTATGGACTCGTTCAACTTTGCATTTAACACGCTTAGTTGATTACGTACTTCTAAATAAAAAGCTGCACTTTTCCGGCGATATAATACCATAATCGCAAACATTATCGGAATTAATACGAGAGAAAATAGCGCTAATTTTACATCTAATAAAAACATCGCTACTAAAATACCTACTAAAAAGACTACATTTTTCACAAATGTTGATAATACACTAACATAAAAATCTTTAATCGCTTCCGTATCATTTGTTATACGCGATACAAGTGTACCAATCGGCGTACGATCAAAGAAACTTAATGACAGCTTTTGAACATGTTCATATACTTCAACTCGCATATCTTGAACAATCTTAAAAGCAATGTTCTGAAAGTACAATAGATTTAAATACGTAAATAATACTTTTAATAAATGAGCAACTATGTAAATTACAAATAAAGTAACGAGCGCTGATCGTTCAAAATCCCGCGGTACTAGGTGTTCATCGAGGAATTGTTTAATTAAAAAAGGACCCATCATTTCCGTTACTGTCGCACCAACTAAAAAGATAAATGCTAAAGATAGCAACCCTTTATATGGCTTCATATAGGAAAGCAATCTACTTAAATCACTTCGCTTCTTCTCTACCATCATACGCCTCCTTTCTCGACTAAAGCTTCTAATTGCTGGCTTTCATACATTTCCTTATACCAGCCGTTTTCCTTCATTAATTCCTCATGTGTACCTCTTTGTACAATTCTACCTTCATCAACAACAAGAATAAGATTGGCATGCTGAATTGCACTTAATCGGTGTGCAGTAATAATCGTCGTTTTCCCTGCTCTTTCCCTCTTTAAGGCACTTAAAATCGTCTCTTCTGTTTTTGCATCTACTGCTGATAAACAATCATCCAAAATTAAAATTTCAGCATTTGTTAATAAAGCACGAGCAATAGAGATTCGCTGTTTTTGACCACCAGATAACGAAACACCTCTTTCCCCTACTACTGTTTCATATCCTTCTGAAAATTGGAGGATGTCATTATGAATACAAGCAATCTCTGCAGCTTGGGTAATTTCATTATATGTAGCATCCGCCTTTCCAAAGGCAATATTCTCACCAATACTTGCTGAGAATAAAAAATGATCTTGCGGCACGTATGAAATGGCAGAACGGACACCATGAAGTGTTATATCTCGAATATCTCGCCCCCCAATTTTTAATTCACCATTAAAATGATCATACTCACGGATTAAACATTTTAATAAAGTTGTTTTCCCTGCGCCTGTACGTCCTACAACTCCTAGCGTTTCGCCCTTCTTCAAATCAAAGTGAATATCGTTTAAATGTAACAATTCATTTTTCTTATACGAAAATGAATCAACGGCAAACGAAACATTACCGCTCGCTATTGTCTGTACAGCTTTTTCGCTATTTACTACATCTGATTTTTGTGAAAGAATTTTTTCTACACGGTCATATGAAGCACGCCCACGCTCCATAATATTGAATAACCATCCAAACGCTAACATTGGCCAAACGAGGGTACCTAAATATGTCGTAAATGTAACGAGATCACCTACTGTTAATTCACCTCTTACAACTAATACCGATCCATAACATACTGCGATTAAAAAAGAAAATCCAACGATAAGAGAGATTGTCGGATCAAATAACGAATCAATACGTGCAACTAACACATTTTTATGTACAACATCTTCTGATTTTCTTCGAAACGCCTGCAAATCTTCTTTCTCTTGTCCAAGCGAGCGAATCACTTTCATTCCACTCATACTCTCTTGCACTTTATCATTGATTTCCGAAAACGATTGCTGTGCTTTATGAAACCTTTTATGTAATAAAGTTCCATAATAATTTGTCGAAATAGCTACAATCGGCATTGGAATTAAACTTAATAATGTTAACTTCCAGCTAATTGTAAAACCCATCGCTACGAGTACACATCCTCCGACAGCTAATGAGTCAACAAGCGTCAAAACACCTGCTCCAGCAGTTTGCTGGATCGCTTGAATATCATTGGTCGCATGTGCCATTAAATCACCTGTTCGATTTGACTGATAGAAAGATGGACTCATCTTTGTAAAATGTTCATATAAATTTTTTCGTAATTGGCGAGCTAATTTTAATGAAGACCCGAAAATCATAATACGCCATATGTAACGTAATATGTACATCGTAATGCCTACAATTACTAATAGTACAACCCATTTTAGTAACTTATCGGTCGTCAATGTTCCATCATTAATTTCATCTACAACGATTCCAATTACTTTTGGTGCTACAAGTTCTAAAAGTGCAACGCCAAACAATAAAATAATTCCAGTTATGTACGCTCGTTTTTCTTGTTTAAAAAACCACGCTAAATTCATAAACACTTTCATTTTTTTCCTCCTCCCTTAAAATGAGCGATGTTTTCAGTTTACCAAAAATACAGAATTTTTAAAAGTTTTAAAAACTATAACTAACAAAAAGAAAGACACTCTTAGCGAGTGTCTTTTAGCGCTTATTTCATTTGTTGCTTGTTCATTGCGCTCATCATTTGATTGATTTTCTTTTGGGAAGGTTTTTGTCCCATTTGCATCATCATCATTTTTAACATTTGTTCGTTAATTGGTGGATTTTTTTGTAAGTAATTCATCATATATTTGCGGGCAATGAAAAATCCTAACGCCACGCCTGCTACTAGTGCTACTACGCCCACTAGAATACCTAACCAAATTGGCATATATTTTCCTCCTTCATGTTGTCTACCTTACAGTGTACTAAAACCTTTTCAATAAGACAAGATACAATTCGACATTTTTTACACATATGTTCGTACTTGTTTTAGAGGATTCAGCCATCCGTACTTTGTATTTTCATAATCCATAGCTAAAAATGTTAATTCACACTTTCTTAACACCTCAAAGAATGTTGTTTCCATAGAGACATTTCCAGAGGTATTCATACGAATATAGTGCGGTTTCACCATTATTTCGCCGTACTCCGCTCCCGTATAAAGTGTATGTGTATGATGTGTTCTATCATATTTACCAAGAACGCGCAAAGCTTGTTCTAATTTATGATGAATTTTCATTACTTGCAATGGCATCGTTATATACATCATTTGCTTATATAACACTTTTTTCTCCGAAAGGGACCCAGATTCTGAAAATCGAGCAAATAAATCAAAAAACAAATATTCACGACCAAAATAAGCTTTCGCAATATCCTCTTGAATTAAATACAATTCATACGTTTTCATTTTTCCACTCCCAATCTGGACAACCTTTTCTCTTCATTATATATAAGAAAATTTGCAATGATTGTCTGACTGCGGAGAGATAAAAAACTTTTTCTGTCGAAAAAACTCATTTACATAGAAAAACCTCTCCATGCCGGAGAGATTTTTCTAAAATCATTAAAGCATTTCTTTTACTTTACGAACAACGTTCTCTACAGTAAATCCATACTCTTCCATAATCTTCTCACCAGGAGCAGAAGCACCGAATGTATCGATACCTAACACATCTCCTTCAAGACCTACGTAACGGTGCCATCCGAATGTAGCACCCATTTCGATTGCGAAACGTTTTGTTACTGCTTTTGGTAATACAGATTCTTTGTACTCTGCAGTTTGAGCTTCGAAGCGATCCATAGATGGCATGCTGACAACCGCTGCGTCAACGCCGTCTACTGCTAATGCTTTTTGAGCTTCAACAGCTAGGCTTACTTCAGATCCAGTTGCAAGTAAGATTACATCAGCCGTTTCTTTCTTGCTTGCAGAAACTACATATGCACCTTTTGCTACTTTTTCATACGTATCATCTTTTGCACCTTCTAATGTTGGAAGGTCTTGACGAGTTAATACTAAAGCAGTTGGTTTGTTTGTAGATTCTAAAGCAAGTCTCCAAGCTGCAACAGATTCGTTACCATCAGCAGGACGGATAACAGAAACGTTTGGCATTGCACGAAGCGCTGCTAATTGCTCGATTGGTTCATGTGTTGGACCATCTTCACCAACAGCGATACTGTCATGTGTGAATACATACGTTACTGGCAATTGCATTAATGCTGCAAGGCGAATTGCTGGACGTAAGTAATCAGAGAATACGAAGAACGTACCACCGTAAGTTTTTAAACCACCATGTAGTGCAATACCGTTCATTGCTGCACCCATTGCGAACTCACGTACACCGTACCAAATGTTTTTACCGCTGTAATCATCTCTTGTAAAGTCTTTTTCGTTATTCATGTATGTTTTGTTAGAACCAGCAAGGTCAGCAGATCCACCGAAGAATGATGGTACAGACTCTGCAATTGCATTAATTACAGCACCAGAAGAATTACGAGTTGCTGCTTTTGATCCTAATTCATAAGTTGGTAGGTTTTGCTCCCAACCTTCTGGAAGTTGACCGTTCATTGCTGCTTGGAATTCGTTTGCTAATTCTGGGTATGCTTGTGCATATTCACCTAGCATCGTGTTCCACTCAGCTTGCGCAGTTTCACCAACATCTTGTACTGTTTTACGGAAGTTGTCATATACTTCTTCTGCTACGTGGAAGTCTTGCTCAGCAGTCCAAGCATATGCTTCTTTCGTTAATTTCGTTTCTTCTACACCAAGTGGAGAACCATGTGAAGCTGATTTTCCTGATTTGTTTGGAGAACCGAAACCAATTGTCGTTCTTACTTCAATTAGCGTTGGGCGTTTTTCGTCAGCTTTCGCTTCTTCAATTGCTTTCGCGATTGCTTCAATATCGTTTCCATCCTCAACACGGATTACTTGCCATCCGTATGCTTTGTAACGATCTTCTACACTTTCAGAGAATGAACGATTTAAATCGCCATCTAATGAAATATCGTTTGAATCATAAAGCACAACAAGACGACCTAATTGTAAATGAGCAGCTAATGAAGATGCTTCAGCAGAAACGCCCTCCATTAAATCTCCATCACCACAAATAGCGTATGTATAATGATCTACTACACTATACGCATCACGGTTATATTTAGCAGCTAAATGTCTTTCAGCCATTGCCATACCTACAGCAGTTGCAATACCTTGTCCAAGTGGACCAGTCGTTGCATCTACACCAGCTGTATGACCGTACTCAGGATGTCCTGGAGTTTTGCTTCCCCATTGACGGAAGTTCTTTAAGTCATCCATTGTTACATCATAACCAGATAGGTGAAGTAGGCTGTATAATAACATTGAACCATGACCTGCAGATAATACGAAACGATCACGGTTAAACCACGTTGGGTTATTTGGATTGTGTTTCATAAATTGAGTCCATAATGTATAAGCCATTGGTGCTGCACCCATTGGCATTCCTGGGTGACCAGAGTTTGCTTTTTCAATCGCATCGATGGATAATGTGCGAATCGTGTTGATAGAAAGTTGTTCGATTGAATGTGACATGCTATTCTTCCCTTCGCTTATATTAGTAAACGTTTTATACATTTATATGATAGCTTCCCACGCAAGATTATACAACATGTATCGACAAATATGTTGATATTTTTTTGGTTTTTTATAAAAAAATCAATGTTCCCGGGAATGTATGGGCATTCAATATGACATACTTTTTCATTATTTTTATTTTAAAAAGAAAGGGAATTATCTGTATATTTATACAAATTTCTTCTATACTTACTTTTTTTAATACGTTTTTAAAAACACAAAAAGCATCTAACTTCGATGCTTTTCAAATAAGTTAAACAATCCGTTTCCGAATCGAGCTTGAAATCAAATCAATTATAATTACCATTAAAATAATACCTAATAAAATAATACCAACACGAGACCAATTCCGTGAACTCAGCGCAAAAATTAAAGGTGTACCAATCCCTCCTGCTCCGATAACCCCTAAAATCGCAGCGGATCGTACATTAATTTCAAATCTGTATAACGTATACGATAGAAAATCTGGTAACACTTGTGGTAACACCGCATACCAAAGTATTTGAAAACGGTTTGCTCCTGTTGCTAGTAACGCTTCCGTCGGTCCTTTATCTATGTTTTCAATTCCTTCTGAATATAGTTTTCCTAACATTCCAATAGAATGTAATCCTAAGGCTAATACTCCTGCAAAAGAGCCTGGACCAACAGCTTTTATAAATAAAAGAGCCATAACTAATTCAGGAAACGTACGAACAAAACTAAGCACAAATTTCCCAGATCCTGAAGTTAATTTTCCAATACTCATATTCGTTGCCGCCCAAAAGGCAAACGGAACAGATAAAAATGCAGAAATAAATGTACCTAATATCGCAATTGCCAACGTATCAATTAATCCATGTAATAAATCTTCACCATCTGGCAAAGATACATACGACCAGTCTGGATTTAATATCCCTGTCATAATTGCTTTCGTGATTTCACCTGCTGTGTCCTTTATCCCTTCTAATGGTACTCCTGAAAAGGCCCATACATATACAACTGTAAGTGCTATTAAAATAATCCAGCGATATATACTCGGTTTCTTCGGTTTTGGCACAATCATCGTCGTTCTATTCATTATAGTTTCTCCCGTAACAATGTACTAATGTAGTCAATTAACAAAACAACAATAAGGGTATAAATAATTATAGAAGCAGTTTGTTTATATTGTAAAAATCCAAGTGTACGATCATAATATAGTCCAATACCACCTGCCCCTACTAAACCTAAAACAGCTGCTGCACGTACGTTCACCTCAAATGTATAAAGAACATAGGAGACAAAATGTGCTTTCACTTGCGGAATTACCCCATAAACAATCCATTGCACCTTATTAGCTCCTACCGCTGTCATCGCCTCTAACGGACCTGGATCAATTGATTCAATTGACTCATACAACAATTTCGCTACAAGTCCAATTGAAAAAAAAGTAAGAGCCAAAATACCTGGAAGTGGCCCAATTCCAAAAATCGCTACGAAAATTGCCGCTAATAATAAATCTGGTATCGTTCGTATCAAATTTAAAATCATTCGAGCTAGACTGTATAAAAATGTGTTAGTAAACACATTACTTGCTGCAAACAGTGCAAGTGGAATAGCTAAAATCGCTCCTAAGGTCGTCCCAATAATCGCCATACGTATTGTATCTAACATCGCTGTTGTAATAACTTGAAAATAACTCCAATCAGGTGGCACCATCTCTTTCAATAGATCTACCATATTGGGAAAACCGTCTACCAGTTTTGAAAATGATGCATCTACTTGTACACTACTACTCCACAGCATTAAAATAACTAAAATAAACGTTAACATATGTTTCAACTTACTCGGCGGCTTCGGTATCGATTTCGAATATATCGTTACGTCACTCATTTAACTGCCACCTCTAACAATTCATTTTTCTGTGCTACATCTCCATAAATTTCAGCAAATTTTTCATCTGTCGCCTCTTCTACTGAACCATCAAAAACAATTTCTCCTGCATGTAATCCAATAATACGTGTCGCATATTGCCTAGCTAAATCAATAGAATGCAAATTCACAATTGTTGTAATTCCAAAATCTTCATTGATTTTTTTCAAATCATTTAATACTTGCTTTGTCGTAAGTGGATCTAACGATGCAACAGGCTCATCTGCCAATATGATTTTTGCTTCTTGTGCCAATGCTCTAGCTATTGATACACGTTGCTGTTGTCCTCCTGATAATTCATCAGCACGTGCATATGCTTTTTCTAAAATATTCACTCTTTTTAACGCTTGAAATGCGAGCTCCACATCTTCTTTCGGAAACAAACCTAACGTTGTACGTAATGTGGAATGATATCCAACACGACCAGCTAATACATTTTTTAATACTGTTGATCGCTTTACAAGGTTAAAACTTTGGAAGATCATACCGATATCCCGGCGCATACGCCTTAATCCTTTTCCTTTCGCAGCAGTAATAGACTCACCTTCAATAATGATTTCTCCTTCGGTAATCTCATGAAGACGATTTACGGATCTGAGAAGTGTAGATTTTCCAGCTCCAGACAGCCCTACCATTACAACAAACTCACCTTTTTGAATTTTCAAGTTTATATTATTCAATCCTTTTGTACCGTTTGGATACACTTTGGAGACATTTCGAAACTCTATCACACATCTTACCTACCTTCTATGTATTCAAAACGGCAAACTAACTGAAAACATCCCCTTTCAGCTAGCTGCCATTTCCATATGTATTATTGCGTTTTTACTTTCTTCCCATATTCACGAACGATATCAAATTTACTATCATCAGATTTAACATATCCTTCATGTGAATATACTTCTTTAATGATTTTACGGCCTTCCTCATTCTTTCCAATTTCAATGAAAGCATCTTGTAATTTCTTGCTCCACTCTGCATCTAAATCAGATCGTACAGAAATTGTATCGTTCGGAATTTTCTCAGTAAATTTCACTATTTTCGTTTGATCAAATATATTCGGATAATCTTTTTTTACAATATTACGAGCATCTTGGAATACAACAGCCGCATCTACGTCACCATTTAAAAGAGCAATAAGCGACTGATCGTGACCTTTTAATGTAACAGGTTTCACATCTTTTAACGGATCAATTCCCTCTTTTAATAGAACAGCTGCAGGCCACACATATCCCGCTGATGACGTTACATCTTGATAGCCAATTTTTTTACCTTTTAAATCTTTTACACTATTAATATTTGAATCTTTCTTAACAACAAACTCAGATTTATAATAATCTACTAAATCTTTTGTAGGGGCTCCTGTTTCATCCTCTACTCCAAAACGTTGTGCTTGTAAAATTACATTTGCAGCCTTCTTTTCATGTGCTAATACGTACGCTGTCGGCGGTAAAAATCCTACATCTACTTGTTTAGATGCCATCGCTTCTACAATTGTATTGTAGTTCGTTGAAATACTAACTTTTACTGGAATATTTAACTTATCACTTAATAGCTTCTCAAGCGGTTTTGCCTTCGCCTCTAACGTATCTGCATTTTGAGAAGGAACAAATTGAACATTTAAAGTCTTCGGTACATACCCTTTTTTCGTATCTTCATTTTTACTTGCGCTTGATTCCTTCGTTCCACAGCCACTTAATAATCCCGCTGCTAGTACAACTGTTGTGCTCATTGCAAAAACTTTTTTCAACATATTAATGCCTCCATTTTTCATTGTTATAAAATAACCTTTCATAAACATGAAGAAATATATCACATATTTTTACAAATAATTGATTATTTACAGAATCTTTACACATTCTATACACTCACATTAAAATTCTCTTCACATATTTGATATGATGAATTGGAAGATAACAATAGAAAAGGTGAGTCATATTGGAACAAAATCAAACTGTAACTTTAAACATCTTATTAACAAGCGATATACATGGCACTGTTTATCCTATTCACTACCAAGATAACTCCCCAGCAGAACTTGGTTTAGCTAAAATTTCTACTCTTATAAAAAAAGAACGTTCCCAAAATACAAACGTTCTTTTAATTGATAATGGCGACTTTATTCAAGGAACACCATTTACTTATCATTATGTTACATACGAAAAAAACAAAAAAAACCCAATGTCCTTATTAGCGAATTACTTACAGTATGACGCTGCAATTATCGGCAATCATGAATTTAATTACGGGATGGATATATTAAATAATGCTGTGACTACTGCGAACTTCCCGTACCTATCAGCAAACATTTTAGGTAAAAACATAAAGAAACCTTATTTCGGAAAACCTTATATAATCAAACAGATTGAATCCAATATAAAAATTGCTATTTTAGGGGTAACAACACATTACATACCAAATTGGGAACAGTCCCATCACATTAAAGATTTACTATTTGAAGATGCATTAAAGACTACAAAAGAATGGGTTTCTTATATTCGCGAACATGAGAAACCAGATTTACTAGTCGTAGCGTATCACGGGGGAGTTGAACGAGATTTACAAACCGGGGTACCGACTGAAGTGTTAACAGGAGAAAACCAAGGATATGCAATGTGCCATGAAATTGAAGGCATAGATATCTTATTAACAGGCCACCAACACCGGGAAATTTCTCACACAATGGCTAACGGTGTAACAATTTTACAGACCGGATGCAATGGACACTCAGTTGGAAAAGTAAAAGTAACATTCGAAAAAACGAAACATAAATGGGTGAAAAAAGAGAGTTCTTCTGAATTATTATCTGTACAAGGATTTGAGGCGGACCAAGATGTACTTTCATTGGTAGCCGATTACGAAAAGAAAACACAAAAGTGGCTTGATCAACCTATTGGAATCATTCAAGGGGACATGCAAATTTCAGATGCTATGCAAACTCGTTTGCATGATCATCCTTTTATAGAATTCATAAATAAAATACAGATGAATATAGCTAATGTATCAATTTCTTGTACAAGTTTGTTCCATAATACATCTCCAGGTTTCCCGGAACATGTAACAATGCGTGATATCGTTTCTAATTATATTTATCCAAACACATTAAAAGTAATTAAAATAACTGGAGCAGATATAAAAAATGCTCTTGAACTCTCTGCTTCTTATTTCACATTAAAAACAGATGGATCAATCACCGTAAGTCCTACCTACATAGAACCAAAGCCACAACATTATAATTATGATATGTGGGAAGGGATTTCATACGTATTAAACATTTCAAAACCAATTGGTGAAAGAGTAGAATCTTTACAGCATAACAGTGCTCCTCTTAATATGAATGAAGAATATGACGTTGTAATGAATAATTATCGTGCAAGTGGCGGGGGAAATTTCTTTATGTTTCAAAACAAACCAGTAGTAAAAGATATACCCACAGATATGTCTGAACTTATCGCTAATTATATATTGGAACATAAAACGATAGAAGCAACAGTTAATAACAACTGGAAAGTTATTAAATAACGATTTTTACAAATAAAAAAGATGGGCTTCGCCCATCTTTTAATTTAATTTTGCATTATCTTGCTTTTTTAAAGCTTTTAATTTCGTCGGTGTAACATCTGTACCTTCTTCGTTAACAACTTTAATACCTTTAAGTTCGTTTAACATATTTTGACGAAATCCTTTTAAATATTGTTCACGTAGCGATTGACGCTCACGTTGCTCTTCTTCAGTTAAACCTTCAGCTTTTGCTTTTTTCGCTAAGAAGTTAATGCGTTCAACGAGTTCGTGATTAATCATCTCGAATCCCCCTTCTAATCAAAACTGATTATTATCATACAATAGTTACTCTTCTTTATCAAGCAATTGCTTCGTATACTCTACATATCTACGATGTACAGTCGCCTTTGAAACATTATGACCAAATCCACGTAATGTTGCTGCAATTTCTTCAAACGTGAGTTCACTTTTTCGCAAACGTACAATTTCCTCAATTGGCACTTCTTTTTTCTCTCTTCCTACACTTAAATGACGATTTTTTAAATTTTTTTCTGGACGATAACCTTTTTCTACTGCACGTTGCATACCTCGTTTAATTTTCATATTATGAATCTTTCTTTGATATTCTTCAACAATACCAATAATATCTAATACCATCGAATCAGAATCCGACAATTGTAATTCACCGTTATGTGTATGCGTATATACTTTTATGCCTTCTTTATGTAAACAATGCATTAACGCGATCTTCGCATTTCCTCTACCAAGACGCGTTTCATCTTGTATAAGTAACACATCAATTTGTTCGTCTCGAATTGTATCCAACACCTCTAATATACCGTCACGTTCAATTGTATATCCACTAGCCTGCTCTTCAATCACCTTAGTAACATTCATTTGATAGCGCTCAGCTAAATGCAATAATTCATCTTTTTGACGTAATAATGATGTTTCTTGCGCTTCTTTCGTT
The DNA here is from genome assembly GCF_041360755.1 of Bacillus sp. RCC_6_1. Classification (NCBI taxonomy): domain Bacteria; kingdom Bacillati; phylum Bacillota; class Bacilli; order Caryophanales; family Bacillaceae; genus Bacillus; species Bacillus sp. RCC_6_1. Next base: position 420,638 of record NZ_JBFUPV010000004.1, read on the forward strand.
GTACTCACACGTGCATAAATAATTGCATTCATTTTGAACCCCTCTTTCTCCCTATTATTTCCCTATAGTGTAACATAAATCCGCCATTTGTTCGAACTTATGTTTGTAGAATGTTTTTTCACATGTTATACTTATTAATAAGAAAAATGAAAGAAAACGAGGTGTTAGAAAACATGGAAAAGTTAACGAAACGCCAGCAAGACATTCTCGACTTTATTAAGCTAAAAGTACAAGAAAAAGGATATCCACCTTCCGTACGTGAAATTGGTCAAGCAGTCGGCCTCGCTTCTAGTTCTACAGTGCACGGACATTTATCACGATTAGAAGAAAAAGGATACATTCGACGCGATCCAACAAAACCACGTGCCATTGAAATTTTAGGTGAAGACCGAATGGATACGGAAACACAATCTGTTATTCAAGTTCCAATTGTCGGAAAAGTTACTGCTGGTTTACCAATTACAGCGGTCGAAAGCGTAGAGGAACATTTCCCACTTCCAGCTAGTATTGTTGCTGGAGCAGACCAAGTGTTCATGTTACGTATTTCTGGAGATAGTATGATTGAAGCTGGTATTTTCGATGGAGATTTAGTTGTTGTTCGCCAACAACAGTCTGCATATAATGGTGAAATTGTAGTCGCTTTAACAGAAGATAATGAAGCAACTGTTAAACGTTTCTATAAAGAAAAAGACCATTTCCGTTTACAACCAGAAAATTCTTCATTAGAACCTATCATTTTAAAACAAGTGTCAGTTATCGGGAAAGTAATTGGCGTATATCGTGATTTACATTAAAAAATAATAAAAAGAAGATAATTACCTTATTTATATACGGTAATTATCTTCTTTTTTGTATTTTGATAGATTTCCATGCATTCTATTTCTTATTAACGAGTTTTAATCGTCACATCTCCAGCAGCCGTTTTACCACTAATCTTTTTACTACCATTTCCAATTGTTACGTTTTTATTTTCTTCATTAAAAATCGTTACATCTCCGGCAGCACTTTGCCCAGTAATTACCGCATCTTGTGGTTTTTCCGATAAAGTAATATCTATATCTCCCGCAGTTGAACTTGCTTCTAGATTATACTTAGAATCATGATCTTGAATATTTATTTCCCCACTTGTTGTTTTTGCGGTCACTTTCCCTAATACCTTCTTAAAATTCACCTCACCAGCTTTTGTCGATCCCTCCACATTCTTAGCCGTTATTTGTTTCAACTCTACTTCTCCAGCAAGTGTTCTAACACTTACGCTATCACTTTTCACATCACTCATTTCGATTTGTCCAGCAGATGAATTTACTTTTACATCTTGGTAAGAGCGTTCGGGCACAAGGAGAGTCAATTTAGACGTTTGAAACCTAAAATCGTAAAAAGAAAAATCAAATGAAGCACCTTTTTCTCTTTCCCCAATAACTTTTAATGTGTCACCATCTTCTGCGATACGAATCTCTTGTTTACGTACATCTCCTGATTGCTTGATATAAAAAGAAGAGTCAGGAGATTTTTGGACAATAATATCCCCGGCATCTAACTTAACTTCTATATTTTTTAATGTTTCGTTTTTAATTACATTTTCTTTATCGCCTTTTTTAGCAGTTTGTACTGCTTTTTCATATGTTTGGGAAATTCCTATTACTCCAATAATGATACAAGCAATAGCGATTAAAAATAGTTTTTTCATCATTTACTCTCCTTTTATCATTTTGAAGTTCCATATTACATATCGTACACACAATCTCTTAAACCACTTTGTACTATAAAAAGCGATAATACATAACAATAAACCTACTCCAACAAACGTTATACTAACGAAAAGATCCAACCATATAAAAGTACCCATAAATACTTTTCCAATAACGAAAAATGGTGTTACTACACTAGCAATACCACCGATCCAAAAAGAAAATATAAAAGCAATAATTGCGACTAACGGTCCTAACACAATAATAAAATTAAACAAACTAAGTCCAATCGCTGCCATAACAGCTCTTGTCACATTTGAAGTCGATGGATTTTTTTTCATTTCATCGAAGCGATACATCGCAAGTAATTCTTTCGCTATTACTTTCGGAGAACCAAGGCCTTGTATTATTTCTGATTCAGTTTTCCCCTCTTCTAGTCCAAACTGAAAGTGCTCTTCATAATCCAATAAAATATCTTGCCTCTCTTCCTCTGGTAACTTTCTAAGATAACTTGATAATTCTTTAAGAAACCCTTCTTTACTCATCCCATTCCACCCCTTCAATAATTTCTTGTACCCCTTTCGCAAAATCACACCATTCTGTTACTAACAAATGAAATTGCGTCTCCCCTTGCTCTGTTAATTGATAATATTTACGAGGTGGCCCTTCCGTAGATTCCTTTAAATACGTTTGAAAATACCCTTCTTTCGTCAAACGACGTAATAAAGGGTATACTGACCCTTCCGATATTAAAAATTTATTAGAAATTTGCTGAACAAGTTCATAACCGTAACTATCTTTACGTTTTACAAGTGCTAATACACAAAGTTCAAGCACACCTTTTTTAAACTGAACGTTCAAGTGCCATCCTCCTTTCCTATCTTAGTACTGTTCAATGCACAGTACCTATCTTATCCATAATATACCATTTGGTATTGTTTATTGCAAGGTACTAAGCTATATTTATTGCCTAAATTTAGAAAATAAACTGACGAATCCCTGAATAAGACTGTTTTATAACTAAGTATCATTACGTTAATACCATTGAGTAATGATTCGATTCACAAGCCACAAACTTACAACCTTGCAGATGAGGACGTAAAAATCATTGGTCGCGTCGTACAGGCAGTAAAAAATTATTAAGTTATAGCACAAGTAATTAAAAAAAAGAGAAGATCGATTCTATCGAAAAAATTTTCTTAGTAAAATGATTCAAGGAAATCAAAAACAATCCAATAACTTCACTTAAAAAAAGCTAAAAAAAGCCCTGATACCGTAGTATCAAGGCTTCTCTCTCTTAGTATAGAGACATATATTGATCGCGTTCCCATTGGTGAACTTGTGTTCTAAATATATCCCACTCAATCTCTTTCGCTTCGATGAAGTGCTCAAGTAAGTGTTCTCCTAGTGCACCGCATACTACTTCATTAGATTGTAATGTAACTAATGCTTGCGCTAATGTTGCTGGTAAGTCAACGATACCTGCTTCTTCGCGCTCTTCTTTTGTCATTACATAGATGTTACGATCTACTGCTGCTGGTGGAGTTAATTTGTTTTTAATTCCATCAAGACCTGCAGCTAATAATGTAGCCATTACTAAATATGGGTTTGCAGCTGGGTCAACACTACGTACTTCTACGCGTGTACTAATACCACGAGATGCAGGGATACGTACTAACGGACTACGGTTTTGTGCAGACCATGCTACGTAACAAGGCGCTTCATATCCAGGCACTAGACGTTTGTATGAGTTTACAGTTGGGTTTGCTATCGCTGTAAATGCTGGTGCATGTTTTAAAATACCTGCGATGAAGTGACGAGCATCATCACTTAATTGTAAGTCACCGTTTGCATCAAAGAATACGTTCTCACCATTTTTAAATAATGATAAGTTACAGTGCATACCTGAACCGTTCACACCGTATAGTGGTTTTGGCATAAACGTTGCGTGTAAACCATGTTTACGAGCAATTGTTTTTACAACAAGTTTGAATGTTTGAATGTCATCACATGAGCGAATTGCATTTGCATATTTAAAGTCAATTTCGTGCTGCCCTGGAGCAACCTCATGGTGAGATGCTTCAATTTCAAATCCCATTTCTTCAAGTTCAAGAACGATATCACGACGACAGTTTTCCCCTAGATCCATCGGCGCAAGGTCGAAGTATCCACCGTTATCGTTTAGTTCTAATGTTGGATTTCCTTTTTCATCAACCTTAAATAGGAAGAATTCTGGCTCTGGTCCAAGATTGAAGTCTGAAAATCCTAAAGCTTCCATTTCTTTTAACACACGTTTTAAGTTGTTACGTGGGTCTCCATCAAATGGAGTGCCATCTGCATTGTAAATATCACAGATTAGTCGAGCTACTTTACCTTTTTCAGCTGTCCAAGGGAAAATTACCCAAGTGTCTAAATCAGGATATAAATACATATCAGATTCTTCAATACGTACGAAACCTTCAATCGAAGATCCATCAAACATCATTTTGTTATCAAGAGCTTTCGTTAATTGTCTCACTGGAATCTCTACGTTTTTAATTACCCCTAAAAGGTCCGTAAATTGTAAACGGATATACTTTACATTCTCTTCTTTCGCCAAACGGAAAATATCTTCTTTTGTGTATCTAGACATTATAAATTCCTCCTTAGTCCCTCTAATCGCCTTCAGAATCAGTTATCTTTAGTGAAAAAATCTTGAAATGTCACCTTGTCGCAATGAAGTTCGATTGAATCTACCTGTATGTTGTAGTTCATCTCGAAGTATTTTGCGAAGCTCAGTTTTTGAAATTTCTTTCGTTTCTTCTTTTACTTTCACTGCTTCTGTTTGATTTTCTTTCATTAGTAACACTTGTTTAATACCAGCCATATTCAAGCCTTGATCTAACAAATCTTTAATTTCTAACAACTTATCTACATCGTTAAATGAAAATAATCTACGATTCCCCTTTGTACGGGTTGGAGAAACAAGATTATGCTCTTCATAGTAGCGAATTTGACGTGCAGACAATTGTGTTAAATCCATAACAATACCAATAGGAAACAGCGGGGCAGAACGTCTATCTTCTTTCATTTTTCAGTTCCTCCTTCGCCTTAACTGCTTCTCATTTTATACTATGTTATGTTTAGTGTCAATAGATGTTAGCTTTTCTTACATGATTTTTTATAATTTTTTTTATGAATTTTTTCATTCTTTTTTCTAATCGCATAAATCATTACTTTTATACGAAAAAAGCTGCCGAAATCGACAGCTTCCCCTTAAGAAATTGTTAATAATTCTTTTTCAATTAATGCATCAATTGCAGAACAAATCGCAATCTTCACATGTGAATAAGTTAACCCACCTTGGACGTAAGCAACATAAGGCGGACGAATTGGACCATCAGCAGACAATTCAATACTTGCACCTTGAATAAATGTTCCCGCAGCCATAATTACATCATCTTCATAGCCTGGCATATAGTTTGCATACGGAGTAAAATGCGAATTAATTGGAGATGCATATTGAATCGCTTGGCAGAAGGCAATCATACGGTCTTTATCATCAAATTGAACAGATTGAATTAAGTCTGTTCTTGGTGCATTCCACGCTGGTGACGTGTTCATTCCTAACTTTTCTAAAAACGCAGCTGTAAAAATTGCACCTTTCAGCGCTTGTCCTGCAACATGTGGCGCTAAGAAGAACCCTTGATACATTTCTTGCAGACTGTATAAAGACGCTCCAGCTTCCGCGCCAATTCCCGGAGATGTTAAACGATATGCACACGCTTCAACATACTGTTCTTTCCCTACAATATAACCACCAGTTTTAACAATTCCGCCGCCCGGGTTTTTAATAAGCGAACCCGCCATTAAATCTGCACCAACATGACATGGCTCTTGCTCTTCAATAAACTCGCCATAACAGTTATCTACAAACACAACAACATCAGGTTTAATTTCTTTAACAAACGCGATCATCTCTTTAATTTGAGAAATAGTAAACGATGGACGAGTAGCATAACCTTTCGAGCGCTGAATACCGATCATTTTCGTATTATTATGAATCGCTGCTGCAACAGCCTCAAAATCAACAAGCCCAGCTTCAGTTAGCGGAACTGCATTGTAACCGATATTATATTCTTTAAATGAACCTACACCTTTCCCACGTACACCAACAATTTCCTCTAACGTATCATACGGTTTCCCAGTGATATACAATAACTCATCTCCCGGGCGTAAAATACCAAATAACGCTGTAGAGATAGCGTGAGTACCTGAAATAATTTGCGGACGAACAAGTCCAGCTTCCGCCCCAAATACATCAGCATACACTTTTTCTAACGTATCACGGCCAATATCATCATAACCATAACCTGTTGTCGGGATAAAATGCGAGTCACTAATTTTATGTTTACGAAAACTTTCTAATACACGAAACTGATTGCTTTCAATTACTTCATCCGCACGTTTATGTACTTCTGTAATCTGACTCTCTACTTCTTTTACGATTGGAGCAATTTTTTCTCCATTTTTCAAACGATCAAACATTTTTATTTTCTCCTTCTTCCACTAAAAATCTCTTTAATTGCACATTAAGCGATGAATGAGTAAAAATATACCCTGCACAATCATATACAAATTTATCTTCTAGAAACTCCATCTTTGCTAATAGAGTTTCCGTCTTTAAAAGCGTTAACAACTTACCTTCACTCGGAGGGATTTCCACTCGATAACGATCCATTTCTTTCTTCATCTTCGTTTCTATCGCTTCTTTTATACGCAATAAATCACTTTCTTCAAAAGCACTAGTCATTAAGAAATCACTTTTCGGAAACGGAATAAAGTTTTGATGTAATTCATCTTTTTTATTATATAACGTAATAACAGGAATATGGTTAATTTCAAGTTCTGATAATAATCTTTTTACTGTTTTTTCATGCCCTATGTAGTTAGGATCCGCGGAATCAACTACATGTAAAATGACATCTGCTTCCCCCGCTTCTTCCAGTGTTGAACGAAAAGCAGCGATTAATGAAGTAGGTAAATCTTGTATAAAACCAACAGTATCAGTTAGTAATACTGTATAACCAGAAGGTAACGGCATCTTCCTTGTCGTTGGGTCTAATGTTGCAAACAGAAGGTTTTCTTCAAACGTATCAGCTTCCGTTAATCTATTAAACAGTGTCGATTTCCCTGCATTTGTATACCCTATTAATGACACTTGAAATACTTTATTATCTTTTCTTCTCTCACGATATCTTTTTCGATGTTCCACAACAACTGCAAGTTGTTTCTTTATTTCATCAATACGCGATCGAATATGACGACGATCCGTCTCTAATTTCGTCTCACCCGGTCCTCTTGTTCCAATACCACCACCAAGACGCGATAAGGACAATCCTTGCCCCATAAGACGCGGCATTGTATATTGCAACTGAGCTAATTCTACTTGAAGCTTACCTTCCCTCGACTTCGCACGTTGCGCAAAAATATCCAGTATTAGTTGCGTTCGATCAATTACTCTCGCATCTAATACTGAGGATAAATTCCGAATTTGACTCGGCGTTAATTCATTATTAAATACAATAACATCCGGCTCTAACTCTTCAGTTAACATTGTAAGCTCTTCTAATTTCCCTTTACCTATGTAAGTTGCCGGATGAAACTTTGGTCGTTTTTGCGTTGTTGACACTAACAATTCTGCTCGTGCAGTCTTCGCTAGTGATGCAAGCTCTTTCATGGAATGCATAAATTTTTCATCATCATCTTGTGGCAATTGACAGCCTACTAATATGACTTTTTCTTTTTCTTCCATCAAATATGTTCACTCATCCTTTTCGAAATTTAAACCTTCTAATATAATAGCAGAGGAAGCACATTTCATCTAGTTAGCGGGGGAGAAAATTCATGGCATGGGAGATTTTTAGCATCATAGGCACAATCGCTTTCGCACTAAGCGGAGCCATTGTTGCAATGGAAGAGGATTATGATATTTTCGGGGTGTATATTTTAGGAATGGCAACCGCATTTGGGGGAGGTGCCCTTCGTAATTTATTAATCGGTTATCCGATTGTCGCGTTTTGGCAACAAGACATGTTATTCCAAATCGCACTTTTATCAATGACTATTATTTTTCTTTTTCCAAATAAGTTAATTAGACATTGGAAAAAGTGGGAAAATATCACTGACGCTATCGGCTTATCGGCATTTGCTGTACAAGGAGCATTATATGCCCAAAAATTAAATTTACCAATTAGCGCCACAATTGTAGCAGCTGTTTTAACTGGTATCGGCGGCGGTATCATTCGCGATCTTTTAGCCCGCAGAAAACCTCTCGTTCTTCGAGCTGAAGTATATGCCTTTTGGACAATTTTAGCAGGTTTCTTAATTGGAGCTCAAATTATTGTTAGCGATTGGGCTCTTTACATTCTATTCATTTTAATTGTTTGCTTCCGCATGGTTTCTATTCATTACAAATGGCATTTACCGCACAGACGTATCGAAACGAAAGAACGTTCAATGCATAAATAGCAATCTAACCTCTTTACATATCGTAAAGAGGTTTTTCTTTTCTAACGATTTTTTCTTTATATAATGTTTATACTAATTTTTAAAGTGAGGTGAATACAAATGACAAACCACGTTAATAAAGGAGCTCAAAAAAGCTCAGTAAATCAATTTGGACACGATCCTAATTCAGCACACGAAAAGAGCGCTAAAATGGAACACTTCCATAAAACACACCAAGAAAAAGCAAAAAAAGAGTAAACGAACTTATACACAAAAATTGACGCACAGTTTATGTACTGTGCGTCTCCTCTTCGAGCATCAAATCCACACTCGATATTCCAATTAAATCATTTTTATCATACGCATCTTCTTGCAACAACCGCATCGCCTGTGTACGAATTGATTTTTCAACAATATTCCGTACATATCGCCCATTACTAAACGATGTAATTTGCGACGAATACTTCACCGCATGTAAATGATCCCTAAATTTCCATTCAGCTTCTTTTGATAACTGATATTCACGATCTTCATACATTCTCTTCCCAATTTCCAATAGCTGATTTACCGAGTAATCCGCAAACTCAATAATAAATGGAAAACGAGATTGAAGCCCTGGATTTAATGAAAGAAAGTGATTCATCTCTCTTGAATATCCAGCTAAAATCAATACAAAACCATGTTGTTTATCTTCCATATGTTTTACAAGCGTATCAATTGCTTCTTTTCCAAAGTCCTTCTCTCCTCCTCGAGCTAAAGAATACGCCTCATCAATAAACAAAATACCTCCCATTGCTTTTTTTATTAAATCTCTTGTTTTTTGGGCTGTATGGCCGATGTACTCTCCTACAAGATCAGCACGTTCAGCTTCAACCAAGTGGCCTTTCGATAGAATATTCATCTCAAACAGCAATTTTCCTATCATTCTAGCAACAGTTGTCTTCCCTGTACCTGGATTCCCTTTAAACAGCATATGAAGTACTTGCTTCTCTGACTTCAATCCCTTTTCTTGTCTTTTTTTATTCACATAAATCCAAGCATATATTTCTTTTATTATCTTTTTTATATCCTCCATCCCAACAAGCTTCCCCATCTCTTCTTCAATTCTCTGCAGCATTTCATGTTTAATTGCAGTTTCATTTGAAATTACCGTTTTATTTTCTGCGGCTGGCAAAGAAATTTTCTTTCGATGGTTTAACACAATATTAATTTGATTGTTGTTTTTCTTTCGCATCGATTGTTCCATACAATCACCTCATTTTATCCACTCACCAAATATTATTATTCCTGTCCCCCTTGTAAATGCCTATTTTCAGAAAAGTTTGCTATAATATAAGAAATAATTAAGGTGGTGGGACTATGGAGACAACGGAATTCCATGATACAATACAAGCCTTTTCTATTTTTTTATTGAATAAAGGCCGAAAACCCTCAACTATTAAACGTTATGTTTATGACATTGAAGACTTCGGACATTGGTTAGAAAAAAACAAAAAGCTCCCTTCCAGTAATATATGGGCTACACTTTGTACAAAAGACTACGAAGATTACTTTTCCGATTTAAAAACGAATCGACATTACTCAGAAAAAACGATGCATCGTGTATTTATTGTACTAAATAGAATGCATCATTTTCTAAACATTCCTAATCCATTGAAGAATATGGAAATATCTATTCAACCAGACCGTACACTTCGTAACGAAGATTTCATTTCACCTGATGAAGAAAAAAGGTTAAAGTATATAGTCACTTCATTAGAAGGACTTTCAGAAAAACAACTTCCTGTGCGCCCCTTATTAATGGATCGCAATATTGCTATTTTAAATCTATTGATTGACTACGGTTTATCCTTACAGGAACTTACAGCATTAACAATGCATCACGTTCACTTTGAAACTAATACATTATCAATCCCAGCAACCGCAGGTGTAGAAAGAACAATTACATTAGCAAAAGAAGACAAAAAACAACTATATAATTATTACAAAAGCATCCCAGAACCAGTTCGTCCTAAATACCATAGTGATGATCCATTATTTGTCGCATTCGATTTTAACCGTGGAACATACAGGTGGGTATATGAAAATGATGCACCAAAGGCATTAACGGAAATTGCTATACAAAAAATGATTCGCCTCGAAGTGGCTAGAGCCAATTTACGTAAAGGAATTTCAGGACAACATTTTCGTAACACCTATATTTTAAACTTAATAAAAAAAGAAACTCCTGAATCAGAAATTATAAAACTCGCTGGATTCAAATCAAAAATTTCCTTAAAGCGATATTATCAATACGCAGAAAATAGAAAAAACGCCTTATTGTAAGGCGTTTTTTCTATTTTTTCTTTAAACAAACGATTTTACTATGACCATTTAACTAATTTCTGCATCTACTATGATGAGTTTCGTTCACATTTTCGTGAGAAAGGAGAGATTTAATGTCTCGTTATAACGACAATCAAAACAAATTCTCCAAACCATGCTTTCCAAGTAGCGCCGGACGAATCCCGAATACTCCATCAATCCCAATTACTAAAGCTCAACTTAGAACATTTCGTGCGATTATTATTGATTTAACAAAAATAATCCCAAAACTTTTCGCAAATCCATCTCCCCAAAATATTGAAGACCTAATCGATACATTGAACCTACTGAGTAAATTTATTTGTTCACTAGACGCTACTTCCTCCCTGAAAGCACAAGGGTTAGCTATTATTAAAAACTTAATAACTATATTAAGAAATCCAACCTTTGTAGCAAGCGCTGTATTTATTGAGCTTCAAAATCTCATTAACTATTTACTATACATTACAAAATTATTCCGAATTGACCCTTGCACACTTCAAGAGCTCCTTAAATTAATAGCAGCATTACAAACTGCTCTAGTTAATTCTGCTTCGTTCATTCAAGGACCTACCGGACCTACTGGACCAGCAGGCGCTACTGGTGCCACTGGGCCTCGAGGTAACACGGGCGCTACCGGCGCTACTGGGCCTCAAGGTAACACGGGCGCTACTGGCGCCACTGGACCTCAAGGTAACACGGGCGCTACTGGCGCTACCGGTGCCACTGGGCCTCGAGGTAACACGGGCGCTACCGGCGCTACTGGGCCTCGAGGTAACACGGGCGCTACTGGCGCTACCGGTGCCACTGGGCCTCGAGGTAACACGGGCGCTACTGGTATAGGAGTTACCGGACCTACTGGACCTTCTGGCGGGCCTCCTGGACCTACTGGACCTCAGGGACCTCAAGGTAACACAGGTGCTACTGGACCTCAAGGCGCTCAAGGTAACACAGGTGCTACTGGTGCCACTGGACCTCAAGGTGTTCAAGGTAACAC
>NZ_JBFUPV010000005.1:0-288378 GCF_041360755.1 Bacillus sp. RCC_6_1
TTTTGAAGAAAATTTAGCCATAAAAAATGCACCTCCAATTGTTAATTATGTGTCTAACAATTGGGGTGCACTTCAAATATAGGAGTCTTTTTGTTACGTTATTTCTTTCGTTTCTTCAAACTTTTTTGATATGCATAAAGCTTATGAATCTCTTCCTTAAATTCATGTAGAAGTACAGTGTTTGCACCATTTGAATACCGCACAGTATTATAAGCATCTATAATAATATCACTTTGAATATTTACATCTTCTTCATCGTTTATTCTTTCTAGCCAAGTTTCAACAGTTTCTCCCCGTTTTCTATTTAAAGGAGAGGTTAACTTACTCTCTAGCTTAAAAATTTCCTTCCGAATTTCGTTATGTGGCGGTTTATTTCGTTTAAAACGATTTTGGCTCATTCCTTCTTTATCAGTAATGATAGTAGATTCGAAGACGTGCATATTTGGTAAACTTAAATGTTTTCGTTTTTTTAATATTTTCCAAACGACGTAAATAGCGATAGCTGTACAGACTATTATTGTAGCGCTATTTATGAGTATTGGATCAAAATCAGGAATTTTTTTCCCGTCTTCAATTTTTGGTTTTAAGAGATGTCCTTTATTTGCCCAAACATCTTCAGTATCTTTTAATTCCGCTGCTTTAATTAATGGCATTAAAGCATAGCCGACGCCTAATGCGACTACTTCCGTTATAAAACCAAAAATAAGTCGAATGAAAGGAAATACTTGAACAATTAATATACTCATTAAGCCAATCGTAATGATAGAAGCAAAACGTAATAGTTGTTGTTTGCGATTTGCCCCGGTTAACCAAAATGTAATCATAAGATGCAAGGCTAACATTAATAGTTTCCACAACGGTGGAAAGGGTGCATAAAATATAGCTGAAACAACAAACCATACAATACCACCTAAAGATTTTTGAACTGGATATCCAGGTCCGATCGCATGTACGATAAAGAAAAATAGTGGTAATATGATTGTGCCAAAAAGAGAAAAAGGTAAAAATAAAGAGAAAAGAACGATTTGAAGAACTAAAAGTATTGCAAATCCTGTTGTTTTTTTCTGCATAAATTTATGAATAAGAAATACTCCAATATAGCCTGTTGTTAAAAATATTGCAATACTAATTAGTTCATCTCTTTCTGTTAATAATGAAAGCAGGAGGAGCAGAATGAAATCATGAATGTGATATAGCCAAGTTTTCAACGGGTTCCACCATCCCTTCACTAGTAATGAGAAACGTTGGCTGCGAGAGAAGAGGGAGTTCATTTCTTTGTAAACCAATGTATATCATTGTAGACGATCGTTCTCTCTTTCTCTTTACATAATGAAGGAATCCTTGTTTCGGAAGTAACGTACTATCATCTGAAATACGGGCTAATTCTTCTAAAGCTTTTGCATATTGTGTTTGTCCTTCATTTAACGGTACATGTAATGCACCGCCTTCTGCTAATACACTAATAAACAATTCAAACGGAATGTGGTGCTTCGTTGTGTACTGGAAAATGTATGTTGCATATGAAATAAGTTCTTCTACATTATCTTTCCAACCAAATCCACGATCGGCAGCTAAAGAAAGACAAATCGTCCAACTATAATTTTTTACAGGTTCATATTGCTTCGCTTGTAATTGTTGCATTTTAGCAGATGCCTTCCAATGAATAGAGCGGAAAGACTCACGCTCATATCGCTTTACACCGATAATAGATGTTTCATCATTGTAAAAAGAAAAATTCGTTCGATAAAATCCATTCAAAAGTTGCTGAAGTTCTTGCAAACCTGCTACTTCTTTAGGAGAAGGATACACAATAATTTCAGTCCTTAATTTATCAAAAACAGGTAAATGTACAGTTAATAGATGAAATGGATCTTTTAATACACATTCAAACTGTTCAATTTGAAACACACCACGCTTCGTTGCGGTTAATGTTAAACCCCATTTTTGTGCCGAATTTGCAGGTTGTGAAAATAGGAAAGAGAATAATGTTTTTGATATTTGTTCAATGCCTTGCTCTTTATGCGGTATAAGGGACGAATTTAAATGAAAGTAACAAACACCATTAACGAGCGGTATGCTGGCTCCATTTTTTAAATGAATAAAAAACTGTCCAGATTCCTCAGGAAAAAGCCGTGTAGTTTGTTTCTCATTTATGATTTGAAACTTCTTCTCTATGAAAGCGACATATTTATAAATAAAAATCGCAAATATATAATAGAAGAAAAAGAGAAACATAAGCATTCGTTGCGGGAAAAAGAATGTGAAAAGTAACGCGATTGGAACGGTTAGTTGAATAATATGGAGTTGAAAAAATAAAGGCACAGTTACAACACGCTGTCCATTCATGCTTGCTCAATCTCCACAGGTACGTCAACTTCTTTTAAAATACTTTTCATAATATCATTTTTTGTCGTACGTAATGCACCTTCCATTGATAAGACGATACGGTGATTCCAAACAGAAGGAACTAACAATTGTATATCTTCTGGTGTGCAATATTCTCTCCCGCGTAAAAAGGCTAAAGCTTGAACAGCACGTACTAAAGCTAATGTAGCACGTGGGCTTACACCGTTAGCGATATAATCATGATTTCTTGTAGCATGAGCAAGTTTAATAATGTAATGTTCTAACGGTTCCGAAACAAATATTTCTTTTACTCGTTTTTGAGATTCTAAAATATCTTCTAATGAGATGACAGATGTGACACTTTCTAATGGTAAATCGTTCCGAAAACGTCGCATCATTTGTAGCTCATCTTCAGGAGTAGGATAACCGATTGAAATCGTCATTAAAAAGCGATCAAGCTGTGCATCTGGAAGAGGGAAAGTCCCTTGTGATTCAATTGGGTTTTGCGTCGCAATAACAAAGAACGGTTTCGGCAGAGGCGTAGATTGTTTTTCGAGCGTCACTTGTCGTTCTTCCATCGCTTCTAACAAACTCGACTGCGTTCTCGGCATTGCACGGTTAATTTCATCTGCCAGCAAAATGTTTGTCATAACTGGTCCAATTCTTAATTCGAATTCGCTTGTTTTTGGGTTGAAGTATTCAATACCTGTTATATCACTTGGAAGTACATCGGGGGTGAATTGAACGCGAGAAAAACTACCACCAATACTTTTGGAAATGGTTTTCGCCAGTAACGTTTTCCCAGTACCAGGCACGTCTTCGAGTAGTGCATGTCCATCAGCAAGAAGTGAAACGAGCAGTAGATCAATAACATTTTCTTTCCCAACAAACACAGATCCGATGTTTTCTTTCAATTTATTTATCATATGTACCATTCCTTTCATTATAAAAGAGCTAATATTTCTATATTTTAACAAATTATTCAGAAAATTTGTATGGTTTTTTAATTCAAAGAAATGGATATTTAATTATTAAATTACTCTTGCATATTTTGGAATATGATTATACAATATCGATATACGATGTATCGTAAGTCGATATATCATAAGGCGATGTATCGGAGGTAGTTATAATGAATGGGAAGGCGCAAAAATATATTCCGTTAACTGAGGCGACATATTACATATTGTTATCACTAGTGAAACCAATGCACGGATATGGAATTATGCAAATGGTAGAAGAGATGACAAATGGGGAAGTAAAGCTCGGTCCTGGTACTTTATACGGGAATACGACGAAATTACTTAAAGAAAAATTAATTGTTGAAGTTGCCTCTACAGATAGAAAGAAGTGCTATGAGTTAACGCCGTTTGGGAGAGAAGTGTTAGAGCTAGAATATAACAGATTGCAGAGATCTGTAAGGAATGGAAATAGTATATTAGGGGAGTGAATGGAAGATGGAGACAAAAAGGGTATTTAAATTTTTTACGGCATGGAATTTAGAAAAAGAAGAAGCTTTTTTACGAAAGATGCATCAGCAAGGTTGGGCATTACAAAAATATAATTTAATGTATACGTTTCAGAAAACTGAGCCAAAAGATGTAATATACAAAGCTGATTTTAGATTGGTTTATAGAGATTCGAAAGAACAACAACAAGAGTATTTCGAAATATACGAAATGTCAGGTTGGAAACGCGTAACAAGTTTCACAAGATGGAATTATTTTTGTAAAGAGGTAGAAGAGGTTAATGAATTGCCTGATATTTACTCAGAAAAAGAGACGAGGATACAAAAACTAAATGAATTATTGCTATTCCTTGTTATTATATCAGCAAGTATATTACCATCAATGTATAACCTATTTTTAAGCCCGATGGAATCAAGATTGCCAATGTGGGCGAAAGTTACGACAGGTCTTTCAGGTTGTATGTGGATGTACTTTTTTATAAGACTCTCTTGGAAAATCAAAAAATTAAAAAGTGAAATATTATAATAAAGAGTGGAGTTTAAAAGAAGTTGATGAGAGGGAAAACCGAGATCAACTTCTTTTGTTTCTATATAAACGTAATTTGCTCACTCTTTTTTACATAATAAAAACTATGCAATTAAGGTGTAGAACTACTAGTTAAGTATTAAAATCTTATAACCAAATAAAAATCATAAATGAATAAGAAATGATTCTTAATAATAAACCACTAGTTAAAATGATCCGAAATCCTAAATATTAATATTACTTGATGTATTGCCCTTTTTTGAATATTAGCAAAATAGTGCGAAGTTTAACATATAATAAGGAAGAAATCCATTTTTAATTAACTTATTAAAAGAAAAAATCCCTTATAGAAAAATCTATTTCTATAAGGGATAATCATGTTTTTATTAGAAAGACTGATTTTGAGCAGGTTTAATAAATTGTTCTGGATTTTCAACAAGCCCACATACAGCGCATTGGACGCGATAAGTAGGTCCTTGATAGGCCATATGAAAAGCATTCATCGTTTCATTTGTGTATTCTTCTTCTACTTGACCAGTTTGTGGATTTAATTTGACTGGTTTTACTTGTTGCTCAAGAATATTAAAGCGGGTACGGTTTGTTTTACAACTTGGACATAGCATTGGTTCCATATGTATACACCTCCATTTGTATCATTTCTTAAAATCTTTAATTTTATGCAAGCAAAAAACTTTCTCAATATAAATAGGTGTTTAATGTATTTAAAATTCAGAAAAAATAAAATATAATAAAAGTACGAACTGGTTATGTCCAAACCAAATCTCCTGTTTTATGCCAATAAGCTGGGGGGCCGAGAAATCGGCCTCATTTTTTTTGCTCATTACTACAAGGAACAAGGTTTTTATGAGACTTTTGTCGAAATTTTAGGAATAGATACAAAGGGGGATGTAAAATGAATTTGAAAATGAAGTACATCATTTTATATGTAGAAAAGTTTGAGGCATGTTTAAGGTTCTATAAAGATATTTTACAGTTACCTATAAAAGCAGAGCACGGAACATATATTGAATTTAATACTGGAACTACCATTTTAGCGATGAATACGCGGCAAGATGTGAAAGAATTAACAGGACTACCGCTTACAGAAGGTGAATTACAGTCTTCTCATTTCGAATTAGGATTCGTTGTTGAGAATGTACAAGAAACGATTGAGCAATTTAGAGAACAAGGAATCAAGATTTTAGTTGAACCTATTGTAAAACCGTGGGGACAAACAATTGCCTACATTGCTGATCCAGATGGAAATTATATTGAAATTTGCAGTTCATTAGAATAGAGGGAGAAAGAGAGATGGGATTTCCGAAACTAGAAACAGAACGTTTACGACTAAGAGAACTTACACTATTAGATGCAGAAACGCTGTTCCAATATTTCTCGAAAGAATCAGTTATACGTTATTTCGGAATGGATTCTTTTGAAAATATTGAGCAAGCGAAAACAACGATTCAAACGTTTAAAAATCGTTATGAAGAGGGCAGTGTATTTCGCTGGGGAATCGAGAAAAAAGGGACGGGCCAATTAATCGGAACGTGCGGATTTCATTTAATTAATAATCATCATAAACGAGCTGAAATTGGTTATGAATTAGACGATACATATTGGGGACAAGGGTATGCAACGGAAGCGTTACAGGCAATTTTAACTTACGGGTTTGAAACATTGCAACTTATTAGAGTTGCTGCTGTTGTATATGTAGAAAATAAAGCTTCTCAAAAATTATTAAGTAAAGCAGGATTTCAAGAAGAAGGATTACTTCGAAAACATATGATTCAAAATGGAGTTGCTCATGATACCATTTTATATTCTTTATTAAAAGAAGAGTGGAAGAAGTAATGAGTACAAACGAACTTATAACGATTATGAAGAAGCATAGGGAAAATAGATTCATTTTAGGTATAGATGGTTTAAGTCGATCTGGAAAAACAACATTTGTAGCCAATTTAAAAGAAAATATGAAACAAGAAGGCATTCCGTTTCATATTTTCCATATTGATGATCATATAGTGGAGCGTAATAAACGATATCATACTGGATATGAAGAATGGTACGAGTATTATTATTTACAATGGGACATTGAATGGCTAAGGCAGAAATTTTTTCAAAAGCTACAACACGAAACAAAATTGAAATTACCTTTTTTTCATGAAGAAACAGATATATGTGAAATGGAAAAAGTACAGATTCCTATTGTAGGCGTAATTGTTATTGAAGGAGTTTTTCTGCAGCGAAAAGAATGGAGAGATTTCTTTCATTATATGGTCTATTTGGACTGTCCAAGAGAGACAAGGTTTCTACGTGAGAGTGAGGAGACACAGAAGAACCTTTCAAAGTTTGAAAATAGGTATTGGAAAGCAGAGGATTATTACTTAGAAACGGAATTGCCGAGGGATAGGGCGGATTTAGTCATCCAATGATTTGAAAATAGAAGGTGAATAGAATGAATATTTTATGGGATTTTGATGGGACGTTATTTGATACGTATCCTGCATATACAATAATGCTTTCTGAAATATTAGGTGACTCAGTAGAAAAACAAGAAATATACAAAAACTTAAAAATATCATACTCTCATGCAATTCAGTATTATAATATTTCATGCGAGCAGGAAGAAAAGATTAAAGTTTTGAAGGGAAAATTCACGCCAAAAGATATGAAACCTTTTGCAGGTGTCGAAGAGGTTTTGAAATTTGCAGATAAAAATGTGATTATGACCCATAAACATAGGGCAGGAGTTATGGACATTTTAAAATATTACGGCTGGGAAAAATACTTTGTAGATATGGTTACAATTGACGATGGCTTTCCCCGAAAGCCCAACTCTTTAGCTTATAATCATTTACATAAAAAGCATAATATTGATTTAGCTATTGGAGATAGAGAATTAGATTTATTACCTGCAAAAGAATTAGGTATTTCAACATGTATGTTTCAAGGTAATTGTGATGTAGCGGATTATTCTTTATCACATTACTCGGAGTTTTTTAAGGTAGTGAGTGATAGAGAGTTTTCTTTATAAAAGAAGTTATTAATAAAGACTGAATCTTTTATTTTAAAGGTACAGTCTTTATTTTTTAGAACTCTTTCATTTTATTCCGCATTAACGGGCAGCCTGATTGCTTCAACTAATAATCAGTGGAGGGTGAACAAAACCTCCACTGATTAAAGTTTCACTTTATTTTCTGTATATAATAATTACTAGAGATTAAAGGATAATCGTCCATCTTTATTAAGGAAGTGGCCAGTTTATTTTAACTAAATTATGGTTATTCATGTTAATATGAACTCATAGCTATATAGAAGGGGTGGGGTTAGTATGAAAACTGAAATAGTTCCTAAAAAGAAGTACAGTATAATAAGCTATGTATCTTTACTCATCGGCATTCTGTGTTTTCTATTCGTTTTTATAACGCCAACAAGGATAGCCAATGCAGGTAATATAGTTGGGGATTATATTACAATTGCCCTTACAGGTGTAGGTATCATGCTTTCAATAATCACAATGACGAAAAGAACAGAGAAGAAGGGAATTGCTATTCTTTCATTAATACTGTCCTCATCATTTTTTATATTTTGGATCATAGCAATTATCCTATTGTTTACTGGTCAAATTAGTTTTGCGCCGTAATGTGTAATAAAAAGAGTCCTTCTCGTATGATATCGGGTTCAGTTACGGGAGAGAAAATATAAAATAACACACAAATTAGGGATGTAAATCACATATGATTTAGCACCCTTTTTTTATTGTTATTATAGTGTTTAAGCACTTTTATATAGTTAAATAGTGTTCTAAATAAAAAGATAAATGGAAAATTTATGTTAAAATAGTTGTAGAGATTATGAAAAAATGTTCTTAAACTAACAGTCAGGTTACTTTAAGAAGGTTTTTTCAAAGGAAATGGTAAATATCATATTTTGAAGGGGTGATTGCAGTGGAGTAAGTGATTTTTTTAATCTTAGTTAAATACTTTGAAGGAAGGCATTTATAACTATGAATACAAAACTAATAATAGTAGAAGGGTTACCTGGATTTGGAAAATCAACCACTGCAAAGCTAATAAATGAAATTCTAAGCCAAAATAAAATTGAAGTTGAACTATTTTTAGAAGGAAATTTGAACCACCCAGCCGACTATGATGGTGTATCTTGTTTTAATAAATTTGAGTTCGATAGATTATTATCTAACAGTGGGGATTTTAAAGAAGTGCTCCTTAAGAAAGTTCTAAAAAAAGGAAGCAATTATTTATTACCATACAGAAAGATAAAAAATGAGTTTGGTGACCAGTTTTCGGACGAATTATTTAACATTATTTCTAAAAATGATATATACGAATTACCATTCGATAAAAATGTTGAATTAATTGCTAATAAATGGAATGACTTTGCTGAAACCGCTCTAGAAGACAATAAGGTTTATATCTTTGAATGTTGTTTCATACAAAATCCATTAACTATTGGGATGATTAAATATGGTGAACAAAAAGAAAAAATAATAAATTATATAATGAAAGTTGCAAAAATCATAGAGAATTTAAATCCAATGTTATTGTATGTAGAACAAGATAATCTTGAATTTTCATTTAGGAAGGCGTTAAAAGAAAGAACTCCAGAATGGTCCACAGGAATTATTGACTATTACACTAACCAAGGCTATGGAAAAGAACATAACCATTCAGGTATAGAAGGAGCGATAAAAGTTCTTGAAGCTAGAAGGAATTTAGAATTAGAAATATTCGATATGTTAAAAATGAAAAAAGAAAAAATCAATAATACAAAATATGAAATTGACTCATATAGGTCAATGTTAAAAGATAAGTTAGCCATACAAATGGTGAAATAGCTTTTTACACTAACTGGTGCTTTAGTTGAATAAGGAAATAAAAACGCTCAGAATATCTTCTGAGCGTTTTAGTTTGTTATTTCTAATGGTTATTAGCATTTTTCTCTTCCTACACTGAACCCATTACTCATATGAAGGACTCTTTTTACTCGGTATCTTCAGGTTGATATTCTAAAATATCCCCCGGTTGGCATTCTAATGCTTTACATATTGCTTCTAAAGTTGAAAAACGGACTGCTTTTGCTTTTCCATTTTTCAAGATAGAAAGGTTAGCCATTGTAATTCCAACCTTCTCCGAAAGTTCTGTTACACTCATTTTTCTTTTTGCTAACATTACATCAATATTAATAATAATTGCCATATTATTCACCTCAGACCGTTAAATCATTTTCTGATTTTATATCTATAGCATCTTTTAATAGTCTTTGGAGAACGGCAGCAAAGACCGCGATTACCATTGAAGAAAAAATCATAATCATTCCGATAATAATAATGCCAGGGGCATCATCTCTCTCTGCCACGAGATAAAAAAGTGGCATACCTAATACATATAATACACTAATTGCCAATGCGCTGTACTTAATATTTTTTAAAGCTTGAACAGATAGCTCTGAGAATGCGTTATTTTTATCAATATAGTTTAAAAGCTTAAATGTTTGGTACAGTGCGAAGTAATA
Source organism: Bacillus sp. RCC_6_1 (assembly GCF_041360755.1). NCBI lineage: Bacteria > Bacillati > Bacillota > Bacilli > Caryophanales > Bacillaceae > Bacillus > Bacillus sp. RCC_6_1. The sequence goes on from NZ_JBFUPV010000005.1 coordinate 9,876, forward strand.
AGGTATTGCTGTTGCGTATAAATTGATAAATACAAGATATTTAATATATGCAATATCTGGATATAATTCTGCGGCAAAATTTCCTATTTTAGGGACTAAAAAAATGCACATAGCAAGAACGGGGATTCCGATTAGAATTACAACGGTCTTTAAAAAGAGTGTGGATCCTTGTTTCATAAAAAGCACCTCATTTATTTAATATCTTATTAATTTAACATGAAATTTATTGTTTAACAATAAATTTTTATTTCTTTTAATCGAGGATTTATTGTTAAACAAGTAATTAATGAAAAGGATGTTAAATCTTTTTTATAAGATAAATGATACATATCGATATTTAATTAAAGAAAGAGAAAGTAACTATTGTTAGCTTTATGAGAATTGGGAACTAATAAAACATATGTAGGTTTTGGTATGGAAAAGGAAATAAGGTGTATTGAAATGAATGCAAAGTTTATGGAGGAACAATCATGTTGAATTATGGTGTGAAGATGAAAAAGTTACTATTAGTGGGAGCTATAATAGTAAGCGTATTAAGTACGGAAAGTATGATGAATTATCATGCGGCCAAAGCTAAGGTGAAAAAAGTAGAACACCAGCCTAAAAATATAATTATGATGGTTATGGACGGAACGAGTTCAACGGCGACAACATTGGCTCGCTGGTATAAAGGGGCACCGCTTACGTTAGATCAAATTGTAACAGGAGGTGTTCGTACGTTTTCGGCGGAATCAGCTATTACAGACTCAGCGCCAGCAGCAACAGCTTTAGCAACTGGAAATAAATCGAATTCAGGATATGTAGGTATATTACCTTCTATTGTAAGTTCGCCTAGCTTACAGCCAATAAAAGAAGAAGAAAAGTTACGGCCGGTCGCAAACGTATTAGAAGGCGCAAAATGTACTGGTCGTGCAACTGGCATTGTTGCTACATCTGAAATTCAGCATGCTACTCCGGCCGGATTCTCTGCTCACCATGTCAATCGCAAACATTTTGACGTAATTGCGAAGCAGCAAGTATATCAAAATATAGATGTCGTATTAGGCGGGGGAAAAGCGGCGCTGTTACCTATGAAAAGTAATGGAATCCGAAAAGATGGTGAAAATTTAGTAAAGGTGATTCAAGACAAAGGATACGATTTCGTTGAAACGAAAGATGCGTTATTGAACTCCAAATCTAATAAAATTTGGGGCTCTTTCTCACATCATGCTCTTGCGTTTGATATGGATCGTATAGCAACAAATCCAGAACAACCAACACTTTCTCAAATGACAGAAAAAGCAATTCAAACATTATCAAAAGATAAAGATGGCTTCTTTTTATTCGTAGAAGGTAGTAAGCCTGATTGGGCAGCTCATGCTAATGATCCAATTGGGATGATTAGTGATGTATTAGCATTTGATGAAGCGGTAGCAAAGGCGTTACAATTTGCGAAGAAAGATGGGGATACGATGCTCATCGCTTTAACTGATCATGGTAACAGCGGCATCTCTATAGGGAATAGGAATACGACAAAAGGATACAATACTACACCGGTTTCTGTATACATTGATCCATTGAAAAAGGCGAAAATGACACTTGAAGGAACTATAAATAAACTGAAATCTGATTTATCAAATGTAGAAGATGTAGCTAAACTATACGGTTTGGATAATCTAACTCATGATGAAAAAGAACAATTAAAAGTGGCAAAAAAGAAAATGGATGTAGGACGAATTTTTACTACATTATTGGCTAATCGTGCAAATATCGGCTTTACGACAGGAGGACATACAGGTGAGGATGTATTCTTACATTCTTATGGACCTCAAAAACCAGAAGGCTTAATCCAAAATACAGACATTGCGAAGACGATGGCGAAAGCGATGGGCTTTAACTTAGAAGAAGTAACGAATAAAATATTTTTAGAGAGTGAACAAGCCTTTAAGAAAATCGGTGCAACTGTAACAGCCGACAAAACCGAAGGAGCAAACCCGTTACTCGTAGTAAAACATAATAAAGTAGAAGCACAATTATTTGGTAACAAAAATATAATTCGTATCAATGGTAAAGGGTATGAATTAAGAAGTATTATTGTAGAGAGCAATGGAAAGTGCTATGTACCAGAAGAAGCAATTCAACTATTTGTAAAGCATTCTCGTTAAAAAATTGCCAACCAGTTAAGTTAACTGGTGGCAATTTTTTGTGTTTATTCTAAATATAAGTGTTCGAATTGTTTTGTAAAGTTTTCCATATGAGACTTGTATAAATGTTAAAGGGAAATTATATTTTTTTCTTACATTAAAAAATTTCGTTTTGTAGAATAAGAAGTTATACATATAGTAAAGTCTAATGTGTTATCAATTAATATTTACGAAAAATATATTAATACTTTAGAATTTCTTTAATGTTCATTATTTTTTATTTAAGGTTATCCGTTATATTTATAATATGTTTATTTCAATTTATTGTATTGAAGCTCAGTTTTATATAATTATAAAGCAATCATCAAAATAAAATCTCCACTAGAGTAAATTTATTATTTTTTTGCGGAAATTATTATGCAGCTAAGAAAACTGTAATTTATTGAATTAGAAATATATTAGAATTTAGTTGAAGAAAGAGAGAGGGAATAAAATGAATATAGTGCACTTACGTCCTAAACAGCGGTCTAAGTATCGCATTATGCTAGGGAAGTGGTATTACTCTACAAAGAGGTACATTCAGTGGTTAGCAGACGGAAAAACATATGCAAAAAGGTTTCAACAAGAAAAGCTACCTTGTACAGCAATTCAGCACCGAACGATATTACTTCGTAAGCTCAAAGATGTAGATATGTGGTATCAACAGAATAAGGTTGTTAATTTGAAAATTGCTGTTAAAAAACTAAATGGTATCGTCATTAGACCGGGAGAAACATTTTCTTACTGGCGTTTAATAGGTAAGCCAACGAGGAAAAAAGGGTATGTAGAAGGTATGGTATTACATTACGGATCTTTTCAAACAGGTATTGGAGGAGGTCTTTGTCAGCTTTCGAATTTAATATATTGGATGACTTTACATACACCACTGACAGTAACAGAACGATATCGTCATAGCTTTGATGTCTTTCCTGACTCTAGGCGCACTCAACCGTTTGGGAGTGGGGCGACTTGTTCCTATAACTATTTGGATTTACAAATTAAAAATGAAACGGACCAACTGTATCAACTTCACCTTTATATGACAGATGAACATTTAGTTGGTGAATGGAGAACAGTCTATCCGCAACTTTATCAATATGAAGTGTATGAGAAAGAACACTCAATTCAACCTGCATACTGGGGCGGTTATATACGACATAATGTGATTCAACGTAAAGTATATAATCAACAGAAACAGTTAATAGAAGATCAATATGTAACAGAGAATCACGCTATAATGATGTACGAACCACTATTAGCTTGTAATAATGAGAATAGTGAGTAATATGGTAATCCATAGATTAAATAGTATAGAAAATATTTAATTCTTATTTTTATTAAAAAAGTATGAATCCCAGATTTACTGGATTTTGATTGTAACTAAGAACATATAAAAGTTCACTGTTATTTATAGAAGAGTCTGTTTGTTTTTATATCTTATGTATTTCACCCTGCATAAAAAAATATTTCTCAACATTTTATTTGTTGAAAAAGATTGAATATTCGTATTATAACGAATATTATGTTGTTATCGGCAAAAAACGATAATTTGCAGACACTGGGGAGGAAATACATTGAAAAAGAAAAAGAAAAAGAAATTAAAACCATTAGCGGTATTAACAACAGCAGCAGTACTAAGTAGTACGTTTGCTTTTGGAGGTCACGCAGCGTATGCTGAGACACCAACATCATCTCTACCAATAGATGAGCACTTAATACCGGAGGAGCGTTTGGCTGAAGCGCTAAAACAACGGGGGGTAATTGATCAATCTGCATCACAAGCTGAGACTTCAAAAGCTGTCGAAAAATATGTTGAGAAAAAGAAAGGGGAAAACCCTGGGAAAGAAATCTTAACAGGAGATAGTCTTACGCAAGAAGCCTCTGACTTTATGAAAAAAGTAAAAGATGCAAAAATGAGGGAAAATGAACAGGCGCAGCAGCCTGAAGTAGGCCCAGTAGCTGGACAAGGTGCAGCATTGAACCCTGGGAAATTAAATGGAAAAGTACCTACTACATCAGCGAAGCAAGAAGAATACAATGGAGCTGTTCGAAAAGATAAAGTACTTGTTTTACTTGTAGAATTTAGCGATTTTAAGCATAACAATATTGATCAAGAGCCAGGATACATGTATTCTAAGGACTTTAATCGTGAACATTATCAAAAAATGTTATTTGGTGATGAACCATTTACTTTATTTGATGGATCGAAGATTAACACATTTAAGCAATATTATGAAGAACAATCTGGTGGTAGCTATACAGTTGATGGGACTGTAACAGAATGGCTTACTGTTCCAGGAAAAGCATCAGATTATGGTGCTGATGCGGGTACTGGTCATGATAACAAGGGACCTTTAGGACCAAAAGATCTTGTGAAAGAAGCATTAAAAGCAGCGGTAGCAAAAGGGATAAATTTAGCAGACTTTGATCAATATGATCAGTACGATCAAAATGGTAATGGAAATAAAAACGAGCCAGACGGCATTATTGATCATTTAATGGTTGTACATGCTGGTGTTGGTCAAGAAGCTGGCGGCGGTAAATTGAAAGATGATGCGATTTGGTCACATCGTTCAAAATTAGGTTCAAAACCATATGCAATTGATGGCACGAAATCTTCTGTTTCGAACTGGGGCGGAAAGATGGCTGCATATGATTATACAATCGAGCCTGAAGACGGAGCAGTTGGTGTGTTTGCACATGAGTATGGCCATGATTTAGGCTTACCAGATGAATATGATACAAAGTACTCAGGACAAGGTGAACCTGTTGAGTCATGGTCTATTATGAGTGGTGGTAGCTGGGCTGGAAAAATTGCAGGAACAGAGCCAACGAGTTTCTCGCCACAAAATAAAGAGTTTTTCCAAAAGAATATGAAGGGGAACTGGGCGAATATTCTTGAAGTAGATTATGACAAACTTAGCAAAGGAATCGGTGTTGCAACATATGTAGATCAAAGTACTACAAAATCTAAACGACCTGGAATTGTTCGTGTTAACTTGCCGGACAAAGATATAAAAAATATCGAATCAGCGTTTGGTAAGAAGTTCTATTACAGTACAAAAGGAAATGACATTCATACAACACTTGAGACACCAGTATTTGACTTAACAAATGCAAAGGATGCTAAGTTCGATTATAAGGCATTTTACGAACTTGAAGCGAAGTATGATTTCCTTGACGTATATGCGATTGCAGAAGATGGAACGAAGACACGCATTGATAGAATGGGCGAAAAAGATATAAAAGGCGGCGCGGATACAACTGATGGTAAGTGGGTTGATAAATCATACGATTTAAGCCAATTCAAAGGAAAAAAAGTAAAACTGCAATTTGAGTACTTAACAGATATTGCAGTAGCTTATAAAGGATTTGCGTTAGATAATGCAGCCTTAACTGTAGATGGAAAAGTTGTTTTCTCTGATGATGCAGAAGGTCAGCCTGCAATGACGTTAAAAGGCTTTACTGTGTCTAACGGATTTGAACAGAAAAAACATAATTACTATGTAGAGTGGAGAAATTACGCTGGTTCTGACACTGCGTTACAATATGCACGTGGCCCAGTATTTAATACAGGAATGGTTGTATGGTATGCGGATCAAAGCTTTACAGATAACTGGGTAGGCGTTCATCCAGGTGAAGGGTTCTTAGGAGTAGTAGATTCTCATCCAGAGGCAATTGTAGGGACATTAAACGGACAACCTACTGTGAAGAGCAGTACGCGTTATCAAATTGCCGATGCGGCATTCTCATTTGATCAAACACCAGCATGGAAAGTAAATTCACCAACACGCGGTATCTTTGATTATAAAGGATTACCAGGAGTGGCAAAATTTGATGATTCTAAGCAATACATCAACAGCGTTATTCCTGATGCAGGACGTAAGTTACCGAAGCTAGGACTGAAGTTTGAAGTGGTAGGCCAAGCTGAAGACAAGTCTGCAGGTGCAGTTTGGCTTCATCGATAAAATAAGGTAAAAAGAAGAGAAGCTGCGATAAGTCGGTGAAACTGACTGATTGCAGCTTTTTTCTTCTTGTGAAAAAACTCGCTGTTTTTTATGTATTTATTGGAAAAATATGAAGTTTCTTTGATACATAAAATGCTCCGTCTGTCCAATTATAGAAGCTATTTTGGACGTAAGAAATTTGTAAGTAATGAGTAAGAAAAAAGAGATTTTCATAGTATAAAATATTTATTATAGCTACTTTTAACACCTGATACTAATAGTGTGCTATAATATGAATTAGCAACAAAAAGGAAAGGAATTAGAACAATGACCTTAGAAAATACTAAAAATTTAAAAAAACAAGTTGCTCCTTTTGAAAAATCAACGATTAAAAAAAGTGTTTGGCAACTGATCAACACAATCGTGCCATTTATTATTTTATGGTACCTTGCTTATAAAAGTTTGTCAGTTTCTTATTGGTTAACATTAGTTCCAGCACTGTTAGCCGCTGGATTTATGACAAGGATTTTCATTATTTTTCATGATTGTACCCATTATTCATTCTTTAAAAGTCGACGTGCAAATAGAATAGTTGGAACGTGTATGGGTGTTTTAACATTATTCCCATTTGATCAGTGGGGGCATGAGCATTCTATTCACCACGCTACGAGTGGTAATTTGGATAAGAGGGGTACAGGGGATATTTGGACGCTTACAGTAGATGAATATGTAGCAGCACCATTTAGACTCCGTTTAGCATATCGTTTATATCGCAATCCATTCGTTATGTTTGGGTTAGGCCCGATTTATGTTTTCTTGCTTAAAAATAGATTTAACCGAAAAGGTGCTAGAAAAAAAGAACGTATGAACACTTATTTAACGAATATTTTAATCGTTGCTATTGTAGGAATGCTTTGCTGGGCAATTGGATGGCAATCGTTTCTTTTAGTACATGGTTCTATATTTTTAATAGCAGGTTCAATAGGGATTTGGCTGTTTTACGTACAGCACACATTCGAGGATTCTTATTTTGAAGAAGATAAAGAATGGGAATATGTGAAAGCGGCAGTGGAGGGAAGTTCTTTTTATAAACTTCCAAAAATTTTGCAATTTCTAACGGGTAATATTGGATTTCATCATGTTCACCATTTAAGTCCAAGAGTACCTAACTATAAACTAGAAGAGGCACACAACAATACCCTTCCTTTAAAAAATGTACCAACAATTACGCTTGCTACAAGCTTGCGTTCACTCCGTTTCCGTCTTTGGGATGAGAAAAGTAACAATTTTGTTAGCTTTAAAGATGTCAAAAATATAATTAAAAATAATGTTTCTGTTCGGGTGAAATCTGAACTATAATTGCATCGTATATAAAACTCCCCTTAATCATTTTCGATTTAAGGGGAGTTTTTGTTTAAAGATTAGATGCCAGATAAGAAGAAAAATTAAATGTTTCAAATTGTAATGGAAGCAGATTAGGAATTGCTAGTACGTAAGTACAAATACAAGATGACAATAAATGCATTATGTTAACAAGTGGAGTTATCATGAATGTTCCATTACGATAACTGTTCATAAATCCGACGAAAATTAATAGCAAAAGGGGGATCGTACAACAGTATATCTAAAAAATTAGAAAAGACTTGAACGGAAATTTCATTCATTTTTCTTGGTGTTCCGCATTCCATACACTTAAATAGGATGCATATTCTAATTCATCTGGATTGTCATGTAACATAGAAATGAATTCTAATTTATTTCTATCACAATCTAGAAAGTATACACTTGCAGCGGGCATCCACCTTTGGACAATTGGCTCTTGATTTCCTTTTCCTTGACTTCCTATCACTTCTATTCCACGCTCCTCTAACCACGCTTTAGAAGTCATTAAAAACTCTAAATTTACACCAAAAGCAAAATGTCTCAGCTCAAAGTCTTCGATATTATTTACTTCCCATAGTCCAAGCATTTGTTTTTTATTTTCTCCGACCCAAAAGAAAGCCACTCTTCTTTTGGAGAGTTTTCTTGCTAACGTTAATCCTAGCTTGTTTTGATAGAAATTTATCGCTTTTTCTAAATTTCTTACATGTAAATGAGTCTCGTATATGTTCTGTATCATTATGATCATTCCTTTCTTTCTTGGTAACTACCAGTTGAGTAATGAATGTAATTCTAATAATGTACAGCTATATCTGATATACCTATTTATTATTATATCGAAATTGAAATACGATAAATCCAACTGAGGTAGCAAGTTCAAATGAAAATTTTACTACTTTTGTAGGAGAAGAGAAAAATCCATTAAATTCAGGTGAACTCATATTTAAATAATAAAAAAAGACAACACATGAAGTGAAACGCCACGTGTTGTCTTTTTTGTATCGTACAATATTACGAAGTTTCGCTAATTTTAGTTTCACTTTGAGTGTTAGTTGCAATTCTTTTCTTAACTTTAAAGTGATAGTAGGTATAGCAAAAGATGATAAATGGTACAGTACAATAAATGCCTAGTCTTTGATCTGGGATAAAGATAAGACTTACTAATATAATGCCATACAATCCAAAACCAAGAATTGGTACAAGGGGATAGAGTGGAGTTCTGAACTTCAAATCGTCTAATTTTCCACCTTCAGCTAAATAGTGTTTGCGGAAAAAGAATTGAGAAACACAAATTGACATCCAAACAATAATTGTTATGACTCCAGAAATGGAAATTAACCATAAGTAAACCGTTTCAGCAGCTACGACGCTTGTTAAAAGAGAAAAAGCAGAAATAGCTATTGTCATGATTAAAGCGTTGAGAGGAATCCCACGTGATGATAATTTCTTTAAAAATGCTGGAGCCATTTCGTTTTTTGATAAAGACCAAAGCATGCGAGTAGCAGCGTATAGTCCTGAGTTTGCAACAGAAAGAACAGCAGTAAGAATAACAAAGTTCATAATATCAGCTGCATATGGAATACCGATATTATCAAAAACAGCAACGAATGGGCTCTTTGTGAGTCCTGCTTCTTCCCAAGGAATTAAAGCAACAAGAACAAAGATTGCTAAGACGAAGAAAAACATTGTGCGCCATATAATATTTCTAATAGAACGAGGTAAAGTTTTTGCTGGATCTTCGCTTTCACCTGCTGCGATTCCGACAAGCTCTGTACCTTGGAAGGAATAATTGACTGTAACCATTGTTAATAGAATAGCTGCAAGTCCATTCGGAAATAAACCACCATGATTTACGAAATTTGAAAGAAGTGGAGCTGGTTCGTCGCCTTTTAAATCAATAAAGCCGAACATAGCGGCGCCACCAAGAATTATAAAAGCTATAATGGCAGATACTTTTATACTTGAAAACCAAAATTCTGTTTCTGCATAACTACGAGCAGATAATGCGTTAATAGTAAAGATTGTAACGCCAAATATTAAACACCAAACCCAAACAGGAATATCAGGAAACCAGCGCTGCATTGTAATACCGGCAGTTGTAAATTCAAGACCGGTCGTATTCGCCCAGCTTAACCAATACAACCATCCGATTGTAAAGCCAGTTGCAGGATTGATGAATTTAGTGGCATATTCCTGGAAAGAACCCGAAACAGGCATGGCTACAGCGAGTTCACCAAGACATAGCATAACGAAATACATTAATAATCCACCGGCCATAAAGGCAAGTACGGATCCACCAGGTCCAGCTTGACTTATAATAAAGCCAGATCCGTTAAATAACCCCGTTCCAATCACACCACCGAGTGCAATCATGAATAAGTGTCTACTTTTCATCGTACGTTTTAATTCATTGTTTGTATTGTTTACTTGCGCCATTGTTTTCCTCACTTTCGTAGTTGATAGAATAAAGTTTGATGTTTTTCCGTATTATGGAATGTATTCCGTGATGTGAAATCTTGTTATAATTTTCAGATAATTAAAAAGAAAAGTCAATATTTTTTTGTTTGCGTTTTCAATTCGTTGTTAGTGATATGTTTTTATTGTTGGAAAATTAAATAAATAGATTGATTTCATTTCGAATGTTTGCTAAATTGATAGTTAATTAAGCGTACTAACATATTACGAGTAAAGTTGAGGCGAGTTATGGTACAGTCCATTGATCGAGCGATAAGTATTATTAAATTATTGAATTCTACAAATGAAAAAGAGTATTGGGCTATTTCTGATATAGCTGATGGAACACATCTCCCGGTTAGTACAGTACATAGATTACTTAACTCTCTAATGGAGCATGGGTTAGTTACACAAATTTCAGAGACAAAACAGTACAAAATTGGACCAATGTGGATGGAAATAGGGTTGCGTCAATTGGAGAAGGTAGACTATAGATCTGTTGCAAGAGAAGTGATGAAACGTTTGGCTGCTGAAGTGGAAGAAAGTGTCTATTTGAATATTCCAAACGGAACACATTCTATTATCATTGAAAGAATTGATAGTCCTTTAAAAATTCGAGTTATTGATAATCTAGGGGAACAAATTCCACTTTCAATTGGTGCCGCAAATAAAACGATGCTTGCCAATATGAAAACGAATGAAATGGAACATATTGTAGAGCATTTACTTTCTTCATTACCAGAACAAAAGCAAATTCTTCTTAATCAAATAAAGCAAATAAAAAATGAAGGATATGCTGTCAGTTATGGTGAAAAAACAGAAGGGACAGCTTCAGTAGCTGCACCTATTATCGGATTTAATCATAAAGTAGTAGGAGCATTAAGTGTTGGGTTAATTAGTCATCGTATTAATGATGATCGACTATCTTTTCTTATTAGCAAGGTAAAACAAGCAGCTCATGAAATATCAATAAAAATCGGCAGTACATCAGAACTATAATTTTGATAGCTGTCGTCATTTTTTATTCATATATTGGAATTCGTTTTCATAATGCGGAAAAATAGGGGGATTTATATGTCAAAGTGGCAATCAAAAGAACAATTGATTCAATTATTAAGCGGTCTTGTTGAAATTCCTAGTATTACTGGTTCAGAAGCTGAAGTAATATTGCCAGACTTTGTTGTGGAACAGTTATCTGATTTACAGTACTTCAAAGAAAACAAGCATCATTTACAAAAAAATCCGACAGGGGACGGACGATTTTTTGTTACAGCACTAGTAAAGAAAAGCGATAGTACAAAAAATACTGTAATTCTAGTAAGTCACTTTGATGTTGTAGATGTACAAGATTACGGAGTGTGGAAAGAAGATGCATTTAATCCTAAAAAGTTAACATCTATGTTTTATTCTCATAAAGATGAACTTCCAGACCATGTACGTGAAGATATAGAACATGGAGATTGGCTGTTTGGTAGAGGAACAATGGACATGAAATGTGGCCTCGCATTACAAATGGCAATGATTGAACAAGCATGTGAAGGAAGATTCGATGGGAATGTTCTTTTATTGGCTGTACCAGATGAGGAAGTGAATTCGGTAGGGATGAGGGCCGCTGTTCCGAGACTGTTAGATTTAGCAAGAGAGCATAACTTAGATTATAAAACGGTCTTAAACTCAGAGCCTATGTTTTCAAGACATCCTGGTGACCAAAATAAGTATATTTACACTGGCTCTATTGGTAAAGTGTTACCTGGTTTTCTGTGCTACGGAAAAGAGACACATGTAGGTGAACCTTTTGCAGGTTTAAATGGGATTTATATGGCTTCATTAATAACAGCAGACTTAGAGTTAAACACAGACCTTTGTGATATTGTAGAAGGGGAAGCGAGTCCGCCGCCAACTAACTTACTTCAAAGGGACTTAAAAGAGGATTATTCTGTACAAATTCCGCATCGTGCAGTCACATTATTTAATTTGTTTTTATTAGAAAAATCAATGACAGATGTAGTTTCATTGTTACGTCAAAAAGTAACAAAAGTAGCAGAGAAAATAGAAGAGTCGTATGAAAAACATGCATATCGTTTTTCTAAATATAATCCATTTATACCACCTAATCTCAAAGTAAATGTATTAACTTATGAAGAGCTTATCACATATGCAATTGAGCAACATGGACGAGAAAAAATAGATCATATTCAATCTAATATTATAAAAAATAGAGGAGATAGAGATGATCGTGCGGTAACGATTGATTTAGTAGATAAATTAGCGATTTTATGTAAAGAAAAGGCACCGATGATTGTACTTTTCTTCGCTCCGCCGTACTATCCAGCTGTGAGTTCACGCAACAATCCTTTAATAAAAGAGGTAGTTGTAGAAATGGAAAAGTACGCACATTACAATCATAAAATTACATTTGAAAACCAAAATTATTTTGGGGGGATTTCAGATTTAAGCTATGTAGGCTTGCAGTATCCACTGGATTCAATGAGTTCGCTTGTAGACAATATGCCATTATGGGATAAAGGCTATTCAATTCCGCTTCAGGAATTAGAAGAGTTTGATGTTCCAGTATTAAATATGGGACCGGTAGGAAAAGATGCACATCAATGGACAGAACGTCTAGATGTAAACTACGCATTTGAAACACTATTAGATATGTTACCGAAATGCATTGAAAAATTATTAGTTTCTAATAAAATTACACAATCATAGTAGGGAATAGGTAAGGGATAAAACAGAACCTTTAAAGAAGAGTTAAATCAAATTATTTTAATATAATTAAAAAGTAGAACGGCCAAGCTCAATTTTATATGAGTTTGGCCGTTTATCATGTAGTGAATTTTTAATTAAAATTATGTGAATTCATAGCTAACGTAATCTCTTTTATAGTTTTATTTTTTAGTTTGACCAGATAGTTCAACAGACTTTTGCGTACAACGCTGCATAGCTGAAATAATCGCTGTTCGTAATCCTTTTTCCTCTAATGTTGCTACAGCTTCTATTGTCGTTCCGCCAGGAGAACAAACCATATCTTTCAATTCACCTGGATGTATTCCTGTTTCTAGTACCATTTTTGCAGAGCCTAACACAGCTTGAGCAGCGAATTTATATGCTTGATTTCTTGGCATACCATCTAGTACAGCAGCATCTGCCATCGCTTCTATAATCATATATACATAAGCTGGTGAAGAACCACTTACGGATGTGACAACATCCATTAATTTTTCACTTACGATCTCTGTTTGACCAAAACTATTGAAAATGTTTAGTACATCTTCTAAATCTTTTTCTGTCACCATTTCATTAGGGCATAATGCAGACATTCCTTCTCCAACAAGAGCAGGAGTATTAGGCATTACTCTTACAACCTTTACTTTTTTATTAAAGGCATTTTCAGTACTTTCAATACTTTTTCCAGCAGCGATCGTAACGATGATAGCATCGTTTTTGATTACTTCTTTTATTTCATTAATTATTGATGAATATAGGTCTGGTTTGATTGATAAAATTAAAATATCAGCATTTTTAGCTACTTTATTGTTGTCGGTAGTTGTAGTTAGCCCATATTTTTCACTAGCATTTTTTAAATTAGCAGTGTTTAAATCTGAACAAATAATTTGATTTGAAGACACTATATTTTTGTTTATCATTCCGCCAATCATAGCCATTCCCATATTTCCGCAACCGATGAATCCAATTTGTTTATCCATAATAACTCAATCTTGCTCCTTTTATAATCAATTATATCGGTTTGATATTATTTTCTTAGAATAAGAATAACATCCCTGTGCAATATAAAGAAACATTCTAAGAGAATATATTCCTTTTTGCAACACTAAAAGACAAAAATTAATTATATTCGACATTATGTAAATATATACACTATAATGTAAGGTTTTATGTTTATGAATATGAGTTAAACTTATATCATTTTGTATTTTCATTCAGTAGGGCGATAATTTCATACAAATAACTTGTGGCTCTATTTATTTTTAAAAATACCTCTTGACACCGAATCGAACTATATCGCATAATATAAAAAAATTAGATTGAAAATCGTTGAAGGGAATTAGTACATATGTCTTCTTGCGAAAGAGAGTGGAATTCACCGGCTGAAAGATTCCTCGTATAGAATATATCGAACCTATCCCTGAGTCTTAAATGAAAGTTTAGGCGTTCGCCTGCGTTATAGGCACCAAGTGGATATCTATGTATATCAATTAAGGTGGTACCGCGGAACAATGACCGTTTCGTCCTTTTTATTTTATTAAGGGCGAAGCGGTCATTTTTATTTTGCTCTTAAATACTTCAGTGCAGCATTGATGAGAATAGATATAGTTACAAAGTGAATGAAGTGTAATTTATAAAAAAACTTTGATTTTAGACTTGGGGGATAAAAAAGTGAAAAAACAACGAATTGTTGTAAAGATTGGGAGTAGTTCCTTGGCAGATAGTCATGGAGGCATCTCTACAGAACAGCTTTCAGATCACGTTGCCGCATTGGCTCGGTTGAAAGAAGATGGGCACGAGGTTGTGTTAATTACATCTGGAGCCGTCGCTGCAGGTTTTTCAGCGCTAGGATATCCTAGCAGACCTGTAACGATTAAAGGGAAACAGGCTGCAGCAGCTGTCGGACAAAGTTTGTTAATGCAGGCGTACACGGAGGAATTCCGTAAATATGGCATCGTTACTGCGCAACTTTTGCTGACGAGAAGTGATTTTTCTAGAAAAGAACAATATAGTAATGCTTACGCTACGTTAGGAGAATTATTAAACCGTTCCGCTCTTCCAATTATTAATGAAAATGATTCCATCTCTTTAGAGGAGCTAACGTTCGGTGATAATGATATGCTGTCAGCTTTAGTAAGCGGGCTTGTTTCGGCGGATATGCTTATGATCTTTACGGATGTGAACGGGTTATATGACAAAAATCCTCAGAAAAATGCGGATGCAAAAAAATATTATTTTCTTCCTGAAGTTACGGAAGAAATTTCTTCTCTTGCAGGAGATGCAGGCTCAAAACTTGGGACTGGCGGTATGAAATCAAAAATCGATGCTGCAAAGACAGCACTCTCTCTTGGTGTGAGTGTATTTATCGGAACAGGACGTGGACAGGAAAAGTTTGTAGATGTTTTGAAGGGTAAGGGTGATGGAACGTATGTTGGTAATGCTCCTCAAAAAGAAATGAAGATGAACAAGCAATGGATTGCCTTGCATTCGCTTGTTAGCGGACAAATTGAAGTAGATGCTGGGGCAGCTACTGCCATCATTCAGCATGGGAAGAGTTTACTTCCAGCTGGTGTTACGAATGTATCAGGATTTTTCCAAGTGGGTGAAGTTGTAGAGGTTGTAACGCAACAAGGGCGCGTAATAGGAAAAGGACAATGCACATATAGTGCAGAGGAACTAAGAGATGTAAAAGGTATGCAAAGCCAAGATATTCAAGTAAGAGGCGAGAGACATAGTTATGAAGTCATCCATAGGGATCATTGGGTTTCACTTTAAAAAGGAGGAAATAAAAATGAATGAAGTGTTGGCAAAGGGGATAAAAGCAAAAGAGGTTGCTAGAGAACTTGTGCTTAAAACTACAGATCAAAAAAATGAAGCACTTGCTGCAATTGCTAATCAGCTGATAGTAGAAACAGCTTATATTTTAGAAGAAAACAAACGGGATATTGAAGAAGGTAAGGAGAAAGGATTTTCTCATTCACTCCTTGATCGCCTTTTGCTGAATGAACAACGAATTGTTGATATGACAGAGGGTATTAAGCAGTTAATTGAATTACGTGATCCTATTGGAGAATGTGTAAGTGCATGGGAACGACCAAATGGACTATCTATTCAGGAGATGCGCGTACCACTTGGTGTTGTCGGAATGATTTATGAGGCAAGACCGAATGTAACTGTTGATGCTGCTACAATTTGTTTAAAAACAGGAAACGCAGTAATACTACGTGGTAGTTCTTCTGCTATACATTCTAACAAAGCTATCGTTAGCGTTATTCACCGGGCGCTTAAGCAAACTAGCTTGCCTTCAGAAAGTGTACAGCTCATAGAAGATACAACGAGAGATAGTGCAAAACAGTTGTTTACATTGAACGAGTACTTGGATGTTCTTATACCAAGAGGCGGTAAACAATTAATTGATACAGTAGTGAGAGAAGCGTCTGTTCCAGTACTTGAAACAGGTGCGGGAAATTGTCATATATTCATTGATGAAACAGCAGATAAACAAATGGCGTTTAATATTATTATAAACGCAAAAACGCAGCGTCCATCTGTATGTAATGCAATTGAGACGATTGTACTTCATGAGAATTGGGCAGAGCAATATGGTAGCGAGTTGTTTTCTTCCTTGAAGGAAAGAGGAGTGGAGCTACGTGGTGATAATAAAGCAGTGGCGATTGATCCTTCTATCTTACTTGCGACAGAAGAAGACTGGGAAACTGAGTTTTTATCTCTCACACTAGCAGTGAAAGTGGTTTCCACTGTTGAAGAAGCGATTCATCATATAAATACGTATGGATCTATGCATTCTGAAGCGATTATTACTGAAAACGAGGAAAACGTCAGCAAGTTTTTTACTTCTGTAGATGCCGCGGCACTTTATCATAATGCATCGACTCGTTTTACAGATGGATCCGAATTTGGATTCGGAGCGGAAATTGGTATCAGTACACAAAAGTTACACGTAAGAGGACCAATGGGGCTTCCAGCATTAACTTCTACAAAATATGTGATTCGTGGAAATGGGCAAATTCGAAAATAATAATAAAAGACACTCAATTGGCTTGGGTGTCTTTTATTATAAAAATTATTTACCATACAAATAGCCCAACGAGCATAGCACTTAATAAAGAAACAGCCATCCCGCTAACAAGAAGCTTCCAAACATTTTTACCGATGACTGATGATTTTTCTCCGCCAAATAATGAATTGTAAGTTCCGTAAATCATACCTACTGTACTAAAGTTAGCAAAAGAAGCTAGAAATGTCGTTGCAACCGCAACCGTATGCGGTTGTAGCGACTTTAAGTTTGATTTTAAATCCATCATTGCAACAAATTCATTCGTCGTTATTTTGATCCCCATTAATTCAGCTACATACATAGCATCACTGCCTGATAAACCGAGTAAAAATGCAAAAGGACTAAAGATAATGGAGAAGATTTTTTGAATTGTTAACCCCGTTACAAAAAATCCTAAAATCCCATTTAAACATGCTGTTAAAGCTACATAACCAATTACCATAGCTAAAATAACGATAACCATATTCATCCCAACTAACATACTGTTTGAAATAGTAGAAAAGAAATCCTTTTTTTCATGTTTTGAAGGTGTGTAAACAACGTCTTCTTCTTTCGAAACTTCCACAGGATTTAATACATTGGCTAAAATTAATGCGTTAATACAGTTTAATGGGATTGCGCTGAAAATATATGTTGCTGGAACCATTGATAAATAAGCACCAAGAATGGATCCGCTAACGCTACTCATACTCATAATTCCAAAAGTTAATAATCGATTTTCTTTTAAAACAGATAATTGATCACGAACAACCGCAAGTGCTTCGGTGTTTCCTAAAAACATCATTTGAATCGAAAAGAAACTTTCTAACTTTGGTAAACGAGAAATCTTTGAAATAACTGCACCTACTTTATCAATAATCCAAGTTAAGATTCCGAAATAAGAAAGAATATCGAAAAAAGTAATAACAAAAATGATAGGAAGTAACGCACTAAAGAAGAAATCAATGTGCTGACTTTCCATAGCTGAAGGAAATGCAAATCGAATACCTTCATTCGCACATGCTAGTAGCCAACTGAAAAATGACGCAATTTTATTAATGATAATACTGCCGAGCTTTGTGCCTAACATAAACCACGTAATAAAAAGCTCCAATAGGATGAGAATTACAATTGGTCTCCATTTTATATGTTTTTTATTAGGCGAACATAAGAAAACGATTAATATGACAACGAAAATCCCTAACATATTCAATATGAAATGCATGTCAACAACTCCTTGAGGCTTATTATTTGTATATAAAAAAGCATCTATTCTTCCAAATTTGGATTATGATTAGAAGTTATGAAGCATGTAAGTTATGTTAGGAATCAATGTATTTTAATTTGCTTTATTTTGAGCAATCGTAGTAATTATCGAACAATTAGTTGTTTTCAATTGTTTTGTTGGATATTAAACGTATGCGATTTTAAACATCGTTTATCCCGGATTAACGGGCAGTAAGACTTTTACCTCAAAATTCAGGGAAAGCAAAGAAGTGAAGTGGGGATGGGCTGCCCGCAAAATCCCGATTGGTAAGAGCTGATTAAAATTTCACTTTATAAATAAGAACGGTGAGTTGGCCATGAACCTTGAAGTTTCCGAAGCTGTATAATTTGTCCTGTATGATAAGCATCATGCAAAAGGATATTCATATATTGTCGCCAAACTGGTAGAGAAGGACTTAGTTGATCTAGTTCTGCTTCTTGAAGGGCGGTTAATGAAGATTGTAAGGCATCATGTACTTGAAGCGTTCGCTTTTCTCTTCAATAAACCTTCTCTATAGTTGAACAAGAGAGTGAAATACAACGTATAATTGAGCCATTAAAAAATCTCATTTTTAATATGATATTTAATAATCAAGGCTTTCATTGAGTCAGAATGAAAAGAGTATAAACCTTTTTCTGTTTGCTCATTGATTAAAGTTTTTTTAAAGTTGCAAAACGGTTCTAAAAATATAGAAGGTAAAATTCGATGAAAATAGAATATGTTATATAGCAAACAAGGAGGGGATAAAAATGGAGGTCTATCACATAACGAGCAGAAAAAGGGAAACATACAACGTTCAGGTGAAATATTCGATACTTTTCGAATGTGCACTTGGCATTGCAGCGATTACTCATAAAAGGTTAATTGATACTCTTGAAAAAACTCAAAGTGAATGGGAAGAAATTAAGAAAGCATTAACAGAAGAAATGAGAGAACACTTACAGTTTGTAGAAGAACATAATACGTGGAAAGCATTACTCCAGTTATTGTATGAAGAGGATTTTCAAGATTTATCGCAGTTTAATTTTAAAATTGATTCATTTTCAGAAGAAGATTTGAAATTTATATGTTTACCGTTTTTAGGAGAGAAGTATGAAGAGAAAAGACGTTTAGCTGCAACGGGAGTTGTATGTGCAATACACGAACTAAAGGAACTAACAGATAATCATCAGTTTTTTTCTACTTATATTAGCTTTATATGTAATGTAGATGTACAAGTGCTGAAATCGCATTTAATCGCTGTTATGACAGGTTGGTATAAGAGTGTTATTAAAAGAGAGGAAGAACAAATACTTTCTATATTAAAACGAGATTATGAAGCGAAAAATGAAATGAATAAAAAGATGAAGCCGGAAGAGTTTGTCGAGTGGGCGACTGGCGGAGTGAACTATATGCCAGAGCCAAGTGTTCATCACGTACTTCTTATTCCGCAAATGACGTACAGACCGTGGAATATTGAAGCGGATATTGATGATACGAAAGTATTTCATTATCCAGTTGCGAATGAAAGCATTCATCCTGAAGATCCGTATGAACCGAATTATTTTTTAGTTCAAAAACATAAGGCTCTTGGGGATGAGGCGAGATTGCGAATTGTAAAAATGTTATTTGAAAAAGAACGTACATTACAGGAAATAACGGAAAGATTACAGCTTGGTAAATCGACTGTACACCATCATTTGAAATTGTTACGTGCAGCGAAGTTAGTTGATATACATGACGGAAAATATGTATTAAGAAAGAAAGCAGTACAGTCTTTAGCGAAAGAATTAGATATGTTTTTGAATAGATAATTAACAACGAGAATGTACATAAAGGGAGGAATATAAAAGAAAAGTTGGTGTGTGAAATTGAAAAATATATTGAAAAATCGTTCGTTCTTTTTTATGTGGATTGGTAGTGCAATCTCTGAATTAGGAGGGGCTTTCGGAACGTTATGTAATTCAATTCTAGTATATGAGTTAACAGGATCGGAAATGGCTTTAAGTAGTATGTGGCTATTATATTTCATCCCATCACTCATACTGCAATTAATAAGTGGCCCATTTATTGATAAATGGAGCCGGAAGTGGATTATGATTTTTTCACAATGGATACGGGCGTCCGTATTCTTATTACCT
This sequence comes from Bacillus sp. RCC_6_1, assembly GCF_041360755.1. NCBI lineage: Bacteria > Bacillati > Bacillota > Bacilli > Caryophanales > Bacillaceae > Bacillus > Bacillus sp. RCC_6_1. Next base: position 29,996 of record NZ_JBFUPV010000005.1, read on the forward strand.
TTGGTGATGCTAGTTACAGGTAGTATAGAAGTTTGGCACATTTATGTTGTTCAAATTGTAGTGGGACTTATTACACCTCTTTATACACCTGCAAGTCAAGCAATTACACCGAGCATTGTAAGTCAAGGACAACTTCAAGACGCAAATGCGTATATTGATGGAATGACTCGTCTCATGATGTTTCTTGCGCCAGTATTAGGCGGAGTAGTCATTCATTTCATTGGAACAGAACTTACATTATCTTTCGTATGTATTTGTCTATTTGTTAGTGGTGCTTTCTTACTTTATATAAAAGAAAAGAGAACTACAACAGATATACGAAAAACGTGGCTAGAACAATTTCTTCAAGGTTTTACATATTTTTTTACAAAACCAATCATCGTTTGGCTCGGTATATTTCTTACTTTCGTGCAGTTTGGAGTAGGGGTAACGATGGTCACAAATCTTCCTTATATAAAAGACGAGCTGTTAGCGGGATATGCAGAGTACGGCTATTTTATGGCAGGTTTTCCACTTGGCTACGTAATTGGCTCAGTATTAGTCGGAAAAGTAACATATAAAAGCCGGCGTATACTTATGCTTGGGGGATTGTTTATAGGGGGACTCACATACATTTCGCTAGGGTTCAATCATAGTATTATCATTGCAATACTAATTGAAGTAATAGCAGGGATTTGTATTGCATTTTTCAATGTTCATAACACAACAATATGCCAACAAATCGTCCCAAATAATATGATAGGACAAGTATTTTCAGTGCGTTTATTTTTCATACGATCCGCTATGCCATTAGGTGTGTTAGTAGGGGGAATATTGAGTGAAATGTGGGGAGTAAGAGCGCTATATGTAATTATCGGTGCAGTTATATGTGTTACATCTTTAATAGGGATGTTACTTCCATATTTCAAATTTTTAGATGAGGCGATAGAAAAGAAATCAGCATAATTCAAAAAATTAAAACTTTACAATTGAAAATAATTATCATAATCAATTATAATAGAAGAATACTAGTATTCGTATAACAAAGAGGGAGTGGAATAAATGTTTATCGAAACGAAAACATTTACAGTAAAAGAAGGTACATCAAATATAGTTGTAGAACGTTTCACTGGAGAAGGTATTATTGAAAAATTTGAAGGCTTCATCGATTTAAGTGTTCTCGTGAAAAAAGTAAGACGCGGCGACGAAGAAGTTGTCGTAATGATTCGCTGGGAATCGGAAGAAGCATGGAAAAACTGGGAAACAAGTGAAGAACACTTAGCTGGACATAGAGCGGGCCGTGGTAAACCAAAACCAGATCATATTATTAATGTGGATCATGCGGTTTATTATGTGAAATCATCGAAATCGGCTTATCAACAGTTGTAATATACAAGCAGAGGATACATGTTGTAGAAGCAAACATGTATCCTCTTTTTTATTACTGGGGGGATGGGAATGATAGGAAATCTTTCATTCATTTAAAAAACGTTCTAGGCTATAGAAAAAAATATTAGACTTATAAAGCATAGTCTTAGACGGAACGCTTGAATATTTTCCCTTACATATTTAAGTGTTATGAAAAAAATGAATCCATATACCCTCAGTTTAAAAGGAGATGAGTACATGAAGCTGAATCATTTAAATTTATGTGTTGATGATTTATCGGAAGCGAGACATTTCTTTGAAACATTTTTTGATTTTCAATTTTTGGAGCAAAAAGGGAAAGCACTTGTAGTCATGAGTGATGAGAGTGGTTTTATACTTGTACTAAGTGATCCAAAAGCATTTAAAGGGAATAAGGAAGTTACGTATCCGGAAGCTTTTCATATTGGTTTTTTAGTGGATACATCAAGTGAAGTGGATCAAGCGTATAATCGTTTAGTAGCCGGCGGCATTGAAATAGACAAGGAACCTTATTTGATGCGAGGTAGTAGTTATGGTTTTTATTTTACAGTATTTAATGGCTTATTAATTGAAGTGTCTTGTCTTGATTATAGAGAAGGTAAGAAAGTTTCAAAGCTTAATAGTAATCATTTGAAGGTGTATAGAATTTAAGTATGTATCATATTAGAAGACGGATTAAGAAAGTTTCACTGTAAAGTAAAAAAGACAGACTAATAAATAGTCTGTCTTTTCACATTAATTCTTCACATCATCATAAAGTTCAAGTGCCTCTTTCACATTCAATCCATTTTTCACAATGCCATGTATCGCTTGAATCATCGCAGCTGGGTGCTCGGATTGCCATATGTTTCGGCCCATATCTACTCCAATTGCGCCTTCTTGCAGCGCATTGTACGTAATGTTTAATGCGTCTTCAATTGAATCTAGTTTTGGGCCACCCGCGATGACGACTGGGGCAGGGCATGTGCTCGTTATTTTTTCGAATCCTTCACAGTAATACGTTTTAATAATATCAGCACCCATTTCAACACATACGCGGGAAGCAAGTGCTAGAAAGCGAGCTTCACGTTTTTGTAATTCTTTTGCGACTGCGGTAATGCCGAGTACAGGTAGGCCGTAATCGTGAGCTTCAGAGACTACATTTGCGAGATTTGTAACAGTTTGTGTTTCATAGTCTGATCCGACAAAAACAGAAACGCCAACGCCAATTGCGTTTTGCTTCACTGCTTCTTTTACAGGTGTAACAATTGTTTCATTCGCTAAATCTTTACCGACGACAGTAGCACCGCCAGATACACGCATAACCATCGGTGTGCTGCAGTTTTCAGGAATACAGGAGCTAAGTACACCACGCGTTAAAAAGAGAGAATCCGTGTAAGGAAGTAAGTTTTTAACTGTTTCAAGTGGTTGTTCTAGTCCGTGAATTGGTCCTAAGAAATAACCGTGATCTATTGCTAACATTACCGCTCTGCCATCAGGTAAAATTGTATTTAATCGATTTTTAAATCCCCAAGTCATTCCAAATCACTCCTTCGTTAATGTTGGATTTTCCGTTTGTACAGTATCTTTATTTGGTAAATGTGGTGACTTAATAAAAACAGCTTTAAAAGGTTTGTCAGAATGGTTAATAAGATAGTGAGATTCATGAGGACGAACTTGCAGGACATCACCTTGTTTAATTGGAACTCTTTCATTATTCACATAGAAATCTATTTCACCTTCTAATGCATAAAAGACCTCTTCGCACGTCGTATGATAATGGTTTTGAAACTCCTGGCCCGGTTGAATGACAACAAGGCCAAGATCAATATTTGGACCTTGTATTAAATATTTCGGCCCGTTATCACCGAAGCGATAGGAGAAGTCATTTTCATTCGCTTTTAACATACAGTTCACTCCTTTATGTAATGTGTTACAGTGCACCAGGCGCAATCCACATATGTGAGGTGAGCCCTTTATCAGCTAAAGCGAGCTGACTGTCATATACAGTTTTCCATGTTTCATAGAACTCTTTATATAGTTCGTGATTTTCAGTAACTGGTTCGAATGTTTGCTCCCACTGTACAAACTCTTCGGCAGTTTCTTCCATAGATGAATATATGCCAGCACCAACTCCAGCAGCAATCGCAGTTCCTAAAGCAGCTGCTTCTTTCACAACAGGTACTTTTACAGGAATACCGAGTACGTCTGATAGAATTTGTGGCCATAGTTTTCCTTTAGCGGCACCGCCAGCAAAAATAACTTCAGAAGGGAATGTGCCAGTTAGATTTTTTATTAATTTTAAGTTTCCAAGTGTAATGAAGGCTGCATTTTCTTCAATAGCACGAAACAGTTCTTTTTTTCCGCATTTGTCAGCGTCTAAACTTAAATTTAAAAAAGAAGGTGCGGCATGACGCCAAGAAATGTAGTTCATAACGTTTGAAAAAGTAGGGATAATGCCATGTGAACCGACAGGTACGTCTTTCGCTTGTTCTTCTAGTAATTCATAAGCATCTACACCGAGTTTATCAGCAAGTTTCTTTTCTTCTTGGCAAAAAGCGTCTCGAAACCAGCGCATAACGAGACCTGGGAAAAAGGCGATTGTTTCATATTGCCATAGGTTCGGAACGACGTGACAATTTACTCGAATCGCAGCATGTGGATCTGTTATTGGCTCAGTAACATTCACTTCTTGTTGCCAAAAGCTACCCCCGCATATTAACGTTTGATTTGGTTTCACGATTCCTGTTCCGAGCGATGCCATTTGAGCATCTCCACCCCCGGCGACGACAGGAATCCCTTCACGTAATCCAGTTAATGCTGCACACTCTTTTGTAACGTTGCCAATTACTGTACCAGCTTCATTTACTGTTGGTGAAAATGGCAAAGATAGACCGCACTCCTTAGCGACATCGTTATCCCACACTCTATTTTGTAAGTCAAAAATACCTGACGTGCATCCGTTTGAGGGATCAATTTGTAGTACGCCGCTTAGTTTATATAAAATCCAATCGTTTAACATTGTAAAAGAGTAAATATTATTATAGACGTCGGGTTCATGTTTTTTTATCCAGAGTAGGCGTGGTAAAGCACCTAATGAAAAAGTTTGACCAGACTTTGTATATAAATCTTTTTCAAGATGTGACCGAATTTCTTTTAATTCACTAACTTCGACGGATGCGCGCCCATCAACATTTGCACACGCCCATATTTCTTTCCCATCTTGATCATATAAAACAAATCCTTCTCGCATACTTGTAGCGCTAATAGCAAGAATAGAAGAGGCAGGAGTGTTGCTTTTTTGAAGCACCTCTTTCGTACATTCTTGTACTAGCTTCCAATTTTCTACTACATCAAAGTTCATAGAGCCTGGATAACGAAGGTCAGATTTGTGAATCCATTCTTTTTGACTTACTGCAATTTGATTACCATGTAAATCAAAAAGAACTGCTCGAATGCTCCCTGTACCAGCATCAAAAGCTAATAAATGGGACATTAACAATCACCATCCTTTCGTAATAAGGAGAGGGCAGTTTCCTCATCGGTAATTAATGAATGAATAAACTTTCCTTTTAAGGCACCATAAATTGCATCTATCTTTTCAGTACCTCCAGCAACACCGACGACATGCTTCATATTGCGCAAAATAGAGAGGGGCGTGCCAATTAGACGATTGTGATGCGAGAGCTCTAATAAATCGCCATTTGTATTATAAAATTGTCCTAAAATATCGCCAGCACCGTTTTGACTACGAATATATGTCATCTCACGTAGTGTTAATTTTTCTTCTTTTACAATCGTAGCGTCTTGAGATAATCCCCCAATACCGACAACAGCCGTATGAGCAAGTGAAGCGACTTGAAGCATATCTTTTACACTCGGTTCTGATAGAATACTTTGTGCCATTTCGGTTGTAGACGCTAGAAACGGCGTAGGGATAATGTGAAGTTCGCCTTGCATGTAGTGTAAATAGTTTTGTTTTCTCGGGAGATAGTGATTTACCCCGCCTGTTAGCGTTACGATTGAAAGGTTGATAGAACTTTCAAAATGAATGTTTTCTAGCATTTTGCTAATTGTTTCTCCCCAGCCAATACCGAGTAAATCGCCTTGCTGGAGATGAGTTTCTAAATATTGTGCAGCAGCTTTTCCGAGAGAAGCGTGATAATTGTTTACTGGGGTAGGGATAATAAAAGCATCTTTTAAGTGGAATTTTTTCATTAGGTCACGCTCAATACTTAAACAGTGCAAACCAGTCCCTTTTACGTGAAATGTAACGATACCTTCACTCCGCGCTTTATCTAATAACCGGACGACTTTATTTCTTGAAATATGAAGAAGTGACGCGATCTCCTGTTGTGTTAATTGGTCTTTATAATAGTACCAAGCTACTTTAGTTAATAAATTTTCTTCAAAGTTCAGCTGAGTCATACTCTTCATCCCTTTCAACAATTGACCACAGCTTAAACATATGTACCATATATTTTGTTTATTCCAGTTGAAACGATTAATAGTACGTAGAAAAAAGTGTTCTAGATATAAAAAAAGGAATATACAATGCTACAAAACAAGTAGAACAAATAATCATTTTCTCAAAAAATGTTCTGGGTAAAGGCAGGTGACATCATGTGGAGAATGTGCCCTTATTACAAGTGAAGAAAATGAGTAAGGCGTTTTCGAATCAACTTGTGCTAAAGGAAGTGAACTTACAAGTAGAGCATGGTGATATATACGCTTTAGTTGGTGGAAATGGCGCCGGGAAATCGACATTAATGAAAATATTAACGGGGTTATATTCGTATGATAGTGGAGAAATGTATGTGAAAGGAAAGAGACAGCAGTTTGCAAATCCAAAAGAAGCACACCAAGAAGGGATTTATTTAATACCACAAGAACCGCTCATTTTTCCGCATATGACCATTGAAGAAAATATATGTATTGGATTAAAGGGGAATAGAAAGAAGCTTAAAGTAAAAGTTCAGCAATTAATTGACAGTTTAAGTTGGGATATTGATCTTAATGAACAGGGAGAATCGTTATCTATTGCGCAACAACAGTTAGTAGAAATCGTTAGAGGATTAATAAGAGAAGCTGAGATTCTTATTCTAGATGAGCCAACATCGACATTAACAACACACGAAATTAAGAGTCTTTTTGTGTTGATGAAAAGTTTACAAGAAAAAGGAATTGGGATGATTTATATTACGCATCGTTTTCCAGAAATCTTTGAAATTGCCAACAAAGTAGCAATACTACGTGATGGAATGGTTGTAAGCCAAGGTGATGTATGTGACTATACATATGACATGCTGATGGAGGGACTATTGCCAAAAGGATATAAACAGAAAGAGAAAATAGAAGTAGTTCAAGAGACAGCAAAGACGAAAAAAATATTAGAAGTGGTTGATATAAATGGTCACGCATTCGAAAATATATCATTCACTGTACATGCGGGTGAGGTTGTAGGTGTTGCTGGCATTATAGGATCTGGCAGAACGGAATTAGCAGAAGCGATATTTGGATTGAAAACTATAAAATCAGGGTCTATCTTATTGGGGGGAAAATCAATTGATACGTGTTCTTTGCATAAAAGGCTAGACGAAGGACTAGTTTATGTGCCAGAGGATAGGGCGAGGAATGGAATTTTCTCAATTGCTTCTGTTAAAGAAAATATTGCAGCAGCAAGTTTATATCAAAATAATCGCTTTTTTATAAATCAAGAAAAAGAAAGCGCTTTAGTTAATTCGTTTATAGAACAGTTCCGAATTGTTGTACAGAATATGAATAAAGAATTGGCATCTTTATCAGGAGGTAATCAGCAGAAGGTCGTGCTTGCGAAGTATCTTGCATGTAATCCTAAAATTATTATTCTTGATGAGCCGACTCGCGGAATTGATGCGAAAGCAAGGCTTGAAGTGTATGAGACGATAAAAAAAATGAAAAGGGAAGGACTCGCAATTTTATTAATCTCTTCAGATGTTGAAGAAATTATCCAATTAGTAAACCGTGTATATGTAATGAGAAATGGGCGATTTGTTTCTCATATGGAAAAAGAACAACTGAGTGTGAATGAAGTTACACGCCTTGCATACGGAGGTGTAACGGAATGAAACGTATGTATAAAATGCACGAAACGTCTATCATAATGTTACTACTAATTTATATAGCTATTGTAGGGATGATAAACCCTAGTTTTATTCAATTTACCTCGTTATCTTTACTGATGAAATCAAGCGTTATTTTAGTCGTGCTAGCAATCGGTCAATCGTTCGTCTTATTTACGAAAAATATAGATGTATCAGTTGGTTCAAGCATGGGATTAAGTGCAGCAGTTTGCGGAATGATGTTAACGAATGGGTATAGTGCATTCTTGTCGATATTTGTAGCTATTATACTTGGGGCCATTATCGGTTTCGTAAATGGTATTGGAGTTGCGAAGTTTCGGGTACCAGCCATTATTATGACATTAGGCATGTTAGGAATTGTTAGAGGTGCAATGTTAATTTTCACAGGCGGGAAGTGGATTGAAGATATTCCAAACGATTTTAAGCAGCTGTCATCTATCATCATTCTTGGTTTACCTATAACTGTATGGTTCGTTCTTATTATTTTACTACTACTATACTTTTTTTTAAGAGAAGTGCCATTGGGAAGATACTTTTATGCGGTAGGTGATAATGAAGATGGCGCGAGGCTTATTGGTATACCTGTTAATAAAGTGAAGATATATGCGTTTATGATTTCAGGCATAAGCGCTGCGCTCGCTGGTTGCATATTTGTTATGAATATCGGGTTCGTTCCAAATCAAACTGGTACAGGAATGGAACTACAGGTGATTGCAGCTGCTGTGCTAGGAGGAATTCATCTAAAAGGAGGAACAGGTTCTATATTTGGAGCTGCACTAGGAGCATTGTTTTTAGAAGTGATAAGCAGTTCACTTATCTTTTTAAAAATACCAGCATTTTGGAATAATGCTATTTCAGGTTTTTTACTATTACTTATTATCATATTAGATAGCGTCATGAAGAAGTGGAAAGCAGAAAGGAGAATGAATCTATGAAGTATTTTTACAGATGGGAAGGTGTGTTAATCATATTACTTCTTATAGAATTCATTCTCTTTAGTTTTATAAACAGCAATTTCTTAAATATTAGTAATCTCCTTTTTAGTACAAATGATTTTCTATTCATAGCAATCGCGGCAATTCCAATGACTTTCGTTATTGTAACAGGAGGAATTGACGTATCTGTAGGATCAATTATGGGGCTAACCTCGATTTTAATTGGTGTGTTTTGGATGAATGGAATTCATATTTTACTAGCAGTAATAATGGCACTTATAGTCAGTTGCTTAGCAGGAGCTTTAAATGGGCTTATTATAAAATTGACAGATGTAGAACCACTAGTCGTTACACTCGGAACGATGTTTTTATACGGAGGAATTGCACTCGTCATTTCAGGAGGGGCAGGTGCTTCTGGATATGAAGGGATAAGCGGCTTACCTGATACTTATGTACAACTAGCAAATGGTAGTTTTATAGGAATACCCAATTTATTATGGCTACTTATTTTATTAACAATTGTATGCACGATTTTGTTTCACCGAACGATATATGGGCGCCACGTAAAATTAACAGGCGCGAATGAAAATGCAGCAAAATACACCGGGATTAAGACGAAGAAAGTAGTAATCATTGCTTACATACTTTCTGGGTTAGGAGGTGGATTAGGAGGAGCTTTCTTAACTGCATATTTCGGTTCTGCACGTGCTGATATAGGAAGCGAAACAATATTACCAATTATTACAGCAGTTGTATTAGGCGGGACACTTATTACAGGTGGAAAAGGAAGTATTTTAGGTACTGTACTGGCGAGTATTTTCATTGGGCTCATGCAGTATGGCTTGCAAATGACGGGTTTAACAAATGAACAATCCAATGTAGTAATAGGTATTATCCTTATTCTTTCAGTTATTATGAGACATTTCAAATTACATCAATTTTTAGCGGGGAAAAGACAGAGTTTGCATAAGGGGGAAATGTCATGAAGAGAAAACTAGGGATTGTATTGATTGTATGTATTTGTTTAATCGGTTTAATTGCGTGTTCTAGCCAAACGGCAGATAAGAAAAAGGCTGATGATGTGAAATTTGCATTTATTCCGAAATTAACAGGAGTTGGTTTCTTCACATCGGGAGGTGAAGGAGCAAAGGAGATGGGAGAGAAGCTAGGCGTACAAGTGAAATATGATGGGCCGTCTGAAGCGAGTGTATCAGGGCAAGTAAAGTATATAAATAATTTTATTAACCAAAACTATGATGCACTTATGGTTTCCTCTACATCAGTTGATGGTTTATCGCAATCACTACAACGTGCTAAGAAAAAAGGAATGACCGTCTTAACATGGGATTCTGATGTGAATCCGAAAGATCGTTCTTTTTATATAAGCCAAGGAACACCAGACCAACTTGCTAACTTATTAATAGAAATGACTTCTAAGCAAATTGGAGATAAAGGAAAAGTAGCATTCTTTTATTCTAGCCCGACAGTAACGGATCAAAACCAATGGGTAACGAAAGCGAAAGAAATTATTAAAAAGAAATATCCGAACTGGGAAATTGTAACGACGCAGTACGGTGAAAATAATGCACAAAAATCTTTATCCGTAGGGGAGAACATATTAAAAACGTATCCAGATATTAACGCAGTTATTTGTCCAGATGCAACAGCACTCCCAGCAATGGCGCAGGCAGCTGAAAACTTAAAAATGGATAAAAAAGTAGTGGTAACTGGATTTTCTACACCGAACGTTATGCGTGATTATGTAAAACGAGGAACAGTACAACAATTTGGTTTATGGGATGTAAAACAACAAGGTGCTCTCGCAACGTATGTAGCAAATGAAATTGTTGTAAAAGGGAAGAAGTTAAAAGTAGGGGATAGCTTCGAAGTAAAAGGAATTGGAAAAGTGAAAGTAGAGCCAAACTCCATTCAAGGATATGATTATGAGGCAGAAGGGAACGGAATTATCGTATTACCAGAACGAGTTGTATTTACGAAAGATAATATTGATAAGTATAATTTTTAGTAGACAAAAAAACGTCCGAATATATCGGACGTTTTTTTATTTCTGCATTAATTATGAACAGTTTCTTTTTCGTTTAATCCAAGTGTACGACCAGTAGAAGTGTGAAGGTCTTGGAACAATCTTGGATTTTCAGTTAGTGAAATGCCATATGAAGGAATCATTTCTTTTATTTTTTCTTCCCATTCTACCATGCGGCTTGGGAAACATTTTTCTAATACTTCGAGCATGACGTGAACAGCAGTAGAAGCACCTGGTGATGCGCCTAGTAATGCGGCGATTGAGCCGTCAGCTGCACTTACTACTTCTGTACCAAATTGAAGTGTTCCTTTACCGCCAGCATCAGTATCTTTAATTACTTGTACACGTTGTCCAGCAACTACAATATCCCAATCTTCACTTTTCGCGTTCGGAATGAATTCGCGTAATTCTTCCATACGTTTTTCATGTGATAACATAACTTGCTGAATTAAGTATTTTGTAAGTCCCATTTCTTTTACACCAGCGGCTAACATCGTTAAGACATTATTCGGTTTTACAGAACCGATTAAGTCAAGATTTGAGCCAGTTTTTAAGAATTTAGGTGAGAAGCCTGCGAATGGTCCAAACAGTAAAGCTTTTTTATTGTCTATATATCTCGTATCTAGATGAGGTACAGACATTGGCGGAGCGCCAACTTTAGCTTTACCGTACACTTTCGCATGATGCTGCTCTACAACTTTTTGGTTTTTACATACCATAAATAGTCCACTTACTGGGAAGCCACCGATATGCTTTGATTCAGGGATACCAGTCTTTTGAAGTAGAGGTAGGCTACCGCCACCGCCGCCAATAAAGACGAATTTAGCAGTATGATGCTCAATTTTACCACTATTCATATCGTGTACTTTTACTTCCCACAAACCATTTTTCGTGCGCTTAATATTTTCGACACTATGCTTGTAGTTTAGCTCGACATTTTTTGTTTTTAAGTAATCAAACAACATACGTGTTAATGCACCGAAGTTAACATCTGTTCCAGAGTCAATCTTCGTTGCCGCCATCGGTTCATTAGATGTGCGACCTTCCATAATGAGTGGAAGCCATTTTTTTAATGTTTCAGGAGCATCAGAAAATTCCATTCCTTGAAACAGTGGATTTTTTGAAAGCGCTTCAAAACGGTTTTTTAGAAACTCAACATTTTTTTCCCCTTGTACTAAACTCATATGAGGTAGTGGCATAATAAAATCTTGTGGATTACGAATTAATTTGCTCTTTACAAGATATGCCCAAAATTGTCTTGAAAGCTGGAATTGCTCATTCACTTTTACAGCCTTACTAATATCTATAGATCCGTCAGCTTTTTCGGAAGTATAGTTCAGTTCGCATAGCGCAGAATGCCCTGTACCTGCATTATTCCATTCGTTAGAGCTTTCTTCCCCGGCACTTGCGAGTTTTTCAAAAACTTTAATTTCCCATTCTGGTGCTAATTCTTTTAGTAATGAGCCTAACGTTGCACTCATAATTCCTGCACCAATTAAGATAACGTCTGTTTTTTGCTGCATGTTGCTCATGATAATCTCTCCATCCCCTATATTGGCAAAAAAGTGTAGGTGTTTTCTATGTCTAAGCCGTAAAAGAGAAACACCGCCTAGGCCCCACCTAGGTGTATACCTTTTTTGTCTCAATTATATAACCATCTCATACTCTATTATAATAATTAATAGACTAAAATATCTAGTGTTATCTGATAATTTTAAACTATTTAACGTTTTATTCGCTAAAAATCTTATTTAACAAGCTCTTTTAAGGTGGTAAATAGAAAAAAATTACAGTTTGAAATTATCTCGAAAAAGCTTACGTATCCTTAAGTGACTAAATCGAGTACCTTTTTATGGGATTATTCTTTATGTAATGGTAAGATTATTCTGAAAAATAAAAAGGAGGGACTCTAATGTGTACAAAAGAACAAATTTCAAACTTATTTCGAAACTTTTCAATAAAGGAATGTAAAGGGTCAAGTGATTTATATGAATATTTATCAATGAAAATTGCTGAAGATGAGGAAGTACTTACACTATCGTCCTATGCTCAGGTAGGTCAACCAGTCCCAAACTTACTATTAGGTGCAGTACATTATTTATTGCTAGCAGGGAAAGAACATCATTTAAAAACGTATTATAGTAGTTTAGTTGAAAATGCTGATACAAATTTAGATAAAGCTTTTAATCATTTTAAAGATTTCTGTAAAGAGTACCGAGAAGAAATCATTACTTTGTTACAAACGAAACTCGTTCAAACAAATGAAGTAAGACGGTGCGCATACTTATACCCAAGTTTCTGCTACATATTTAACAAAGTGAAGAAGCCGTTAGCGTTAATTGAAATTGGGACAAGTTCTGGGTTGCAACTGTTCTGGGACCAATATCGTTATTCGTACGGGACGGATGAAATGTACGGAAATATAGATTCAAATGTGCATGTAACTTCTGAAATAAGAGGGGAGAATGTGCCGCATTTTCTAAAAGAAAGCCCATCTGTCGTAGAAAGAATCGGACTGGACTTACATGTGAATGATTTACATAATGAGGAAGATTATTTATGGTTACGTGCTTTAATTTGGCCAGAGCATAAAGAAAGGTTTGAGATGTTTGATCAAGCTGCATCTTTAGTGAAAAATGAATCTGTCCAATTAATAGAAGGAGACGGTGTAGAGCTATTATCATCTATTATTGAACAAATAAGTGAAGAAGCTGTTATTTGTATTTTCCATACACACGTCGCAAATCAAATACAAGAACAAGTAAAACATAAGTTAGAAAAACAAATACAAGAAATTGGCGCAAAACGTGATGTATTTCACCTGTATAACAACATGTGGGATCGTGACCTTCATATTGATTATTATATTAACGGAAACGAATATCGTGAAACGGTTGGAGAAACAGAAGGGCATGGGAGATGGTTTAGCTGGAAGATTGGAAATGAGACGCTTATTTAGATTAATAGGGGCGCCCTCACTTGTAAAAGAAGGGACCATAGGCTCAAGCATTGACTAAATGGTTAAGGAATAAATGTATTAGTAACATACAAAAAATGCTTCGGAGAAATCCTAAGCATTTTTTGAATTACATTTAAACCCCATAATGGATCATGTACTTCTGTTCTGCTGTAGCTTGTACAATTTTTGAAGCTAACTCATTCAGCTCATCAGATTTTCTGAAGAACTTTGAAGATGTAACTGTTTCATAGAAAATTGCTAAAGATTCAGGAGGGATAATTGTAATCCATCAACTTGTGATCCGATAAAGAGATTTTTTAACACTTTTTCAGCGTAAATTTTATCCTCTGTATTCATTCTTGAATTCCTCCTTTTCATAAAAATATACCTTATATTTTTATTGTAATAAATAAATTTTCATGTAAAATGAACCTTTTGTGAAAAACGAGCGAATATAGTGTGAAGGATCATGAGAGGGGAACGGAGCTTTGGATGAAGTACAATTAAAAGAATGGCTATATAAACGAAAGTATGTTGTCCAAAAAAGAGTTTGAGAAAGTGTTACTTTGGATTGTTGAATAGATATTTAGTAAAAGAATTAACCAATAATTATATTATGTAAACTTTATTTATAAAACACCCATTTAAAAAATGGATGCTTTATATTTTAATATATTAGGTGTAATATATAGTTTGAAAAAGCGGAATACTTTGCGGAAAGTTAAAAATATTTTTCGGATCATATTTCGCTTTTACTTCCATTAATCGGTCAAAGTTGCAACTGAAGTATGCATCTGGCCAATTTTTAATGGATAGGTCAGGCGTATTAACGTAGACACCTTTTGTAAATGGAAGCATCGCTAAGCGGAAGTCTTCAACCCATCGAATACTTCCAGCGGCACCTTCTGGTTGCTCCCAAGTAGCGAATATTGACATGTTTGATAGTGCTTTTCGGTAAAAGTAAGCAGTTGCCTCATTTGGCACCTCAGCAACAGCACCGCCTAATCCGTGGGAAAATATGGAGGTGGTAAAAAAGGGTAAGTTAAATCGTAATTTCTATTTGATTGCCTTCTGGATCACCTATTACACTTTCATAATAGCCATCTCCAGTAAAACGTGGTCCATTTAATAAAGGATAACCAGCATCTTTTATCACCTTTGTCAGTTCATTCACTCGTTCTTCACTACCGACAGAAAAAGCCATATGAGCATAGCCAGTTATGTTTAAATTAGGCTTATTTTCAACCCCTTTTTTACGCATAAGTTCAAGCCTTGCTCCAGATTCGAACGTAATAAAATAAGATTCAAATTGTTTCATTTCATTATGGTATAACGAGTTTGCTTTACCATTAAAGTATTTTATATAAAAATCACGCATACATTCTAAGTCATTTACCCAAATTGCGATATGTTCAATTTTCATAGGTTTCACCAATCCTATCTGTATCAATTAGGCTTCCACTGTATTAAATTTGCATTTGCATTGCAACAATTTTGCTTTGCTATTAAAGCTAGTTGTTAATTTTTGATTATGTACGTACATACAATATGTAATTAAGTGAATGACCATCATAGTAATTACAGAAAAGGGTGAATACAGTATATGAATCAATTTGAGCAAATGATGTACGTTGGTGTCATCATGTCTATTGTACTATCTGTAATGATTTTAGGGTCCTTATATTATAATCCTCGACTTTCATTAACTGATTATCCGAAAGATATTCAAAAAGTAGTTTTTCCAAAATCGATTCATGAAAAAAAGCAAACCATTTATTTTAATATTTTATATAATACTATTCTTTTCGGTACTCCTTTCATTTCTACATATATACTACATAAGCATGAAAAATTAATGTATATGGATGCCTATTTACACACTTTTGGTATTTTAATGATTTTCAATTTAGTAGATTTACTTATAATTGATTGGCTAATTTTTTGCTGGATTACTCCAAGGTTTGTTGTGATTCCTAGTACGGAAGGTATGAAAGGATATAAAGATTATAAGTTTCATTTAAGAGGGGCTATAGTCGCTACTCAAATTTTAGCAATCGTAAGTTTATTTTTGGCGGGAATTGCTACAACTATTTAGTGTGAAGAAGGGCATGGAGCTTTTATAAAAGATAAGGAGATTTATAATATATAGAATTAGAAATGAGAATTTGATAGTATTGGAGTAAGGAGTTTTAATAACAGTATATTAAACAATATTAATATACTGTTGCAAATGTTTTGATATTATGTAAGATTATACAATTTTACGAAGGCATTTGGTAAAATTCAAAAAAATTTAATGGAGGCTAATATGAAAAAAGTAATTGGCGCAGCAACAGCAACTGTTTTTGGATTGGGGGCGTTTACCACAACTGCTACCGCAGAAACAATTGTAACAGCAGATGTACTTAACGTACGTGAAAAACCGACTACAGAATCAAAAGTGGTCGAAAAAGTAAAGAATGGGCAAGAGTTAAAAGTCATAAATACCGAAGATGGCTGGTCAAAAATTGAGTTGAATGGTAAAGAAGTGTTTGTAAGTTCGGAGTTTACAAAAGATGTATATCATGTAACGGCGAATTTGTTAAATGTACGCACTGAAGCAAACACGGATTCAGAAATTCTTGGCAGACTAAAAAAAGATGATGTAATTGAATCAACGCATCAAGTAAAAGACGGATGGCTGCAATTTGAGTATAAAGGAAAAACTGCTTATGCAAACGTTTCTTTCCTATCAAGTACAGCACCAACTGAAAAGAAAACTGAAGAGAAAACGAAGCAAGTAGCGAAAGTACAAAAATCAGTTAAAGAAAAGAAAGAAGTAAAGACGCAGAAAGTAGCAAAAGCGAAAGAAACAACGAAAGCACAAGAAATAGTAAAGCCTAAAGAAGAGTTAAAAGTCAAAGAAGAAGTAAAAGTTAAAAAAGAAGAGAAAGCGCAAGAAATAGTAAAGCCTAAAGAAGAGGTAAAAGTCAAAGAAGAAGTAAAAGTTAAAGAAGAACCGAAAGTGCAAGAAATAGTAAAGCCTAAAGAAGAAGCAAAAGTCAAAGAAGAAGTAAAAGCGCAAGAAATAGTAAAGCCTAAAGAAGAGGCAAAAGTCAAAGAAGAACCGAAAGCGCAAGAAATAGTAAAGCCTAAAGAAGAGGCAAAAGTCAAAGAAGAACCGAAAGCGCAAGAAATAGTAAAAGCTAAAGAAGAAGAAAAAGCAAGAGAAATAGCAAAAGCTAAAGAAGAAGAGAGAGCGAAAGAAGCATCTAAAAACAACATACAGTCTGCTAAACGTGAATTAACGGTAGTAGCGACAGCGTATACTGCTGATCCAAGTGAAAATGGTACATATGGTGGACGCGTTTTAACTGCGATGGGGCATGATTTAACGGCAAATCCGAATATGAGAATTATCGCAGTTGACCCGAAAGTAATCCCATTAGGATCTAAAGTATGGGTAGAAGGCTATGGAGAAGCTATCGCTGGTGATACTGGAAGTGCAATTAAAGGTAATCGTATTGATGTTTTAATGGGTTCAAAAAGTAAAGCTATGAATTGGGGAAGACAAACTGTTAAAGTGAAAATTTTATAGTAACAATAATTATCCAAATAGAAGTCAGTTCTCTTTATTGAGGCTGGCTTTTATTTTTTTAGTAGAAGGATAATAGGATTTTTAAATGGCTTATTACTAAACCTGTAACAAAACATAAAAATTGTATGATGTTTAGAAAATAAAACTATTAAGAATGAGGTAAGGAAGTAGAACAGAAGTTTATTGAGAAGTAGAGAAGAGTAGTATGTTGAAAACGAAGGATTAACGTATAATGAAATGTATAAATTGGATCAAATCGTTTACTAAACACTTTCACTCATAATAGTGTAATTAAGTTCAAAGGATAGGTGTATTTCATGAAAGAAGTAAGAGAATATATTGAAACAAAGAAACAAGGTGTATTGGAGCTGCAAATAAAAGAAACTGAAGAAAAGTTAGGTGCTGCTTTCCCAAATCAATATAGGGATCTTATTAAATTAGTTAATAATGCTGAAATAGGGGAATGGATACTATATCCGATTAAAGATAATAGAAATGTAACGAAAACTTGGGATGATATAGTTAGACAAAATGTTGACATGAGAGATGAGTATATGCCAGAAAACCTTATCATAATTGGTGACGATGGTTCAGGGGATAAATTGTGCTTTAAAATAAATAATGGAAAAATGGATGATGAAATATACATTTGGTATCACGCGGATGACGAAATGGAAGAAATATCTCCGAGTTTAAAAGAATTTATTATGGAAACTATTCAGGAAGACGATGTTTTTTAGTCTTAATTATTATCATTTTGTGAATCATTCTTATAAAAGGCGAGGATAGAATATGACAACAGAATTATATGGTGCACATTGCAAAGAAAGGAAAGGGTATAGAGTAATTGAAGGAAGAGGTTCATATAATCATTATTTTGGCGGTCAAGATTGTAATTTGCCAGTATGTAAGTTATGCGGTGAAAAGATGCATCAAATTCTCTGTTTTGATTTAAAAGATGGGAGACTTGCTGAACTTAAAAGTAATGAACTAAATATTTTACCATTCGTTTCATGTTTAAACTGCGCGATGGTATGGGAACCGCAATATTTTCAGTTAAGTGATGGAGGGAAAACTGTTCAAATCATACAGCAGCAAAATACAGAAGAATGGATAATGGAAGAGGAATATAAGTTACCAGTTTTATTACCAAAAACAACGGTAAAGCTTATAAATATGAAAAATGAAGATATACCTACAGATGAAGATAGTTACTGGGAAGCTTTTGACTTGTTCGGTTCTGAATATGTATGTAGATTATTAGGGGTACCGTTATATGATGATCTTCCAAAGGATTTGGCGTGTCCAACTTGTGCGAAAGAGATGAAATATGTTGCTACAATTACTCAAGATATTGAGGAACGTGGACTTATTTCAGTAGTTAATTTCCAGTTTGGGGAAATGAATATATACTATTATTTATGTATAGATTGTTCAATTATAAAAACTGAAATACAAAATACATAACAAGCCTAACATAATATGTTAGGCTTGTTTTTTGATCGCAACATCATTAAGAATTGCATCAAATATATCTTTTTGCGTAAAGTTATCTGTAAAAATAGTTTCTCTGGCAACCTTAATAGTATCGTGCGGATTATACCATTTTTGTAGGGAATCTTCACCAAATTCGTGTCGTTTGTCCCTTGTGTTATGTCGTCTAATAGTTTCCTCTAATGATAAATCAAAGTAATATGCAAATGCATTTTCATCAAAATAACGAATTAATTCTTCTAACATCTCACCATACCTATGACTGTTCAATATACCTTCTAAAATAACAAATTCACATTTTCCTTTTCCGTACTTCGTAATTTCAAATAGTAAATCATGTGATAAATTACCCATTGTGTCGTGTACTCTAAGCATATCTCTACGTACAACATCCTGTGATACTAAAAGTGTCCCTTGTCCGAAATGTTCTTGTAGTTGTTTTGCAATCGTTGTTTTACCACTTGCGGAGTTTCCTCTAAGAATGATTAAAGTGGATGTAAATATAGGATTAGACATAATGTATTCCCCCAACAGTATTAATTATATAGAAAATTTTAACAAATAAAGTGAGGAAAGTGTATAATCAATATGATGGATATTTAAGGAGGGGGGTAAGTTTCGTTATCTAGGGGCATTTTTTATTGTTCAGTTACTGTTTATTTTGTGTGAAATAACTGGGTGGGTACCAAACTTTAGGCCAGGCGGAGAGTTTTTTAATAGAATATTAAATTCTCAATTTTTCACTGAATGGTTCACACTCTATACAATCCCGCAATTTAACGTATTTACAGCATTTTTTGCGATTACATTACTACCATATGCATTAGTAGGTGCAATGAAAGATGTAACAGCAAGAAAAAATATAAAGGAATAATAGAGGTAGAATATGCTTTTTCAAAAAGAAGGTTTATTGATTAGATACGTAATGGAAGATGATGCATCTATCATTTCTAAATGGTTAATGGACCCAGCAGTCCTGCGGTATTACGAAGGACGAGATAATCCGCAATCTGTAGAAAAGGTGCTTGATCATTTTATACATAGTCCAAACAGTAATGAAAAAAGATGTTTAATAGAATTTGATAACATTCCGATTGGTTACATACAAATGTACCCAGTGGATTCAGAGTGGAAAGCGTTATATGGCTATAAAGAATCACAAAATGTATGGGGTATGGACCAATTTATCGGTGAACCAGCCTATTGGGGAAAGGGAATTGGAACAAAACTCGTTCAGGCAGCAATTACATATATTATG
The DNA here is from genome assembly GCF_041360755.1 of Bacillus sp. RCC_6_1. NCBI lineage: Bacteria > Bacillati > Bacillota > Bacilli > Caryophanales > Bacillaceae > Bacillus > Bacillus sp. RCC_6_1. Next base: position 49,750 of record NZ_JBFUPV010000005.1, read on the forward strand.
GGTGAAATGGGAGCAGAAGCAATTGCAATGGATCCGAAAGTAAATAATGAACGAGCAATAAAGTGTTATGAAAAAAGTGGATTTAAAAAAGTAAAGATTTTAAAGGAACATGAGTTGCATGAGGGGAAATTAGAAGATTGTTGGATGATGGAATATAAACAATAATAATGGCTTATACAAACAAAGGGGGATGTGTGAAATGAAAAAAGCATTAATCGTAATTGATGTGCAAGCGGGTATGTATACAGCTGGAATGCCAGTACATAATGGGGGAAAGTTTTTACAAACATTGCAAGAGCTTATTAGGGAATGTCGTTCAAATGATATTCCAGTTATTTATATCCAACATAACGGTCCTAAAGATCATCCGTTAGAAAAAGGTACGGATGGATGGCGAATCCATGCGGCCATCGCTCCGCAAGAAGGAGATCATATAGTTGAAAAGACGACTCCAGATTCATTCCATAATACAAACTTAAGCGAAGTGTTACAAGAGAAAGGAATTGAACACGTTATTCTTTCGGGAATGCAAACAGAGTATTGTGTAGATACGACAACGCGCAGAGCATGTAGTGAAGGATATAAAGTAACGTTAGTGAGTGATGCACATAGTACATTTAATACAGAAGTGTTACGTGCTGAAGATATTGTGAAACATCATAACGCAGTATTGGGAGCGTTTGCGGATGTTGTTGCAGTAAAAGACTTAAAAGTGGCTGCCTCTAAATAAGAGGCAGTTTTTTATTAGAAAAAATAGCGTCAAATATTGTTAGTAGGTCGGTATTTTGAAATAATCACTTATATAATTTCACGTACCATAATGAAAAAATAAAAAAAGGAGCACCACATAATTAAAAAGGGCGCTCCTGCATTAAAACGTTACTTTTTTTTATCTTTATCCAATATATTTTGTTCTTCAGCAAACTCTGTACCATATGCAAAGCGGCGATTAATACGAATGTTATCATTGTTGTGCCTTGTATGAGAGTTAGAGAAGCGATGAACGATTACTTCAGATAAAGTGAAGACGATGGCAGAAAGGATACTGCCCCATGCAATTTGCATATAGTTGTCTAATAAAATATTACCGAAAATCCATACGCTTAAATATGTTAATAAGAAATCCGACATAATGGCACCAGTATTGCCAATTCGATTTAAAATGATTTTATCAACGAACATGTAGGATACGATTGTAACAAAGAGACTGAATGAAATAATTTGAACAAACGTTGCAGGGAAAAATAAAGCAAGCCCAATGCTAAATGCGATAATGCACGATATAAACTTGATAAGCACTACTGTGAAATCATTCAAAATTTACACCTCCGATTTATACATAGTTTTTCAATAAATTCTGGAGTTCATACATTGTAACGGATTTATTTACATAAAACTTTTTCATGTTCGGAATTTAGTCTAAATATTATAAAAACAACGAAAAAATGTTATAGTAAAATGAGAGTGTATGACATTTTTAGGTAAGGGGGAATCCAGGATGTGGATTACTTCAGAAGTAGAAATTCCAGATGAGTTAATTGATCACCTTGAGCAAGGAAAGTTAGTATTATTTGTTGGAGCGGGAGTTTCTATGAAAGGGAAATCAAACTTACCGAATTTTGATGATTTAGTTGATGAAATTGCAAAAACGTTATATGTCGAAAAACGTGAAATAACAGAACCACATGATTATTATCTTGGTAAAATTGCGAAAACAAAAGATGTACATCAAGTCGCAAGAGATCTTGTTCATATAGAGAAATCAAAACCGAATCCATTGCATTATGCAATTCCAAGGCTATTTCCTTTAGATACAGATATCCGCATTGTAACAACAAATTTTGATCAACATTTTACAACAGCAATTAAAGAAATAAATAGAGATATCAATGTTTATTACGCTCCAGCTTTACCGACTGGGAGAGCTTTTAAAGGTCTTGCTTATATACATGGTAATGTAGAACAGGAGAAAGAGGCTTTAATTTTAACAGATGGTGATTTTGGAAGGGCTTACTTAACGGAAGGGTGGGCGAGAAGATTTTTAGTTGATCTATTCTCAAATTACACCGTTTTATTCATTGGATATAGTCATAATGACCCAGTAATGAAATATTTAGCAACTGGTTTACCACCAAGTACAAGACGATTTGCTTTTGTCGCACAAGGAGAAAATACGTACCATTGGGAACATTTAGGGATAAGACCAATTGTGTATCCGAATAAGGTGAATAACCATCAACCCCTCGTAAAAGCAGTAAAACGCTGGGCTGAATTAATGGGTGATAATTATATTACGAAAAGAATGCGTATTCGGGATATTGTAACGGTTCCCCCGTCAGTAGAACAGGAACAATTATCATACATAAAGCAATCGATTAAAAAAATTGAAACAGTACGTTACTTTGTGGAATTTGCTCATGATTATGAATGGGTCGAATGGTTAGAAGCAGAAGGTAAATTACAAAATTTGTTTATGCTTACGCCAAACTATAATGAAGTAGATGAATTACTTGCAGAATGGTTAGTGGAACAATTTCTTTTTAGTCATCAGAAAGAATTATTTCAATTAATTTATAAAAACTATTCTAAAATATCACCGTTATTATGGAGAACAATTTGTAACTACTTAAACGAAACGAAGAGTAAGATGGACCCGCTGTTGTTTGCAAGGTGGACACTCCTTTTATTAGAAACAGCTGAAAAAGATAGTAGCTCTATAGAAAAGATTTCTAAGTTACTGCAAAAATGTTCTTTTCCTGAGCATAAAGAAATTGCCTTATTGTTACTAACTTTTATTTTAGACGGAAAACTGAAGTTGAAACGTGTAAGAAAATGGGGGAATGATACGCAAGAATCAATAGAACTCGAGGAATCGAGTCGCTTACCAGTATCTACATTTTCTCATGTGGAGCAAATTTGGAACGAAAAGATGAGGCCATATATCGCTTATTATGCTGTTCCAATTATGATGATTGGATTAGAAAAATTGAGAATGTTGTCGTTAAGACAAACGGCACTGAAAAAAAGAAATAAGGAAAATGTAGAGAAAGAGTTTCATCAAAATGATCTTGCATTTTTAATACGAATTGTAAAAGAGTGTCTAACTTATTTATGCGAAAACAATGAGAAAAAAGCGGATTATTATATTACAGAAATGATAGAAGCAAATAGTGTACTTCAAAAGCGAATTGCAATTGATGCGATGAATAAAAATATTTTTGTTCGTGTAGATGACAAAATGAAATGGTTGTTACATGAAGGACTTCTTTTAGATTTCACTTATAAACACGAAGTTTTTCAACTTTTAAAAAGGCATTATGCATATTGTTTAGAAAAAACAAAAGAAGAAGTCACTCGAACTGTAATAAAGCATCTTACAGAAGAGAGGGTATTTGATGCATATCTCGTATTAGACTTATTATTCAAGTGTGATTCAAATAGCCCATCTACGGCAAATGGGTATGAGTTAATGAAGCAAAAGCATCCTCATTTTCATTCTGAACGATACAGTGTACAAAAGAAAGAGGATACAGCAGAAAGCATTACTTGTAATGTAACTGCTGACGGATTATTGCAGCTGAAAGATGTTGAAATTATGAAGCAAGTTCAGCAATTTTCGCAAGATGGTGTTTTTGAACAACGCCATTTTTTAGAGATGTTATCAAAAGCATGTAAATTAAACACAGAGTGGAGTATTTCATTTGCATACCAATTAGTAGGAGTGCAAGAAATAAGTAATGAAGTATGGTTTGTTTGTATTAGAGAATGGCGAAATAATCGAGGATTGACGAATGAGCAAATCCAAAAAATTATTCCGCTATTGCAGAAATTTGTTAGAAATACTGCTTTTCATTGGTTAATTAGTAGTTTTCTATATGAAATTAGTAATCGACTAGAAGAGTTAGAAGAGAATAGTATACGTGTTGTAAAACGATTTGCTTTTTCAGTGTTCCCTCAAGTTATGAAGAGTGATACAGACTTTAAGCTTGGGAAACAAGATTTTTATAATGAATCAATTCAGCATCCAGTTGGAAAAATGACGGCTGTATTATTAAAGTTGTTATCATATGATCATTTATACGATCGTAATGTATATGAATATTTATTTTTATTTGAAGAACAAGTAAGAGTTAATTCGGAACGAACAAACTTTATGTTTGCTCGTTTAATAGCAGATATTACATTTCTATATCATATTGAAAAACAATGGTGCCGAAAATATTTGTTACCATACTTAGATTTAAAAAAACAAAACGAGATTACGGAATATGCATGGGCCGGCTTATGTTACACGCAAATAAATTTACCTTTATTTACAGAAATGAAGCGATTTATTAAGTATGCGATAGAACATTTGGAAGTGTTACATCCGCATACGAGAGAAGCTTTCTTGAAGTGGCTTAGCTTTGTATTTATTAAATGTGTACTATATTGGGAGCAAAAAACAAATTGGTTATACCCGTTACTCATACTAGAAAATGAAGAAAATAAAATTAAGTTTATGCAGTTTTTATGCTATTACGTCAAAACATTAAGTGTAAAAGAACAACAAAAGTTTTGGACAGCTTGGCTCAGTGTATTTTTGCGAGAACGACCAAAAATGGGTGAGATAACTGCGAGAGAATATGTGATGCTTTTACGTATTATTTTATACATGGATGAAATATTAGAAAAAGGATTATGTATTATGTCTCGTGCATTTTCAAGTGTACATGGTAAATGTACAGGTGAGGAAATGAAGCGGTTATTGATTGAAATGCTTCATAAAAAAGAAAGTATGAAAGCGCATAAAGAAATGTTTGCAAATGTGTTTTTTATTTTACTACAAACATGTCACGAAGCCGTTTTATTTGAAAAAGAAATCATACAAATAAAAGAATTATTAGTTCAGTATGAAGTAGAGGAATATGTTTTACATTTACTAGAAAATGAAATAATTCGCATAGGAATTGTAATGGGTGATTTACAAAAAGAATTATAGGACGAAAGTGGAATTTAAAAAAATATATAAAAAGTTGTTGACAGTGTTTTGAAAAGCGTTCTATAATACGAATCATACTTATTCAATTTCAAAAACATTTGAATAAACAAAGTGCAATGAAGAGATCACAGTAGTGGTTAGTCTTACTGTAACAGAGAGCTGGTGGTTGGTGTGAACCAGTACAGGGATAATCATGAATTACAGTCTTGGAGCATCTTTTTCGTAATAAAGATAGTTTGTCTTTATGAGGAAAAAGCGGTCAATTGATCGTTAACAGTGAAGAGAGGTAGACGGAAAGTTAGTCTACAACTAGGGTGGTACCGCGATAAATATCGTCCCTACTGATTTATTCAGTAGGGACTTTTTGTATTTTAGTGGTTCAACTTGAAAATTAAATAGTCATGCATTGAAAGGAAAAGCAGTAGTTGTTGTTTCCCTGTAACAGAGAGCTGGTGGTTGGTGCAAACCAGTACATAAACAAGAGCGAATTACAGTCCTGGAGCATCTTTTTCGTAGTAAAGATAGTATTGTCTTTATGAAGGGAAAGACGGTCAGATGATCGTTAACAATGAAGAGAGGTAGACGAAAGAAGTCTACAACTAGGGTGGTACCGCGATAAATATCGTCCCTACTGATTGAATCAGTAGGGCTTTTTTGTACAAAAAAGTGGGTTTTTAACTAGTAGTTCATGTCTTTGTACGAATTATTAGTTTAAAATAAGAAGAGGTATCGATTCCACTATAAATTTGTATAATTAGTCAGTTCAGAAAATAGAGAATTTTTTATTCTCTTACTATACTTTTAAAACATTAGAGGAGGATTTCCAAATGGCAAATCATGAATTAGATCAATTACGTAAACAGGTAGATGAAATTAACTTACAACTATTACACCTTTTAAACAAACGTGGTGAAATTGTTCAAAAAATTGGAGAGCAAAAGCAAGTACAAGGCACGAAACGCTTTGATCCAGTACGTGAGCGTGAAGTACTTGATATGATTGCAGAGCATAACGAAGGACCATTCGAAACATCAACAGTTCAACATATTTTCAAAACGATTTTCAAAGCAAGCTTAGAGTTACAAGAAGATGATAACCGTAAAGCGTTACTAGTATCACGTAAAAAGAAACAAGAAAATACAATTGTTGATGTAAAAGGTGAATTGATTGGAAACGGAACACAAACGTTCATCATGGGACCTTGTGCAGTAGAAAGTTTAGAACAAGTTCGTCAAGTAGGGCAAGCGATGAAAGACCAAGGCTTAAAATTAATGCGCGGTGGTGCATTCAAACCGAGAACTTCTCCATATGATTTCCAAGGTTTAGGAGTAGAAGGACTTCAAATTTTACGTCAAGTAGCAGACGAGTTTGACTTAGCAATTATTAGTGAAATTTTAAATCCGAACGATGTTGAAATGGCATTAGACTACGTTGATGTAATTCAAGTTGGCGCACGTAACATGCAAAACTTCGATTTATTACGAGCTGTAGGTAAAGTTAACAAACCAGTATTATTAAAACGTGGATTAGCAGCAACAATTGATGAGTTCATTAACGCAGCGGAATACATCATTGCGCAAGGTAACGATCAAATTATTCTTTGTGAGCGCGGTATCCGCACATACGAAAGAGCAACACGTAACACATTAGACATTTCTGCAGTACCAATTTTAAAGAAAGAAACACATTTACCAGTTATCGTTGATGTAACACATTCAACTGGACGCAGAGATTTATTATTACCAACAGCGAAAGCGGCACTTGCAATTGGCGCAGATGCAGTAATGGCTGAAGTTCATCCAGATCCAGCAGTTGCATTATCAGATTCTGCACAACAAATGGACATTCCAGAATTCCATAGATTCATGGATGAGTTAAAAGGTTTCAAAAATAAATTATCTTAATTCCATATCATATATGCATTGAAGAGGAAACAGTAGTGCTTATCTCACTGTTAAAGAGAGCTGATGGTCGGTGTGAATCAGTACAAAGGTAAGCATGAATTACAGCCTTGGAGCATCTTTCCCGACAACTTTTGGAGGGTAAGACGGTCGAATGATCGTTAAAGAAGAAGAGAGGTAGACGAAAGAAGTCTACAACTAGGGTGGTACCGCGATAAACATCGTCCCTACTGAGCGCTCAGTAGGGACTTTTTTGTACAAAAAAATAGTAAAGGGGCAAGAGAAATGAGATACATTACAGCTGGAGAATCACATGGACCGCAGTTAACAGTTATTTTAGAAGGTGTACCAGCAGGTTTGACACTTACGGCGGAACATATTAATAAAGAATTATTAAGAAGACAAAAAGGTCATGGACGCGGAAGACGTATGCAAATTGAAACAGATACAGTTGAAATTGTAAGTGGTGTTCGTCACGGGATGACACTTGGATCACCGATTACGTTAATTGTAAAAAATGATGATTTCAAACATTGGACGAAAGTAATGGGTGCAGAGCCAATTTCGGAAAAAGAAAGTAAAGACATGAAACGTACAATTACAAAACCACGTCCCGGACATGCAGATTTAAATGGAGCAATTAAATATGGTCATCGTGATATAAGAAACGTATTAGAGCGGTCATCTGCAAGAGAAACGACAGTTCGTGTAGCTGCTGGTGCAGTTGCAAAACAAATTTTAAGCGAATTAGGCGTGGGAATTGCAGGACATGTTCTTGAAATTGGTGGAGTAAAAGCAAAACATATTTCAAACTTATCAATTGAAGAAATTCAAACAATTACTGAAAACTCACCAGTTCGATGTTTAGATAAAGAAGTAGAGCAAGAAATGATGAATGCGATTGACAACGCAAAAAGTAGTGGAGATTCAATCGGTGGTATTGTGGAAGTCATTGCAGAAGGTATGCCGATTGGCGTTGGTAGTTACGTTCATTACGATCGTAAATTAGATGCAAAACTTGCTGGTGCAATTATGAGTATAAATGCATTTAAAGGTGCTGAAATCGGCGTAGGTTTTGAAGCGGCACGACAACCAGGAAGCAAAGTGCATGATGAAATTCTGTGGGATGAAAAAAAAGGATACACGAGAAAAACGAATAATGCCGGCGGTTTAGAAGGTGGTATGACAACAGGTATGCCAATTATCGTAAGAGGCGTGATGAAGCCAATTCCTACTTTATACAAACCGTTAGCAAGCGTTGATATTGATACGAAAGAAGCATTCCAAGCGAGTATTGAAAGATCTGATAGTTGCGCAGTACCAGCAGCGGGTGTAGTAGCTGAATCTGTTGTGGCATGGGAACTTGCAGATGCACTAGTCGAACAATTCGGAAAAGATCGTATGGAATTATTAAAACAAAACATTATGCAACACAATAACTACGCAAAAGAATTTTAATAAAAAGGTGGGTTTAACGTGCAAGTAAAAGATCAACTATCATCATTACAACCATATAAACCAGGTAAATCACCAGAACAAATGAAAGAAGTGTACGGAGATCATTTGTTTGTGAAATTAGCATCGAATGAAAATCCATTTGGTTGTTCACCGAGAGTTTTAGAAGAGTTGCAAAACTCTTGGTTGGAACATGCTTTATATCCTGACGGAGGTGCTACAACGCTCCGTCAAACAATCGCAGATAAGTTGCATGTGCAAATGGAACAAGTACTTTGTGGTAGTGGTTTAGATGAAATCATTCAAATGATAAGCCGCGCCGTATTACGAGCGGGAGATAACATTGTAACAGCAGGTGCAACATTCCCGCAGTACCGCCATCATGCGATTATTGAAGGCTGTGAAGTGAAAGAAATTCCTTTAAATAAAGGTGTATACGATTTAGACGAAATTTCGTCAGCGGTAAATAATAATACGAAAATCGTATGGATTTGTAATCCGAACAACCCGACGGGCACATATGTGAATGAGCAAAAATTAACTCAATTTATTGAAGACATTAGTGAAAATACGTTAATTGTCATTGATGAAGCGTACTATGAATACGTAACAGCAAAAGATGTCCCTGAGACATTACCGCTTTTAGAAAAACATAAAAACATTCTTGTACTTAGAACGTTTTCTAAAGCATACGGATTAGCTTCTTTCCGCGTTGGATATGCGATCGGACAGGAAGAGCTAATTGAGAAATTAAATGTCGTACGTTTACCATTTAACGTATCTTCATTAGCGCAAAAAGCAGCGACGATTGCTTTTGGTGATGACGAGTTTATTAAAGAAATAGTTCACATGAATACAGAAGGGTTACAGCAATACGAGAGTTTCTGTAAGGAAAACGGTATACCATTTTATTCGTCACAAACTAATTTCATCTTCTTACCGGTAGATAATGCTGGAGAGATTTATGAAGCTTGTGCACATGCAGGATTTATTATTCGTCCGTTCCCGAATGGTGTCCGTATTACAGTTGGAACAAGGGAGCAAAATGAAGGGGTGATTTCAGTGTTAAAACAACACTTTGAAAATAAAAAAAATAAGTCTCGAGATGAGGCAAATGCGTAAAAAGGTAGTATTAATTGGAACAGGTTTAATAGGAGGCTCTCTCGCATTAGCAATTAAGAAAGAGCACGATGTAACGATAACAGGGTACGATATATTTAAAGAGCAAGTAGAGCGTGCAAAAGAATTACACGTAGTAGATGAAATAGGAGTTGATTTACAGCGTGCATGTGAAGAGGCACATTTAATTGTTTTTGCTTCTCCAGTTGAAGAAACGAAGAAGCTATTACACAAACTTGCGTCATTCCGTTTACGAGAAGATGTTATAGTGACTGATGTTGGTAGTACAAAAGGGTCTATTATGAACGAAGCGGAAGCTTTATTTTCAAAGGATGTTTCTTTCATTGGTGGACATCCGATGGCGGGTTCTCATAAAACGGGAGTTGAAAGTGCAAAGGCACATTTATTTGAAAATGCATTTTACATTTTAACACCGATGAATCACGTGCCAAATAAACAAGTGGAAGACCTTAAAGTATGGTTAAAAGGAACAGGGTCACATTTTCTTGTTTTAAATACGGAAGAACATGATTATGTAACAGGGATCGTTAGTCATTTTCCGCACCTTATCGCAGCAGGTTTAGTAAAGCAAGTTGAGAAACATGCAGGAGATAATCCGCTCATTCATCAACTAGCTGCTGGAGGTTTCAAAGACATTACACGTATCGCATCTAGTAGTCCAAAAATGTGGAGTGATATTGTAAAGCAAAATCGAGAGCATTTAATGGTATTATTAAAAGAGTGGATCTCTGAAATGGAAGATTTATATAAAACAGTTTCTACCGGAGATGCAGGCGAGATTCAAAACTATTTTGCAGATGCGAAAGAATACCGTGATTCTTTACCAGTAAGAAAGAGAGGGGCAATTCCTGCCTATCACGACTTATACGTCGATGTATTAGATAAGGTGGGGGCGTTGGCTCATATTACGAGTATTTTAGCGCGCGAGGAAATTAGTATTACGAACTTGCAAATATTAGAAGCGCGTGAAGGACTGCTTGGGGTATTACGTATTAGCTTCCAAAGGGAAGAAGATCGTATGAAAGCAAAGCTAGCGCTTGGAGAAGAAGAATACCAAACTTATGAAACAATTTAAATGAGAAGGTGAAAAACGTGAAAGAAAGAACAATACAACCTGTTAATAACGGATTGAATGGCAACATTACAATCCCAGGTGATAAATCCATTTCACACCGTGCTGTTATGTTCGGTTCTATTGCAGAAGGGAAAACAACAATTAAAGGTTTCTTGCCCGGTGCAGACTGTTTAAGTACGATTTCATGTTTTAAAGAAATGGGAGTAGAAATTACGCAAAACGGTGATGAGGTTACTGTAGTTGGTAAAGGATTAGAAGGTTTACAAGAACCGAAAGCTGTATTAGATGTTGGTAATTCTGGTACAACAATCCGATTAATGTCAGGTATATTAGCTAACACACCATTTTTCTCTTGCGTACAAGGTGATGAATCTATCGCAAAAAGACCGATGAAGCGTGTAACAAACCCATTAAAACAAATGGGCGCAAACATAGACGGCCGAGAAGAAGGAACATTTACACCGTTAACAATACGTGGCGGCGATTTAAAAGCAATTGAATATATTTCTCCTGTTGCAAGTGCACAAGTAAAGTCGGCTATTTTACTTGCAGGTCTTCGTGCAGAAGGTGTAACAGCTGTTACAGAACCACATATTTCACGCGACCATACGGAAAGAATGCTCGAAGCATTTGGTGTTAAAGTAACTCGCGAAGGGAAAACAGTGAAGCTGTCAGGTGGACAAAAATTAACAGCAACAGACATTCAAGTGCCAGGTGACGTATCATCAGCAGCGTTTTTCTTAGTAGCAGGTGCAATCATCCCAAATAGTAAACTAGTATTACAAAATGTAGGAATGAATCCAACCCGTACAGGTATTATTGATGTTTTAGAAAAAATGGGTGCTACGTTCACTGTAGATCTAATTAACGAAGAGGCATCAGAACCAGCTGCAAATATTACAATCGAAACATCTTCATTAAAAGGAATTGAAATTGGCGGAGATATTATCCCTAGATTAATCGATGAGATTCCTGTAATCGCATTAGCGGCAACGCAAGCAGAAGGAATTACAGTAATTAAAGATGCATACGAATTAAAAGTAAAAGAAACAAACCGTATTGATACAGTCGTTGCTGAGTTAACGAAACTAGGAGCTCGCATAGAAGCAACTGATGACGGTATGATCATTTACGGAAAATCAGCTCTAAAAGGCAATACAGTAAATAGTTATGGTGATCACCGTATCGGAATGATGCTTGCAATTGCTGGCTGTTTGGCAGAAGGAAAAACAATTATTGAAGATGCAGAAGCAGTAGGTGTATCATATCCTACATTCTTTGACGAACTTCAAAAGTTAGCTAAATAAAAAGGGTGGAAAGCAGATACGTGATGTATCTGCTTTTTTTGTTAAAACGTCCTTGTAATTTCACTTATCGAACTATAATAGTAAGAATTATGATACAATTCAAACAGAGAATGGAGGAGAATTATATGAATGTCATACAATTAAAAGAAGATAAGTTTAGAGAAGCATTACGTTTATCAGAATACGCTTTTCAATATAAAGTAGATGAGGAACGATTACAGCAGCAACTTACAAAAATGAAGGAAAGTCATGAAATATACGGCATTATGGAAGGGGAAGACTTAGCTGCAAAACTACACCTCATCCCGTTTCATATTTACATAGGTAAAGAAAAATTTAAAATGGGTGGCGTTGCAGGAGTAGCGACGTATCCAGAGTACAGAAGAAGTGGGTATGTAAAAGAGCTACTTCAACATTCACTTCAAACAATGAAAAAAGATGGCTTTACAGTCTCTATGTTACATCCATTTGCTGTTTCGTTTTACCGTAAATACGGCTGGGAACTTTGTGCGAATCTACTCAAATGTCATATAAGTAAGAGCGATTTAGTGATGAAAAAACAAGTAAATGGTACTGTGAAACGTTTTAATAAAGAAAATCATCCAGAAGAAGTCGAGAAGCTCTATGAAGCATTTGCAGAACGTTTTTCATGTATGTTAGTTCGAGAGAAGAACTGGTGGTTACAAGCGGTTTATGATGATTTAACATTAGCGATTTACTATGATGAAAATAAAAAGGCAGCAGGTTACATGTTATACAAAATAGAAAACTATAAAATGACAGTAGAAGAATTTGTACCACTGCATAATGAAGCACGAAATGGTCTGTGGAACTTTATTTGTCAGCATGATTCTATGATTAAAGAAATTGAAATGACAGTAAGTGAAAGCGAACCGTTATTATATTCATTGCAAGAGCCGCGCGTGAAGACAGAAATAAATCCATATTTTATGGGAAGAATTGTAGATGTAGAGCAGTTCTTAAAACAATATGAGTTGAATTGGAGCAATGTACAGCAAGAAGTGATCCTAAACATTACAGACGCATTTGCTCCGTGGAATAACATAACAGTGAGACTTGCAAATCATGAAATAACAATAATAAAAGAAAAAACAATAGATAAAGGCATCAAACTGGATATAAACGAGTTATCTACAATAATGTTCGGCTATAAACGTCCGTTACAACTGAATGAATTAGAATTAATTAGCGGAAGTGAAGAGGAAATACAAGCGTTTGAGAAAATAGTTCCGGTACGAGAAGCATTTATTTATGATTTCTTTTAAGTTTTCAATAGAAAATTGGGCTGCCCAAAAACAATTTTTGGGACAGCTTTCTCTTTGGTTGTCGGTAAGTCGATATATCCTGAAAATCGCTGATATAATTGGAGATGCGCCGATATATTCTGAAAATCGCTGATATAATTAGACTTGCGCTGATATATTCTAATAATCGTTGATATAATTTTTTCACTAAAACGTAACTATACTTTGTCACGCACTTGACTTTTAATCCATGTAATTTATAATTAAAAACGGAATGAATTTTCATTCCTGGAAATAGAGGTGGAAAAAATGGCTAAAAACAAACAAGAGGATATTTTTGATGCTGCGATGCAACTTTTTGCAGAGCGTGGTTACGATGGTACGACAATTCCAATGATCGCTGAAAAGGCAAAAGTCGGTGCGGGTACTATTTATCGCTATTTTGAAAATAAAGAGGCACTTGTTAACTCATTATTTTCAAAAAGTATGTTACAGCTTTCTGAAATAATAAAAACGGATTTTCCTGTTGAAGCAAATATTCGTGAACAGTTTAGTCATACGTACAACCGTTTATTTGAATTTGCGAGAAACAATGTAGATGCTTTTTTATTTACAAATTCTCACTGTGATAGTTATTTTCTTGATGAACAGAGTAAGAAAATATTTGATGATTTTATAGGCTTCTTTATGAATATTATTGAAGATGGAATCGCAAAAGGTCTTCTTCGTCCATTGCCTCCAGTTGCTTTAATTATTATTGTATATCAACCGCTAGAAAAATTAACGAAAGTAATTGCAACAGGGCAATTAGAATACTCGAAAGAGTTAGTAAAAGAATTAGAAGAAAGCTCTTGGAACGCTATTAGAATCATTTGATTCTATAGCTTTATAAGGAAAGGAATGAATATTCATTCCTAAATAGATTTAAAAAATGAGAGTAGGAAAGGATGTTTGTGTAACTAAGGGAATGAACATTCATTCCGGAAAGACTAGTTTAATAGAATTTACAAAATAATGTAATAGAACAATAGGAATGAACGTTCATTCCGTTACTAACGTGAAACTTTCAAAACGGGAGATGATTCAAATGAGCAAGTTAAAAAGTTGGAGAAGTTTATCTTTTCTATTATGGATAGTTATTACTATTACAATGGTCGTAACGATGCCTAATATGGATCAATTAGTGAAAGAAAAAGGGAAAATTACAATCCCTAATACAAAGCAAAGCAGTATTGCTGACAAGATGATGAAAGAGATGGATAAAGAAGGGGTTGAAAAGTATGAAATTATAGCCGTTTTTAATAGTGGCAATAAGGCAGCTTTAACAGATGAACAAAAAAAGGAAATAACAAAAACAATCAACGCCCTGCAAAATGAAAAAGAGCAATTAGGAATTAAGGAAGTTGTTTCACATTTAGACAATAAAGACTTGGAGAAACAATTAGTTTCTAAAGATAATACGACTATTTTAACGCAAATATCGATAGATAAAAAACATGGTGAAATATCAAAAGTTTCAAATAATCTTCATGAAAAAGTGCAAACGAAAGGGGTAAAAACGTATTTAACAGGAAGTGACTTAATAGCGGGTGATTTTCTTAAATCCTCTCAAGAGGGAGTGAAAAAGACAGAAGTTATTTCAATCATTTTCATTCTTGTAGTATTAATCCTCGTATTCCGTTCACCAGTTGTTCCAATTGTTTCTCTTCTTACAGTTGGTATATCGTATTTAGTTTCAATGGGGATTATTGCCCAGCTTGTAGATCAATTTAATTTTCCATTCTCAAACTTTACACAAGTGTTCGTAGTCGTCGTCCTGTTTGGGGTAGGAACAGATTATAACATTTTATTATATACGAGGTTTAAAGAAGAATTAAGTAAACAAGAAAATGCATTTTTAGCTACGAAAGAAACATTCAAATCAGCAGGTAAAACTGTATTATATAGCGGAATAGCGGTGCTAATTGGTTTTGCATCACTTGCTTTAGCAAGTTTTAAATTATATCAATCGACTTCAGCGGTAGCAATTGGTGTTTTAGTATTATTACTCGTATTAACGACTTTAAATCCATTTTTCATGGTGCTTTTAGGAAAAGGAATGTTTTATCCAGTTAAAACATTTAAAGGTCATGAGGATAGTCGCTTATGGGGATTCTTTGCGAAAAACTCAGTAGCAAGGCCATTTGTCGCTTTAATCATCGTATTCGTAATATCGATTCCTTTCGTATTAAAATACTCTAATACACTTAATTACAATGATTTATTTGAAGTGGATAATAAGTATGAATCCAAGATGGGTATTAACGTAATAGAGGATCATTTTCCGCCTGGTTTCTCTTCACCGAGTACATTAGTCATTCAATCTGATAAAAAGCTGGATGAAGGAACTTCTCTACAAATTTTAGACGAATTAACTGATAAAATTTCGAAAGTTAAAGGTGTGTCAGAAGTATATGCACCAACACGTCCAACTGGTGAGAAGATAAAAGAATTATATTTAAATAAGCAAGCGGGAGAATTGAATACAGGATTAGGAGATGCCGATGGTGGCATAAAGGAAATTAATGATGGATTAACAGATGCGAAAAATAAAATGGGAAGTAATGATTCAAATAGTCTTGCGAATGTTCAAAAATTAATTGATGGAACGAACGAGGCGAAAAACGGGGTATCAGCATTAGGAACAGCTTTACATCAATTATCAAATGGCATAAACGACGGTGCACAAGGAGCACAGCAAATTGAGAGTGGTTTAGCTTCAGTAAACGAAAATATAAATGTTCTATCTAATGCAACGTCGCAGCTGCATGCTGGTTATGCACAGTTAGAAAAAGGTTTAAACTCTTACGATCAATTCTTCGGAAGTATTTTTCAAGCGATTGATGGTGCGAAAAAGGGATATGAACAAATTGAAATGTTAATGACCAATTTCGTTCAAACGAAACCAGAATTAGCGAATGATCCAAACATACAACAAACGATAGGAATTGCTAAAGAGGCTCAAAAGAAATTAAGCGTACTTTCAAATGAATTAAATCAATTAGCAACACAGCACAAAACGGCGATGAGTTCATTTAAAGAAGCGAATCAATCGTTACTGAAAGTGGATAACGGCTTAAAAGAAATGAGCAATGGAGTTAATAAGTTACAAAAGGGAGCAGCCGATCTTAAAAATGGATTAAATGAAGGTTCTTCAGGTTCAAAACAAATTGCAAATAAATCAGTTGAGTTACAATCTGGATTAACGAAAATAAACGATGGGCAAGGACAACTTTTAACGGGCCTTAAAGACCTGCAAGAAAAGATGGGGCAATTACAATCCGGTTTATCTAAAAGTACAGAAGGGCTTGGAAAAGTAAGTAATGGCCTGCATGACGCACAAAAATATTTAGGGGAGCTCAATGAATCGAAGAGCTCTGAGAAGTTTTATATTCCAAAAGAAGTGCTAGAGGGAGAGGATTTCCAAAAAGCATTGAACACGTACATGTCACAGGATAGAAAAATTGCTAAAATGACTATCATTTTAGATGTAAATCCGTATTCAAAAGAAGCGATGCCAATTATTCAAGAAATCAATAAAACAATCGATGGCACTGTAAAGGGAACGGAATTACATGATGCGAAAACAGCAATTGGCGGAACAACAGCTAGAAACGTTGATTTAAAAGAAGTAACAGGGCAAGATTTCTTACGTACAGCTACAATTATGTTAATTGGAATTGCGATTGTATTAATCGTAATTACACGCTCATTACTAAACACAATATTTATTATTGGCTCATTACTATTAGCGTACTTCGCATCACTCGGTATAAGCGAACAAATTAGTGCACATGTATTACATGTAGATTCATTAAGCTGGAATGTTCCATTCTTTAGCTTCATTATGATTGTCGCTTTAGGAGTGGATTATAGTATTTTCGTAATGATGCGCTATAACGAGATAGAAGGGGATTCGGTAACGAAAATTGTAACTGCATCTCGTCATATAGGAGGAGTTGTATTATCAGCGGCGCTAATTTTAGGCGGGACATTTGCAGCATTAATTCCATCAGGTGTATTAACACTTATACAAGTTGCATCAGTAGTTGGCGTTGCACTTCTTCTATTAGCTTTAATTGTGATGCCGATATTATTACCGGCGTTAATAGGGTTAACGAGTAAAATGAAGAGTTACAAAGAGAAAATAATAAATACGAAATAAGAAGAGACTGTAGGGAATGATTTCTCTACAGTTTTTTCGGTATATAATATTTCAGATGAAAATGAATCCGATATATTACAGAATGAGCAGTGAAAGGTTATATGAGAAAGAGGTCGATGATATACATACAATAGCTAGGGGAATGGACAAAAACTATCCGATTTCATTGTAGAAAGGTAATCAACCGTTGCTATTCATCCAGCTTCTACTATATAATAGCTATAGTCTACAATAATTGAGTCGTAATATGCGATTTTTTAAGACAATCGGTGAGAAAACGCTGAAATAAGCGGTATTAGTAGGAGGACACAAATGATTACAGTAAGTAACGTTAGTTTGCGTTTCGCGGATCGCAAATTATTTGAAGATGTTAACATAAAATTCACGCCAGGTAACTGCTACGGTTTGATCGGAGCAAACGGTGCTGGTAAATCTACATTTCTAAAGATTTTATCTGGAGAAATTGAACCATCAACAGGTGACATACATATTACGCCAGGTGAGCGTCTAGCAGTATTAAAACAGAACCACTTCGAATATGAAGAGTTCCCAGTATTAGAAACAGTAATTATGGGTCACACGCAACTTTACAAAGTAATGCAAGAGAAAAATGCTATTTACATGAAAGAAGACTTTAGTGATGAAGATGGAATGCGCGCTGCTGAACTTGAAGGTGAGTTCGCTGAGCTTAACGGTTGGGAAGCTGAGTCAGAAGCTGCAATTCTTCTTAAAGGTTTAGGTATTGGTGAAGATCTTCATGATAAGAAATTGTCAGAATTAACTGGGGCAGAGAAAGTAAAAGTATTACTTGCTCAAGCTTTATTCGGTCAACCTGATATTCTATTATTAGATGAGCCTACCAACCACTTGGACTTAAAAGCGATTCAATGGTTAGAAAATTTCTTAATGAACTTTGAAAACACAGTTATCGTAGTATCCCATGACCGTCACTTCTTAAATAAAGTATGTACGCACATGGCTGACCTTGATTTCGGTAAAATTCAACTTTATGTTGGTAACTATGACTTCTGGTATGAGTCAAGCCAATTAGCTTTAAAATTAACACAAGATGCTAATAAGAAAAAAGAAGAGAAAGTAAAAGAGTTACAAAACTTCATTGCACGCTTTAGTTCAAACGCTTCTAAAGCGAAACAAGCAACTTCTCGTAAAAAATTATTAGACAAAATTACATTAGATGATATTAGACCGTCATCACGTCGTTACCCATTCGTTGGCTTCACACCTGAGCGTGAAGTAGGAAATGACTTATTAACTGTTGAAGGTCTTTCTAAAACAATTGATGGTGAAAAAGTGTTAGATAATGTGTACTTCACTTTAAATAAAGGTGATAAAGTTGCATTTATCGGCCGTAACGATATTGCGATGACAACATTATTTAAAATTCTTATGGGTGAAATGGAGCCGGATAGCGGTTCATTCAAATGGGGTGTTACAACCTCTCAATCTTACTTCCCAAGAGATAACTCTAAGTACTTTGAGAACAGTGATTACAACTTAGTTGAATGGTTACGTCAATTCTCTCCACAAGATGAGTCTGAAAGCTTCTTACGTGGTTTCTTAGGCCGTATGTTATTCTCAGGTGAAGAAGTTAAGAAGAACGTTTCTGTATTATCTGGAGGCGAAAAAGTTCGTTGTATGTTATCTAAAATGATGTTAAGTGGTGCGAACGTAATCACACTTGACGATCCAACGAACCACTTAGACCTTGAGTCAATCACAGCATTAAACAACGGTTTAATTGCATTCAAAGGTACAATCTTATTCACATCTCATGACCATCAGTTCGTGCAAACAATTGCAAACCGCATTATCGAAGTAACACCAAACGGTGTAATCGATAAAGAGGCTACTTATGATGAGTTCTTAGAAAATGAGGAACTTCAAAAACAAGTAGATGCAATGTACAAAGGTCAATAATATATAATGAAAAAACTCGTTCTTTTTAGAGCGAGTTTTTTTGTCGAGAAAACGTAACATCGCTGGTCGGTCAAATGAATAATTATTCAAATATAATATTAATGAACAGGAGAATTCTTTCATGTATGGAAGGGATGTAATGACTTTTAGATTTAAAGAGTTAGTTGAAGAAGGGAAATGTAAGTGGAGTAATATAATCAAATCGTATTATTTTGTCATGTGAAATATGTACCAAATTTGGAGATAGAATAGTTTGCGAATGAGTTTATAAAGGTATATAGTATGGGGTGTCATAATTAGTGGATGAATCTTGGGAGAAAACAGGAAATGTTACAAATTTATTTTGTTAAATAGAAACCAAGGTCAAAATGTCTAGAAAGAAATAGTTGAATAAATACTAGCTTCAAATTATAATTACTAATATTCTTCATATAGTTAAATAAAGATAATCTATTTGAAGAAGAAAATTTGAATAGAGAGACAGACTTATAAAAAATAAGCCTTGGATGATCAAAAGAGGTGGAGAAATGAAACAGTTCTTATTAAAGAGCAAAAGTGTGTTAAGCAATCATTTTGGATTCTTTCTGTTTGCCGTTATTTTATTGTGGCTCAAAACATATGCAGCTTATGTAACGGAATTCAATTTAGGAATTTCAAACACAATCCAAAAATTCTTGCTGTTTTTTAACCCGCTTAGTTCAGCAGTTCTATTTTTAGGACTTGCATTATTTGCAAAAGGGAAACGATCTTATATTTGGTTAATTATCATTAATTTGTTATTGTCGATTCTTTTATACGCAAACGTAGTATACTATCGCTTTTTCAGTGACTTTATTACGTTCCCGACATTAACACAAACGAATAACTTTGGAGATTTAGGTGGTAGTATTCTTGCGTTGTTACATCTTTATGATCCATTATACTTCTTAGACACGATTATATTAATTGTGTTAGTCGCAACAAAATTTGCAAATCCAAAACCAATTCGTGTTGCGAAGCATAAATTATCTCTAGTATTTGTAGTAGGTATTTTATTATTCAGTGTTAACTTAGGTCTTGCAGAGTCTGACCGTCCTGAATTATTAACAAGAACGTTTGACCGTAATTATATTGTGAAATATTTAGGTGCATACAACTACACAATTTATGATGGAATTCAAAGTGCGAAAGCATCGACAGAACGAGCATTAGCGGATGGCGATAATATGACAGAAGTACGAAATTATTTAACATCAACTTATGCAAGTCCAAATCCTGAGTATTTCGGTAAAGGAAAGGGAATGAACGTAATTTACATTCATTTAGAGTCATTCCAAAACTTCTTAATTGATTACAAATTAAATGGTCAAGAAGTTACACCGTTCTTAAACTCATTTACAAAAGATGCGAATACACTATACTTTGATAACTTCTTCCATCAAACAGGACAAGGGAAAACATCAGATGCGGAGTTTATGTTAGAGAATTCAATGTTTGGCTTACCGCAAGGTTCTGTCTTTACAACGAAATCTCATAATACGTATCAATCAGCACCAGCTATTTTAGGACAACAAGGATACACATCAGCAGTATTCCACGGTAACTACAAAACATTCTGGAACCGTGACGATATTTATAAATCATTTGGTTTTAATAAATTCTTTGATGCGTCATACTACGATATGAATGAAAAAGACGTAGTAAACTACGGATTAAAAGATAAACCGTTCTTTAATGAATCTATTCCGTTATTACAAACGTTGAAACAACCGTTCTATACAAAGTTTATTACGTTATCGAACCATTTCCCTTATCCAATTGATAAGGCAGAAGCAACGATTGAACCAGCAACAACAGGTGATTCATCAGTAGATACGTACTTCCAAACAGCACGCTATTTAGATGAATCTGTAAAAGGCTTCATCGATTACTTGAAACAATCTGGTTTATATGATAACTCAATTATTGTTATGTACGGAGACCATTACGGTATTTCAGATAATCATAATGCAGCAATGTCAAAAGTAATGGGTAAAGAAATGAACTCATTTGAAAATGCACAGTTACAACGTGTACCATTAATCGTTCGTGTACCAGGAGTGAAAGGTGGCGTACAACATCAATACGGTGGTGAAATTGACGTTCTTCCAACGCTATTACACTTACTAGGTACAGATACAAAGAATTATGTTCAATTCGGTTCTGATTTATTATCACCAGATCATAAACAAGTCGTTGCGTTCCGTAACGGTAACTACGTAAGCCCAACAGTTACTGCACTAAACGGCAAATACTATGATACAACTACTGGAAAACCTGTAGAATTTACAGATGAAATAAAGAAAAATGAACAAATGGTTCAAAACTCACTAAAATACTCTGACCAAGTCGTAAATGGTGACTTATTACGATTCTACACACCGGAAGGATTCACTCCAGTAGATCGTTCGAAGTATAACTATAACAACCGTGATAAAAACAAAACGAAGGTAAAAACGACTCCGGAAGGGGAAGCTAAATAAATAATAAAAGGCGCTATTCATATGAATAGCGCCTTTTATTTGTAAATATACCATCATTATGAGACAAAACCAGCTGTTGCTTTTTGTTTTGCCTTTCCGAAGAAAACTACACCGACGATGATAATAATGATAAATGCCCATTTAACGAAAGGGTTACTTTCGAAAAATCCAGCGAACCATTTCTCATCTACAATCATTTTCGCGGCAGTATAAGCTAAAACGGCTGCTCCGATCGTAATGATGACAGGAAAACGATCCACCCATTTTAAAATTAATGTGCTGCCCCATACGACTACTGGAATAGACACTAATAGTCCGATGATTACTAAAGAAAAGTTACCATGGGCAGCTCCTGCAACAGCGAGTACATTATCAATGCCCATTAACGCATCAGCGATAATAATGGTTTTAATAGCAGACCAAAATCCTTCTTCGGCTTTAATATCATGATTTTTGCCCTCAGCGATCAGCTTGTAAGCGATCCAAATAAGAAGTACACCACCAATTAGGAGTAATCCAGGTATTTTTAATAACCAAACGACAACTAAGGTAGCGAGAGCCCTAATAGCAATTGCTCCAATGGTTCCCCAAATGATAACTTTCTTTTGTTGGTCTTTCGGTAATCTTCTTGCTGCTAATCCAATTACGATGGCATTATCTCCGGCTAACACTAAATCGATTACAATAATGGCAAGCAAGGCAGACAAATATTCAGGTGAAAGAAAATCCATATACATATCACTCCTTAAGAGTAATATGTGCTAAAGTGTTGATAATATAAAAAAGGATTGAAATTGTATATTCAATCCTTTTTTGACTGTATTCTGATATGTATGTTTTTATTTTGAATAAGTCGCTTTTGTAGTTTTTTACTTATCGCGTTTCTTTCTTAAATTGATTCCAAGTTTCTTCAGTTTGCACTATAAATACAATTATATAACATCTACTTATTTAAACTAGATTAAAGATAGCATGTGATATTTCAAAGTTAAATTTATTTGATAAAAGGGAAGGGACGTATAATATTGATATGGTGCAAGCGTGTATAGGTTTTCTCTATAAGGAAATTCTAAAAACGATAAAAAAGACTTGATAACCTACTAGAGGGGATCAAGTCTTTTCATTACATACGATTATCATGCCAGAAGTTTAATGGGAAGTGTTCGTTCTCATTATATGCTTCTAATTCATATCCTTTTTCTTTCAGTCCTTTAATAATTCCAGGTACTGCTTTTACTGATTGTGGATGAATATCATGCATAAGGATAACTTCTGTTGGATTTGTAGAATGAGCTAGAACGTTTTCTACAATTTTAGCTGATGCAGCATCAACTTGCATTTTGTTATATTTCCAGTCTAAAGAATCAATTGTCCAATCCCAAACTTTTAAGCCATTGTCTACAACTTTGTTGCGAAGAGCTTCGTTTAATCCTGGCATAGAGCCGTAAGCTGGACGAGTTAATACTGGTGATTTACCTAAAACACCAGCGATTAAGCCTTGGTCTTCCTTCATTTCATCTACGTAATGACCTTCAGTGTAAAGTTTCTTGTAGTTATGAGTCATACTGTGCATCCCAACGTAGTGGCCTTCAGCATCTTCGCGTTTTACAAGATCAGGGAAAGCTTTTACGTTTGAACCAATTAGGAAAAATGTTGCTTTTGCATTTTCTTTCTTTAACATATCTAAAAGCTCAGCTGTGTATTTTCCAGGACCGTCATCAAATGTTAAATAAGCGACTTTTCTAACTTGCCCGTTATAATGTTTTGGAGCTTCTTTCGGAGCAAGAGATGTTTGAATCTCACTTACAAGTTGAACAGATTTTGCTTCATCCTCTGTACTAGCTAAAGCAGTATGTACTGATCCAAAAGCCGCTTCGTATGTGAATAATACTCCCGCACAAACTAACATAGCCCTTTTTACTAAAGTTGTCATTCGAATTCCATTGTGCATAATTTTCCTTCTCTCTATAAAAGTTCTACTCTACTATATTAGCAATTATAGGTAGGGAAATGCAAAGAAACTTTTTTACACTTGTAAAAAAGTTTACCCAAAAGTATGCAAGATTTTATATCAATTGCAGTTTTGAAAAATAGAATGAATTTAACCTTTATTATTTAAACTTTCAATCACCAAATCATACTTTCGTATCACTTCGTTTTCGTTCCAAATATTGATTCGAATATTTTTGATTTTTATTAAAATATTGGTAAAGAAACAATTATATGAAAAAAGGAGCGGGAATATGAATAATTATATTTGCACTACATGTGGAGTACAGTATCCCGAAAATGAAGAAGCACCTTCTCACTGTAAAATTTGTAATGAGGAAAGGCCATATGTTAATCCAATTGGGCAGTCATGGATAACATTAGAAACAATGCAAAATAGCAATTTATACTAAAGTCCTATTGTTTATTAACTAATAGGTCTTTCAACTTAGGAAGCTCACACTAATGAGGGATGTTAAAGGGAATATATGTAACCTATACTAATTACTATAAAGCTTTGAAAAATGAAAAGGAGGAGAATTGCATGAAGAATTGGGTTCAATTTAGAATTGCAAGACCAACAGATAAATTTGAAGAAGTGATCAGTTTTTATGAAACAGGATTAGGACTAAAACGTATAGGGGAATTTCACAATCACGAAGGATATGACGGGGTTATGTTTGGATTACCAGATGAAGAGTATCATTTGGAGTTTACTACACATGTTAATGGAAGTCCATGTCCGGCACCGACAAAAGATAATTTACTAGTTTTTTATATGCCTAATAAAGATGAAATTGAAAAGATAGTGAATCGATTAAGTAATATGGGCTATCATGAGGTGGAACCAGAAAACCCGTATTGGATAGAGAAAGGAACCACAATAGAGGATCCAGATGGTTGGAGAATTGTGCTTATGAATGCATCTGAATAAGGAAACTATTTTCATATGAAATAGAGTGTAGCAAAATGATTTAGACATAAATCCCTACAGCGTTTGTAGGGATTTTTATATAAGAAAATCTTATTGAGAGAGTTATTAAAATGTAGAAAGTATTTTGGCTAAGAATAAATGTAGTAAACATAATTTATGAAGGAGGTATAAAAGTATGATAGTAAACCATTTTAAAGAGTTTTCTAAACATGTTGGAAATACACATCTCATTAAAAGTTCTTTCGTAGTTTATATCTTATTCTACGGAAAATTGATACCATCAAAAAACTGTATGTTTAACATGTATAGTTTTTTGATGGTGTAGCTGTGCAATGTTTAAAAATTTCACATACCGTATTTTAAAAATAAATATAGGAAAACCAAAAAGTAATGTAGAATATATCGTACATACATATATACAGTCAACATAAAAGATAAAGAGGTGGGTATATGTTACTTGAGGAAGTAATGCAGCAACTAGAGGAATATGGAACAGAACAAAATCGAAAAACGTATAAAAACCACGGAGCGAAAGAGCCGTTATTTGGAGTTAGTTTTGCGAATTTAAAATTGTTAAAAAAGAAGATAAAAAAAGATCATGATTTAGCAGTTGGATTGTGGGAAACGAAAAATATGGACGCAATGACATTAGCAACTTATATTTTAGATCCGAAAAAAATAACGACAGAACAGCTTAATAGTTGGATTCAGGATGTTGATTATTACTGTTTGATGGATGTTCTTATGACATCTATATGTACTTCGCCAATTGCAATAGAAAGAATGGAAGAGTGGACAAAGTCTAATGATGAATGGATTGGAAGAGCTGGCTGGTCTTTATTAGCAAATATAGCGATTAAAAATAAAACGTTACATGATGATTTCTTCTCTCCGTACTTAGAAGAGATTAAAGAAAATATACATAATGAAAAAAATAGAAAAAAAGAAGCGATGAATAGTGCTTTAATCGCAATAGGAATTCGTAATGAAGACTTAGAGCGACAAGCGATTGAAATTGCACGTGAAATTGGAAAAGTAGAGGTTGATCACGGTGCAACATCATGTAAAACACCAGATGCAGAAAGCTATATAAAAAAAGCGAGAGAAAGAGCTGAAAAAAAGAAAGTGAAATAAGAAAAGAGGATCGGTTATGAAAGCAATTGACGCAGCACAAAACATAATTACATTACAATTTTCTAATTGTGATGTAGCTTTACTCGGCGGAAGCGTTGCACGAGGAGAAGCGACGAAAACATCTGACCTTGATATTGTAATAGTTGACCAAAGTTTAACTTCTTGCTATAGGGAATCTTTCTATAGTAATGGATGGCCTGTTGAGGTGTTTGTTCATAATTTTGAAACATATAAAACCTTTTTCAAAATGGATTGTGATCGAGGGAGACCGTCGTTACCACAATTAGTTTCGGAAGGGATTGCATTAAAAGGGGAAAAGGAAATTGTTGAGAAATTAAAAAAAGAAGCGAATGATTTACTACATAAAGGACCAGCTAAATGGACCGAAGAAACGATTAAGCAGAAGCGATATTTTATTACGGATACTTTAGATGACTTTATTGGTGCAACAAAAAGAGAAGAAGAATTGTTTATCGCTAATTTATTAGCGGATTTAGTACATGAATATGTATTAAGAGTAAATGGTAAGTGGCTTGGGAGTTCAAAATGGTTTATTAGAGTGCTAAGAAGATATGATGAGCAATATGCAAACAAATTTGTAGCCGCTTTTGATCATTTTTATAAAACGGGAGAGAAAAATGAATTAATTCATTTTATAGAAAAGATGTTAGAACAGTATGGTGGAAGAGTGTTCGAAGGATTTTCTATTGGTAAATAAAAAGGGGAGAGAAAAATGAATGTACCATATGTTCAATTAAGAGAATTGACACTAGATGATGTAGAAGATCGCTATCAATGGTCATTAGATAGAGATGTAACAAAGCATTTAGTCGTACCAGATCAATATCCTCCGTTCACTCGTGGAGATACGAGAAACTGGATTGAAGCTTGTATAAGCCGAAAAAATGGTTATGAACAAAGGGCAATCGTTACTGAGGCAGGTATACATATTGGATGGGTAGACCTTAAAAATTTTGATAAAACAAATAAAAATGCTGAACTAGGAATTGCGATTGGAAATAAAGACTATTGGGGTAAAGGATTTGGAATGGCAGCTCTAAACAGCATGTTACAAATAGGTTTTTCTCAGTTTGAATTGGAGAAAATTTGGTTACGTGTAGATGAAGATAATACAAAAGCTAAAAAGAGTTATGAAAGTGCCGGATTTGTATGCGAAGGGTTAATGAGAAATGATCGATTGAGACAGGGGAAGTTCATTCATCGCAATCGTTACAGTATATTAAAAGAAGAGTATGAATCAAAAAAAGTAGCCTATAAAAATATTATGTAAATTGAAAAGGGGAAGATAAAATGATTCGATTACTTACAAAAGCGGATGCAAAACAATATTGGGAGTTACGTTTACAAGCATTACAAGTAAATCCAGAAGCATTTATAACGACTTATGAAGAAGCAGTACGTCAAGAAAATCCTCTTGAACGAGTTGCTAGTAATCTTTCATCCAATAGTAGTTTTACATTTGGTGCTTTTAATAATGAAAATCGTTTAGTTGGGGTTGTTACTTTATTAACAGAAGAAAAAGACGCATATAAGCATAAAGGACATATCGTTGCAATGTATGTAGATACTGAAAATCGAAGAAGTGGTCTTGCACGTGATTTAATACGTAAAGCAATTGAAAGGGCAAAAGAGATGAAGCTAGAGCAATTGAATTTAGGGGTTGTTTCAACGAACGAACCAGCCAAACGATTATATGAATCAATGGGATTTAAAACATACGGAATTGAAAAAAGGGCTATAAAAATGAATGGTGTGTATAATGATGATGAACATATGGTGTTGTTCTTTTAAGAGAGGAAGTTTTGTATGAAAAAGGCGAAACTGCGACAATAAGATGGGGAATATGGCATATAGCAGATCATAATCGGTATCATCAAGCTCATATCAGTCGTTTGAGGAAATTATACAGAGAATATAAACTACATATTCTTTAATTTTTGAATGAACGAACGCCCCTAAATAATAATTAAAGGAGGCGTTTGTTTTTATTCGTTCGCTTTTCTTCCCAAGCTATCATTAAATTTTTATGATAATCTTTTGGTTTCTCAATAGAAAACCAGTAAATTGAATGTGCAATAGTTGGTAGCCATCTTTTATAGCGGATGTGTATATTTTCATGGTGAGTATAGTGGGTCGAGATTAAAGTAGATTTTGACCCTTGAAAATTTTGATATGTAATGGCCTCGATTTCATACCAATGCACTTTATTCCCATGTAAATCTACTACAATTCCTTCATCATCCCAAAGTGAAATGTAAGTTTGTATGTAGATTTTTCATCGCGTATACTAAAATATATGTCATAGAGATAAAAAATTAAATACAAGGGGTTTTACAATGAAAGCAATTGTTATAGGGATACTGGCATCATTTTTCTTTGCCTTTACTTTTGTTTTAAACAGGGCAATGGACTTAGAAGGTGGAAGCTGGATTTGGAGTGCATCATTACGGTACTATTTTATGGTTCCAATGTTATTACTTATTGTTATGTATAGAGGGAACTTAAAGCAACTCTTTCAATATATGAAAAACAATCCGAAAGAATGGTTAGTGTGGAGTATCGTTGGATTTGGTCTCTTTTATGCGCCGCTTAGTTTTGCTGGAGCGTTCGGACCAGGTTGGCTTGTTGCATCAACATGGCAAATTACAATCGTTGCAGGGATTTTGTTAACACCATTTTTTGCGGTGAATCCACTACATAAAAAACTTCCGATGAAGGAATTAGTTATGTCGGGCATTATTTTATTCGGTGTTGTTCTCATGCAAGTAGAACATGCTTCTTCATTAGGTATTCGTGAAACCGTTTTATGTGTAGTTCCTGTACTTATTGCAGCATTTGCGTATCCTCTTGGAAATAGAAAAATGATGCAAGTTTGTAAAGGGGAATTAGATGTATTTCAGCGAGTACTCGGTATGACATTAGCAAGTTTACCATTTTGGTTTTTATTATCTGGTTACGAAGTATCAACAGGCGGATTACCGTCAAGTAGCCAAATTTTTCAATGTTTTATTGTAGCAGTTAGCTCTGGGTTAATCGCGACAGTATTATTTTTCTTTGCAACAGATCTTGTGAAAGATGATCCGCAAAAATTAGCAACAGTGGAAGCGACGCAGTCTGGTGAAGTTTTATTTGCGCTAGTAGGAGAGCTGATCTGGTTATCTGCACCAATTCCGTCATCATTATCTTGGATTGGTATGAGTCTCGTTATTATTGGAATGATACTTCATAGTTATGTGGCTGTCGTTGTAAAAAAAGAAGAAAAAATAACGGCGTAATGAGATTAGCTCTTTTTATTAAGAGTTAGTCTTTTTTTCATAGAAAGGGATGAAAATATGAATTTACAGCGTGTTGAACAAATTGAAAAAGATTCAATATTAAATGTGCTACAATATGCCGTCGGTCCAAATGAAATAAGCTTAAAGAAAGCAGTATTATTTTATCAAAGTAATAAAGGGACTTTGTACAAATATGAAGAAAAAGCTTGTCTAGGTATTGAAGTAATCGGAGCAACTAAAGCACGAGTATGTCATATAGCAGTGGCGCCAGATTATCGTCAAAAAGGAATTGCACTACAAATGATTAAAGAGATTGTAAGAGTATACCAATTGACTTATATAGAAGCAGAGACAGACGATGGGGCGGTAGAATTTTATAAAAGAATTGGTTTTCAAGTTAAAAGTTTAGGAGAAAAATATCCAGGGATAGAAAGATTTCATTGTTACATGGAAAAATAGCATGAAAATATATAATTGTACATATTGAATATAGTTTGAAAAAAATAATAATTTCATTATATAATATAGGTATCTGGAAAAATATAGATAAAAGAAGATAGGTGTATAACACGTGAGAATGGAGAAAAGTAAGTTTATAAAAATAGCTACTTCAATAGGGGTGTCATCTTTTTTATTAACAGGTTGTGGTGATTATGAAGAAGAAACTGCTCAGCAAGAAAGTACAGCTGTTAAAACAGATGGTGCAAAACAAAGAAATGAACAAGAAACATTAAATTGTGATGATAAAGCCCCAACCAATGAAAATGTAGAGAAAGATGAGTTATGCAAGGAAAATAATCCGTCATTTTCATCTTATCATGAAAACTCTCATTTACCGATACTTCCATTTGTAGCAGGATATTTATTAGCGAGTAGAACTTCAAATATGAATTATACAGCAAAACCAAATTTAATGAAGAAACCGTATGCAAATAATGTTATTCCATATCGTGAAAAAGATGAGCGTAGAACAGGTGGCGGTAGTAGCGGTGGTTATACTGGTGGTTCTAACGGTAACAATAATACTTCCAATAAAGTAGATTTAAATAAACAGCAGCCAAATCCATCCAATAAAGTAACACCAGATACAAATACGCCAAAATCATCTACTACGCAAACACCGAAAGTAAACTCTGGTTCAAGTGGAATTGGAAACGCAAAAGCGCCAGCAGGATCCTAAAACGAAAGGGTAATGGAGTAATGTATACAGAACGAGAGCAAGAAGAGTATATGAAAGTATGGTTTTCACTTGCAGAAGAGGCTAGTAGGAATGGTTTCACTTGGCCTAGTCTGTTAGAGAATGAAGAATGGAATCAATATATGGCAACAGGGATGTATCGCATGCCAGCAAAAACTTATACTGCTATCTCAAAAGCGACAGAAGAAATCATGTATGTGTTATATAGAACGTATCAATATATTGTAAATACGACAGAAGATTTTCAAAAACTTGGATTCCCAGCTGAAGCGTGGGAAATGGCGAGAATGAAACATAATGGTTTATTTTCATATTTTACAAGGTTTGATTTTATCGTAAATGGTGACGATATAAAATTAATAGAAGTAAATTGTGATACGCCAACAGGCTATTTAGAACCGTCTGTCGCAAATGAAGTGTTATGCCGTTATCATGATGTAAATCACCCAAACCATATAGAAGAGCATATTGTGCAGGCATGGGAACAAATTAAACATGACTATCATATAGGCCCTGAAGAGACGATATATTTTACTAGTTATGATTGGCACGATGAAGATAGTCAAACGGTTCAGTTTTTAAGAACGTATTGCTTAAATCAGTCAACGGACTATGTAGGAATACAAGACATTGTCGTTGCGGAAGATGGTATATATACGCCGAGTGGAGAAAAAATAAAATATTTATATAGACTGTATCCAATAGAGTATTTAGTAACGGACGTTGATAAGAATGGAAAAAGGATTGGTTTACAATTTTTAGATCATATTGCGCAAGAAAGAGTGAAAATTATTAATCCGCCAGCCGCATTTGTTATGCAAAACAAAAGTGTACTCGCACTAATTTGGAAGCTTTATGAAGAAAGTGTTTTCTTTACAGAAGAAGAGCAAGACATTATTTATAAATACTTTCTACCAACATATTTTTCAAATAAGCGATTTCTAGAAAGACATGAATCATACGTTTCCAAACCTGTATTTGGTCGTGAAGGTGGCGGAGTATCTATATACGAAAATGATGAATTATTAGCTGAAGATAAAACAGAGTATTACTTTGAACAAAGGAAGATATACCAGCAATACATAGAAATGCCTGACTATACCATTGACACATGGGATGGTCCATATACTGGTAAACTATTAATTGGCTCTCACTGTATAAGCGGAAGAGCAGCAGGCTTATTTTTACGTGTAGGTGAGAAAATAACGGGAAACTTATCAATGTTTACTGGGGTTACAATTGAAGGATAAAGTAAACAAAGAGCTCATCATTTGTGATGAGCTCTTTCGT
Source organism: Bacillus sp. RCC_6_1 (assembly GCF_041360755.1). Classification (NCBI taxonomy): domain Bacteria; kingdom Bacillati; phylum Bacillota; class Bacilli; order Caryophanales; family Bacillaceae; genus Bacillus; species Bacillus sp. RCC_6_1. The sequence goes on from NZ_JBFUPV010000005.1 coordinate 81,358, forward strand.
CTATGTATAAAACAGCTTTTTATGGTGGGGATGTAAAAACTTCACTTTCTTTTTGTGTTTTAAATCTGGATATTATAATTTAAAAATTTTTTTGTGTAATAATATTACCATTTTTTATAGATATGAAAAATGATTAAGTTAAAAATTAAGAAAAATATGATAATATATTTATATAAAAGTTTAAATTTACGTAGCTAGTGGGGGAACCAATATGAAAATGAATGAAATAGTAGCAAGTACACAATTTCCAAATACAATCGAAACAATAACAAAAGATTTAAAAGCATTAGGAGTCGAAAAAGGAATGACAATTATCGTTCATTCATCACTAAGTTCTATCGGGTGGATATCTGGTGGTGCGGTTGCTGTAGTAGAAGCATTAATGAAAGTTGTTACGGAAGAAGGAACGATAATAATGCCAACGCAATCTTCGGATTTGTCCGATCCGAAACATTGGTCAAGACCACCTGTACCGGAAGACTGGTGGCAAATTATCCGAGATAACGTCCCAGCATTTGATTCACGTATAACCCCAACAAGGGGAATGGGTGAAATAGTTGAATGTTTTCGTACATATCCGAATGTAGTACGTAGTAATCATCCGTTAGGAAGTTTTGCTGCATGGGGAAAACATGCAGTAGAAATAACAATGAACCATTCGTTATCAATGAGCTTTGGAGAAGAATCTCCATTAAGAAAAATATATGATTTAGACGGGTACGTATTATTAATTGGTGTTGGATATGATTCCAATACGTCTGTTCATTTATCCGAGGTGCGTTCTGGTGCATGTGAGTTAATACAAGTAGGAGCACCTATTATAGAAAACGGTGAAAGAGTGTGGAAAGAGTTTTTTGAAATGGATTACGAATCTGAGAAGTTTGTAGAAATTGGTGTGGAGTTTGAGCGAAAAGGAACTGTAAAAAATGGGAAGATAGGGAATGCAACGTGTCGTCTAATGAAACAGCGTGATATAGTTGACTTTGGAACAGAATGGTTTCGTAAGAAAAATTAGTAAGGGATGGTTACAATGAAGGGGAAAAAGGTATTAATTACGAGCGGTGGTTGTCTAGAAAAATGGGATCAAGTACGCGGGCATACGAATATGGCCAAAGGTACAATCGGAAGGATAATCGCAGAAGAACTTCTAGCTAAAGGGGCACATGTTATATATTTACACGGTTATTTTGCGGAGAAACCGAGTGATGTACATAGAGGGTTAGAATTACATCCATTTGAAGGAATCGTTGATTTACAAGATAAAATGAAAAGTATCATATCACATGAAAAGATTGATGCAGTCATTATGGCAGCGGCTGGATCAGATTGGATTGTGGAGAAAATTTGTGATCAAGATGGTAATGTTCTTAATATGAACGGAAAAATTTCAAGTGATATAGCACCGATTATTCACTTTCAAAAGGCTCCAAAAGTATTAAAACAAATAAAAGAATGGGACCCAGAAACAGTACTTGTTGGTTTTAAACTTGAAAGTGATTTAAATGAAGAAGAACTGTTTGAAAGAGCAAAAAATAGAATGAAAGAAGCAAGGGCGAATGTAATGATTGCGAATTCACCACATTCTTTATATTCGCGCGGAGCTGTGCATTATGTAATTGGACAGGATGGTAAAGGGAAGTTGTGTAATGGGAAAGATGAAACAGCGAAAGAAATTGTCAAAAGCTTAGAGTTATTATGTAATCGTGTCACTGCTTTTTAAAATTAAGTTTTTAGATGAGAATGAATCCGCATAGTAATAAGTAAGCGAAACTTTAATTGGTGGGAATTTTACTTTTACACGAATGTGAAGCGTATACCAATCAAGAGCTATACACAGAATAATTGGTGAGGAGTGGATTCTATGGAACATTTATTAAAGCAAGCTATTAAACTTAGAAACGAAAAGAAATATGCGCAGTCTAAAGAGATGCTTATAGGATTAACAAACTTTACAAAGGATGCAGAAGTACTGTATCAGTGTGCGTGGATACATGATGTAATGGGGCTAGAAACAGAAGCAGTTCCGTATTATGAGCAGGCAATCGCAAATGGACTCGATGGCGAATCGCTTTGCGGTGCTTATATTGGTTTAGGAAGTACATATCGTTGTATAGGGGAATATGAAAAGGCAATTACAGTATTAGAAGCTGGGGTGAAAAAATTCCCAGAGAACGCTCCGATGAAAGTATTTTTATCATTAGCAAAATATAACGTAAACGATCACGAATCAGCGATGAAATTATTACTTGAAACTGTCGTGAAAGTAGAGGAAGTAAAAGAATTTGAACGTGCCATTTCATTTTATAAAGACCATTTAAATGAGGTTTTTAAATAAAGGAGTGAACGTATGGAGGTTACACTATCACGAAGGCGAAAAGGTGTTTGGATTGGACTCGTCTTTTTAATTATGCTACCAAACTATTTATTGTATGCCCTTCCAATTGTACCAGTTGCGCCGAAAGAAGTTGTGCTTGGGTCATTATTAGATTGCATGTTTGTCATTCCAATCATCACGTATTTCTTCATTATTCGAAAAAGATACTCGTTAACGTATATAGTTCCTGTTGTAATAGCTGGTTATATTTTTGCAAGATTTATTATTCCAAGTGACTATTTACAAGCTTTTTCATTCATCTCTTATATTATTGTTGCGGCTGAAATTGCATTTGTAGGTCTAGAATTATTCCTTCTCTATAAAATTGTTAGAGTGCTTCCTAAAATAATAAAAAAATATAAAGAATATAGAAGAGAAAATTATTCCTTTTCTTATGCAATTGATGCAGCGTTTGACGCCACTATGAAAAGAAGTAAGTTAGTAGATGTCATTCTAACAGAGTGTAAGTTAATCTATTATGCGTTTTTATCGTGGCGTGAAAAAGTACCAACAGGTAAATCTGTATACTCATATCATAAAAAGACTGGTGCTATAGGTGTGTATATCATGATTATTCATGCAACAATAATTGAAAGCATTGGTTTTCATTATTTACTACATCAGTGGAATCCAGTAATAGCATGGATTTTACTTATTTTAAATGTATACGCGATGATTTATTTTATAGCTGAAATACAAGCGATGCGCAAAAATCCCCTTGTCGTAACAGAAGAACAAGTAGTCATTCAAATCGGATTAGGAAAGAAAATTGTTATGCCATTTACACAAATTGATAATATTGCGTTCTACAAGGGTGAATTGCTAACGGCAAAAGAAAGGAAACAGGTATTGGATGCAACTGTTATGGAGTTCATAAAAGAACCTGCTACTTTTAAAATAACATTAAAAGAGCCAGTGAAAGCGCAGTTGTTATACGGCTTTTCTAAAACAGTAAGTCGTGTTTACTTAAATGTTGATGAAGAACGAAAATTTTATGATGCGGTTAAGGAAAAGTTAAAACATGAGTAATAGTGCTGTTAGTTACATAAAAACAAATGAGCTTCCGTTAGAAGTGAAAAAATATGAAACATGGATAGTGAAAAACTCTTTCTAAATAAGAAGGAGTTTTTATTATGTACTTTTATAAATCATTATATAAAAAACTATACACTTCTTTATCACTACATAAATGGATATAATTGAGGATAGAACTAGCATAAGGGGAAACAAAATAATGAATAAGTTACTTACATCGAAAATTGAAATTATAGAAAGAAAAATCCGGTATAACTCAACAATAGTAGATCACAATTGCTTATTACTTGAAAAGCAATCACAAAGTATCGTTTTATTTCACGAGGTGCAGTATTCATTTACAATGACTGCAAATGATACTAAGTTAACAATCCCAAAAGGAAGTTATACAATCGCATATTACTGGAAAGATCGTCCGTACAATTTATACGTATGGAGAGATATAAAAGGAAAGTATTTAGGTTCCTATTTTAATATCGTAAAAAACACACAAATAAAAGATGAAGTGGTTTCCTTTGAAGATTTAATCATCGATATTATGGTACTTCCAAATGGAGAATACTTCATATTGGATGAAGATGAATTACCAGAACCATTAGGAAATTTCGAAGGTGGGTATGTGAGGAAAGCTCTTTATGGATTAAAAGAAATCATTCAAAAAGAGCTGCCACCAATAGTTTTGGAGACAGCCAGGGTGCAGAGGAAATAAAATTTAATTACATAAATATTTTGAATGGGAATGAGTAGTCTCAAGTTATATGATCTAACTTTTTTAATAAATCTAAGGTTAGTAGCATATTTCTTGAAATTACTCTTTTTTTTGTAGAAATTTCGTCGCTTAGTTATTAAATCCCATCAAATGCATTTAGCGTGTGAGTTTTCTTATTGGTTACAGTGGATTAAAGATCAGAAAAAATAGTAAGTAAACGATATCGTTTAAATAAACAAAAGTAAAATGTTCAAACAAATCATATGTATGTTTTAATAAAACCTAGTTGACTTATCGGAAATATTTGTATAATATGTACTTAATTCCATAACGTATTGCTGATTGGAGAAACCAAAGGCATTTTATCAACAGATAAAATGCCTTTGGTTTTTTTATTGCACAAATACTGAATCTGTTCATTTATATGAATCATTTTAAGGAGGGGAAGAAATGACTGTTTCAATTGATGGGGTATCAAAATATTTTTTGAAACAAACTGGTACTGTTCAAGTATTAGAGAATATTAATTTTCAATTAGAGAAAGGGGATTTTGTTACAGTAATTGGTCCGAGTGGGTGCGGAAAAAGTACATTACTAAAAATTGTTGCCGGTCTAGATAATAATTTTGAAGGGGAAATTGTTATTGACGGGGAGCCTATCTTAAAAACGAGCAAGAAACAAGGTTTTATTTTTCAAGAACATAGGCTTTTTCCATGGTTAACAGTTGAAGAAAATATAGCGGCAGATTTATCGTTAAAAGATAAGTATGTGAAAGATAAGGTAAGAGAATGGGTTGAAATCGTTCGGTTAGATGGCTTTGAAAAATCGTATCCGAAAGAAATTTCAGGCGGGATGTCACAACGTGTTGCGATAGCGAGAGCGTTATTAAGAGATCCAAATGTATTATTACTTGATGAACCTTTTGGAGCGCTGGATGCTTTTACTCGAAGTCATTTACAAGAAGTATTGCTAAATATTTGGGAGCAGAAGAAAACAACAATGATATTCGTTACACATGATATAGACGAAGCGATATATCTTTCAAACCGAATCATCATTATGAGTGCAAAACCAGGGAAAATACATAAAGTGATTGAAAATAATTTGCCTTATCCGCGAAATAAAACTTCTCAATCGTTCCAACAACTTCGAACGAAAGTATTACAGCAGTTTGAATATGGAGGGTTGATTCAAACAAGTATATAGGAAAAGGGTGATTTTATATGTATAAAAAATTAAAAATTCTTTCTTTTGCTTTAGCTATATCAGTATGTTTGTTAGGATGTGAAAAAAGTACAGCAAGTAGTAAGAAAGAAGATGTAACAATACAAATTGGTATACAACAAGGATTAAGCCCGCTATTACTAGCAAAGAAAAAGGGATGGTTTGAAGAGGAGTTTAAAAAAGAAGGAGTTAAAGTGAAATGGACAGAGTTCCAAAGTGGACCTCCTTATTTTGAAGCAATCGCATCAAACCGGTTAGACTTTGGTGAAGTAGGGAATTCTCCAGTCATTTCAGCGCAAGCAGCAGGTATTGGATTTACCGAAATCGCCAATACAAGTTATGCGAGAAAAGGAACTGGAATTCTCGTTCAAAAAGATAGTAAGATTGCGAGTGTAAAAGATTTAAAAGGTAAAAAAATTGCAGTAGCAAAAGGAAGTAGTGCCTTTAATTTATTATATCGAGCACTTGATAAAGAAGGTATTGATGCAAAAGATGTAAATGTCATTCAATTACAACCAGATGAAGCGCAGCCTGCATTCGAATCAGGATCAGTAGATGCATGGGCGATTTGGGACCCTTTCATATCATTACATACGTTAAATAAAGGTGCGAAGGTGATTGCAGACGGTGAAACATTAAATGTCTCTTCACCAGAATTTTTAATTACGAGGACAAAATTTGCGAAAGAACATCCAGAATTAGTTGAGAAATTCCTCAAAGTTTATGAAAAAGCACGTGTATGGCAAGATGCTAACTTAGATGAAGCAATAAAAGTATACACTTCTGTAAAAAAGATAGATGCAGAGATTGTAAAAGAAGTGTTTAATCACGACAAACCAATTTTAGTTCCGGTAACTAAGGAAATAATAGCAGAACAACAAAAGACTGCGGATTTTCAATATAAGCTCGGTTCTATAAAGAAAGAAATTAAGACGGAAAAAGTTGTAGATAATTCTTTCGTAGAAAAAGCATTGAAAGCGAAGTGAAAAGAGGTTTTGTAAAGTGGAAAATACGAAAGCTGTTATGAAACCAGCGAGTATAACGATTAAGAAAAATGGCATAAAGAAGGTACGAAAGTTAAATGTAAAAGTTTTAGTAAGGGCGATTACTATACCGGTTATTATATTAATAATTTGGCAGTTGGCTGGCGTATTCGGTCTTGTTTCTAAAACAGTTTTACCAACACCATTAGATATTTTTCTAGCTTTCCAAGAGCTTATTAAAACAGGAGAGTTATTCGGCCATTTAAGTATTAGTGTATTCAGGGCTGCGGCTGGTTTCTTTATTGGTGGGGGCTTAGGAATCATTTTAGGAACGATTGTTGGATTTTCAACGAGAAGTGAGCAATATTTAGACCCATCTGTGCAAATGTTAAGAACTGTACCTCATTTAGCTGTTGCGCCGCTTTTCGTATTATGGTTCGGTTTTGGTGAAACATCAAAAGTGTTATTAATTGCAGATGGTGCATTTTTTCCTTTATACGTAAACGCATTTTTAGGTATTAGAGGTGTGGATTCAAAGTTATTTGATGTTGCGAGAGTGTTAGAGTTTAGTAAAAGAAAATTAATCACGAAACTAATTTTACCAGCTGCATTGCCTAACCTTTTACTAGGAGCAAGGTTATCGTTAGGTGTTGCGTGGGTGAGTTTAGTAGTTGCAGAACTTATGGGGTCTACAGAAGGTATTGGCTATATGATTATGGATGCAAGGCAATTTTCAAATACAGATATCGTATTTGTCGGCATAATTATATTTGCATTTGTTGGGAAGTTTTCTGACTCTCTAGTACGTTTACTAGAAGTGAAGTTTTTAAGATGGCGAGATAACTTTAAAGGTGAGACAGGGAATTAACATATAAATTATTAGGGGTAATTTATATAGAATGTGTTAGTATACGATTCAAAATAAATAAGGGGTGTGTAAAGGTATGGAATTATTATGGTTTATTCCGGCTTATGGAGATGGTCGATATTTAGGAACGACAAAACGAGGAAGAGCAGCTGAATATGGTTATTATAAGCAAGTTGCTGCGGCAGCTGATTATTTAGGATATACGGGTGTTTTACTTCCAACTGGTCAAGGATGTGAAGACCCTTGGGTGTTAGCTTCAGCTCTTGCTGCTGAAACAGAAAAACTAAAATTTTTAGTAGCAGTGAGACCAGGACTAATGTCCCCTACAGTTGCAGCGAGGATGGCATCTACATTTGATAGAATTTCACATGGGAGGCTGCTTATTAATGTAGTAGCTGGAGGAGATCCAGTTGAACTACAAGGAGATGGATTATATCTTGATCATGATGAAAGATATGAAGCAGCGGATGAATTTTTAAAAGTTTGGAAATCGACATTGCAAGGTGAAACGATCTCTTTAGAAGGAAAACATATTAAAGTTACAGATAGTAAAGTTGTATTCCCACCAGTTCAAATACCATATCCTCCTATATATTTCGGAGGATCGTCAGCTGCTGGAAAAGAAGTAGCAGCTGAACATAGTGATGTATATTTAACGTGGGGAGAGCCGCCAGAGCAAGTGAAAGAGAAAATAGAAGAAGTAAGAAAACTTGCAGAAGAGAAGGGGCGTACAGTGCGATTTGGCATTAGATTACACGTAATTGTAAGAGAAACAGAAGAAGAAGCATGGGAAGAGGCAGAACGTTTAATTCAATATGTGGATAATGAAACAATTGAGCTTGCTCAAAAGACATTTGCAAGATATGATTCGGTTGGTCAAAAACGGATGACCCATTTAAATAAAGGTACGAGAGAGTCGTTAGAGATAAGCCCTAATTTATGGGCTGGAATCGGACTTGTAAGAGGTGGGGCAGGTACTGCACTTGTAGGCAATCCGCATACAGTAGCAGAAAGGATAAAAGAATATGAATCGTTAGGAATTGATACGTTTGTTTTATCAGGATATCCGCATTTAGAAGAAGCGTATGAAGTGGCAGAATTGTTATTCCCATTATTGAAAGACGAGAAGAAAGAAGAAAATAAAATTGTTGGTGAAATGATTGCTGATGCATATGCATTAAAAAAATAGTGAGAAATAAAGTTTCACTTATTTATTGCTCCATTTTGTTTACTGCCTGTTAACACGGGATAAAAAACCCGCAAGTTATTCGCTTGCGGGTTTTCATCGTAAATTATTAGAAAATATGGTAAAATTAAAGGGTAACTTAAGGTGCGGTTGGTTGTTCAATTATCACTTCTCCGAGTAGGAGGGGGGTGATAATACGTGAGTGAAATAGCGTTGCTACTGCAAGGTGGACTGTTTCTCGTTGCATTGTTAACGTTCGTCGTCGTTTTAATAGACAAGCTCAAAAAATAACAACCCACCTATGCTTATAGAATGTGGGTTGTTTTGTTCGTAAGAAACAAATAGGATAAATGAACAATCCAATCTGCTAAGTTACGTGGACTAGTGTGTAGCCGCACACTAGTCTTTTTTATTTATATACAATTTATAATTGGTTTATGTGATTGTATTGTTCTTTTCATACTCATTATAACACAGTGTCTTTTCATCAAGAAAGGAGACCGTATGTTCTGGTTCCTGTTATATAGTAGGTGCTTTTTCTTTAAACAGCCCATCCATATACTGTTTTAAACTTTGGACATAAAATTTCTGCGTATTCACATTATTTACACCGACAATGGGTGATGGAAGGTCAAATCTTTTTTCTGATAAATGAACGACAACATCAAAAATGTCAAACAAACGAATAAAGCAAAACAAACCGTCTTTATCGCTAAGTAAAATAAAGTAATGATTTTCACTACTTGTATTTAGCGTATTCCATAAAGAACTTTTGCTTAAATCACGTACAATGCTTTTTTCTTTTAGTTCCACGAAATCTGCATTTGAGAGAATGGTAGAGATATCAATCGCATCTTGATCTTCAAAGTAGCCATCAACTGTTTGTACAGCGAATGTATAAGCCATTTTTAATATACTCATTTTATATTTACGGTTATCCAATAGCAATTCACGTTGAATAGAACTGGCTACTTTCGTTACACGTTCCTCTTTCCAAATTTCATTATGTAAGGAAATATCGTGCTTTTTACATAGTTTCATAATTAATGCATTAGAATAAAGAATTTCGTCGCTTACTTCGACAACATCAGTCTCAGCAGCTGCAAGTTCCTCACCGTGCTCATTCGTATAGAGTGGGGAATCAATTTGTCTTTTCATTTGTTCAATCTTAAATTGACTCAATTTATGCCTAATTAAAGGACGATCAATATTTGCTGTCATTTGTTCATGACAAGTATCACAAATTGAGTTTGTGAAATAATATCCACATAATATTTCTGGAATGACATATTGTTCACTAAGTTCTTTCGTATCTTTTCTGCAAATGATGCATTGTGTCATTTTTATCACCTTTACCTGCAAATTTGTATGTAATCTCATTGTAGTGTATTTATTGGTATTTTGGAATATTGTAAAGGAAAATATTATGTGAAATTCATACTTATTTTGGTACAATGAAGAGAAGTGCTAGTTTAAAGGAGGCCATTTTTTTGAAATCAAAAGTGCACTTTTGGACATTAGAAGTGCTAATGGTTGTAGGAATCATATTTATTTGCACAAAAATATCATTTTTATTTCAACCGATTGGTATCTTCATATCAACATTATTTTTCCCAATCTTAATCGCGCTTTTTTTATACTTCATATTTAATCCTGTATTAATCTTTTTGGAGAATAAAAAAGTACCTAGAAATTTAGCGATATTGCTGTTATATCTTTTTATCATAACATTAACTGCAGTTGGCGTTGGAGTAGTTGTTCCTACGATTTCACAACAGCTAATGGACTTAGTAAAAAATATGCCAGGCTACATAAAAGAAGGAAAAGTATACATACAAGAATTATCACATCATAGGTTGTTTGAATGGTTATCTACACAAAACTACGTTTCCATTGAAACAATTGAAAAAAATGCGATTGAATACTTAAAAGATATACCAAATACAATTACGTCGAGTGCAACGGCTTTATTTGGTATTATCACGAACGTTGCATTAGTTGTATTTACTGTACCGTTCATTTTATTTTACATGTTTAAAGATGGACATGCCTTTCCAGGGAAAGCGGTAAGTTTATTACCAGAGTCTTACCGTGAAGAGGGGCTTCGTATCATTAAGGAAACGAACGAAACATTATCTGCATATATTCAAGGGCAAGCGCTCGTTTGTATATTTGTAGGTGCGTTTACTTTTATCGGTTATTTAATTATCGATTTACCGTACGCTTTCGTTTTAGGAATTATTGCAGCATTTACAAACATCATTCCTAACTTAGGTCCATTTATCGGAGCAGCACCAGCTGTTATTGTAGGACTGTTCGTATCTCCGATGCAAGCCTTATACGTAATTATTATCGTAACAATTGTACAACAGTTTGAAAGTAATATTATTTCACCACGTATTATGAGCTCGAAATTAAACATCCACCCATTAACAATTATTATCCTAATTTTAGGGGTAGGTAACTTTGCTGGAATCATCGGAATGATTTTAGCAGTACCAGTTTATGCAGTAACAAAAACAGTTGTTTCAAACTTAGTGAGATTGTTTAAAACGAAGAGAAGTAATCGGAAATAGTAAAACCTGAGAAAGATACACCTCTTTTTAAGTGGTGTATCTTTTGTTTATAAAAAAATAATTAAAAGCAGGTTGATTTGATTTTATTATATATTTTTTATACATCAAATTCAGCGATGAACTTGTGTGACATAAGCTCTATAAAACTATGTGGAATCCCTCTGAACTATCCAAATCATTTTCTTACAGCGTGCTATCATCATCATAATCGACTCCTTTCAATTCTATATAGTTAAACGATTAAAGGTGAGTGTAGTATTTGCTTCTACGATCTCGAATTTCATCAATAACTTGTTTATATTGTCTTTCTTGTTTTAATTCATTTTGAGATATTGTTTCTTTTTGAATCGTAATCGTTAAAAAGAATAGGTGAAACTTCATATGTGAATTCCTCCTTTCGAATTGGAATTACAGATGACTACAGTAATGACTTTGTCTTTCTTTTACAGAATCCATAGCCTGATTAATTTGTCGTTCATGAAGCATTTCAGACTCAGAAAATTTATTTTTTTGAATGGTAATGGTTAAAAAGAATACTTTAAATTTCATAAAATAATTGCCCCTTTATAAGTGATTTAGAAAAAACGAGTGTAATAAGAAATTACAGGTGACTACAGTAATGACTTTGTCTTTCTTTTACAGAATCCATAGCCTGATTAATTTGTCGCTCATGAAGCATTTCAGACTCGGAAAATTTATTTTTTTGAATGGTAATGGTTAAAAAGAATACTTTAAATTTCATAGGATAATTACCCCTTTATAAGTGGTTTAGAAAAGACGAGTGTAATAAGAAGATTGAAGCTCTTTTACTTCGTCCATAATGTTTTGAATGTGTTGTTCACGTAAAATCTCTTTCTGTGAGAGCTTACGTTTTTGAATAGTGATTGTTAAAAAGAATGCTTTAAATTTCATGAATATATTACCCCTTTAAAATATATTTTTAATACATTTGAGTGTAGTATGAACTTTTAATGTCAGTTATTTTATCAGTCAGTTGTTTTAACTGTTGTTTACGATTGATTTCATTTTCAGATAAATTATTTTTTTGAAGTACAGTCGTAAAAAAGAAAATATGAAAAGTCATAAATGAATTCCTCCTTTCGAAAAGGAATTACAGGTGATCACAGTAAAGTGCTTGGCGCTCCTTAACATCATTCATAGCTTTTTCAATTTGCTCATTATGAAGAATTTCATCTTTGGAAATTATATTTCTTTGAATCGTAATACTTAAAAACAATACGCTAATAGTCATTGAATGTTGCTCCTTTCTTAGAAAAATAATGTAAGAGACTAAAAAATCGCGCAAAAAAACCACAGGAAGATACAGTTCTCCTATGGCTGGGCGTGAAAAAGCCACAGGAAAGTATACGGCCTCCTGTGGCGAATTTATGAATTAAATGAAATAAAGTACGATTTTCAATTCTCCATTAGGGTGGTCGAATTCATATTTAATTGTCCAGAAAACACAGGTGCAGTTAACGCTAAAGTTAATGCATGTAATTGTAATTTCATCATTTCCTTCGACCTCCTTTTAGAATTTTTTTCTTACGTTAGTAAGTATATACAATTAATGGATAATTGTAAACGTAAAAAATGAAAATTTTTAATTTTGATTAAAATGCGTATATTTAAAAGGGATTTGAAAGTAAATATTGTAATTAACGAAATATCGATAAAAATGGGGGATGCTAAATGAAATATATGCATCATAACATGATCGTTATGCTAACAATTTTTTTATTCATTGCGGCTTGTTCTAATGGAGAAAGAATAAAAGATATATATGATATTAGGTCAGATGATTTTAAGAAATATACTGGGACATACGTTGGTAATAATTCAGATGTGGTTGCAATTGTTAATCATTTACCCGGTGGTGGAACAGTTCAAAGTATAAGTTTAGAAAATGAAAATATAAAAGTGAACTATGGCGCAAAAGAAAGTGGGGCTCTTACAGAAGAAATGATTGAGACGTATTGGTTTGATGAGAAGGATACGATGAAGAAGAATTTTTTCTTTAATGCTATATATTTAGTGATTTTAGTGCCAAATGCAAAAATTTATGAGTTTCAGGTAGAGAATAAAAACTTTAAGATAACGAGGGAAGAAATGTTATCAATTTTGCATAGAATATTCGATGATTTTCCAAAAGAAAAAGATATATGGGATAAAAATAAAGTTATAAAGTTCTTTAACGGCAATGAAGAAAAAATTAAAATGCTTGTGGAAGATAAAGATTTTCGGAAATCTTTATTTGCTAAATATCCAGTGAGCCAGTTGAAATAATGGAGGGGAGAAGATGGAGTTAGTATACAAAATTTCTTATCATAGAATGCAGGACCTTTATTACAATTTTTGAAAGAAGACATTCCGTACATCCCGCATGTAACAGTCGGAAGAAAAGAAAGTGCCAAATTAGCTGCTGAAGTAGTGAAGGAGATTCCTAGTTTTCATGGGAAGTTAAATTGTGTGATTGATAGAATAAGCGTGGAGCGAATTGAAGAGAACGGGGAATCAATTATTGAATTTGAAGTGCCATTTTTAAAAAGCTGACAAAAGTCAGCTTTTTATTTCGTAGCATGAAGTAATGCACCAATTGCACCGCTATTACCACCATCTTGTAAAAAGATTGGTGTTTTATTTTGATATTCGGTGTAGCTACTTATAATATGTTGAAGTTGTACGTTATTACATAAAGTCGAACCAATATAAATAATATGTTTAATGTTTTTTGTTTCAGCGAATTGAAGGCTTAATGCAGTAACGACTTCACCGACAAGTCCTTGTATAGTAGCAAGTATGTCTGAGCTATTATATTTCGATTCTGAAATAGCGGCTTTACCAAAATTGCTAGCAGTTAAGCTATTATCAATAGGTGAGAGAATACCACCATAAATATCTCCAACCGTAATATCTAGTTCTTTTCTAGATCCTACTTTTGTTAGAGGAATTACATCTTCAAAATGATCTATATTTGTTAACAATTTTGAAAGTCCCATAATAGTCCCACCGCCAACTCCGGTTCCACCAGCGCGAATATATTGTTCATTATAAACATAATGGATAGAAGTACCTGTACCGATATTGGTTAAAATAAAATTGTTTATAGTGTGTTTTTCTTCTTTTAATATGTATTGGACACCTGCAAGAGTAGATTCAAATTCGTTTAGCTCTATTATTTTATATGAACCTGTAAGCAGATGCTGTAATAGTTTCGATTTACCACCCGTAATACATATTTGTTTTATGCCATTGTTGTTTTTAATCCAATCTATTATTTTATGTTGTTCATGTGAATAAAATTTTTCAAAAGTTAATAGCTTTTTTTCGTTAAAATAAGCTATTTTCGTTAATGTGCCTCCAGCATCGATACCGATAGTACGTTCCATTTTCCTGCTCCTAACTACGTAATATGTTTTCCTATTTACTTAATTGGTTGAGAATAGATATTTCCAACTGATATAAGGAACACTTTAATCTGCTTGATATATTAATAGTTTTTCTATAGTTACAATAGGCTGGTCGTTTACAGTTGCAATACCTTTACCAAGAATAAAACCTCGGCGATTGCGCGTTAGCTCATAATGTAAATCAAGTTTATCACCGGGATATGCTTTTCCGTGGAATTCAACTCCATCTAAAGAGGAGAGAAATCCTAGTCCTTCAGAATCACTTGTATGTACAAATGCACTAAGCTGGGCAAGTGATTCTACAATTAACATATGAGGCATATGTTTTTGACTATCATTTATAAACCATTCGTTATTTGTAATGAGTTTATATCCTGTAACGGATTCACCTTGTTTTACATTTGTTACTTTATCAATCATTAAAAATGGATAACGATGGGGAAGCGTGTCTTTAATATGCATATGAAAGTACCTCCAATTAATAATACCCCTGCTAAAGTTAAGCAGGGGAGTGGGAACTAATTTTTAACTAATTCATCTACTTTTTCAAGGACGAAAATGCCGCTATTTCTAATATTTTCAACAACTTGTTGCAACACTTCTTTATCTTGAACGAGTGCAATACGTACGAAGCCTTCTCCATGAGGTCCAAATGCATGACCAGGTGTAACAACGACATTCGCACGATCCATTAATGCATAAGCGAAGTCTAGAGAAGTCCATCCTTGTGGAATTTCAGCCCAGACAAACATACTACCAGCTGGCTTATCGACATTCCAGCCAAATGTTCGGAATCCATCGACTAAAGTATCTCTCCGTTCTTGATAAATATCGCGGTTTTTCTCACAAAATGCAGCGCCATTTCTTAGTGCTACAGATGCCGCTTTTTGAATTGGTAAAAATACACCGTAATCGGTATTAGATTTAAATTGAGTAAGTGCACGAACAATTTCTTCGTTTCCAATCATATATCCAATACGGCTACCTGCTAAACTATAACTTTTTGACAAAGAATTGATTTCTACACCAACTTCTTTAGCACCAGGTACAGAGAGAAAGCTAATTGGCTTATTACCATCGAAATAAAATTCAGCATAAGCAAAATCATGGACAACGATAATATTATGCTTTTTCGCGAATGCGATTACTTCTTTAAAGAAATCTTCATGAGCCATTGCTGGAACGGGATTCCCTGGGAAGTTTAAAATCATCATCTTCGCTTGATCGGCAATTTCTTCAGGGATGACTTCTAAGTCTGGTAAGAAATCATTCTCTTTCTTTAAAGGCATGTAGTAAGATGTTGCACCAGCCATTTGAATACCTGTTTCATAAGCTGTATATCCTGGATCAGGAACTAATATAATATCACCTGGATTTGCATAAACCATAGGTAAATGAACGAGCCCGTCTTGTGAACCCATTAATAATAAAACTTCTTTATCCGCATTTAATAAAACGTTATGAGTGTTGTTGTAATATTCAGTTACAGCTTCGTGAAATTCTTGAATACCTGATAATGTATACCCATAGCTCTCTTTTTCACTCGCTGTATGTACCATTGTTTCTCTTACAAAATCAGCGGGCGGCATATCAGGATTTCCGATGCTCAAATCAATCATGTTATGACCTGCTGCAATTTTTTCTTTTTTATAGGCTCCTAATTCACTAAATATAGAAGATTGGAATGCTTTCATTCTAGTTGCTAACGTGTAAGTCATCAAAACCCCTCCTAAAAACAGTGCTTTCATTCTGCGTTTTTAATTATTCTGAAAACACATGTTTACATTTTATCATTTTTTTATGAAAATTAAAACGATTGACAAATTTAGAGGGAGGATTAGCCTATTTTGAAAAGTAACGATGTAAATAGCGTAGATGTGTTAATTGAAATGTCTATTATAGGATTCATTTTATATAACTTAAGATATTTTCTAGTTTTTATTAAGTATATTTCTCATGTTTTGAATGAAAAAGAATACGAAAACAAGGGCTATTTTTGTGGACGATTTCTAAAGTGAAATAACGCAGAAAATATTTTCTGCGTCTCCTCTGAAATGTAATCATTTCTTTTTATATGTGCATAATTTTTCGGCTGTCAAAAAGTATACATTTAATGTACCGTCGGCAACTTTTAAAGTTTGGTCCGATGTAAATGAATTACCATAATCAATGTGATATACATTAGAATTTTTGACAAATGAGCCTTTATATAAATCGTCTTTATTCTTTGTTGTTTGCATTTCTACTAAATTTTGCACAATTTCCTCTTTATTTTCTTTTTTGACAACTGTTTCAAATTTATAATATACAGGGCATTCACCTTTTTTATTGTCAACGACTTCCCAAGAACCGTATATATCGTTATTGCTGCATCCACTAAGTAGGATGATTAGTATAGGAATTGTAAGTAGAACCTTTTTCATTTTGTGCTCCTTTCTTTTAAATTTGAATAAACGTGCGAATACGATAGGGATATTATAATAAATAAAGTTTAAATTTTTTTAAAGAATTATTTAATTTCATATAAAAATTTAGGAGAAATTAAATAAGCATGAATCTAGTGTAAAGTCAGATTCATGCTAGTACTATAGCCTATGTTATGTCTTTTTTGAGGATAAATAAAGAGGAAAGCAGAATCACTATTCCATTTAATATATATACGCTTGCGGTCATAAAGGCTAACGTACCTGCGCCAAATCCTGCTTTATCGAATATAGAAGCAAATGTTGCGATAGTCAAAAAGATAATGGGAGTCAGTAGTAAAAATATGAAACCTGCCACGATTCTTTTTTTAAAACTATGTCCAGATAAGGAAATGGCTAAAAAGTTTAGGATGCTAAACAGAGCAATTGCAAAGAGCAGGACAATAAATACTTCGATGCCATCAGACATTTTACCACTCCTTTTATAAAGAGTACTTTTTATAATCTATTCGAAATAAAAGGGGGATACTCCTTTAGGTAATTTCAATAAACGTAATAAATAGGCGTATTATAAAACAAAGAAGTATGGATTCAATATTAGACCCATACTTCTTTGTTTATTTTATAAATTTGCAGATTGCGAATGCTGTTTTTCATAATGTTTCTGCTTAGAAAGGGAAATAGAAATAATCAATAATGAAACGACTCCAAAGATGAGAACCATATATTGTAACCCAATTGTATCTAAGAAGAAGCCTGTGCCAAGTAAGACGATTTGGAACATAACCCTCTCAAACATATTACGGAATGAGAAGAGGCGACCGTGATAACTTTTTTCCACTTTCGTTTGGAAAATCGTCGACATAATAGGGAAGAAGCAGCCAACACTAAACCCAAACAAACCAAATGATGTAAGAGCCATCCATTTTATATCGCTAAAGAACAATGACAGATGTGCAAAAGCAGTACAAACTGCGAAGAAATATAGTAATTTTTCAGGTTTGAAATGATCAGATAGACGTTTAATTACGAAGGCACCTAACATAAATGCGACACCTTCAATTGTATATATGAACCCTTTAATCGTAGGATCATGTTGCATTTCGCTAATGTTAATAACCATTAAATTAAACCCAGCTATAAATAATAGAGGGATGATACTTAATATAAGTGCTGTAAAAGCAATAGGAATTCCTTTTAAAATACGAAATACTTCCATAAAGCTATTATCTTTTGCAGCTTGTTTACTTGGTGTTGTTGATTTCTTGTCTTCGAATTGTAGGAAGAAAGTCGAGAGGAATAATAAGGCGTATGCTGCCATTGAGAAGGCATACATGTACTGTAAACTCATCACAACTAAAAGAATTCCACCTAGTGAAGTGCCTGCAATACGAGCAATTGTACCAACATTCATATGTACACCGTTCATTTGTAATAACTCATGCTCACGTACGATGAGTGGAATTACAGATTGTAATGCAGGGAAATAAAATGCTGCTGAAATTTGAAGAGCAACCATAAATGCGATCATAAATGCGATACTTTCAAATTGAATAGCAAAAAACATGAAAATAACACTTAAAACTCGACCAAACCCAGCGTAAAGAAGAACTTTTTTCTTTTCATACTGATCGATGACACGGCCAGCCATAGGTCCAACTAGAACACCGGCTAATAGTCCGATAAATAATATAACTGATTTCATGAAATCAGAAGGGACATATTTTTGCATAAATTCAAGGTTGCCAAGAATACCAAGCCATAATCCTAGACCTGCAATAAACTCCCCAATTAGAACAATCCAAACGTTTTTATTACGCCACATAACATAAAACCTCTCCGTCTTTTAAAAATGAAAAACTCGTATATAAAACCTCCTTATTTATGCACTATTTTCATACGAACTTTTTTAGAGTCAGAGTCTATATTACGTGTTTCATAATTGGATTTCAATCTTTTTGATTTGTCAAAAATTTGATGTGTTAATTGATGAAATAAGTGAATCAAAACGTAAAAAATTTATGATTAAAGCTAATAGAAAGTAAGGATACATATAAAAAAGCAAGAACGTATAACTACGCCTCGCTTTTCTCAAGTACAAAATTAAATATTAGATTCACTTAGCAACATTTACGCTCTTGTCCAATAGCTAAAGCGCTAAAAGATAATGGGCCAACAACTTCTGCGCTTGCACCACTAGTAAGGTTTTCTACAGTTAATGAATATTCGTGTGTTCCACTGCTAACGTTTTGATCTATAGCTTGAAATGTTTGTACGTAGAATTGTTCAGAATCTGTAGATTCAATACCTACTTGTGCATTAAAAATTTCAATGTTATCACGGAAAATTCGGAATAAAACTTGTGAAGTCTCAGTTATACCTTCTACACCAATTGTAGCGATTAATTCTACTCGATTATTTCGTGAATCTCTACTTGAAATTCTCAATTTTAAATTTGCTAAAATTGCTTTATTTGGAGAAGCTGGGATTGCAAAAGTTGTTTCACCAGTTTTACTTATAGGCTGAGTAGCTTGGTAATCAATGATATGAGTCATATTCTTCACCTCCTCATATACTAGAATATGAAAATAGTGAAGAATTAGCTTGGACAAATACTGGATTATTTAATAGAGTCAACAATAATTATTGAAAAGAAGAAATTCACATAAAAGCATTAAGAATATATCACAATAAGATGATATTTTTCTTAATGCTTTTTGTAATTAAGCAGAATATTCTTCTTTACGTACTTCAAAAAATTCATTACGTCGCAAGTAATTATAAATTTTCTCTGAAACCTCTTCTTCTTCAGACACTAAGAAACGATGATCAAAAGCGTAGAAAGATTGACCTTTAATTAATTTTACGTAATACATATTAAACGCCTCCTGACACTAGATTATTACTTGCTTCATATTATGATGGCCTATATGTCTGCTAAAAATACTTGGAGTTTCAAAGGGGATAAGTAAAGAAATGAAAGAGCTTACAATTCTGTAAGGTTTATGTCACCTTTTTCGATAGTTTGTATTTACCAGTTTCTTCTATAATGCAAATAGGTTACATAAAATAAGGGGGTAAAAAGATGGATGAAATAATTGGAGAAGTTGTGGCTGGTATTTGTGAATTTGTAGTGGAAGTAACAGCAGATGCTATAGGAAATTTAGTTTCTGGAAATGATGAGGAAAAAGAAACATTATAATAATTTGTAAAAGAATAAAGTTGATCAAATTATAAAGGCTGATTTCTAAAGGGAAATCAGCTTTTTTATTTTTTACATTATATTAACTTAATTTGAATATTCATTTGTTATCATATTTAAGAAGCCTATATAAGGAGGTGAATAAACAAATATGTCGAATTCAGGGCCTGATTTATCTGTTTCTCGTTTGATTGTGGTAAATATAGAGGAAAAAGAATATCATTTTATTGTTCGTGAACATCCGATTGTAGGGAAATTTATATCGCTATTTGAAAATGGGAAAGAATACGGTTTAATAGATAAACAAATCGCTAATAAAGATAAATTTATTACATCGGAGCTTACTAAGTTAGATTATTTTAATATAGATGTTTTATATCTTACACCTGGGTGGATATGGATTGGTATGGATCAATTTGGTTTACATGCTCGTGAGGCTACTTATAACGAAGTAGATGTTATTATGAAGTTGAAAGAGGATTTATATTATATAGATATATACGAAGAAATAAAAATGTAGTAAATATTTATTCAGGTTAGGGGGGAAGTTCCCATAGCCTTTTTTTTGTTTAATAATAAAATGCAAAATTATATTATTTTAATGAAAGGTAAATATGATAAGAAGTGAGATGAAAAGAGGATTTGAAAATACATTAAGAGAATTGTAATAATTATATGAGTCGTATATGTAAATAACAATAGAAAGAAGATGATAATATGAGTAAAGAAGAGCTTGTGAAAAAACAGTTTGGCAGCAATGCAGATAAATATGTAAATAGTAAAATACATGCTAAAGGACTGGATTTACAATATGTAGTTCAACAAGTTGAGTCTCGTCATAATAATCGTCTTCTTGATGTTGCTACTGGTGGCGGGCATGTGGCAAATATGTTAGCACCTATGTTTGAAGAAGTAGTTGCACTTGATTTAACAGAACAGATGTTAGAAAAAGCAAAAGTTTTTATAAAGCAGAATGGTCATGAAAATGTATCTTTTGTAGCAGGAAATGCAGAGAATTTACCATTTGCAGACCATTTTTTTGATACAATTACATGCCGGATTGCAGCCCATCATTTTACGAGTCCGGCTCAATTTATTTATGAAGTAAATCGTACGTTGGAGGATAATGGATTATTCATCTTAATAGATAATGTTTCGCCAGAAAATAATGAATATGATACATTTTATAATTTTATAGAAAAAAAGCGTGACCCAAGTCATGAACGAGCTCTAAAAAAGACAGAATGGCTTACTTTATTAGAAAAAAATGGTTTGCAAATGCAGTCATGTCTTACTTTTGATAAGAAGTTTGATTTTGACTGGTGGTGTAATATGATGGATGTCCCTTTACAAAAGCGTGAAAAATTAACAGAATGTATGATGAAAGCACCAAACGAAATGAAGGAATATTTTAATATTCAATTTAAAAATAATAAAGTAGAATCGTTCTATACTGAAATGGCTATGTTTATATGTAAAAAAAGTATAACGTTAAAAAGATAAATGTGTTGCAGTCTTTCTGAAGTACGATATACTTAGTACAGAGAAACTGAGAATTGAGGAATAGTTATAATGATTCGTGTACGCATTGAAGGTACTGAGGAAGAAATGCTTGAATTTATGGGGAAAATGCCAGACATTCCTGGATTTGAAAAGACACATATGAGAGAGCCGAGAAAAGGAAATAACCCGAAATACGATTCAAGTAAAAATGTACTTGCATATTTGTCTTATAAAAAGATTGAAGTCGCCAATAAATAGGCGGCTTTTTTAGTTTGCGCTGTTTCACCGCCTTGTCTTTTTCACATAATAATGATAGTAGATTATGCTGAAGAGGGGTGAGAATAGTTAATAAGAAAATTATCTTTTTTGGAGACTTTGGTATTGATGACGCCGTAGCGTTAATTTATGCAAATAAAACATGTAAATTAGATATTCTAGGTATTGTTGCTGAGTACGGGAATGTATCACGAGATATCGTTACGGAAAATGTTTATTTTTTAGAAAGGTACTATGCTACACAAGTGAAAATTATTGAAGGTGCGAGTAGACCGATGACAGCTGAAGAGCCTTTGTTTTTCCCTGAAATCCACGGGGATCACGGTTTAGGTCCTATTATTCCACCTGAGATGAGAATTTGTAAACGAGAAAATTTTTGTGAATTAATCAAATTAATCGAACCTTGTCCAGAAGATATTATAATTGTGGCGACAGGGAGACTAACGACGCTTGCTACGTTATTTTTATTGTATCCAAATATAATGGATCGTATTTGTTCGTATTATATAATGGGCGGCGCTTTCCTATTTCCAGGTAATGTTACACCAGTATCTGAAGCGAATTTTTATGGTGATCCAATTGCAGCAAATATTGTTATGAAATATGCGAAAAACGCTAGCATATACCCGTTAAATGTAACACAGGGCGCGCTTATTACGCCTGAAATGGCCAATATAATAGATAAACAAGGAACTGGACAGGCGAAACTCATTAAACCAATGATTGATTTTTATTATGAGAACTTCTATAAAAAAGAATATCCGGGTATTGGTGGAAGTCCTATACACGATTTACTACCGTTTATCTCGTTTATAGATGACAGTATTTTCGAATATAAAAAATCGGCAGTGTGGATTAGTACGACAAATGATGTGACTAGGGGCCAAAGTGTAGCAGACTTTAGAAAAATAGCTGAGCCAACAAGGTTTGATAATCGGCCGATTCAAAGAATTGCTGTTGGTTTTAACTATGCAGCTTTTAAAGAAGAGTTTATGCGAACAATATTGAAGCCAGATTGTCCTTAATGTGTGTAATAACAAGTCGGATAAATCGTTAGTTCAAAAAAAGGTTTAATCTGTGTGTATTATTCTCAAAAATCTTAAAGTTGAACAACATGAATAACTTATGAAAAATGTCACATAACTAATGGTAAGCAATTGTTTCTAATTATATTTTGATTGGTGAAATGCAAAGGAGGTTATTATATGATTTGGTCTTTAATCGTCGGTGGTATATTAGGATGGCTTGCGAGCTTAATTACTGGAAAGGACGTACCTGGTGGTGTAATTGGTAATATTATTGCTGGTATTATCGGTTCTTGGGTTGGTTCGAAATTACTTGGTAGTTTTGGTCCAGTCATTGGCGGATATGCAATTATTCCAGCTTTAATCGGTGCGATCATTTTGATTTTCATCGTAAGCTTCTTATTACGAGCAATGCGAAAATGAATGTAAGGGCTGTTTACATTTGTAAGCAGTCCTTTTTATATGTTATGCTAGTATTATACAATCAGGAGGTGTCAGCATTGAAAACATTTACAGTAAATTTCCATCAAGAAGATAATGCTAAAGCGACAACAGTACATAAATTAAGTGAAGAGGACTTTAACAAAGCAACAGAAAAAGGCACTCGTCATCTATTTGATTTAGATACAAACGTTGGATTCTTCGTATTCTTTGACGCAGAAGATGCAGAAGGAAACGATCAATACTTAATGTTACAATACGAAGGTGATCATGAAGAGCCAACTGCGTGCTACGGATTTGATTTAAAACTATACTATCAATTTTTAGCACTGTACTTAAACGATCTTGAGTTCCAAGGTGAAACAGATGAGGAAGAGGAAGAATACGGTCCAATTCATCATTTAGCGCATTTACTTTATCATATTGTTGAAGATGGTAAATCAATCGAAGTGTAATATACATATTTGAAGCTGCCCTTTTTGGGCAGCTTTTTTATATGACATTGGAATGGTGTACTGTGAGCTAAATAAAGTGAAACTTTAATCAGTGGGGGGTGTTCATCCCCACTGATTATCAGCCCTCACCAATCGGGCTTTTACGGACAGCAGGGCCCCCACCTAACTTCTTTGTTTCCGCTGAATTTTGAGGTGGGGATCTTACTGCCCGGCAAATAGCGGGATAAATTAATAATAGAAATTTATTTATTACTTTCATGTTAGCATCGTAAAACACCTGTTATAATGATTGTAATTAAATTCATGGAGGCTAATTTTATGCTTGTAGATGTAAAAGCTTTTATTAAAGCTGCAGGTTTAACATGTATTTCATCATTAAGTGGAGATAACACGTTTGCTTATAATTTTGAAACTGTAAAAAATACTATCGCTACATTTTTTAAGAAGCTAAGATTTACCGTATAATTTTATTTCAATCAGTAGGAAAAGAGTAATCACTTCCTACTGGTTTTTTTCTGTTTCAAGGAGCTGTTGTGAGAGCATGTTTTAAGTTATAGATAGAGGATATTATCATTGAGAAGAGAAGGTTTAAATAAGGAGATGAAAATGGTTTCGTTTATCAAGAGGTAGTTACTTCGGATATAACAGACTTGGTTACTTTTTAGAAACAGCTTTTGTAATATATTTTGTACAAGCTTTTGGAGAGAGTGAAGCACTGACTTTTTGGAACAAACATAATTTGAAAAGTAATGTAATGGGTTGGTTAACGAAATGAATAAGATGCAATAGGGGGTAAAAATGATGAAAATATATTTAAAAATAGTTATGTTATTTTTGGTGTTTACATGTATGTTTGCGCTAGTCGCATGTAAAGGGACAGACGAAAAAAAGGAAACAAATCCAACCTCGGAAAATAATAAAAATGAACAAAGTAATTTTTCAGAAGAACAGAAAAATCCTGAAGCAAAACCAAGCAATGAAAAAACAACAAAACCATCGCCTGACCCAGATTCGAAAAATAGAACACTTAATCAAAAATCAATTAACCACGTTAAAGATTTGTTTGAACTCGCAAAAGAAGGAAAAGTACCTAATGTACCATTTGGAGCCCATACAGGGGATATTGAAGAAATTGAAAAAGCGTGGGGGAAAGCAAATAAAACCGAATATGCAGGGAACGGAATGTACGCAACTTTTACAAATAAAAATATTGTTTTCGGATTTAATAAAGGGTCACAAGTTTTTGATGTACGCTCATATCATGCAGAACTAAAATTGATTACATTACAAGAAATTGAAAAAGCATTAGGAAAACCATCTTCAGTTAAAGAGAATGGTGAAGATAAAATATATGTATACAAAGTAAATAACCAGTATGAGCTGAAATTTGTCATTCCAAAATCGACTGGTAAGGTAGATCATATTTCTGTATTTTCACCAGAGGATAGTATTAATAAAATGGCAGGATAAGAAATTAAGTGATTTCAAAAACACCTCACTTTCCTTAAGTGAGGTGTTTTTAGTTGTAAATAAGGAACGTCTCCTGCCATATAAAACATACTTTCATACGCGAAATACTTCACTTTTGTTTTTTAATATTCATCCAATAAGAAATATTGATCTACTGAAAAAGTAGTAACCTATAAATTATGTGTAGGCTGGTTCATGATTTTTTTACGTTCTAAATTTTGAACAAACAGTGCTTGAACAATACCTCCAATTAATAAGAAACTAGCACAAATATAAAACAGCATACTTCCATGTAACTTACTTAATAAAACTGCACCAATAACTGGTCCGCACGTTCGAGATATATCCCAGTGTATACCGTAAATTGAAAAATATAAACCACGTTTATTGTGAGGTGCAATTTCTGAAACGAATCGTAATAAGTGGTTTAGAGCAATACTTTCTCCAATGACTAAAAAGAGTAAGGTGAAGAACAACGAGAATATCGTCGTTGAATAACTAAAGCCAACTGCAGCTATTGTATAGCAGGCGTAAGAAATAAGGATGATTTTCGCCATAGAAAATCGTTCAGACCATTTTACGAGGAAGATTTGTAGAATGATTTCCAAAATGGCTTTGCATGTTGAAATAAATGCGAGTATGAATACGAGATTAGGAAATACATGTTCTGCAAAAATACGATAATTCGTCTCAGTTTGTGCATAAAAAAAGCTAATAGGAAGTGTAGAAACCATAAGACCGAATATGGCATAATGTTTAAAAATAAATTGCTTTGGTGAACTTGCCTCAACTGTTTGTTTCGACTTACTCATAGGTGGAACGGTTTCTGGGAGCTGGGTCCAAACAACAACGGCATATATCGTAAGGGTTACACTTTGCACAATAAATAAATATTCTGGGTGAGTATTATAAAAACTTGCACCGATTAAAGGGCCGACTACGGATCCAATTGCTCCCATTGTTTGTAGGAGAGCAAAAACTTCTGCTTGCTGCTCTTGTTTTGTTAAATCAGCAATTTGTGCACGCTGAGCTGGAATGTATAAGGAACGGCCAATACCATTAATGACATATAACAGTGCAAATATAAAAACAGATTGAGCGAAAACGAAACTGCCGATTGCAACACCTTGTAGTAATAATCCGAGTAACATAATCTTTTTCCGGCCATATTTATCAGTAATTCCTCCAGCAATAAGTGTAAATAAAATGTCTGAAAGTGGCTGTAATCCGAAAATTAGCATAGTTATAATTATATTGCCGTTTAACATTTTATTGACGTAAATAATCATAATGAGAGCTAACATAGATTCAGTCGTTCGGGTTAATAATTCACCGCACAATCTAATAAAAATAGGTTTATTGTAACGAAGTAAGAGATAATTCAATATTAATTCCTCCTTTCTATATTGAAATGATAAGATGAAAGGAGAGTTGGAAAAAGGGTAGAAACTATAGGGAGGATTTTTCACCTTTTAGGGGGAGTATGATGTTTATTTTAGATCAATACATTGAACTATGGATTGCTTATGGAAAAGGGAAAAAAGAGGGAGAACGATTGGAAGTAACAGTGCAAAATATATCTGGTACATTATTTTGTACAGAGCGTAATAGTAAATTAATTATAAAAAAATTAGATGAGTTAAATTGGATCAAGTGGTTTCCAGGTCGCGGCAGAGGAAATCGGTCTAAGTTAATATTTCAAAAGCACCCGATATCTTTAATTTTAGATAGAGGAAAAGAAATAACGAAAAAAGGGGATGTGAAAAGCGGAAGTATATTTGTGGAACGCTATAGCTCACATTTTCCATCGGTAAAGGGAGAATATCATTCCTGGGTGGATTCAATATTTGGTCATAAGGTTGAAATGACATCTGAAGGGAGAAGAGATGTACTCCGGTTGCAAGTACAAATGAATTTAGATATCACATTAGATCCTGTATACGCTACAATGCGCTCAGAATGCCATATGGTAAAACATATATTCGACACACTCGTGTATGTAGACGGTAATACAAACATTATAGAGCCAAGACTTGCATTTCACTGGGAATATAATGACGCTGAAAAAATATGGACGTTTTACTTACGAAAAGGAGTTCACTTTCATAATGGAAAACAACTTACTGCACATGATGTTATATACTCGTTGAATCGATTTATGAAGCTGGAAAATAATGCACACGCATGGATGTTACAACACGTTGAAAGTATCCGTTCAGTGGATGACTACGTTTTCGAAATTCAATTACATACAGAAAATCGAATGTTTTTACATATGCTAAGTGCAGAACAGTGTTCTATCGTGAATGAAGATGAAGCAGGAGGGCTAATTGGAACCGGGCCTTTTCAATTATATAAAAGTAATGAAAATCTGTTCATTTTAGAAGGACATCCTTTATATTTTCGTGAAAGACCTTTTTTAGATCGTGTTGAGTTGTGGAATGTAGAACAAGGTGTAAGTACATACGATGTTTTAGTAAAGGCGCAGTATAAAGATAAAGAAAAACATAATAAAGAATTGTCTCGGCTTGAGTCGAACGTGACATATATAACATGTAATCTTACGAAAGAAGGACCAATGCAAGATGCGTTATTTCGGAAAGCGTTATATAACATCATTCATGGTTATACAATCGTTCAAGAACTCGGCGGAGAACGTGGAGAAGTGGCAAAAAAACTAATATTAGCAGGTGAAAGCATTGTAGAGATTGAGGAAGATGTAGAAAGTTTAATTAAAAGGAGTACTTATCATAATGAAGTGCTACAACTCTACACATTTACAGGACGAGATCATGTTGAAGATGCACAGTGGATACAAAAAGAGTGTGCGAAATACGGGATTCGTGTAGAAAATAATTTTCTTGATATAGAAGAGCTATTGGAAGTAAGTACGATACAAAAGGCCGATATGATGCATGATAGTGCCACAATTAGTGAACGAATAGAAGATAGTCTATTATATATGTTTCTTACAAAAAATAGTTTTATTCATGGACAAAGCAGCATGGACTTTCATGAAAAGTTGTCTCCTTATTTTAGACAAGAAGAATTAGAGAAAAGAGTTACACTGTTACGCGATATCGAGGATACTTTGTTACGTCAAATTCATATTATTCCTTTATATCGTAATAAACAAGAGGTAAGTACACATGAAAAAGTTCAAAATATAATGATTAATTCACAAGGTTGGATTGATTTTTATAATATTTGGTTTAAGTCTTGATATATAAGGGCTTTTGCACATTTTCATAAGGTGTGTAAGAGCCTTTTTTGTATGTAGGAATAGGTTTGTTTTACACATTGTTACGCTACTTGTGATAAAAGTTTATTTACAGCGTAACAGTGTTATGTTACATTGTTATCAGGAAGGAGTGTTATACAGTTGAGTACAGATTTAATTTCAAAAAAAGATTTATTAGAACTAACTGGTATTTCATACGGACAGTTATATAGGTGGAAAAGAAAAAATTTAATTCCGGAAGATTGGTTTGTACGAAAATCAACGTTTACAGGTCAAGAGACATTTTTTCCGAAAGAAAAGATATTAGAGCGTATCGATAAAATCCAAACGATGAAAGAGGATTTATCACTTGATGAACTAGCGAACATGTTTTCGCCGAGTGTGAGAGAAATTCTTTTAACAAAGGAAGACATTTTATGCAAGGGGATTGCATCAGAACCAGTTTTACAATTTTTCATAGAACAAACGAATAAAAGAGCAGAGTTTCAATTTGTAGATATTCTTTATGTGTACATGTTAGAAGAATTACTGCAATCAGGAGAGATTAGTTTAGAAGAAGGAAAAATGGTCTTGCAAGTTTTACGTGAAAATTATGAAGCAATTAAACATAAAACTTGTGACTTAATTATTGTCCGAAAGTTAGGGATTTCTACATGTTTATTAGTTTCAAACGTGGACGATTTAATTTTTGAAAAAGGCACAAAAATCGTTTTACGCGAAGCGATTATGAAATATACCGAAGCATTAAAAACTAAATTGTTGTAGTGGAGGAGAAAGTATGCGTACAGATAATTTGATTATAAATGGTTACGGTTCATCGAATGGTGGCGAGTTTCATAAAGTGCAATTAAACGGAAAAGGAACTGTGAATGGAAATGTTGAATGTGAGCAATTTGAATGTAACGGTTACGGTGCAGTTACTGGCGATTTGAAAAGTAGCAGTGCACGAATTAGCGGATCTGGTAAAGTTGATGGCACAGTTCAAGCTGAAACGATGCGAATTGATGGAAAAGCAACAATTACGCAAAATGTAAAAGCAAACAGTTTGAAAATTGCAGGAAAAGGTACGATAGGTGGAAATGTCACTGGTGAAGAATTTAAAGTCAATGGTCAAGCTACAATTGACGGTAATTGTGAAGTGGATACTTTTTCTTCAGAAGGACAATTTACAATCGGTGGTTTATTAAGCGCAGATGAAATTAATATAAATATTCACGGTACATGTCGAGCGAAAGAAATTGGTGGTCAAACGATTAAAGTAAGACATAGATCAGGTACATTTAGTAGGCTATTTAAAACAGTATTTGGCTTGCAGTTAGAAGCTGAACTATTAGAAGGTGACAATATCGATATTGATTATGCTCACATAAGAACGGTAAGAGGAAACAATGTTACAGTAGGAGCAAACTGTGAGATTGAACTGATTGAATATACCGGTGTTCTTACTGTTGATAAAAATGCAAATGTAAAAGAAATTAAGCAGGTTTAACGGAAGGGAGAAATCAGTATGGAACATCCACATAGTCTCACAGTAAATGGTTCTGGTAATTCAGCAGGCGGAGATTATAATAAAGTGAAGATTCGCGGTGAAGGAACAATTACGAATGATATGAGTTGCAATGAGTTTAAAACGTACGGAACGAGTGATGTACGCGGTAATGTGAAAGTGAAAAACTATGTCGTGTATGGAGATAACGAAGTACAAGGAAATGTAGATGCGGAATATGTAAAAGTATATGGTAATACACAAATTCATGGTGATGCTCATATTGAAAAAACAAAAGTTAGAGGTATGATAAATATTGAAGGAAAGTTTTCAGGTGATTTCGTAGATGTAAAAGGTGCTTTAAATGTAAAGGGAGATATTGAAGTAGAAGATTTATCATTAACTGGTGGTCTTGAAAGTGATGGATTACTTAATGCTGAAAATATTCAAATCTCACTTCGTTATGAAGGCAGTAAGGTAAGAGAAATTGGTGGTAAAAAAATTACCGTTCGTAAAAAAGCGAGATTTATTCCTTTTACTAGTCATGCTGGAAACCTCCAAACTTCAATTGTTGAAGGAGATGATATCTATTTAGAACATACGATTGCTGAAGTTGTAAGAGGCAACAACGTCACAATTGGTCCTGGATGTGAAATTAGTGTTGTAGAATATCATACTAGTTTTAATCAAAAAGGTAATGCAGTCGTAAAAGAACATAAACAAATATAAGTAGTATGAGGGAGAGCAAGAGATATGGTTGAGAAGAATAATAAGCTCGGCTTTGTTGTGGCGGGCTTATTGCTAGGTATTTTAATGGCATCGATGGATAATACCATTGTCGTAACGGCGATGGGAACAATCGTTGGTGACTTAGGAGGCCTCGAAAACTTTGTATGGGTCGTTTCTGCCTATATGGTCGCAGAAATGGCAGGCATGCCTATTTTCGGTAAGCTATCAGATATGTATGGTAGAAAGAGATTCTTTATTTTCGGTTTAATTGTCTTTATGATTGGTTCGGCACTTTGTGGTACTGCTGAAAATATTACACAGTTAGGTATTTATCGTGCCATTCAAGGTATTGGCGGCGGGGCATTAGTGCCGATCGCGTTTACTATCGTTTTTGATATTTTTCCACCTGAAAAACGCGGGAAAATGGGTGGTTTATTCGGAGCTGTATTTGGATTATCTAGTATTTTCGGGCCATTACTTGGCGCATATATTACCGATTACATTAGCTGGCACTGGGTATTTTATATTAACTTACCACTTGGCATTTTAGCACTTATTTTTATTACATTCTTTTATAAAGAATCACGCGTTCATAGAAAGCAAAAGATTGATTGGTTTGGCGCAATTACTTTAGTTGGTGCAGTAGTTTCTTTAATGTTTGCGCTTGAACTAGGCGGACAAAAATATGATTGGGATTCTAGCTTTATTTTAAGTTTATTTGGTGGATTCGCTATTTTAATCATCGCATTCATTTTTATTGAACGAAAAGTAGAAGAACCAATTATTTCATTTGAGATGTTTAAGCAGCGCTTATTCGGAATGAGTACAATTATTGCATTATGTTACGGTGCTGCATTTATGTCAGCAACTGTTTACATTCCGTTATTCATTCAAGGTGTATACGGCGGGACTGCAACAAACTCAGGATTATTACTTTTACCTATGATGCTAGGATCAGTCGTAACAGCGCAGTTAGGTGGATTTTTAACGACTAAGCTGAGCTACCGAAACATTATGATTATTTCTGCTGTTATTATGTTAATCGGATTATTCTTATTAAGTACATTAACGCCAGAAACAAGTCGTGCATTATTAACGGTTTATATGATTATTATCGGATTTGGAGTAGGTTTCTCATTCTCTGTACTAAGTATGGCTTCAATTCATAACTTCGGTATGGAACAGCGTGGATCTGCAACTTCAACGAGTAACTTCATTCGTTCATTAGGAATGACACTAGGTATTACAATCTTCGGAATGATCCAAAGAACAGGTTTCCAAGATCAATTAGAAGAAGCATTTAAAGGGATGAGCGGGGGAATGAATACAAAATTAGGGGATTCAAGAGCCATTTTATCAGAATCGGCAAGATCTCAAATCCCTCCGCAAATATTAGATAAGATTATTGACGCTCTTTCTAGTTCAATTGTTCAAACATTCATGTGGGCATTGGTACCAGCTGGATTAGCATTCATGTTCATTTTCTTTATGGGAAATGAGCGTATGGTAATTAAGAAAGAACAAATGAATAAAAAGAGTGAAACATCAAAAGCGTAATGAAAAAGCTCCTTTCCAATTGGAAAGGAGCTTTTTCGTATGTACGGTGTTAGATTAGCCTTCGATAATTTCGTATTCTTCGTCTGCAAGTAATAAAATTTGCGTTTTCTTGCCTTTGTTTTGAACTTCGATTACATCGTATGCGCCTAAGTCTCTTACTTTGCTTTGAGAAGCGTTAACCATAACTTCAATAGAATCAATTAAGATATCTTCTTCAATATATGATTCAGGCAATGCCATATCTTCAGTATCTAATACACACGCATATAGATTTTGTAAATTTTCAGCAGTTGGGTTTTGTTCCTCAACATCAATGATATTTTTTACTGCATCCATATTTTCTTCTTTTGCTTGGTACACTTTAATTTTAGCCATAATTTTAATCTCCTTTATAACGTAATCGTAGAGGCTACACCTCATTATAACGTTTTTTTTATGAAAGATGAAATTGTTATATGTATTTATAGTAAAAATTATGTGTTCTTACTCAAAATTGGTGTGATTTCCATATAAATGTACGAGTAGGTAACGATAATGTTACGTTAAAGTTATATTGTCCAAGCTTTTCTTATTTTCTTCCTATATGTATGTAGTAGCAATTCTATATAGAGAAGGGATGGAGTGTAAGTGGGTTGTGAACCGAGAGTTTCTAGAGATTTTGTTCAAGTACCTGAACTGGTAGGTTTTCGATTACTTTTATCACATCCAGCTGGAGACCCTTTAAACTACGGATTATTATTTATTAATTTTCCTGATACGATTTTTATTTTTATATTGGCATCAAGCGGATACCTTGCCATTTCGAACTGTTTAAAAATAGAGGGCGGAACTGGTAATGCCGAAATAGAAGAGATGAAAAAATGATAGAGGATGACGATAATACGTACAAGTCAGTTGTTAAATTGACTAAAGTATATAAGAACGGTGAGACGGAATCTTTTATTTATAAAAATGAGTTATAATACATGTATTTAAATGCACCCTCAAACTATTGTTGAGGGTTGTTACATAATTAATTATGTTGATCCTTTAAGCCATTTGTTAACGAGTAAGAAATATATTTATTGTTGACTTATTTTATAGGTTGATCATTTCATAGTTAGTAGATGTTATAATCATTTTATGTTTACTGATATTTTATAAATATTCGAAGTTTCAATTTAATAGTCAATTGCTTTTATGATGAACAGGTGGGTGTGTATATGAATACGAATTATGGAGCGCTCATGAAAATGTTAAGAGTGGTTGATTCTAAAGAAGGCGGGAATGTAAATGATCTTGAAAATCCAACAGTAGCACAAGTTACGGTAGGAATTTTTACATTTTACGCTGGAGACCCAAATACGAAAGAAACAGAAGAGTTATTACGTAATATTCCAGAAAGAATTTTAGTTATCGTAAATAGTGAAGAGTGGAAACAACGCTTAGAAACATTCCATGAAAGAAAAATAGATAAGTTTTTACGTTATAAATTCAAACGAAATCCAGAAGTTTTTAATCGTTCAAAATTACAATCTTTTATATCAGCACTTCCAAAAGAATATGAGTTAAGAAGAATAGATGAGCATATCGCAAATAGCCCCAAATTACATAAGATATCTGAAGATTTTACAAGTCAATTTCATTCGATAGAAGATTATATAAACCGTGGTATAGGTTATAGCATTTTATATAATGGAGAAGTTGTATGCGGTGCATCCTCCTATAGTATTTATAATGATGGGATTGAAATTGAAGTTGCGACTGATCACAATCATAGAAGAGAGGGCTTGGCAACTGTAGTTAGTGCAGCTATTATATTGGATTGCTTAGAAAATGGAAAGTATCCAAACTGGGACGCAGCGAATACTACATCTGCTAAACTAGCAGAAAAGTTAGGATATGAATTTGATAAGGCATATGATACTTATTTTGTAGATAATAGATGAGTGAAGGAGTTACATACTAAAAAATACATGCGCCCTAGTACGTAAGTCTAGGGCGCATGTATTAGTTGGTAAATATCTTCATAACAATTTTATCACATTTTATCTTTTGAATGTTTGGAATTAAAGATATTTATGTGACTTTTTGAAAAAATAAAAGAGCAGTTAGCAAAAGCTAACTGCTCTTCTCCAAGGGGGAATGGAGAAATACAATCATGTTACCTATAGTATTGACAGAACATTGAGTTTTAATCAGCCATTTATAAAAGGAGAGATAAAATATCTTTGATTAATCCTTAGCTCCGATTAGGAGTACTGATAGAAAAACGATTGAGAATATATTTTTTTATTACATTTACAATTTGAAGAGTAGAACGTGTTTATCGTAATTCTCCAAACACCAATTATATTTTTTTAGAATAATTGGATGGACTGCTTCTTTCGTAGTATTGACTTCAGTATATCCATATTTCTTATAAAAGTTTTCTAATTCCTCAAAAGGAAGACAATATACATTTTGTATTTGTGATTTTTTTGCAGTTTCTACTAAAAATAAAACAAGCTCACCAGCTAATTGTAGCCCTCTAAATTGAGGCAGAATAAAAATTCCGCCCATTTCTAAAGTATCTTCATCTATTTGGACTAATCGGCCAACGCCTGCATACTCGTTGTTATATGTAATAATTGCAACTTTATCTCTCTTTAAATCACTCCGTACAAATCCTATTGAGTCATATTGGTTATTAATCCATTCTAAATCGTTAGATGTGGCCAATTGAATACTCATATACATCCTCCTTCGGAATACTAGCGCTCTCTTCATTATATAGAACATAAGATACTATATCAAAAGAACCTTGAGATAGCACATTTGTTTAAGTTATTAGTTAAAAGTGTGGGATTGCTGGCATTGAAATGATGGCTTCACCAAACATAGGATAATAATCTTGTAAATTTAGTGTTACATAGTCAAAATAAAAATTAGTTTATGTGTTCGGTAACGCACGATTGTTTAAGTGTAGAGAAAATCATAGGGTTATTTTAATTAGTAGCTACTGTATTCATTGAAGCTATTAAGGAAATGTGGTAATCGCCAGCCCTAGTGATACAAATCATATTAGGATTTAGTAAAAAAAATTCTTCCTGAAAAAGAGGGGGATTAAAGATAAGAGCACTTCGAAAAGTGCCCTTCAGTAACGACTACTCATTCTAAAAAGAAAGGATGCAATATATCATATGAAGTTAAATGTATTTAAGTATGGGTCTTTTATATAAATGTGAAATAAAAGAGGGTTGTCTTCTTATTAGAAGGCAGCTTTTTGTTATTACAAAAAAGAATTAGAAATAAAATATAAATTCAGTTACTTGTCCAAACAATTTTTTTAAAAATACATAAAATGCTAGTAGTTAGCCAATATTTTTATATTGCTAATTTTTTAGACTAAAAGGGGTGATTTTATGTGTGATTGTGAAGTTTGTAGAAGAAAGAAAAAACGTGATCCATTAAATCGGGGTTCTGAACCAAAAAAACAGGATTCCGAATCAGTAAATTCTTATTCATTTAGTAAAAATGCAAATTTTTTAGAAGAAGCTATACAAACAGATGAAATCGATCAAGTTTCTGAGGAATATATTGAAATAGTAGATTCAGCAGATGTACAAGTTACTACTACAGATACAAAAGCTGCACTATCTATCCAAGCCGCGTTACAAGCAGCTATTGTGGTTGTAGTAAGTATTTCTATAGCAGATAGTGAAAAGGCAGATAAAATAACACAAGAATTGTTTCAAAAATCATCTATTAAACAAATTAATAGACAAAAAACATTTATTAAAAATTCCAGAAACGTAACCGTAACAACTACTGATACAGATATTGCAGTGAATATTCAAATTCTTCTTCAAATTTTATTAGCGTTACTAGTTAAACTAAACATTTTATAAAGTGTCTATCCTATTTATATTTAGCTATAAGGGTTCACTCTAAGTAAATATTTTTTGTTGTAATATGTGGTACAAGCTTGGACTTTCTCATTATGACTGAATTAATATTCAAGATTGATGGGAAATTAAGTGTGGAAAACTACACAATAACAAAGGTGAACCTATTATTTAACAGTGAATAAAACTTATATATGTGAAGTAAAGGAAAGCTGTCTTCGTATTAGAAGACAGCTTTTTGATTTTATTAGTAAAAAGCCGTGAAAATAAAAGATTAAGTTACTTGTCCAAGCATTTTTTATTTAAATACATATAATGCTGGTAGTTAATCTAAATTTTTATAGAAAACTGATAGGAGTGAATATTGTAAATGGATGATTTAAATAAATTTTCTTCCTTTAAGTTTGATAAGGATCAAAAGAATATAATTATAGACCTTTTACTCTCAGATATTTTTAATAGGCATGGGATAAATGAAGAAAAACTAAAAAATTTATCGCCAGAAAAAAAGCAGCAAATTAAAAGTATTGTTTCTGAAATACAATCACAAGTTAATAATTATTTAGATTGAAAGGGGGTGAATGTATGAAAAAAACATGTCATTCAGATGAAAATAAAAGGTGGAGTGCATTAGACTCCTCAAATCCTCATCCATCTTTTAAAAATGCTACCGTTTCAGAAGCTGCAGCACAAGAAAGTAAAACTTACCAAATTTCTGAAGAATCTATTACAATAGTTGATTCAGCAGATGTAGAAGTTACTACTACAGATACAAAAGCTGCGTTATCTATTCAAGCTGCATTACAAGCAGCTATCGTGGTTATAATAAGTATTTCTATAGCAGATAGTGAAAAAGCTGACCGTGTAGCACAAGAATTGTTTCAAAAATCATCTATTAAACAAATTAATAAACAAGAAACTGTTATTAGAAATTCTAGAAATGTTACAGTTACGACTACAGATACAGACATAGCAGTAAATGTTCAAATTCTTCTCCAAATTTTATTAGCTTTACTAGTAAAATTAAATATTTTATAAAATGTTTAACCTTATTTAGATATAGTGCATCTTACAGGTAAATATTCACTGTTTTAATTATAGTACAGGCTATAAATATTTATCATAACTGGACTAATATTCAACATCACCAAAGTATGAATGTAAACAAACAATGTGATGGAAAATAAAGTTTGGTTATTTTATGAAAATTGAAAAGCCATTTCCTTTATTGGATTTGGCTTTTCAATTTTAAACAGTATGAATTTGAAAAGTTAATATTAAGTTAAAGAAGTAAAATATACGGATACAAAATACTTATAAAATTACTCGTGTTATAGAAAAATAATAAGAAAAAGGTGTTTAAAATAGAATCATTTTCATTAATAGTTCAAGTTTTGAAGAATAGTGCATACAATATAAAGTGTTTTCCTTTCTTCATTTAAGTTTTACGTATATAATTTAAAAGTACTATTTTTATTTTATTATTTTATATTTATAACAGAATAGAGGTTTAAAAATGAGTGTTAAAATCATTACGGATAGTGCGGCGGATTTACCAGTAGAATTGCTGCAAGCATATGATATTGATTTAATTCCACTCCGTGTATATGATGAAGCAGAAACAGAGTATTTAGATGGAGTAACATTAGAGTCAGTTACATTATTACAAAAAATGAGAGAAGGCGCTGTTTATAGAACATCATTGCCTTCACTTGAAACTTTCCAAGAAAAATTTGTTTCTTATGCAAAAGAAGGTAATCCTTGTATATATTTAGCTTTTTCATCTGAACTGTCTGGTACATATCAATCATCAGTTGTCATTAAAGAGGAAGTAAAAGAAACATATGCAGATTTAGATTTAGAAATTATTGATACAAAATGTGCTTCGCTTGGTCAAGGTCTTGTCGTTTTAGAAGCTGCTAAAATGGCAAAAGACGGCGCATCAAAAGAAGATATTTTAAACCGTGTCGCTTTTCTAATGAACCATATGGAGCACATCTTCACTGTAGCTGACTTACAGTACCTTGTTAGAGGTGGACGTTTAAGTAAAGTAGCTGGTTTTATCGGTGGTTTACTAAACATTAAGCCTATCTTAAACGTGGAAGAAGGAAAACTTGTACCACTTGAAAAGGTAAGAGGGAAAAAGAAAGTATTAAGCCGAATTGTTGATATTATGGAAGAGCGTGGTAAAGACCTTAAAGGTCAAACAATCGGTATCACTCATGGTGATGACTTAGAAACAGCGGAAGCATTAAAATCATTAATTACGGAAAGATTCGGTTGTGAAGTATTTATCGTAAATACAATTGGTGCAGCAATCGGAGCACATACAGGACCTGGCGTTATAACGTTATTTTTCTTAAATGAAGTAGAGTAAAGGATTGATCATTTGATCAATCCTTTTTTCTTTAATCTGTGATTACCGGTCGATATGGTATTGGTGAAGATAAAATCTTTGAAGTTTTCCTATATGAATTGCTCTCTTGTAGAGGGAGTATTTTTTATATGTGGAATGATACTTAATGGTAGAAGAAAAGAGTATAAATAAGAATGTATTTGTAGGAATTTAAATATTTGAAGATATCAAAATTTTGCCATTTCATATATAATTGTGTGGGGAGAAATATCTGTAACTATTTGTAAAAATAGGAGGCGACTATAAAAATGCAAGAAATTGCTAGATGGGATTTAAATCGCTTGTATTTGAATGAGGATATTCTATTTCCAATTTTGGAGTTGAAAGAGAAATATTTTGTAACAAAAGATGTAGAGGTTCTTTCAAAGCTAATACAAGCTATTGAGAAAACAGAATACTATTTGTACTGTAGATCAGTTGAAGAAAGTGTACCATCTGACCTTACTAAATTGACCGTGAAAGTGAAGGAACTAAAAAATGAATTACAGCAAGTAATAAAACATAATGAAGTGGAAACTTCAGATAATACTAAGTTAATAAAAGATGAGCTTAATGCTTGGGAAAATATGTACATACAATTACGGGATAGGATAGAAATAGAGCACAATAATAAACAATTATCCTTTGGACAAGCAAATACTATTGCAATGAATAGTGATAATGAAAAGGAAAGATTAGAAGTATTCGAGTTACTTACAAGTACTTTACATAAGGAAAAAGAAATCTTTGCTACTGTATTAAATCAAATAGGGAGATTGCGTAATGCAAAGAGTAATGAAATAGAAGATAGAGAGATTTTAACACAATCTTTTCATGCGAATGGCATTTCAGAAACTGTATTATTCCAAATGTGGAATGCGACAGAAGAAAACCTTGATAAATTAGTAAGTGCTTTAAACGTGTATAAGAAAGGAAAAGCTTCAATTACATGGCATGAACTTATGACGGTAAAGGAAAGTAATGAGATCATGATTCCTTTTTCAGTAGCAATACAAAACGTTTATGATGCATGTAAGAATATTGATGAAGAATTAGCAGAATTTGCACGTAATGCGATAGAAAGTGGTTGGGTAGATGCTGAACCGAGAGAGAATAAACCACCAGGTGGGTTTTGTGCTCCATTTTTCAGTGAGAAAGAATCGAGAATTTCCATTCGTTATGATGGGAGTATAGATAGTGTAAGAGTGCTCGCTCATGAATTAGGACATGCTTGGCACTTTTATAATATGAGTTTTGAACAATCTACGTCTTTTTTAGATGATTATTTGCCAATGAGTACGGCTGAATCAGCATCTATTTTCTTTGAAACGGTACTCTTAAATTATCTAATTGAAACAACGGATAGTAAAGATACGAAAAAGTCATTACTTAGCTGGAAAATAAGAAATAGTTTTAATTATGTAATGGCAATACGAGCATCGTATCAGTTTGAAAAAACATTTTATGAAAAATGTAAAGAGGGTCCTTTAAGTGCTGATGAAATTGAGAAATTATCTATAATTGCACAAAAAGAAGCTTATGGAAAAGCTTTAAGTGAATACCAGCCGTTTGTATGGATGAAATATATTCAATTTTATATAGCAGATGTTCCTTTTTACAATTATCCATACACATTTGGATATTTAGTAAGTTTTAGCTTATTAGAAATAGCTCAAGAAGGTAAAAGTACTTTTCATTCGAAATATAAAGAGTTCTTACGAGAAACAGGAAAGGCTCCAGTAGAGGAGCTTATGAAAAAACATTTTGAAATAGATATAAGAAATTATGAATTTTGGAATAAAGCTTTTATTCAAATTTCTAAAGACATTGATGAATATTTGCAGCTTATGTAAGGGGAGAGTACAGTGGATCAGCAGTTTATAAAAGGTATACCTTTTTCAACTTTAGAATATGCAAAAGCTATAAGTTTATTAAAAGGTTGGCTACATGAACAACAAGAGAAACCAAGGTTTGTAGTAACTGCAAATCCTGAAATTGTTATGTCTGCAAAGGAAAATACGGAAAAATCAAAGGAATTTAAAAAGATGTTACTATCTGCGGATTTAATAACAGCGGATGGGATTGGTGTCATAATTGGCTCGAAAATATTAAAAGGAAGTTTGAAAGAACGTGTTACTGGGGCGGATTTAACTCACGATTTAATAAAATATTGTAACGACAATGAATATCGTGTCTTTCTTTTTGGAGCTGCGCCAGAAAGTAATAAAAAGGCATTAGAAAAATTAAATGAGCAGTTCCCAGGAGCACAATTTAAAGGACAGCATGGATTTGTAAATGGTGAAGAAATAGAGGAAATAAAAATGAAAATTAAGCAGTTCAAGCCGCATTTACTACTCGTAGGACTAGGTTCACCAAAACAAGAAGAGTTCATCTATGAAAACATACAAACATTAAACGTTCCGCTATCTATTGGTATCGGAGGCATGATTGATATAATATCTGGTACTGTAAAAAGAGCACCAAAAATAATGAGGGATACTGGAACTGAATGGCTGTATAGGTTACTCTCACAGCCGAAAAGATTAAAGCGACAACTTGTACTTCCGAAATTTTTATTATCGGTTATGTCTGAGCGGATTAAAGGGATTAATTAATAAAGGGGACTACATACATAAACAGAATCGGCATTATTGGAGCAATGCAAATTGAAATAGATTTACTTTTAGAAAAACTAGTTATACAAGAGGAACAGACAATAGCGGGAATGCCTTTTTATATTGGAGAATTCATGGGAACAGAAGTAATTATTACACGTTCTGGTGTAGGGAAAGTAAATGCAGCTGCATGCGCGCAAACATTAATTCATAAATTTGATGTAGACTCTATCATTAATACGGGCGTTGCTGGTGGATTACATTCAGATGTAAAAGTCGGCGATATAGTTATTTCAACGAATGTTACTCATCATGATGTAAGTAAAACTCAAATGAAAAACTTATTTCCGTTCCAAGAAGAATTTATTGCAAGTAAGGAATTGGTAGAGTTAGCACGTAAAGCTTGTATTAGTAGTAGTTTACAGATTGCAGTTCATGAAGGAAGAATTGTCAGCGGTGAATGTTTTGTTGAAGATTCAAAGTTAAAGGCGAAATTAATAGACGAATACGCACCTCATTGTACAGAAATGGAAGGGGCAGCAATTGGACATGTTGCCTATATAAATGATATACCGTTTCTCATTATAAGATGTATTTCTGACAGCGCAAATGATGAAGCTCAAATTTCTTATGATGACTTCGCGAAAACTGCTGCGAATTATTGCTCAGAAATTATTATTGAGATGCTTAAAAATATATCTGGTAAAACCATAGTCCAAAAGGAGAGATAGGAATGTTACAAGCATTAATTTTTGATATGGATGGTACGTTATTTCAAACAGATAAAATTTTAGAATTATCATTAGATGATACTTTTGATCACTTAAGATCATTACAATTATGGGATACAGTAACACCAATTGATAAATATAGAGAAATTATGGGTGTGCCGTTACCGAAAGTTTGGGAAGCTTTATTACCGGACCATTCTATTGAAATAAGAGAACAAACAGATGCATATTTTTTAGATAGACTTATTGAAAACATAAAAAGCGGAAAAGGCGCTTTATATCCAAATGTAAAAGAAATATTTACATATATAAAAGAAAATAATTGTTCCATTTACATTGCTAGTAATGGTTTGAAAGAATATTTACGAGCAATCGTAACTTATTATGCTTTAGACAAGTGGGTGATTGAAACGTTTAGTATTGAACAAATACAATCGCTAAATAAAGGT
This sequence comes from Bacillus sp. RCC_6_1, assembly GCF_041360755.1. Classification (NCBI taxonomy): domain Bacteria; kingdom Bacillati; phylum Bacillota; class Bacilli; order Caryophanales; family Bacillaceae; genus Bacillus; species Bacillus sp. RCC_6_1. The sequence goes on from NZ_JBFUPV010000005.1 coordinate 123,587, forward strand.
GACTTAGTTAAAAGTATTATGAACAAATATGATATAAAAGAGGCAGCGGTAGTTGGTGACCGGCTATCTGATATAAATGCAGCGAAAGACAACGGTTTACTTGCAATTGGGTGTAATTTTGATTTTGCGCAAGAAGATGAACTTGCTCAGGCTGATGTAGTAATAGATGATTTAATGGAGTTGAAGGGGATATTACCTGCTGTACAGAGGTAAATAAAGTGTGTGCGTTTTTTGCCAAGTCCTATATGTCTTAGTTTATGGAGGGAATATGATTAAAAATAATTTTAAAATTAGTAATATTCCTGCGGTTTTATGGGGAGATAAGAGTGATAAAATTTTTATTGCAGTACATGGAAATATGTCAAATAAGGAAGATACAATTATTCAAATATTAGCTGAAGAAGCCAAACAAAAAGGTTATCAAGTATTAAGCTTTGATTTACCTGAGCATGGAGAAAGAAAAGATGATAATACGCCTTGCAAAGTACAGATTTGTGTTAGTGAATTATCTATAATTATGAATTATGCAAAAGAACATTGGAAAGAAATAAACGTGTTTGCATGTAGTATGGGAGCGTATTTTAGCCTTTTAGCTTATCAAAATGATGTGGTAGAAAAGGCATTATTTTTATCACCAGTAGTTAATATGGAACGAATTATCGAAAATATGATGAAATGGTTTAATGTAACACCAGAGCTTTTGCAAAAAGAAATGACTATAGAGACACCTATTGGTCAAAAGTTACATTGGGATTATTTATGCTATGTAAAAGAACATCCTATTAATATATGGAATATAGATACATATATTATGTACGGAGCCAAGGATGAACTGTGCGAATTTGAAACTATTAACTATTTTACAAAAAAACATCGTTGTGAATTAGAAGTTATGGAGACGGGTGAACATTACTTTCATACTGAAGAACAGTTAAAGATATTTGAACAGTGGTTACACAAACATATCGATTAACAAATTACAATTTATTTTGAACCTGTTAGAGAAGAATGAGAAATATATAAACTTATAGTATATTTGAGAGAATTTATAAATGGTGAATGTATACACTTAAACAAACAGATGCTTTAGTTCAATAAGAATTAAAAAACTTTAAAGAGCCTTACGACACACTAGATTGTAACAAGGCTCTTATATTTTCATAATAAAATTAATCAACTGTATTATCGATTTACATATGAAGTGAAGTATATGCATACTATGAATTAAATAAAGTAATAAGCATAAAAATGCTCAGAATAAAAGATTCTCGAGCATTTTTATGTATTTTCATACTTAGGGGGAATGGACTTGAAAGATATACATATTCAACAAATAGAAAATTTAATGGAATATGAATTCAGTCATCTCGTTCAAGAAAGTGAAGAAGAAGGTTTTAGTTTCCTTATAAGGCTAATAAATGAATATAAAAACAAAATAAATGTATTCAATAAAACTGGAGAATGTTTATATGGTGTTTTCCAAGGTGATATGTTAATTGGAGTTGGAGGTTTAAATGAGGATCCGTACACAAAAGACAATAAGATTGGGCGGTTAAGGAGATTTTATATTTCAAGGGATTATCGGCGTATAGGGTTAGGGAACTTATTATTAAACCAACTATTATGTCATGCGGAAAAATATTTTGAAGTGATTGTTTTACATACTGACACGAAGCAAGGGGATGTGTTTTATACTGCGAATGGATTTGTAAAAGGGGGATTATATAAGGGATCGAGTCACTACAAACTATTATAGAGATTGCTATCCAAATAATAGCTACGAACAGGTTTTTTGTTGGTAAATCGATATATCTTAAAAATCGCTGATATATGAAGTTGCGATCCTTATATTAAAAGACAACTTTTATAATTTCATTTACTAAATTGTTATTATAAAAAAGAGCACCTTAGCTTTTAAAATTTAGCTTATAAGGTGACTCCTTTTCAGTCAATTATGTTTTAACGTTCATTTGTTTCAATAATAATCCTGGTTTACCTTTTACATAATAAAAATGCGGGTTATTTTCATCATCATAAAGCATAATATAAGGCTTTTCATTTAGTGGGAGCAGTATAAGTACTTCGTCTATTGTAGTGTGTAACCATTGATTAGTAATAGAAACCGGCTTAGATAATGGGATTTTTATCATATAGCCATCTTTTGGAACGACATTTAAGTTTTTAAATGGACCAGTAATTGCTTTAGCGTATTGAACTGCTTCTTTTTGGACTATTGGATCTAAAGATTGTTTTTGAATGACCATTTCTTTTTGACAATCAAATACTTCAATTTGTTGATTTGTATTTGCGAACGCATTTGTTGATAATAGAAATAGAAGAAGAGAAATGACCCCGATTTTTTTTATCATAGTACAACACCTCACCATTACTATCCCCTCAAAAGCTTTAAATATTTTTCTGTCACATTCATGTAACAAAGATGTTGTATGATACAATTGGTTTTTGTTTAAAAGCAATGGAGGAAAAAATATGAAAGTTTTAATTGCAGATGACGAACAAGATATGTTAAGGATTTTAAAAGCTTATTTTGAAAAAGAAGGCTTTGAAGTATTATTAGCGAAAGACGGAGAGGAAGCACTTCAAATATTTTATGATGAAAAAATTGATTTAGCTATTTTGGATTGGATGATGCCGAAACATAGTGGTATTACTGTCTGTCAGGAAATAAAAAAGAATTCAAGCGTAAAAGTATTAATGCTTACGGCGAAAAGTGAAAGTGAAGATGAATTAGCAGCGCTTCAAAGTGGGGCAGATGAGTACGTAAAAAAACCATTTCATCCAGGAGTACTAATTACACGAGCGAAAAAACTTATTCAGCATGATGATATTATTCAAGTACAAGATGTAAAGATAAATTTCGCCAAAAATAAAGTATATAAAAATGATATAGAGTTAGAAATTACAAAAACAGAGCTCGAATTAATAAAATGCTTTTTAAATCATAAAGGAACTATTTTAACTCGTAAAAAATTGTTAGACATTGTATGGGGATTTGACTATTTTGGAGAAGAGAGAACGGTTGATACACATGTAAGAAGGCTGCGTAAAAAAATTGGAGAAAATATTATTAAGACGCATCGTGGGCTGGGGTATAGTTTGGAGGAACAAAGTGAATAAACTTGGGAAAAAGCTATTTCTCAGCATTTCTTTAACCGTTATTCTTATATTTACAATTTCTTTATTATTAATTAACTTTCTCCTGCCGAAATATAATATTTATAAAACACGTGAAAACTTAAATGAATTTACAACTCAAATACAAAATGCGCCAGTCAATGATTTAGAAGATGTTATTCATACAATTGAAAGTGAAAATAATGTTACAATTGCGTATACGCCAATTAATCAGTCAGAAGATGCTATGAACGACGCGTTACGCATGCAACTTACGAAAAAGAAAGTGACGTTAAATAAGCTTTGGATTACGAAAGACGAAGTTATGAAAGTGAAGACGGAAGGGCAATCGAATAAACTGTACGATCAAGGAAAGGTAAAAGCGAGTTTTTTTGCTAAATATATTGCGAAAGATGATACGATAATTTTAATTGGAACTTCCATTGCGAATTCAAATGAAATTATAAATACGTTAAATACATTTTACTTATACATCGTATGTTTCTCGCTGCTTCTTATTATTTTACTTGTGTGGATACTTTCAAAAATAATAACGACACCACTGAAAGAGTTAAGTGATGTGGCTCAGGATATTTCACATTTGCAGTTTAAAAGAACGAAAGTGAAAACGAATGATGAAATAGGAGAGTTGGCCAATAGTATTAATATCATGAGTGAAAAACTACATGAAGCACATCAAGACTTAACTGATCGTAATGAACATTTAAAACGATTTATGGGTGATGTAACGCATGAATTAAAGACACCGATCGCATTAGTAAAAGCATACTCTATGGGGATTAAAGATGGATTAGATGATGGGACTTATGTAGATACAATTATTAAACAAACAGATCAAATATCAAACTTAATTGAAGAATTATTACGATTTTCTAAACTAGAAAGAGATATTTTACAAAAAGAAGAATTCCCCATTGAACCACTGGTCCAGAGTATATTAGATAAGCATCAGATTGAACTGGATTCGAAAGAAATTAACTTGCAAGTAAATTGTAATGCGGGCGATACAATCGTTTATGCAGATTTAAATAAAATGAGAATGGTGTTTCAAAATTTAATTTCTAATGCGATAAAATATACAGCAAATCAAAACATAATAATTACATTAGAAGATAGAAATAAAAGTATATATTTCCAAATAAAAAATGGCATTCCTACGGATAAAATTAAGGATATAGAGAAAATTTGGGAACCTTTTTATGTACTAGAATCTTCTCGTAGTAAAGAAAAATCAGGTACAGGATTAGGTTTAGCGATAGTGAAAAGTATTTTAGAAAGGCATGGTTTTGAATATGGAGTTTCCTCTATAGATGGAGAAATTCAATTTTATATAAATGTGAAAAAGGACTAATGAAAATATTAGTCCTTTTTGCAGCTTTAGAGATTAGCGATACAGGATGAATCACCATAATTTTCAAAATTGATGTATTAAATGGAGAATTAGCAAATGTTCTACTTTCATTAAATTCACGTGAAGTTCACAGGAAAACGTTATATTTACATAGTTATATTTGAATTTAATGAAGTGAGGTATTCAGATTTGAAAAGAAAGAAATTAGTAATTGGTAGCATTTTAATGGGTATGACGTTATCTTTATCTGCATGTGGTTCATCAGATAATATTGTAACGACAAAATCAGGAAGCATTTCAGAAAGTGATTTTAACAAAAAATTAAAAGAAAACTACGGTAAACAGAATTTATCTGAAATGGTAGTAGAAAAAGTATTAAATGATAAATATAAAGTTACGGATGAAGAGGTAACGAAACAACTAAAAGAATTAAAAGACAAGATGGGCGATAATTTTAATACATATATGGAATCTAATGGTGTGAAAAATGAAGATCAGTTGAAAGAGAAATTAAAGCTTACTTTTGCTTTTGAAAAAGCTATTAAAGCAACCGTAACGGAAAAAGATATTAAAGATCATTATAAGCCAAAGCTTCAAGTTAGCCATATTTTAGTAAAAGATGAAAAGACAGCAAAAGAAATTAAAGAAAAATTAAATAGTGGCGAAGATTTCGCGGCATTGGCTAAACAATATTCAGAGGATCCAGGTTCTAAAGAAAAAGGTGGGGAACTATCTGAATTTGGACCTGGTATGATGGTGAAAGAATTTGAGGATGCTGCGTATAAGTTAGAAGTTGGTCAATTGAGTGAACCTGTTAAATCTTCTTTCGGATATCATATTATTAAGCTAACGGATAAAAAAGAGCTTAAACCGTATGAGGAAGAGAAAGAGAATATTCGTAAAGAATTAGAACAGCAACGTATACAAGATCCTCAATTCCATCAACAAGTTACTAGAGAACTGCTTAAAAATGCAGATATAAAGGTATCTGATAAAGACTTGAAAGATACCTTTAAAGAGTTAGAAAAATAATAAATGGAATGTAAGGCAAGCGATAGAAATATCGGTTGTCTTTTTCTCTATTTATCCCGCTATTTGCCGGGCAGTAAGACCCCACCTCAAAATTCAGCGAAAGCAAAGAAGTGGCCCTGCTGATCGTAAACGCCCAATTGGTGAGGGCTGATTAAAGTTTCACTTTATAAAGAAGGAGGAAGTGGGAAAATACTTTCATACCTGCATTAAATTTTACTTAATAAGAAATCTTTGAGTTTCTCAACTTTTATATAAAATAAAACTGAATTTTCAGTTATTTCGTTATATAGTAAAAGAGAACGAATAAGGGGAGGGAACATTTTGAGTAAAAAGAAAATGGCAATTACACTGTCAGCAATGCTATCTGCAACAATTATACCTAGCTTTACTATGGATGTGCATGCAGAGAAGAAGGAAGAGACTAAAAGTACGAAAATTGAATTAGAAAATGGGATGACAAAACCGATTTATTCTCTCGATGAAGCTATTATCGAAAATTTATATGTAGAGACAGAAGTTGATAGTGATCGAGACGGTAAGAAAGACAGAGTATCGATAAAAGTTATGCGTCCAAAGACAGATCCGAATGTGAAAGTTCCTGTTATTTATGAAATGAGTCCATATCGATCTGGATTAAAAGATGTTCCTGTATATAATGTAGATGAAGAATTGTATGTGTATGAAGGAAAACCGTATGGAGCGGTTAATCTTGGTTCGTATGGGAACTATTACGTGCCAAGAGGTTATGCAGTTATTCTAGGCGAAAGTATCGGTACTGGAAAATCAGATGGATGCCCTACAACTGGAGATGAACAAGAGATACTCGGGACAAAATCTGTTATTGATTGGGTAAACGGTCGCGCGAAAGCATTTACAGAACAGGGTGAGGAAGTTCAGGCAAATTGGTCTACAGGAAATGTAGGTATGACTGGAGTTTCCTATAATGGTACTTTACCAAATGCTGTTGCGACTACTGGAGTCGAAGGTTTAAAAACAATTATTCCAATCGCAGCAATTAGTAGTTGGTATGATTATTATCGTGCAAATGGTGCAGTCATTGCTCCAGGCGGATATCAAGGGGAAGATACAGATAATATGGCAGAAGCAGTACTGACAAGGGAAAACCCTGAAGTTTGCGGACAAGTTATAAAAGAGTTAACGGCTGGACAAGACAGAAAAACAGGTAATTATAATGATTTTTGGGATAAACGTAACTATGTAAAAGATGCTAAAAATGTAAAAGCGAGTGTATTTGTTGTTCATGGTTTAAACGATTGGAATGTTAAAACAAAACAGTTCGCGCAATGGTGGGAAGCACTTGGAGAAAATAATGTTCCGCGTAAAATGTGGCTACATCAAGGTGGTCATGGTGGGACATCAAGTAATAACTGGCAGCAAACACAAAATAAATGGTTAGATTATTGGTTATACGGAATTGAAAATGGAATTATGGATGAACCAATGGTTGATGTGCAAAGAGAAAATAAAACGTGGCAAAAGATAAAAAATTGGCCAGATCCATCAGCTGTACCTTCAAAAATCCGTATGTATTTAAGTAATAAATTAGTCAATTTGCCATTAAGTATGGGATCGGCTAATAAAGTTTTCTCATTCTTAGATGATGCACAAATGAAATCAAACCAATTAGTAGCAAACCCAGAATTAGAAGTAGCAAATCGATTAGTATATACAATGCCTGTACTGCAAAAAGATACGCGTATAAGTGGTACACCAAAGATTTCAATTACAGGAAATATTGATCGATCTGTATCAAATTTAACAGCATTACTTGTTGACTATGGAGGAGCGAAGCCGGAAATCGTAACGAGAGGCTGGATGGATCCACAAAACTTAAAGAGTATAGAAAATTCAACAGCGATTCAACCGGGCAAAGATTATACATTTACATGGGACATGCAGCCAGATGATTATGTATTTAAAGCGGGGCATCAAATCGGAGTTGTTTTAATTGCAAGTGATTATGATTATACAATTAGACCGAAAGCTGGCACGAAACTTACAGTGAAATTAAGTGAAGTGACATTGCCGATTGTGAAATAAATATTTTTTCTAAAGAGCTTACTAAAGTAAGCTCTTTAATTTGTAGTCTGAATTTTTAATTTTTATATTTCGAATTGGAAGGTTATGTAATACAATATCATTATATTCTATGGAAAGTGAGTGATATATTATGACAGTCAGCTCTTTCGAAATATCATTAAAATCAGAGGTGCAGGAAGATTAGTTGAATTGAAATCTTCCGTACGTAAAAACGGAGGAGAAAATAAATGTTTAGCTTTTATAGTACACTTTGTACAGAACTGTATGATTACACAAAACCAGTCGGTTATTCTTTAAATGGTGATATTGAGTATTACAAAAAACGTTTAAAAGATTGTAGAGGAAGAATCCTCGAAGCCGCAGTAGGTTCAGGACGTGTCATCATTCCGCTTCTAGAGGCTGGTTTTAAAGTGGATGGGATAGATTATTCACCTGAAATGCTAGATTCTTGCCGTAAGCGCTGTAAAGAGAGAGGCTTACATCCTAATTTATATGAAGGAAGCTTGCAACAATTTTCACTTCCGCATAAATATGACGCAATTATCATTCCTACTGGATCTTTTTGTTTAATTGAAAATCGTGTGGATTCTATAAATGCATTGAAATGTTTTTATGAACATCTTAATCCAGATGGACGATTAATCGTAGATATTATGCTTCCGCATGACTGGAAGACTGGGGAAATTCATACATCGACTTTCTCTTTGCCGAGTGGAGACGGAATCACATTAGAAAATAAATCAATTGAAATAGATTGGCTGAACCAAGTTACTGTGTCATATTTGAAATATGAAAAGTGGAGTAAAGGACAGTTAGTACAAACAGAATTGCAACGCTTTGCGCTGCGCTGGTATGGAATAGAAGAGTTTAAACTTCTTTTAGAAAGTATAGGTTTCTCTAATATTACTTGCTCTGCTGAATATGATTATGAAAAAGAACCGTCAAATGCAAATCAAATGATTACTTTTGAAGCTGTGCGAAAAGAATAGAACTAAAACTATGAATAAAAAATAAGGCGATCGATTTAAAATCGGCTGCCTTATTTTTTATTTTATGTAATGGTTTATAGAGAAAGATTGGAGGGAAATAAATGAAACTTATATTGATATTTGGCCCACAAGCAGTTGGAAAAATGACAGTGGGGCAAGAATTAGCAACATTAACCGGTTTAAAACTTTTTCATAACCACATGACAATTGATTTAGTAAGTCCAATTTTTGATTACAGTACGAAAGAAGCAAAAAGACTAGTAAGTTTATTTCGTAATGAAATATTTGAAGAAGTATCTAAAAGTGATTTATCTGGAATGATTTTTACGTATATATGGGCATTTGACCTCCAAGCGGATTGGGATTATATACATCATGTAGAAAGTATTTTTGAATCAAAAGGTGGGACAGTGTATTTTGTAGAGCTGGAAGCGGAATTAGATGAAAGATTAGAACGAAATAAAAGCCCGAATAGATTAGAACATAAACCGAAAAAAAGAGATATTGAGTGGTCTGAAAATAATTTGAAAGAAACGATGAAAAAGCATAGATTAAACTCTCTTCATGGTGAAATTGAAAAAGAAGAGTATATAAAAATTAATAACACGTATTTGAGTGCAAAAGAAGTAGCTGAAATGATTAAAGAGAAGTTTCAATTGTGAAATTTATGAAGTCTATTTCGTTTTCGTTGTCCAAGCATTCTCCTACTAATTACATATACTATTTATGTTAAAGTCGGCTACTATTTTATATAGGGCTGTTATTTTCCTATAAATGCTATTTTAGTGAAGTGGGAGGAATCAATTTGGAAAACGTAGAACAAGATAGAATTGAAAATCAAGTGTATTCAAATCGTGTAGTAAGATCAGAATTTGATTCGAATTGGGAAACTTGTATATCAAAGAGTGGTTATGTAATTTATGTAGCAACAAGTAATAATGCTGAAGTAATAGTGCTTCTTGCAGATGGTTCAAGTAAATTATTAATTTTCGAAAAAGGCGGTAAAGTAGTAGTTGGTGGCGGTGGAACAAGTCATTACAGTAAGCCGCATATTGCAAGAAATATTTAAGATAGAACATGTTAATTAAGAAGAAGCTGGAAAACGGTTGTCATTCATGTTTAGGGCATGATAGACGAACCGTTTTTTATTTGTTTATAAATTTAGAAGAACTTCATTGATTACAAATACATCAGGATGAGCAGCGAAATTAGAAGAAAACTTGGCGGGTAATGGTACAAAATATTATGTAGGTTTGCAAGAATCTTATAAGCGATATAAAAAAGCATTTCCTATTTGGGGAAACACTACTTCTATGTTATAGTATAATAGTGTTTTTAGATGGTGCTATTTTAATATATTTATAATTTTGTTATGTATTATTTTTATATTAAATAAGCGTCTAAAGTATTTTTTTATATAAGGAGTAATAATTAGAGAAATGAAAAATATAGACTTTATACTAGAAAGTGATGAGGCATTAAAACCGTCTGAACGATTAGTACTATTATTATTAGAGAAGCATAGAATGCTATATACGAACGATCTATTGGCATTATCAAATTTATCATATAAAACATTAACAGATTCATTAACGGCGCTAGTTTTAAAATCGTATGTGTTAAAGGAAACAGGTAAGGGAAGAAGACAGAATTGCTATAGATTAGTATGATAAGGCAGCTGTTTTAGAGACTTTTACATATGTTTTTTCAATCGTAAGGTGGAAGTGTGTTTTTTGTTTTCAAACGAAAAATTTACTATAAGAGAGTTTAAGATAGTATCGTTTCATTTTTGTAAATGTAATTATTTCATCATTGAAAATACAAAAATAAAATAAACAGTATAAAAAAGAAATAAAAAAAACAATCCATTTTAAAAAGGGATTGTTTTTTTATTGGAATAATATTATTTGATATGTTGAAAGCATAAATAGCAGAATAAACATTACCTGTTTTAGTTCATGAAACTGAACAAATATGATGAAAACTATGTGTATAGTTTTTTGCTTGCTTTTTCAGTAACTCTAATGAAATCATGGTCTTCATTGTTTAAAGGCAGTATTTTTAACATTATTGCTATTCAGCCATTAAGCACAAAAAAGTAATATATATAATATTATTATGTAAACTTAAGATTTTAAAAGGAAAATATAATAATTAATAGAACATGTAGAAGGAGATGCTTAAATATTTTGAAGGATGGGAGATTATTATGGAGCATTTACAATCAATAGCACAAGCTGTTATAAGTGGTAATAAGGAAAAAGTAGTGAAGTTTATAAAGGCGAGTCCAAGTATTGTTAACGAATGTAGTGAAGATGGCTGGACACCACTTCATTTAGCAGCTTATTTTGGACAGAAAGAAATAGCGAGTTTTCTTTTAGAAAGCGGTGCAGATTTACATAGTAGAGCGAAAAACGAAAATGAAAATACACCTTTGCAAGCGGCAATTGCGAACAAGCAAAGTGAACTTGTCGCTTTCTTAATTGAAAAAGGATCAGATGTAAATATTATGCAAAGTGGTGGCTGGACAGGACTCCACGAAGCAGCATTATTAGGAAATGAAGAAATAATTATGTTGCTCCTTAAAAATGGAGCTAATAAGATGATTAAGAAAAATGATGGGAAAACAGCGTATGATATTGCATTAGAAAAAGGATATAATCACCTTTTACATCATTTGAAACAGGAAGTGAACTTATGATGAATAAATGGAGTGTTGGTATATTTTTATTTAATGAAGTAGAAGTGTTAGACTTTGCAGGGCCATTTGAAGTTTTTTCTGTGACTGAGGTGAATGAAGAAAAAACATTTACTGTTTATACAGTTAGCGAGAATGGGGAAATGATTACAGCAAGGAATGGATTGAAGGTACAGCCAGATTATAGTATTGAAAATTTACCACCAGTGGATATTTTAATAATTCCGGGTGGACTAGGTGCTAGAAAATATGAAATGAAAAATGAAATAGTAATAAAATGGATTCGCCAACAAATGAAAGAAGTAAAGCTGATGACTTCAGTTTGTACAGGAGCGCTATTACTGGCGAAAGCAGGTTTACTGGAAGGTTTAAAAGCAACAACACATTGGGCTAGTATTGAAAAGTTTAAAAATGAGTTTCAAAATGTTGAAGTTATAGAAAATGTAAAGTTTGTAGATGAAGGACATATTATAACATCTGCCGGAATTTCAGCTGGAATTAATATGGCATTTCATATTGTGAAAAACTTGTTAGGTGTGCATGTTGCGGAGGACACAGCGAAGCGAATGGAGTATGATATTAGTTTGCCAAATTAAAAAGCCCGGATTGGGCTTTTTATATTGAATGAATATAGTTAAGCTCTTTATCACTCAAAATAGGGCGAACAGATGCATTTGCATTTGCATTTTCTTGTGCTTGTGTTCCTGTTTTTGCACCAGGAATTACAACACTTACTGCCGGATGAGAGAGTACATAGCGAAGTGCAAGTTGCCCTAGGGTCTGATTTTTATTTGAGAGCAGCCGAAGTTTCTCTACGGTTTGTAAGTCTTCTTGAAACCAAGTTTCATTTGGCCAATCTTTGCGTAAATCTCCATCTGGAAAAATTGTTTTATTTGTGAATTTTCCAGTTAAAATGCCCATTTTTAATGGACCACGAATAACAGCTCCTAGATTTTTCTCTTGTAAGAATGGTAATATATCTTTTTCTGGTTTTCGATTTAATATATTGTAATCAAGTTGTACGATATCAATTTCGTTGTTGTTATTGAAATGATGAATGTATTGTAAATCATGAGTCGAAACACCGACTGCTCTTACTTTGCCATCACGTTTTAATATGTCAAATGCACGTAGAAATGCTTCTGTTTCTCTACGATTATGCCACCAAATATGACAAAAATAAAGATCAATATAATCTGTTTGAAGACGTTGTAAACTTGTTTCGAATACGGCGATGATTTTTTCGGGAGTATCATATACAGGAACTCCATTAGGGTCGTAGTGATGTCCGATTAAACCACCTTTCGTTGATAGGATAATATCATTACGATGTCCTTTAATCGCGGTAGCTACCAACTTTTCACTATGTCCTAAACCATACACATCCGCAGTATCAATAAAATTCACACCACACTCAATTGCTTTTTTTATAGCGGTTATAGATTGTTTATCGTTAACAGGTCCCCATTCATCACCACCGATTGCCCATGCGCCAAAACCTATTTCAGAAACAGTTATTCCAGTTTTACCTAATGTGCGGTAATGCATATTCCCCCTCCTTGTAAGCATGTTATAACATGGATATGTGGGGAAGGAATTTTGTGTGTGAAAAAACTCTTCTACAATAGTAGAAAAAGAATTACAGAAACTACTATTTTATAGCAGCATGTATAAAAAAAATCGGTGTAAATATGGAAATGTCGTCGAATGCTATCTTTAATTGGTTAATTTATGGGATATTTTTGTGAAGGAGTTTATTTTATAAGAATAGAATTTAGTTTAGTAAGAAAACGTGCCGATGGTAGTGAAAAATATGGGTTAGGGGGATTTGAATGAGGAAACTCGAGCGAGTAAATGTTCCTAATATACCAGAGCAATTATCACAACCTAGTGACAAGCGTAGGATAAATAAAAAGAAGTTAAGGCGACTTATTTTTATGGTCCTTTTTATTGCGGCAACTACTCTATATGTTCAATATATTTTAACGAAACAACAAGAAGTAATTGATAAAAAGAAAGATACGATTACGGATCAAAAGAAGCAATTAGTATCTTTAAAGAAAGATAAAGATTCTTTAAAGACTAACATAGAAAATTTAACAGACGATGAGGAAGAAATTTTGAAGTTAGCGAGAAAAGAGTATCAATTTTCTAAGTCAAATGAAACTATATTTGTGATGCCAAAGTAATAAAAACAGTTAGCCATTGAACTGCACCCCCAATTGTTAGACACCGTCTAACAATTGGGGGTGCAGTTTTTTATGTATGAATGTCATGGTACAAGGAACAATCACATATTGTAGAAATGAAGAGTTTAAGCTATTTTCATAAATATGGAATATGCACTAAAATAAATGTTGTTAAAATTCTGTCAATTATATTATAATACAAGGTAAGCGGATACATTTTTTAATCAACGTTGAGTTCCTCGCTCATACGACTATTAAGAAACCCGTTATCCTCGTATAAGAAAGGAAGATAGCTGTGTACGCTTCAAATACAATTTATATCGTAGGGGATGCGAAAGCACCTCAAAATAATCCCATTACTGAAAAGTTTAAAAGCTATTTCGTAGCATTTATACTTGTTAAGGATACAGGGGAAATTGTAGATGCAGACTGCTCAGCGACAATTGCATTAACATCTCAATTTGTTAAATATTTATTTCTACATAAAAATATAAATGACCCGGCGTTAGTAATGGAAGTAAAGAACCGATATTTCGGTTCTTCTCAAAAAGCGTTACTTGTAGCGCTAAAAGATGCACAGAAAAAATATAATCAGATTGCTGCTTTGTCTACTCAATCATAGACAAAATCCAGCCGTAAGAATCATTCTTATGGCTGGATTTTTTTATTTCACATTATCGTCCTACATCAAAAGTGAACGAAAACAAAGTAGAGAGATAGAAGAGTAAATGCCCAATAGGTTTACCTAATAATCCGTGGGTATAAATCTCCGGTGGATTAAAATTTCACTTCATTGGAGAATGAAAGGATGAACAAAATGAAAATTACAGATGTAAAAGTAAATCGTAGACGTGTAAAACTGCATACATCGTTTAAAACCGCGCTTCGTACTGTAACAGAAATTGAAAGTATAGATGTTTATATTCATACAGACGAAGGAGTGATTGGTAAGGGGGCTGCAGCCGCAACGCCAGTTATTACGGGGGATTTCACCAGCGGAATGGAAGAAGCGATTTTAGGACCGATGCGTTCATGTTTAATTGGTCAAAATATCATTCAGTTTCAGCAGTTACTACAGGGCATTCAAATGAGTTGTATTGGAAATTCAAGTGCCAAAGCAGCGGTAGATATCGCTTTATATGATGTATATTGCCAATATCAAAATGTGCCGTTATATGCCTTGTTAGGCGGGAAGAAAGAAATTCATACCGATATTACAGTGAGTGTGGATGAGCCTGTATTAATGGCAAAAGAAGCGAAGAAACATATAGAAAAAGGATTTCAAACATTAAAGATTAAAGTGGGTAAAGAGGCGCATTTAGATTTGGAACGTATTGAGGCAATTCGAAATGTGGTACCAAGAAATACGATATTACGTTTAGATGCGAATCAAGGTTGGAGTCCAAAAGAAGCGGTCTCTATTATTCAAGAGATGGAAAATCGTAATTTAAATATAGAATTTATTGAACAACCAGTACACGCGAAAGATTGGGATGGGTTAAAGTATGTCAAAGATCGTGTGCAAACGCCAATTATGGCCGATGAAAGTATATTTTCAGCAAGTGACGCATTAAAGCTCGTTCAAGGAAGATATGCAGACTTCATTAATATTAAATTAATGAAATGTGGTGGTATACGTGAAGCATGGCGTATTGCAGATATCGCAGAAACAGCTGGTGTGAAGTGTATGGTGGGCAGCATGATGGAATCTTCACTTTCCGTTAGTGCTGTTGCGCATTTAGCGGCAGCGCATCCTAATATTCATTATTTTGATCTTGATGCACCGCTTTGGTTAATGGAAGAGCCAGAAGGAATGACTTATTCTGGATCAAAGGTAAACCTTCAATCGACAGTGAATAGTAAGTCTTAGGAGAAGAGACTAGTAAACTATCTTTTAAGGGGGATAAATATGAAAAAAGTAGGAACTGCATTTTTAACAACTTTATTTATATTTTCATCGTTTACATCGGCAAATGCTGAAGAAAAGAAGGATAATAAAGCATTTATAGATGTATCTGCTGCAACGTTATGGACAGTACCTGATTCATTAAGGCCAATCGATACACCGAGTACAACAAATCCAGTGGATCTATGGAAATGGACGAAATCAATGACACTTGACGAGAAACTATGGTTAACAAATGCAAATAAATTAGAAACACAAGCGTTACTCGGTCAAGAAGTAACTGTTATTGATAAGAAAGGCGAATGGGTGAAGGTATTAGTGCATGGACAGCCAACACCCCGAAATGAAGAAGGTTATCCGGGCTGGATGCCTGAAAAACAATTAACATATAATCAAGAATTTGCAGATAAAACAAATGAACCTTTTGTCTTAATAACCAAACCAACAGCGATTTTATATATAAACCCTTCTGAAAAACATAAATCACTTGAAGTCAGTTATAATACAAGACTGCCGCTATTAAGTGAAGACACAATTTCATACCGTGTATTGTTGCCAAATGGGCAAAAAGCATGGATACGTAAAAATGATGGAACAGTTTACCAATCTCAAACTGATATTCCAACTCCGGCGGCCGATGATTTAATTAACACAGGGAAAATGTTTTTAGGATTACCGTATATATGGGCTGGTACAAGTGGTTTTGGATTTGATTGCTCTGGCTTCACGCATACGATCTATAAATCGCACGGCATTACAATTCCGCGAGATTCTGGACCGCAATCAAGAGCAGGAGTTGCAGTTGATAAAGAAAATCTACAAAAAGGAGATTTAATTTTCTTTGCACATGATCAAGGGAAAGGTAGTGTCCATCACGTCGCAATGTATATTGGTGATGGCAATATGATTCACTCACCAAGAGCTGAAAGATCGGTAGAGATTATACCGCTAAATACACCAGGATATATAGAAGAATACGCTGGTGCTCGTCGTTACTTACCTTAAAAATAGAGGGGGTTTTTAAATGAAAAAAGTTGTTCGTTACTCATTAGTTAGTACTCTATTAGTTTCTTCATTTTTAGTTGGCTGCGCAAAAGAAAAAACTGCAACAAAGCCGAAAGATGAGAAGAAAGTATTACAGTTACTAGAAACGGGTGAAATTCCGTCGTTAAATTCAGGGAAAGTAACAGATGCAGTCTCGTTTAACGTTTTGAATAACGTAATGGAAGGACTATTTCGTCTATCGAAAAATGATGAAGAAATTGAAGCCGGCGCACAAAAATATGAAGTGAGTAAAGATGGAAAGACATATACATTCCAATTGCGTGATGCGAAATGGTCTAACGGAGATCCAGTAACCGCCCATGATTACGTATACGCTTGGAAGCAATTGATTAATCCAGATACAGCTTCTCAATATGCATACATTGCGTACGATGTAAAAAATGCTGAGAAGATAAATAAAAAACAACTAGGTCTAGATGAATTAGGAGTAAAAGCGAAGGATGATAAAACATTCGTCGTAGAGCTAGAACATCCTGTACCGTATTTTACGAAATTATTAATTTTACCATCCTTCTATCCAATTAACGAAAAATATGCGAAAGAGCAAGGTGATAAATATGGATTAGAAGCAAATAAAGCGGTATATAATGGACCGTTTACATTATCAGAGTGGAAGCATGAAGCTAGCTTTACAATGAAGAAAAACGATAAGTATTGGGATAAAAAAGAAGTAAAGTTAGATGAAGTAAACTATCAAATTGTAAAAGAAATTTCAACTGCGGTAAATTTATATGAAACAGATAAAGTTGATAGAGCTGTTATTTCTACAGAATTCGTAGATAAATATAAAAATAATAAAGAGCTAAAACAATATACAGATCCAGTTATGTACTTCTTCCGATTTAATGAAAATGTACCGATTCTTAAAAATAAAAATGCACGTCTTGCGCTAAGTACAGTTTTTGATAAGAAGGGACTCGCAGATTCATTTTTAAATGATGGATCGGTTGCAGCGAACTATTACGTACCAAAAGGATTTTTAAAGGGCCCAGATAAGAAAGATTTTAGAAGTACGTCTGGTGAGTTTAATAAGACAAATGTAAAACAGGCGAAGGAATATTGGGAGAAAGCAAAACAAGAGACAGGTACAAATGAAGTGACTTTAGAATTATTAAATTATGACTTAGAAAACTTTAAAAAAGTTGGAGAGTACATTAAAGAGCAGCTTGAGAAAAACTTACCAGGATTAAAAGTGAATGTGAAATTACAGCCGCATACGCAAAAATTAGCACTTGAGAAGAAGAAAGAATATGAAATGTCGTTATCACGCTGGTTACCAGATTATCCAGATCCAATGACTTACTTAGAAGTATTCCTTTCTGGAAGCAGTGTTAATAATACAGAATATGCAAATCCAGAATATGATGCATTAATTAAGAAGATTAAAACAGAATTAGGTAATGATGAAAAGGCTCGCTGGAAAGCAATGCAAGATGCTGAAAAAATGCTACTTGATGATGCAGTAATTGCACCGGTATTCCAGCGTGGATTATCTTACTTACAAAAACCATATGTGAAAGATTTATATGTACATCAATTTGGTCCAGCTACAAGTTTAAAATGGGCAGATTTACAAAAATAAAAGAATGGGGAAACAGACTTCACGTATGTGATAGTCTGTTTTTTCTTATTTAAAGTTAGAAAAATAGTTCATGGTATAATTTATTAGTCTGTAAACAGTATTTGGAGGGAAAATGATGTCTATGTTTGAAGAAGAGAAAGTAATTTATACAAAAAGATTATTTATGAGGAAACCAATTGTAGAAGATATTGATCAGTTTTATAACATATTAAAAAAAGATACTGTTGGCAAATGGCTGGCTAAATCAAGAGGAATGTCGAAGGAAGAAACAAATGATTATATTGGGCAACTTATCTTACATTGGGAACAGTATGACTTCGGGGTATGGTTGTTATTTAATAGTGAAACAGGAAAGCTTTTAGGACATTGTGGTTTAAGAAAGGTAGATGAAACAGGTGAAATAGAAATTATGTATCTTCTTGACCCAGAACATTGGAGGAATGGGTATGCATTAGAAGCAGCAGAGGCTTCCATTAAATATGCAATAGAGACTTTGAATGTAACAAGAATAATTGCTAGAGTTAAAGTAGCAAATGAGAGCTCGAAAAAACTTTTACGAAAGCTCGGGTTTATATATACTCATGAAGTTGATCATAGCGGGCGCTTATTATCATATTTTGAACTCCATACATCATCCAAAGAATTCTAGACATTTCATATATTTTTTCATTGTTAAAAAATAAAATTATTACTAAAATTCCAGTGTGAAATTTATGTAGAATCTTGTATAATTAACATGTTTCTATGGAAACATTTTCTTGCGCTATTTATATAGGGCTTAATAGAACAAGGAAGGAAATACATACATGTATATAATAGATAAATAGAATGGAACATGTATAGAGACAAAGGAGAGAAAAGATGACGTGTCAAAAACAAGGGTTACAATTTAATAACGATAGAAAGAGGGACAGAAGATGAAAATGAAGCATGCTTTTGGTCCTATAATTTTAGCGTGTGTGCTTTTTTTCATTATCATTCTAATCCCATCGAAAAGTTTAGTATCGCTTATTAGTGATAAGAAGGTAGAAGATGCGGCAACTTCTTTACAAAAAGAGAAATTACAAAGTGTTTTCTTACAGCAAAAAATGTTAGAGAATTCACAGTATTTACCGATGTACGGTTCATCAGAATTTTTACGAATGGATGCATATCATCCGTCTAATTATTTCAAAGTAAATCCAGCTGGTTTTACACCGTTTTTAATTGGAACTGGTGGTACACAAAGTTTAGCTCATATTTTAAATATGACATCTACTATGGATGAATTAGAAGGTAAAAAAGTAGTGTTTGTTCTTTCACCACAATGGTTTACAAAGACTGGTGTATCACAAGGGGATTTCACTAATAATTTCTCCAAACAACAAGCATATCATTTTATTTTTAATGATGAGATAAATCCAGGAATGAAGAAGCAAATCGCGAAACGGCTATTAGATTATAAAGTTGTTCAAGAAGATGATATATTAAAAAATTCATTAGAAGGTATTGTATATAATGATACGAAACATAACATAAAAGCAGGTTTAGTTAAACCACTTGCTTATATGCATCGAAATATTTTAGATCATAGAGATTTATTTAACTCTTTATTTAAAATCGAACCGATGAAAGAGAAAACAAATATCGGACTTCGTTCAATTTCTTGGGAAGACGCACGTAAACACGCAGAACAAGAAGGGAAAGCAGAGTCTACTACAAATACATTCGGAATTGAAAATCCGTATTATCATAAGAATAATCTGAAGAAAAAACTAAAAGGTTTAAAAAACTTTAGAGCAAATGAAACATATGATGAATCACCAGAATACGATGATTTACAAATTATTTTAGATTTATTTAAAGAGAAAAATGTCAAACCACTCTTTATTTCTGTACCTGTAAATGGGCCTTGGTATGATTATACTGGCTTCCCGAAAGAACGCCGTGAAGTGTATTATAAAAAAGTTCGAGAGCAGGTTGAGAAAGCAGGATATCCAGTAGTTGATTTCTCTGGTCATGAATATGATAAGTATTTCTTAAAAGATACGATTCATTTAGGCTGGAAAGGTTGGATTTATTTTGATGAAGCAGTGCAAAAATTTAATTCTGAGAAATAAAGTATAGAAATCGGAATGGCTATGAGCCGTTCCGATTTTTTTAGTATAGAGGATTTTGGTGAGGACAATTTGGGAATGCATGTATATCTTGAATCTGTCTATAATCATAATGTTTCATTGCGAACTGGGCTTGATAAGGTATTCATACACATATAATTGACCATCATGAGCTGAACATAATACACCAGAAGTTCCTTGCCCATTTATGAAGGAAATACCGATAGGGCGTCCGATTAAGTATGGTATTTTTTGCTGCCAATGCATAGGGGAATCACTCCTTTTTGAGATAATATACGAAAGAAATGATTGAATGGTTGCTTATCCATGTAAATGTAGATGGAAAGGTGTTATATAATTCCTGAAGATTAATATAAATAAAAAACCGCTATAATTCTGAATTTATAGCGGCTTTTTTATATCCTTAAGCAAGATTTTTACGCTTTTTTGTCCATTTTTTTATAACGAAGTATAAAAGTATAAGTACGACGCCACCAATTGCGAATGATTTCACATACGGACCAGCAATATCGTTAATATTTTCCCAATTTTCACCTAGCTTTTCACCTAAATAAATGAAAATAATAGACCAAGGGATAATCGCAAGTGCTGTTAGTGTAGTGAAACGTAGTAAAGGCATTTTTGTAATACCAGCAGGAATTGAAATCGCATGACGCACTACTGGAATGAAGCGTGCTGTAAAAATGACACCAGTTCCGTAACGATTAAACCAATCTTCTGCAGCGTCTATTTGCTTTTTATGTATGAAAATATATTTTCCATAACGTTCTAATATAGGGCGTCCACCATATCGTCCAAGCCAATAAATAAAGATTTGGGCAATAACACCGCCAATTGTACCGAATACAACTGCGCCTATAAATGAGATACTTCCATTGAATACTAAGTATCCTGCATAAGCAAGGACAATTTCACTTGGGATAATCTCAATCATAAGTCCAAGCATAATGCCCCAATAACCTAATCCTTCAAAAAACGTTAATACTGAATGAATAAAACTACTTAACATTGTTGCACCTTCTAGTTTATGAATTTTTGAGTATAAGAACCTTTTATTTAATTGCATAAAAGGTTCACCATATGTAGATTATACCTTATTTACATAGGGGATTGCTATTTCAATTCTTTTATGTCTCTCATAAGTATTATAGTAAAGTATATAAGCTACGTTTTCATGAAGGGTTAATGAAAAGATTATTAAAAATTTCTCATAAAAAAATAGAAGCATTTCTGCTCCTATTTTTTAAGGCTTCACATCTAAGTTCTGTAAAAATAAAGTTGCTGTTACGTAACGCTTTGCTAACATTTGTACATAAGCGGTATGTACAGAAAGGGTCGCAATAATAATAGCGTTACGAATTGCTTCGCGTTGTTCGTTATTAATTTGATCGAACTTACTTGCGATTTTATCAGCTTTTTCTTTTACGATGTTTTCAATTGTATGAACGGTATCTGTTGCATTTAATTGTAAGCAATTACCTTGATTGAGTTCTTCAAATAAAGAAGAGTATGCTACATATAAATGAACAGGATTGATTAAATCATCACTTCGATCGGCTGGGTCATTTACAATAAGGCGTAATAGCTTACGAATGGATTCAAAATCAAGTGCTGTTTTTAAATCTTCGACAATAAATAGTAAGGCTGCTTGTTCGATTGAATATTTTTTCCCTTTTTGAGGAGAGCCAATCATTTCTTTTATATCTCGTTTCACCCAGTTTTGCATAGCAGTTACAGAGAAACTTGTGTTTTCAATCTGATTGCCAAGCGCAACTATTTCATTTAAAGAAAAACCGACATCAGTATCGTCAATTTTAATCAGCTTTTCAAAAATAGGTGAAAGTGCGGTAGTAATAAAAGCTGTAACGCTTTGTCCGCTTTCAATATCTTTTTTATGTGACTTTGCCCAAGCTTCTTGTAAAATACCGAGAGGCTTTTTCGTATTCCATCCTCTTAGTGATAGAAGAAGGGTAGCCATTTCGTTTCGTGTGAGATGAAATGTTTCCATCTTTTCACCTCCAAAATAATAAAAAGTTCTTATGAACTTATAATATGTTTTGTTTCATTTAAAGTCAATTCTGTTTTGCTTAATTTTTCCTTTGTGACCAAACTGTTGAAAGTAAATAATACTTGCATATTTCGACAAAAGTTCATATAATAAGTTCATAAGAACCTTTAAAATGTTCTTAAAAACAAATCTATCATTCTGAATTTACTAGAAAGATAGATTTCACATATATCTATATAAAAGGAGAATGGATATAATATGTTGAAAAAACTTGTAGCAGTAATGACAGCATTCATGGTTATCTTTGGGGCTAGCAGCTTTATGTTCGTAGATCATGCAGCAGCGAAAAGTTACAAATCTGGTAAAAAATCATTTACACCAAGTTCAGGTCAAAAGTCAAAAGTTGATTTAAACAAAAAAGACTCAAATGTAAATTCTCAAAAAACGACTCCAGATTCAAAAACGAAAGCAACAAACACGGCACCAAAAAGTAATAAAGGAAGCTTTATGAAAGGTTTATTACTAGGTGGTCTTGGTGGTTTACTAATGGGTAGCTTATTTGCAAATATGGGAGCTCTTGGTTCTGTATTAGCGTTTATGGTAAATATGTTAGTAATGGCTGGTATCGTAATGTTAGCAGTTCGTGCATTTAAATACTTCAAAGACCAACGTAAGAAGAAAGCAGATGAAGTAGCATGGAAACAATAAAAATTTCTGAACAAGAGCTTATAAATGCGCTTTGTATATATATCGCTGAAAAAAGACAAGTGGGTCCAGAAGAAGTATTAGTTGAACTCATGTATGATGACGACTACGGTTTCTCTGCGGAAGTAGAGGTAAATGGTCGCCAGCAAATTTTAATTCAAGCAAACTTAATCGAAGCTTTACGCTTATTGCTTGACAGAGAATATAATGTCAATCCATTCGCAGCGAGGTTACAACTTGAATTAGATGATGAAGAAGGCATTTACGCATTAGCGAAATTTAATAACTCAGATGAATAGAGAAAAGAGCTGTCGAGAATAATCTCAGCAGCTCTTTTTAGTATGTGCATATGTAGAAGAGTAATCACGCCAAATTTCATTTATCTTTCGTCTACCGATATCTACCATCGGATTAAACTGAATTGCAGATTTCTGACGAACAAAGTGAACGTTTTGAATGGCGTGAGATAATTGTTGGTCGACTATATCACGTTTTTTGCTTGCATATTTAGCAATAGATAGACCTGCAACTGTTCCTTGCGCCATCGCAATTTTTCCGCTTTCAATGCCTGTAATATTGCCGGCTACAAATAAACCAGGAAGAGGAGTTTCCATTGTTTCGGAATGGAGAGGAACGTGTCCGCCTAATTCTGAAATGTAATGGAAGGGACAACCAGCTACAGCTGCAAGTTCGGCAAGTGGGTATAATCCCCCGGCAATACATACAAAATCTGCTTCATATATTTTCTCTGTTCCATTGATAACATTTCCTTTAGAGTCAATATTAGCAATACGTACACCTTCAACTTGATCTGTTCCGATAATTTCAAGAGCTGCTTTCCGAAGGTGAAGTGGCGTTCCGTTTATTTTCATTCCGTTGTGTGGATAGAATGTTAATCCAGCTTTTCGAATCCAATCAAATTTCATAAAGTGACTACCTATTCGTAAGAAAGCAGAAGGAGCGAGGTGAGCTGCATTTAAAAGAGAGTTTAAAACTTCTTCAGGTTCACCAGCTTTTTGACTTAACTCGCTTTTCTCAGGGAGTACAATATGATCTACTGTAATTCCCGCTAATTGCAATTCACTTAAAATGGCGAAAGACAAAATGTTAGCACCAATAATAATTCCTTTTTTTCCAACTTGCACGCGATGAACATTTGTCATAACTTGAGCTGCTCCAATTGACATCACTCCTGGAAGTGTCCAGCCAGGAAGGGGAATAGAATATTCCGCAGCTCCAGTAGCAAGTAGTACGAAAGGCGCTTCTAACGTACCGATATTAGTATGTACAAACCAATTGTTTTCATCTCTATCTAAATTATAGACCGAAACACCGCACCTGATATGTACTGAAAGTGATTCTGCTTCTTCATGAAGTCGCTTCGATTCTTTTATTCCGTTCCACCATTCTCCAGTAGGCTCTTGATGCAACTGTCCTAACAATCTCCCGCCCGGCTTCATAAATTCATCAATAACGAGCACTTTTAGTCCGAAACGAGCACAAGAAATAGAAGCAGATAATCCCGCTGGCCCTGCACCAATAATAATTACATCACTCATCGTTTTTTCACCATCTCTCTCACGATATTCGGATGCTGTTTCCCGCTTTCAACAACCATGTTTTCTTCTACAACAGTTAAGCATGCACGTACATTTGTTTGATTATTTACTGTCATGCGGCATTCGGAACAGTGTCCGATATTACAATAAATACCTCGCGGTGTTCCGCTATCTTCATGAACTCTTAATGTCCTAATTCCATTTGCTAACAGGGCAGCAGCTATCGTTTCATGTTCATATGCTCCGTATTGATGACCGTTAAATTGAAAGGTAATACGCTCACTACTTTGTAAAGTACCTAAAATAGGGTGATGTGTAATTCTACTCATTTACTTTCACCTACCGATCCAAAAGTAACTGCACGTATTGGTGGTTGATATTTTAACGGTAGTTCATTAAGAGTTACGTCAGGATTCGCATTTTCAATCATTCGATCTATCATTATTCTGCATGTGCGACCACTGCAAAATCCCATGCCAGCACGTGTTCTTAGTTTTAATTCTCTTGCCGAGCAGTTATATTCAGCAATTGTCGATTGAAGTTGCCCATATGTAACCTCTTCACAACGACAAACGATTAAGTTGTTTTTATTTGTCATGTGTATTCCTCCTCTAGTTCGGTTTTCACAAATTATATATGCAAAAATCATGCCAATATAGAGGAGGAGAGGGCTATCTGTAAATGCCTGATCGGTGCATACTGATTCTTTATTGAAGTCCAAGTTTCTTTAAACGGTTATATAAAGTAGCCCTTGTTACACCAAGTTGTTTTGCGCATTCTAATTTATTCCCATTTAAAATTCGTAAAGCCCTTTCAATAACTTTTTTCTCATGCTCATCCATCTCTTCTTGTAAAGAAAGGATTGTATTATTGTTGCTGAGTAATAGGGAATGGGCTGTATGGTTGTCTAAAGTTTCAGTCGTATGAAATGGTAAATATTCTTGTTTTATAATTCCGTCTGTTGCGAATACCACAAGCCGTTCAACAACGTTTCGAAGTTCGCGAATATTACCTGGCCAATTGTAATGAAGCAGTTCATGCATAATGCTTGAAGGTAAGTCACGAATTGGTCTGTTATAGTTGATTGAAAAATCGTTTAAGAAAGAATAGGTTAATTCAATAATATCCTCGCGTCTTTCGCGCAGCGGTGGAATCTGCAAGCTAACTACATTTAAGCGGTAATATAAATCTTCTCGGAAAGTTCCTTTTCTCATTTCTTCTTGTAAATCACGATTTGTAGCAGCGATAATACGGAAATCAATATTAATTTCTTTTTCACCACCAACTCGGTAATACTTTCGCTCTTGCAGTACACGTAACAGTTTTACTTGCATATCAAGTGGCATTTCACCTATTTCATCAAGAAATAAAGTACCGCCTTGCGCGAGTTCAATTTTACCTTTTTTTCCTTTACTATTTGCTCCAGAAAACGCCCCACGCTCGTAACCGAATAATTCACTTTCAAATAATGCTTCTGGAATTGCCCCGCAGTTAATCGAAATGAAAGGCGCCTTCGCTGCTTCACTTGCTTCATGAATTGCTTTCGCAAATACTTCTTTTCCAACTCCGCTTTCCCCAAGTATTAAAACAGTTGATTTCACCGAACAAACTTTTCTAGCTAATTGTATCGTTCTTTGTATAACAGGACTTTTTCCATTCATCGCAAGGAATGGATCGGATTCATCTTTATACTTTGCCACTTCTTGTTCTAAACGGTGCATTTCATGTGACATATTAAATAGTTTTTCATTTAAAGCGACTTGATTTGTAACATCTGTTTCTGAAACGACTGCTCCTATAATTTCATCATTACAATAAACTGGATTTGAATTAATTAATACGAATAAATCGGGGCGAGGCTGATGGAACTGAGCGACTATGCTTTTTCCATCATGTAAAGATTGTAAAATTTCCAAGTCTTTATAATCAAAAAAACGAGTAATCGGTTGCCCAATAATCTCATTATGGTTGACTGAAAATATTTTTTCAGCACCATCTGTCCAAGTTCGAACGCATTCTTTACTATCAATTACTGTAACAGAAGAGTCAGTTGTTTGTATTACAGTGTCATAAAATGACTGTAGTTCATTGTAGGACTTATAAAGAAATGGAATCATTTGCTGAGAAGTTATACAGCATATCGGCTCATCGTTTTCGTTAAGGATGATAACAGCTAATTCATAAGAAAAAGCGTCAATTAATGCAGTGAATGAGTCATCTACATAAATAATTGCGCAATTATATTCTTCTGTAGTAGAAGGGAGGTAATAAAACCTTTCGTTTATTTTCTTAATGCGATCAAGGCTACATGTATGATTGATTAAAACGCTTTCCAAAAATTCTTGTATAGTCGGAAATGAGAATTCCATAATGTCCTCCTGTTATGTATAAAAATTTTGACAGTGATAAAAAAATAATACACCTATTTACTATGAATTTAAAATATTTTTACAAATAAAAATATTTTTTATAAAAATTGTATATGTACAGAATTGGCACGTCAATTGCATAAAAAGAAAGTGAGAGGGCTAGGAAAGGAGGAGTATATTGTGAGGCACTGCGACGTTTTAATTATAGGTGGTGGAATAATAGGGTGTTCTATCGCTTATTACACTTCAAAATACGGAAGAGACGTAACAATCATTGAAAAAGGGGAATTTGTCAGCGGGACGTCTTCACGGTGTGATGGGAATATTTTGGCCATTGATAAAGACCCGGGATTTGATAGTCAAATGTCTTTAGTAAGTCAAAAATTAGTAACTGATTTAAGTGAAGAATTAGAGCATTCATTTGAATATAGGGCACCAGGAAGTATTCTCGTATGTGAGTCAGACGAAGAGATGGAAGCTGCGCAGCAATGGGTAAATCGGCAAAAAGAAGCTGGATTACCGTTTCGAATGCTTGATAGGCAAGATATAAGAGAAGAGTCGCCTTTTTTTGCTGATGATTTATTAGGCGGTTTAGAATGTGCGACGGATTCAACTGTGAATCCATATCTCCTTGCTTTCTCGCTTCTGTCAGAGGCACAAAAGTTTGGCGCAAAAGCCTTTAAGCAGACCGAAGTAAAGAGTATGAAAATAGAGACGAATGGTTCATTTGTTGTAGAAACTACGAATGGTACTTTTACAGCAAAACAAGTTGTAAATGCAGCCGGTGTGTGGGCTCCTAAGGTTGGTCAGATGTTAAATGTAAATATACCAATTGAACCGAGAAAAGGGCATATTATTGTAGCTTCAAGGCAACAACACGTAGGATGCCGTAAAGTAATGGAATTCGGTTATTTAATTTCTAAATTTGGCGGAAAACGAAAAGTGGATGCTTTAACTGAAAAATACGGGGTTGCGCTCGTATTTGAGCCTACTGAAAGTCAAAATTTCTTAATTGGTAGTAGTCGTGAATTTGTAGGATTTCATACGAGGATAAATAATGAAGTCATTAAATGTATCGCAAATAGAGCAATTCGCTTTTATCCGAAAATGGCAGATATGATGGTAATTCGTTCTTACGCTGGTTTACGTCCGTGGACAGAAGATCATTTACCGATTATTTCACGAGTGGAACATATTCCGAATTATTTCATTGCCGCTGGACATGAAGGTGATGGGATTAGTCTTGCAGCAGTTACTGGAAAAGTAATTGAAGAGTTATTAAATGAAAAAGAGACAATTATTCCTATTGAACCACTTCGTTTGAGTCGTTTTACAGAAAGGGTGTTAAACGGATGAGGTCACAAAGAGTCTTTACGACGATTGATACACACACAGGTGGGAATCCAACGAGGACATTAATTAGTGGACTTCCAAAGTTGATTGGAGAGACGATAGCAGAGAAGATGTTACATATGAAAAAGGAGTATGATTGGATTCGAAAATTGTTAATGAATGAACCGCGTGGTCATGATGTAATGTCAGGAGCATTATTAACAGACCCGTGTCATCCTGAGGCTGATATAGGTGTTATATACATAGAGACAGGTGGATATTTACCGATGTGTGGTCACGATACAATCGGTGTATGTACAGCGTTAGTTGAATCAGGTTTAATTCCGGTAGTTGAACCGATTACTTCTTTAAAACTAGATACACCGGCTGGCTTAGTTGAAGTAGATATTGCTGTTCAAGATGGAAAAGCAAAAGAAGTATCTTTCTGTAACATACCAGCTTTTTTATTGGAAAATATTACTGTACAAGTGAAAGACATTGGAACTATAGAGGCTGATATTGCGTATGGAGGGAATTTTTATGCCATTATTGATGCGAAATCAGTAGGTCTAGAATTAGTACCAGAAAATGCATCTACAATCATCGATAAGGCGATTCATATAAGGAACACAATTAATGAGAAGTTTGAAATCACTCATCCAGAGTATTCGTTTATAAGAGGATTAACACATGTTGAATTTTATACAGATCCTACTCATGAATGTGCGCATGTGAAAAATACAGTTGTTGTACCACCAGGCGGAATAGATCGATCTCCATGCGGTACAGGAACATCTGCGAAGCTAGCTGTATTATACGCTCAGAAAGAAATCGAGATTGGTGAAGAGTTCATTCATGAGAGTATCGTTGGTTCTTTATTTAAAGGATATGTCATGGATACGACACATGTTGAAAATATTGAAGCTGTCATAACGAAAATTACGGGATCAGCTTGGCTTATGGGTATGCATAGATTTTTTTACAATGAAATGGATCCACTTAAAGAAGGATTTTTGCTAATTCCGCCGATGGAACATGAAACGGAGGATATAAAATGAACATTCAAAAAATGTATACAGCAGTAGACGTACATGTAAATGGCGAGACATTTCGTGTAATGAAAGACGTACCATGCAAATACTACTACAGTTTGGAGCAATTAAATGAACAATTTTCAGGTGAATTAGCAGAAGAGATGAAGCTTTTATTAAATGAACCACGTGGTTTTATCGGTTTGAATGGGTGTATTGTCGTTCCATCTATCCATAATGAAGTGGATGCAGCTGTATTATTTTTTAATCATGAAGGTTCGATTCCGCTTCATTATGGAGGCATTGTTGCAGTAATAACGATGTTACTCGAAAGTGGTTATTTAAAAAAGAGAGAGTCCAATCAATATAAAATTGAAACGTTATCTGGAATATTTTTAGTTCATGCGTATGTAGAGAATGATGAAGTTATATCGGTTTCGTTTGAAAGCAAACTATGCTATATGATTGAGGAAAATTTACAGGTTGGTAATGTAAGTTATTCTCTCATACAAGCAGATAAAGTATATGCAGTTGTAGAGAAAGGTGCGTATTCGCCAGAAATTCGCATGGAAAACATTTCTGAATTGAAAAGATGGGGAGAAGCTACACTACAGACTATACAAAAACAGTCGCTAATAAAAAGGCTTATTTTAGTAGATCCTTCGCAAAAAGAAAAGAACCATATAAAATCGATTACATTTCATGAAGATAACTTTATCGTACGTTCGCCAGGTTTTGTTTCTACTATTGTTTCCTATGTTCATGCGTTATTTAAAAATGATTATATGGCGGATAAACCTTTTAAAAATGAAAGTATATTTAATAGTTTTATAACTGTGGAGAAAGTGAAGAAGGAGGAACTAGGATACATTTTCCGTTTTGAAAGTAGAGGGTTTATTACAGGGATGCAGACATTTCTATTAGACCCTACGGATCCGTTTCCGGCAGGTTTCTTATTAAAATAAAATGTGATAGGGAGAGATAAATATGCAAAAAATTAAAGGGGCATTTCCAGTATTAATAACACCGATGGATGAATTTCAGGAAATTAATTGGGATGGGGTAAAGCAAAATGTAAATTACTTTATCGAACAAAACGTTGCAGGTATCATCATTAATGGAAGTACAGGAGAATTTGTAAGTTTATCAAAAGAAGAACGATTTAAAATGGTAGCAACCGTGTTGAAAGAAATTGATGGCCGTATTCCAGTTATTGTTGGAACTGCAGCAGAGACGACGAAAGAAACAATTGAATATACGAAACATGCAGAAGCGCACGGAGCGGATTGTGTGTTAATTATAAACTCTTACTATTGTAAACCGAAGGAAGAGGAGATTTATTTTCATTTTAAAGAAATCTCAAACTCTGTAAATATACCAATTATGTTATACAATAATCCATTTACTTCTGGTGTTGATATGAGTACAGAGCTAATGCTCCGTATTGGAAAAGAGTGTGGAAATGTTACACATATTAAAGAATCTAGCGGAGATATTCGAAAAGCGAGAGATTTAGTAAGACAAAGTGAAGGGGCTTTCCAAGTCTTCTGTGGTTCTGAAGATTTAGTTATGGAATCATATTTAGTTGGTGCCTCGGGATGGGTTTCAGTAGCAGGAAATATTGTTCCCGGTCTCGTTACAAAAATGTATGAGCATTTTCAAAATGGTGAATTAGAAAAGGCGTGGGAAATAAACGATGCTATTTTACCACTTTGCGAGTTTCTTGAAGGATCAGGGAAATATGTTCAAATCGTTAAACGTTCTATGGAATTACATGGGCAAGCGGGAGGACCTTCTCGCTATCCAAGACTAGGGTTAACTGTAGAAGAAGATCAAAAGCTTCAAACGATTTTATCAAATATTGCAGCTCATGCAGCTGTTTAAATAAGGAGGAGAACATAATGTTAAAGACAAATATTGAGCTGAAACCAAAAGTGGAAGCGTTTTTAAATGAAGAAATTAAAATGTTTATTAATGGCGAATTTGTTTCTGCTATTGGCGGAAAGACGTTTGAAACGTACAATCCAGCAACAGAAGAGGTTCTAGCAGTCGTATGTGAAGCGCAAGAAGAGGATATTGATGCTGCAGTAAAAGCGGCAAGATCTGCATTTGAATCTGGCCCGTGGGCAGAAATGGCTACTGCTGAAAGAGCGCATCTTATTTATAAATTAGCAGATTTAATTGAAGAACATAGAGAAGAATTAGCGCAACTAGAAGCTTTAGATAATGGAAAGCCATATCAAGTAGCACTTGATGATGATATTTCAGCGACTGTAGAAAATTATCGTTATTACGCAGGATGGGCTACAAAAATTATTGGGCAAACAATCCCGATTTCAAAAGATTACTTGAATTATACGAGACATGAACCTGTTGGTGTTGTAGGACAAATTATTCCGTGGAATTTTCCGCTTGTTATGTCTTCTTGGAAAATGGGAGCTGCACTGGCGACAGGTTGTACGATTGTATTAAAGCCAGCAGAGCAAACGCCTTTATCTTTACTATATACAGCGAAACTCTTTAAAGAGGCTGGATTTCCAAACGGCGTTGTAAACTTTGTATCAGGCTTTGGTCCTGAAGCAGGGGCTGCAATTGTAAATCATCATGACATTGATAAAGTTGCTTTTACAGGATCTACTGTTACAGGAAAGTATATTATGCGTCAATCTGCAGAAATGATTAAGCATGTAACGTTAGAGCTTGGCGGAAAATCACCAAATATCATTTTAGAAGATGCGGACTTGGAAGAAGCGATAAATGGTGCATTCCAAGGTATTATGTATAATCACGGTCAAAATTGTAGCGCAGGATCACGTGTATTTGTTCATCGTAAACATTATGAAACTGTAGTAGATGCACTTGTGAAAATGGCGAACAACGTAAAACTTGGAGCAGGTATGGAGAAAGGAACGGAAATGGGTCCACTCGTATCTAAGAAACAACAAGAGCGTGTGTTAAATTACATTGAGCAAGGGAAGAAAGAAGGTGCTACAGTTGCGGCTGGTGGCGAACGTGCGCTTGAAAAAGGTTATTTCGTTAAGCCAACTATATTCACAGATGTTACAGACAATATGACAATCGTTAAGGAAGAAATATTTGGACCAGTTGTTGTCGTACTTCCATTTGATTCGACAGAAGAAGTAATTGAACGAGCGAACAACTCATCCTATGGTCTTGCTGCGGGTGTATGGACGCAAAATATCAAAACGGGTCATCAAGTAGCAAATAAATTAAAAGCAGGAACAGTGTGGATTAATGATTATAACTTAGAAAATGCAGCT
Organism: Bacillus sp. RCC_6_1; assembly: GCF_041360755.1. NCBI lineage: Bacteria > Bacillati > Bacillota > Bacilli > Caryophanales > Bacillaceae > Bacillus > Bacillus sp. RCC_6_1. The sequence continues at coordinate 156,018 of NZ_JBFUPV010000005.1, forward strand.
ACACCATTTGGTGGATATAAACAATCTGGTATTGGCCGCGAATTAGGTTCATATGCGCTTGATAATTATACAGAAGTGAAAAGTGTTTGGGTAAATATAAAGTAATAGGGCGTTTTACTGATAAAAATTGAGGGATGAAATAATGAAAAATGCGGACAACTAGAAAGTTTGATAATAGTTGTCCGTTTTTTTTATATACAAAATTGCTTTTCCAAAGAATGATAAGGGGGATTTGGATGGAGAATTTAGTAGAATGGTTAGTAGGGCAAGTGTGGAGTATCGGTTTAGTTGTTTTTGCATTAGGGGCAGGCGTATATTTCACGATTGCAACACGCTTTTTGCAAATCCGTTATTTTAAAGAGATGATTAAACTATTATTTGAAGGAAAGAGTTCAGAGACGGGAATATCATCTTTTCAGGCATTTTGTTTAGCCTTATCAGGAAGAGTTGGAATTGGTAATATTGCAGGGGTAGCGACAGCAATTGCTTTCGGCGGTCCTGGAGCTGTATTTTGGATGTGGGTAATGGCTTTGTTAGGGGCAGCGAGCGCGTTTGTAGAATCAACATTATCTCAAGTATACAAAAGTAAAGTAGGGAATGAATATCGCGGCGGTACTCCATATTTCATTGAGAAAGGTTTGAAAATGAAATGGTTTGCAGTCATTGTAGCAGTAGTTGTAACACTTTCATATGGCGTGTTATTACCAGGTATTCAATCTAGTAGTATCGCAGTTGGATTTGAAAACTCTAATGGTATTAGCAAATATATAACTGGTATATTTTTAGTCATGTTACTAGCAGCAATTATTTTTGGTGGTGTAAAGAGAATTGCTGGCGTTTCTCAAATGCTTGTTCCATTTATGGCAATTGGTTATGTAATTGTTACATGTATCATATTAATTGCGAATGTAACGGAGATTCCAAGGATGTTTGCTTTAATTTTCTCTAGCGCATTTGGTGTAAATGAAATGTTTGGTGGAATTGTTGGTGCAGCTATTGCATGGGGCGTAAAACGCGCTGTATTTTCAAACGTTGCTGGTGTCGGAGAAGCGACGTATAGTTCGGCGGCTGCTGAAGTATCGCATCCCGCAAAACAAGGATTAGTTCAAGCGTTTTCCGTATATATCGATACAATTGTCGTATGTACAGCGACAGCTCTTATGATTTTAATAACAGGTATGTATAATGTTATACCTGAAGGGAAAACCGCCATTGTACAAAACATAGGAAATGTGGAAGCTGGTCCAATTTATACACAACAAGCAGTTGAAACTGTGATAACAGGGTTTGGTCCAATATTTATTTCAATTGCGATTTTCTTTTTTGCATTTACAACGTTACTCGCTTATTACTATATCGCTGAAACGACACTTACTTATTTAGATCGTCAACTGAAGTATGGCTGGTTAAAACCAGTTTTAAAATTTGGATTTTTAATTATGGTTTACATCGGTAGCGTTGAATCAGCGTCGCTTTTATGGAATCTTGGAGATTTAGGAATCGGTAGTATGGCATGGTTAAACTTAATCGCAATCTTACTTTTAAGTAAAACCGCATTAAAAGTGTTAAAAGATTATGAAACGCAGAAAAAAGAAGGGAAAGATCCAGTATTTAATCCTAAAAATGTGGGGATTGAAGGATTAACATTTTGGGAAGAAAGAAGTAAAGAGGTTGAAAGAAAAAGTTCTAGAGAAAAAGTTATTGTAGATGATAATTTAAAATTATAACTTAAATTAACTAAAAATTCTTGATTTAAAAGAAGGTATATTGCCTCCATTTCATCACATACTACAATAAGTATGGATAATATGACTGGAGGGAATAAGATGGAACATGAGCAACATAGTTCGATAAATGATATTCTACATCATTATAAAGAAGGTATAGGTAGTTTTACAAATCAAATTCCTGAAATCGCTGAGACATATAATGCGTTCACGCAAGCTTGTTTTCAAGAGGGTTCTTTAACAAAAAGAGAAAAACAACTTATTGCATTAGGAATTAGTTTAGCAACGCAAGATGAGTATTGTACAATTTATCATACAAAAGGTTGTCTTGATCAAGGATGTTCGGATAAAGAGATTCTAGAAGCATGTGGTGTTTCAGCAGCATTTGCTGGCGGAGCTGCGATGAGTCAAGCGGTAACTTTAGTGCAAGAGTGTTTAACAGAATTGAAAAATCAAAAGCATTGAATAAAAAAACGTTTTAAACTTTATGTTTAAAACGTTTTTTATGTGAAATTAAATTTGAGTATAAAAATTATCTAGGATGGGTTCAATTTATGGTTATACAATAATGGGAGAATTTTAAATTTAGTAGGAATGAGAAATAACAACTATTTATTTAATTTTAAGGTTTTGTAAAAAGCTTCAATTGCTTCATATAATCAATGGCTTTTGTTTTATTTTTCTGTTTAGAAACATAATGTACCTCATTAAAATCTCTATATTAACTGTTAACTACTTCTTCAGAAAGAGCACCGTCAGAGATAGCTCTTTTAACCGCGCAGTTTGGTTCGTTTGTATGTGAACAGTTAGAAAATTTACATCTCATAGAAATCTTTTTTATATCTTCATATCCAAATTCAAAATTCCCCTCAAGGTTTATCAAGTCAAATCCTATTTTACTAATAAGAAATCCCTCCATTTTTGAAAGAGTCTTTTAGAAACATAAATACAAATTTTATCGTTTTCAATTTGTATTTACTTTAATATTCTATATCTTCATAAATAGATTTTTCTACATCAGGAAGAACTGTGTATATACTCTTACCGATTAAAGCTTCTAATTCTTTCTTAATCGCATAAAACCCTTTCCAATGTAAAGATGTATGAGATGTTGTACCATGACGCAAACCAACAGAAATTAATCTTCTTTCCAGCGTAGTAAAGCCATCCGCATCAGCAAGAGCGTCACAAAGAGTAATTACTTTATTGTATAAGTCGTAGTTACAATGTTCATTTAATATTTCAACTAATCGGCTTCTCATATGGTCAGGAACGAGACTCCATTCTGCTGCGATATCTATATGTTCATTTTTGCATGGGAATGAGTGTGTCACACAAATAACAGCGTTTCCTGTATACCCTAAATCATTCATATACATATAACCATCATAGGAATGAATGACCGATTTGGTAAAACCTTTGTATCTTCCGATATCATGCAAAAGGGCAGCGTTATATGCTATGTCAGCATCTAGCTTGTACCCTTTTTTTATAAGTTCTATAATTATGTTTTCAGTTGCATGAGCAACATGTAGTGAATGTTCAAACCAAGGGCCCGGGTTTTGTTCATATGCCCATTCGAGTAATTCTTTTGCGTACATTCTATCTAATATATATTTCATATCGTTATCCTTTCACAAAAAATCATATCTTAACTATAAATTCCTCTTATTATTTCATTATTCCTTCTTTAAAAATTGTTACAATGAAACAAAAGGGGGAAAAGTAATGCGAAATTTAGTAATTGAAGAAATTAAGAAACTAGAAAATGATATAGAAGAACTTTCGAAACTTTTGAAAATGGTTGTAAATGATGGGGCATCAATTGGTTTTTTGCCTCCACTGGAACAAAAAGATGCAACAAAGTATTGGCAAACAGTATTAGCGCCAGAAGTGATATTGTATGTGGCTAAAATAAACAACGAAGTAGCAGGGAGTATTCAATTACAATTAGTTACTAAGCCTAACGGAATTCATAGAGCTGAGATTTGCAAATTAATGACTCATCCAAACTTTAGACGAAACGGTATTGGACGATCGCTTATGCAAAAAGCAGAGGAACGAGCAAAGCAAGAAAACAGGTCTCTTTTAGTATTAGATACTAGAGAAGGAGATCCTTCCAATAAATTGTACAAATCACTAGACTACCAAGAAGTTGGAACAATACCAGGGTATGCAATTTCTCCGAATGGAAAGTTAGATGCTACGGTTCTTTATTATAAAAACATTTAAGTTATAATCAAACGGGGAGAGTGCTTAATTATTAGTAAGTGAATAATAAACGACTATTTTTAACACCGTCTATATTTTTCTGGCGGTGTTAAAATAGTTAATTATAATCTAATTAACGCACTAAATGAATTTGAGAAAGTTTTTAGAGGGTTCTTTTAGTAATGATTCTCGTCTTATAATAAATGTAGAGAAGATGACTAGCCGACTATAGTTATTTTCGCTTTATTATGGGAAGGGGATGAAAGAATGAAAAAGAATAGTTTACAAAAGATGAAGAAAGTTATTTTAAGTGGTGGCGTATTACTTACGGGATTATTAACATTTGGGTTTTCAGAAAAGGCTTCAGCTCATGGATATGTAGAATCACCAGCGAGCCGATCTTATTTATGTAAGCAAGGTGTAAATGTAAATTGTGGACCAATTCAATATGAACCACAAAGTGTAGAAGGGATAGGTGGATTTCCACAACTAGGACCTTCTGATGGACAAATTGCAGGGGCTGGTCATTTTCCCGCTTTAGATGTTCAAACTGTAGATAGGTGGAAGAAAGTTACGTTAAATGGCGGGACGAATACATTCAAGTGGAAACTAACGGCTCCTCATAGTACGAAAGAGTGGAAATATTATATTACGAAAAAAGGTTGGAATCCAAATAAACCTTTGACGCGATCAGATTTAGATTTAGTGCCATTCTATGTAAAAAATGACGGTGGAGCTAGACCAGGGACAACAGTAACGCACGAAGCAAATGTACCAACTGACCGTAGTGGATACCATCTTATTTTAGCTGTTTGGGAAATTGCAGACACTGGAAATGCGTTTTATCAAGTTATAGATGTAAACCTTTTGAATAATGGCTTATCCTCAAATTTTGCTTTTAACAATGTAGTGCAAGCTCCTACACTATTTTAATTGAAACATACATTTCGATCATCTAATTCATTTTAGATGATTTTTTTTATGAAAATGATGAAAAATATAGAAGAAAGTGCAATTATTTATAAAAAAATATGCTTTAAATATTGTCATATTTGCTTCTTTAAGATATCCTTTTCATGAAGAGGTGGAAAACATGGAAAAAGTACTAGTTTTCGGGCATAAAAACCCAGATACAGATGCAATTTGTTCTGCAATTGCTTATGCAGAATTGAAAAAAGAATTAGGAATGAATGCTAAGCCTGTACGTTTAGGCGAAATCAGCGGTGAAACTCAATTTGCGTTAGACTATTTTAAAGTAGAAGGACCGCGTTTTGTTGAGACAGTAGCAAGCGAAGTGGACAACGTTATTTTAGTTGACCATAACGAGCGTCAACAAAGTGCTAACGATATCGAATCAGTTCGTGTGTTAGAAGTTATTGACCATCACCGTATTGCTAACTTTGAAACAAGCGATCCTATATACTATCGTTGTGAGCCAGTTGGCTGTACAGCTACAATCTTAAACAAAATGTACAAAGAAAATGGCGTAACAATTCGTAAAGAAGTTGCAGGTTTAATGTTATCTGCAATCATTTCAGATTCTTTACTATTCAAATCTCCAACTTGCACAGAACAAGATGTAGCAGCTGCTCGTGAATTAGCGGAAATCGCTGGTGTAGATGCAGATAACTACGGCTTAGAAATGTTAAAAGCTGGTGCTGACTTAAGCGGAAAAACAATGGAGCAATTAATCTCTCTTGATGCTAAAGAATTCCAAATGGGTAATGCGAAAGTTGAAATCGCACAAGTAAACGCTGTTGATACAAACGACGTTCTTGTACACCAAGCGGAACTTGAAAAAGTAATTTCTGCAGTAGTAGAAGAAAAAGGTTTAGACCTATTCTTATTCGTTGTAACTGATATCTTAACTAACGATTCTGTCGGTCTTGCGATCGGTAAAGCAGCAAACGTTGTTGAGAAAGCATACAACGTATCACTAGAAAACAATACAGCTACTTTAAAAGGTGTTGTATCTCGTAAAAAACAAATCGTACCAGTATTAACAGAAGCATTCCAAGCTTAATCGTATTGCGTACAGATGAACAGTAAGGACAAGTAGTCAGATTGGCTATTTGTCCTTTTTTATTTATAATAAGCAGAAATTTTTAACTTTTCAACAGTCGCATTGTGTATGCTTAATGATATGGAAGTATTGAAAAGTAAATTACAGGGGCTTTTTGAAAAAATATTGCATCTGTTTCAAAATTAGAGAGCTGGATTTCGGAGGAACTGCGTTTAAACGCTGAAATACAGATGTTGCGTTTAACTTTTTAGAAGAAAGGATATAAAGTTTTGATTAACGAATTAAAATAAGGATAGCGTTAGCTATCCTTATAATCGTTTATTCGTAAGATTTTTTCTTGTTTATATAAAATGTGATTATCGTAGTAATGAAGAAAATAGGTATCGCATACACTTGCCCAACAAATAACTTCCAGCCGACATAATTATAGCCTTCAGATGCTGGGATGATAACGGAAATAACGCAAACGATAAAATAGACTAATAGTGCAGGAATAATATTTTTCATTTTTATGAACCTCCTTTATTGTTTTATTAATACATACTTGCATTATAATTTAGTTTCATTATTTTGAAGAAAAAATGAAAAATTTTTTATGGTATTATAATATTTGCAATGAGAGTAATCTATAGTACGCATATGGTAAAATGTGTAATTTTAACTTTCAGAATTATTATATAGTATCTCGAGAAAAAAATGTACAAAATAACGAATTTTATTTACCAAAGTAAAGGGAGTAGAAATATATATGAAAAGGCTATGTATAATTCCATGCGGAAAAAAGAAAATTTGGGATAAACATTCAGACTACGGACCGATGGAAGCAAAAGATGTATATATTAGTCCGTTCGGAAAAGCATGTCAGGCGTACGCAACTATGTTTTTCGAAAACTGGGTTATATTATCAGCGAAACATGGATTTTTAAGACCAAGTGATATTGTATTAGAAAACTATGATCTTGCATTTGATTCAAAAAGCGATGAGGTAATAAGTATAGAGCAATTACAAAAACAGATGGTAGATAAAAGTTTACTACAGTTTGACGAAATCGTCTTACTAGCAGGGAAGAAGCATAAAAAAGTAGTGACAAAGTTATATCCAGAAGAAATGATTACATATCCGCTAGAGGGGTGTAAAGGAATTGGGTATATGTTGCAGAGGTTGAAAGAAGCTGTGAAGGAAAGGGAGGAAATATAGGTGTAGTTTCAGTGATTTTAAACTCTATTTATTTAGGGAGCTGAAAAGTAAAATAGAGTTTTTAGGCATCGCCGAAAGGGTGATGCTTTTTTGTTCGTGTCGTCATTCATGTAAAAGTAATTTAGAGAATAAATCATTCGATTTATGAAGCGATAGCTTTTTTATATCGAAAACAAATTGCATCACTTTTAGAAAATATAGGACGTATGGGCACAGTTAAGATTGTAAGTGGGAATAGCAATAAGACAAGTTTTGAATAAGATATTAAGAAAGGAGATGTTGATGAATAATGGCTAGATATAGTTTGCACGGAGGACACAATAGTATTGTTCAAGGTGCTAATTTCGGGAATCGGAAAGAACACGTTCTAGATAGGCAAGTTAAAGATGCCGTGGCGGCTAAGTTAAGAGCCCTAGGACACACGGTTTATGACGATACGGACGAGGTAGGGGCAACTCAATCGCAAAATTTAAATAATATCATTCGGAATAGCAATTCCCATGCTGTGGATTTAGTTATTTCTTTTCATCTTAATGCAAGTGATGGAAATGGACAGGGTGTTGAGGTTTTATATTATGATCAGAAAGATTTGGCGGCTAAAATCTCAGCTCAACTAGCAAAAGATATTGGATGGCGTGATCGAGGTGCGAAACAACGTACAGATTTAGCGGTATTAAATGGAACGAAGGCACCGGCTATTCTTATTGAATTAGGGTTTATTGATAATGAATCCGACATGGCAAAATGGAATGTTGATAAAATCGCTAATTCTATTGTATTTGCTCTTACAGGACAAACTGGAGGAGGTGCAGCGGATTTGCTCAAAGTAAAAACTGGTGGTGTAGCATTTAGTAATTTACAAGATTTGGCTCAAGCTATGGTTGATGCGGGTATTGATGGACAAATTGTCGTTCAAAAAGATGGCATTGGTTATGCTATAACGAATGGCTATCCGTCCGGGAATATCGATAAATTTACAGCTTGGTTAGATGTACGTAAATGGTACTATGAGTACGTGAGATAAAACGAAAATTGGTTTGATTAAAAACTAAAAATTGTCTTATTTTTAGTTAACAAGTATATTAAGTAACTATAAAAATATGGACAATTTATATGTAAATTAGTACACAAAACCACCTGTCAGAAAGGTGGTTTTATTTATCAAGCTATTTGCGGGAAGTAAAATTCTTACCTCAAAATTCGGATGAAGCTAAGAAATTAGGTGGGAATTACACTGCTCGTAGCCTCCTACTAATTATCGTTTCACTTTATATAGTTTAGAGTTTTGTAAATCTTTACTTATTAAACCCGTAATAATATTTTGTTTTCTCAATACATAAGCCGAATTTTAAATTATTACCCAATAATATAATACCTCTCATACTATTTATTAGTTGATAATAACAAAAAAACAAGCTTTGAATATAATAATGAAAAAGGAGATGTTAAATAATGGGTTATATTGTAGATATTTCGAAATGGAATGGCGACATTAACTGGGATATCGCAGCACCACAATTAGATTTCGTAATTGCACGTGTGCAAGATGGTTCAAACTATGTAGATCCTTTATATAAAAATTATGTACAAGCAATGAAAGCAAGGAATATTCCGTTTGGTAATTATGCGTTCTGTCGTTTCGTTTCAGTAGAGGATGCACGGATAGAAGCAAGAGACTTTTGGAACCGTGGTGATAAAAATGCAACAGTTTGGGTAGCTGACGTAGAAGTAAGAACAATGAACGATATGAGAGCGGGTGCACAAGCTTTTATTGATGAATTACGCAGATTAGGAGCTAAGAAAGTCGGTTTATATATTGCTCATCATATGTATGCTCCATTTGGAATGGAAAATGTCAATTGTGATTTTGTATGGATTCCTCGTTATGGTGGTAACAAACCGGCGTATCCATGTGATATTTGGCAATACACAGAGACAGGCAATGTGGCTGGTATCGGCAAGTGTGATTTAAATAAGCTGATTGGAAATAAGCCGTTAGCTTGGTTTACAAATCAAATTGTTGAGCCGATAAAAAAACAAGAAGGGGTTGGAATTATAGTGAATAAATATAGCAAAGTAGTTACTTATGAATTTGGTGTAAATTTAATTTCTGACATGATTCAAATGATGGATAAGCTTGGATATACTTCTAAAATAATATCTCGTGGAGATAACCAAGGGCTTGTGTATTTCGAAACAGATTATCGTCAAGGGAACGAACTGGACAAAGCAACTGCTTGGTTAGATATGAAAGGAATTAAATATTTTTATACAAAAGAGTAGTTTGCAAAAATAAGAGCCGTCATGTGACGGTTTTTATTTTTATTTAATCTTTTAACTCTACTTATAATATGGAGAAAATAGACTAATAAACAAGCCTTTGTATACTTTCAAACATAGAATATGATGAATTCTATCAAGGAGGAAGCATATTTATGAGAAATACTTGTCATTGTGGACATTTTCAAGATTGTAATAAATTTTGGGATGATTTAATGTTTGGGAGATGTAGATGTAAGCGCAATGATTTTCACGAGTGTTGTTGCAAAGAGAAACCGAAGTGTGAGTGTGAAAAATGTCATTGTAAAACAAAAGCGAAATGCCATTGTAGGCATGAAGAGGAAGGGTATTAATAATAAAAAAGAGTACGATGCGTACTCTTTTTTTGGGTGATTATATTCCATCTTGAACAGATTTCTTTACAATTACCCATTTGTCTTTCTTTTTAACCGTTATAGCTACATTAGTTCCATTAGATTCCTTATAAAAGATATATCCATTGTTTGAGTTTACATATGTAACTGGTTCACCTATGCAATCTCGCGAGCAGGATTTGTTGACTAGTTCAATTAAGGATAGTTCACTTGGATCGGTTTTACTGGCTTCTATAACAGCATCAAGGCTTGTTTTTCGATAACCTTGCAAGTTTATATGAAAAAGCTGCTCTATTTCTCCTGTAATGCTAGTGTTCATTACTTCTACTGAATTCTTTTTTTCTTGAAGAAAGCCGTTTTCATAAAGTAATTTTGTATAGCCAATCCATGCTATTAACACTAGCATGAAAAACATACCCGTCATTTTAAGTATTCGAAGTCGTTTGCTTATAATTGTTTCTGAGTATTTCATTCACTCTAATCCTCCAATGTTTTTAATTTAAAATATGCCTGGATACATACTTTTAGAAGAGGATGAAAGTTAATGAGTTTTTAATAAAAAAGAAAACATCCAGGGTTAGATGCTTTCTTTGTTTGGTATTTTTGGCTATCTGTTAGTTACTTGTTTCATAAGTGGTCTTATTTCTTTAACTGGTGGTTTCTTATCATAGGCATCAACGTAAGAAAAGTAATAGTTTAAGTTTCTTAGAAGACCTTTTCCTATTTTTGCACTTAAGAAAGGAAAGACTTGTCCGGTATAATCATCGAGAGATTTACAGTAATATTTTTCATCTAAATATATACTGTATTTACATGTTAGTTCTACTAAAGGATTCCCTTCATCATCAAATACTTCTTTAGAATCAATAATATCTATTAGTGCAAATTTTTCATTTAAATAAACTTTCTTTTTTTTCTCGTGTTTATTTGTAAGTATAAAAACGAGACCAATCGCGTTAATCAAACTATTTCCTCCTATAAAAAACGGATATTAATAAAATATATCGATATAAGCTAAATGTAAAGAGGAGAGGTGAAATATCATGGAGAGAAAACTAAATAAGCCGATTGGTGAGAGCTGATAATCAGTGGGGGATGAACAAACCCCTCACTGATTAAAGTTTCACTTTATTGAAATACTTGCGGGAATTGTTTTACGATTGCGTTTGTTATCATGTCAGCCATTTCTAATGCTTCTTTTTCAATTTTATCGTAAAGTTTTACTCCTGCTTCATAATCTTTATTTAGGAAGGCAAGTGCTTCTGCTTTCGTTAGTGCTAAATGTTCATAAAACATTTTTCTAAATTCTTCTTTATCTATATATGGGTTGATTCTGTTAAGGAATTCAATAATTGCGTCACCATTAGCGTACCATTTTTTCTCTATAGCGGCCGCTGCATTTTGATTACCAGCTTTTGCGGCTTTAACAAGATCCGCTGCAATTACTAAGTGATCTTTAATTAATGCACTATATTTTTTCACTGCATCCTCACCGTAAAATGGTTCAAGTGATAGTCCCATATGTGTTGCGTTTTGTAGAAGTCGTCCAACAGTAACATTAACATCTGGTAAATTAAATACTATACTTATAATAGCCAATCTCGTCCAAGCGACGTGTTGTTCCCATAAAGAACGCATATACCCTTTTAAAAAATTCTCATTTTTACTAATTCGGTAGTTCCGTACGGATAAATCATAGTTTACATAAGGGTTATGGTAGGGGGAGTAATACGATTGCCAATAAGAATACATAAATAGTAACACTCCTTTGAACATGTATAACTCAAAGTATGATGAAGATTTATTTTTAGTTACGTGTCCTAGATTATTTTTAGGGAATTTGAAATGGAGAAATTCAATGAATGGTGTTGTGGTATATATGAATAAATTGAATATAAAGTAAAAGAGGGTCTGTAAGGGAAGTTGCAGACCCTCAAAAGGGTATTGCCGAGATGTCGGACTCGACTACGTAATGTTATCATAAAATTCTTTTGAAAAAACCTGGTAAATGTGTCCAAATGAAATTGGGACCTTCATACAGTCAAAGGGACCTGCTTCCCGCGGCAGGCCCCAATAACTAGATAATGTCGATGAGCAAAAAACTCATCTGGAGTACTTTTATAGTAACAAGTAAAATGTGTTTTGTGTATTGAGAAAGAAGAATTGCATAATTATATGTGAACAATTTAAATCCCAACAATTTATGATTATCATTAATTGTTGGGATCTAAATATGGTTATAAAATGGAGAAAAGACTTGGAAGTGAGATCGAGGTACACAGAAGTATGTAATCATGAAAAAGACCTGCTAATATAAGCAGGTCAACTTAAGGGGTTTATCCAACAGATTATTATATATGGTAACAACTGAATTGTAGTAAGTCTATACATTTAATATTGAGAAAAATTCTGTGAATGATATGTTTTTTGCACATATATTAACGTCTAAAAAGTTGAGAAAGAAAATTAAAAAGCTTTTTATAAGAGAATAATGGCTGGTACTTATAGTATGATTCATATTTCCACGCATCATTATTAGAGAATTGGAGTTTTTGTGTTTTCGTTTTTGCCTTGATGGAACTCATATTACGATGTTTCATATAGTAACCTCCTGAATTTATATGTATACGATTAGTAGTATTCAAGAAAGGGAAATAAAATGAACATTTAAATTGAAACTCTTTCTTCTTGTGTACTGGATTTACGTTATAAATGTTGTAAAACATATAAAATAATGATGCTAATTCATATTAAATAAGTGAAGAAACATAGAATAATGAAAAAACAATAAGCATCTAATCATCCCTTTCAAGTCGCATAAGTGATTGATATAATAGAAGTAGATGAAAGATAAAGAAAAGCGGGTGACTCTTTTTTGTTTACTAAAGCACAAGAACTTTTAGCGTCCTACTTTGGTTATTCTTCGTTTCGAAGAGGACAAGATGAAACAATTAAAAATGTACTAGATGGGAAAGATACGGTTTGTATTATGCCAACGGGTGGCGGTAAGTCGATTTGTTATCAAATTCCGGCATTAGTATTTGAAGGAACGACGTTGGTTATATCGCCTCTAATATCACTTATGAAGGATCAAGTAGATACATTGGTACAGAATGGCATTTCAGCTACATATATTAATAGTTCTATATCTATTGCAGAAGCAAATCAGCGAATTCAATTAGCGAAACAAGGACATTACAAGTTACTTTATGTGGCGCCTGAGCGTCTTGATTCGATGGAGTTTGTTGATCAACTTATTGATATGAAAATCCCTATGATTGCGATTGATGAAGCACACTGTATTTCACAGTGGGGACATGATTTCCGTCCAAGTTATTTACATATACATCGCATATTAGATTATCTTCCAGAAAAGCCGCTCGTATTAGCATTAACAGCAACAGCAACACCGCAAGTACGTGATGATATTTGTAAAACACTTGAAATTAATCAAGAAAATACAATTATGACAACGTTTGAGCGTGAGAACTTATCGTTTTCTGTCATTAAAGGGCAAGATCGAAATGCATATTTGGCGGATTATATTCGTCAAAATCAAAAGGAATCCGGGATTATATATGCAGCTACTAGAAAAGTAGTCGATCAGTTATATGAAGATTTGATGAAGGCAGGTGTTTCTGTATCAAAATATCATGCTGGTATGAGTGATAGTGATCGAAATGAGCAACAAGAACTCTTTTTACGAGATGAAGTAAGTGTAATGGTAGCAACATCTGCATTCGGGATGGGTATTGATAAATCGAATATTCGTTACGTAATTCATTATCAGCTTCCAAAAAATATGGAAAGTTACTATCAAGAAGCAGGACGTGCTGGTCGTGACGGATTAGATAGTACATGTATATTGTTATATTCTTCTCAAGATGTACAAGTACAGCGTTTTTTAATTGATCAATCAACTGGAGAATCACGTTTTTCAAATGAACTTGAAAAATTGCAAAATATGACCGATTACTGTCATACAGAACAATGTTTACAATCATTCATTTTGCAATACTTTGGAGAAGAACCGAAAGAAGATTGTGGACGCTGTGGTAATTGTACAGACAATCGCGAGAGCATCGATGTGACAAGAGAATCACAAATGGTTTTATCATGCATGATTAGAACGAACCAACGCTTTGGAAAGCAAATGATAGCGCAAGTATTAACTGGGTCGAAGAATAAGAAAGTTATTGAATTTAATTTTCATACTTTACCAACGTATGGGCTTTTATCGAACCGTAGTGTAAAAGAGGTCAGTGAGTTTATTGAGTTTTTAATTTCAGATGAGTTAATTGCAGTTGAACATGGCACTTATCCGACGTTAAAAGTAACTGAAAAAGGGAAAGAAGTATTACTTGGTAAAGAGAATGTTTTACGAAAAGAACGAGTAGAGACAAGACAAATTGTTCAAGACCATCCTTTATTTGAAGTGCTTCGTGAAGTACGTAAAGAAATTGCACAAGGAGAAGGTGTACCTCCGTTCGTTATTTTCTCTGACCAAACATTAAAAGATATGTGTGTGAAAATGCCGCAAAATGATTCTGAATTGTTGACGGTAAAAGGTATCGGAGAACACAAACTTGTGAAATATGGCTCGCACTTCTTACAAGCAGTTCAGCATTTTATTGAGGAAAATCCAAATTATGCTGAAACGATTAAGACAGAAGTAGTTTCAGAGCGTAAAAAGTCAGGAAAAGCGTCCGCAAATTCTCATTTAGAAACATATGAAATGTATAAACAAGGTATTGATTTGAATGAGATTGCAAAAGAACGTAACTTATCAAGACAAACAATTGAAAACCATTTAATTCGCTGCTATGAGGATGGAATGGAAGTAGATTGGCAAAGCTTTGTTCCAGCAGAGTATGAATCTCTTATTGAAACTGCCGTTCAAAATGCAGAGGGTGGGCTGAAATCTATTAAAGAACAGCTTCCGAATGAAGTGAGTTATTTTATGATTCGTGCTTATTTACAAATAAGAAAGTAGAGACATATAAAGGGGATAAGAATTTATGTATCATGTGTTCGTTTATGGCACATTAAGAAGAGGACAAACGAATGCTCATTATATGCAAGGTGCAACATGCATCGCAGACAGAGCTTGGACATATGGAAAATTATTTGATACGAATGAAGGATATCCGGCCATGACTTATTCGATTGAAGAACAGGTGTATGGAGAAGTTTATGTAGTAAATGATGAGATATTGTGTAAGTTAGATGAACTAGAAGAATATACAGGTAATGCGGAGACTGATTTATATGATCGAATCACGCAAACAGTATATGTTGCTGATAGGGAAATTGAGGCATATGTGTATATCGCTCAGAATAAAAAGATGTTAAAGAAAGTGATAGACTCTGGTGACTGGCTTATGTATCAAAAAATATAATAAGGTAGTTTTAAAAATTGGAAAGCAGATAATGACGAATTCATTATCTGCTTTTTATTGTGTGAATAATTGTCGTTCTCTTTTTATTCTTATAGTTCTTAGTACGATTCCAATTCCGAGAAATAAAACAGTAGCAGCGACCCCGCTAGTAGGATTTAACCAAAAATCACTACTGTTTGTAAGAGTAATAATCCCTGTTATTGTAACTAAAACAGTAGGAACAGCATCCTCGATTGCATGCATGATAACACATGGCCAGACTGATTTTGTAAGTCTATATATTTCAACATACATAATTGACCAACAAACCATAAGGATACAGCCAGATAGAAGCATATTTAATCTTGAGATAGATTCAAAATATTCATTTGAAGAGCCTCCTTTACTTTTATTTATCCTACTATTTGTGGGCAGTAAAACGCCCATTGATTAAAGTCTTTAATTTTTACAATATTTGTTAATAGATAAATTAAATAGGAGACAAATAGAAAGTAGTATCTTTTGTATGCATCACTATACTATATGTGTATTTGTGTGATTTTGATGTTGCATATTCTTTTTAAATTAGAAAGATGAAAAGTAAGTTTTTTCGGAAAATTTAAACGGAAACTATTGACTTTATGATTGGGTTTTTAATACAATGATACTTCGACTGAAAAATTAGAACGGACAGGAGGGAATCGTCGAAATGAGCAACATATTTGAAGATGAGTTACAAAAAATGAAGGATACTTTACATACGATGGATGAGCAATTGGATAAGCTTGAAAAAACCCCGGTTTATTATGGAGAAGATTTTAAAGAGCAAATTCTTGAAAGTATGAGGGAGTCTAATAGACAAAACTTACGTATTGGTGTGCAAGAGCCGTACTTTGGAAGGTTAGATTTTCAGGAAGATGGAAAAGAAGAAGTTATGCCGATTTATATCGGAAAAGTAGGGGTTTCGGATATGGACACGATGAAGCCAATCATTATTGATTGGCGGGCGCCTGTCGCAAGTATGTTTTATTCATTTACCGGTGGAGAAGAATTAGCATTTTATCAATCACCAGATGGGTTAGTAGAAGGTGATGTGTATTTAAAACGAAACATTTCCATTCGAAAAAGAGAACTTGAACGTGTTGTTGATACATATGTAAAAGGAAATGAAGATGTATCGCATGCCGATGATTTTCTTCTATATCGATTAGGTGAGAATAAAGATAATAAGCTAAAGGATATTGTTTCAACGATTCAATCGGAACAAAATGATATTATTCGAGCGGAAAGAAATTTACCATTACTTATTCAAGGGGTTGCAGGGAGCGGAAAGACAACAATTGCTTTACATCGCCTTGCTTTTTTAATTTATGAATATCGTGAACAACTAGAAGCAGAAAGAATGATCGTATTTGCGCCGAATAGTCTGTTTTTAGACTATATTTCGAGTGTACTTCCTGAATTAGGTGTAGGGAATATTAGTCAAACAACGTTTCCGGATTGGGCATTACGTACGTTAGATGATTCAGTGAAACTAAAGCAGACAGAAGAAAAATTGAAAGAAGCATTTTCAATTAATCGTGATGAAAAGAAGGTAATGCTAGGTAAATTAAAGGGTACGTTGGAATTTAAGACGTTTATTGAAGAGAGAATGATCCAATTTGAAAATGAGTTAGTTCCGACAAAAGATTTTGAGGCGTGGGATAGAGCGATTATTCCAGTAGAAGATATTAAAAAATGGATGCAAGTTGAATATAAACATTATCCTTTACAGAAAAGAAGAGAACGATTAGTAGGACGAATGAAGCGCTGGATTGAAATTGAACTTAAAAAATTCGGGGAAACAAACGAGAAAAAATTACTTAAAAAAGAAGCGACTAAGAGACTGAACGCATATATGAAGTTTTGGCCGAAAATGAGTGCTCTTTCACTGTATAGTTCAATAGTAAAAAGTAAAGAAATACTCGAGGTATTACCTGAAGAACTTGTTAAAGAAACAGAAAAGAGTTGTCGTAAAAAAGAAGTGTATGTAGAAGATTTACCAGCTTTAATATACATACATCATCGTATAACAGGGATTGAAATCGGGCAGAAGTTTCATCACGTTGTTATTGATGAAGCGCAAGATTTTTCGCCTTTCCAAGTTTATGTATTAAAAGAAATTACATTAGGTAATTCTTTCACTATATTAGGTGATTTATCGCAAGCGATTTATGATTACCAAGGAATTGAAGATTGGAATGCTTTTAAGGAAGTATTCCAAGAAACCGGTTATTATGAATTGACAAGAAGTTATCGTTCTACAAAAGAAATTATTGAATTTGCAAATGAAATAATTAAAAATGCAGAAATCCCAGTAGGACTCGCAACACCAGTCTTCCGCAGTGGAGAAGATGTGAAAGTAATTCATGCGGAAAATCAATTTACTGAAATTGTGAAGACGGTAAAACATTTGCAAAATGCAGATGTGAAAACAATTGCGGTAATCGGAAGAACAGAAGATGAATGCCGTGATATATATGTGGAATTAACAAATGCAGGATTAACGGTAAACGTAATTGAAGCAAACCAAAGTAAATATGAAGGTGGTATATCAGTAGTACCTGTCTATTTAGCGAAAGGTTTAGAATTTGATGCGGTGCTTTTAATTGATGTGGATGAAGAACATTACAAAGACACAAAACATGATGCAAAGTTACTATATGTTGGATGTACGAGATCACTTCATGACCTATGGATTTTCCATAGTGGGGAAGCGTCACCTTTAATTAAAGGATTAAAATAAAGTGAAACTATAATCAGTGGGGAGTTTTACTGCAAGCTAATGTGGGATAAATATAAAAAGAGGGTTTCTATTACTGTCTACTTAACAGGGAGATGACTATGAAGACCCTCTTTTTATATTGAAATTAATGTTCAATTTTAAACGAATAAAGCCATTAATATTAAATCTTGATAGCTACCATCCAATTTTACACCCTTTGCTTTTCT
Organism: Bacillus sp. RCC_6_1; assembly: GCF_041360755.1. NCBI lineage: Bacteria > Bacillati > Bacillota > Bacilli > Caryophanales > Bacillaceae > Bacillus > Bacillus sp. RCC_6_1. Next base: position 174,200 of record NZ_JBFUPV010000005.1, read on the forward strand.
ACCCTCTTCAAAGAAGCCTAGATTCTTATATAACTGGATTGCACCTAGATTATCTTCCATTACCTCAAGACAAACTTTTTCAATCTTACTGTTATTTTTAGCCCAATTGATTAACGTTTCTAGAAGAGCTCTTCCAATACCATAATTTCGATATTCGGGTAGTATGGTCATCGCAAAAGCCCCTTGATGACTAATTTTTTCTTTGTTTCCGTTCTTAAAATCTATTGCACCGACTAACTTACCATCAACTTCAGCAATAAACTGTACATAATTTGGATTTTCATGATAAGCTTTTAACGTTTTTTGAATAGCATCGATACGCACCTTTTTTACATCCTCAACCGTACTTAGCATGTATGGAGCGTTTATTAAAGCTTTTGAAGCAGAATCTAGTATTCTTTCTGCATCCCGTTCTTTAGCTTCTCTAATTATTATTGTTTTTCCATCCTTAGATTTATAAGTAAAAACATTAGTTGATAAGATACTACACACACCCTTTCGGAATATAATTAGTTGAATTTTTTAACTATCGTGCAATTATTAAGTAAGAAAAAGTCGTATCACCTTTTTCTGCAATCGCTCTACTTCAACTTAATGACGATTATTTCAAATATTTTTAATTTTTACAAGGATTTATTCCGTTATATAGCCCGATTGTTGAATAACATGACTGGCGTTTTTTAAACAACTTTATTATCTCTGTACACGATGAATTAACGACTTGAGCTGTTGTGTAAATAATATACAATGACCTTTTCTAATTTCTTAGTTTGTTCTTTTTCCCGTACACGAACGGCATCTACTGGAATTTGTGTATGTTTTAACCAATCTAGAATAAGGTGTAGTTGTTCTTGTATTTGCCCAATGTTTTGCTCCTTTATGTTCTTATTCTGAATTCTATCAATTAATTGAAGCATATAGGGAAGTTTTTCTATACATTCACTTAAATCTCCGCAATAACCTGAAGGGAATTCATGTGTACCAAATTCTAAAGTATTGATGTAATTAGAAACTAGGTATATCATGGCTTCTTGTTCGGTATCACCACCTAATTCAATCGCTTTTCGAAGGGATTTTTCTAAATCGTCTTCTTTATTGCTAGAGTCCATATAAATTCCTATCCATCTAAAAGGTCTTGAATCAAATGGGTTGTTTTCTGTCCATCTATATAGAATGTCAATTAGAAAACTATTTAGTGAGAAAGTTAAGACCTCATCTTTTTCGTTTAATACATCTAAAATAGTAAACAGCGAAATGGCAAACTCTTCTTGATCTTTTGATTCCCATTTCTTTGCATTTGTAATAAATGTCTCTAAATGTTTAAAAGCTAATTTTCGAAGTCCCGCTTCGCGATGCTGACAGTAACAAATAAAATCATGCCAATGCTCAGTTGTATTCATATGTATAATAATAGTTTGTAATGCAGTGAGAGGTTTATCCATTATAAGTCCCCAATCTATTAAGCACGTGTTGAAAATTTAGTGTTATTATATCATTACATAAATTAAAGTAGGAAGAATTTAAGGTGGATTTTATTGGTCACGGGATCCAATCGATTGGTAATGTAGCGGTTCTAACAGGAGTCATTATTGACTTTGAAGATGAAACGTAAAAAAGTTATTATGTTTATCTGAATATTGAGGGAATACAATAATTTTATTTATTTAATTTTCAGAAAAAATAGACTAAAACATTAATAAATGGTATAATTTCCTTGTTATTGGAATTAAAATGAAAATATTAGAAGAAAAAGGATAGGGTTGGTTTTAATGGGGGATTCTGATCACAAAGAAACAAAGGCAATATTAAAGTTATGGTTTATTTATATACCACTTGCATTTGGAGAATTTGTCTTTTCGAATATCATAGGTTATTTAAAAAAATAAAGATTTTGTATTTGAAAAACAATTAACCTAATTTAATTGTTTTTTTATTTTTCTCTAATAAACCAAACAAAAATAAAGATTTTGAACAAGATGAAGTTTATGAAGGAAATAACGTTGATTAGGTGCTGAAAACGGGAATTATTCAAGCATGGTAATTCACCGTTTTTATAGCTTCCTATAGTGAGATGTTATGTTCACATCATATGTATACGATATTTGTAACTTAATATAGCATTACTGGAACTTCAAAATTAGTAGTTAAGGTTGTTACCTTATAGAGTGTTATATATAACTTAGCTAAAAAAGCACAAATCATATAATTTGCGCTGTTCATTATCTGTTTTTTGGTAAAAAATTATAGTTTTTGTCACATTAATACTGTACGATACATAGTATAAAACACATACTGTATGACATATAGTAATGGAAATGAGGTGAGTGAATGGATACTTTATTAAATTCGTTAATTACTGAGTTAAGAAGAGGGACATTAACGTTAGCTGTTTTAAGTCAATTAAGAACGCCGCAGTACGGATATTCACTTGTCCAGTTATTAGAGCAATCAGGGGTTACAATTGATCAAAGTACTTTATATCCACTACTTCGCCGATTAGAAAAGCAGGAATTAGTGACGAGTAGTTGGGATAAAACGGAGAGTAGACCTCGTAAGTATTATGTTTTAAGTGATTATGGATTAGAAATATTTTTGCAGTTGAAAAAAGAATGGATAAAGGATTCGAAAGAACTTTATAACTTATTAAAGGAGGAGGAAGAGAATGAATTTAATTGATCTCTATATCCAAGAGGTTGCGAAGAGATTACCTGAAAAAAATCGTGAAGATATTACACTTGAACTAAGGTCAACTATAGATGATATGTTACCTGAAGATTATAATGAGAAAGATGTAAAGAGCGTTCTCGAAAAATTGGGGAGTCCGGTTTCATTGGCTAATGGTTATTTGGATAGACCGATGCATTTAATTGGACCACGTTATTTTGATGTATATACAACGTTGTTAAAAATGATTATACCAATCGCAGCTGTCATTGCACTCATATCAATGGTTGCAGAAAATTTTATAGGCTATAGTGGTGATCAAGCGGTATTAAATGTTATTTTACAATTGATAGGTAAAGGCATTGGGGGAATTTTTGAAGTGGGCCTCCATGTATTTTTCTGGTTGACAGTTGTGTTTGTTATTTTAGAAAGAACAGATAAAGACAAAGGTATCGAGCCGTTGACGACAAGTTTAAAAAAATGGACACCAGATGATTTGAAAAACATCTCGTATATCCCAAAGAAAAAAGCAATCTCGAAGTTTGAAGTTTTTGGAGGTTTAATGTGGACAGCAGTTTGGGCTACACTTTACTTTTATGCGAATTATCTTGTTGGCGTATATAACGGTACGGCAAATGGACTGAAGTTTGTCTCGCCAACTTTTAATCAAGATGTTTTATTGCAGTACTGGCCAATCGTTGTAATTATGATCGTTTTTGAAATATGTATATCCCTTTATAAATTAGTGCAGGGACAATGGACGCAAAGATTGGCGATTGGGAATGCTATTCTTCAAATAGCTGGGACGATAGTATTCATTGTAATTGTAGTAAATCCACATGTATTTAACGCAGGGTTTATTACGTATTTGGCAAATGCATTTACTATTTCCTCAGAGGAGTTTAAAACGTGGCTCATTGGGGGAGGAATTTTCTTCTACATGTTATCTGCTGCAATAAATATATTTGATGGTTTCCGAAAAGCTAGTATTCGTATGTAGATAAAAATCGGAAATTTCGATAAAATAAAACTATTAAAAAGATAGTAAAATAAGGTGAACATGATGAAAGGAAGAAAATAATGATAAGGGAAGCAACGAAAAAAGATTTAGCATACATTTTAGATATTTATAACGATGCGATACTTTATACAACAGCTGTATATGCGTATAAACCTGTAACCCTTGAAAATAGAATAGATTGGTATGAACAAAAAAAGGCTGAAGAGTATCCAATTATCGTATATGAATTAGATAATAAAGTAGTAGGATTTGCGACATTCGGCCCATTTAGAGCGTGGCCTGCTTATAAATATTCAGTTGAACATTCTGTGTATGTAGATAAGGCATATAGAAAAAATGGCATTGGGTCTTCATTAATGAAAGAATTAATCAAAATTGCAAAGGAAAGAGAGTATATGACCTTAATTGCTGGAATTGATGCAGAGAATGAGAAAAGTATTGCCTTGCATCAAAACTATGGATTTGTTCATGCAGGAACAATAAAAAAAGCTGGTTATAAGTTTAATAAATGGCTAGATTTAGCTTTTTATCAGCTGGAACTTAACGGTCCTGAAAATCCTATAGAAGAATAAATATTTTTCGGTAGCAAGAAAAAATTCATGCTACCTTTTTCTTATTTTAATAGCTAATGAAAAGGTTTTTTACATTCAATGTTGAAATATTATAAGTTAATATAACGATATAAAAAGAGGGATAGAAATGGAAACTGTTATAAATAAAATAAAAGAGGTACAATCTAATTATGTGGGAATGGCAATTTATTCTACAAAAAATAATCGTATAGTTGCTTCGTATAATAGTGAATTAAATATTCCGTTAGCATCAGCAGCAAAATTAGTCATTGGATTTGTAGTAACGCAAATGGTGAAGGAAAATAAACATAATTGGAATGATATACTTCATTACATTAAATTTAATCCACATGAAGATAGTGCGCAGTTATATCCGCATTTACAAGGAAGAACTTCTTTAACACTTAGTCAAGCGGTAGAGGTAATGATTGCTTGTCATGATAGTTACGTTGCACAGTCAGTTGTAATGCACTGTGGTGGATGGGATGCTGTGAAAATGTACGCACAAACGTACTTTTCAAAAATTCATATACAAGAGAATGCTAGAGATGAGAAAAATGTTGGAGAATTAAGTGAAGTTCTTGCCCTTTTCATACAAACCTTTCAAGGTTATAAATCAGAACCAGAATTATGGGAACCAATTATTAGCGGCATGGTAAGACAGCAAGGAGAGTATGAAGAAATTCCATATTATCATATAACTCATATGACAGGTGGATTACTCACAGCTACAATAAATATTGGTATTATAGGAATGTTTAACGAATTTCCACTTCTTTATGTGATTGGGGGAAAAGATTTACCGAATCGCCGTGAAAATAAAGAGGTAGATGAAGCTTTTGCAGTAGTTTTAAAGTACATATACAAAGAATATAGTGAAAGCATGCTAGGAGTGAGCGATTGAAAAGAAACTTAAAGACTTTAACAATCATTATTTTAATTTTAACGATTATTGCTCTTGAAGTTGGAATCGCCCTATATGATCACAATTTGTCATTAGATACAATTTACTTTGCAGCGATCCTTATTTGTATTGTATTGCTTTTTGGCACACGTGTTTCTGAAGAGAAAGAAAGTACATCGAAACGAGGGCGAAGAAAAATAGCTGTTATATTTTGGCCATCTATTTTATTGTCTATCGCTTGTTTTGCAGTTATAAATTACATAAGGGTAGGCTATGTCTCTGTACCAGGGATAATTGGCTTTTCATGCTTTGTTACATATGGTGGATTCGTTTTGATTAGTATTTTAAAGGGGAAAAATAAAATGTAGCTTACTAAGTTGAAAGGAAGCAATGTATATGAAACATATAGAGAACGGTACACGTATTGAAGGAGAATACATTAAAAATAAAGTCATTCAATATAATATGTCCATCTTAACAGATGAAGTAAAACAGCCGATGGAAAAAGTAAGCCTCGTAGTAAAAAATGAAGAAGGAAAAATATTTGGTGGTGTAACAGGTACGATGTATTTTTATCATCTTCATATCGACTTTTTATGGGTTGATAAATCAGTTCGTCATGACGGTTATGGTAGTCAACTGTTACATAAAATTGAAGAAATTGCGAAGGAAAAAGGGTGCAGATTAATATTGCTAGATTCATTTAGTTTTCAAGCGCCAGAATTTTATAAAAAGCACGGTTACCGAGAGTATGGTATCGTTGAAGATCATCCAAAAGGTCATAGTCGGCACTTTTTTGAAAAGAGATTATAATAATATTATGTATACTGATTGATGGGAGAAAGCATATGTACACGTATAAATTGCAACAAGAACAACCAATCTGTGCAGAAAAAATTAAGAAGCTTTATGATTCTGTCGGCTGGTGGCCAGAAAGAAAAGAAGTCGATATTGAAAAAATGTTAAAGAATAGTATAGCCATTGGAGTATGGGAAGAAAATGAATTAGTTGGATTTGCTAGAGTCGTTTCTGATGGTGTTTTTCGAGCATACATTGAAGATGTTGTCGTACATGAGAATGTAAGAAATAAAGGTATTGGAGAGAAAATGCTTACAATATTACTTCGAGAAATATCTCATATTAATATTGTTAGTCTATTTTGCGGAGAGAAGCTAATAAAGTTTTACGGTGAGCAGCAATTTCAAGCAACGAAGCAAATTGTGATGCATCGTAATCAAACAGGGAAAGAATAAGAGGTGCCAATTAAAATGAATGCAACAAGAGCGTACTGTTTATCGAAAAGAAAAGCGACAGAAGATTCTCCAGATGGCTGGAGTGCAACATGTATGAGGCTTAAGAATAAAATATTTGCGATAGTAAATCATGAAGAAGGTGAAAAGGCTGCGATTACATTAAAGTGTGATCCAGAAGTCGCATTAAGAATAAGAGAAGATTATCCAGAAACAATTATTCCAGGGTATCATATGAATAAAAAACATTGGAATACCGTTTATATTCATAAGGGTATAGAGCAGGAGCAAATTAATAAAATGATTGATTGGTCGTATGATTTAGTACTACAATCATTTTCAAAGAAAAAGCAGCAGGAGTTAATGGATTAATATGTATTAGGAGTGTGTGTAATGAAAGATTCGATTAAAGATACGTATGATAAATTAGCGAGTACATATAAAGAAAATCTAGATTTCGCAAATCCATATAACAGTTATTATGAAAGACCGGCGATGATGGAGCTTATTCCAAAGGAACTAGAAGGAAAAAAGATATTAGATGCTGGATGTGCAGCTGGATGGTATACTTCTCAATTCATAGGAAGAGGAGCAAATGTTACAGCAATTGATGTAAGTCCTGAAATGGTAAAAGCAGCAAAAGAAAATATAGGAGAAGAAGCGACGTTCCTTTGTCATGATCTGCAAGAAACATTGCCATTTGAAGATAATACGTATGATGTGATTGTAAGTTCATTAACTCTTCATTATATAGAAAATTGGAATCAAGTATTTCAAGAATTTCGTCGTGTATTGAAGCCAGGTGGAGAACTTATTTATTCTATTCATCATCCTTTTATGGATTTCACAAAGTTTCCATGTGAAAATTATTTTGAAAAACAGTTATTAATAGATACTTGGGTTAAACCGAATATTACTATTGAAGTCAAGTTTTTTAGAAGATCATTACAAGACATACTAAATGAAACTACAAATTATTTTGTATTAGAAGAGATAGTGGAACCGAAGGCAATTGAAAAAATGAAAGAAGTAAGCGAAAAATCATATCATTATTTAAATATGAATCCACATTTTCTTATCATAAAAGCAATCAATAAATAGCTAGTAAAATAACTTTGTTTTACTAGCTATTTACAGTTTTACATTACATATTAGGAGACTTTAAAATGAATACGAAACGAAATAGAGTAGTATATGCACTATTTACTATAGTTGTTATTATTTTAGGTCTTAGCTCAAGAAAGTTTGCTTTTGCACTACCACATCTATTAAATGATTATTTAGGTGATGCATTATGGGCATTAATGATTTTCACTGGCTTTGGATTTTTGTTTCCTAAAACAGAGACGAAGAAGTTGGCTTTTATTAGTTTAATGTTTTGCTACGGGATTGAAGCGAGCCAATTGTATCATGCGGAATGGATAGATAGCATTCGTGCAACGACTTTGGGGGGACTCGTGTTGGGATACGGTTTTTTGTGGAGTGATGTAGTGGCTTATACAATTGGTGTTGGAGTGGGAATACTGTGTGAGGTTATTTTTCGGAAGAAATAAGAATTGTAAAAGGGGTATTTGTAAATGGAACAAGCACTGGAAATTGCAAAGCTTTGGTTTCGAAATGAACATGTCACAGCTACTGTAATGCAACCAAAAGTAGCGAAGGTTTTATGCAAGAATAAAGAGTACATTTTAAAGAGAACGGGATCGATAAAGCAACTTCTAGTTGAATTCGATGTTTTGAAGCAACTGTATGAAAAGGGAATTAAAGTACAGAGAGTAGTAAAGACAGAAAATGATGAACAATATGTATTATATAAAGAAAAATATTATTGCTTATATGAGTATGTTGCCGGAAGTGTTTTAGAAATAAAAGATACGAATAAGCTGGAAAGGCTAGCAAGTACAATTGGAGAAGAAATAGCTAATCTGCACAAAGCATTACATTCGGTGAATAGTGACCATGAGTTAATAAAAAGAGATTTATATAAGATGGTATTTGAATGGGCTATACCGATTTTAGAAAAGAATGAGTATGTTCATCGAGAGGTAATTCAAAAGACGGAGCGAATGCACGCAGCTTTCAAGGAAACGGTCCATTCATTACCGAGACAAATTATTCATCGTGATATGCATCTATCGAATGTAATCTTTAAAGATGATAAACTGGAAGGGTTTATAGATTTTGAGATTTTAGAAAATAATGTAAAAATATTTGATTTATGTTATTGCTGTACAAGTGTATTAAGCGAGCTATTTAGTAATGAAAGATTAAGAGGGAAATGGTTACATATCGTTAGCAAAGTCTTTGAAGGTTATTATAAACAAAATGATTTAACGAAAGAAGAACTAAAAGCTATTTGGTATGTTATGCTTTCAATTCAAATTATCTTTATTGCTTATTTTGTCCAGTTACCAGATTTATTAAAGTTAAATGAAGAAATGTTCTTCTGGATTTTTGCTAATAAGGAAGCTATTGAAGAAGTTATAGAATGTATCGTAAAGGTATGAAAAAAATAATATTAATTGGTTCTGGTGGTTCAGGAAAATCTACATTAGCAAGGCAGTTAGGAAATAAATTAAATATTAAGGTGCATCATCTTGATGCATTATTTTGGAAACCGAATTGGGAAGGTGTTCCGAGAGAAGAACAAATAGCAGTTCAAAATAACTTAATTAAAGATGAGAAGTGGATTATTGATGGGAATTATGGCGGGACGATGGATATCAGACTGAATGCAGCTGATACAATTATCTTCCTTGATATTCATAGAACAATTTGTATTTATCGTGCGTTTAAAAGAATTGTAAAATACCGGAATAAAACAAGACCAGATATGGGCGCGGGATGTGAAGAAAGATTTGATTTGCAATTTTTTAAATGGATATGGAAATATCCTAATGCTAAACGACCTACAATTTTAAAAGGGTTAGAGCAATTGTCCGAAGAGAAAAAGGTTATTGTTTTAAAATCTCCAAATGAGGTTCGGAAATTTTTAGAGCACATATAATAATACAATGTGACACAACAATTCTTTTTGGATCTTACCGATTAGTTTAATTAAACTAATCGTTTTTTATTATGAAAAATTTAACGCTTTTTGAAAATTGTATTTTGTAATGAGTATATGACTATAAATTCATATAAAATGAACGTTTGGAGGAATAGAAAATGACTAATGATTTAATTCAAACAATCGATTCATTAATGGTAAATATTCCAGCTGGAGAGGTAGTATTAAGAGATGATCGAATAAAAAAAGAATGGCTAGTACAAATTCAACCATTTCTTCTTGCAAAGTATGCTGTAACAATCGAACTATATGATGCTATTACAAATAGCACATTAAATAATTTTGAAAAAAATCATAAACCAGTTGTAAATATTTCATGGAACGATGCCATTGCGTTTTGTAATGTACTTTCAAAAATAGCGGGATTAAAAGAATATTATTCTATTAGTGATGGTGGTCAAATTGTGAAATGTAATTTAGATTCGAATGGCTACCGATTACCATGTGAGGCAGAGTGGCAATATGCATGTAAAGCAAGTACAACCGGATATACATACGGGAAACTTCATGATATAGCGTGGTATAATGAAAATTCAAATGGAGAGATTCATGACGTTGGCCAAAAAGAACCGAATGCATGGGGACTTTATGATATGCTAGGGAACGTTTGGGAATGGTGTTATGATTTGTATGATGAAACAGTGTACGGATCATACCGCATTTTTCGTGGTGGTAGTTGGGCTGAAACAGCGAGAGGGTGCGGCGCTACTTGTCGTCGTCGAAGCCATCCTACATTTCATATAGATGATCTCGGTTTTAGACTTGCTAGATCAATTTAGTAGGAACATGATACGAACAACTAAGAAAAGAGTATGGAGAGAATCCGTACTTTTCCAACATAGAAACGATTTAACGTAAGGAGTGTTTATTATGGCGCGTGTTTTATTTATTAACGCTGGATCAGAAGGACATATAAATCCAACTTTACAAGTTGTAGAAGAATTGATTTCTCGTGGTGAAGAGGTCGTTTATTTTTCAATAGAAGCTTTTAGGGAACGAATTGAGAAGACAGGTGCTACTGTACGAACGATTGACGATCAAAAATTTATAAAAGCGTTTCTATCTGGAGGCAGAAATTATTTACAGGAAAGAATAAACGGTCTTCTACATACAGCAGATGTTGTTATACCTAGTGTTCTAGAACAAATTGAAGGTGAACATTTTGATTACATAATTCATGATTCTATGTTTGGCTGTGGGCACTTAATTGCTCAAATTCTTAAATTGCCATCTATAAATTCATGTACATCTTTTGCGCAGGATGAAAAATCTTTTGAGCAAATGTTAGGTCATCTGTCAAAAAATATCCCAGTAGAAATTCATGATAAAATACAGAATGATTTTCAAAACTTAACGAAGGGAATTGCTGAAAAATATGGTGTTGAAATAAAATCACCGTATGAAGTTTTCTGTAATCCTGCACCCCTTACTATTGTGTATACAATTAAGGAGTTCCAGCCTTTTGGTGATACGTTTGATGAAACATATAAATTTGTAGGACCATCTATCTCTGCACAAGTAAAAAACAGAGACGTTGATTTTACTTCAATTCAAGAAAAAAGTCCGATTTATATTTCATTAGGTACTGTTTTTAATGAAGTGATTGATTTTTATAAACTGTGTATGAAGGCCTTTGAGAATAGCGAGCATACAATTGTCATGTCTATTGGTAATAAAACAAAAATAAGTGATCTAGGCGAAATCCCTAAAAACTTCATTGTGAAAAACTATGTGCCTCAAACCGAACTGCTTACTTATACGAAACTATTTATTACACACGGCGGGATGAACAGTGTGCATGAAGGACTGTATAATGGGATTCCGCTCGTTGTAATACCGCAAAGTGCAGATCAGCCAGCAATCGCAAAGCAAGTGGAGAGTCTTGGAGCAGGAGTTCAATTACATATGAATGAATTAACCGTGGAGAAATTGCGTGAAAGTGTGGAGTTAGTTTTAAATAACCCTTCATATAAAGAGGCTGCTTTGAATTTGAAGGAATCATTCCGAACATCGGGTGGATATAAAGAAGCTGTTGATGAAATCTTTACATTTGTAGGTCAGTAATAAATATAAAGTTATACATGAAAAAAGTGTCTATATTAAATGATATAGACACTTTTCTGTTGTAAGAAGAGAAGAATTGTTTAAATGGAAAAAATGAAAATACTAAATGTGAATTTTGAGAACTAAGTCTACAATTTCTGCTGCACACTTTTATTTTATCCCGTATTAACCGACCGTAAAACCCCAACTAATTAAAGTTTTACTTTATGATTTCAGGATGTGGTTTTATATGTTAGTAATAATTTCACTGTTTCTGCACAACTTCTGCACATGCTTAGGCGAGTTCTATGTCATGATATATTCATAAAGTGAAATATTTCACAAGGAAAAAATATATTTTCACTGCGGTGTATGCATAATTAACACATACATCGGTACAAGTTTGTCTCTTGTTATTCTTTTACATCAAAGCCCACATTCCACTACAAAGTATAACAAGAAGGGGACATGAACATGAATAATCGATTTTTAAAACAACTACAAAATATGAAAATGAACAAAAAAAGTTTAGGAGTTGTAGCATTAACAGCTGGAATTATTAGTACGACACTTATTCCTCAAAATGCTTATGCGCACGGTTTTGTTGAAAAGCCCGGTAGCCGATCCGCTTTATGTAGTCCAACTTATGGTGCGCTAAATGTAAACTGTGGAAGTGTTATGTATGAACCACAAAGTTTAGAAGCTCCAAAAGGGTTCCCACAAGGTGGTCCAGTAGATGGACAAATTGCTTCAGCAGGCGGAAAATTTGGTGGTATTTTAGATCAACAAACAGCAAATCGTTGGTTTAAAAATACAATCACTGGTGGGGAAAATACATTTACTTGGAAGTATACTGCGCCTCACTTAACGAGTAAGTGGCATTACTATATTACTAAAAAAGGATGGAATCCAAATAAAGCGCTAACAAGAGCAGATTTCGAACCAATTGGAACTGTACAACATGATGGTTCTGCAGCTTCAAATAATTTAACTCATAAAATCAATGTACCTACTGATCGTAGTGGATATCATGTGATTTTAGCAGTATGGGATGTAGCTGATACAGCAAATGCATTCTATAATGTAATTGATGTTAATCTTATTAATGATGTGAAACCAGACATAGAAGCACCAAGTATTCCAAATGGACTTCAGACGCAAAAAGTAACAGCGAATAGTGTAGAACTAACATGGAACGCTTCTACGGATAATGTAGGGGTAAAAGGATATCAAATCTTCCGTAACGGAGAGATGATTGATACAGTACCAGGGACTCATTTTATTGATAAGAAGTTACAACCAAGTACAGAATACTCTTATACTGTAAAAGCAATTGACGCAGCTGGCAATGTATCGACAGAAAGTACAGCGCTTACAGTAAAAACGACAGTTGAGACTCCTGATACAGAAGCACCAACACAACCAAAAGGATTACATAGTATGGGAACGACAGCGTCAAGTGTGGATTTAATGTGGAGTCCATCTGACGATAATATTGGTGTAGACCATTATGATATTTATAGAGAAACAGAAGGATCAATGAAAAAGATTGCAACATCCAATACAACTTCTTATTTGGATAAAAATCTGCTCGCTAATACTACTTATAAATATGTAGTGAAAGCTGTTGATGTAGCTGGAAATGAATCCGTACAGAGTGATATATTCACAATTACTACAAAAACCGAAAGCGCTTCATATGAAGCGTGGGATGCAAAAAAAGCATATAAAAAGGGAGATAGAGTTCTACACGAAGGAAAAGTATATGAAGCAGTCCAGAGTTATCAAGGAAATGGTGATCCAAACTGGATTTATGCATTATCATTATGGAAAACAGTGTAAGCTTTACTTAGGTATGAACTAAGAGATGATGGGCTTTGATGCAAAAGGTAATCTTAAGAATTCACTTTTCTATTAATAAAAAAGGGTAGTGTATGAATACATAAGATTCATATACTACCCTTTTTATTATGATAACATTTTCGTCATAAGTATGTGCGGAATGCCATCTTCCATAAATATATCAGAAGAAGTTTCATAGTCTAATTTTTTATAAAATCCTTCAGCTTGTGTTTGACCGTGTAGTTTCACTTTCGTAACTTGTTCGTTACGAGCAAGTTCTTCTAACGTTTGAATGATGACTTTACCTAATCCGTATGTACGATAATCTTTTAAAATACAAATACGTTCTAATTTTCCGACACCATCAACAAATCGTATACGACCTGTGCCTACAGGAAGTTCATGATAATAAACTAAAATATGTTTACATTGCTCTCCGATTTCATCGAATGTATCGAATTCATCTGCAAGAGGGACACCTTGTTCTTTTACAAATACTTCTTTTCGAATATGAAAGGCAGTTTCTAAATCAGCAAGTTCTGTTATAAGTTTGGATTGCAAAATGTTCAGTCCTTTCTAGTGTAATCAGTTTACGTTTTCCTAGTATATCATAATAAAGCACTATTAAGAGAAGAAGAACATACTAAAAAGCCAACTTTAAAAAGTTAGCTTTTATTACAATTTCTTTATCCCATTTTTAGTACCAATAATTGCTGTACTCGTCATACTTATAAACAACCCTGTTTCAACTACACCAGTAATCATTTTTAATTGGGTGTGTAAATGGGCAGGATTAGAAATATGATTAGGGAATATACAATCGATAATCATGTTATTGTTATCGGTTATATAAGTTTCATCATTTTTCAAACGTAATGTGGTTTGACACCCTAAAGACTGAATTTTATTTTCGGTTTGTTTCCATGAAAAAGGGATGATTTCAACAGGTAATGGAAAATTACCTAAATGTGTTACAAATTTCGATTCATCAGCAATGATAATTAGTTCTTTAGAGGAAGAGGCAACGATTTTTTCACGAAGTAATGCACCACCACCGCCTTTTATAAGTTGTAAATTTGAATCAATTTCATCCGCTCCATCAATTGTAAGATCAAGGCTTTGTACGTCGTTTAACGAAATTAGGGGGATATTTAGTTGCTTTGCTAATGCTTCAGTTTCCTTTGATGTCGGTACAGCTTGAAATGATAATCCTTCTTTTACACGTTCACCTAATTTTTGTATTGTCCAATATACAGTAGAACCTGTACCAAGCCCAATTTTCATGCCATCATTTACAAAGTTAGCAGCATATTCGCCAGCGAGCTGTTTTAAATTCATCACTTTACTCCGCCGGGCGTGGCCCAGCATCAAGACCTGAATTTTCAACTGTAAGTACCGGACGAACGACTATATCTTTATGTACACGCATTTGACAAGATAATCGTAAATGATCTTCAATTCCTTTTTCCGTCATTGCATGTTTCTCATTCGCACTCGCTTCACAGAAATCACCTGCTAGTATTTCTACTCTACAAGTTGTACAACGTGCATTCCCGCCGCAACGATGAAGAATGTTGACACCGCTATCCTCAATTGCTAATACTAACTTTGTTCCTTCTTTCACATCAAAAGTTCCCGTACCTTCAATTGTTAATTTTGGCAAATTTGTTCCTCCTCACGTAAAATTGTACATAACATATTTATGACCGCGAATTATTGAACATAAACATTATTTTTTTATATCCCCGTAACTTTTTTTAATGTTGAATCGTTTATTAAGTAAGCGCTGAAAAGGAGTGGTTATTTTGTGCACAAAAGTAACTCATGTTTTAAAGAATCATATCGATATGAATCATTCAAATATAAACTTTTTAATTGAACAATATGGAGAGTTAAAAAGATACTGTACTTTTTTAACGAAAAACAAATGGGATGGGGAAGATCTCGCCCAAGAAACAGTGTGTAAAGTGCTTCAAAAATATAGAAATAAAGAAATTTGTATGACACTCGTCTATAAAATAGCAAGAAATCGTTGGTTAGATCAGATGAAGTCTAAGTCTGTTCATGAAAAAATAAGAGAACAAATCACATTTGAAGAACCACATGAGAACATTGCAGATTTGCATGAAATGGTAGGGAAAGTATTGTCTTCATTAAATGTACAGCAATCCGCAATTTTATTATTAAAAGATGTTTTTCAATATAGTATCGCTGATATTGCTAAAGTGTGTTCTGTATCAGAAGGTGCAGTGAAAGCTTCTTTATTTCGGAGTAGAAATAGGCTGAAAACTGTAAGTGAAGAAGGGATTGAGATAGTCGAATTCACAGAGGATATTGAAGTTGTTGTAACATCTATTCGTGAGGAAAGACCGGAATTATTAACGAAGCTTCTTCCGACAATAGATTTTACTAAGTTACCATCTAAACAGCCAGTCTTATTATTTAATGTGAAAAACCCTTCTTCCTACAGTTATATGCTTTACGCAGCATAACAAGTATTGGAGGGATTTAAAATGAATGCAATTCCATATGTAGTAGAACAAACAAAATTAGGAGAACGTTCCTATGATATATATTCAAGGTTATTGAAAGACCGCATTATTATTATCGGCTCAGAAATTAATGATCAAGTAGCGAGTAGTGTCGTAGCGCAATTATTATTTTTAGAAGCAGAAGATGCAGAAAAAGATATATTCTTATACATCAATAGCCCTGGCGGTTCAACGACAGCAGGTTTTGCAATATTAGATACGATGAATTTAATTAAACCAGATGTGCAAACGCTATGCATGGGCTTTGCGGCATCATTCGGTGCATTGTTATTATTATCAGGGGCAAAAGGAAAACGGTTTGCTCTCCCTAACAGTGAAATTATGATTCATCAGCCGCTTGGTGGTGCACAAGGGCAAGCAACAGAAATTGAAATAACTGCGAAAAGAATATTAAAGTTAAAGCATGATATTAATAAAATGATTGCAGAAAAAACGGGGCAACCGATTGAAAGAGTAGCACATGATACAGAAAGAGATTATTTTATGACTGCAGAAGAAGCGAAGGCATATGGGATTGTAGATAACGTTGTTACGAAAAAATAAGTTAAAAACAGGCTAGAGGATATGCTAACCCTCTAGCCTATTTTTATTAATCTTTTATCCATTCATCAACTAGCGCTTGATTCTTCTTAATCCATTTTCGCGCCGCTTCTTCGGGATCTTTCGTTTTATTTAACTCGACCATTAATGTACCAAGCTGTTCATCGTTCATCTTCCATTTGTCAAAGTATTTTATGATATCCGGATGGTCTTTTTCGAAACCTTTACGAACAGAGTAATAAATGTCATCTTTTTCACCATATACTTTCTTAGGGTCTTTTAAATATTTTAAGTCAAATTCTGAAAAGCCCCAATGCGGATTCCAAAGCGTAACAGCGATTGGTTTCTTTTTCGTATATGCTTTCTTTAGTTCACTCATCATCGCAGCTTCAGAGGATTGGACAAGTTTTAGTTTTATATCATATTCTTTCATTGCTTTATTCGTTAAATTCATAAGACTACTACCGGGTTCGATACCGACAATTTTATTCTCTAGTTCATCTTTATGAGCATTTAAATCTTCGATACTGTTTATGTTTTTCATATAAGAAGGGACGACTAAACCTAGTCCAGTACCTTCGTACCATTTTGATTTTAAGACAATATCATCTTTATAACGATCGTTTAGCGGTTTATCTGTAACTGGTAGCCATACTTCTAAATTCGCATCAACATCACCACGAGCGACACCAGTCCAAATTGCGGCTTTTTCTAAATACATGAGCTCAACTTTGTAGCCTTTTTCTTCTAATAAAACTTTCCACATGTTTGCGGTTGCAATATTTTCTTTCCAACTTGTTACACCAAGTTTAATTTTTCCTTTCGAATTTGCATTTGTTGCATTACATGAAGTGAAAATCATAGTAATAAATAATGCAAGGCATATAAACCAAATTTTCTTTCGCATCGAAAACCTCCTAAGTAACGTTTGCCTTATAAAATAAATGTATAAGTAAGCATTCTTATTATGAACGGAAACGAGAATTTTAAAGAAATCTTATGAATGTCATTTTTATGTAATATTTCTTGGTAAAATCGCAACACTATGTGAATAGATGGGTAGAAAAGGAGTAGTGACATGGATAATACAAAGGTGCGTGTTGAAAACGTAACAAAAGTATTCGGGAAACATCCGCAAAGGGCCCTTTCCTTATTAAAAGAAGGAAAAAGTAAATCGGAAATTTTAAAAGAGACAGGAATGAACGTTGGGGTGAAAAAAGCAACGTTTGAAGTTTACTCTGGAGAGATTTTCGTTATTATGGGTTTGTCTGGTAGCGGGAAATCTACGCTAGTTCGTATGTTAAATCAATTGATTAAACCAACTGCAGGTCATATATACATAGATGGTGAAGACATCGCAACGATGGGAAAAGAAGAGTTACGGAGAGTAAGAAGAACGAAAATGAGTATGGTATTTCAGAAATTCGCTCTATTTCCGCATCGTACAGTTATACAAAATGTTGCATATGGTTTAGAAATACAAGGAGTTCCGGTTGAAGAGCGAGAGAAAAAAGCGTTAGAATCGCTACAGTTAGTAGGACTCGATCATCATAAAGATAATTACCCAAGTCAACTTAGTGGTGGTATGCAACAGCGCGTTGGAATCGCAAGGGCACTAACGAATAATCCAGATGTATTACTAATGGACGAGTCATTCAGTGCATTAGATCCACTTATTCGAAAAGAAATGCAAGATGAATTGTTAGAGTTACAAGATAAAATGGAAAAAACGATTATATTTATTACGCATGATTTAGACGAAGCGCTTCGAATTGGAGATCGTATCGCATTAATGAAAGATGGAGAAATCGTCCAAATTGGAACACCAGAAGAAATTATGATGAGCCCCGCTAATGAATTTGTAGAAAAGTTTGTTGCGGATGTGAATTTAGGAAAAGTAATTACGGCGGAGTCTATTTTAAAACGACCAGAAACTTTATTAATTGATCGTGGACCTCGTGTAGCCCTTCAAATTATGAGGAATGCAGGTGTTTCAACTGTATATGTTGTAAACAAAAAGTATGAGTTTTTAGGTATATTAACTGCGGATGATGCGAGTAAAGCAGTACAAAAACAGTGGCCGATTGCTGATTTATTACTTAATGATATTCCGCATGTGTATTTGGATACTTTACTGGAAGAGACATATGCAAAAATGGCAGAGATGAAATATCCGTTACCAGTAATCGATGAGAAGAAAAGGCTAAGAGGAATTATTAAACGTGAAAGTGTCATTCAAGCTCTTGCAGGAAACATTGAGGAAGAGGTGAAAGACGATGAATAGTATACCGCGGATTCCATTAGGGGAATGGGTCGACTCATTTGTTGCAAGTTTATATGAGCACTTTGAAGGCTTATTCCGAGGATTCTCTTATATTATTGGCGGATTTGTTGATTTACTCACTAATTTTTTAACAATAATACCCGCCATATTGATGATTATTATCTTATGTTTCCTCATTTGGTACACAACGAGGAAATTATCTTTAGTCATTTTTACGCTTATTGGATTATTATTTATTTTGAATATTAACTACTGGGCACAAACGATGCAAACATTGGCACTCGTACTTACGTCTGTTATTATTTCAATTATTGTCGGAATTCCAATTGGTATATTAGCATCTCAAAATGAACGTTTCTCAAAATTTTTAAAACCAACATTAGATTTTATGCAAACAATGCCTGCATTCGTATACCTTATTCCAGCGATTACATTTTTCGGAGTAGGTGTAGTACCTGGAATTATTGCATCAGTAATCTTTGCAATGCCACCGACAATTCGTTTTACTGACTTAGGAATTAGACAAGTTCCAGAAGATTTAATTGAAGCAGCGAATGCGTTTGGATCCACGGCATCACAAAAACTATTTAAAGTACAATTACCACTTGCAACCGGAACGATTATGGCTGGTGTGAACCAAAGCATTATGCTTTCGTTATCGATGGTTGTAACAGCATCACTTGTAGGAGCTCCAGGACTTGGAGTTGATGTATATCGCTCTGTAACACAAGTTAATATCGGAATGGGATTTGAAGCTGGATTAGCTATCGTAGTAATCGCAATTATATTAGATCGAATTACACAAGGGCTCCATACGAAAAGAAAATAATGAATAAAAAACACACTTTTATAATACAAAGTGTGTTTTTTATTGCATCCAGATCACATACGAACGATAACAGAACCTCCAGCTGGTGCACAAACTTGGTTTTTTTGTTGTTCCATTGATTTAATTAATTGATTATTTTCCTCGATTAATGAGATTAATTTAGTTAATTGATTTTCAAGACTTGCAATACGCTGCATCATATATTGTGAATCATGATGCAATGTATTCCTTGCGGGATGAGGGGAATAAACATACTGTTGATTTATATTTGGATTCCAATGAGGATACATTTGAATCGTTCCTCCTTCAATAAATTACGAAGCTTTCTTATAGTAAATGCCTATGTATAATTAATAGTTACTTGAAAATTTTCCAATATAAAAGGAGTATGTACAGAAAATGGAAAATATTATATGTGAAGTTACAGTACATTTTTTGGAAATATTTAAGCGAGATAGTGCGTATATTAATACATTCAAGTAAGTGTATGTTATTTAGGGAGAAATGGTGGGAGGAGATGTGATTTTGGCTAAAAATAAAAAAAGAAATGATGCTTTGGCAATAGGTGTCGGTATAGGGGTTGTAATTGGTGTATTTCAAGGGCACTTTACAAATAATTTAGTAATAGGAATTGTAATTGGGATTATAATTGTGATTGCGTTTTTGAAGAAATAATGAGATGTAAATTCATTTCAAAAATTGTTATATCAAAAGAATGAAAATTCGGAATACGAAACCTGTTTTTCCTTTTTTTGTGATATTATATATGAAAAGGAAGGTGATGGATATGTCAACAAACAATCAAATAGAACAAAACTGTTTCATTTGCAAAAAACATATAGGAAATATTATAGTTCCAGGTGGAGCTATTTACGAAGATGAACTCGTTTACGTTGGACATGTCCACTGGGATAGTGAAGAAACATACCTGGGTTATGTAATGATAGATATAAAAAGACATGTACCTGGCCTTGCTGAACTAACAGATGAAGAAGCGAAAGCGTTCGGACTTATAACAAGTAGAGTAAGTAAAGCGCTAAAAGAAAGAGAAGGTGCAGAGCATATTTACACTTTTGTTTCAGGAAATGGTGTACCACATATGCATATGCACATTATTCCGCGTTATCCGAATACACCAAAAGAGTTTTGGTCACCAACCGAGATAGCGAAATGGACTGGCGCACCATATGGTGACGAAGAGAAAATAAAAAAACTATGTGAAAGAATACGAAAGTATATGGTAAATGAGTATGCATACAAAAAATAATACACAATATTCATGGGTTGGAAATATAGAAATGTGTTTAGGAGAAATTTCAGTTAAACAATATGGTGATATTGTACTTGGTAAATATGGTGGGAATATAAGTGCTGGAGCGAAAAAGAATGAAGATGGTGCATTAGTTTGGTCAAATGGCGAATGGGAATTTGCAGCTATATTAGATGGACATAATAGTGCAGAAAGTGTTGATTTAGTAGTAAATACAATCGAAAAAGAATATGAAAATATAAAAGTAATTTTGAATGAACCAATTAATACAGTGTTTCAATCTGTTGAAAATCATATACTGACAATTTTTCAGGCATCTTCATTTAAGGAAAAGTGCAAAAAAATTAAAGGTGAAACAGCTTGCTTACTATGTGTAAGGAAAGAAAATTGTATATGGTGGCTTTCTATCGGTGATTGTTTAGTGTATGTATTTCATGAAGAGTTACATAAGTTAGGACAATATGCATTAAATCAACGTCATTTTTACGAATGGATTGGAAATGTAAACACATTTGATTTACCTGTTCCTTGCTATTCATCAGGTATTCGTGAATTACGTACTGGAAAGAACCGAATTGTAATGGTGACAGATGGAGTATTAGAATGCGGGGAACGCCGATATGAAATACCTGTAAATTTGTATAATGCTATGAACAGAAATGATAAAACACTTAAAGAAAATATTCACAATGTTTTAGAACACGTGCATCATCAGTTGGGACGTGATAGTGCGACAATTATTAGTTGGGACGTAGAAAATAAAAGGAATGCTACGTATCCGAGTGATCAGCCGGAGAAAAGGTAAAGGAGGAAACATCACTGTTTTGGGTTAAAGGAATTTTATTAATAGTATGGATTATATCCTTAGTTGTTTTTGAAAAAGTAGTGAGGAAAAAACTAAATATACCGAAACAAACAGACTGGAATAGTAAATATGTAAACAACTTTCATAAATGGGGCACTAGGGCTCTTATTATTTCTTATATAATTTTTACGATGATATGTGCTACTTTAAATCCCGTTTATATTAGTAATTTACCCATTTTATTTTTAATAACTTTATACTGCTTTCAATCATTTATGGAGTGGAAATTTGATAAAGAATCGAGGGAATATGTCATTTCTTTAGGAAAGGTTCCGCTATTAGTAATAACAGGAATTATTCTTAATTTTTTCTTTTATACCTATTGGATTTAATCATATGTGGAATGAATGGGGAGACAAAATGAAAAATCCTAAATTACGTGCTGAAGCAATGATTTTAAATGAAGATCATTCTAAAGTACTTGTACAATGCGATGAAAATGAATCATTTTATCGTTTTCCAGGTGGCTCTATTGAATTTGGTGAAACGTCAAAAGAAGCAATAATTCGAGAGTTAATAGAAGAATACGATTTGAAAGTTGATGTTCAAGAGTTAGCAATTGTAAATGAACACATTTTTGAGTGGGACAACGAAAAAGGTCATCATTGTACATTGATACATTGGGGGACTGTTGAAAAAATCATTACAAATGAAATAAGGCATAAAGAGCATGAGGATATTATATTAATTTGGAAAAGTCTAGAGGAATTACAGGAGAAGCCGACATATCCTGAAGGCATCATAAGTTATTTAGAAGGGGATAACCGTAATATAGTCCAATTTATTTCAAGTAATTAAATGAAATAATAGGAGGGGTGAAAATGGGAGGTTCTACTTTTGGGATTATAACTATTGTTTTTTGTATAGCTGTCTATTTTCTCGATAAGTTTTTAAGAAAAAAATTGAATATGCCCAAGGGTGGTTTTTGGGGATATAAAAAACATGTAAATAGTTTACATAAAAAATTGGAAATAGGACTACTTTTTATTTATTTAATAACTAGCTTTATGTTTATCTTTAAATTTGAAAGTATTAATATTGCTTATGTCATTTTTACTTATTTAGGTGGGACGTTAATCTTAAGAGCATTGATGGAATGGAAGTATGATAGAGAGTCGAAAGAATATATATTTTCGGTAATTGGGGTATTCACGTTTATTTTTATGACTTCGATACTATTTTACTTCTTTCCACCTGCTGTATAATAAAAATTTGATAGTACAAATAATGAAATAACTAATAAACAAGAAACCATTTACTACTAAATGGTTTCTTGTTTATTTAAGCATTTATTTTAGTTAATATAGATGTAATGAAATTAGTTTTATCCTCTGCATACTTATGTTTATCAGTAGGATTAGCTTGTGAAAGTTGAATCTTTAACTGTTCATACTGCATGCGTGCAGTTTTATTGTCTATTAAGTAATCACGAAATTGTAATTGTTCTATTAAATATGTATTCCCTTGTTCATACATATGAATTTGATGAGTTCTTGGTTCACCTTTATTAAAATAGTATCTTTCGGGTAATACTTCTTTTCTATATTTATAGTTTAGTAGTTCTAACTTTTTAATACAATGTATACCGTCCGTATAATTTTCTAATTCAATTGCTATATCAATAATTGGCTTTGCACTTAAATATGGAATAGAAGTACTACCAATATGGTGTATCGCTAAAATATGTTCGCCAATTTGTTCCTCAATGAGTTGTTTCTCTTTCATAAACTCAATTTCCCATTCTTCAGTCCACGGCACTAAAAACACTTTCCCATACGGTAAACCTAACATTTAATTAGCATCCCTTTCAAAATAGTTTTCAAAATAGTTTTCAAAAAGTTTATTACATTTTCTTAAAGCTTCTCAAAACAAGATATTCCCACAATCTCCAAGGAAGAATCTTCTTCGCAAAGATCATAAATTTCACACCTTTACCGATTGGATATCGTAAATTTGTACGCTTAGATTCAGCAATTTCTACAATTTTATTAGCAACATCTATCGGATTACCAAATGTATCACTGCCGCTATTAATATGTTTTTGTATTTTATCCATATACTCTTTGTAAGGAGATGTTGTATCAGATTGGTTTTCAGCGAGTTGTTTCCCAACCTCCCATATGTTTGTGTTATAAGAACCTGGTTCAATTAAAGCAACATCTATTCCGAAAGGTTTTACTTCTAAGCGAAGTGATTCACTCCAGCCTTCTAATGCATATTTTGAAGATACATAAGGAGATAAACCAGGGAATCCAACTTGGCCGCTAATGCTGCTAATATTAATGATTTTTCCACTTCTTTGTTTTCTCATATACGGTAAGACAAGCTGAGTAATTGATATAGCCCCAAATAGGTTCGTTTCAAATTGTTTGCGGTATTCCTCTACTGGAATTTCTTCTACAAAGCCCCCATTTGCATATCCTGCGTTATTAATAAGTAGGTCTACTCTGTTTATTTCTTTTATATATAATTGAAAGTTATGTATAGAATTTTGATCTGTTACATCTAATTGTTGAACTTTTATATTTTGCTGTAAGTTGAGTTCAGTAACTTGAGATAGTAAGGTTCCTTGTTTTTCTAGGTTTCGCATTGTAGCAATGACTAAATAGTCTTTTTTCGCAAGTTCAAGCGTTGCTAATAGGCCGAATCCACTTGAAGCCCCAGTAATAATTGCAATTTTTTTATTCATTGTCGGCTCGCTTTCTTTTTCTTTTATCATAACGAGATATAAAGGTAAAAGCTATTTATTGTATAAAGATATTTGTTATAATTGAAAATGATTATCAATTGATTGTAATTTGTATATAAAAGGAGTGTGGATTTCATGAAGACTAACAGTTTTCATGATATTTTTAGTAAATATTTTCATGGGTTACAAGTTGTAGAAGAAAGATATATGTATGTGCCAAAAACAATAGGTATGGGTGAAGTGCGAAGGTGGAGCTCGTTTTCTGGAATGGAAATAGTGCTATCAAATTACCAGTTTCATAAAAACCATCGCATTCAATTTGCATCGGATGCAGCAATGGTGGAACTTAATTTTTGTTTACAAGGATCCGGGGAAGTACAAGTTGGTTACTCTACAAATAAATTAATGGCTGGGAATAGCTATTTATATTTTATGAATGACTTTGAAGTTCTATTTGAATATGAAAAAGAAACTCCACTATATTCATTAGCAATTGGAATTCCTGTACAGTTGTTTAATCATTTCATGCTAAATTGTGCTATTGAAAAAAGTCATGATTTTCATACTATAATAGGAAATCAATCTTTTAAAAAGTTTCAAACCCCCATTGATGCCCTAACATCTAATATTATTAAGAGAATGTTAGAGAATCCCCAAAAGGATCGTATTAATCAACTCGAAATAGAAAGTAAAGCGCTCGAATTGCTTTCTATATACTTTGGGAAAGTATTACTGAATGATCGTGATGCAAATAAAAGGAGTCAATTATCCAAAAAGGATTTAAATAAAATAAAACAAGCTGAAGAAATTTTACTTCAAAGAATGGAGTTACCCCCATCATTATTAGAATTGGCTAAAATAGTAGGATTAAATGATTATAAATTAAAAATTGGTTTTAAAGAATTATTTGGCACGTCCACATTTGCATATTTAAGAGAACAGCGAATGGAAAGAGCAATGCTTTTATTGCGTTCGGGAACTAGTAATGTGACCGAAACGGCAGTTGCTGTTGGATACAATAATATTAGTCATTTTTCAGAGTCATTTAAAAAGAAATATGGAATGAAACCTTCTGAAATTTTGCGTATGTATTAAAAATCCGTTATACCGTAAACTCCTCCACCATTTGGTAGTTGTATTTTGTCATAATCATTATAATTACAATCAACATCCAATTGGAAATAATTTTTTATGGAGGAATTTAAATGAAAGAGCGGAATGAAAGTCATTTTTGGATATTTGTATTAATAGGAATCTTTCTTATTATAACAACAACTGGTTTCGCCCGTATGGCATATGGAATTATACTGCCATTTATGCAGGAAGGACTTCACTTATCTACGGCTCAATCAGGTATGCTAGGAACCATACTTTTTTTAGGTTATTTATTAACTGTAGGAACATCTGGAATATTTACTATCCGTTTTGGCGCAAAATCAGTTTTATTAATAGGCAGTTGGTTCGTCGTTATAAGCTTAATGGGATTAGCGTTTGTTTCTTCATTTTGGATAGTTGCTTTTTGTATGCTATGTGCTGGAGCTGGTAGTGCTCTTGTATATACACCACTCATGTCAATAACGGTAGGGTGGTTTCCAGACAAAAGAGGAACTGTAATGGGATTGTTATTAAGCGGTGCAGGTATAGGTATGCTATTTAGTGGAATAATTGTTCCTTATGTAGTGCGCACATTTCCTGAGTATAGTTGGCGTGGTGCATGGTTTTTGTTTGGAGTTATTACATGTATCATTGTATTTGCCGCTTCAGTTGTTTTGAAAAATCCAGAAGTTACTGAAGATGAGCAAAAAATGAGTAATAAATCGTTTTTATGGAAAACGAAAGAACTATATATCATTGCATGGATGTATTTTATTGTTGGTGTTGTATATTTAATTCCAAATTTATATCAAACTAGTTTTATGATTGATAGTGGTATCTCAGCATCAATTTCGGGGACTGTTTATGCAATTGCTGGCATCTTTTCAATCGTAGGAGCATCTGTCTGGGGATTTATTTCGGATCGAATTGGTATAAAGAAGAGTTTATGTAGTGCGCTTTTATTAGCTATTATAGGTGATATGGCTCCAATTATATTTGGAAATATAACTGGTTTTATCGTGTCGGCAATTATTTGGGGTTCTAGCCTCGGAGGTATACTATTATTAATTCAAGTTGCAGCTTCAAAGCAAGTATCTCCGAAATATGTCTCAATGGCAATTAGTTTTATATCTGTTTTCTATGCAGTTGGGCAAATGATTGGACCTGGAATTGCGGGCTGGGTTATTGGGAGAAGTGGTTATGCATTAGCTTATGTATTAGGTGCTTTCGGTTTCTTTATGTGCATATGTATGGGGTTATGCTTAAAAAGAGGAAATCTTACAAACTCAGCGTATTTAGAGAAGTGAGTATTGTCATGAAATGAATCTTTTTAACAGGAGGGAAGAAAAATGGTCCATGTGAAAGATGTATTAGCAGATCAGTTATTAGCAAATGCAAATGATCCCAGTTGGTATATGCCATTTTCAGATGCAGTTAAGGATTTATCTGAGAGGGAAGCTTTCTGGAAACCGAATGAAGAGAGTAATAGTATAGCTGAAATCGTACAACATTTACTGTATTGGAACTCTACGTGGCAAACTAGGTATAAAGAATCAAATGTTAATGCAGTACCCTCTATAGGAGATAATAACAAAAGTTTTATGCTTTCAGATAATCAAACTTTCGATGAATTACGGGAAAAACTACTAGAAAAACTGTTACAATGGCAAAATCTTATAAATGAAGAAAAGGTTGAAAGTGATGTAGTAGGATTTCCTGTTTCTGCAAAGTGGTGGGAAGTGTTAGCGAATGTAACAACTCATAATGCATATCATATTGGCCAAATTATTTACATCCGAAAATTACAGCAGAGCTTTGATAATGAATAAGATAATAGTTCTCAAATTAGGTGAACAAAAGTGGACAAAACGAGACAGATGTCTCATTTTGTCCACTTTTTTATTATGAAAGAAAAGAGAAAACCTATTAAATCAAGGATTAGAATTTGGCACGGTACTTGCAATATAAAAGATGATCAAGAAAATAGGAGGGCTGGACATGTTAAAAACAACTGAAAGTAAAGGGAATGAAATTACGAAAGAACAAGCTCGTTGGATGTATGAAAAAATG
The DNA here is from genome assembly GCF_041360755.1 of Bacillus sp. RCC_6_1. NCBI lineage: Bacteria > Bacillati > Bacillota > Bacilli > Caryophanales > Bacillaceae > Bacillus > Bacillus sp. RCC_6_1. The sequence goes on from NZ_JBFUPV010000005.1 coordinate 201,760, forward strand.
TTAGAGATTCGTAAGTTTGAAGATAAGGTACATGAATTGTTCGCGCAAGGCGTTTTGCCAGGTTTCGTTCATTTATACGCAGGTGAAGAAGCGGTAGCAGTTGGTGTATGTGCCCACTTAACGGATAGTGACAGTATTACAAGTACACATAGAGGTCATGGACATTGTATCGCAAAAGGTTGTGATTTAAATGGTATGATGGCTGAACTTTTCGGGAAAGCGACAGGATTATGTAAAGGTAAAGGCGGTTCCATGCATATTGCGGATTTAGATAAAGGAATGCTTGGTGCTAATGGCATTGTAGGCGGGGGTTTCCCACTTGCTTGCGGTTCAGCATTGACAGCTAAATATAAAGGAACAAAAGATGTAAGTGTTTGTTTCTTCGGTGACGGAGCAAATAATGAAGGAACATTCCATGAAGGGGTTAATTTAGCGGCGATTTGGAAGTTACCAGTTATTTTTATTGCAGAAAATAACGGTTACGGTGAAGCAACTACATTTGAATATGCTTCAAGTTGTGATTCTATTGCGGATCGTGCAAAAGCTTATAATATTCCAGGCGTTCAAGTAGATGGAAAAGATCTTCTAGCTGTATATAAAGCTGCTGCAGAAGCAGTGGAACGTGCGCGTAATGGTGATGGTCCAACAATTATTGAATGTATGACATATCGTAATTACGGTCATTTTGAAGGTGAAGCGCAAACATATAAAACATCAGAAGAAAAAGAAGAACATTTAAATGAAAAAGATGCGATTGTGAATTTCCGTAAGCATTTAATTCATGAAGGTTTATTAACGGAATCTGAACTTGTTGATATGGAAAAAGCAGTAGATGATGCAGTACAAAGATCCATTGAATTTAGTGAAAATAGTCCATACCCAGACGATGAAGAATTATTAAAAGATGTATACGTTTCTTACAAATAAGAGGAGGGTGAAAAATTATGACTAGAACAGTAAGTATGTCAACTGCAATTAATGAAGCGATGAAAATCTCAATGCGTCGTGATGAAAATGTAATTTTAATAGGTGAAGATGTTGCAGGCGGTGCACAAGTTGATCATCTGCAAGATGATGAAGCTTGGGGTGGTGTTCTTGGTGTTACGAAAGGACTTGTACAAGAGTTTGGCCGAAATCGTATATTGGATACACCAATTTCTGAAGCGGGTTATATGGGAGCTGCGATGGCAGCTGCTGCAACTGGGTTACGTCCGATAGCTGAGTTAATGTTTAATGATTTTATCGGTAGTTGTCTTGACCAAGTATTAAACCAAGGTGCGAAATTCCGTTATATGTTTGGAGGTAAAGCAAAAGTACCCGTTACAGTACGTACGATGCATGGTGCTGGTTTTAGTGCAGCAGCTCAGCATTCACAAAGTTTGTACGCATTATTTACGAGCATACCAGGTATTAAAGTTGTTGTTCCTTCCACGCCGTATGATGCAAAAGGCTTATTATTAGCAGCAATTGAAGATGATGATCCAGTAATCTTCTTTGAAGATAAAACACTTTACAATATGAAAGGTGAAGTGCCGGAAGGGTATTATACAATTCCTTTAGGAAAAGCAGATATTAAACGAGAAGGTTCTGATGTAACAATTGTCGCAATCGGAAAACAAGTTCATACAGCACTTGCAGCTGCAAAGCAATTATCGAAAAAGGGGCTTGAAGTAGAAGTAATTGATCCACGATCTTTATCACCGCTTGATGAAGATACTATTTTATCATCTGTTGAAAAAACAAATCGTCTTATCGTTATTGACGAAGCGAATCCAAGATGTAGTATCGCAACAGATATTGCGGCAATTGTAGCGGATAAAGGTTTTGATTTGTTAGATGCACCTATTAAACGAATTACAGCACCACATACACCTGTTCCGTTCTCACCACCACTTGAAAAGTTGTATTTGCCAACGCCAGAAAAAGTAATTGAAACTGTATCAGAAATGATTGGAGACCAATCTTTATTACATGTGTAATAAAACGATGAGAAGGGAGAGAGACACATGGCTGTAGAAGTTGTAATGCCGAAGTTAGGTATGGCGATGAAAGAAGGTATTATTACGAGCTGGAATATTAAAGCAGGCGATAATGTAGCAAAAGGAGAACTGATTGCTAGTATTAATTCAGAAAAAATTGAAACGGAAATTGAAGCGCCAGCTGATGGTACGGTACTTGATATAGCTGTAAGTGAAGATGAAGGAGTGCCGCCTGGTACTGTAATTTGCTACATCGGTAAACCGAATGAAAAAGTAGAAATGCAGGAAAGCACACATGTTATAGAAGAAAAAACATCTAATATAGAAGTACAAAATGTACAAAATCAAGAACCAAATGGGAAAGAAGTATCGAAGCAAAGAATTAAAATTTCACCTGTAGCGAAGAAAATTGCAAAGTCTGAAAATCTGGATATCAAGGCATTAGTTGGTACAGGTCCTGGCGGAAGGATTACAAAGGCAGATGTATTAAAGGCGCTAGAAGAAAGAGTAGCAAATCCAGAAGTACCTGAACAAGAAGAAAGTACAGTCGTTCCTGTTACTGGTATGAGAAAAGCAATTGCGAGTCGTATGCATGCAAGCTTACAAAATAGTGCGCAATTAACGTTAACGATGAAAGTAGATGTTACAGATTTAGTTGCATTACATAAAGACATAGCGGAAGTTGTGCAAAAACGATACGAAAACAAACTAACCATTACGGATTTCGTTTCTCGTGCTGTTGTATTAGCGCTTAGAGAGCATAAAGAAATGAACAGCGCTTATATAGATGATGCCATTCATCAATTTGAACATGTGCATTTAGGCATAGCAGTCGCATTAGAAAAAGGATTAGTCGTTCCAGCTATTCGCTTTGCAAATAATTTATCTTTAGTAGAGTTGTCTAAAGAGATTAAGGATATGGCACAAAAGGCGCGAGCAGGTAGCTTAAGTAGTGATGATATGCACGGAACGACATTTACAATTAGTAATTTAGGTAGCTTTGGTATTGAATATTTCACACCTGTATTAAATACACCTGAGACTGGTATTTTAGGTATTGGCGCAATTGAACATGTTCCTGTATATAAAGGGAAAAAATTAAAAAAAGGTAGTATGTTACCTTTAAGTTTAACATTCGATCATCGTGTACTAGACGGTGCACCAGCAGCTGCATTTTTACGCACAATTAAATATTATTTAGAAGAACCTATAACAATTCTTTTATAAAGAGAAGGTGAGAGAATGAGTAAATTAGTTGTAATTGGAGGCGGACCAGCTGGATATGTAGCGGCAATTACCGCGGCTCAAAATGGAAAAGAGGTCACTCTTATTGATGAAGCTGACCTTGGCGGAACGTGTTTAAATGTTGGGTGTATGCCGACGAAATCATTGTTAGAAAGTGCAGAAGTGCATGACATTGTGAGAAAAGCGAATGATTATGGGGTTACGCTTAATACAGGAAGTATATCAATTGATTGGGATCAAATACAGGCAAGGAAATCACAAATCGTAATGCAACTCGTCCAAGGAATACAATATTTAATGAAGAAAAATAAAATTAAAGTTGTAAAAGGAAAAGCGAAATTCGAAACGGATCATCGTGTGCGAGTTGTACAAGGAAATAAAGAAGAAGTAGTGGATGGAGAGAGGTTTATTATCGCAGCTGGTTCCGAACCTACAGAATTACCATTCGCTCAGTTTGATGGAAAATGGATTTTAAATAGTAGCCATGCGATGTCTCTTGAGAGTGTACCATCTTCATTGTTAATCATTGGCGGTGGTGTAATAGGATGCGAGTTTGCAAGTATTTATAGTCGCCTTGGGACAAAAGTTACGATTGTTGAAATGGCACCGCAATTATTACCAGGTGAAGATGAAGATATCGCACATATTTTAAGAGAGAAATTAGAAAGTGATGGCGTAGAAATATTTACAGGAGCTGCTTTAAAAGGATTAAATAATTATAAGAAGCAAGCTTCATTTGAATATGAAGGTAGTATCCAAGAAGCTAACCCGGAATATGTTCTCATTTCTGTCGGCCGAAAACCACGTGTACAACAATTAGATTTAGAAAAAGCAGGGGTTCAGTTTTCAAATAAAGGGATTGCTGTGAACGAACATATGCAAACGAACGTATCACATATTTACGCAGCTGGTGATGTGATCGGTGGAATTCAGCTTGCTCACGTTGCCTTCCATGAAGGAACGACAGCAGCATTACACGCAAGTGGAGAAGACGTGAAAGTAAATTATCACGCTGTGCCTCGATGTATATACACAGCTCCAGAAATAGCTAGTGTCGGGTTAAGTGAAAAAGGTGCAAGAGAACAATATGGTGATATTCTCATCGGAGAATTTCCTTTTACAGCGAACGGAAAAGCTCTTATTTTAGGAGAACAAGTAGGGAAAGTAAAAGTCATTGTGGAACCTAAATACCAAGAAATTGTAGGGATTTCTATTATCGGTCCTTATGCAACTGAACTTATTGGTCAAGGAACCGTAATGATTCATACAGAAGTTACCGCTGATATAATGAGAGATTATATTGCAGCACATCCAACTTTATCTGAGGCGATTCATGAAGCGTTAATGCAAGCAGTAGGACATGCTGTACATGCTTAAATAGAAATATGATAAACCACTATTCTCTAAATGAAAGAGAGAATAGTGGTTTGAATTTTTATAGAAGAAATTAAATGTCTTATTACTATTTAATTTCAATCGCTGAAGTAATATCGTTCCAATCAGCAGCTAAATTAGCAGTTTTACCGTACCAATCAGCGTGTTTAAATAAAACGCCTTTTCCATATCCTTGTGTTGAAGTGTGCTCCCAAAGTGTCGTTGAATAACTTGCAGAAGGTGACGCTGTACTTACAGAAGAAATTCTGTCATTCCAGCTAGATGGTAAGTTTTTAAAGCCGCTACTCCAGTAAATATATTGGCCACCTTTATCTTTATGTTCATAAAAATCAGTACTACCAGCACCGCTACCTAAAGGATTAATTTTATTTTTAATTGCTTTTTTATCCTTTTCAATATACGCATCTAATGTTTCACGACTAGTAAAACCGTAAGCTAGCCAATCCCCATTTTCATTTTGCTCTGGTAATACCATAGTAATTTGGATATTTTTCTTATCCTGATCATTTAATTTTGCAAATGAATTAACATTTTGTTCATCCACTTTTAAATAATCAAATGACTTAATTGTGTTGCTTTTTTCTTCAGCACTTACCGCACCTAGTCCTCCAGTTAATGCAAAACCCGCTACTAATGTTCCTGCTACTAATTTTTTCAACATATAACCATCCCTTTTTGTTTGAATTTTTGTACAGGTGAATCTTGTACAGCTAAAATGTATTCTAATTTTATACTTTTGTAAATATTCTGAAGTTTTAGAAATAATAGGCGGAATATTTACAGTTTTACATTTTTTCTTTAGAAAAAATAGTTATTGGAATGATATAATAAGTGGATATATTGTTTTTACTGGATTTAAAAATGTTTTAGGAGAGGTGTCATTGAAATATTTTACAAGAGATTGGTATAAAAAATGCAAGTTTTAGAATTTGTAAGTTTTATAGAGTCTATAAAAGAATGGTCAGAAATGGATATACAAAGTTTAAAGGAAGAAATAGAGGAAAGGAAAATAGATTTATTAAAATTCCTTCCTGAATCGATATACTCAATTATACAAAACATCACAATTAATTCAGAATATCCATCAGGTGAACTGAAAAAACGTATGCAAAAGTGGACAACAGATTATGAGAAAAGAGTGGCACAATTAGATCAATTATACGTAGAATATTTTAATTCCATTGAGAAAAAACTTCCGTCAAATGTCGCTCAGTTACACAAGACATCACTACACGATAGTGTAATTAAAGTAATAAAGAGAGAATCAGAAGATACTTTGTCTATCGTATTAGATTGCAGTGGTACTTTTAGTGAATTTGATAAACTTGAAGTAACCTTTATAGGAGTAACAAAGTGTTCTATGCCGGAAAACTTTGAAAATGCTTGGTGGTTATATCATGAAATAGCTCTTACTGAAGATGGTTTTGAACTAGGTGTTTTATTTGACTCTCCATTTAGAGAAGTGACGATTTGCGCGGCAGATGTATTACTTGTGAAGAAATAATGTTGTATGGAGTATTACAAACGTTTGACATAATAAAAAAATAAAGTTATTGTAGATACATGAAGTCTACAATAGGAGCTGTATTATGAAATATTCTAAAGCTACAAATTATGCTCTTCATACAATGCTTTTTCTGGCAAAGGCTACACCAAATAAGTTAGTTAGTGTTCACCAATTAGCAGAAATGCAAAATGTTTCACCAACGTACTTGTCTAAAATACTAACTAAGTTGACGAAGGAAGGGATGATACATTCATCATCTGGTCCAAAGGGCGGTTACTCACTTAGTAAGAATTGGGAAGATATTTCATTTTTAGATATTATACATGCAATTGAAGGTAAAACATCATTGTTTGAATGTTGTTTACATGACAAACCTGGATGTTTAATTAATGAAGTAATGCTCGCAGCAGAAGAGAAAATGGAAGAAGAGTTACGAAATCAAAAAATCGTAGATCTTGCGAAAAAAATAAAAGTGGATTTTTAATCTGCTTTTATTTTTAAATTAATTAAGGATAAAAAGACTCTTCGATATCTTTAATTGTAGTTAGAAAATGATATGAAGAAGGAGAGAAGATGATGACTAAATTTTGGAATGATCGATATAAATCAGATGAATATTTTTACGGGGAAGAACCTAATACATTTATTAAAGAACAAGCATTTCGTTTAGCAAATCACAATAAAGTAATAGCTTTCGCGGAGGGAGAAGGTAGAAATGCTGTATTTCTAGCAAGACAAGGGAACGAAGTAACAGCTATTGATTATTCGGAAGATGGATTAGAGAAGACAAAAAAATTGGCAGAGAAGCATAACGTAAACGTGCATACAAAAAAAGTAGATTTATTAGCTGATAGTTTGCCAGAAAATGAATATGATGCAGCAATTATGGTATTTGGACATTTTCATGATAATTATAAAAAAATGATATTAGGTAAAATGATACAAACGATAAAGCCTGGTGGTTTAATTATGTTTGAAGTTTACTCAAAAAAACAAATAAAATATGGTACTGGTGGACCAAAAGATGTTGATATGCTGTATGATCCAATTGATATCCTTACTTGGTGTGAAGAACATAAGGTAATTCATTTCTTTAATGGCGAACAAGAGCGAATTGAAGGGAAAGGGCACACTGGTTTAGCTGATGTTATTCAAGTTGTTATTAGAAAATGAATATAAGTGTTAATGAAAGTTAAATGTATGAATGTAAAAGACCAGTCATGTAAGACTGGTCTTTCTATTTAGATACTAAATTATCAAGCTTCCAATATGTATCTGTTAACGGCGCTGCTTTGCTATCTATGTATAAATACATATTATTTAAATCTTTTGGTGAAGTTTTCAGTTCAAACACAACGTCAGTAGTTAAAGAGAATTCGTGTGGAACATTTTTATAGTGCTCGTCATCTATCGGATGAGCTTCACCTTCATATTTCTGACCAGTTTTTTCATCTTGTATGAAATATTTTATTTCCGAAAGATCAATAGTTTGTCCATCGTCCCGAACATTATTAATCATAACACGAGTAGTAAGGCGTCGCTCTTTGTCTATTTTTTCAAACTTTGCATTTTCAACTGTCGCTCTATAGTATTCGTTTTTAACTATTTCTCCATAGTGCATTGCATTCTTTTCGAGAGCGCTCTTTTCTTGTTTTGATGTAGTATTGCTATTACATCCTGTTAATATTCCAGTAAATAATAATGCTGTACATGTCGTTTTGATTAATGATTTCATAGTAATCCCTTTCTGTATTAAAAAGTAAAACATAGGAATAATTTTACATCAACAGGAAGGTAAATGAAAGTATTTTTGCGTAATATACAGATATACATTTATTCGGTTGGCAAATTAATGGGATAGAAAGCGGGAGAAGACTGTATAAAACGGAATAAATAAGAACTGAAAATATTGTAAAACAGAAGAGGCATACATATAATTAAAATAAAGTTTAAGTTTCTGAATCTTCAATAACGGTGGTGATAACATGTTTACTGAAGAACGTCGAGAGAGAATCTTAGAACTACTTAATACAGATGGAAGAGTAATCGCAAAGGAACTTGCGGAAAGATTTGAAATGTCTATTGATTCTATAAGAAGAGATTTGTCTATTATGGAAAAGGATGGTTTATTAAAAAGAACGCACGGAGGTGCAATTGAACTTACGCGAGTGAGGAACTTAGCTGCGGAACCAGCTAAACGTTATAGTGATAGCTCAATATATGAGAACACAATTGCAAAAGTTGCGGCATCTTATATACAAGAAGATGATTCTATTTTTATTGGCGGGGCTTCCATTCATAATGCGATGCTGAAATATTTACCGGAAGTATCATTTACGGTTATTACGAATTCTATAGAAATAGCTGGTCATCTAAGAGAATATAAGAACATCGATACATATTTAATTGGTGGAAAAGTAAAGCCTTCAGGAAATATTACTGATACATTTGCCTCTGAATTGATAAGTAGATTTTCTATTGATCTTTATTTCTCTACAGGTGGAGGCATTTCATTACAAGGTATTAGTACTGCAACACCTGAAGTTGCTTATTTTAGTAAAAGAGTAAGTGAAATTGCTAGAAGAAATATTTGTTTAGCTCCGCATAATAAACTTGGAATAGATTGTTTTATAAGAGGAGAGTCTCTAAAAGAAGTTGACCTTATTATAACTGACGAAGAGGCTAGTAAAGAAACTGTTCAGGAATTTGAGAAACAAGGTAAACAAGTTGTAATAGCGCCATTATATTGATTTGAAAGGAGTTTGACATGATTGTAAAAGAGCAAGAGTATCATATAAATGGATTAACTTATACAATTCGTTCTGCAGCTGAAAAAGATGCTGAGCAGTTATCGAAAATTAGAGTTCAGATTGATGGAGAAACTGAAAATATGGATAGAGATGCTGGAGAGGGATTTATAGATGACCTAGGGTTTCAAAAAATAATAAAAACAGATAGTGAAGAAACGAAGAATCTCTTTTTAGTTGTAGAAGTGCACAATCGAATTGTTGGATTTTCAAGATGTGAAGGATCAAATTTTAAGAGATTATCTCATAAAGTGGAGTTTGGCGTTTGTATTTTAAAAGAGTTTTGGGGATATAGAATGGGGAAGAGCCTATTACAACAATCTATTAAATGGGCTGACGAAAATGCAGTAAATAAAATATCTTTACAAGTATTAGAGACAAACGAGAAAGCTATTCATCTTTATAAAAAATTAGGTTTTGAAGTAGAAGGCATTTTGAAAAATGACAAAAGACTATCGGATGGAAAGTATTATAATACGGTAGTGATGGGAAGATTTACTAATACTTTTCATGAAAGAGGTGAAGAAGTATGTTTTACAGAAGGAAGTACTATGTAGTGAAAAATGAATTCATAGAAGTATTTAATGATCATTTCAATCACACGAACTTACCTAATCAATTAAAGCATGGTTCTAGGCTAATAGGACGCTGGATGGAAGATAATAAGAATGGTACGTCTGAAGTATTTGCCATATGGGAATATGATAGTTATGAACAGTATAATGAAATAGAATCGAAAATTAGAAGTGACGAGAGGCATATTAAAGGAATACATGAATGGTATGAAAACCATGGAGGGAAAGAATATGTTTTACAGGAGTACATAGTAGAGATGAAAAATGAAGAGTTAGTATGTACTGTAAAGTAACAGAGGGGTGAGGGATAAGAGAAATTAAAACAAAATTATATTTTAGTTTAGCATCCACTATTTTATTTGCAATAGCCGTGATTGTTTTCTTTATAAATGGTAATCCACAAAAGTGGTTTTGGTTATGTATTTTCTTTGCGTCCATTATACAAAATATAGTGCTACTAAAAAAGAATAAAGAAGTGCATTAAGATATTCAAATTATTAACATATTTGTGTCGTCTTGCTAGTTGTATTGAAAACGCTTTTATTCAGTTTTATAATAAAAGTATGTTTTATAAATCTCCAAAACAATTAAAAGGGAGATGATACAATGTTAGCTTCACCGTTTTACTTACATACATGGAAAAAGTTTGTTAATGAAGGTGTTCTTGATTCAAATCGCATAAATCAAAGAATTTCAGAATCGTGGCATCGATGTAAACAGGCTAATGTTAATCCTCACATGAATAAAGGTCAGAAAATTTTGTCTTCTAACATTTTTCAAGAACAAAAGAAAAAGAGTGAAATTTTCCTTGATATCGCATTACCTCAAATACAAAATATGAGAAAAACCATTGATGAACTACAAATGATGGCATTATTAATCGATCCAGATGGTTATGTTCTATCGTTAAGTGGAAATAAACAAACGTTAAAGCGAGCGAAACATATTAATTTTATTGAAGGTGTAAAATGGACGGAATCAGCTGTTGGCACAAATGCAATTGGAACAGCGCTAGAAATTGAAGAAGCTATTATGATAAGTGGTACTGAACATTACACCGTGGCATCTCATAGCTGGAGTTGTGCGGCTGCTCCCATTCATAATGATGATGGGAAATTAATTGGTGTTCTAGATTTCTCGTGTCCGATTGAATTTTCGCATCCATATATGCTCGGTATGGTAACTTCAATTGCACATGCGATAGAACGTGAATGTAGCATAAGAGTTCATCAAAATGAATTACACTTAATCCATCGTTTTTTAGATGTCATTGATAGTGATGAACAAGTAGTTATTTGTAATCATCGTGATGTTATCGTTTCTGCGAGTAAGAGCGTTCGTGAACGAATAAATAATTGGTCAAGAATGAAACTTGAAGAGTTAATGCACCATGGATTGGAAACTAAATTAGAGATACCAGTATATAGTAATGAAAGAATGATTGGGAAATGTATGTATTTAAAGGAAAATAAACAAATGAATACATATTCTGCTCTCACATTTATAAAAGGGATTACTTTTTCAGGAGTTACCGGGACAAGCAGAGCATTTCAACACACACTAGAAGAAATTAAGCTTGTTTCACCGACTGATGCTAGTGTGTATGTATGTGGTGAGACAGGAGTAGGAAAGGAATATGTCGCGAGAGCGATTCATGAAAATAGTCCAAGAAAAGACGGGCCCTTTATAGCTGTTAACTGCGGTTCTTTGCCTAAAGAATTAATGGAAAGTGAATTGTTCGGTTATGCTGAAGGTGCGTTTACAGGTGCGCGACGTCAAGGATATAAAGGGAAATTTGAACAAGCAAACGGAGGAACATTATTTTTAGATGAAATTGGTGAAGTACCACCAGAGATGCAAGTAGCATTATTGCGTGTTTTACAAGAACGCACAATAACTCCAATTGGGAGTTCAAAATTGGTACCAGTAAATATTCGTATTATTACTGCCACACATAAAGATTTACTACGGTTAGTAGAAGAAGGGAAATTCCGTCAAGATTTATATTATCGTTTGCACGTTTATCCGTTATATGTTCCATCGTTAATAGAAAGAAAAGAGGATATCCCATATTTTATACAACACTTTTGCGAACAGAAGAATTGGAATGTTGTATTTCCAAAGAGTATATACAATCAATTTTTACAACATACATGGCCCGGAAATATTCGGGAACTAGTAAATGTATTAGAACGCATTTACATTTTGTCGCAAGGACGGGAAATATGCGAAAAACAAGTCGCTTTTTTGTTACAAACAATGAGGGGAAATCAACAACAACTTGAGTTACAAGTTGAAAATAAAACAGAACATACATTACATTTTCGCGAAAAAATACAGCGTGATAGCATGATTGAAGCATTACAAAAGACAAATGGAAATGTTTCGTTAGCTGCAAAACTATTAAATGTACCCCGTAGTACATTTTATAAACGAATGCAAAAATATAAGTTATAAAGTAGATTTTTGCAATCTACTTTTTCTTTGTGGGCTCATGTTCTGTCGGAATGTGCGCTTACCGGGGAAATAATAGAACAGTTAGAAATTAATTTCCGAAAGGGGGACTTATGTGAAGTATATTGAAATTGGCTTCGGAAATAGGTGGTTCGTTCGAACAGAAACTGAAAATAAAGATGGAACTGAATTTGAGGAACGAGGAATTATAAAACCTATTTATTTTGAGTCTTTATATGTACGAATTTGGTTTCGGAAAACGTGTTTTATTTTTGATACGAAAGAAGGGTTTAAAAAAACTAAGAAGAGGAGGATTGAATATAAATTTATAGTTGGAATTGTAAGTAGACTGAATAAAGAAAAAGTGTGCTGATATACGTTATTATATTGACCAGGAAATTCTTTGGACTTATATTAAATTCATAAAAAGCAATTTTACTAAATATAAATTGTTAATAAAACCACTAAAAATTATTATCAAGACCTAAAAGCTAAAAATCCTAAAAAAATAAAGGTGAGCGCATATTAGTCATGTATAATATGTACTCACCTTTATTTTCTTGTTCAAAGCACCCGTTAGTCACTCATGGAACATGGAATAAAGTGTGGTATTGATTTAAAATAAAGTTTGATAATTTATAAAAAAGATTGATAAAACCCTGTATTAATATAAGATTTTTCTTTTGCCCCTTAAATTTCAGTTGTATTGTTCAATTAAAGGGCCAGATTGTTGAGGAAACAGGAATAATAAGAATACTCAATAGATTGTTTGTGAAGTGTTACACTTAAACTAACGGGCAGTTTAGCTTAAGTACATTTTTTCACAAATTTAAAGGGGGATATTTCCCCATTTTTTATACTAGCTTAACGTTGATTCGGGAATGTTGAACTTAGCTACCTGCTAATTGAATTCTACTTCATCTGGAGACCTTTAAATTAAAATGTTTCCTTTCTTCTGACAGACTTATTAAATTTCGAAAACAATCAATTCAATCATCTTTTCGTATAGAAAAACTTATTAAGAAACATGCACTAGAAAAAATATAAATCATATATAGGAGATATCCCGTTTGAATGCTTGAGGAGGATATTATGAAACCTATGTTACCTAGTGAAAAATATTTCGGTAATTTAGAACTAGTTTATGCATTTTATGGGGCTATGCCTACAGGTGTTACTGTTTCAGAAACCGGTCGTATTTTCATTTGCTTTCCGAAATGGGGAGACGATGTTAAATTTACGGTGGCGGAAATTTTTGAGGATAAATTGCAGCCTTATCCTAATTTACAAACCAATTTGGTTAATCCCGAGAATATCCCAATGACTTTCATCAGTGTCCAAAGTGTAGTTGCTGATGGAAGGGGAACGCTTTGGATATTAGATACAGCGGCACCCAATTTTTCTGAACCTATTAAAGGGGGGGCAAAATTAGTCGCTGTTGATTTAGAAACCAATACAATAAGAAAAGTATATACCTTTACAGAAGATGTTGTCCTGCCTACAACTTATCTGAATGATGTCCGTTTTGATTTTCGTGTTGGAAAAGCAGGTTATGCCTATATAACGGATTCTTCTTCAAGAGGACCAGGAGCTATTATCGTCGTAGATTTATCAAATGGAAACGCGTTTAGACGGTTAAATGGAGCAAATTCAACTTCACCCGATCCCTATTTTTTACCGAAAGTAGAAGGTCAAATTTTAATGAATCGAAACAAAGACGGTTCAACTTCTCCATTTAGGTTGGCGTCTGATAGTCTTGCGATTTCTCCCGATGGAAAGATATTATTTTTTGCTCCACTAACCAGTCGGCATTTGTTCTCGATCTCAACAGAAGCCTTGAGAGACAGAACGATACCGGACATGAATTTACCTTATCATGTGGAGTATTGGGGAGAAAAAGGTGCGTCTGATGGAATGATCACCGATGCAAAGGGAGCTGTTTATGCTGGAGATTATGAAAACAACAGTATCCGTAAGATATTGCCAAATGGCATAATGGAAGCTATCGCACATGATCCGAGAATTTTGTGGCCGGATACTTTTTCAATTGGTCCGGATCAATATTTGTATGTCATTGTGAACCAATTACATCGACAGCCTAGATTTCATTATGGAAAAGACTTACGACAGAAACCTTATAGTTTACTTCGTATCAAAATTGATGAATTTCCTGCTCCGACCTCTTCATAATAAAAATAGTCAATTAATTGTTTTCATTGATAGAAAATGATCAAACTTTTTTATAAAACCAAAACATAAACCTGCTGGATAAGAATCCATTTTGATCAATCTTTTTCAAAATGGATTCTTTTTATTGACCATAGAATACGGGTTAACACGATATTTTTAATCAAACTTTATTTTAAAATTACGAAGGAACTCATGAATGTTTTAAAAAATATGGTGAAGTAGTAATACCCCAACTTATGAGTGAAATTAATGAAAAGTTAAAATGGGATGTTATTTCAAATGTATAAATAAAGGTAAAGAAATAGGCGCTGAAGAAATTGAAAAACTATTAGCGGATTTATCACCAGAACAAGTAAAGATTGCTTTTTATCAAGAAAGTAAGGAATATGTAAAAATACTAAATCAAACTGATTATGATCAAAGAAGTAAATTAGAAGAAAGTGAATTAAAAGCAATTCTAAGTGAAATGAAAGAGGAGGAAATAATAGAGTTTTTAAAATTTGAAAAGAATTCATTGATGAGATGGACTTCAATTAATATTGCTTGGGATATTATTGGAAATCGTGGTGAGATTTCTAAGGACATTGCTGAAGAATTTACTGAAATTATTTTAAGTAGATTAGAGAGTTATTCTTGGGAAAATTCGGGGGGATAAGCATTGTTGAAAAAATTAAAAATATATTAAAAGAAGATTTTTTATGGGATTTGGCGGAATATAATATAAAAAATCTTGATGACGATGACAATTATTATACTTGTAGCTCGAATATGGAGTTTCTGTTGCAATACGCAGGAGATTTATTATTTATAGATATTGTGAAATATATGTTCGATGAAGAGTTGAAATGTCACTATATGTGGCTAACTGGATGTGGACATATAAGCTTTAATTTTGAAATTGCTCCTTCAACTAGCTATTTACCTCAGCCTAAAGATATTAAAGAACTTGTTTGTAATATTCTATTTGAAGATTTTTCATTGAAAATCTCAATAGCTCTTTCATATATTTCTTTATCAACACAAAATCTTTCTGTTATCCAATAATTAAGTTCAGAAGATGTAATGATTTGTTCTCTTTTCTTACCTTGGAAATATCGTTTTAAAACATTATCATTAATAGAAGTTGGAATACCATCGATATAACCGAAAATCTGAATTTTCTTTAATACAGGAGATGTATGCCAATCGTTAGACCTTGAAATAAGTTCTTTCATATTTGATAAGTGTATTGGTTCTTTTACTTTTTCTTGATGAGCTTTAATAAGCTCATTTAAAAACTTTAAGCTAGTAGGCTGTTTTGTCGTTCCTAAAAATGATAGAAAGCTATTTACTAGTTGTACTTGGGTCATTTTCTTATCCTTTCTATATAGAAATTGTTATTGGTATTATTATAGAATATATGTCAGAAAATACAGTTATTCATTAATGGAGTGGGAGAGAATTATATGTCGATGTCGCTATATTATAAAAAAATCCGGGAGCAATTAGGACATGAACTAATATTTATGCCAAGTGTAGCTGCAGTTATTAAAAACGAGCAGGGAGAACTCTTATTTCAATATCCTGGCGGAGAATATTGGAGTTTGCCGGCTGGAGCAATTGAGCCTGGAGAAACTCCAGAAGAAGCGGTAGTTCGTGAAGTGTGGGAAGAAACGGGTTTGAAAGTGCAAGTAAAAAAACAAAAAGGGGTATTTGGAGGGGAAAGGTTCCGTCATATATATCCGAATGGCGATCAAGTAGAATATATTGTTGTTGTGTTTGAATGTGAAATTACTAGTGGAAAACTGAAATCGATAGATGGTGAATCTTTAAAACTACAATATTTCTCATTTTCTGAAAAGCCTCCTTTAGCACTACCATACCCGGATAATATATTTTTATAGATGTAAAATAGCACACCTTATTTATTGAAGGTGTGCTATTTATATAACCCGGTCGTATACATCTCCGTTAACGTATACACAATTTCCTCTAAGTTAATCTTTTTGTCATTTTGCATAATAGTCCAAAGAAACGATTCATTCATCGCGAACCAACCGCGTGCTACAATCTCTTTATTTAAATTAGGTTGTGCTAATCCACTTTCTTGAGAGTAAGTAATATCCTGTTTAATGCTTGTTATAAAACGTTCCCGAATCTCATCCCATTTTTGCCGTATTTCTCTTGATAATCCTATCGCTTCCTCTACAACTTGCAAAATAGCGCGTTCTTCATCTGCTAATTGCAGGAATGCTCTAACTTGATTTTGGATCATTATACGTGCTTCCTCTTTTGTTTGTGGAGAAAAAGAGCGTTCAGCGATATTATAAAAACGATTCATAACATCTTCCATTAAACTAATTAGGAGATCATCTTTGTTTTTGAAGTATACATATGCTGTACCATATCCGGTTTCTGCATGTTTAATAATTTGTGTAATTGTCGTTTTTTGAAATCCGTTACGTATAAAAATAGTGTAACCAGAGTGTAATAGTTTCTTCTTCGTTTCTAAGGAGCGGTGTTTTCTTGATGAAAGGGTACTGTTTTTCAAAGAATCACCTCTTTATACTGAAATATCTGAAAATATAATTGTATTGTAAAAGAAGTTCATATATAAAGTCAACTGACATAATATCATTGACGTTGTATCAATTAAGGTGATATATTTCAATTAGTTAGAATAAAAAGAAAATTAAGAGAAGGTGACACCATGTATAAAGAACCATTTCAACCAACTTATGAGTATGCGCTTGAATGTGATAAACATGATGAACTGAAAGATTTTCAAACTGAATTCTATAAAAAAGAAGGTACTATATATTTAGATGGAAACTCATTAGGGCTACTTTCAAAAAGAGCAGAGAAATCATTACTTACGTTGCTAGATTCGTGGAAAGAGTATGGTATTGACGGCTGGACAGAAGGTGAGCATCCGTGGTTTTTCCTTTCAGAGAAATTAGGTAAACTTACAGCCCCTCTTATTGGAGCTTTACCGGAAGAAACTATTGTAACCGGTTCCACAACTGCGAATATACACCAAGTTATTGCGACGTTTTATGAGCCGAAAGGAATACGTACAAAAATACTTGCGGATGAATTGACTTTCCCATCAGATATTTATGCACTTCAAAGTCAAATTCGTTTAAAAGGATTAGACCCAGAGGAGCATTTAGTAAGAGTGAAAAGCCGAGATGGTAGAACACTTTCTGAAGAAGATATTATCCATGCGATGGAAGATGATATCGCTTTAATTTTATTACCTTCTGTTTTATATAGAAGTGGTCAAATTCTTGATATGAAAAGTTTAACAACGGAAGCTCATAAACGCGGCATTCACATTGGATTTGATTTATGCCATTCAATAGGATCTATTCCGCATCATTTCAAAGATTGGGATGTCGATTTTGCTGTTTGGTGCAATTATAAATATTTAAATGCAGGACCGGGTAGTGTTGCAGGCCTTTATGTAAATAGTAAACATTTTAATAGACTGCCAGGATTGTCTGGATGGTTTAGTTCTAGAAAAGATAAACAGTTTGATATGGAGCATACATTAACAGCTGCCGATCATGCAGGTGCTTATCAAATTGGTACACCGCACGTATTAAGTACAGCACCTTTAATTGGTTCTCTTGAAATGTTTAAAGATGCTGGTATTGAACGTTTACGCGAAAAATCTTTACATATTACAAGATATATGCTGAATTTAATTGATCACGAATTAAAAGATTTCGGATTTACAATTGGAAATCCATTAGAGGATGAAAAACGTGGCGGGCACATATATTTAGAACATGCAGAAGCAGCACGTATTTGTAAAGCGCTAAAAGCAAATGGAGTTATCCCTGATTTCCGAGCACCTAATGGAGTAAGACTGGCGCCGGTCGCTTTATATAACACATATGAAGAAGTGTGGAAATCTGTACAAATATTAAAGAAAATTATGAAAGAAGAAGAGTATAAACAGTTTGAAAATAAGCGAGAGGTTGTGGCATAAGCATGAAAACATCAGAGTGGATTGATATTTCACAACCGCTAAATAATGATATTGCAACGTGGCCAGGAGACACACCGTTCTCATATGAAGTTTCATGGTCAAAAGAAGAAAGTGGCTCAGTAAATGTTGGAAAGTTAACGATGAGTATTCATACAGGCACTCATATTGATGCACCATTTCATTTTGATAATGATGGAAAGAAAGTATTGGATTTAGATGTTCAAGTTTATGTTGGCCCAGCACGGATTATTGACGTTTCTAATCTTGAAAGCATCGGAAAAAAGGAATTAGAAAGCTTTCATTTAGAAGGTGTAGAACGATTATTATTACGTACATCTTCACATGGAAAAGCTGAAGAATTTCCAGATGTGATCCCTCATTTACGTGCAGACATAGCACCTTTTCTTTCGGAGAAAGGTATTCGTTTAATCGGAGTAGATGTCCCATCAGTTGATCCGCTAGATGATAAAGAATTAGCAGCGCATCATCAATTATTTAAACATGGAATTCATATTTTAGAAAATGTCGTACTAGATCATGTAGCAGACGGTGATTATGAATTGATTGCATTACCACTTGCATTAACTGATGCGGATGGAAGTCCAGTTCGAGCCGTTATTAGACCAATATAAGTAGAATCATATAAAAGGGGCGTTTGGCTAATATGAAAGAAAATGAAAAAGTAATTATGGAAAAAGGGATTCATACGGATTTTAAAGAGAATATGACGTATGGGGAATATTTACAATTAGATAGTTTACTATCTTCTCAAAAAAGATTATCAGACCATCATGATGAAATGTTATTTATCGTTATTCACCAAGCAAGTGAGCTTTGGATGAAGCTCATTTTACATGAGCTAAATGCGGCGATTGAATCTATTAAACAAGATAAATTACAACCAGCTTTTAAAATGTTAGCACGTGTATCAAAAATTCAGTCTCAAATTATTCAATCTTGGGATATTCTCGCGACATTAACACCATCAGAATATATTGAGTTTCGTGATTCACTCGGTCAAGCTTCAGGTTTTCAATCGTATCAATATCGTATGATTGAGTATGCACTTGGCTATAAAACGCCACATGCATTAAAAATTTATGAAAAGGATCCAGAATTACATGCACGACTTCATAAAGCGCTACATGCACCAAGTCTATATGATGTCGCGATTCAAGCATTAGTAAAAGAAGGATTCCCTATTCATAAAGATGTGTTAAACCGTGATATTACGCAGCCTTATGAAGAAGATGCAACAGTAGAAGCAGCATGGTTAGAAGTGTATGCGGATGTGAAAAAATATTGGAATTTATATCAGCTTGCTGAAAAATTGATTGATATTGAAGACTGGCTACAACAATGGCGTTTCCGTCATATGAAAACAGTAGAAAGAATTATTGGACATAAAATGGGTACAGGTGGATCCTCCGGTGTTTCTTATTTAAAGCGAGTACTTGATCAACAATTCTTCCCAGAGCTTTGGAATGTTCGTACAAAATTATAAAAATAAACCTGTCAGTTCATTATGGCTGACAGGTTTATTTTTATTTGAGCACAATTATGTTTAAAATGAAGGAACAAGATATAATAAATGGATTAACTATTTAAATGGAGGTAAAGTTTTTGGATTTCAAGCAACTAGAAAATAAATTCGAAAAGAAAAAAGTGAATACATTTCTTGTTTATCAAAAAGGACAATTAACAACTGAGTATTATAAAACACCCGAATGTGCAAATAACTTATATAAAATAAATTCGATTACAAAAAGTATCGTATCTTTATTAATTGGTATTGCAGTTGATAAGGGCTATATAAATGATATACATACACCGATCACAGAGTGGATTGAAAATGTACCTAAGGGAAAACATAATTTAACACTATATCACTTATTAACAATGACTACTGGTGAGGACTGGAAAGAGTTTGGGAATGGAGTAGTATTCCCAAATGACTTTGTAGAATCAGAGAACTGGGTACAGTACATATTAGAAAAGCCAATAATTGAAGAACCTGCTACAAAAATGAATTATAATTCAGGTTCTTCTCATTTACTGAGCTATATTATTCAAGAAGCTACTGGAATGTCGACAGAGCGGTTTGCAAAGAAATATTTATTTAATCCATTAGAAATTAACGAATACGAGTGGCAACAAGATCCGCAGGGTATATATGTCGGCGGCTTCGGTATGAAAATGAAATCTACCGATTTATTAAAATTAGGAAAATTATGTTTGCAAAATGGATATTGGAATGAAAAAGAAATTGTATCAGCGAAATGGTTAGAAGAGTCAAGTAGGGCGCATTTTGAAACATATGAACATGTCGGCGCATATGGATATCACTGGTGGGTATTACATACCGAAAGATTTCACATACCGTATTGTATATATTTCGCTATGGGATACGGCGGACAATACATCGTTATCATTCCTCAGTTAGAAGTAGTAGCTATTATAAGTAGTCATATGCCAAAACGTGGGCTCGTTCCATTAAAACTATTTATTGAGCATGTACAGGGAAATTCTAATTATATATAAGAAAAGGAGGGAATGTATGAAGGATGAAAAAAATTTATCTTTATTTAGATTCTGTTTAAGTCTTCTAGTATGTAGCGCCATTATTACGCAATTCATAATCAGGGCACAAGTGAAACCGTTCAATCCAGTTAACTTTTTTAGTTTCTTTACTATCGAAAGTAACATTTTAGTTGCATGTATTCTCCTTTTAAGTAGTATCGGAACAGCTACATTTGGTCGCTCAGAGCAGTTTAGTATACTTCGTGGTGCGGCGACGGTATATATACTTACGACAGGACTCGTTTATTTTTTGTTACTAAGAGGATTAGAAGAGTCACTTCAAACGGCAATACCATGGGTAAATACTGTGCTACATTATATCATGCCGATTACAATGCTTTTAGATTGGATTTTAAATCCACCTATTAAGAAAATCACTTGGAAACAAGCTGCAAGTTGGCTTTTATTCCCGTTTTTTTACGTTGTATATAGCTTAATACGTGGTCCAATCGTGAATTGGTATCCATATCCGTTTTTAGATCCGAGAATAGGTGGATATGGTAAAGTACTTTTATACAGTATAGGAATAGCAGTTGTAATTGGTGCTATTTGTATATTGGTAAGATTTTTAGGGAATCGAAACTTTAGAAAAGAATTTTAGAAATGCAAGAACCCCACTGTGTCTGTTTTTAACAGTGGGGGTTTCACTTTATCCAGCTATTTGTCGGGCTGCCCGTAAAAGTCCGATTGGTGAGGGCTGATGATTAGTGGGAGATGAACAAAACCCCCACTGATTAAGGTTTCACTTTATCTACTCGTCTTCTGAAACGACAACTTTATAAATTTCTCCGTCTTCGTTTCAAATTCTACATCAACAAAAACACCGTATTCTTTTCCGTTCTCACGTAACCACAATTTAAATTTTTCAACAGTTATTTGAACTGTTTTTGGTTTTCTACCTATATGAAGATAGTCAATAATTTCTGCTTTTGGGTATTGTTCTTTCGTCTTTTCTACGGCAAGTTTACCCCATTTGGCATACGGCGGCTGCGCATGAACAATTGATGAGCCTGTATATATATTTGAACATGTTGTTAGGAACAGAATGACAAGTGCGACACGTTTTAACAATTTTTTCATGATGAACTCCTTTTATCCTTTTTTATATTGTTTACATATTTTTTCAACGATATTAGTTTGGATTTTTTTGTCTTCTTTACATAAAAGCGAGGCTTTTACAAAACATAACCAAGAAATCATTTCCGTAATTAAGGAGGGAAAATTATGCGCCAAAAAGCTATTTTTAAAATAGCAGTTTTACTTGCGTTCATAGGACTGTCTTTAATGGTCAGTAGTATACAATTAAAGAATGTAGAAGCTTTTTCTAATCAAGTTATTCAAAGAGGAGCATCTGGCGAAGATGTCATTGAACTGCAATCTCGTTTGAAATATAACGGGTTTTATACGGGAAAAGTGGATGGTGTTTTCGGATGGGGTACATATTGGGCACTTCGGAATTTTCAAGAGAAATTCGGATTACCCGTTGATGGTTTAGCTGGAGCTAAAACGAAGCAAATGCTCGTGAAGGCAACGAAGTATGACAAGTCAACTGCTAATAAAGGGACGACAACGAATAAAGGAAATAGCGGTGGCACTGCACAAGAGAATAAACCACCTCAAAATAAAGGGACAAATGTTCCGAACGGTTATTCTCAAAATGATATTCAGCTTATGGCAAACGCAGTATACGGAGAATCACGCGGTGAACCATATTTAGGACAAGTTGCAGTAGCTGCTGTCATTTTGAACCGTGTTACAAGTGCGTCATTCCCAAATACTGTTTCAGGTGTAATCTTTGAGCCTAGAGCATTTACAGCGGTAGCCGATGGGCAAATATATTTAACGCCAAATGAAACAGCAAAAAAAGCAGTTTTAGATGCGATTAACGGATGGGATCCAACAGGAAATGCTTTATATTATTTCAATCCAGATACCGCGACTAGTAAATGGATTTGGACTCGTCCACAAATTAAAAAAATCGGTAAACATATTTTCTGTAAATAGAGCGGAGGTGGGACAATGTTACGAGGTATTATCATTGTATTATTAACAGTCGGTGTAGTAGGAACAGGCTATTGGGGCTATAAAGAGCACCAAGAGAAAAATGCAGTTTTAATTCGAGCGGAAAATAGCTATCAACGTGCATTCCATGATTTAGCATACGAAGTCGATTTATTACACGATAAAATTGGCACAACACTTGCGATGAATTCACGATCATCTTTATCACCTGCATTAGCGGATGTATGGCGTTTAACATCTGAAGCTCGCTCAGATGTAGGGCAACTTCCTTTAACATTAATGCCATTTAATAAAACGGAAGAATTTTTAGCGAATATCGGTGATTTTAGTTACCGTGCAGCCATTCGTGATTTAGAAAAAGAACCGTTAAATGAGCAAGAATATAAAACGTTGCAAACTTTATATTCAAATGCAGGAAATATACAAGATGAACTAAGAAAAGTACAACATCTTGTTTTGAAAAATAATTTACGCTGGATGGATGTAGAAATGGCACTTGCATCAAATCGCGATCCAGCAGATAACACAATTATTGATGGATTGAAAACTGTAGAGAAAAACGTAACATCATATTCTTCTACAAACTTCGGACCGACCTTTACAAGTGCGCAAAAAAATAAAAAAGGCGGATTTGAAGCGGAAGGAAAGGCAATTTCTAAAGATGAAGCGGCGAAAATTGCCAAATCGTTTTTGAATTTAAAAGGAAATGAAAAAGTAGATGTTGAGAAAAGCGGAAAAGGTGCGAAAGAATCCTTCTATAGTGTGAAAATTAAAGATGAAGCAACGAACAACGAGTTCTATATGGATATTACCGGAAAAGGCGGATATCCAATTTGGGTTATGAATAACCGGGAAATTAAAGAACAGAAAGTTAGTTTAAACGATGCAGGTAGTAAAGGTTTGAAATTTTTAAAGGACCATAAGTTTAATAATATGGAGCTTTATGATAGCTCTCAATATGATAATGTTGGTGTATTTACGTATGTAGTAAATGAAAATGGAGTACGAATTTATCCAGAAGCAATCCAAATGAAAATTGCTTTAGATGATGGTTCTATCGTTGGGTTCTCCGCAAAAGAATATTTAGCGTCACATCAAAAGCGAACAGTTCCATCGGCAAAGCTAACTGCAGCAGAAGCAAGAAAGAAAATCAATCCGGATGTAAAAGTCATGGAAGAACGTAAAGCTTTAGTAGTCAATGATTTGCATAATGAAGTACTTTGCTATGAATTTGTAGGCACTTTAGGAAAAGATACGTACCAAATATTCATTAATGCTAATAGCGGGGCCGAGGAAAAGGTAAAGAAAATGCAAGCTGTTGAAAAAATTTATGATTAAACCTTAATAGTGAAGTGGTGAAAATAATGAAAACTCTAATATATATATTGATGCTTTGCTTCGTTATAACTGGATGCAGTATTGGAAAAAAAGACAATCCAAACGAAAAGCCGGAACAAAAAAATGTTTCAATGAAAAATGTTAATTATACGAATAAATCAAATAAGCCAAATGAAAAAGCAGCAGATCATTTAGCATCTTTAGCAGCAAGTGTGCCAGGTGTGAATGATGCAACAGCGGTCGTTGTTGGAAAATATGCTATTGTAGGTATTGATGTAAAAGCAAAACTTGATCGAACTCGAGTTGAATCAATTAAATACTCTGTTGCAGAAAGTTTAAAAAATGACCCTGACGGTGCTAATGCAGTCGTTGTAGCAGATGTTGATACGTATGAACGGCTCAAACAAATCGGAAAGCAAATTAAAAAAGGAAAAACAGGTGAAGGTATACTAGATGAATTAGCCGCTATTGTGGGCCGAGTAATGCCACAAGTTCCAAATGATATGATAGAAAATAGAGAAACGAATCCAATTAAAGATAATGATAAACAATTACCAAAAGATGAAGAACAAGAGTTAAGAAAAGAACAGGATGATCAATCAAATAATCATTTGAATAAATGAAATTAGCCTCGTACTTAATTGTACGAGGTTTTTAAATATAATATTAAATATTCAGTTTATTTTTAAGGAAAAATATGGTTTAATTATGATGGGAGGGACAACTGTTATGATGAAAAAAAGCGCATGTATATTGTTTAGTTTATGCTTAGGTTTCAGTATGACAGCGTGTGAACAGAGAAAAGAAGTGAAAAATCAAACAGCAACTTCTTCTACTGTGATGGAAAGGCAACAGAAAGAGTCTATCAATATAAATCATTTTTCGAGTATAAATGAAGGGATGACTTATACAGAAGTGAAAGATTTAATTGGTTTTGAAGGAGATTTACTTATAGAAGAAGGGGTAGAACATTCTACACAAATTAAACAAATTTTTGCTTGGAAAGGAAACAATCCAAATTCATTTGTTGAAATTACCTTTTTAGATGGAAGAGTGCATTCAAAAGCACAGCAAGGTATAAGTTAATAAGCTAAAAAATGGGAGAGTTTAGCATGAACATACACAC
Organism: Bacillus sp. RCC_6_1; assembly: GCF_041360755.1. Taxonomy (NCBI): domain Bacteria; kingdom Bacillati; phylum Bacillota; class Bacilli; order Caryophanales; family Bacillaceae; genus Bacillus; species Bacillus sp. RCC_6_1. Next base: position 226,954 of record NZ_JBFUPV010000005.1, read on the forward strand.
AGGGGAAATTCAATTAGTTCCGTATAAGGAGAAATATAAAGAAGTTATACAAACATTTACTTTACCAAGTGAACAAGTTCAGTTTACATCAGATCCAAGCGCATTACTGGAGAAAGCAAAAAGTGATCGTACAAAAAATGTGATTGTTATTTTAGATTACAATGGGGTACCGGTGGGTCTTTTCGCATTGGAAACGGGAGATAGAGTAAAGGAGTTCACAGATAATGAGGATGCTTTACTTTTAACATCATTTTCTATTAATCACAATAGACAAAGAAAAGGATTCGCTAAAAAGTCATTGTTATTATTAGAAGAGTTTGTAAAACGTTATTTTCCAATAAAAAATGAAGTTGTACTTGCTGTGAATGAAAGAAATATTCCTGCACAAAATTTATATGCAAAAGTCGGCTTCCAAGATAAAGGTTTTAGAAGAATGGGACCAATAGGCCAACAAATAATAATGCATTTGTCTATAATGAAATAATGAGATAGAAAACTTACTCTTGAATATTCATGTAGTAGGTTTTTTTATTTTAATAATATACAATATATGTATATAAAATGAAATAGAAATGAAGGATATAAAAAATGAATCAAGATAGAAAATGGAATCTCGTTGGGGGAAGAGTGATTAAAACTGGGATTGCAGTTTTTCTTACAGTGTTAGTTTGTGAATTTTTTAATATCTCAACTTGGAGTTATAAAAATGATTTAAAAGATTATAAACCAAATCATTATCATCACCATTTTTCAAGTGAGTATATTATTTTATTTGAGGTATTATCTATTCATGATATGTTAGAAGAATTAAAACAAATATCCGAGAAATATGAGTGGGGAAATCGATTCAATTGATAAGTTCATTTTATTGTGGGGGGAATAGTATGACACTTTATATTGCATTACTAAGAGGAATCAATGTCGGTGGACATAAAGTAATCAAAATGGCTGAGTTAAAACGAGTGTTTGAATCAATAGGGTTAAAACAAGTGAAAACGTATATACAAAGTGGTAATATCGTGTTCGAATCTGAGGAAGATATAAACTTTCTAAAAGACCGAATACAAACGGAAATAAAAAATGAATTTGATTTCGATGTTCCAGTCATGCTAAGAACACATGATGAATTTATAAATATTATTAAGCAATGTCCGTATGAAGTTCATTCATTGTTAGAAGGAGAAAGTGTTCATGTTGCTTTTTTAGCGAATGTACTTTCTGAAGAAGAGAGTAGTCAATTGCTTATATTTAAAAGTGAACTTGAAGATTGCTATATAGATGAGAAAGTCGTTTATTTGTTTTTCAAAAATAGCATTCGAAATTCTAAATTAATGAACCAGTTTCAGAAGTTACATACACCAGCTACAGTTAGGAATTGGCGGACTGTGAACAAATTAAAAGCAATTGTAGAGGGTATGTAAATATAAAAAGATGAGGTTTTCTACATGTAGAAAACCTCATCTTTTTATTTATATTGTTTTGCAACTACGAGTTCGACAATAGGATAAATAAAGAAGGAAGAGCAAATTGCGATGAACAGAGGGAGGTTTTTTACTCCATCTAAATTAGCCCCCATAGAAAATCCTTCAGAGAAGATTAATATAAGGAACATTACAATTACAAGCACAAAATATGCAATTTTAAAGCTTTTATATGTAATTTGTTGTCCCATTTCATCTTGACTTTCTTCTGATACACCGTGGGGATCTCCCCAAGTAATGTAATTAATTAAATTACTAAGTATTAACGAAATAGCAAAAATCGTACCGCCCAAAATAGAACCTTCAGTTATGTATTTATATGTGCCATGTACTAGTATTGCAATTAATGCTAAAACAATGATTATAAAAATAGTTTTTTTAGTATTCAATAAATAATTGCCCCCTCGATTGTAAAAAACTCTTTACAAATATAAGTATAAAATTGGAAAAGTATCATGTCAAATACTTTTTACACGAAATATGTAAGTATGTAATATTTTAGTTCTATGATAAATAAAAAATTACAATACATTTGAATGTAAAAGAATGGGCTCGCATATATTTGGAAGGGATGTCAGATTAATTTAGGGGGTAGTTATGTCTATACTTTTAAAAGCTGGTGCAGATGCAGGAAACAACGGTTTGAAGTTAATGGTGAAAGGGCAAGACCCTATTTTTATTCCGAGTATTTATTCTTTATATATAGGTGAGCCTACAGGACTCTTAGATGAGGTAGATGTTTCATTATCTGAATTAGAAAACCACATTGATGTGACTATAAGTTCGCCATCGTTAATGCTAAATAATGTACGATACATCGTTGGAGAAAAAGTCATTCAAGATCAATTAAAAGGTACTGAGGTAGAGAAGAAATCAAATAAGTCAACGGATGAGTTAATGGTTATTACAATACTATCAGGTTTGGCGGTAAGCGCTATGCGTCAAAGTCCAACTTCTAGCCATATTAATATTCGTTATGATTTATCTGTCGCTCTTCCTATGCAGCTTATTACACAAGAAATAGCTGCTGAAAATGCAAAACGTTATATGGGAAATCATAAGGTTATTTTCCATTATCCGAACGGACGCGATGTGACAATTAATGTTTCAATTGAGTATTGTAAATGCCTACCTGAGGGTGCTTCTGGGACGTGGGGCATTGTATACGATGAAGAAGGAAATGTTGTGAAACATAAAATAGAATGTGAGCAAAATCAAGTTTCTGAAATTGATTTTGTAGATAAAACTCTACTCTCTTTTGATATTGGCGCAGGGACGACAGAAGAAGTCGTTTCATTAGGGGTGAATTTCCGTCCGCAACTAAGTAAAGGTTTATCTTATGGTGTAAAAGAGACGTTACTACAAATCATTACGAGATGGAACCGGAAGTATCCAACTAAAACGATTGATAGCATTACAGAATTCAATCAAATTTATTTAAATGATAAGCATCCGAGAAATACATTATTAGTTGAGGAATCACAGCCAGCGCTATTAGGTTTAGCAGCGCGTGTTGCAACAGATATTATAAATAAAATTGATGATATGAAAGACGATCCATACGTGTTTATTTATGGCGGGGGTGCAGTAATTATTAAAAACAGTTTAAAAATGATTTTAAAGCAAAAAGGACGACTCAAAAATGTAATCTTTGTAGATAATCCGTTATTTACAAATGCACGAGGATTATTAGTCTATACTTGTTCGCCAAAATATAGAGAGCATAAGCAAAAAGAGTTAGGATTTACAAACTTAACGATAAGTTAGTTGGTGGAAGTATGCGATCTAGGCGATATAAACGTGGTGATCGAGTAAAAATCAATATTCATAAATCGGTATCACCTGAAATGCTTGCGTGGCTGAATAAACAATCAAATCCAACTAATTTCTTCTTCTTTGCTGCGCAGCAACTATTTAAACAAGTAGGAGATATTGACGTTTCTAAAGCTTTACCAAGCAGCCATGTTTTCTCATTATATGTGGAGCCTTCATCCTTATTAAAAGTCGAAGTAAACCCTTTTAAAAACATGACACTAGACACAAATACATCCACTGAAAATGCAAAAAAAAAATTATGGGAATCTGTTGATCAATTAGATTGTCCATTTTTTTAAACATAGAAAAATATAAGAAGTCCCCATCACTATACATACGAATACAGTGATGGGGTTTTGTTTGTAAATGGAAGGGGCACAATACAATTTGTGACCCTTCCATTAGTTATTTATCTAAATTTTAGATGTATGTTTAGAAACAGCATTAATTATGCTTTCCCAGTCATCTGGATGGTTTTCATGGCCTGCCCCTTTAAGGGTTAATAGTACTGAGTTTGGAATTTCATCAATTAGTGCGAGGCCATGTTCAAATGGTAGTGCTGTATCGTCTGTTCCGTGAATAACTAATGTAGGTGCTTGTATGGATTGAAGTACACCTTCATATGCATCATCACCTTGAAGTAAAGCGTGATTAAACATACTTATTAAATTGTTTGCGCGTTCTATTTCTTGTTTTACTTGTTTATAAACTCTATTTTCATCAAATATTCGTTCTGATCCACATAATAGACGAGATCCTGAAACTAAATACTCTGCCACATCATTTTTATTTGCCCAATCTATACTTGTGCCATTTACATGATGTGTTAAAATCCTTTCATCCATTGGAGGTAAATCGCGAGTATTGTCATCAGATCCTATTACACTAGTCGCTAGTAAAGTTAGCGTCAAAATTCTTTCGGGATGTTTTACAGCGGCAATTTGAGCAATCATACCACCTAATGACATGCCAAATAGGTGAGCTTTATCAATATGATAAGCATCTAGTACTCCAATTGCATCTTCAGCCATATCTGTTACTGTGTAATTGGAAGTTCTAGGTTCATAGGCAACAGAGCGCCCAACATCACGGTTATCAAAGCGAATAACAAACTTCCCCGTACTAGCCAACAGCTCACAAAACTCTTCATCCCAATAAACCATGGAACATGTAGCGCCCATAATTAATAAAATAGCAGGGTTCTTAGGGTTCCCAAAGCTTTCTGTACATATATCAATTCCGTTTATTTTAAATATCTTTTCACTCATATAGTTAGCCTCATTTCTTTTGAATTAATTAATAAAACAATTTTGGATGATTCTAAGATGTGTGTAAGATTCGTGGTGGAATTCATCCCGCTATTTGCTGGGCAGTAAGAGTCCCATCTTAAAATTCAGGGAAAGTAAAGAAGTTGGGAGGGGACCAACTGCCCGGAAAAGCCCGATTGGCGAGGGTTGATTAAAGTTTCACTTTATAATGCTTCTTGCATAATTACCCCCAAAAATAATTATATGTTAATTCAAGGCAAAAAATTTTGAGAAATAATTGTATGTTATTAAAATAAACAGCAAGGAGGAGAGTAAATGAAAGCAATTGTTATTGATCAATATGGTATTGTTGAAGAATTAAAAGAAAGACAAGTTTTAAAACCGGTTGTTCAGAATAACGAAAAAGCTCAACAATAAATAATATCCCATACTATACATTTTCATTTTCGAGTATTATTTATTGTTAGCTATTGTGATATTACTTCTAACAAATACTGTTTCGTATTGTATCGTGTAATTTTTCTAATCCAATTTCCATATCTTTCTCGTTTAACATTGAATAGCTAATTCTTAATTGGTTATCATTTGTTTCGTAATTTAATAGACAAGCTGTTCCTGGTAAAAAAGAGACATCTACTTCATTTGCTTTTTGTAATAAGGTAAAGGGATCTATCGAATCAGGTAGTGTCACCCATAAATTAAAACCTCCATTTGGTATTTCAAAGTGTAGTTCTTTTAATGGCGATAATATATCAATTGTTAAATCACGTCTCATTTGTAAAGCTGTACGTAATTTTTCTAAATGGTTTTTCATACGTTCTGCACGTAAAAACGGTAGAAGTGCCTTCTGTGTTAATAAAGGACTACCGATATCCATTGAACCTTTTACTGCATATAGCCATTCAAAAATAGGACCATCGGCAATAAGTGCCGCGATACGCAGTCCTGGTGCTAACGTTTTACTAAATCCTTTTATATATATTACGTGGCCATCCTTATCAAAACTTTTGATTGGGGGCGGGATTATAGCATCCTCAAAATATATTTCTCCGAAAGAATCATCTTCAATAATAAAAAATTGATATAACTCCGATAGTTCTATAAGTTCCATTCTTCGTTCTTTACTCATTACTGTACCTGTCGGATTCTGGAAGGTGGGATTCGTATACAATAAAACGGGATTTTTACTTTGACAAATATCATCAATTAAGTCGGAGCGAACTCCATGATTATCAAGAGAAACGGGAATGATTTGAACACCTTTATTGATGAAAATATCAAGCGCAGCACTGTAACATGGACTTTCTACTAATACAATATCTCCAGGTTTTAATAATGTTTGAGCAATTAAATCAATTCCTTGTTGTGCGCCGCTTGTAATTAATAATTGAGATGGGTCTGTCACTAATTTCTGGTGTTCATTTAAGTAATTTGCTATTTCAACTCGCAATTCATAATCGCCTTGAACTGGCCCATAAGTTGCTAACAACATCGGATTTTTATCCAGCAATTTATGCATTTCATCTGCCAAAAATGGATTTGGTAACAGACGAGGATACAGAATTGCTTGTGAAAAATTATAATATTTACGGTGCTTATTCATTGCATATTGAGAACGCATAACATTAATCGTTTTCATTTGTTGCCATTTATACGGAATTGGTTTGAAATCTTTCTTTACCCGTTTATATATGTAAGCACCTTTTCCTTGTTCGATGCGTATATACCCTTTCGTTTCTAACTGTTTATACGCTTTACGAACTGTTAATACATTGATTTGTAAATCTGTGGCCATACAACGTAAAGAAGGAAGAGATTCACCATGTGAAAGCATACCACTTTGTATTCTGTCAACAATTTGCATATATATTTGCTTGTAATACGGTATGTTTGTTTCTTTACGCAATACAATTTTCATAGGTTCACCTATTTTTCTTTTTAACTTAATTAAAGCGAAAAATATATAGGGAATCAACTACAACTTGAAGTAACTGTTATATGTACCGATACACTGTTATACACCATAGCCTCTATACTCATTCTAAGAGTAAAAAGGAGGAAGCAAAATGGTCATTTTTAATTACATTTTAGTATGTATTATTTTCGGGACAACATTTTTAACGATAAAAATTGGAATTGAAGCAGGGGCGCCACCGTTGTTTTCAGCAGGAATTCGCTTCTTTTTAGCGGGCATAATCCTTATGATTATTTTTAAATTAAAGCGAAAAGAAATTATGCCACATATATTTTCAAAACGCATTATGTATGCTGGATTTTGTTTAACATTTATGACATTCGCAAGTTTATATTGGTCAGAACAATATATTTCTTCGGGATTAGCTGCTGTTCTTTCTGCTACGGGACCAATGATGATTTTATTAATACAAGCAAAGAGGAATAGGGAGAAATTACAAAAGGAACAACTCGTTGCTTTAGTTATTGCACTAATAGGTGTTATATTTGTTTCTTTACCAGGAATGCATCAACAAGTAAGTTTCATATGGAGTATTGCTTGTAGTGTGTTAGTTATAGGGGAGTTATTTTACGGAATAGGCTCTATTCGTTCGAAAGAAATACTGTCAGATTTATCAAATGTATCACCATTTCTTATTAACGGTATTCAAATGTTTTATGGAGGGATTTTACTACTAATCGCATCTATTATTGTAGAACAACCAAATGTAACCGTATTAACTTCATGGAGTGTGCAATGGCCTATTTTATATCTCATATTTATCGGATCGATTGGTGGACACGGATTATATTACTGGCTCTTATCAAAAACAAATCCAGTATTTCCATCGACGTGGTTATATGTATCACCATTAATTGCAATAATTGTGGGATATATCATTTTAGGAGAACCTTTAAATCCTACAATGGGAATGGGGGCTTGTCTTATATTGATTGGTGTATTTTTGGCCAATCGTTCAACACTACGGACTTATTTCAAAAAAGGGCGGTTATTAGAGAAGGAGATGTAGTTTAATAAAGCAATAGCCCTGTATATTACAGGACTGATAAAATCAAAAACACAGTTGGAAAAATAACCAACTGTGTTTTTGATAATTAATTCACTTTTTTAATAAAGCCTTTATAATGACGTTTTACAAGCTGGCTTTCTAACGTCTTCATAGTTTCTAGTGCTACACCGACAATGATAAGTAAGCTTGTACCACCAATTTGAGCAGAAGGTGGTAACGTAGCAATTTTCGTGAATACGAGCGGTAATATAGAAATAGCACCTAAGAAAATTGCACCGATAAATGTTAAACGGTATAGAATTTTAGTTACATATTGTTCAGTTGCTTTACCAGGACGAATACCAGGAACATATCCATTTTGCTTTTTCAAATTCTCAGCCATTTGTTCAGGATTTACTTGAATAAATGCGTAGAAGTATGTGAAAGCAACGATAAGACCGACATAAAGTGTCATTCCAATTGGATGTGCGAAATCAAGATTTGCAACTAACCATTTTGATACGCTTGAATCAGGGAAGAGCTGCGCAATTGTACGCGGCGTCATTAAAAATGCAGAAGCAAAGATAACTGGTATAACACCAGCACTATTTACTTTAAGCGGTAAATGAGTGTTTTTTGCTCCTTGATATTGATTGTTTCCTGAAACAGCTTTTGCATATTGGATCGGTATTTTACGTACAGCTTGTTGAATGTAAATAACACCAACAACTATCGCTAAAATTACGAGTCCAATTAAAACAATTTTTATTATGTGCATAAATAGCTGATCGCCAGCATTTTGGAATTGTTGTAAATAAATTTGATTTGCAACATTTGGAATGGCGGCAACGAGACCTGCGAAGATAATCATCGAAATACCATTACCAACTCCGTTAGCGGTAATTTGTTCGCCTAACCAAAGTAAAAATGCAGTACCTGCAGTTAAAACTGTCGCAATAAATAAGTATGTAGTCCAGCTTTGATCTGTTATTAATTGTCCACCTGCTATATTATTAAAGCCATAAGACATTCCGATGGCCTGTATGAATGCGAGAATGATTGTAAAGTATCGAGTGAATTGAGCTGATTTCTTACGGCCCATTTCTCCTTGCTTTGCCCATTCCGAAAATTTAGGTATAACATCCATTTGTAGTAACTGTACTATGATGGAAGCTGTAATATATGGTGTAATACCTACAGCAAAGATTGAGAAGTGTTGCAATGCTCCTCCGCCAAATACGTTTAACATACCTAGAACGTTAGCTTGATCTTGTACTTTTAATACCTCTGCGTTAGTATGAGGAACTGGAATAAACGTGCCAATTCGAAAAACGATTAACATCGCTAGTGTAAAAAGGATTTTCCTTCTTATCTCAGCTACTCTCATGAAATTTGAAATCGTACGAAACATTATGTCGCCTCCTATATTTTTATCAGTAAAAAACTGATTATTATACCCTATGAAGTAACCACAAACCTCCTTCCGCACTAAATTCATTTGACAAATGGATTTTCATACACTTTGTAGTTTTCACGGATATAAAAATATAAGGTGTTATATAAGCGACCTATACACTTCACGTAATCATTCAATACCCATAATATATCGAATAAATTAACAAATGTACATACATACGCATTAAAAATGAATAAATAGGGTCATTTTTTACATTTATTTAATGATAAATTGATAGGACATTATACTGGTAAATGCGCTTCGTATATTCCTTTAATCAATTAAAATCCTCCACCTTTTTATTTTCTTACAATTAATATATCGATTTAAAAAGAATTTAAAATCAAATAAAAGTATGAAAGTACATACTACTTTAGTAGTAGTAATAGTAATCAATTGTATTTCAATTAAAATTCATGTGATTAGAGGATTCTTTTTATTTAAGAAGGAATAAATATTTAAAGAAAGCTAAATAAACAGTGTACATATTTATAGGGGAGAAGATGTAAATGAAAGTTTTTATAAAAAAATTTCCACCATTAGAAGTAGCATATATAAGACGAACTGGTAGCTACTTTGAACCACAAGATCACTGGGGAAAGTTACTGAATTGGTCAATTGAAAATAAACTTTATCCACCAGAGCAATCATTTATCGGAATATCATTAGATAATCCTGAACTTGTTGCAAGTCATAAGTGCCGGCATGATGCATGTGTTACGATTCCTGAAAACTTCGATAAAGAAAAGTATCATGATGTGCAATTTAAAAGATTAGATGGAGGTACATATGGTCTATACCAGTTCTATGATGAACCTCATAAATTAAGTGAAGCGTATCAATACATGTATGCAGAGTGGCTACCAAATAGTGAGTATGATGCAGATTATGATAGAGATAATTTAGAGTTTTGCTTAAATAATGTTGCTGAAGATCTAGATGGAAAGTTAAAGGTTAATTTATTTGTGCCAATTAAAAAGATATAAAAAACAAATAATTTCATTTGTAGCTTTAAAATGAAATTGGAATAGTAGTGAAAGAAAAACTTTTTTTGAAGATAATATTTCTAGCGTAGGAATTTAAGTATGTAGGTTGCAATGAAAGGAGAATCCACATGGATACATTTGTAAATGACAAGTTTTATGAAACGAGAGATCAATTAGTTGAGGAAATTAATTTGTTGAGTGATGCTCAATTTAATAGGAAACCAGATAAGGATAAATGGAGTATTGCACAAGTTTGTCATCATTTAGTTTTATTAGATGAGAGAGTTATAACAGTTATTTCATCAGGATTAAAAAAGTTAGATAGTACCCAAAATGAGCGTAAAGAAATTCACACTATTTTATTAGATAGAACGAAAAAGTTTATAGCTCCAGAAATGATTGAACCAAGTAAAGAACCATTTGAAGTGGAGCAAATGCTCAATATGCTAAACGAATCAAGAAAAGAATTGATGCGTTTCCTGAGTACAATAGAAGATGAGTCTATATTAGCGAAAAAAGCAGTGATGCATCCAGCTCTTGGAGAATTATCCCTTGATCAGTGGATAGAACTGATTTATTTACATGAACAGCGTCATATTTCACAAATAAAAGAGATAAAATTACTTTGTGAAATTGAAAAGTAAAAATCATTCCCTATTTATTGATGCGTATTATAAACAGGGAAAACGGTTGATTCATATTGATTCAGAAGAAAACAAAAATAGAATGAAATTAGTTGAAAGTAACCAATAAGCTTAAGAAAATATGAAACTATCCGATTTTCTGTATAAGTGTAACCCCGTCTTAAATGAAGAGCGGGGTTATTTTTTTGGAAGTATTTTCATTGAGAAGGAAATACTTCGACAATGAAATTCAAAAAAATAATCATCATAACATATTTTATATGCGAATTTTAGTAAATTGAAATAATGATTTTATGATGATGAATGATATGTCCTTATTTTGAAAGTACTCTTCACACGCTTAAGGAAGGGGGATTCTGTCAGGAAACGATAAAATACAATTCTGTTAGGGGATGTATGCAATTTATTCTCTTTATTTTGCAACAGAACCACCTTCAAAATTATCTTTTGTAGTTGAAGTTTCCTGAATAATAAGTTACATTTTTAAAGTTCAAGCAACTTTATGAAAGTACAAAAAGGGGAGAAATATTATTATTATGCAAAAAATGAAATGGAAGAACTATGTATGTTACTTTGTAATTCTATTACTGCTTGGAACAGCAGTAATAGTCAAACCACCTATCTCTAAGGCTGAGGAATCTGAAGTTAATATCACATTGTTAGGTACTGCAGATATTCATGGTAGATTTATGCCTTGGGATTATGCGCTTGATGGAGCAAATATGAGTGGAAGTTTGACGCAGCTTTATACGGTTATAAAGAAGGTCCGTCAAGAAAATCCAAATACCATATTAGTAGATGCTGGGGATACAATTCAAGGAAACTCAGTAGAATTATTCAACGATAAACCACAATCGCCAATGATGGTAGCGATGAATACAATGGGATATGACGCCTGGGCATTTGGAAATCATGAATTCAATTTTGGATTAGATACATTGAAAAAAGTTAGTGAGCAATATAAGGGAAAAACGTTAGCAGGAAATATTTATAAGGAAAATGGAGAGCGCTTTCTTCCTGCATATACAATTGTAGAAAAAGGTGGAATTAAAGTTGGGATTATTGGTATGAATACACCAATGATTAGTGATTTTGAAAAAGGGACAGATCACTTAGATGGTTTAGTGGTGAAAAATCCGGTAGAAGAGACGAAAAAGGCAATTAAGGAATTAGAAGGTAAAGTAGATGTAATGGTAGGAGTTATGCATATGGGATTAGAAAATGAGAATGGTATCCCTGGTACTGGTGTTCAAGATATTGCAAATGCTTGTCCGGAACTAAGCGCTATTTTTGCGGCTCACATGCATAAACTTGTAAAAAAAGAAGTTGTAAATGGCGTAATTATTACAGAACCAGATAAATATGGAACACATATTTCACGTATTGACCTTACTTTTACAAAGCAAGATGGGAAGTTGACTTTAAAAAATAAAACTGCTACCGCTATACCTGTAAAAAATGCTGATGGAACAACGATATTATCTGATCCTACACTTGAAGAAGCATTAACACCTTTTCACGAATATGCGAGAGGAGATGCAAATGTTGTAGTCGCTCAATTAAAGGGTAGAAATCTTGTTCCTGAAAATGAAATAAAGGGTATTCCAAGTGTTCAGATTCAAGAAACACCTTTATCAGATTTCTTTCATGAAGTCATGCTCTACTACAGTAAAGCGGATGTAGTAGCCCATCAAATTGATAATGATTATGCCCGTTTAGATACAGGTCCTATTAAGAAAAAAGATATTGCGTACAATTACCAATATGCCTTGGGAGAAATTACAGTATATAAGATTTCTGGAAAAGATTTAAAAGACTATATGGAATGGGCAGCAGGATATTTTAACTCATCTCGTGCCGGAGATGTAACCGTTAGCTTTGATAAAACCCGCCGTGCATCTAAATACAGTACGAACGATTTCTTTGGAGGCGTAAAATACGAAATTGACTTAACAAAACCATATGGAAGCAGAATTACAAATTTACGCTCTATTCGTACAAACAAACCAATCAAAATGAGCGATGTTATGACGCTAGGAATGAATGCATATAGAATGGAGGCTCTTCAGGCAAAAGGGGGAGCTTTAGAGGGGCGTAAGTTTGAACAAATTTGGTCATCTAAACAAGAGAATGCATTTGGAGAAACAGGCGGAACCATTCGTAACCTTGCTATTACATATTTAAAAGAGGTAAAGAATGGTGTATACACTCCAAAAGTTATGCGTAATTGGAAAATTACTGGTGTAGATTTACATTCTTCAGAGCATAAGGCTGTAGTTGATCTCGTGAATAAAGGGATTTTAGAAATTCCAAAAACAGAAGACGGAAAATACACAAATATAGCATCTATAAATACGAAAGACTCAATTTCAAAAGAAGAAATTGTAGCACTCTCACAAAAAGCAAATATTAATCCAAATGAGTTTAATCATACAAAGACAAAAGGTGAATTTTATAAAAAACTTAATAGGATTACTAAAAAAATATAAATTATAAGGTTTCTTATAGTAATTGTTATTTTAATAGCATTAAACCCACTCTTACAATAGTAAAGAGTGGGTTTTTATGTTGTTATTTAGATGTAAGTATACTTTTATTAGAATGAATATAGATAATTAATAACTAACCAATTGGATGAGCGTCTATAAGGATTCTCTTTTATTCGAATTAATGTACATATGTGTTCCGTTCATTATTTATAATATTGACCACAATTTATGTAATTTTGCATAATGTTACATAAATTTCGTATTTTCTCTTTTTTCCGACAGAAATAGACAGTATACTTTGTACAAGCTTTCTATTTCAAAAATTATACGAGGTGAAATAATGAAAAACAAAAAGACATTAACTAAGGTAGCATTAACAACAGGATTAGCTTTAACAGCTGTGGCACCATATGGCGTAGGTCATGCAGAGGAAACAGATCAACTACAAGTTCAAATTCAAGAGGAATCGTTCCGTTCGGGTGAACTTACACAACCGTCACAAAAGGCACCAGAAAATGTAGTAAAGGATGCACTTAAGGAGAAAACAGAACAAGCTCTGTCCCAAAAACAAGTCAATGGAGAAGCAGGAGTAGATTATAAAGTTCTTCAAAAACGTGGTTCGTATGATGGAACTACACTTGTGCGTATGCAACAAACATACGAAGGAAAAGAAGTATATGGCCATCAATTAACTGCACACGTAGATAATAATGGTGTTATTAAAAGTGTTTCAGGTGATAGCGCGCAAAATTTAAAACAAGAAGAATTGAAAAAACCTATTAATCTATCAAAAGATGAAGCAAAACAATTTATTTATACGAAGTACGGGAACGATCTCAAGTTTATTTCTGAGCCAGAAGTTAAAGAGGTTATTTTTGTTGATGAAAATAATGGACAAGCTAAAAATGCATACCAAGTTACCTTTGAAGCTGCAACACCAAACTATGTTTCTGGTACTTATTTAGTAAATGCACAAAATGGTGATATGTTAAAAAATATGGTACAAGAATCTAACTTAAAAGCCAGTGACAAACTAGTTGGAGCTTTAAAGAAAAGTAAACAAAGCAGTCTTACATCATTAACTGGAACAGGAAAAGATGATTTAGGTATTTCTCGTTCATTTGGTATCTCTAAACAAAGTAATGGCAAATATGCTCTTGCTGATTATACAAGAGGGCAAGGAATTGAAACATATGATGTGAATTACAGAGATATTACTAAAGAAGAAAGCTATTATCCTGGTACATTAGCGACTAGTACTTCGGCAACATTTAACGATCCGAAAGCAGTAAGTGCTCATTACTTAGCAACAAAAGTATTTGATTTTTATAAAGATAAATACAAGCGTAATAGCTTTGATAATAAGGGACAAAAGGTAGTTTCAGTTGTACACGCTTGGGATTCTGAAGAGACGAATGATCCGAAAAATTGGCAGAATGCATTAAGTGCTAATAATGGAAGTATGCTTGTATATGGCGATCCTATTGTTAAAGCATATGACGTAGCTGGACATGAATTTACACACGCTGTTACTTCTAGCGAATCTAATCTTGAATATTACGGAGAATCCGGTGCGATTAATGAGGCATTATCTGATATTATGGGAACATCTATTGAGAAATACGTAAATAATGGAAAATTCAACTGGACAATGGGAGAACAAACGGGATCTGTTTTCCGTGATATGGAAAACCCAGCTTCTGTTCCATCTTCACTTGGAGTACCTTATCCAGATGATTACAGTGAATTTAACGATTTTAATGGATGGGATCAAGGCGGTGTTCATTTTAATTCAAGTATTATTAATAAAGTTGCGTATCTCATTGCGAAAGGCGGAACTCATAACGGAGTAACTGTTAAAGGAATTGGTGAAGATAAAATGTTTGATATTTTCTATTATGCAAATACAGATGAGTTAAACATGACTTCTAATTTCAAAGAATTGAGATCAGCATGTATTCGAGTGGCAACTAATAAATATGGTGCGAATACAGCTGAAGTTCAAGCAGTTCAAAAAGCATTTGATGCAGCAAAAATTAAGTAATTTAGAAATATAGTTCTCATTCATATATTAATACATTATGAAAAACAGCTAATGTCATTTTAAGGATATTAGCTGTTTTTTTACGTAGCAATGTATTATTGAAAATAAACTGACTAAGCAATAATGAGGCGCTTTCTCTTTAAGAAGTAGTGACAAATCAATAAGGTTTAAAGTGTATAAAAACAGAAAATTAATAATATATTGACCTCTTAGTAGAAAGTCTATAAAATGAAAGCGATAACAAACGATTGCTTTAAAATGATTTCCCTGATCTTTTAGTATTTACAAATATATGAAGGCATAAACAAATCTATTTTTTTAAGCGTTAATGCAAACGCTTTCGTATTAAAAGGTCATTGAAATACATACGTGAAAATAGCCAATATGGAGGTGAAGTTAAAGAGATTTCTAGATAAATTTAAGCAGTTTTATTCAGTAAAAGCATAATAAATCGTTAGTAATATTTGAAGAAAGGGTGTATGTGGTGCAAATTACAAAAAGATTAATTAACAAAACAGTTTTATTACTTACTTTAATCATTATGTTATCATCTGTTTTCTCTTTTCAGAGTGTGAAGGCAGTTTCAAATTCGAAAACAACTGAAATTATCATTCATTACAAAGAAAAGCTTGGAAATACAAAAGACTGGAATCTTTGGTTATGGGGAGAAAATGCAAATGGTACATCTTATGAATTTACTGGTGAAGATGAATTTGGAAAATACGCGAAGATAAAAATAGACGGTGACTATAATCGTGTAGGATTTATAGTTCGAACAAATGAATGGGAAAAAGATGGTGGGGATCGTTGGATTGAAAATATAAAGGACGGTCGTGCTGAAGTATGGATTCTTTCGGGTGATGAAAAAGTATATAACTCTAAGCCTTCATCGGATCTCTCAATTCAAAAAGCAACTATTGATAGTTTCAATGAAATTACTGTAACGACTAATGTCCCGTTTCATATTAAGGAAAAGAAAATTGAAATTGAAGGCATTAAAATTAAAAATATTACTCCTTATGATACAAACAGTGGAGATATTACTAATAAGGTTAAAATAATTACGGAACAGAAAATTGATTTAAAACAAACATACAAAGTTAAAATTGAAAACTTAGCTGATACGAATACTGAAATTGGTAAAGTCATTCGTAGCGAAGAATTTGATAATTTATTTTATTATGGTGGCAACGATTTAGGAAATACATATACTCCGCAACATACAAAGTTCCGTTTATGGGCTCCTACTGCAAGCGAAGCGAAGTTAGTTACATATAAAAACTGGAACGATAAAATAGGTGCTGAAATAAACATGCAACAAGGTGAAAAGGGAACTTGGACAGCAGAACTAAAGGGGAACCAAAAAGGGCTCTTTTATACGTATAAGGTCAAAATTGGTGATAAGTGGGCTGAAGCGGTTGATCCATATGTGCGTGCTGCTTCTGTAAATGGCGATAAAGGTGCAGTCGTTAATTTAGAAGAAACAAATCCGAAAAAATGGAAAGCAAACAAAAAGCCAAAATTTAAAAATCCGGAAGATGCTATTATTTATGAGTTACATGTACGCGATCTTTCCATTCAACCTGAAAGTGGTATTAAACAGAAAGGGAAGTATTTAGGTGTAACAGAAAAAGGAACAAAAGGGCCAGGAGGTGTAAAAACAGGACTTGATCATATAAAGGAGCTTGGTGTTACTCACGTTCAGTTTTTACCGATATTTGATTATGCTTCAGTAAATGAAGAGACTTTAAATGAACCGCAATATAACTGGGGATATGATCCTAAAAATTTCAACGTTCCAGAAGGCTCCTATTCTACAAATCCTTATGAGCCAACTGTTCGAATAACTGAATTAAAGCAAATGGTTCAAACACTACATGATAATAATCTTCGAGTAGTGATGGATGTAGTATATAACCATATGTATAATGCTGCTGAATCTAATTTTCATAAGTTAGTTCCAGGTTATTATTATCGTTACAATGAAGATGGAACATTTGCAAATGGAACTGGAGTAGGAAATGATACTGCTTCAGAAAGAAAAATGGTGAGGAAATTTATGATAGATTCCGTAACATATTGGGCAAAAGAATACAATTTAGATGGATTCCGTTTTGATTTAATGGGTATTCATGATTATGAAACGATGAATGAAATACGTAAAGCTGTTAATCAAATTGACCCTTCTATTATACTACACGGAGAAGGATGGGATTTAAATACACCTCTTGCAGCTGAGTTGAAAGCAAATCAAAAAAATGCAGAGAAAATGAAAGGGATTGCTCATTTTAACGATAATATACGTGATGGGTTGAAAGGTAGTGTATTTGAGGAAAAGGAAAATGGTTTTGTAAATGGAAAGCAAAACATGGAAGATCGTATTAAAAAAGGCATTACAGCAGGTATTGACTATGATACAAATTCGTCTACCTATCAAGATCCTGAACAGGTATTAACTTATGTGGAAGCACATGACAATCATACATTATGGGATAAACTTGAGTTAACTAATCCAGGTGACAGTGAAGAAATGCGAAAACAAATGCACAAATTGTCTTCTTCAATTTTATTAACATCACAAGGGATTCCATTTTTACATGCAGGGCAAGAGTTTATGCGGACGAAATACGGTGATCATAATAGTTACAAATCTCCAGATTCAATTAACCAGATGGATTGGCTGCGCCGTGCAACGTTTAATAATGAAGTAGATTATATGAAGGGTTTAATAGAATTACGCAAAAAGTACTCAGCTTTTCGAATGACATCTGCAGAGCAAATAAAAACACACGTATCATTTATTGATGCTCCGAAAAATACTGTAGCTTATACAATAGAGGGGAATAAAAATGAATACTTTACAGTGGCTCACAATGCAAATAGAGAAGCTGTTGAAATAACACTTCCATCGAAAGGTCCTTGGAAAGTACTAGTAGATGGGAAGCAGGCGGGAAGTACACCACTTTATGTTGTCCATGACAATAAAATTAAAGTTCCTGCATTAAGTTCATTTGTCTTAAAAACAGAGAAACCGATTAAATAAAAGCGAAGAATGTGGAAATAAATACTGCATTGAGCAAATTTAACAAGGATTGCAAATAAAAAAAGCGAAATGAAGATTATTCTCACTTCGTTTTTAAAGTTAATGTAATATAATTTCACATACTGTAATTATATTACAATTTAATAAAAGAAATAAGCAATAGATTATTTCTTTTGTGACAGTAGGAGGAGAAGATATCTTTGAGTTTATTTATAAAATTACCTGAAATACATTCGTAATTCATATAATGTTTATTATATATTCGAACATATAACGAACTAGATGTTCGAGTTGTATTAATTCCTACAAATCGTTTAAAAATAACAAAGGCGTAAAAAGTATATGGAATTAAAATAGAGAAAAGACACCATTCAAGGTGTCTTTTCTCTATTTTGAATATGAAATGTAAGTAACTCGATTGTATGTAATAGTATGTGATATTTTCACACTAACTGATTAAGAAAAATTTAAAACTCTTTTCTTAATCTATTTGTAATAAATTACATCATAAAATTTTATCGATATAATAAATAAAACTTTCTCAACATTATTTGATTTAATAACTATATTCAACCGCTCTCCAATCCATTACAATAATTTCACATTGGAAATACATGAATATTCTCAATGTTATAAATGGTTTATACCTTATAGGATTACTATGGGAAAGGATGTGAAATATCCAAAAAGAAATCATTTTTTATGATGAAATAAAAAATTTTAATGAAGAAAAAGTTATTTCATTATTTTCAAGTTTCGTTAAAGTGCATGTATTTATAATCACTATGAGACAAGGAGCAGAATCCGAAAAAATTTTTGTAAATTAGAAAATTGCATTTCAAAAATAAGTTAAACGTTTATGGAGGGTTATATGAGCGAGAAAATTTATTACTGGTCTCCGATTAAGCATTGGGAGAAGTTGCATAATGAAGTTTTGATAGGGGAAATGAGATTTACAGGTATTCTGTCTGAGTGGTTTCCAGATTTTTATTTTATGGCTCAAAAAGGTGTGAAAATTAGTGAACTAGTAGAGCGCTTTTCGTTAGGAAATGTAGAAGAGACACAAAAAAACATAGAGCTCATGATAAAAAATCGTGTGTTAGTAAGTAATATATTACACCCAAGAGAAGTATTTTCTTCACAAGAAAAGATTTTTTCAAATCCATATAGCAACCAGATTCGCTTTTCTAAAGAAAAGTTAGATAAGTATATGAGTGAACAATTAAATCGCACGCACGTTGCTGCACGGTCGACCGAAATTCAACTTGAAACAACAAATGAGCTACCTACTATAATCAAGGAACGTAGGTCTTGTCGTCAATTTGATATGGAAAAACATATTAGTTTTTCGGAATTTTCCCGATTCTTATCAACTCTAAAACAGGTTAGGGAAGAAAAAATATACTATCATTACGCAAGTGCAGGCGGGCTCTATCCCATTGATATCTTTGTTTATGTAAAACCAAAACGTATAGAGGATATGAAAGCTGGATTTTATTATTATAACCCATCAAAAAATAGTCTTGTGATTGTAAACAACATTGATCAAGTAATCAAAAGTGATCATGAGTTAATTAATCAGGATTTATTTACTCAATCTGCCTTCTCAGTTTATTTGGTTTATAATGCGAACGCTTCCATCCCGAAATACGGTTCAGATGGATATTTATTTGCTTGTATTGAGTCAGGCATTATCACTGCTACCTTAAATATGGTTGCTGAGACATTAAATTTAGGGGTTTGTTCAGTTGGTCATATGAAATTTGAAGATATTCAGCAATTTTTATGTTTGGATAGTCATCAAGTGTTTCTCCATGGGCTTGAAGTTGGCTTGAAAATTAACGAGTAGAAGAAATGAATATTAGGGGGATAAAGATAAAAATGCACATTAAAGATCGAAGTTCGATTCATGAAAATAAAGAAGTAGAAGCGTTTTGGAAGGAGCAATTATCTTCCGAGATTCTCGATTTTTCTGTATTTAAATTTAATAGCGATTACCAACTAAATAAAGAAACACCTTGTGAATACGTTCAAGTCATAGTGAATGTAGAATTTAGTAAAAGTATACAAAAAATAAGTAAGTCTCAAGATTTATTATTATTTAGCTGGTTTCAAGCCGCTTTAAGGGTTTGTTTGGCACATTATACAGATCAAGAAAGAATTACTATTGGTATTCCTATAATTGAAAAGAATCTTGAACAAAGTGAGAATCTTAATAAGTTGATTCCTTTAGGAAGTGAAATCCAGCCGCATCACACCTTTAAACAATTAGTAAATGAGATTGAACAAACGACTTTATTCGGGTATGAAAATCAGGAGTATCCGCTCTCTGAATTATTAGTTAAACACAATTTAACTCCTTTTCAAATTGTAATCGGGATGGAAGGATTACATAATGAAAATTCGCTAGAAGAATACGCAGAGAATAATTTAGCCCTATGGATACGAAGAAAATGGAATGAAATACATAATGAATTTGAATTTCAAATTTCTTGCAAGTCCCGTTCATTCTCTTCTTTGCAACAGTTTGCCAATTCGTATTGTTATGTTTTAAAGCAAGTTTCACAAAATCCGAATTTGGCATTGAAAGATATTTGTATTATTGCAGAAGAAGAAAAAGAGTTGTTAGAAGGATTGAATACTTTTCAAACAGGCATAGACTTGTTTCAATCATTTCAAGATTTGTTTGAAGCGCAAGTATTAAAAACTCCAGATCAAATTGCTGTTGTTTGTAATGATCAATCTTTGACATATAGAGAATTGAATAAGAAAGCGAATCAATTGGCTTCTATTCTTCAAAGTAAAGGTGTTTCAAAAGAAAGTATTATTGGCGTTATGGTAAATCGGTCATTAGAAATGATTATTGGTATGATGGGGATTTTAAAAGCAGGAGCAGCCTATTTACCAATAGACCCTAACTACCCAACTGAACGAATTGAATATATGTTACAAGATAGTCAAGCAAAATATTTACTTAGTAAGCGAACAGAGGAAGTATTGCCACAATTTGCAGGTGAAGTACTGTATCTTGATAAAGAATATCTTTTTCAAGGTGAAGAAAGTAATTTAGTACGAGAACATAATCCTAATGATTTAGCTTATGTTATTTACACATCAGGATCGACAGGAAATCCAAAAGGGGTAATGATAGAACAAAAATCGCTAGTTCATTTTTTAAATGTAATGAGAGAAAAAGTAAAAGCTAATCAATCATTCTTGTTTCTTGCTAGTGTATCTTTTGATATTTCCTTGTTAGAAATATGTCTTCCTTTAACGCAAGGTTCAAAAGTAGTAATTGCTACAGAGGACCAGTTTGCAACAAAAGAATTGGCTCATTTGGTCAAAAAACATAAGGTGGATTTATGGGAATCAACGCCATCGCGAATGGAAGTGATTTTGAGTGATCCAGAAGGGGCGATTTTTCTAAAAGATTTAAAATCTATTTTATTAGCAGGAGAATCATTTTCCATTGATTTGGTTGAAAAAATTCGTTGTATCAGTGAAGCAACAATTTTAAATATTTATGGTCCCACAGAAACAACCATTTGCGCAACAGTAAAAGAGTTGAGCACTTCCAAAGAAGTTACGATTGGCAAACCTAACCCGAATTATCATTCCTATATATTGAATAAGTATGGCCAATTAAAACCATTTGGAATTCCCGGTGAACTCTGCATTGCTGGCGTAGCGGTAGCACGAGGGTATCTTGGTAAAAATAAACTGACAGATGAAAAGTTTGTACCGAGTCCTTTTGCGGCAGGGGAAATGATGTATCATACAGGTGATCTCGTTCGTTGGTTGCCTAATGGAGAACTTGAATATTTAGGTAGAATGGATCATCAAGTGAAAATTCGGGGGTATCGGATTGAATTAAGAGAAATCGAAACTCAATTAAGGGAATATCCAGAAATAAACCAGGCTATCGTTGTTGATCAAGTGTATGGAAATAGGAAATTATTAGCTGCCTACTATGTATCGGATAACAAGGTGTCTTTTGGTGAAATCAGAAAATATTTAAGTGATAAATTACCTGAGTTTATGATTCCTGAAAAAATGATTCAGGTAGAAGAGATTCCATTGAATCCAAATGGAAAAGTGGATAGAAAAAGATTGTTGGATATAACACAAACAGATTATGTATCAATTCCATACGTTGCTCCGCGCAATGAAATTGAACAAAAATTAGTGCGTGCATGGGAAAAAGTTATGGAGATCGAGGGAATCGGTATTCATGATAATTTTTTTGCATTAAAAGGAGAATCTATTAAAGCACTTCAGGTAATTAATTTATTAAGAAAAGACGGCTTAAAAATAAGTACAACAGATTTTTTTAAGCACCCCACAATCGCTCAACTGAGTTCTTGTGTAAAGCTAGAGCATAAAGAGGAAAACCTTGAAAGTAGACCAACTCATGTTAAAGATTTGTCTAAGCCATTTTCCTTAACAGAAGTTCAGACCGCGTATATGATAGGACGGAATTCACAGTTTGAATTAAGTGGTATTTCCCCTCAAACATATTTTGAATATGAAACAGCATTGGATATCAATCGTCTTTCAAAAAGTTTTCAAAAGGTAATTCATCGTCATCCAATGTTGCGAGCTGTAATTTTACCAGAGGGAAAACAGCAAATATTACAAAGCGTTCCTGATTACGAGATTGAAATAGTGAGTCTCATAGATTTAGATGATAGGAATCAACATGCTCGCTTACAAGAAGAGCGTTCTCGAATGACTAACCATGTATTCCCTTTGGGGCAATGGCCTTTGTTTGAATTGAAAGCTTTTCTTTTAAAAGAAGACACGTATTTATTATGTTTTCGATACGATGCTTTATTAATGGACGGAGCAAGCATGAACATTGTTGGACAGGATTTGTTGCATTATTATTATAAACCAAATCAAAAATTAGAATCTTTATCTTTTGATTTTCAAGATTATATGTTTATCTATGATGAAATGGAACAAAGCGAAGAATATAAAACAGCAAAAGATTATTGGACAAGTAAGCTTCCTGACTTTCCATTTGCACCTTCTTTGCTGTTAAAAAAGGATCCAGCAGAGATTGCTACTCCTAAATTCCAATCACTTACAAAAATCCTGGATAATAAAAAATGGACAAAGCTACGAAAGTTAGCACAAGAGAAAGAGGTAACGCCTTCCGCTCTACTTTGTACAATATATGGTGATGTGTTGGCATATTGGAGTAATCAACGTCGATTAGCAATTAACTTGACTGTATTTAACCGTTATCCTGTTCATGATGAAGTAGAACAGATTGTTGGAGATTTCACATCACTTATTTTATTGGATGTTGATGTAAAACCAGAGCAAACTTTCTTTACTAGAGTAAAAGAAACGCAAGCTACTTTATTAGATGGCCTTGAACATCGTCATTACGATGGAGTTAACTTTATTCGAGATTTTACTCGATATCATCAAATGACGCCAAAAGCAGTTATGCCAATCGTTTTCACCTCGATGTTAGCAGGTGCAGGTGCTTTCTCTTGGGAACAACTTGGTTCTCTTCGCTATATTCATGCTCGGACTCCACAAGTGTATTTGGATAATGTAGTAATTGAAAAAAATGGAGAGTTATTAATTAGCTGGAACTATGTTGAAGAGTTGTTTGATGTTGATGTAATAGAAGCAATGTTTTCCCAATTTGTTGACTTATTGGAACAATTGGTGAAACAAAGCGATATAACATCTTTGCATATGAAAGAATCGGATCAAACTCTAATTAAGCAATACAATGAAACAACAAAAAAAATACCTTCAACTACTCTGTATCAATTATTTACAGACCAAGTAAAACGTACGCCGGATGAAGTAGCGGTGGTATTTGAACAAGAATGGTTAACATACTCGGAACTTCATAAACGTTCTAATCAAATTGCCCACTTCTTAAAAGAGCAAGGTATTGGTCTAGGTGACAAAGTGGGTCTTTTAGCAAAAAGGCGAGTTGACACAATTGTTAATATGTTAGGTATTTTAAAATCAGGTGCCGCTTATGTTCCGATTGATCCCGATCATCCTTTAGATCGCCAAACATATATTTTAAAAAATAGCTCATGCAAGCTTTTATTAGAACCTAGTCTTTATGAAGAAAATCATTTGTCATTTTATACAACAGAAGATATGCCCGCTATTGCTGGTCCAGAAGATATTGCCTATATTATATACACTTCAGGAAGTACAGGAAAACCAAAAGGAGTAATTATTACTCACCAAGCGGTTACAAATACTATTCAAGACATAAATCAAAAATATGAGGTGAATGAAGATGATCGTATTATTGGTATCTCTTCCATGTGTTTTGACCTATCTGTATACGATATTTTCGGAGCTTTAAGCACAGGTGCAATGTTAGTAATGATTCGTGATCCGAGAGACATGCAAGAATTAATCCGCACTGTCGAACGTAGAGGGATTACAATTTGGAATACAGTGCCTGCAATCATGGATTTGGCATTGGAGCAAGTAGGTTCTCATTTTGAATATCCTTCTTTACGTTTAGTTTTACATAGTGGAGATTGGATTCCGCTTTCTTTACCAGAAAAAATAAAACGACATTTTCCGATTGCAGAAGTAGTCTCACTAGGAGGGGCAACAGAAGCATCGATTTGGTCAATTTATTATCCGGTCAAACAGGTGGAATCACATTGGAATAGTATTCCATACGGGATGCCCTTGGCAAACCAAACGTATTATGTGTTGAACTATGAAAAGAAAATGTGCCCTGTTGGTGTAATTGGAGATTTATATATCGGGGGAGTGGGCCTTGCTAAAGGATATTTAAATGATGAAAAGAAAACAAATGAAGCGTTTGTGTCACATCCTGATTTTGGTCTTATATATAAAACAGGAGATTGTGGAAAAATGCATTCTGAGGGATATATTGAATTTTTAGGCCGCCAAGATTACCAAGTGAAAATTCAGGGATATCGAGTAGAGTTAGAAGAAATCTCTCATTGTCTTCTAACTTATAAACAAGTCGAACATGCTATCGTAATTGATCAAACAGATGAGAACGGAATAAAATTTTTAGTAGCATATGTGGTAACTGAGCAAAATATTAGTACAACAGAACTACGAAAGCATTTGCGAGATCACTTGCCAGATTATATGATTCCTTCTTATTTTGTTTATTTGGACCAATTACCCCTGACTCCAAACGGGAAATTAGATAGAAAAGCGCTACCTACTCCGGAGAAACAAAAAAATGAAGTATTTATTGCCCCAAAAACTGAAATGGAAAAAATATTAACTAGTATTTGGCAAGAAGTACTCAAAATAGATCAGGTTGGAGTAAATGATCATTTCTTCGCCTTAGGTGGAGATTCGATAAAAGCGATTCAAGTGTCCGTCAGACTGTATCGACAAGGATTCGAGCTTGAACCAAAAAATATATTTTCATTTTCTATATTAAGGGACATGGTTCAATTTGTTAAAAAGCTAGACCAGTTTTCAAGTTCACAAACAAATGATGTAAACATAATGAACGATAATAAAGCTACATTACTAAATGTTAAAGATAAACAACTTAATCAACATACACTTAACAAAATACAAGAAAAAATGCCGGATATAAAAATAGAACGTATTTACCCGTTAGCACCTTTCCAGGAAGTTATTTATGAGCATGCTACGAATGAACCTGATACAAATGCATATTTTGAACAAACAATTTGGGCACTTGAGGGGGAGCTGGATATTAAACTCTTTATTCAGTGTTTCCAACAATTAGTTGATCGTCATGATTCTTTAAGAACAATAATTGTGCAAGATGAACAAGCAAAACCTTGGCAAGCTGTTCTATATGATGTTCAAATAAATTCAGAAATAAAAAACTTGATTGAGATGACGAAACAAGAACAGCAAGAATTCCTAAAACAGTGGATGAATGAAAATTTAAGTCGAGGATTTAAAAATGATGAACTTATGACACGTCTCTGTATATTCCAACTAGGTAATAACGAGCATAAAGTAATTTGGAGTTCCCATCATCTATTATGTGATGGTTGGAGCGTCAGCATTTTGATAGACGAATTATTCCAGCTCTACGAAACTACAAATGCCGGAACTACGGCGGGGTTACCCATGGTAAAACCTTTTGAAACATTTATAGATTGGACTTTGGCACAAGATCATGAGAAAGCACGTCATTTTTGGCGAGATTATTTATCAGGATACAATCAGAAAATTAGTATTCCTAAAAAGAAAGTCCCATCTAAAAGTGAAGGGTTAAACTTCACTTTTATGGATTTAACATTAGACAAGGATTTGACTGATCAGTTACAGACATTTGTAACTAAAAATAATATAACTATGAATACGGCATTACTAGCTGTATGGGGAATATTGCTTGGCAAATTCAACGGAACGAGAGAAGTAGTATTGCCTAATCTAGTATCAGTCAGACCTCCCGAAGTAGAAGGAATTGAAAATATGTTCGGTCTGTTCACAAATGTTTTGCCTATCCGATTAGCATGGACAGAAACGCAATCTTTTGTGGACTTCCTGCAAAAGGTACAACTAGAGACATTGAAATGTAATGAGTATGCATACTATTCATTTGTTGATATACAAAAGCAAAGTGAATTAAAAACTGAGTTGACTGACCATCTTTGGGTTTTTGAAAACTATCCAACTAATCCAGCAATCTTTTCTTCAAATGAAAACAGACATTTTGCTATCACGGATTACGAAGTTGTTGATGAGCCACATGTAAAGTATGGAATTATGTGCTTCCCTGAAGAAAGACTTACAATAAAGTTTGGATATGATCAAACCGTATATGAAGCAGAGAAAATACAGGAAATATTAAATCACATCCATGGGTTAATCAACACGATTCTTCAAAATCCAATACAAACAATTTGTGATTACAAATTATAAAAAATGAAAAGGCGAGCAAGAACTCGCCTTTTTAAATAGAATAGGAGTAAATCAAATGACAAAAAAATTACAGTTATCAGCCGAAGAGATGCGTCAGTTAGGATATCAAGCGGTTGACTTGATTGTTGATCATATGAATCATTTAAAAAGTAAACCAGTTTCAGAAACGATTGATAGTAATATTTTTAGAGACAAGCTAATTGAAACGATTCCGGAAAACGGATCTAATCCAAAAGAATTACTTCATTTTCTTAATAACAATGTGTTTAATCAAATTACTCATGTGGATCATCCTCATTTTATGGCTTTTGTGCCAGGTCCTAATAATTATGTTGGTGTATTAGCAGATTTTTTAGCAAGTGGGTTTAATGTATTTCCTACAGCTTGGATAGTAGGTGCAGGTGCCGAACAAATTGAATTAACGACAATTAACTGGTTAAAATCAATGCTAGGATTCCCTGATTCAGCTGAAGGACTATTTGTCAGTGGTGGTTCCATGGCTAATTTGACTGCACTTACTGTAGCGAGACAGGTCAAGCTGAATAATGACATAGAAAATGCGATTGTTTATTTTTCTAACCAAACTCATTTTTCTGTAGATCGAGCACTTAAAGTATTAGGTTTTAAACAGCATCAAATTTGCCGAATTGAGACAGATGAAGACTTAAAAATTTCAGTTAGTACTTTAAGAAAACAAATAAAAGAAGATCGATTAAAAGGGAAAAAACCATTCTGTGTTATTGCTAATGCAGGGACAACGAATTGCGGAGCGGTGGACTCCCTCGATGAATTGGCTGATGTATGTGGTGATGAAGATATATGGCTACACGTGGATGGGGCTTATGGGGCTGCAGCAATTCTCAGTGAAAAAGGAAGGGAGTTATTAAGTGGAATTCATCGTGCCGATTCTTTAACGTTAGACCCGCATAAATGGCTTTTTCAGCCTTATGATGTTGGTTGTGTACTTATTCGAAATAGCCAATATTTAAGTGAAACATTCCGTATGATCCCAGAGTATATTAAGGATACAGAAACTAATATAGAAGAAAAAGTGAATTTTGGGGAACGTGGAATTGAACTTTCTCGTAGATTTAGAGCATTAAAGGTATGGCTTTCTTTTAAAGCATTCGGAGTTACAGCTTTTCGTGAGGCAATTGATCATGGCATTATGCTAGCTGAACAAGTTGAAGAGTTTTTAAGGAAAGAAAAAGATTGGGAAGTAGTAACACCTGCCCAATTAGGAATTGTTACTTTTCGTTATATTCCATGTGAGCTAACATCTACAGATACAATTCATGAAATAAACAAAAAATTGGTGGAAGAAATTAATCAAAGAGGATTTGCTATGCTAAGTACGACTAAATTAAAAGAAAAAGTAGTAATTCGACTTTGCTCTATCAACCCAAGAACCACAAAAGAAGAAATACTTCAAATCATGATGAACATAAAAGCATTAGCAGAGGAAATAAACACATCGCCTAAACATCTTATATCTGTTTCTCAACCTTGATATATTAGGCGGATTTTACATATTAATAGCCGATTCTTATTTAGAATCGGCTATTATATTTAAATGATAAATACATATATACTATTTATAAGTGTTTCTCTTGTAATGGGATTAAGCCTCAACCTTGGATACTCGTTTGAAACCAGTCTTTATTGCTTGTACTATTTCGTTCACAGCATAAATAGATACATCGGCATTTGGATTTAACCCTTCAAACCAGTGATAGGCATTTGGATATAAATGAAACTCCACATCAACACCAGCTTGTGCTAGTTTGCTTACATAGGTTAATGTTTCGCTGCGGAATGGATCTAATTGACCAACAAATGTGTAAGTATACGGTAAGTCACTATAATCCTCAGCTCGAGAAGGTGCTGCATAGGCAGGGATTTGATCCGTTCCATACATTTCTCCTAAATACATTTTCCAGCCAGCTTCATTTGCCTTTTGGTTCCAAACAAATCCCTCTTTAATTTCATTCGCTGAAGGTGTATCATTTCTGTCATCAATCATTGGATATAGTGGCATTTGTAAACAAATTGAAGGATATTTTCGATCTCGTGCTAATAATGATAATGCTGCTGTTAGTCCACCGCCAGCGCTTACTCCTGCAACCCCAATTCGATTCGAATCAATGTTTAATGACTTTGCATTATCAGCAATCCATTTTAAAGCTGAATAACAATCCTCAATTGGTGCTGGGTAAGGGTGTTCAGGTGCTAAGCGGTAGTCTACAGACACGACCACACAGCTAGCTTCTTTTGCAAACCTCATACAAGTATCATCGTTATCATCTATAGACCCTAAGATATAACCTCCACCATGTATCCATAATAAGACAGGTAAAGATTCATGATTTGATTTTGGACGATAAATTCGTAATGGTAACGGATTATCATCAGGCCCAACAATGACTTTATCTGTTAAAGAAAGAGAGTCATCAACAACGGTAGGTGGTCTCATTTGAGCTATTCCTTCTCTGATTGATTGCAAATTTTCTGGGCGTAAATCGAGATCCGGAAACATCTCTAATCCTTGTAATAATTCTGGATTTACTCTAGTTTTCATTTTAGCACCTCTATTTGTAATTGTTTTCAAATAAATGAAGTGTATTCTAAGTAGTTTAATTGTGAAAGAACACCACAATTAAATTGTAAATTGGATATGTTATAACGGTCAACAGAATATTCGGAAATTAAAACCTTTCTCAAGAAGGAGTTTCATGCAATCAATAATACAAGTAGTGGATTTAAGAGCAAAGTGGTTTAATGTCGTTGTAATTATGTACATTAGAAAAATTTATTTTTGAGTCTAGAAAAGGATTAGATTCTTTTCTAGACTCATGAAGAATTATGAAAAGCAAAATTTTATAGATAGTTATCTTAAAAATAAACAAAGAGAGAAGAACTAGCCAATGTTCTTCTCTCTTTTTCATATGTAATTAGGGTATCCATAACTGTAAATACGGATGGTATAGATTTATAGATGAATAATTTATTTTTAAATTAATAACGTAATACATAAAGATTTTTGTATGTAATATTGCATATACAGGGACCACTGGTGAAAATGCTGAGCAATGTTTTTCCATATGGTAAATTAGTTCCTTATTTATTTTATTTCATTTTCAATCGTGTAAGGCTTGGGGCTAAGGTTTACAAAGGTGACTAGTAAAAAATATAACAATATAAGTATAAGATTTTGTACTTAGTAATCTCGCGATTTAAGGCATGACATTGGATAAGTGTGGGGAGTTCAATCGATTTTGAATAAAATCAATAGTATCAGTTGCAATTTTTTTACGTTTAAGAACGATCCCGGCATGCCCGCATGTATAAATATATCGTGGAGGTCTTTCCCAAGATTCCCACAAGTAGTCTGTATCCTCAGAATGCACATATAGATCATGCTTACCTGAAATTAATAAAATATTTTCTTTTTTTACTTTTGGCAATGCTTGACTCGGTTCAGTGATTTTCCAATAATCTATTAAATCATCATACGTAACACCATGATGTTCCAAGTCTTCTCTAATAAATTTACCTGGAGTTGTATTCCAAATCGAATAAGAAAGTCGATTTGCATAGAAAATGGATGCTAATACATCAATTTCTTCTTCAACAAGAGAGGTTAAGTTAGTAATAAATCCGCCTAAACTAATTCCTATTAGAATCAGGGGCCCCTTTTTATTTGCTTTAATCCATTTAATCAAAGCTCGTAAATCAGCTACCGCTTGTCTAGTTGCTTGTAATGTTCGTTCAATATTTGCACTTACCATATACTCTCCACTGAATAAGGATTGATCGGGTTTTCTTTCAAAATGATAGGGTAGAGTGAAATAATACATATTCCACTTCAGGCTGGTCATATGATCGTGGAATATTTTTTTCACACGTTCGTTAGAATCCATTCTCCAACCGTGAACAAAGATAACATGAGGTGCATTTTCATTTTTATGTAAGAATAATTCCCCAGTTACAGAGTCGTTGTGTGAATCACCGGATTGAACCGAACTTTTATAGTTGAATTGCCCAACTATGTATTCATTTTCCTGCTTTGAATGCTTAATGTCAAAATGAAAATGTGATGGTTTTACTTTATAAAAAGATTCTATGTTCTTTATATTTAATGAAGTGTTAGAAAGGGAAGTAAACTGAAACGCTACACTTCTTTTTTTGTGTAAATCATATAAGGCGTACCGATCAATGAGTTTTGAAAAAATCAAATTAACCTCCTCCAAAATACATATTGTTTAAAACATAGACAAAATTTATGTTTTAAATTAATTAGGAAATATTCTCTTTTCCTAATAGTAGGTGCTTGAATTATAAAAATAGGTGATAAATTTGCATATTATATTATAAAGCTTACAATAAATAATTTATACTAAAATTTAAGAAGTAAGTTAATATTCTTATCCTTATAAAAGAATGTTAACTTGTTTCTTTTCTTATTAAAAGATGTAATTTCTATGAGGAACTTAACAATTCCCATCTAGATATTCACAAATAGCTTCTCTATATTTATTGTATAGAAATTATACAATAAATATATTTTTTATATTATATACATTAAATTAAGCTTAACCTCTCTTTTCTATAAGTCTCTTAAATTGACTAACTCCTTACCAATATTCAAAAACGACTGCATTTTTGAATTTGTGTTCTAGTTTTTCTTGAACAGGTAAATGAATAACTACACATAAACTCCTTATATCTCTAGTTAAACTACCGATTAGCTCCATATAAACTCTAGATAACCTATATAGAATACAAGTTATCAAGGAGGTAAGAAAAATGAATTTTATGAAACGAGCAATTCTCAGTATGAAAAAAAGGATAGGAACATCATTAATTTTGATGGCAGTTTTTCTGATTGTTACAAATTTGGTTCTTTCAGGTTTCACAATCCAAAATGCATCAAAAAAAGCAGCGGATGCTGCAAGAAAAAAACTTGGTGCAGATGTTACTTTAGGTCTTGATTTCGACAAAATAGGTCAAAAAGCTAAGGAAACTGGAGAAATGCCAAATCCGCCGCAGCTCGATGCAAAAGAAACAGATCAATTAGCGAAGTCCAAGTATGTAAAAGATTATAATTACATAGCTAACACTTTCGGTATTTCTGATGGGCTTAAACTAGTAGGAGCTTCAGAAGGAGAAGAAGAAGGAAAAGGTAAAGTGGGAATGACGGCTGCGCGAGGCGGTTCAAGCTCTGGTACAGAAATAGATATGAATGCTTCTTTTATGATTGAGGGAGTTCGCAAGACTGCATTACAAGAAAGCTTTAAAAACGGAAAAAGTAAAATCATTGATGGAAAACCAATAACAGAGCAAATGAAAGATCAGAATGTAGCTTTAATGGAAAAACGATTAGCGGAATTAAACAATTTGAAAGTAGGAGACAAAGTTAAAGTACAATCAGGGGATAAGAAGGAAACTCTTGAGGTTGAAATTATCGGCATTTACGAAACAAATGAGCAAGCAATGGGTCAACAGGCTCCTCCTATTATGGATCCAGCTAATAAACTATATATGCCGCATTCAACTATGAAAAAATTAGAAGTAGACCAAGGTATAAGTAGTGGTCAAGTCGTGTATTTCTTGAATGATCCACAATATATTGATGCATTTAAAAAAGAAGCAAAAAAATCTAACATTGATTTTAATTATTATAAATTAGATGCGCATGATTCATTGTACAAGCAAATGATTGGTCCTATCGAAAATATCTCTTCGACTTCTCAAATGATTATTTATATTGTATCGATTGCAGGTGCAATTATTTTAGGATTAATCATTATGCTATCAATTAAAGGACGTCGTAAAGAAATGGGAATTCTATTGTCTATTGGAGAGAAAAAGTGGAAATTGATAGCGCAATTCGTAGTAGAAGTAGTGTGTGTCGCTATTTTAGCATTTGGATTATCCATAACAACAGGAGCTAAAGTTTCTCAATATATCGGAGATAATTTACTTTCGAATGAAATTGCTACTGCAAGCGAAGAAACAGATACTTCGCAACATGGTACTGTAATGATGGCTGGATCTGGTGGTACTCTACAAAATCAAAAAGAAGAACCAATTGATAAAATTGATGTAAGTGTAACAGGAGAAGATGTAGGGAAAATGGGTGGAATTGGACTAGCTATTGCTATAATAGCAACGCTTCTTCCAGCATTATCTATTCTACGTTTAAACCCAAAACAAATTCTTTTAAAAGATGAATGAGGAGGCTTAATATGGAGACGATTTTACAGTTTAAAAATTTGGATTATTATTATGAAAGTAATGGGAAAAATGTAGCGATACTAGATAATGTTAACTTTTCTTTTCAAAAAGGACATTTCTACACGATTTTAGGACCATCTGGATCTGGTAAAACCACAACTCTGAGCTTAGGTTGTGGACTGGATGTCCCTAAAAATGGTTATGTACTGTATAATGGTAAAGATATTAGAAAAATTGGCTTGGATCGATACCGTAATCAAAATGTATCTGTAATTTTCCAATCTTATAATTTGATAACCTATATGACAGCTCTTCAAAATGTCTTAACAGCAATGGAAATTACGGGTGTTAAAGTGCAAAATAAAACAGCAAGAGCATTAGAATTGTTAGAAAGGGTAGGACTCACAGAAGTTGAAGCGAAACGAAACGTCCTGCAACTAAGCGGCGGACAACAACAGCGTGTAGCAATTGCTCGAGCACTATCTTGTAATGTTGATTTACTGATTGCAGATGAGCCGACAGGAAACCTCGACGAGGAAACTGCAATGGATATAATAGAACTATTTCAAGAACTTGCACATAAAGAGAATAAATGCATTATTGTTGTGACGCACTCACAGGAGGTTGCTAAAAAATCAGATCGTGCAGTGTATTTAAGTAAGAAGAAGTTGGTCGTAAATGAAATCTAATATAAACATCGTAGCTTTTTAATTCACATAATTTTCAAAATCTAGACCTTTCAAAAGCTTATATTTGATTTATAATAAAATCAAGCCATAATCAAAATGGTCTCCCTGTACTGAATGTTAAAATAGTTTGTTGTTCCCGTTTTAATAATATAATAAAAAGAACTTGTAGGATATTCTACAGGTTCTTTTTATTATAATTGGTTACCTATATCATGGGATAATCACACATAAAAAACGGGACATTACCTAGATGTATGACCTAAATATCGTCCCGTTTACCTACTCTGTATAGTTATTGCAGAATTAAACCTACAATCATAATTAAACTAAATACTATTATCCAACCAAACGCACAATAGCCAAAAATTCTAATCCATTTAGGTAATTGATGCATGTTAATTTTATTTGTGGGAACTCCTTGCATAGAAAACATCATTTTTTGATCTCTATCTCTATTATTTTGTTGTTCATACATACTATCATCACCTTTCCAGAACTATTGCGTTTATAGTATATCAGCCTAAAGAAAATTATGTACAGAATAAGAAGGGATAGCATAAATATTATGTGGTGAATTTTATAAATAAATGCATTTAATTGCCATGGTTCTAAGCGCTAATTCGTTATAAATACTGAAAAAGAGCACTACATAAATAGGACTCATTTTCTTCAAATATTAAGTTGCTGGATATAAATCAGAACCAAGGTAACGTTCTTTTATAATTTGAAGATGATGAAGCTCATGACCAGCAATAATGTATGCTAATGCACGAACTGTAACTTCAGAATTATTCGCATTTCCTCTTTGTGACCAAGCTTCTTTATCTAAGCTTCTAAGTAAATGCAGGGTAGATTGGCGAACAACTATTAAATTCCCAAGAAGATCTTGCATAGATTGCTTATCAAAAGCAGCTCTAAGAACATACATATCATCAAATGAAAAACCTGTTAATAAGTTTATACTTACTATAAAAACAAACAAACTCGTCCTATTTAAAGGAGAGTTTGTTTGTTTTTATGTTTAGATAATGGAATACTCATGCAAAATTGCACACTATGTTCCATATTTTTCATTGAATACTTTATATCTAGTGTTTCAAGAATTTGTTTAACAATATATAGCCCCAAACCATTTCCTCCAGTATTTCGATTTCTTGATTTTTCAATTCGATAAAATGGTTTGAAAATTTGTTGTAAATCTTCATCTTTAATATTGACACCTGTATTTATAATTTGCATTTTGATTTGACCTTGTTTCGAATCCTCACTTAACTTTATATAGACTTTTTCATTATGTGGTGAATACATAACCGCATTGTGTATAATATTTTTACATGCTTTTTCTAAAAGAGCACAATCTGTATAAATAGAAAGGTCAAAATCAATTTCTTTTATTATTTCGATGTTTTTTTGAGAAGCAAAAAATTCGAGATCTTTTGTAATTGTACCTATTAATTTTGAAAGATTAACTTTCTCTACTTTTAGTTTGAAGGTGTGTTGTTCTAATTTCGATACGCTTAAAATTTCACGAACTAATTGTTCCATACTTTCAATAATTTGATGATTCTTCTTTAAATATTGATCGCGATTTTGATAAGGGCCAATATTGTATATCATTCCTTCTAAGTATCCTTTCATTACAGTAAGAGGGGACTTTAATTCATGTGCTACAATCGCAAAAAACTCTCTGCGTTTTGTTTCTATTTCTCTTTCTTTTTCAATATCATTCTTTAATTGTTCATTTGCTTTTTTTAAATCAAACATAGCTTGTTGTAAGTTAATAGACATGTCATTCAAACTATTAGATAATTCTCCTAACTCATCTGTAGAGCGAACCTCAATTTTTTCGGAGAAATCTAAATTTGCCATCTTTTGTGCACCTTCATTAATATAAATAAGTGGCTTTGTAATAAACCTGGAATAAAAATAAGCACTCCCTATACCAATAACGAGCACAATGATACTAATATAGGGGAGAAAGCGTACTAAAACCTGTGAAGCTTCATCAATCGGTTGAAATGTAGCAAAGACTATAAGCGTTAAACTACCATCTTGGAATTGAATTGGTTTCGTAACATTATATGAATTGCTGAGGGTACTTGCATTCTCGAATCGTGTTGCTTTAGTAACTACTGTTTTTTGCGTACCACTTTGAATAAAAGAAAATGAAGGAGAGTAAATAATTACTCCTTCTTTATTTTGAAGATAAAGCATCGCATTATTTTTTTTGGCGTATTCATCAAAAAGTGGTATCGCATCTTGAAACGTAAGATTTTTAGACTTATCAATGATTTCGTTTATCCCTGTTTGAAGTTGATCTGTTTTATATTGCTCATAAAACGTAGGGAGAAAGAAGTATAAAGTTAAATAAATCAATACTGCAAAGGATAATAAAATGAGAGATGTAGTCATAAAGAGTTTATAAGTAATTTGCTTCATTTTCATGAATTTTACAATACTATTCATCAATTTTATAACCAATACCCTTTATTGTTTTAATATAAGGGATAGCTAATTTTTTGCGTAGGTTTTTAATATGTGTATCAATTATTCGTGTTTCTCCAAAATAATCGTAACCCCAGACTTTCTCTACGATATTTTCTCTTGTGAGTACTTTTCTCTCATTTTGAAATAGTAGTTGTAGAATTTCAAACTCTTTTGTCGTTAATATAATTTCAACGTCATTTACATATACTCTATATGCATCCACATCAATACGCACTTCTTTAAATATCAAATGATTATTTACATTTTTATCATAACTTCTTCTAAGTACAGCTTCGACTCGTCTAATCAAAACATGAAATGAAAAGGGCTTTGTTATATAATCATCGATCCCAAGGTCGAATCCTTTCATTTGATCTTCCTCTTCTTCCAACGCAGTTAGCATAATAATTGGTACGTTTGACTGACTTCGAATCATTTTAGAAACTTCAAACCCATTAAGATTGGGCATCATGACATCTAGAAGAATTAAATCAAATGATTGCTTATTAAATTGTGTCATACCCTCTAGTCCATCTGAAGCGACTATCACTGTATAATGCTGCGTCATTAAAAATTGTTTAATTAATTCCTGAATTTCTTGATCGTCCTCTACCACGAGAATATGATAGTTTTTCATAATATCACCTCTGGTAGTCATTATAGCCGTACTATCTGGAGTTTATGTGGAGATACAATAGGAACTTCATAGGACGTTTAACGTATTAGCTTCATTTTCAAGAATGTGTATTCTCCAAAAAAATATGATTAGCCATATTCCTTTTTATGAAAAAATAATTGTATGCTTGAAAAAACTTATCGTATGAAAAGCTGAACGATTTATATTTCTAAAAAACCAATGTATAATATTGGGAACTGCATGTGATTTCTTAAACTGTGTGAACATATACTTTCGCTACTTACTAGAAGGGGAAACGGAAATGAATTTCAATATAAAAAAAGCTAGCGAGATTATAGAGTGTACTTCACAAACTTTAGAGTTTTTTGCTAATTTAGTAAACGATTAAGGTGTGAACTAAGGATTATTTAAATCATGCGAGAAAGGTTGTGAAATTATTTGATGGGTTATAAAGCGATGCTGTTTGATTTAGATGATACATTACTTGATAGGGATAAAGCAGTAGAGGCATTATTTTTAATTGTTTTAGAAAAGTGTTATGAAAATGTAGATGGTGCGGCTAAAAGCAACATGTTACAGAAATTCAAAGAATACGATAAAAGAGAATATGGCATAAGTAATAAAACGACAGTTTTAGAATCATTGTTTGATGAATTCACGCCAAGGTATAGATTGCCACGCAATTACATCCAAGATTTTTGGAATAATAATTTCCCTAGATGTTTTTCAATAGACCAAAATACTATTCATTTCTTAAATCAAATAAAGAAGCACTTTAAAGTTGGAATTATAACAAATGGCTCAACTCAGAGGCAAAAAGCTAAAATATTTAACACGAATTTAAATAGGTATTTTGAAACAATCATTATTTCTGAAGAAGTGGGATTTAGTAAACCTGATAAACGTATATTCGAACTAGCATTAGATAAGCTAAATTTACAACCGGAAAATACTTTATTTGTTGGGGATGACTTAGAAAAGGATATTGCTGGTCCTCAAAATGCAAATATAAAAGGTGTGTGGTTTAACCCTCAGAAAATCAAGAATACTACCAAAATACAACCATATGCCGAGATTAACACTTTGGATAGTTTGTTAAGTTATGTTACTCCACAATATTTTTATAACAAGTAAAAGTAATTCCATATATATATTCAAAAATATAAAAAAAGAGAAACTATCATTAATTTCATTGACCGTATTAGCAATAAAAAATATATACTTACAATAAAAAATAGGAGCGATTTTAATAGCTTTGGCTAATTTAATCTATGATTAATACAAAGTTTTGTAAAACAATTTTACTCATACTGTGTAAATTATAAAGGGGTGGGACTATGGAAATAAAGAAAGTAGTAATCGATGGAATCAATATTGCGGTCATTAGAAACGATAAGGTATTAATATCGGATGTTCAGTCTGCATTAGATACTATGGCAACAGTTCAATATGAGGTAGATGCGAAACATATTATTATCCATAAATCTTTAATAAGTGAAGATTTCTTTGATCTAAAAACACGGCTTGCGGGCGATATCCTTCAAAAGTTTATAAACTACAAGGTAAAGATTGCTATTGTTGGAGATTTCTCTATGTATACTAGTAAAAGCTTAAAGGATTTTATTTATGAATGTAATAAAGGAAAAGATATTTTTTACTTAGCAACTGAACAACAAGCAATTGAAAAACTAAGTACATTAAAGTAATAATTATATCCTGCTAAATTCCCCCATTTCACTTAGTTCATGATTATATACGATATAGAAGAACTGATGTTTGTGGTAAACTAAGAGATGAATAAAGGGGGAGTTTTCTTGAACAATTTTAATGATACGATCCGAGATTTAAACAATATAGTTTACAAACCTAACAATTTAATGATTACGAATCTAAAAGAAGAAAAGCAAAACGCAGAATATGCAGGATGTTTATTCCACTTAAATAACAAAACCATTCGTTTTAGAAAATCAAAAGTTACTCCTAATAAAATTGGTCAATTTGTTTCTTTTTGGGAGAAAGATGAAAATATGCGAAATAGAGCTTTCTCTTATGAAGCTGCTCCTGATTTATTAGTAATCACTTGTATTGCTGATAATAAACTAGGACAATTTATTTTTCCTAAAGAGATTCTTCTTAAAGAAAAAATATTGAGAACACAAAGTCAAACAGGGAAAATGGCAATGAGAATTTATCCTGTTTGGGATACCACTGTTAGCAATCAAGCTAAAAGGAGCCAAACGTGGCAACTTCACTATTTTGTTGATTTAAGTGATATTAATAATTTGCCTATAGATAAACTATTAAATTTATATTCGTAGCTTTTGATTTTCCCCAAAAAGAAGTAATTACAGAAAAGACATTTGTAATGACGCCTTCTATTAATTTACCTTGTGAATCGTAATTTTTGTACCGGTACAGTTAAATGAAATGTACATTGTTACAGTGCCCCTTAAAATTTACAATCAGCATATATTATTTAAACTTATAAATTTTTTAGGGGTGCTAATTATGACAAGTTTACAAAATCAGCTTTTCACAAGATTAAATCTTAAAAAACGTAATGAAGTAACGTTTGAAGAATTACCTACTATACTCTTTTCATTTGCACACACTATACCATTTGAGAATTTAGATGTTATAGCACGAAATACGAATCAAATCTCTCTGGAAAACTTACGAGAGAAAATTTTAACTAGTTCCCGTGGTGGACTTTGCTACGAATTAAATACTCTTTTTTACTATTTCTTAAGAGACTGTGGCTATGATGTACAACTGGCATTAGGTACGGTTTATAAAAACGATATAAATGCATGGGCACTTGAGGATGGCCATATAACAATTATTTTAACTTATGATAATGTACAGTATTTAATTGATGTAGGTATAGCTTCGTTAGTACCTCTTGTTCCTGTACCTTTTACTGGTAAGTCTGTTTCTTCAAAAAATGGTTCGTACCGGGTGAGACGAAAAGATACGAGTAAGGGAAATTATGTTTTAGAAAGAATAGATACTGATGGAGAATGGAAAGTTTGTCATGCTTTTTATAAACATAATATTGATGAGATAATAGTAAACGATGTTCAAAGAAGAGTGATAGAAGATGAGAAGTCTATTTTTAATAAAGGACCAATTGCAGTAAAGTTGACGAACTCCGGTCATATTTCATTAACGAATACAAGTTTAACTGAAGCTATTCGTGGGGAAAAAACTAAGCATGAAATTACAGAAGATCAATATAAAGAGTTTTTATATACTTTATTTGCTATTAAGTTATGAATAATAAAGATAGCCGGTTCTTATTCAGAAGCGGCTATCTTTATTATTTTTGGTGTAAATGGTTTTCTTCTAATATGTTTCGGAAACTGCGGTATAGTTAGTGTTTTTAATGTTTTCTCAGCTTCTTCATATGTATGAAAAATTGGTTCTTTTCCATCATCCCCTTGTAAAACTAGCCCTTCATCTCGAATTACATATGGCATAAAACCACCCCATCTAGTAAAGAATTATGTTCTTTTGCAGCAGAATAATACGATTTAAAGTTTGATTTTCTTAATACATATAATACACTAGAACAGTACGAAAAAGTATGTACAATGAATTTTGAATGTAAAGGAAGATTATTATGTCAGTTATTGATAAATTGAAACTTAATAAGTATACAAATATGGTCGTTATTAACGAACCAAGTGATTATGACATTTTTACAGGTAAAGAAACTGCATTCTCAAAAGAACACGATGCTATCTTTATATTTGTAGAAACGCTTGATGAAATGGTGAAACAAACGAATTTTATTATTAGTAATGAAGAATTACTAATTGAAAAAGGTTACGTATTCTTCGCATATCCGAAAAAAGGTAATGCTCGTTATAGTACGTTTATTCACCGTGATGAGATGTTTCCGGCATTAAACGTTGGAGAAGATGGTTATGTGGGAGAAAGCGACATTAAATTTGCACGAATGGTAAGTATGGATGAAGTCTTTACTGTTGTAGGTTTAAAACGCGAGAAGAAAAAAACAACGAAAACATCTGCTATGAGTCAATGTGTTGCCGATTATGCAGATCGAATTAAAGATGTTGAAGCATTATTAGCTAATCATCCGAATGAACTTAAGTTTTATCAAAGTTTAACGCCTGGATATCAGAAAGATTGGGCACGTAATCTTTTTTCTGTAAAACAAGAAAAAACACGTGAAAAACGTCTAGAGAAAATGATAGAGATCCTTTCACAAGGCTATAAAACAATTGAATTATTCCGTAAGAAGAAAAAATAATGATTAAGAAAGTCACAATGCTGCAACAATTAATTGTGATGAGTACATTGAAAAAAGCATTCCTTCCATTATACTAAGGAATGTTCTTATATTTATATAATTAGCAAAAGAGAAAAGGTGTTTGAAATGAAATCGTATATTGTAGTTGGATCTGGAATTTTAGGAGCGTCTACTGCTTATCATCTTGCTAAGGCAGGTGCGAATGTTACTATCGTGGATCGCCAACAATTAGGACAAGCAACTGATGCAGGAGCAGGTATTGTATGTCCATGGCTATCGCAGCGTCGTAATAAAGCATGGTATAAAATTGTTAAAGGCGGTGCACGTTACTATTCTTCGTTAATTCAGCAATTAGAAGAAGACGGTGAAACTGACACAGGATATAATCGTGTAGGTGCAATTAGTTTACATACTGAAGAGAAAAAGTTAGATCAAATGGAAGAGCGAGCTTATAAACGACGTGAAGATGCCCCAGAGATTGGTGAAATCACTCGCTTATCAGCTGAAGAAACAAAAAAATTATTCCCAGCATTATCAGACGAATATAGTTCTGTTCATATTAGTGGTGCTGCACGAGTAAATGGAAGATTATTACGCAATGCATTAATAAGTGCTGCGAAAAAACATGGTGCAACTTTAATAAAAGGCGATGCTATATTAGTCCGTGAAGGAAATCATATTACGGGAGTTACAGTAAACGATGAAACAATTT
This sequence comes from Bacillus sp. RCC_6_1, assembly GCF_041360755.1. Taxonomy (NCBI): domain Bacteria; kingdom Bacillati; phylum Bacillota; class Bacilli; order Caryophanales; family Bacillaceae; genus Bacillus; species Bacillus sp. RCC_6_1. Next base: position 269,079 of record NZ_JBFUPV010000005.1, read on the forward strand.
TAGCAGAAAAGGTTATTGTAACTGCAGGCGCATGGGCGAATGAAATCTTGAATCCATTAGGAATTAATTTCTTAGTTACATTCCAAAAAGGACAAATTGTTCATCTGCAAATCGAGAATACAGCAACAGAAAATATGCCAGTTGTTATGCCACCGAACGATCAATATATTTTAACGTTTGACAATGGGCATGTCGTAATTGGTGCAACACATGAGAATGATACTGGTTTCGATCATCGTGTAACAGCAGGTGGTTTACATGAAGTATTCCATAAGGCATTAGCAGTTGCACCTGGCTTAGAAAATGCTACAATGCTTGAAACGAGAGTTGGATTCAGACCATTCACACCAGGATTCTTACCTGTTATCGGACCACTACCTAACTTTGAAGGAATTCTCGTTGCGAATGGATTAGGAGCTTCGGGTTTAACAGCTGGTCCATACTTAGGAGCGGAACTTGCTAAATTAGCGCTGGGACAACCAATTGAGTTAGATTTAAATGATTATGATGTTGCTGGCGCAATTGAATAATATAGGGTACTGCTAACATTTAGGAAGAACCATGCTAAACAAATTCGACAAGGAATAAGCAGTTTTCCCTCTGTTAAGAGTAAGCCTGTTTATGAAAAATAAAATTCTTTAAAAATAGAAGGCCGACATTATAAACCTGCATTAATAATGTAGAATTGTGATGTCGGCTCTTTATTTATATTTATTTAAAACTTATTTTTTGAGAGGAGCTTAAGCAATGAGAGCGCCATATCAAGTATTGATATTTCCTTATATAAAAACTACTGATTCCATTCAATATGCTATTTTCAACCGAAGTGATTATAGTTATTGGCAAGGAATAGCTGGTGGCGGAGAAGTCGGTGAGATTCCTATTGAATCAGCAAAACGGGAAGCGTTTGAAGAGGCTGGTATTACAAGAGAATGTCCATATATACAATTAGATTCTGTGTCTTCACTACCAGTAGAGGATGTAGTTAGAGGATTCCTTTGGGGAGAAGAGGTTTATGTAATAAAAGAATTTTCTTTTGGAGTTAAAGTCCCTACAAAAAACATATCATTATCTAAAGAACACTTTAATTATAAATGGTTATGCTTTGAGGAAGCAGTAACGCTTTTGAAATGGGATAGCAACAAAACAGCATTGTGGGAATTAAACAAAAGACTATTAAAACAATAAAAGTTTTTGCTAACAAAAATAGTTGTGGAAGAAGAATTGAACCATTAACAAACCCTTGCTACACTTCTAAACAATATTTTATAGATTTGGCATGGGTAATGAACGAAGAGAACTTGCACGAAGAAAAGCCCTATACAGTTGCCTCTGAAAAAATGAAAATAGTTAGAAATATTTTTATATCGTACGGTTTTTGACTATGAATAACGAAATAAATATTAAGTATTCAACAGTTCAAATAAAACGAGTCAGCTTTTTATTTTAGGAAGAAAGATGACTCGTTTTATGCTAAAATTCGCTTAGTGTATATTTTCGTTAAAATGTGGGTGGGCCCCCTTTTAGCAAAACCGGAGTGGGAATGATGAGTATAAATAGTTTTGTGGGATTGATAAATGACGAATTATTAAAAGAGGTAAGTATAAGAAGTGAGGATGAATTCGAGCCTGTAGTAGTTAAAGATATTCCTAGACTTTGGAAGTGTTTAGGAACAGGTAATTATGCCGCAGTATTCATGCACAAAGAATACAAAGATTGGGTAGTGAAAGTTTACGTGCGAGAAGGAGAAGGAATTGAAAAAGAGTCAGAAGTATACCGAAGAATTGGAGATCATCCTTCTTATTCAAAGCTTATATATAAAGGGGAAAATTTCATAGTATTGAAACGTTTAAAAGAAATTACCTTATACGATGCTATTCATAAGGGTATTAAAATTCCTAAGCAAGTAATACTTGATATTAATGAGGCTTTAGAGTATGCGAGGGAACAAGGGTTAACTCCTTGTGATGTTCACGGGAAAAATGTGATGATGGAAAAAGGAAGGGGATATGTAGTCGATGTATCTGATTTCTTAAAAATAAAAGAAGATAGTAAGTGGAGAGATCTAGAAAAGGCATATTTCACCTTTTATTTTCCTTTCATATATAAATTGCCTTTCCCGGTTAAAATACCGTATTTTATGTTAAACATTGTTAGGCGTTCGTATAGAAAATATAAGAAGCTTAAAAAGAACTTCAAATTATAAAAGGACCATATATGTTCCTGAAAACGAGTTAAATTCACATAAATAACTTTAGAAAAATTTCAAATTTTGTTTAGGGGCTATTTCAAGACCTTAGCTTGCTGGGCATATGGTGTTACCTCAAAAAATAAAAAGATTAGGAGTAAATCCTAATCTTTTTATTTATACATATTTTTGTTAGTTATATCACTATCAATTCCAAAACGGGACATTTTGAATAAATGAAACCGTCAAAATAAGTGTTGATGTGGAACCAGCAGTTACTAAAGTTACTATTTTTCGTCCATTCTGTTCTTTTGAAGGTTTTATAAGTTCTGTAATTAACACAATCCATATTATGATAGATACTATTGAAATAATATTTATAGACATATGTAACACATCCCTTCGTGTTTTTACATAAATATTTCTTCTTTTATAAAATAAAAGCAATTTAACAAGAAAATATGTAACGCATTAAAAATCAATATTTTTCTGTTAAACCACCTTTTTTAAATAGAAATACGACTGATAAAACGATAACAACAGCCTTCAAACTGCCCCAATATGGATAAATAGCATGATCTGTTAGACTAGCATGCTGAAAAATATTCTCTAAACCGAAAATTCCTATCATGACTGCTAAAAGAAATGAAGCTGATCCATACGTCCCTTTACGATAGAGGGTAAATAAATAGACTGTGAAAATCAGTGGTAAGATGATTTGTAGTACGATTATCATAGTTCGTCCCCCAGATTATTTATAATTATATTATATACAAAATTGTAATAAAAAGGAATGCGACTTATTTGATACTAACAGAACTACTCTAATCATATTCTTCTATAAAAAAGAAGAAAAAGGGGTGTACAGTTAATTGACAAAAGTTAAAGTTAGTTTACGACCCATTGTTCATAACGTAAATTTACCAACTGTATTGAAAACAACGATACTTCCAGGTGAATCGACCGAAAGACTATTTATCGCAACTCAATTAGGGGAGATTTTTTACATAGGGGACGGAGTTATAAAGACATTTTTAGATATTCGTCACCTAATTATTAAATTAGGTACATTTGAAGAAGGTGTTTCTAGTAGCGGTTATGATGAACGCGGATTGCTTGGACTTGCGTTCCATCCACAATTTTATCAAAATGGGTTATTTTATCTTCATTATTCAGTAGCTGGAACTCAAGGGCCAGGTGCATTTTCTGAGCAATTTAAACCGAATCCTTGTGACCCTAAAACGTTAAATTTAAAGTGGTTTAATAGAAATACGCAATATGATCACATTGATACAGTGGAAGAATGGACTTTACAATCTAATGGTCAAGCTCAAAAACGACGAACATTACTGAATGTAAGAAGACCATTTTTTAATCATAACGGAGTCAATAGTTTAAACTTTTCACCTGAGACTGGAAAACTTGTTTTTACAAATGGAGATGGCGGATCAGGTTATGATCCATTTAATTTAAGCCAAGATGATTTAGAAATATCAGGAAAAATAATTGAAATCGATGTAAGTAAAAATACATTTATAAATAACCCTCCTGTAGTTACACGCTTTAATGAACTTCCTTTATCTATACAAGAAACACTTACAGTAATTGCAAAAGGAGTACGTAATATAACTGGCATTTCATTTCAAAGGTTTTATAATCAATATATCAAATACGCCGGAAATGTCGGACAAGATATTGTAGAGTCTATTTTTTCATTTGTTCAATATAAACCTATACCGGTAACAGAACTTGTTCAAATGCATTTTATGAGGTTAACTCTCAATCAAGATGGGTTTATCAATTTTGGGTGGCGAGGATGGGAAGGGGATTTGCCTACTTCTTTTATACGACATTGCTCTGAGAATCAGACTTTGGATGAGAGAACAATGGTTTATTATGATGAAACAATACAAACTTCAGTGAAGCGTATTCTGCCTCTACTTAGTTATTTTCATAAAGATTCTAGAACAGATAAGTTTGGAGGAACTTCACTTACAGGAGTTCAGCCATATATGGGAAATGCAATTCCAAATTTAACAGGTAGCGTTGTTTTTACTGACCTTGCCAAGAAAGGAGAATCTCAGTCTCCAATTAAGGGTGTTTTAGCCTATACTAGAGCAGGTACAGACGGTAAACATGCTGACTTTCATGCTATTGAAACCAATTATGATTTTGGTACGCAACCAGCTTATTATATGAGTTTAGGAACAAATTCGGATCAAACTAAATTATATTTAGGAGTTTACAGTTCTATGAAAGTAACTGATTATAACAAAGGTACCATTTTTGAAATTATTCCTTGATACGATATAAATTCTCAGTTTAAAAACATAAAGAGTTTATTCTGCTTCCAAAACGCACAACTTGACTTGTCCCCCTAAACATCTTCAATCTATAAGTATCTATTTTATATAGTGATTTATAACTAGTAGAAAGCAACTCATAAACCATAAGTGTATGAATAATATAGAAAGTAATGAATGTGGTATCTTTAGGGGGTATTTTAATGAATTGGTTTGTACGTTATTGGTATCAACTGATGATAGAACATGATACGAGCTTTGTTCATAAAAGAAAATTGTCCCTTGCGAATAAGTTAGTACTTACAGCTTTGATGAGTGCATTGACCACCATGTTTCAAGCAGCTGGGAACTTAGTTCCTGGTATAGGTTTGCTCATTAGTCCATTTTCGACATTACCGATTTTTTTTGCTATTTTCTATTCTATTCGTGAGGGAATACTTTCTTATATTCTTACTATTTTTCTATTATTTATTATTGAGCCCAGTGAACTAATTGTCTTTCCTTTTACTACAGGCTTATTAGGTCTAGCCTTAGGAGTATCCTTTTTAAAATTAAAGAGGAGAATTTGGATTGTTTCTTTTTCAGCAACTTGTCTACTTATAGGTATTATGATTGTTCTCGATGTTTTCCACTTTCCGGTACTTGGTCCTGCTTTTCATACAACTATGGATATAAAAATTATTTTATCAATATTTATAATGAGCTTTCTATACTGTTGGATTTATGCAGGTTTTTGCAGAATAATGATGAATAGATTATATAAAGTGTTGTATTGACAATGGCATAATGAGGATTGGAGATTGAATTCATGACTAACGTTGCAGTTAGAAGACCGAATTTGAATGATGTAGATGAACTATATTTATTTTTCCGTATAGTTATTACGAATACATACAAAGATGAAGGATTGTCACAATTATTAGATGACATAGAAAATGAAATTAACTCAAAAAAGCAGTATTTGAAAAGTGACTTTGATAGTAACGGAGAAAGTCGTTACTTTTTATTAGCAATTGATACAAGTAACGATAAAATCATTGGAACAATCGAAATCGGTCCAGCAAGTACATTGATTAATAGTTGTACAGGTGGTGTACTTAAAAATTTGTATGAAATAGGAACTGTATTCATACTTCCGGAGTATCAGAGAAAGGGAATAGGGAGTTTATTACTACATACAATGTTTCTTACATTACTTAGCAGAGGGATAACAGAATATTGTTTAGATAGTGGATATAAAAATGCGCAAAGTATATGGATGAAAAAGTTTGGAAAACCTAGCTATGTATTGAAAGATTACTGGGGAGAATCCAGTGATCATATGATTTGGAAGAAAAGTTTACATGATACACCTATAATATTTGAATTATAAAATGAAATATGCCTCTGAACATAGCTTTTCTTACTTATGTATGCTATTATTTATCTTTATAATAAAAGAGGACGTGAATGAACTTGATTAAAATTAATATTCCTGAAGCTGATGTTTCAATTACTGAACGTAAACAAGTTATTAAAGGAGACGAGCCAATCATTACTCCAATTAATGGATTTATTGATTTCCACTTGTTCCCTAGAGATAAAGGCGGCATTTTTATGTTTTACAATATTAATGACGAACTTCTTTTCGTAGGTAAAGCTCGTAAAATTAGACAACGTATTAAGAAGCATTTTGAAGATAATGTTTCACCAATTAAAAATCACCGTGATGAAGTATACCGCATTGATGCATGTATCGTAGAAGATCCAACAGAAAGAGAAATTTACGAAACATATATCATTAATGAATACAAAGCGAAATATAACGTTGATAAAGTATTCTACAAATAATCAACATTAATAAAAAGCAATCCTAGCTAATATGCAAGGATTGTTTTTTATTTAGATTTATTCTTCATATCTTTCTCCTTTTTTCAAATGATTAGCAGCAACAAAACAGATTACACCTATAAATATAAGTACAATACCAACCGTTTTATGTTTTCCCTCAAAGAAAGGAATATCTGAAATAACATTTGTCATACATAGTCCTAAAAATACAAGGATAGGGCCCACCCAAAGTAATACATTACCGAATTTTGTGTGCTTCCACATAATAACCCTCCTTAACCCTCTTTACATATATATCCATAAATAAAAAGTAAATTCATAGAGAAATATAGTTTTTTTCATATCGAAAATTTAACCCTCATATATTGGTACAAGCAAAAGAGAAAGGAGACCATCATGAATTGGTTAGAAGCTTTCATACTAGGTATAATTCAAGGTTTAACAGAATTTTTACCAATCAGTAGTACCGGACATCTTTATTTAGGAAGGCATTTGTTCCGATTAGATGAGGCTGGCTTATTTTTAGATACGATGCTGCATATTGGGACTTTACTTGCGGTTTTTATTTATTACAAAAAAGAATTTATATATTTAATTAAAAACCCATTTTCAAAGCTCATGTTATTACTTATCGTTGGGACAATACCCGCAGTTGTAATTGGTTTATTGTTTAAAGACTTCTTTGAAGATATTTCAAAAACAGGAATCACGATCGGTTGGGAGTTTTTAGTGACCGGATTCTTTCTCTACATGGCAGATAAACAAAAGAATGGTCGTAAAAAAATGGATGACATAACATATAAAGACGCATTAATTATCGGTTCATTTCAAGCTGCTGCTATTTTTCCAGCCATTTCCCGTTCTGGAATGACAATTGTCGCTGCATTATGGAGAAAATTAGACCGTGAAACTGCTGCTTACTTTTCTTTTTTACTATCGACACCAGCCATCGTTGGAGCTATCATTTTGCAATTTGTAGACGTTTTTCAAGGGAAAGCAGAATCTATTTCTAGTACATCTTTAATTGTCGGAACGTTATCAGCAGCGTTTTTTGGATACATAGCCGTTTCATGGATGATTCAATATTTAAAACGTCACTCCTTAAAAGTATTCGCGTATTACGTATGGGGATTAGGTATTTTAATTTTAATGTTGCAATTTACTGATGTATTTTAAGTATAATGATAAAGAAGTTAATTAGTTTAAGATCCTGTTTCATTCATACAAGGCAGGATCTCTTTTTATTAAGGGGGAAAATATGTTTAATAAGGCTATCGTTATTGGTGGAAGTATGGCAGGAAAGTTTGCAGCAAAAGCATTATCAACTTCTTTTAAAGAAGTAATCATTATAGAAGCTGATGAAAGGTGGGATGGAAAGTCTTCGAGAAAAAGAGTTCCACAAAGTAATCATCCTCACGTGTTATTAAAAGGTGGAGAAAACGCAATTGAAGAATTGTTTCCTAATATTACGAATGAATTAATAGAAGCGGGTAGTATTATAAACAATTTTACGCGTGATTTGAAATGGCATCAATTCGGTCTATGGAAACAACCGTTCATAGGGGAAGTACATATGATTCAACAAAGTCGTCCTTTGCTAGAATGGCATATTCAAAAACGAATACATCAAATTTCAAATATTACTATTAAATATGAAACATTGGTTAAAGGGTTATTGGTAGATGCAAAGCTTAACAAAGTGTGTGGAGTAAAAGTTAAATATTTAGAGACAAACACACAAGAAGAAGTTCATGCGGATCTTGTAGTTGATGCGAGTGGATTTGGCTCAAAAAGTATAGAGTGGCTACGAGAATACGAAATTAAAGTACAAGAAGAGAAAGTTCGTATTGATTTATTTTACGCAACGAAAATGTTCAAACTTAAAGAAAATGAGGAGTTAGACTGTTGTAATATGCTAATGTCTCCTAGTTTCCCTGATAACCCTTATGGCGTTCTTATTCAAACGATAGAAGATAATCGTTATTTTGTTACTTTTAGTGGATACGCAAATGAGAAAGCACCACAAACAGATGATGAGTTTTATGATTTTGCTGAAAATCTATCAATTTCTAATGTTACAGACTTCTTAAATAAGGCTGAGGGAATTACTGATATAAAGACATACAAAATTCCTTATCAAGTACGCCGGCGATTTGATTTAGTGAATAATGTACCAGAAGGATTATTAGTTATTGGAGATGCGCAATGTCGTTTTGATCCCGTTTTCGGCCAAGGCGTATCAGTTGCTGCTATGGAGGCTCACCAATTGCAATTACTTTTGCAAGATAGAAAACAACTTGATAAAACATTTACACAACAATTTTATAAAAAGGCAGCTACTATAATAGAAACTCCTTGGGATATGACAACAACAGAAATATCACGTCACCCGCAACTAAAGAGAGAATTAACTACAAAACAAAAATTTCAACTATGGTATACGAAGCAAATATATCGACTATCCGCAAGTAATTCTGATGTTTATATTCGGTTAGTACGAGTGATGAATTTAATTCGTAGTCCATTTCATCTCTTTCATCCGAAAGTGCTACTATCTGTATTACTTAATCGAAAGAAATAGCAGGAATATAATTGATTAAAAAAGAATGTATAACAGTTAGTAAATCAAGAAGGAGAATACGGGATGGAAATATACATAGAGCAACTAAAGAAACAAGATGCTAAAGATTTATTTACGTTTGAACTTACAAATAAATCTTTTTTTGAAACAATGGTACCAAATCGTGGCTCGAAATATTTTGAATTTGAATATTTCCAAAAACTACTAGACGATTTATTAATTGAACAGGCAGATGGAGATTCTTATTTTTATTTAATTCGTAATGAAGAAAAAGAAATTGTAGGGCGAATCAATTTAGTAGATATAGATACGGAAACTCGAATTAGTTCGCTCGGGTATCGTGTCGGAGAAAAATTCACTAAAAAAGGAGTTGCAACAGCAGCCGTAAAATTAATTTTAGATGTAGCGGAAAATAATGAAATTACTGAAGTTTATGCTAAAACAACGACTAATAATCTCGCATCACAAATTGTACTAGAAAAAAGCGGATTTTCTTCTTATCAAAACGAATCAGATATAACATCTGTAGAATTAAATGGAGAACATGTGAAGTTTGTACACTATATTTGGAGAAATACTTCACACTTATAATAAGGAGGACTTATTCATGAATGATTTACGTTATCCAATTGGCCAATTTACATACAAACGTCCTATAACTGAAGAAATGATTGATACATGGATTCAAGAAATTGAAGATTTACCTAATGAACTAACAAGGGCAATTAAAGATTTAGATCAGAAGCAGTTAGATACACCATATCGCGTTGGAGGTTGGACTGTACGTCAAGTAGTTCATCACGTCGTTGATAGCCATATGAATAGCTACATACGCTTTAAATTAGCACTGACAGAAAAGAATCCAACTATTAAGCCGTATAAAGAAGAGAAATGGGCAGAGTTACCTGATTCAAAATTACCGGTAGATGTTTCACTAGTAATGCTAGATTCATTACATAAAAGATGGGTTAATCTTTTATATTCTCTAGAAATTGAAGATTTAGAAAAGACATTTAACCATCCTGAAACTGGTGAAACAAAACTTGCTGTTGCAATAGGACTATATGCATGGCATGGTCGTCACCATACCGCTCATATTACTTCTTTAAGAAAGCGTCTAAATTGGTAACATGGAGATTATATTAGAAAAGGTGACAGAAACTGATGCAGAAGTTATATTTCAAATGCAAATAGACTCATTTAGCTCTTTATTACATAAATATAAAGACTATGAAACAAATCCAGCAAATGAAACTATTGAAAAAACTATTTTTAGAATAAATAATCCCAGCAGTAATTTTTATAAGGTGATAATAGATTCGAAACTTGTTGGAGCGATATGTATATCCGCAAAAGAACTACCTTATAAATTTTGGATTAGTCCAATGTTTATTCATCCAATCTATCAAGGGAAAGGAATTGCTCAGAAGGTACTTATTTTAATTGAAGAAATGTTTCCAGAAGCACGAAGTTTTGAACTTGCTACGATTTTAGAAGAAGAAAGAAATTGTTTTCTATACGAGAAAATGGGGTATAAAAGAACAGAAGTAATAAAGAAATTAAATGATAAAACTACACTTGTTTATTACAAAAAAGAAAGGTAAAGCATTTAAAATACGCTTTACCTTTTTATGTTATTTTAGATTAAATATACAAAAATAATGTATATTCTTCCAAAATACTCGGGTTAGTAATTTTGAAAATGAATAAAGATACAAAAACCACTACTTTGTCGTAAAGGTTACTAGCGCTTTTTGAATGCTTAAAATACTATCGTCACCTTTAAATTCTTTCGTAATTGGTTCCTCCATACTAGACACCCAAATTTTAAGTTCTGCATCTAAATCAAAATGCCCAGCCGTTTCGATGCTATATTGTGTAATACTTTTATAAGGAATAGAATGGTATTCTGTTTTTTTGCCAGTTACTCCTTGTTTATCTACTAATATAAGACGACGATTTGTAAATACGATTAGATCACGAATTAATTTATAAGCATGCTCTACTTTTTCATCGTCTAGCATAATCTTCTCTAAATCACGTTCTACACTTTCAGAACTCGTATTTGATGCATTTCCTAAAATACCGCTAAATAAACCCATATTAAATTCCTCCTTTAATATATGTGGAATGAATTACTTATATTGTAACATGTTACTCACAAAGATATTATCACATTACTTTAGTAGTTTCTGGTTATTGTTGTAATTAGTTTATATAACCTCATCTTAAAATCTTATGCTAATATGAAATTAAGAAAAAAGAAGCAGAGGGATATAGAATGAAGAATATCGGTTTAGTATTAGAGGGCGGAGGAATGAAAGGTTTATATACTGCAGGTGTACTCGAATATTTCATGGAAAAGAACTTATTCTTTCCATATGTAGTCGGCGTATCAGCTGGAGCCTGTATGGGAGCAACCTATTTGTCGCGTCAACAAGGGAGAAATAAGAAAGTAAATACAGAGCTAGTATCAGATTACAGGTATATATCTTATCGAAATTTAATTCGAAAACGTGAATTATTTGGAATGGACTTTTTATTTGATGAAGTACCTAATAAAATTGTTCCATTTGATTTTCAAACTTTCTTAAACTGTAATGAACAATTTGTTATAGGGACGACTGATTGCGAATCAGGACAAGCTGTTTATTATAATAAAACAGAACATGGAAATGATATTTTAAAAATCATCCGTGCATCCAGCTCTGTGCCGTTTATAGCACCTGCTGTAGAATATGATAATCGAAAATTACTAGATGGAGGAATTATAGATCCTATACCAGTTTTAAAAGCTCAAACTGATGGTTATGAAAAGAACGTTGTAATTATGACAAAGCCAGAAGGATACGAGAAGCAGCGAAATAAATTTTCTGGTCTAGCTAAAATTCTATATAGAAAATATCCGAAAATCGCAGAGAATTTAGTAGACCATTATCGTTTTTATAACGAGACGATATCTTATATGAATCAAGAAGAACAAAAAGATAATTTTTATGTAATTCAACCAAGTGTACAGCTTCCTATAAGCGGAATAGAAAGAAATAAGGAAAAGCTCGTTAATGTATATAATCTTGGGTATATCGATGCTCAATATCATTATGAAAACTTATTAAATTGGCTAGAGAAATAAAGGGGTGGTAGGTAAAAAGGTTATTTTTAATGAATTGCAGAACATGCCTAGTCCACTGTATAAACCGTTTCCGAATTGTGACATTCGAAAAATAAGAAAAGATTTTAATAATACGTTTACAGAAGATGATTGTATAAGCGCTGATTTAAATTATTATTGGATGCATACAGCAGGTACTTTAAGTTACGTGCTTAATAATAATAAACAGGAGATTGTGTTTAATCAAATTAAGTGGCTAAGAAAATCGTTTTTTGAGTGGTTTCCGCAATATCGTTTTCTAGAAACAGAGATTATGAATTATCCCATTTTATATAGAGATTTCATGAATTATGAAAAGACCCGTAAGCTATTACTTTATTATCTTACTGAACAAAAAACGTACAAGTGATGCTGCTTGTACGTTTTTTGTTCATAAAATATACAATATTAACACCTTGTCCATGTAGGTATTTTAACGAGAAAAAAGAAGTACATATAGAATATGTAAGAGGGAGGAGATAGAAGCTTGTTAGCTGTTTTCCTTTCAATTCATGTCCAACTCAAATATTTCAAGTAAAATTCGCTTCTAAATGGTATTATCAAATATCAAGAAAACTAATTTAGAAACGAAGAAGGGACAGGTTTAATATGGAAAACGTATCAAATGTAGATAAAGTAGAATCTATACAGTCTTTACAGTCAACAATCCGTAAACTTGAAAATGCACTATCTCAGATGACTCAAAAAGGTGGCAAATACTACATTAGTGAAAAAAAGACTCAAAGCTGCTAGTATCGGCTTAGCTATGTTAGAAAGTATTTGGAATCAAGAAACCCATCATTACACCCAAGAGGATTTAGCAGACGCTCGAAATGTTCTAATTGGTTTGTTGCCATCAATTGAAAAGATTTATGTTAAGTCAAAGCTTGGGAGTCCTCAAAGAACACTGTTAGAAAGAAGAATAAAATCATTGGAACTTTCTATTCAAGCAATTGATCATCTTTCTAATCAATAACTTCTCTAAACACATAACTTACGACTACTTTTATATAGGGATTCTAATGAAAAAATTACATATAGAATACTACAAAGGAGAAAGAGAGGTGATGGAGAAGGTACCAATAAAGCGTCTGTGTTAAAAATAGGTATGGACGTGCAGTATAGCAGTCGTTTTCCTTCAAATGATTATCCATCCGGAAAGATTGAAACATATTCTTTTTATAGTTCGATTTTAAATAACACACGTAAAATTCATATTTATACGCCTCATGATTATTCTCACACTTCACATCTTCAAGAACTTCTCATTGTATTTGATGGGAATTCATTCATTCATTCATAACCTTCCAATCGCAAAAACACTTAATTATTTAATTTACAAAAATGAAATCCCATCTTGTATTGCTGTTGCTATAGATCCTGTCGATCGATTAGAAGAGCTAACTTATAATGATAAAATGAATGCATTTTTCAAGGAGGAATTACTTCCGTGGTGTGCATCAAGAAGCAAAACATACAACAATTGCTGGTTTCAGTCTTGGTGGCTTAGCAGCTTTTTATGCAACACTTCAAAATCCACATGTTTTCGGAAATGTGTTGTCAATGTCTGGATCCGTACATTGGAAAAAAGATGATTATGAAAATCAAATTCCTTGGATTGAAAATCAAATTTAATCAATAGATTCTAATGCGACTCATCTCTATTCTTACATAGCAGTAGGAGAACTTGAAAACAAACCTCTTTTAACGGCTAATAGACGTCTGTATAAAGCTTTAAAAGAAAAGGAATACCAAATTACTTATGAAGAGTTTCAAGGCGGTCATGATAGCGTGTGGTGGCGAGAAAAGCTATTCGAAGGATTAAGGGCATTGAATTTTACAAAAACGACACTAAAAAATAAAAAGGAGAGAGAAGCTATGAATCAAGAAGAACTAGATAAAAAACTAAAAAAGCAAGAGATTTTAGTAAAAGATGAGAAAGTTTGGTCGTATACGTATGAGGATCATATTAGTTCTATCGTTAAACAAGCAGAACAGAAAGGAGCTTTTGATAATTTACCTGGTAAAGGTAAACCTCTTAATCTCGATAAAGATCTTTCTTACAATCCTGAAAAACAACTTTATAGAACTTTAGCAAATAATCATGTTTTACCAAGGTGGATTGAGCTTTCAAAAGAAATTGACGATTTAAAAGAAAGACTAAAAGAAAATACAAATGCGGCAGAAGCAGCGGATTTAATTCGAACTATTAATAAAAAGGTTTTAGAACACAATTTACTTTGTCCACCAAGTGCGCAAAAAACGAGGGTGAAAACGGACTTTTAACAATTTTTCACAAAGCTATTTCTTGCTATATAATTAAGTAAGGCATTTTCAATTCATTACTAAAGGGAGGCAAATGTGATGAAGAATACGTATCAACTTCAAATTCCGACAGAACTAGAGCAGTATCGTAGTATTTTAGAAGAAAGTATAAAACCGTATGTTAAAGTGTCTGGAACATTAGCAGAGACAACACTTTTTGAGAGTAAGTTTGGTGGTTATCCGTATTTACCTATAGATCAAGAGCATCCTAAAGACTCAAATGGACAACCTATGATGCTACTTGCGCAGTTAAACTTTGAAGAAATTCCGCATGTTGAATATATGCCTCAAAAGGGAATGTTACAGTTTTTCGTAAGTGCTGATGATGAGCTTTATGGAGCAGATTTTGATCATCCAACAATCCAAAAAGACTTTCGAATTATTTATCATTCTACAATTATAGAAGATTTAAATAAGGTAATTACTGATTTTAGTTATTTAAACACTTTAGAATTAGAAGACTTTATCATACCTGAAGCAGCAAAACTGAATTTTGAGTTAGCTTATCAACCAGTAACACCAAGAGATTATCGATTTGAAATGATTTTTAGTGATAACATTGATTGGGAAGAAATTGTTGATGAAGAAAATAATACAGAATTAGGCGAACTGTATGATGATTTATGTAAAGATCAAGGACATAAAATTGGTGGATATCCATTTTTCACACAGACAGATCCGAGAGAATGGGAAGAAAAATACCAGCAACATGACATATTATTGCTGCAAATTGATACAGACGATTCATTAAATATTATGTGGGGCGATTCTGGGGTTGCTAATTTCTTTATACGTAAGGCAGAGCTGTTAAATCTAGATTTTTCCAATGTCATTTACAATTGGGATTGTTACTAGAAGATATAAATAAAATAATAGCAAATAAAAAATCTTCCTGAAGGTGAGGAGGATTTTTTTATGTTAAAAATAAGCGTTATGTTAACTAGGATAAGAAACAATGAGTGTAATGAAAGTCAAGCCTAAATAACAGAAATAACAACAAATAATGTGAAGTTGTAAAACGTGTGCAAATAGCAATAAATTCATAAAGTAAAACATAAAATATAATTATTAATTTATATTTTGTATAGAAATAATTTTTCTGTATAAAAAATTTCTTGTCGATCAAAAATGTTTTTGATTCGATAATTCTTAATGGATTATTGATTTGAATTTGCTGTGATGGATTTATAGCAAAATAAATGATAAAAACTGTAGAAATTCGTTTAGATAAGATTTTGTGTAAATCTCACTAAAAATCTCTGTTTCGTCTCATTAAGTATAGTTTACTTGGTTTTTGATACCCGATATCGCTTTGTTCCTATAACTGCCTATAATATATATTATGTTAACTGTAAAAAAGTAATAAGCTTACTAAATTTTAGTTGTGTTTATTATGATCCCCTTTTCCACCGAATTAGTAATGTGTGATTGGTTATGTATTTATTCGCTTTATTAGCTATTGATAATAATATTTTCGGATATAAATTAGATTTTAAATAATAAAAATACAATTCGTTTAATCTGATCATTTTAAACGAATTGTATTATGATGACGAATATTTTTTTATAACTAGTTTGCTACAGCGATTGCTTCGATTTCAATTAATAAGTTATCGTTAATTAACTTTCTAACTTCTACAGCTGAACTTGCTGGTGGATTATTAGTGTCAATGTATTGATCTCGAATATTTCTCACAATGGCCATTTGAGAAATATCTGTTAAGAAAAATGTTAATTTGACTACATCATTAAATTTTAATTCCGAAGTTTCCAATGCACTTTTAATATTTTCGAATACTTGTCGCGTTTGTGTAGCTAAATCGTCAATTCCAACTATTTGACCGTCAGTGTTAATCGCTACTTGTCCAGATATGTAAATTGTTCGTTTAGCGTTTGTAACTTCGACTACATGCGAGTATCCAAAAGTTGGTGGCATCGTTTCTGGATTGATAAATTTCTTTTGCAAGGCTCTTCTCCCCTTTAAACATTTCATTTTCTTAATGTTAGGTTTTGATTTCAGATTATCCTCTATTTACTAATAATTATTTATCGATTTAGCTGCTACATTTGTAAAAGTGTATTAGCACTTTAATTTAAAGTTATTGATGGATTATGTACGTTTGATTTTTTTTGTGCTTGTTATAATTACACCTTGTTTTATTAATTCTTCAGTTACTTTTGTATAGAAAAAGTGATACCACCAGATAAAAAACTCTTCATAAGTAATTTCTTTTGAGTATCTGCTGCTGGCAAAGTATTCTTTTAAAGATTTATCGTTTTCATTAAACAATAAGACTAAATCTTTACTGATCCAAGATGAAGCATTACAAGTAAATATTGAAGTTTCGTTCCTTTTATTTTTATAGATGGCGAATTATCTCCAGAGAAAATCATTTTAGCTTCATAAGCTGTATGTAATATATTCTCCGGAATATTATTAGTAAACACTTCATAACCCCTCCCTTACTAGTAAATTCATTGTAAGATTTATGTATTTACTAACTTCTATAAACGAAAATAAGTATCCTCTAATAATCTCAAATTAAAAACCTTAGCATAGATATACTAAGGTTTTTTGTATTTTTATAATGAATGAATTCTTTCATAGTCTTTTTTAAATTGATTATCATTTTTTAACCAACTTTTAAAAGTTGGTTCCTTTATTTCTAAAATGGAACAAGTTTTAGCGATACATTTATTTTTCATATATTCCTTAAGGAAATTTTGTTTTCTCTGCTTAACAGCAGATTGGGTTCTTTTTAGGTTTCGATCTTTTAATTGATCTAGACTTAGACTTTCTTTCTGAAATTCTTCATATTTTCTATGCAAATAAATATCTTTGTCTTTATAAATCCAATTTGAAAATAGTTGTATTGATTTTCTCCCGGTTAAAATGACGCGATAATGTTTATTTTGATTTAGTAAATCGGCTGGTAAATTGTGATTTTGTAGTACCTGATTTAAAGAATTCATAAAGCTATATGATCCTCCTACAAAGCTTACTGTATACGTTTCATACTTGACGTAACCATCCCCATCAAAATATCCACGAACAAAATGATGTAAATATTCTTCAGGCACGAATGGAAATTTAATATTTAATGATTTACATGGCATGATTCCATGTATGTTCATAAGGTCGTCTTTTATTGTTTTGCTATTAATGTTTAGCATATATACATCTGTTTTTTTGTTTTGATAAAGTGGCTGGTTGGTGTTTAATTCTTTTTTTATATCTTCTAAAATATAACTTTCTTTTTGTGATATACTGACGCATTGATTTTCTTTTTGTATAACGCCGTCAGCTGCTATAAATCCTAAAATATAAGCCATATTATTTGACCAAGTTTTAAAATAATTTTCTTTTATGTCATACTTTCTCTTCCAACTCCCTATAGCGCGCCTTGGGACGTTGCTGTCTGATAAAACCATACGAATATACCTTGCAGACACATTAGCAAGTGTAGCAATCTCTGAGGTGCTTTTCCCCTCTGCATATAGCTGCGTTATCTCAGATTTTGATAGTTTACATTTTGATTTCTTTTTTCGCTCTATGTGCACTTACATCCTCTCCTTCCTTTCTTTTATTAGAGACATATTTTCTTCTATAACATACAATGAAACATACGTTCTTTGTTGCGTATAAGAAGGAATTTACTAAATAAAAACAATTTACATGTACTTAATATTTGTCTTAGCTGCTGCTATGCGATTTGTACTTTATAGATACAAATAATGAATTTGACGGATTTATGAAATACAAGGCATTTTAGATGAAAGGTAAAATAACATAGTTTAAACTACAAATAGCTACAATAACAACATACGTAAATTGTTAATCGCAAAAAGGAGAACGAATGAATAAGAAATATACAAATCAAATTCATACTGATATGAGTTTTAAACAGAAAGATATTATAAGTTTAATGACGGATTACTTTAAAATAAAATCAAAGCTGCGTCCTATAAAGGATTTGCCTGTTGTTTTATCAAATAAAGATAATGAAGCGTTAGAGAGTGTTACATGGTTTGGCCATTCTGCTTCTCTTTTGAAAATAGAAGGTAAAAAACTGTTATTAGACCCGATGTTTGGAGATGCCTCTTCCCCATTTCCCTTGTTTAATAGTAAGCGTTATAGTGGTGCTTTTTCTTTAGAACGTGATGACCTTCAAGAAATTGATGCGATTATCATTTCTCATAATCACTATGATCATTTGAATTACAAAAGTATTATGCAGTTAAAAAATCGCGCAAAACACTTTTATGTTCCAACTGGAGTTGCACAATATCTTATTAAATGGGGTGTTTCACCTAGTAAAATTAGTGAGCATAATTGGTGGGACGAAATTACGTTTGATAATATTAAGTTAGTATGTGCGCCTGCAAGGCATTTCTCTGGACGTGGTATGACAGATAGAGATCGTTCATTATGGTGTTCATGGCTTATTCTTGGTCAAGAGACTAAAATTTTCTTTAGTGGTGATAGCGGTTATGCCCCTCACTTTAAGGAAATTGGTGATAAATACGGTCCATTCGATCTTACATTAATGGAATGCGGGCAATATGATCCGAGGTGGTCTGCTATTCATATGTTGCCTGAAGAAACGGTACAAGCTCATATTGATGTTAAAGGAGAATTACTTCTTCCGATTCATTGGGGTGCTTTTACGTTAGCATTACACGAATGGAGTGACCCGATAGAACGTGTTACGAAAGAAGCTAACCGTTTAGGAGTTAAAATTACAACGCCACAAATTGGCGAATCTATTACGTTAAAATCTACAGACTATCCTTTATCCGCTTGGTGGAAGGAAATTTAATTTTAAAATATAAAAAGAGCGAATCTGGTATTATCCCCTATAGGTAGACAGTAAAAAAAGAGTCCATCTGATATGATGGACTCAATACTGTTTTATCTGGAG
>NZ_JBFUPV010000006.1:0-272073 GCF_041360755.1 Bacillus sp. RCC_6_1
TTGTCCCCTGTGCAATACAGAGTTCAATCCTTAGTAGCTGCTTAATATATTTGTCTAATTTTTTGGGTTCAGTTCATATTCATAGGAGTCTTTTTATACTTCTACGTTGCTTTTTAAATTGAAGCATTTTTCCCTGCTTCAATTTCTAATGACTCTTCATGCCACCAAAGTGTTTCTTCAGGATCTTCTTTAGCGATTTGGTGTGCTTCTTTTTTCGTTTCTACTGTAGGATATGAACCTTTTAGCGCACGCCCTGAAGTCGTAACGAATAGTACACTAAATACAACTAATCCAATAATACTTACACCTGCTAAATAAAATGCCGGTGCGAGCGGGTTACCAGTTGCATGAACTAAGTATGAACATACGAGCGGTGTTGTTCCACCGAATATCGATACAGAAATATTAAATGAGATCGAAAGTGCTCGATAACGTACATCAGTGAAAAAGAGTGATGGTAATAATGAAGGTAATGTTCCTTCATATACACTTAAGAAGAAACCTAGTACGAAAATACCTGCAAATATAGCTGCAATATGTCCGTTACCTATTAGTAAAAATGCTGGAATTGCAAATACAGTTAAACCAAGTAAACCAATTTGCACAACGCGTTTATTACCAATTTTATCACTTAATTTACCGAAATATAGTGCTAGTGGAATCATAAGTGCCATCGTAATAGAAATAATTAATAAGCCTGTTGTTTCTTCGACTTTAAGTACTTGAGTTAGATAAGAAGGAATATACGAAAGAATCATATAATTTGTAATATTAAAGAAGGCGACAATTACTGTGCTTAATAAGAAGTCTTTTTTGTGATATTTAATAATATCCATAAATGAAAATTGTTCATTGTCTTCAGATTCCTCTTGTGCTTTTTCCATCTCTTCAAAGATTGGAGATTCATCTAGATGACGGCGTAAGTATAAACCGACCAAACCAATTGGTGCAGCTATTAAGAACGGAATACGCCATCCCCAGCTGAGCATTTGCTCATCTGTTAACAATAACGTCAAAATGGTAACAATTACCGATGCAGCAATGTAACCTGAGAGTGTTCCAATTTCAAGACCACTACCGAGTATACCACGCTTTTTATCTGGAGAAGATTCTGCGATATAAACCATTGCTCCTGAATATTCGCCGCCTGTAGAGAAGCCTTGAATCATTCGGGCAACTAAAAGTAGTATTGGTGCCCATACACCAATTTGTTCATAGGTTGGTAGTAATGCGATGAATAATGTAGAAAGTGCCATTAAAATAATAGTAGTACTTAACACGATTTTTCGGCCGTACTTATCTCCTATTCTACCAAAGAATACACCTCCGATTGGTCGAACGAGAAAGGCTGCTGCAAATGTACCGAATGTAAGTACAAGTTGCAATCCACTATTATCAACACCTGAGAAGAATAATTGACTTAAAATTACCGCTAAATACGCGTATAATCCGAAGTCAAACCACTCCATTGCGTTCCCTATACCAGTAGCAATTACTGCTTTCCTGGCTTGTTTAGGATTGACAATATTAACGTCTTGAGGTTCAAAATTTAAATCATTATTTTGTTGCATATAATAAAACAGCTCCTTATTTAATTTAACTTCTTTAAGCACACCTTCTCTTATTGAATAAAATTAATTCGAAGCACTTAAGGAAAAACAACGTCTCCTTATCTGTTATTATTATTTCACATAATTAATTATTTGTCCAATTAAATGCTCTTTTTATATAAAATTAAACCCTGTTTAACTTGTTATAAAATGACGTTTAGCTTATATAATATATACCTTTACACTACAAATGAAACTTTCATTTATTTATATTTATAACGTTTCTATAATTGCTTCCTCTAACTTAGAAATCAGTAACTTTTACTTAAGATTTGCATATATTTAAAAAGTGAACTCATTAACTCAAATTCTGTTTTATTACATTTAACTATAATATTATTATAGTTTTAAAGGAGGCTCTTTTATGTTGGAAATAATACTTTTACTTACTACTGTTTCTTTTCTCTTCATTATTTCTGGATTTTTCATTACCTTAAAACAATATAAAGAAATAAAAAATATAAAGACTATATTAACTACAAAAAAAGAAAATGAGAAAACTACATCCGAAAACTCAATCCCTATGCAATTAGACCTTAGCGTTCTCAATAATTTACTCGCGTCTGGAATAAATAAAGGTTCCAATTCAAGTAATGAAAATTCTAAGTCTGATAAAACTAAATAGTCGTTACGTATATAATAAAATATATATATCCTATTTTATCTAACCTTATTAATAACTACCTCTGATTAAAAAGGAGACTACTTATGTGTAAAAATCCGATTTCTATTATTATTCGTATACAGCATAACATAAAAGTTTTACCTGAAATTTTGAAAGCCTGTGAACAACTACAGCCTTTAGAAATTATCCTTACTATTAACGGATGTATCGATGATTCCATTGATATTGCACAATCTTACAATTGTAAAATTATCACATTAGAAGAACCGACAGAATCAACTAATTGTTATGTAATTGGTGCCAAAAAAGCAAAAGGTAAGTACCTCTTATTTTTAGATGCAAATTACAATATCCCCCCTTCCTTACTTAAACAATTTCTTCAACCATTACTAGATAAATCAGCTGACTTAGTATTAAACAATTTAGATGATTTTTTTTATCAAAAGCAAAAGCCAACTATAGAAATGATTTGGCAGCAAGTTACGAATCATTTCTTTCATCGTCCAGATTTACATGTTAACTCACTATTATTTCCTCCCTACGCGGTAACAAAGGAAATTCTTGAAGCAATTACTCCAGAAAGTTTATTAAATCCGATATTAGCACAAATGAAAATTATTAAAAATAATTTTCGCATTAGCAATCATTTTAAAATTTCTATACCGCAAATTCCCTCCTTCCCCTCAAAACAACTCATTCGTTATCACCTAGAAGCAATTGAAAATTGGGTAAATATATTACAAGATTCAAGAGGAAACTATACTGATAATAATCGAAGGCGGGATATTATTTTAGAACTTCAAAACGGCGAACAAAGAGCTATATCCAAAATAATTACAGGTAAAGAGTTTTATTCAAATACTTATGGAAATAAACAATTATCCATCATTATCCCTGTTCAAAATGAAGAAAAAACGATAGAATCTATCATTTTTGAGGTGCAGAAATTAAAACCTTTAGAAATCATCATTATTGTTAATGGATCAACAGATAAAACAGAGGAATTGGCGAAGAATTGCGGTGCAACAGTTATTACTTACAAAGAAGCACTCGGCATTGATACCGGACGTGCCGTTGGTGCATATTTTGCAAAAGGTGATATATTATTATTTATTGATGGTGATTTCTTAATTCCTAGTTCTGATTTATTACCATTTGTACAATCTGTTCAAAATGGAACCGATTTAGCTTTAAATAAATTAGAGCACTACTACATGTATCGTGTTCCTTATACTATCGTAACTGCATGTAAGCATGTTGTTAATTTAGCATGTAATCGAAAAGATTTAGGTATGGGCTCCACAACTGCTGTCCCTCATGCTTTTAGTCGAAAATGCATTGATACAATTGGGTTTGATTCTCTTCTTTCACCAACCTTAAGTCAAGTTAAAACAATTTTAGCAGGATTGCATGTACAAAATGTTCATTCTATCGACGTTGACAAGATAAATCGAGTTCGACCAGAAAAACACTTCTCGCAGGAAGGCTACCTTTCATTAGCAACGCAACAAATCATTGGTGATCATATAGAAGCAATTTCTTACCTCATCGAACAAAAAAGAAACACTGAATGCTTTTAATTGTATATTCTTACCACCAAATAATATATGAATTTATTTTAAATATATAGCAAAATAAAAAAGATGGTTGTAACCATCTTTTTTATTTTCACATTAGATCAAAAGAAAAGTAGCAGGCAGGCTTTTCATTTCTGTATCTTTCTTAAGAAGTTTGAAAATAGAGGCTTGTTAATGAAGAGTCAACACTTAAATCATCTTTTAGTGCAATTGAGAAACATGCAACTAATGGTAAAGTAATAACAATTGATCCACTAGGACTAATTACAATAGTAGGACTTGTCCCACATGTGCCTCCACAATCGACTACTGCATCAATTCCACTACCAGGGGTAATTGTAATTTTAAGACACACATCTAAACAAACATTATTCGTAGTACATGCCATAACTCTCCCTCCTTTCTTTTAACAATATATGCAGTAAATTAAATTCGGACACGACTCTCTTACTAAGTCTTATAAATTAGATGTTATTTTATTATTAACTGCATAGAAAATTAACGTTTTATTAAACTATCTAAATCAACTAAAAAACTCAAATCATCCTTTACTGAAATAGAAACACATATAATAAACGGTATTACATTAAAATTAGATAAACATTCATCATTGCACCTTACGAATATTTCTGCCCCACCATTTGGATTGACTTTAGTTTCTAAAGAAATATTAAAACAACTTTTATTGATGCAAGACAAAATATTCCCTTCTTTCTTATATCTAATATCTATTTATCCAAAAATAAAAATACAACTTTATTTACCCTTTACCTTCCATACTTAAAATAAAAAAGATAAAAGCTTCTTCATATATAAAGAAGCCTTTACCTTTTAGTTACTTGTTCATTTACTATCAGTCAGTGAAACATGCTCTTCACTTGTACCTGAGCTAAAAATAATAAAAATTTTTGATTTTAGTTTCATTGCAATACTAAATATCGTCAAGTTGCATAAATGAAATGTTTAAGTTACTCATTCAATAGACAAATTTACCTTTTAAAATAAATCTTTAAAATCCTTATTCTTCAATAAATATGAAAGTCCTTCTAAATGATCCCCAGTAATTCTCAATACAGCTGGTGGATGTCCTATCGTCGCAAAATGCTCTTGTGGCCGAATACGATTTGGTTTCATTACATCTACAAAATGGACACATCCGACTTTATACCCTTCTAATATTGCCTTTACTTGTGCAACACACGCTGTGTGAAGAGTGTCCCAGCCAATTCCCTCTAAACATTTTCTACTAATAGCATGGGGAACAGCAATTGTAGATCCTACCCCTAAATCTTTACGGTTACAAGCAATATTCAACATATATTTATATAAACTTACAATATATAGAGGAAATCTAAGATTTAAATTTAAATCATTTAAAACCATATCAACACCATCCGCAACAGCTTGCGTTAACGGATGAAGATCTTTTGCTGGAATAGCAAAATCAGCATCAATAAAGAGAAGTATATCCCCTGTGGCTTCTTGTGCACCAATTGCCCGTCCTACATCATGCCCTAATCTTTCTTCATAAACAATTACTGTTGCCCCTGATTGCTTAGCGATTACTTCTGTCTGATCTGTTGACCCATTAATGACAACAATTATTTCTTTCGGTTCAATTTTTCTTGCCTCAAGAATAACTTCTTTAATCGTTGATTCTTCATTTTGTGCTGGTATAATAATTGATAACTGTTTTCCATTATAAATTGATGAATTCATTCCCCATCCTTTATGGAAACGTGAATAATTCTTTTGTTTTTTTAACTGCTCTATAATTTCTCTTTTTCTTCCTCCATCTGTATAGTTACCTCTATCATCTTTTCGTTGTAACCAACTCTCCAAAGCTTTTATATTTTCTTTAATCTCATATACTTCTAATTTAGTTAATTCATTTTTATAGAAAGAGGTTTCGTTTGCGGGCATATTATTCAAGGAGGTGTTAGTGATGGCTGACGAGGATTGTAGTCGCCACCCTTTCTCAATAAGAGTGACTTGGGACAGAATAGGGTTCTGCAAGATATCATATCCAATGTCTTCAATTGCTTTTTTAGTAATAGCATATGGCATAGATAACATCGAATCATATTTTAAATCCATACGCCCCAATACATCGTTTACTATTTTTCTATACACCATAGCAATACTTGGCCATTCTACTCTCATCTTTTCAAAACATACGGAGTCTATGTTATTTAAGATTACATCCTGTTCCTTTTTCAGTATCGGTTCTATAAATCGCTCTAATTCTACCGAAAAAATAACATCTTCCCCATCTAAAAATAAGACTACATCACCATTGGCGATTTTTGCCCCATGAACTGGTGCTTTCCGTTTACTTTTCTCCTCAATCACAACAACGTTACTTTCAACAAATGTTGGTATAGATTGTATCGCACTCATTCTATCATCAGCTACAATAATAATTTCTATTGGTTTTATATGCTGCACTTTATTTAAAATTTGATTCAATTTTGATTTTTCTTCTCCTAAAACTATAACGACTGATAGGTCCACTTCTTTTTGTTCTTCTTTTACAGTCTGATTAGGTTTTACTTTTTTTATATATTCAATTGTTTCACTCTTCCCTACAGCTGCATGCCCTGCTTTTTTATCAAAATATAAGTCAATTATAATTTGATTTACTTCCGTGTCTTTATCAAGTTGCTCTAATTCAGAAATAAATGGTAGTAAATGATTTTGCACATCAAATTCACACGCGAAATTTTGTAAAAAATAAATATTCGGTACATATTTAATGTGATTAAAAAATTTCACAACATTAATTCTTTCGCCAAATTTCTCCTCAATTTCTTCTCTTGATAAATTTGGATAAGACAAATCGAAAACTAGATTTATTGGTACAGGTATCCATTTTAATAAATTTGTTTGAGGATTATTAATTAAAGCTGTGGAGCCCTTAACGAATCCAGCTAAAATTAAAGACATAAATCCTCCCCCGGAACTGCCATAAAACAACACATTTTTCGAATCAACTTTTAACTTTACAAATACTATTTCTAAAATATTTGCTATATCTTGTAAATAAAATCTATTTAACTCTCCCTGTCCCCAGCCTAAAGATAATTTTCCAAGATATAACGTAGGGTCATTATAATATATAACAGTATCTTCAAATTCATCCATCCAAGAATGTCGATGAAAAATAGGTGGACCAATTGGCTGTTCTTGAAACCCACCTGCTCCGGATCCAAAAACAATAGTGTTAGAAGCATCGGGCTTAATACGAATTAAAAATTCATACGTTACTTTATCCCAATCAACCTTGAGTATAAATGGTTCTGTAATTTGAAAATCCATTTGCCATAATTGTTCATATGAAATGTTAATTTTTTTGTACTGGTCTAACAGTTTAATCACCCTTTCCATCTATTTCAAGATGTTCTATTAAGTAAGAGAGAGCTTCAACGTGATCACCAATTATTCTTAATACTGCTGGAGGATGTCCATTGTGACTTACATTCTCCATTAAACGAATTCTATTCGGTTTTACAACATCAACGTAATGTACACATTCTACTCTATACCCTTGTAATATAGCTTTTACTTGTGCAAGACTAGGGCATAGTAAGCTTTCCCAGCCTATTGCATCTAAACATGATCTACTCATAGCATGTGGAATTGCTACTAATGAGCCATTGCTTAATTCTGGACGATTATATGCTAAATTAAGCATATATTTTACGACGTCTACAACATAAAACGGAGGATGTAACATCGGATTCAAATCATTTAATGCTATGTCTACACCAGCTGAAACTGCTTTTGTAAAATGATGCAAATTACTTCCTGAAACACTAAAATCACCATCAATAAATAAAAGAATATCTCCTGTAGCTTCAAGCGCTCCAATAGCACGTCCAACATTATGACCAAGTCGTTCGTTATATTCAATAATAGTAACACCAAGTCTTTTAGCAATATTAGCCGTTTGATCTGTCGAACCATTTACAACGACAATTATTTCTAGTGGTTCTATTTTTCTCGCCTCAAGTATTACTTGTTCTATAGTCTCTTCTTCATTTTGTACTGGTATAATGACAGAAAGTTGTTTCCCGTTATAAATTGAAGAATGTATTCCCCAGCCTCGATGATACGAAGGATACTGCTTGCTTTCACCTAATCTTTGAATAATATCTCTTCTTTTTCCTGCATCAGTAAAACCTACTCTTCTTCCCTTTTTCTCTATCCATTTGGATATACCAATTAAATATTTTTCCACTTTCTCTTTTTCATTTTCTAATAATTCTTTTTTAAATAAATACCCTTCTTCTTCGAACATTTCATCTTTAGATAACGTTCTTATTGCACATTGATCGTTAATCCGCCACCCCTGATTCACAATCTTCATATAAGATAGAACGATATCTTCCATATAATTAAAGCCGATGTTTCCCACTACTTCCTTCGTAAGCGCATATGGTAACGAAAGTATTGAATTGCTTTTTAAATCTGGTCGACTTAAAATTTCATTTAACATTTTTCTCCATACAATATCCATATTTGGACATTTATCAACTTCTATAAATTTATCTATTTTGTTTAATACTACATCAGCCTGATTTGTAACGACTGGCTCAATAAAATTCTTCATTTCATTTGAAGATAATAAAAAATTACTATCTACAAATAACAATACATCTCCTTTTGCTGCCTTTACAGAAGCTTCATACCCATCATAATACGTACTATATTTATCCATCAAAACAATATGGCATTTATGTTTCTTTGCTATTTCATACAAATTACTTCTATCGTTAGGAACGAAAATTATAATTTCAAGAGGATTTAGCTTCCATATAGATTGAATTGACTCTTCTAATATTTGCTCTCTTTCACTATACAAAATAATAACCGTTAACGATTTCATTACACGCCCCCTTTACACATCATGTGACATAAAATATTAAGTATTACCATTTCCTGTGAATTCGCTACTTTATTAACATATTCAAAAGTGAATTATACTGTGTAAAAACAACCGTCTATTTTTGAAAATATAAGTTCTGCACTTACCTCTTTTCTCTTATCATTGTTTGTTACAACTCTCACCATTTAAAAATAAAAAAAGTCCTAATTTCTTTAGGACTCTTTTAAATAAACTTATCAATATTATTAATTTTATATACTACCTTTTTCCATGTTATACCGCGATCTTTTGTAGTAAATATTTCTTTTTTATTACACGCCCAACCTTTACGCCGATTAAAAAAATGCAAACAAAATACATTTTTTAATAATGGATTACTTGATACTTTGATCCATTTTGATCCTTTTTTTATTATTTGATATACACTTCCATTTTCACTATTTATAACCCAGCCATAATAGGAACTAAAAAACGAAACAGCCACTTTACTAGTATTTATTGTTTTATTTGAAATATGCCACGAATTCCCCTTATCAAATGAGTAATTCATTAAAAATACATCATCATTCTTTTTAGTTGGTATTACTAATAATTTATTTTTATAGATTGCTTTATAAGCCATAGCAGTCCCATTATTAATTCCTTCAAGACTTGGAATATCTTTTATAGGATGCCAACTTTCCCCACCATTTATTGTTTTAAATACCGTTGATGTTTCATAATGTTTTTGTAGTGAAATAAACCCAATTAGATCGTTTATAAATGTTATCCCTGAAATACTATCACTAATACTTATATTTTTTATTACTTTCCAAACTTTCCCTTTCGTTTTCAAATAGTATAAATTATGTTCAAATTTATTTGATGCAAGCTTTCTAGATAATACAATCCATATACTATCCATATTCGTAGCATGCAATTGTACTTGAACATCAGTCGATTTCTCCCAATCTTCTTCAACCGGTAAAATAAACTCACTCCACCTTTCTCCTCTATTAACTGTATAAAATATAGCTGGCAATAAATCGTCATTCTTTTTTGTTAAACCATATGCCCAAGAGCTTCGAGCGTTTATTGGATACCCAAATAATACAATTGAATTAAGAGGATTGACAACATCCCATTCTACTCCTCCGTTTCGAGTATATAAGATAGCCTGCTTTTTATTTGTATATTGAATACTAGCCCAACCATATTTATCCGTTCTCATTTGTAAAGAAGTAAATTGAATATCATTATTTTCCAATATATCACCTCATTCTTATTATTTATATATTCGTATGCTATTATTTTCAAAACGTTCTATCATTAGTTATTTAAACCACCCGCTTTATCTACTATCTTTATACTTTCCCTTTTCTTCACCACTCAAATATAACGAAATTCCTTCTATTTTTCCGTTATCATATACAAACGACTGTATTTTACAAAATTCAACTATAAAAAATGCACTCCAATTGTAAAATATACCCAACAATTAGAGTGCACTTTATATAAAATATAGCTTTTAATTTTTAAGCACTTACTACAGTAGCAACCTTATCCATACAAGTAATAAATTGAGTAATAAATGTATCAATTTCTTCTTTTGTAATTATATATGGAGGAAGTAAACGGATAATATTCCCTTGTGTTACGTCAACTAATATCCCTTTTTCCATTAGCTCTACCTGTAATTTCTTCACATTTTCATTTGTATCATTTAAACTAATTCCAAACATCATACCAGCATGACGTACTTCCTGAATATAATAAGAGTTTTCTTTCTGAATTTCTTGTAATTTATCATTTAAATATAGTGACGTTTCATACGCTTCGTGCATTAAACCATCTTCAATCAATGTGTTTAATACCGTTAACCCTAAAGCCGTTCCCATTGATGAATGAGCAAACGTTGTCCCGTGATCTCCTGGTGAAAATACATCACATAACTTTTTGCCTACAATAATTCCTCCTAGCGGTATCCCGCCTCCTGCTCCTTTACCAATTTGAATAATATCTGGTGTAATATTAAAATTTTGATAAGCAAATAGTTTTCCCGTTCTACCCATACCACTTTGAACTTCATCAACGACAAGAAGTACATTATATTTTTCACATAAATATTGAACACCATGTAAATATTCACTTGATAAAGGATAAATTCCTCCACTTCCTAAAACAGGCTCTAGCATAATCGCAATTGGTTTTTCTTTAATAATAGTCTCCTCTAATTGGTCTATATTTTCGCGCTCTACTTCATATACAGGAATCGATGTTTTAGGGAAATTTTGATATACACTTTCTTGTCTCGTAAAATGAAGTGCCCCTAACGTACGCCCATGGAAACTATTCTTCAGCACTACAATTCCTTCACGTTCTTCATTCGTATTAGCTCTATATTTATCAATTAATTTCAAAGTTGTTTCTGTCGCTTCCGTACCAGAGTTTGTAAAAAAGACCTTTCCGTTTTTTAATGAGCAATCCACTAATTTCTTTGCATACTCAATCGCAACTGGGTTTAAAAAATGAAACGGCAGATGCAACGATTTTGTAACTTGCTCCATTGTCGTTTGTACAATTTTAGGATGATTGTATCCTAATACATTTACTCCTACGCCAGAAAATAAATCTAAATACTCTTTACCATCTACATCATATAGTTTACATCCTTCTCCTCTTTCTATCGCAACCTTCGTACGACAATACGTAGACATCATATATTCTTTATCTAATTGAAACCAATCCGACATGTTAAATTCCTCCTATTTATTTTCCCTGTTTATTTCTGTTCATTCTCTATAAACTCATGTATAAATTCATTTTTCAGATTAAAATTTTAATAGTAATTTTCTTCACGATATTCATTTTTCCATAATTTCTTCTATTTCAACAGGTCCACTACATACACGTTTTTTTCATCTAGCGGTCTGTTACTACTTTGCATATCATACATAATCAAGATTATAAAATCATATTTAGTAACAATAGACGAAATAAATTTGGAGGCTATATCGATGAATGAAAACTATGATAAACAGGGGCAATCTTTACTAGGGAATCACTTTAATGAAAAAGGCGAACGTAATGAACAAGCTACCCTTCACTCACAAACAGTTGGTTCACGTGGACCTGTTCTAGAGCAAGATAGTGTACTTCACGAGACGTTACAAGAATTTATTCATGAAAAAATTTTAGAAAGACCTGTTCATGTAAAAGGATTTGGTGCGTTCGGTTATTTTCAAACGATATATTCGATGTCTGAACATACTAAATTAAGTTTTTTACAAAATTCTAATGAGAAAGTTCCTGTTATGGTGCGATTTTCGTTAGCTGTTAGTACGAAAGGAACACCGGATACTGCTAGAAATGTACGCGGTTTTTCTACAAAATTTTATACAAAAGAAGGCATTTTTGACCTTTTATGTAATCACATTCCTGTTTTTTCTGTCCGTGATCCGATGCGTTTCCCTGAAACGATTCAAGCATTATTGCCTTCACCTAAAAATAACTTAATAGACCCTAATAGATTTTGGAGTTTTGTCGCTAAAGCACCTGAATCTATTCATTTTGTTGTCCGTTTATACTCTAATAATGGTACGGCCAAAAGTCTTCGCCACATTCCAGGACATAGTGTTAATACATATGTATGGAGAAATGCGGAAGGTAATCGAAAGTATGTAAAGTATCATTGGTACCCGTTTGAAGGTGTACAGTACATTACTAGTAAAGAAGCAATTAAACTAGCTGCCGAAAATCCTGATTATAGCGGGAAAGATTTATATGATGCTATTGAAAATGGCAAACCAGTGGAGTATGGTTTATACGTCCAGCTCATGGATCCGAAAGATGAAGCGCACCTTTCTTATGATCCTTTAGATGACACAAAAGTATGGGATGAACAGACGTATCCTCTCATACCAGTCGGGAAAATGGTATTAAATAAAAATCCTGAAAATTTTATGGAACAAGTAGAAAAAGTCGCATTCTCTCCTTCTAATTTACTGGATGGTGCAGAACTATCAGA
This sequence comes from Bacillus sp. RCC_6_1, assembly GCF_041360755.1. Lineage (NCBI taxonomy): Bacteria > Bacillati > Bacillota > Bacilli > Caryophanales > Bacillaceae > Bacillus > Bacillus sp. RCC_6_1. The sequence continues at coordinate 12,707 of NZ_JBFUPV010000006.1, forward strand.
TGATAAAATGCTGCAAGGGCGCGCTAACATTTACAGTGATTCACAAAGAAGAAGAATTGGTCCAGAATTTCGCAAATTAACGATTAACCAGCAGCAAGATTGGACACCTGCTAATCAAATTACAACCGGTGAAGGAAGGTACGTTGAAGGTAAACTTGAAAGAGCTTCTATAACGAAACAGGATGACTTTACACAAGCTGGTGAATTTTATACGAAGTTACAGCCAATAGAAAAAGAACATCTCGCCGAAAACTTAGCTAGTGATTTGAAAGTTATATCCGATGATATTAGGGAGATCGTTTTGGGGTATTTCAATCAAGTATCAACTGATTTGAAAACAAGCATTGAGACAAAAATGAAAGAGCATTAAGAAGATTAAAACATGCTTTACGAATGAGAATTCAAATCTATATTAATTATTTTCTTATCAAAATCCAATGAGGTTATTTAATTTAAAAATATAAAGCCAACATATCCCTGTTCTATAATTAGAACAGGGATATGTTGAATTAGTTTAATGTTTAACATTAAATACTTTATTTTGCTAAAAAATGTAATAAGTAGCCTTTCAAAACAAACTATAGTAAACTATTTTACTTGTACCGTATAATTCCCTGTTCCACCACCATACTTATATACACTTAAGTAATATTTCCCTGGCTTTGCATTATAATTTCCAAGCAATTTGTTTCCATCACGTTTTGTTGCATAAGCTACATAATTATTTAAATCTGATTCAGAATATAATACCCAGTTCAATCCAAGATTTTGTTCGTTCGTAACAGAAATTTGTAAATCTTTTTGATCCTTTACATCAATAACAAATTTATCCCCCTGATCTTGATCGCTCAAGGTTCCTCTTAACAAAATATTCAAAGATAGTGGGTTTGCTGTTTCAAATGAATTATTTGGTTCTTTTTCTACAGCCGTACCTTCTTCCGTGTTCACTCCGCTAAACACAACATCATATTCAAATTGCCCAGCATTATTTACACGGTAATTTACAAAATAAGCAGTCAATGTTTTATATCCAGTCCACTCTTTTCCTGAAAGACGTTTCAACATATCATTTGTTGTTTCATTCATCACTTTCCAGTCCTCAACTTCTCCTTTAGCCGCACTTCCTGTATATGTCCCCTGTAGTGTAAATGTATTAAAGAATTGTGATTTATTCTTTGTTACTTTCACATCTTTTAATTTCGCTTCATTCGTAATATCTGAAGTAACGTCCGAAAGCGATTTTGGATCATGCTGAGTTAAATACTCATCTGATACTTGTGGAATTGTATACTTATCACGATTATCAATAAGCATTTGCATATAAGATTGATATTCTTCATTTAACTTATTATCTTTGCTTAATGTAGCACGGTATTCATCGTAACTTGAAACATCATTTGCGCGAATTAAATCATGTACTTTATCGAACATTTCTGGGCGCTTATTATACATATATGATTGCAGTGCAAACGAATAATTATAAAAATCCCACGTTCCATATTTCGCATTTAATGTTTGTGATGCTGTATAACGTTTTGCAGGATCATTAGATAACCCACCAATTATACTTTTTCGTGGTACTACACTATCTAATCGCGTTGCACCTGCAAAGAACTCTGCATTCCCTTCTTCAAACCATGTTAAACGTTCATTTTGATACATTTCCCCTTGGCCCCATAATCCCTGAACTTCGTACCTTCCCTGTAAGTAGTGCGTAAATTCATGGCGGAACAATTCTTCCAGACTATAAATACTTTGCTCTGGTGTACGTTCATATGTAAAGAAAGTCCCTGTCCCTTCAATATAAATCCCACCATTATTCGTTTCATATCCGTACAGTTGACGATTAAATTGATACTCATCTGGGCTATTATAAATAACCATCGTTAACACATCATCAGCATGTCCACTTTCAAGTGGTTTATCGCTACCAACTGTACGATAAAATTGAGAACGCACCTCTTTTGCCGCCCAGTATAGACGTTTAATTTTCTCTTCGCTAACTTTATCCCCAGCTTTAAAGACAATTGCACCATCATCAAACGTATACGTTTTCGGTAAATATTTCTTTTTACCCTCTTCTCGAATTTGATCTAAATTTACAGTTTTGCCGTTCGCATCTATTCCTCCATAATTTGTAGTAATTTGTTCTGCCGCAACAAAGTATTGCTCTCCTAAATATGGATAAATTCGCATTGCATCTGTAACAACTTGTTGTCCTTTTGTGGGCGTGCTATGAAGCTTGCCCAATCGGCCAGCATAGTAAATTCCATTATTAATTAACCATCCGTTTTTATTTGTTACTGTACCAAGTAGTGCAAAACGATTTATTTCATTAATAAAGTTATCAATATTTCGAAACCACATCGTATCTTTTGGCTCTTTTCCAGTCGTGTACATATCCGTCTGAATATCAAAGTCAATTCCCTTCATCAACTCATATATAGCGTCTCCTTTTGTTCGGTCTTCAATGAAAGTTGCAAGATTATCGTTATATTGTTTAAAAATTTCACCTGCATATAAAACCGTTTCAACATCTGCTGATGCATTTCCAATTAATTTTCCATATGATGCAATTACTTTATTTTGTTCTGATGTACCAAGTTTGAAATTTGGATTTTTTGCAATTGTTTTTAAAGCTGGTAAACATTTATCATGGTAGCTACGCTCATTTAGTTTGCTTAATTCATCATGGTAAAAACCTAAATAAAACGCTGCACGTAGAGCTTCTACTAATGTTTCAATCCCTTTTGAATCATCTTGCGTATAAGCTTGTCCTTGTTCTGCTAGTTTATTAATAATCGCTTGCATTCGGCTATCATCTTGATAGAATTTAAGACTATCACTATTAAACTGAAATAATTCCGGAATTTGATACCATTTAATTGTCACAAGAAGATCAGTTAATTGTTTATTATTTAATTGATTTAACTCAGCCATCGAATACTTTTTTTCTTCAGCTAACGGCTTAATATTATCGGTTGGTGCTAGTGGACGCTGCGATAAATCCGCTAATTTTAACCGTTTTGTAAAAGATTCATTTTCTTGTACTTTTGAAGGGTGCGCCAATTCATCAACAGATTTCTGTATTCCTACCGGCTCCATTTGTAATACGTTCTTCACATTTTTCTCTTTTGTCTCTGCTTGAATTTGCAAACCATTACATGTTATTGTCACTAGTCCAACACCAAGAATCCACTTAGAAATTTTCGAATATTTAACCATACCATTGCCCCCTAATGATTTAAATGAAAATTCAGAATTTTAAAATCAAAAAACCACTTATTTGTATGTATTTACAGTTCCCCTATAAATACAACTATGATTAATAATGCAATAGTAGCTTGTTTTATACTATTACGAGTACAGATTCCTTACATACAATCTCCCTTCCTTACATGTAATACAAGCAAAAACCGTGCCAATCATATTTCTTATGAATAGCCAACATTCTTTTATAAATACTGTAGAATAAAATATACATAGGTGTTTCGGCAATGTATAAATCATTTGACACAAAATCTAATGTTTATGAAGAACGAATTCATTGAATGTTATAAATTCATTAGGCAGTAAATAATCCCCAATTATTAAATCTCTCAAAAAAAGGTAAACAAACATATTCCATAAAGCTAATATGTTTGTTTACCTTTTTCTATTTCAAATCAACAGCAAAATATCGTTGAATAAAAACAGCATGAATAAGTATTTTGTTATTCATTTCTCTTTTTCATATAATCTTTTTCACATTGCAACGGCTTAAATTTCACTTTTTTCCCTTTCTTCTTTTTCGTTTTTATAACGAGCCATTCCCCTTTTTCAACGTCTAGTTTTAGGCGTTTCATTACATTGATATTATCTTTTTCTTTATAAAGTAAAAATGCTTCTTGCGCCCTCACAAATAGGCTGGGCTGTTCGCTAAATCCACCACTATCATAAATTTTAGTTAGCGAAGTATAATAAGAATCATTTTCCTTTCCACCATACATCAAATGAGCAGCCTCCAGATCTCTTTTACTTACTTCCCAAAAACTATGTTCATCAATATTTAAATTAAATGTGGATTTAATGTCCTGTATTATATTCTTCACATACTTTTCATCTCTAACTTTTCTTTCTTCGAGACAATCCGAAGATAACTCTGGTGCATCTGATTGGGAATGTACAACGTGTTGTATCGATACACACAGAATAAATACGCTTAAAATGTAAAATATTTTTTTCATATTTACATATCACCTCAAATGATTTAGATACTATATCATTTGAGGCTTACAATATTCTTATGCTAATAATAAGAAAGATCCTATAAAATAAAATTTTTATAGGATCTTTCCTTTTAATATTGCTTTATCAAATTCACGGGCGGGGCAACTACCTTACTACTTTTCACATCATATAATCCTATAGGTGTTACTCGTATAAAAGGCAAGTGCGTCGCAGAAAAGAATAAAATTGTAAATGCTGGATCATCATACGCGTAGCCACGCTCTTGTAGTAATTTCACCATCTGTTTCTCTTCCTGTATTAATTCTCTCATTTTTAAATTAGACATAATCCCGAGCAATGGTAATGCTATTTCGTGTAACACTTCATTGTTTTCTACTATGACCATTCCACCACCGAGCTCTTTTACTCTACGAAAAGCTGTAAGCATATCTTCTTTTCTTTTTCCGATAAGAATGATGTCACCTGTACCAGAATAAGAGCTAGCAAGCCCACCTAGTTCTTTTGCAAAACCTTTCACAGCTATATTCACTTGCCAACTGCCATCACGAGCAATCATCATAAGGAAACATTCATCATGATCTGTGGACAATTCATCACAGTCTATATTGATTTCACTAGTGTATGGTTTTGTAATAACGTTATTTAATAAGTGTATCCCCGTTTTATTAGAGAAAATCATATCCTCTTTTTCTATTGACCAATCTAATGATAATGGAGTTACTTTATGTTTACTCCAGTCTATATGTAATGCCTCATGTGTATTTACACCGTCACGCTTCACCCATTTCCCCTTTGCAAGGACACTAATTGGTACTGGGTTTTCTTTACTTTCTAAAATATTGATATTAGCAATTCTACCTGTCGCAATCGAACCATGTACATGTTCCATATTATAATAACGAGCAATATTATAACTTGCCATATCGTATGCATCTATTACTGGCACTCCTTGTTTTATCGCGGTAGAAATCATAACGTTTGTCATTCCATTCTCATAAAACGAAGGATGTGAGCCGTCTGTTGTAAAAAAGAATCTATCAAACTGCTTTACACCTAGTTCCAACAATTCTTTCAGTAAAACTTCTAAATCTGGGCGGATTGAAGAATTTCTTAGGGAAACAGTGTAACCTTGCATAAGACGAGTGAAAGCTTCCTGCCCTGTCATCGCTTCATGATCACAATCTGTACCTAACAGTTTTAACTTCGCTAAAGTCGTTTCAGATGCACCTGGAAAATGTCCTTCTACTTTCTTCTGCAATCGCTTCGTTTCCTGCATCCAAGTTAACATTTCATCATCGCCATGTAATAGTTTTGGCCACGCTGTTAGTTCGCCGCCTTGAAGAACTGCTTTATGCTTAAGCCACTCTATTATTTCTTCACTATTAAACAAAGATTCCCCGTTTTGCAATTCAGTCTGTCCATCAAAACGGCACCACCAATACATACCCGCTGGAATCTTATTGAATTCATCTAATAAACGAAATGCTTCTTCACGCTTTAATGTGAAAAATAAAGTTAAATTATCATTAATAAAAGTTGTTGTCCCAAACTGCATCGCATGATTCGCTAAAGTTTCAGGATTATATAATTGATATGGATGTGCATGAGGTTCTATGTAACTTGGAACTACATACTTTCCATCACAATCAATGACTTCACATTCATGCAGTTGCGCTGGCAGCTTTTCCCCTACATAAACAATCCGGTCATCATAGATCCAAATATTTGCTTGCATCCACTCGCGCATATAGGAATTTAAATAAGTTGCGTTCTTACATAAAATGTGCGGACTTCTTTTACCATCTATTACTTCAACATGCTCTCGTAATTGTTTATTACTCCATTTATAATGATTTTCCCCCATTGTATTCAACTCCAAATCAACTCATAATTATTTTGATTAAAACGAGAAATACTTAACTAACTAAAGTATTTTCCATTCATAACTCCCCAATTGGCGCCCCTATATCCTTCATTATATTTAATAATTTTAAAAATAACAATTTTCAGAACTACATACCTTTTTTATCCAAAATAAAAAGAATGTCATGTAACTGACATCCTTTTTATTTTTATCGTAAGCATTAAGATTGATTTTCACTTTGAAATACACTTGATGCCATATCATAAATGCAACTACTGTCCATAGTTGCGAACTTAAAAAAGCACCTCTTTTAAATATAACTATAACAAAATTCCATTCACTTTCTTTTCATCTATTTATTAAATTCAATTTGCATCATTTTATTAAACTGCGGAACAATATCGACCCCACCTATAGAGTTGAGACTGATAGCCAATGTATGTTTGCCTCCAATTACTCCCCCAGCAAAAGTTGTAAATCCAGGAATTCCTCCTCCATGCCCCCAAACTGAAACACCGTTTGGAAGTTTAGTCTCATAGATTCCAAGACCGTATGCGTCACCAACCCCTTTTCCTTCTATAGGAATTGTAGTAAGCATTTCTTTTAGCTCGCGCTCCTTCAGTAACTTACCACCGAGTAAAGATGAAAAGAACTTATTTAAATCATCCGCATTAGAAATCATATCTCCAGCTGCATTAGCTAAACTCGGATTATAATAAGTAATATCTTTCAACTCGCCTGTTCCTTCCATTTTCACATATCCACGAGCATGATTCTTTCCTGGGATGACGGGTGAATTTCCTGGTAAAAACGTATTTGATAGGTCCAAAGGTTCAATAATTCGCTTTTCGATTTCTTCCGCATAACTATTTCCGGTTATTTTTTCAATAAGCATTCCTAGTATTACGTATCCTGTGTTTGAATACAACCAGTCTTTACCCGGCGAGAAATCTGGAGGCAGCGAAAGGCCTATTTTCACTATTTCTTCTGCTGTATACGTTTTTTTCGAATTCATTATGTCCGCGTCTTTTGACTTTAAGTATTCAGCGATACCACTCGTATGATTCAAAAGTTGTCGTATCGTAATTTGATTACCATCATACCCATTTCCTTGCACGAGACCCGGTAGCCACTTTTCAATTGGATCGTCAAGTTGTAAGCGATTTTCTCCTACTAATTGAAGAATAGTCGTGGCAGTAAACGACTTCGTCACACTACCAATCCGAAAGCGATAATCCGAATTCACCGGTTTCTTTGTACTTAAGTCCGCCACGCCAGCAGTAAAACTACTAGTTTTTCCGTTATTAGACGTCTTAGCTAATATTCCTACAGCACCAAGCTGTACTGTTTCCTGCATTACTTGTTTCCAGCCATTACGATTCTTTTGATCATGTACTTGTGACGAACTAGAAATATTTTGAGTTGACTCTGCAGTCACAGTAAAACCAGGTGTGAATAGAGCAGTACCCGCTAATAAAACTGCAAAACTTGCTAACTTAATTGAATTACATTTTTTCATAAGGCGTTCTCTCCTCCATTAATATCGGATTGATTCAAGCTATACTTTCATCCTATATGATAAATCTCTCTTTTTTCTTATCCATTCCTTACGAAATACTTACGTTTAAATTTAAATACGGTAAACTGAGGAAGAGTTATACATGCAAATAAAAAGAGAACATGTTTTCATTTTTTATGTAAACATGTTCTCTTAAACATTTAAAATTCTATATCAACTTTTCATCCTATTCTTTACATAACTAATTTATATTCCTTTTTACCAGCCCGCACTAGCATTCATACCATTTCCAATAATAGAAAGTAATAGCGGCCATAATACTGGTCCCAATGTAAGAAATACATTTAGAAGTATGAGCATTCTATATCCAACGGTGAAATTGTGATTTTTACGATTAACAAATACTAAACTGATTAATGATATTATAGTTGTTAAAAATAATACTAACATTAGCAACCAATACCACACCATTAAACTAAGACTCCATGGTGTTAATAGCTCATGTATGATACAAAATGAGATTCCTAATACAGAAAAACTAAAACTAGTCACCGCTGTTTTTATAAGCCATTTATTTATTTTTTTATCGTATGTATTTTTACAATATAAATCTATTAAAGTATATAAAGATAAATATGCCATTAATACACCTATCCAAGACAATAACCAGTCTCCGTCCCCTTTGAATAATACGTACAGTAACCAACACATACCTACTGCTGAAAAAACAAAGGAAATAAGTATGCTTTTTAATACCGATTTCATTACATTTTCACACCCTTAAAAAATCAAAAATTAATTATGATTTATAAAAATTAAGTATAGGTTAACATGTAATGAAGTATAAGTAAATAAAGTTAATTTTGTTTACCTATTTGAATACGGTTTCATATAAGAAAATAATTCATGTTAATCAAATTTCCATATAAAAAAGAAAAGGTGAATATTTATGTATCCACCTTCCCATCTCCCTCTACCCACTTCATTATTTCTTCCACATCTAAATCCGTATACGTCTTTTCACCATAACGAACAGACTCATATAACGAGATAATATCCCTTGTTCTACAAATTCTTTTTAACCATTGTTGCATCGTTTCATAGGACCTTCTCTGTTCATGAAATGGTAATGTTCTTTCCCATTCAACTAACGTTTTTCTTATCTTATCTGTCGGTAACGGCTGTTCTAACTGATGAATGACTTTTTCATTCTTTATGCTTCTTACCGCAGTTTGCTTTGTAATCAATTCTTTCTCCTGTACTATTTCTGTTTTCGTCAATTTTTTCCTAATATACTTGTAGATGGCATATATAATTGATATTGCAATTATCACATAAAAAGCTATAGTAATCCATATATTTGAAAGAACAGAAAGCACGTCACTCCATAGACTTTCTCTTTCGAAAGGTTGAAATTTTTTACCCGTTTTCGTTCTTATACCTGTATCTTCTACTTCTTCATATTCATCTTCATCTATTTTGGAATCATCGAAATTTTCACCTATACTAGTAAAGTCATAATTTCTTTCCGATATTGTCTTAGTCTTACTGAAAAAACGCTCTTTTACTATGTCCTGTACATACACAACACCTTGTGATAACGTTATCGCACTAATCGCAAAGAAAAGTATGATTAAAGTTCTTACACTCCATAACTTCACTTTCATATGCCGCTTCTTATTCACCATGACATAAGCCCCTTCTTATTCTTTCATTACAATCCATTTATTCGTTCTACTGTATTTCTTTGGTGAAGTACCAATAATTAAAGGAACCGCATCCAGTTCCTTTCGACGAAAGCCTGCTGTGTAAAAGTAAGAAGAAGATATAGGCGTATCTTGGTCTGATATCGAGGCAAGTACCTTTAATACATTTTGCAAATGTTTCCGATTATCCCCATTTTTTATATGTAGCAAACCGTTATCTTTTACACTATTGATCCATACTTCAAACGAACAGTTTTGCATAAGAAGTTGTTTGCATATACCTGCTGTTAATTCAATTAGTTCCTCTATATCATTTCGCAAAGAAACACCACTTTTATTTTGCAAGTTGAGATAAATCGCGTATTTATCACATTGTGTTCGCTCATACTTTTTCGCAGTTAGCGTCCCTGTTTTCGCTGTTGCACTCCAGTGGATGGAACGAAAATCTTCATTTTCATAAGACTTTACTCCCATTACTTTCGTTTCATCATATAAGGGTGAAGACATCGCTTTTCGAAATCCTCGTGACCATTCTTGTAATTCAGGAACTTGTATTTTCGGAACAGCTGGTAAGACTAAATAAGAGGGCGTATCAACTTGTTTATATGTTATATGGTTCGTTATAAATCCAAAGAGATCAGTAATAACAATTTCAACTTCTTCCCATTTCGCGATGCCTCTTTTTAACGCTACAGCTTGCAAATCAAATGAAACTGACTCCCTTCCTTTTAAATTAAAATTCATATAATAATTTGAACCTGTACTATGATTTTTGTTTATTTCATCATGATTCCAAGTTAGCTTATTTTCACATTTAAATCGAAATACGATATTAAGAATAGGAAATATCGACTTGTTTGAAATTTTCATTTTGCACATATTCGTTTCACCTATAAAAACATTCGAATTCCCTTGACTGTATTCCCATTCAACACGAGATACTTTACGTATATATACATGCATAGCACCTATTAAAATTACATATAAAAATACGAGAGATAAAAACAGTAGATTACTTGAAAATACACTTAAAATAACGGCTACAACTGACATAACCCCCATTACGAAAGGCTCCGCTAAAGGTGTATACACAAGCTGTTGATTCATCGTACATTCTCCACTGGCACACTAATCGTATGAAGAATTTCTTTCATAATTTGTTCTTTCGTCGTTTTCATCTCTCCCTCAATCGTTAACGTTAAACGATGAGCACAAACTGATGCAGCGAGCGTCTTAATATCATCTGGTGTACAGTAATCTCTTTCATTTAATATTGCCCGTGCTTGAATTGCTCTCATAAATGCCAACGTTCCCCGAGGGCTTACACCAATTTCAATTAACTCATGGTTACGAGTTGCTTCAATAATTTCAAGGAGATAATCTTGCACATCATTCCCTACTAACACTTCTCTTGCACGCTTTTGCATCGTAATAATTTCTTCACTTGAAATAATAGAATGTAACGTTTCTAATGGATCATTCATTTGAAACCGATTCATCATTTCCTTTTCAGCTTCTCTCGTAGGATAACCTTGGCGTATTGTGAGTAAAAACCGGTCTAACTGAGCATCTGGTAACGGAAATGTGCCCGCTGATTCGAGTGGATTTTGCGTTGCTATAACTAAAAAAGGTTCTGGTAATGAATGTGTCTGTTTCGCAATTGTAACAGTACGCTCTTCCATAACCTCAAGTAACGAAGATTGTGTTCTCGGTACAGCTCGATTAATTTCATCCACTAATACGATATTTGCAAAAATGGGTCCTAACCTTGTTTTAAAATCCGATTCCTTTACATGAAAATATTCAAGACCAATAACATCTCCAGGCAAAGTATCCGCTGTAAATTGTATTCTTTGAAATTTAGCGTCCACACTTTTAGCCAAACTTTTCGCTAATGTTGTTTTTCCTGTCCCAGGTACATCTTCTAATAAAATGTGCCCTTTTGCTATAAGAGCTATAGCTGCCAGTTCAATCGATTCATCTTTTCCTATAATAACTTTCGAAATATTGTTAGTAATTTTCTTTAATGTACTCATATAGTAATCTACCACCTTTTAATTTTCTAAAAATCAAGAATATATTTTTCCAAATTATAACATTTATTTCAAAGATGAAATATAGTGAAAATGAATCTTTTATTTTTTCTTCATTGTACGCAAAAAGCACCTATTGTCGTATATTGACAATGAGGTGCTTAACTCACGTAATTTTCATATTGGGTATTTAACACCTTATATACATTCACTATCTTTCTATTTCACTCCAAATATCAATATCACTTTCATTTAAAATCGATTTAATTTCGTCTTTCTCAAAAACTACTAAATAATTATAAGGTAAAGCTAGTACTTGAATAATTGCAGGTTTCATTTTTAATAATTCGTAGGCGTATATGGTCTCTAATTCTCCTGATACTTCTTCATTGATAGGACCTATATACCAACCCGAATCATCTTCATCACAACCACTAGATCTTTGTAAATAAAACTCTTCTTGTTGCAACACGTCTTTCGCTATCACAATCTTATCATTAAATTTTATTAATTCCCCCTCCATATTTAATCGGCGTAAGCAATGTGATTGCTCAAGTTGTACCCATAATGCAATCGTTAAGTCTTCCGTCTTATCTTTAAAAGGATTTTTAGTATAATCCCGGGTAATAATTTGATAATACTCTTCATACTTATATAAACTATAAACAGACCATCCAATTTGTATTGAAAATCCATCTATTAATTTATCTTCTACTTTAGATAATAAATTAAATAGTGTTTCTACATGAAAAATTAAAGGTTCTTCTACTTTAGCTTTTATATTTTTATTACCTATATTTTTGATTATTGTTTTCAAATAAATGTTCTCCACTTCTATTGAATTTGCTCACTCAATCTACATTCCTCAACTTGCCTTATATAGACTTTCGCTATAAACACCAATAATATTTCTAATATTAAAACTCTTCTCCCCACACTACTGTATTTCCTATTTCTAACTCGACATAATATTCTCGACCTTCAATTGGATTTTCTCCATTCCAACTACCTTTTCTATGTCGTGCCAACTACTACGTTAAAACTTACGAGTTTGTACGAGTTCGTTAGTTTAATATATATTCCATGTGTTTATATTCAGCACCCAGTAAAATGTCATCTCGCCAAAGCTCGTACCTCGTTTTCTTATTCTATCATTGCACATAGTACTCCATGATGGTACAACCATCATAGAGTACATACTTTCAAAAACTCTTTCACTTTCTTATCCCACTTAAAGGCTCTCTTTTTCACTCTTGATCATCATAAGCATCTCCAAGTGATTCAAATTCACTCTTTAGCCAATACCAATATTGTCCATTATTCTTAATAAGTTTTTCAAGTAAGTCAGTGAATGAAGTTGCGATAATTTGCGACTCCCCAACTATTCCATGTCGATCAAAGAAACTATCATAACATCTACCTAGTCTTTCTTCACTAAGATCTATTGTTAAATATTCATCCTTACCATCATTGCATATAATATACCAATTTGATGAAATATCTTCTTCACATAACTCTCCTACAATTACGGGATTAGCCAAAATAAACTCCTCTGGGGTAACAATATGAATAGGATATTCCTCATTTTCAAATAAAGTTAGACCACCACAAAGACTATAAAATTCTTTTAAATCACCTGGTAGCATATGCTTATTCTTATCAATTATCGGTAATTCTGTAGGCTCCTGAACTCGACAATTAGGTAATGATTTTACTTTTTTAATCAACTGATTAATATTTTCCATCTAAATTACTCCCTAAAATTATATTGATTAAAGGCCCTATAATACTCTTGTCTAGCTAAACGTGGTACATTCGCAGCATCAAACATTTTTTCCGTCAATTCTTGTATTTCTTTTGGTGAAACAGATTTCCAATCTACTTTACCTCCAACCTTTTTCCCTGTTTTTTCAAAGAGCCATTGTCTATAAACAGCTTTAGTAGCATTGTGTTGCTCTTTAGTTAAAGCTATAGTTGGAGTATTCGCCCCTCTACTAACATAATCAGGGACATTATGTTTAGCCCATACATCCATAACTCCATGATGATTTTCTAATGGTGAATTGCTTGGCCTATACGGTACTATATCGTATGGTTCTGAAGTCTTACCATCTTTAGACTCCGCAAACTTATAATAAGCTTCTATTAATTCGCCTTGAGGTATTTTGGTTACGATAGTTCCACCAATACTAGAGAATGCATAGGAAGCCTCTCTCTTAAATGATTGTAACATTTCAAGCGTAGGCTTCAATTCTTTTGCTAGTTTTACTGCATTAGCAATTGTACTTATTCCACTTGATGTCTTTGCGATATGACCGATTTTATTTAGCGCCTTTAACTTATTTACTTCTCCTACATAATATATATACTCTGAAATACTCTACTTAATTTACAGAACCATTCGTAAACACAAAAATAGTGGCAGTTGGATTCTCCAAACTACCACTATTTTTAACCTCTTAATTCATTAAATTCCGTATAAATTAGTTTTTCAACGTTACTCATGATACACAATGTTTTAATTTGCTTATTATAGAACTTCCTCTACATCGACACTCTCTATCTTCACTTCATACATATTTGGGATATTTACTTCTTTTGGTACCCATGCATAATAATTTTGATCATTCTCTAAAATAAATTGAATTAACTTTGTTTCTGATCCATTCCAGAAATTTTTAAGATTATCAATGTAGTCTTCTAAATCTTCTTTATAGTCCAGTTGTAATATATAATCTCTTACCGTCAGGGCAAACACAATTAAACTTCCTAATAGATTTTTTTGCTCATTTTCTTCTTCATACTCTTGTGATAAGAACCACACTTGACCTATTCCTATCGTTTTTTTGTATTTTTCATAAAAACTACTATCCTCCATATTCTCATAGTCATGAATCAATTCATTGACCAATGAATGCCATTTTGGCGGAATAATATTTTCCAATGCAGGATTATGTTCAATTCCTTCTACTATATCCTCGATTTCTTCTGTCTCATCTTCATAGTGATATTCACTTAGGTCTATATGCTTAAATTTCATTTCATTTTTATAATGTGCCAAATCATATGGATAATGATTATTATCTTTTAAACTTGTATCATCAAGTTCGAGTATCTTTACTATTGCAGCTGTCTCAAAGCTCCAATATCCTACATATCCAGGTTCTTTATGCGCATTTTTCCATTCATAATCATAATGGCCTTTAAACCATTCTTTCTCCATGTACGTTTGTAATCTTTTAGATGCTTCTTTTTTATCTATTTGTGCAAGTTCTATAATCTCTCCCGTTTTTGCATATGGATTTTCTTTATAATATCTATTCGTCACTTTTGTGTATCCGATATCACTAGCGCATAAGAGGAAATCAATTACTGCATCGTTCATATTTTCTTTCTCAACTAGCTTAGCTAAACTTACAAGATTCTTTTTCTCCGTCTCTAATAAAATTCCTAGAGATATCATCCAAATTAGATTTAAATATCCAACTTCTCTTTCCCCTATATGCCCCAAATCAATAAGAGCGTTGTCAAAATCTCCTTCTATTGTATGGATAGCTTCTCCTAGGGAATATTTTGCAATAATATCCTCTAACTCATAATTAAAGCTTGATAAGTAGGTTCCTTCTATAATACTATTATTATCCTTAGAATATCTTTGAATTCCCTTTTTCTCATCTTCTTCTAAACTTTTAATATCCTCTTTATTTTCTTGAATAAACTCTTTATTATATTCAATTCCTTCTCTACATTTTTCTTCTATAATTAAATAATCTCTCATTCTATTTGATTCCTCCTAGCTTCTAAATTATGGCCATTCTCCAATAATATTTCCCTTTGCATCTAATCTATATGTTTTTACTTTTCCGGTACTATCGACTTGTGATAGTACTCTTTCTACTTGATTTCTTTCCAGCGCTCTTTTAATCTTATCTGCCAATTTCTTATCTCCATCAACAGCTTTAAATATTCTACTTTTTTTGGTCTTCGCACCATTCAACCAATCATTAGACATTTGTCGTCCATCTTTAGTTTTTCCTAATTGTGAACTGCCAAATTTAGCTTCATCAATAACATATTTGATCTTTGATTCTGCATTTGCATTTTCGTATAATCCATCAATCCCTTTTACTATTTTATCATTTATGCCTGATGGTGTACTTTTTCCGACTGGCTTTAAATCAAATCCAGCTTCTTTTAAACTTTGATTATTCAATAAATTGTCACTAGATTTTATTTCACCATAATTCCCTTTTTGCTTATTGGTAGCTGTTTTTGCATCAAAATTATCTACAGTTGTGTTTTTGTTACTGCTAGGTTTACCCTTACCACCATCTTTAGACTTCGCAAACTTATAATAAGCTTCTATCAATTCACCTTGTGGTATTTTGGTTATGATAGTTCCACCAACACTAGAGAATGCATAGGAAGCCTCTCTCTTAAATGATTGTAACATTTCAAGCGTAGGCTGCAATTCTTTTGCTAGTTTTACTGCGTTAGCAAATGTACTTACTCCACTTGATGCTTTTGCTCCTTTTGTGATATGGCCTACTTTATTTAGTGCCCTATCGCCTAATATTGTGGTAGCTATTTGTGTTAATCCATAGGTAGTCAATTCTGTACGACTCTCTGCATCTCCCTCTATCATATCTCGTTTTATTTTATTTGAAAATGCATGCCACATATTTTTTGCAGTTTCATCCAAATGGAAAAGTGCATAGGTTACATTAATAAAAGTTCCTATGTCCATATTACTTAAAGCTATTGCGGACTCGATTTCATCACCAATAGCTTTCCCCGATCCTCTTTGAATAGCTTCCCACATCTTTTTCGCTGTTTCAAACGTGCCAACTATACTGTCTGTCGCATCGTCCCAAGCATTTCTAACCGGAGATTTCTTCTCAATTATGTTATTTGTTTCTATATCTTTAATTGACTGATCATTTTTTCGAGCTGTTTCTTCTATAATCCCCTGAATCGAACTCACCCAATCCATATTCAACCCTTGTGTACTAAACGTACCACTCACAGGACTAAATCCTTTCCCACTTTGCACTTCAGCGAGTCCGGCTGTGATGCTAGCTGCTAATTGGAGAGCGGTGCTGTAGTTGTTGCTGGATGAATGATTGAATTCATATAAATGCTCTAGTTTTTCTTCCAGTTTTTTTCTCATTGCACCTAATACCGTTACAATTGCACCTACTCCGGGCATTGGTGTAAGTACTTCTATTGCTTCTATACTTGTAATCGATTGATTAATTCCCCTTATTTGTTCTCTTATTTCTTGTTCAATCACATCTGTCGAAGCAACTTTCGCTTGGAACTCATTTGGAAATGCTTCATTTTGGCGAATTAATTCTTCACATAAGCATATGATTCCTTGCGCTAATGGCCGAAATGTTTGGACAAGGTAGGCTTTTGCACTACTGTATGTTTGTCCTTGTAATACTGTGTCTATCGCAAATGCATCAATAGATTGAATGGCTTGTTCCATACTTTGAATCGTAGCATTACATATAGCGTTCATACTTTGAGTTTGACTTTGTACTTCTCCCAAATACATGTTTAAACTCATGTATTGGCCTCCCTTTGTAGTTGCTGCTGTTCATAGGAAAGGTCGTTTTCTTTCTCACTGAGATGCCGTTTTTCTTTAAGCAACGTCTCTTTTTCATTTTCTAATTCGAATGTAAGTTTTCTTTCATACTGTCCGATTTCTTGCCGCATATTCGTAAAAAGGTGAAACACTTCTTTGTCGCCGTGCCAAGTTTCTAGTATTCGGTTAAATAAACGATTACTTCTATTTTTCCATTCATGAAAACTAACCTCAGCTCGTTCTTGATTTTGCAGCGCAATTCGGTTTTCATTTTGTTCTTCAAATATAATTCGTAATTTTTGATTACATTGACTGATTCTCGTTTCAATTTCTTGACTCATCTTTTCTCCCTACCTTTTCCCCTTTACGTAGGTTGTTACATTATTGAAAAGTCTTTTGAAGTCCTGTATCCATTTTCTCAAATTCATTTGCTACGGAATGGATATTATCAATTGTTTGTTGAAAAGCAGTACAAAATTGTTTCGTGATCTGTAAATTTTGTTGATTTGCCTCTTGTGCTTGGAAGTTCACAGATAGTGTCGTACGCGTTGCCTTATTTATAGAGCGACTAGTAGCACTTTGCATTCTATCTGAAGCATTTCTCATTTTCGTTGCAAGTTGCGTTGCCGTATGCAAATTACTTTGAAATTCTCCCATTACTTACTCCCCTCTACCTTGTATTTTCAAGAAAATTATGACATGGAAAAATATTCTAATAAACCGAATGTTCAAATTTAACACGTAATTCACTGCTATTACTGAATATGAAAGCAATACTTATCTTTCAACACAACTGTGTCGAAAGTAGGTTCTACTTATACAAAAAAGATGACCTCAGCTATACGCTAAAGTCATCTTTTCTACCTTATTATTTCACTAACTCTCCATTATAAGCTTTTATATCTAATGGAGCAGTTAAATACTGTGCTGCTTTACTAACGAAAGATGTGAAGTGTTCACTCGTATTATGGCTCGCAACTGCTGCTTCATCTTTCCATACTTCTACCATCGTATAAACACTTTCTTTTTCTGTATCTTTATATAAGTCATAAGATACATTTCCACTTTCTTCTCTTGAACCATGAATGAGTGGCTGAATTTCTTCTAAAAATGCTTGTTGTTTTGCTGGGTCTACTTGAAATATTGCGTGAATAATAATCATGGTGTTTCCCCTTTCATATTCCATATATTTCTATGACCTAATTAGATTACTTCCACTCAGCAACTTTGTCAATTGGAAGACGTACTGATTGGTAACCACTGTCAGCAGCTTTCCCGATTGAAATTAGCATTACTGGTACGTAGCGTTCTTTATCTAGTCCAAACGCTTCTGCGATTTGGTCTTTTTCAAATCCACCAATTGGACAAGTGTCATAACCGTGCGCACGAGCTGCTAGCATAAATTGCATCGCTACAAGACCACCGTCAATTAATACTGTATCTTTCATTACTTCTGGTGTAACCATAGAGAAGTAAGCTGAAAGTTTTTTCATTTGATCTTCTTTTACTTCTGCTGGCATAAGTCCACGCTCTACTGCTGTACCATAAATTTCTTCTGCGTTATCAAAGTTGTTTAAGTCACCAAATAAAGCGATCATTGCTGAAGATGTTTCTACTTGAGATTGATTGAATTTTGCAAGTGGCGCAAGTGTTGCTTTCGCTTCGTCACTTTCAATCACTACGAATCTCCATGGTTGCATGTTTACTGAAGATGGTGCAAGTGTTGCTTGTGTAAGAATTTCTGTCATTTCTTCTTTGCTAATTTTCACTGAAGGGTCGTACTTACGAATTGAACGACGTCCTGTTAAAATTTCGTTAAAATCATTTGTTTTTACTGAGTTAGTCATAGTTGTATTCTCCCTTTTTTATAATTCTTTTATATTTTCTTGAATGTGATTTAACATATTTAAAAGATTATCGCGTTCTTCCTCACTTAATCCTTTAAATGCAGATGCTGCAAAACGTTCTTTTTCCTCTTGAAATGCTTGAATTTTATTTCGTCCCTCTTCAGTAAGAGAAACTAACGTAATTCTGTTATCATCTGGATTTTTACGTCTTACAATCATTTCATTGGCCTCAAGCTGCTTTAAATGCCTTGTTATCGCAGCATTATCAATATTCACTTCTTGTTGAAGTGCTTTTTGACTAATTTCACCTACTTCATATAACTGAAGTATAAGCTCTAATCGAGACTGGCTCATACCCGTACACCCTTCAAATTTCGAACTTACTTCTTTATTTAGAAAGTGTAATTTATATAAAATAATCGCTTCTTTTGAGCATGAACTTGTCAAATTAACCCTCCTTTACAATCAAAATAAAAACATTTGATGTATCAATAGTTGATATGTCAATTAATATAATCTATATCGATTTAGAATGCAAGCATTTTGTTTTCATTTTATTTTTTCCAAATTAAGGCGCTTTGTAGCGTTACAAATAATGTTAATTGCACTATAATAATACTAATTTAAAGAACTGGAGAGTGATTGATAATGCGGCAATATACAAATAGAAATGAGGAATTGAAAATGGAAAATGAAATGAGGATATTCACAAATGACAACAATAAATATAGGGATTGTCGCGCACGTAGACGCTGGCAAGACGAGTTTGACTGAGCGTATTCTTTATGAAACGAATGTGATTAAAGAAATTGGCCGAGTAGATAGTGGTAATACACAAACTGACTCAATGGAATTAGAAAGACAACGCGGAATTACGATTAAAGCATCTGTCGTTTCTTTCTTTATTGATGCTGTAAAAGTAAATGTCATTGATACACCTGGACACGCTGATTTTATCGCTGAAGTGGAGCGATCATTCCGCGTTCTAGACGGTGCGATTTTAGTTATCTCTGCCGTTGAAGGTGTGCAAGCACAAACAAAAATTTTAATGCGAACATTACAGAAACTAAACATACCGACTATTTTATTCGTTAATAAAATTGATCGTAGTGGCGCAAACACTGAAAAAGTTATGAAACAAATAAAAGAGGTTCTTTCAAATGAAGCATTCCCCTTCTACTCTGTTCTAAACGAAGGAACGAAAGAAGCCCGGATCATTGAATACAAATCATATGACGATTGTATGGAACTGTTAGCACCATTTAATGAATCGTTACTTGAATCATATGTAAATAACGAAATAATACCGGACGCACTATTAAGAGAAAAACTAGAACAGCAAATACAGCAAGCGAATGTGTATCCAATCTTTTTCGGTTCAGCAATGACTGGTATGGGCGTAACAGAACTTCTTGAAAAACTTCCGGCTCTCATTCCAGCTCTTACATCGGCACAAGAGGAACCATTATCCGGTGTTGTTTTTAAAATTGAACGTGAACCTTCTGGAGAAAAGGTTGCTTATATAAGAGTTTTTTCAGGTAGCTTACATGTTAGAAAATATGTTAATATACAGCGCAGTAAGTCTCTATTCCATAAAGAAAAGATAAAAAAAATGTGCCTATTTCATAATGGAGATACCGTTCAAACTTCTACCGTTCCTAGCGGTGAGTTTTGTAAAGTGTGGGGGCTGAATGATATTAAAATTGGTGATATTATCGGTGAACGTACGGATTATATAAAAGATATTCACTTTGCCGAACCACAAATGGAAGCTGCCATTGATGCGGTACCTAAAGAGCAAATTCATAATTTATACGCTGTTCTTATGGAACTATGTGAAGAAGATCCGCTCATTAAAGTTTGGAAAGACGATGTTCATAATGAACTATATATTCGCCTTTTCGGTGAGGTACAAAAAGAAGTAATTGCAACAACACTTTATGAGAAATATAATTTGCAGGTTAATTTTTCAAATACGCGAGTTGTATGTATCGAGAAACCAATTGGCGTAGGCAATTCTGTTGAAGTAATGGGTGAAAAAGAGAATCCATTTTACGCAACAATCGGATTCAAAGTTGAACGTGGTGAACTTAATTGCGGTATAACATATAAATTAGGTGTTGAGCTCGGCTCACTACCTTTAGCATTTCATAAAGCGATTGAAGATACGGTATTTCAAACGTTAAAACAAGGATTATATGGGTGGGAAGTTACAGATATTATCGTCACGTTAACACATACTGGTTATGCTAGTCCTGTTACAACAGCGAGTGACTTTAGAAACTTAACACCGCTCGTTTTAATGGATGCTTTAAAACAAGCTGCAACATATGTATATGAACCAGTTAATGCGTTTGAATTAACTGTACCGGAGCAAGCAATTAGTACCGCAATGTATAAGCTCGCTGCCGTTCCAGCAACTTTTGCAGAGCCTATATTCAATAACAATTCTTATCAGTTAACAGGATCATTACCTGTTGCGAAAACAGAGAGTTTCAAACGAATACTACATTCATTTACAGAAGGAGAAGGCATATTTACAACGAAGCCAGCTGGTTTCACAAAACTTATGGCTCCCTTCCCTACTCGAAAACGTGTTGATTATAATCCGCTGAATCGTAAGGATTATTTACTTCATGTTTTGAAGGCTTATTAAAGTAAAAGAGGTGCAATTCGCACCTCTTTTGCATGTATTAATAGGTTAGTTTGTCCTAACAACTTCTTTAAGTTTTCCTATTATTTTCGCTATAGCCTCAATTGAATTTTCCGTTTCATATCCCCCAACATTTACAGAATGATTTGCATTTTTGACAACTTCAATCTGTAAATTCGTTTTATATAACTGATCAATTTGATCTGCATTGTATTGGTGATCTTTATCCCCAATAACTAAAAACCCTTCGTGTCGACTATGTAAGATAGAATCAAAAATTGTATCAAACGTCAGTAAAGGTGTAAGTAGTATCATTTTTGACTGCGCGAATTCTTCTCTCTTCATTAAATCATTTGCAATCGGAATTGTTCCGAGTGACTTCCCTAAAAACATAGTCTCGTTGTATTGCTCATCTTTTAATACTTCATTTATTACAGGATTAATATCATCCATCATTACTTTCGTTACTTCTTCCATTGGTTTATTCATTAATTGTCCATCATAAGAATAATGAATATGTACAACATCTATTTTATGTTCAAGCATTAACATCGTTGCGTAATAAAATAATGGCTTATCATAATTGTATCCTGAACCTGAAAACATAAAACAAACCGTACTAGAACCTTTTTCGATATGTGTGTAACGAATTACTTTGTCATTTATATGTACCTCTTTTTTAGTCCCCTTCACCGTTTTCTCCTCCGAATACGTTTACTTTTGTAATACGATATGTTCTGTGTGAACTGATACATCCTTTACTTTCTCTTTTATAAATGCAGGCTGTAAGTTATATGTATGCAGTTCTTCTACTGGCACCCATCTAAACAAATACGTTCTACCCTCTTCTTCCAAAATATATTGATCCGCTCCACTCGCAGGTAACTCATGTAGCTCTACTTCATAATAAAAACTAATTTCATGAAACTTTCGCTCAGAAAGTGTAAAGAAATTTTCTACTGACCATATTAATCTCTTCCCTTTAATAGGAACACCTAGTTCTTCTGCAAGTTCTCGTTGTAACGCATCCTCACTATTTTCTAGCATTTTCACTCTTCCGCCTGGTACATACCAATAATGTTCCCCTTTGTTTTGAAGAATAAGTATTTTATTATCCAATTTACAAATTGCTCCGACGCGGTAATTAAAACATGTTTCCTCTACTTTAAACGTAAGATCCAACCTTAACGCCCCCCTTATACAAATATTGAATTATTACAAAACAATTATGTAATTGCTGTACAAATAAGGTTACTAAATTTATTCATTTCATTCAATCATTTCCTAATTTTCTGAACCATTACTTTTCATCGTTACAAGTGTATATACATATGTTACAATCATATTGCACACTAGAAAACATTATGGGGGTACGGATGGAAACGTTATTAATCCAGCAAACTGAGAAATCAAATAAGTTTTGGAAAATCGTTGTGAAAGAAAAAGACTATGTTGTGTTTTACGGAAAAATCGGCACAGCTGGCAGTGTGAAAGCGAAAGAGTTTGAAACAGAAGAAGAATGTATGAAAGAAGCTAACAAACTAATTGCTTCCAAACGTAAAAAGGGATATACAGACCCGTTGCCTGGGGAAGATTACATAAAAGAAAAAACGATAACAGAAGAAGAATTTTGGGAACTACTTAATCGTGCAAAAACGAAAGGTGAAGACCAAGAAGAACAAATAGAATGGCTTACTTCCCACCTTGCTAAACGTACAGTACATGAAATTGTAGCTTTTGATACGCATATGCATCGTCTTTTGAAAGATTCCTATACCTCCCGTTTATGGGCAGCAGCCTATATTATTATGGGTGGTTGTTCAGATGATACTTTCGATTACTTCCGCGGATGGTTATTATATCAAGGAAAAGAGACATACGAAGCTTGTATTGAAGATCCAGAACGATTAATTCCTGTATTAGAAAATTTGAGTGAGTATGACGTCCCAGAAATAGAAGAACTTTCTTTATATTTCGGTTTCACTGTATATGCAGAAAAAACTGGTGACGAAGATGATACTTACTTTACACTTTACCATGTCTTATCTAATGAAGAATTCGACGATGTAGATTTTGAATTTGACTGGAATGAAGACGATGAAGAAGGTTTAAAAAAGATGTTTCCTAAGCTATGGGAGATGTACGGAGAAGAACCGATTGAGTGGTAGATTAATTATTCGTGAAAAAGTGCCTTGTTTCTTTAGTAACAAGGCACTTTTTTTGATACTATATTTAAATTATCATCTTTCCACTCTCCCACCACTCCATAAAAGTCTTTAAAGAAGGAGCAACCCACGTTCTACTATCATTTTCATGGTTCCATACATATATATCATCTCTTTGTACTTTTCCATTCAAAATGGAATAGCCAAACAAATCACCATTTCCCCCATCAGCAAAAAATAATAAACAGTCAAAAGGCATGTATAAATCCTTAAAATCAACTATATTTCTCATACTCATATTTTCAGTTTTAATTTTTGAAGCAGACCATATAAAGTCACCGTATTCACCTTCTATACCGTTTGTTTCCTGTAATAATTGATATAAATCATTCGGTAACTCCACATGTAAACATTTTTGTATATCAGTAAGTTCATCCTTCGTAGCTGGGTTTTTCAAGCTTAAATTTGATGAGATACTGTGAATGGTGTCTTTCCACATCACCTTTTCCTCCTTATGTGCAATCAAGCATATTCAAAGAACTCCGCTAAATTTATTGATACCATCTTTCTAACAATTCCTTCTCCCTCTCGCCTGAAATACCTGCTTTTAATTCCCATTCTTCCGTACTCTCCATCCACTCATACACATCTGTAACTGTCTCGTCTATTCTTCTAAAAGTAAGCCCTTCATTAACCGCACTTTCGATACAAATAGAAAACCCGCCTCTCCACGGCTTCGTCCCACCATCTAATGGGAAAGTTTCTGGAATCCACAAAGGCATTTCTGTCCAAGGCTGCACATTGTGTTCACTCATAAACGATTCGTCTACCCAAACAAATTCAGCATCGCTATTCGTAACTTTTTTACACGTATTTAATAGCTCTTCCATCGTCAATTCATCATTCGGACCTGTTATATTGAATGTACCTGCTTTATTATTTTCTGCCATGTTGAGTCCAAATCTCGCGACATCTTTTATATCAACTATCTGCACTGGACGATTTTTTCTTCCTGGAACTAACACGTTACCTCCTTTTGCTACACGCTGAATCCAGTATGGAAGTCGATCTGTATAATCGAACATTCCTGAAAGAAGTCCTGCTCTTACGTGTAAAACACGCCCCGGCCAATACTTCTCTGCTTCTTTTTCGCATAATACTTTCAGCGCACCATAATGCTCATAAGGAGATATTTCACCATTCTCTACAGCCTTTATTTGCTCTTCCGTCGGTTCAGGTTGTAATATATAGTCTTCTTTTATGTCATGCGGAATCCAATCTTTATATACGGAAAGGCTTGAGATGAATATATAGTGTTCAATATTATCTTTAAGCACTTCTCCAACATTCCTAATATGATGTGGAGAAAATCCACATGTGTCTATGACAACATCCCACGTTCGATTTTTTAAACTTGATACATCGTTATTTCTGTCACCGGTTAACTGCTCCACATTAGAAAAAATTTCTTTGTTTGTTCCTCGGTTAAATAACGTAATTTCATGCCCTCTCTGTAAAGCCTCATCTACAAATGCTCTTCCTAAAAATCGTGTACCGCCTAGAATTAGAATTTTCATGGTTCTCCCCCATTCGTGATTAATAACCCTTCCTAATGTTTAACGATTTTTTATTGAGGAAAGTTACGGGGAGCGTTTAAATTTTTCTACAAGTTCACCATTACTCTTTTAAAAGTATATACTCTTTGATTAATCTCCATCTATCCTTTGTTTCTGGCACAACTTCAGAAGCCATCACCACCACCAATTCCTTCTCTGGAATACAACAAATCATATTCCCACCATCACCCATAGCACAGTATGAAAAGATTCCATTTTCTTCTCGTAACCACCATAAGTAACCATATTGATTTTGGTTCATTTCTGTTGATTCTTTTATCCATGATTTTGATAGTATTTGTTTTCCATTATGAATACCTTCATTCAAATACAGCTGTCCAAACTTAGCTATATCCCTAACCGTTAACGTTAGTCCCCAGCCGCCCGTCGAAATGCCGTTTGGATCGTGAACCCATCCTTTCACATCTTTTCCGAATAAGTCATCGAATCCAAATGCTTTCATATTGTAGTTTGGAATTTCGCTCATGCCGAGTGGTTGAAATAAGTACTCATTCGCAAATTCACGTGCACTTTTCCCTGTTGCATTCGTAATCATTGCTGATACTACATGCGCTCCTGCAGATGAATATTTAAAAGCTCCAATCTCTCCACCGTTCCCCATTCTATGAAGTGTATACTGTACCCAGTCTGGTTGTGTACATAATTCTTCTAACGGTTCCTGCCAGTCTACAAAAGGGTATGGAGCTGTCATTGTAAGTAGGTGTCGCACTGTTACTTCAGATGACTTTACTTTATATTCAGGGAAAAACTCTATTACTTTTTGATCAACACTTTTTATATAGCCCTTATCTATACATATTCCAATTAGCGCAGAGATTATCGTTTTTGTAACTGACGCTACATGAAATGTATCATTTTGTCCGTAATCGTTATAATATTTTTCAAAAATAACATTACCTTTCCGCACTACTAACATACCATTCATATTTTCATATTCTTCTTTTATAATCTGATCTAACTTTTCAGCAGTTTTCATTATTCTTTCCCCTTTAACCTATGATTAAAAAGGTTCGATAGGTACATATATATCAACTATATGTTTATGCTTTGGATGCTGCTTTGGATTATTTCTATATACTTCAAAAGGATACGAGTCTCTCGGTTTATATCCGCTATTTGGCAGCCATTCACCGTATAAGAAATCCCATGCTCCTTTATATTCATCTTGGAATATTTCAAAATGTCCTACTGCATATTTTCCAGAAGGTATTACCATTATTCCAACGTCGTTCGTTTCTACTGTGGATTCATCTGAAATTGTTACACATAGACTTGTTCTTAAATGATGGTCCTCAGTAAATTCATGATGATCGTGGTAAATGGTTAATACTTTCGTATCCTCAAATACATGATAGTTTTTCTTCGCCGCGTAACGAAATAATTTTTCTATCATTTCTGGAAAAGCTATAGCTAACTCTTCATATGTACCTGTATGTCTTATGTATGCGACGTTTATATCGTCCGCTGTTACAATTTCAACATTTCCTCGAACCTTCTTACATTCATTGTATTGAGGAATTCCCCTTACGTCTTTGCAATTCTTGCTATTATCGTTTCGATATTGAGACGGACTTACACCGTAATGACTTTTAAATGTTCGGGAAAAAACTGCTGAATCTGTGAATCCGAAGTGATACGCAATATCTGTAATCGTCATGTCTGCGCGATATGTAAGTAGATGTGTTGCCCTTTCTAGTTTCAAACGATTCACATACCGAGATAATGGCTCATCAACTATTCCTTTAAAAATCCGATGAAAATGATACTTCGAAAATCCTGCTATATCAGCTAGCTCTTCAATGGATAATGAACTGTCTATGTTTGATTCTATATAATCTTGAACCTTATGTATGCGTCTTACATACTCATTTCTACTCTGTTTATTCTCCATACTCTTTATCTCCTCACAACAAAAAGAACCATCCTAGAATACTTTTAGGACGGCTTTCTATTCGTAATAGATTCTTCCATATTCTATTGTTAAATCGATATAATTTCACTATATTTTTTAAATTGATGGTAATGTGGCAGTATCCCGATTTAATTGAAAGAAACAACTATTTTTTTATAGCCCTACGCAAATTAATAATATTATTGGGATTTAGCTCCCATTGTCTCATAAGTTCTTTTTGTCTTGTTTTTAAGTCTTCAAATGGTTCTTCCACTATGTCGATTTTATTAAATTTCCCTTCGAAAACTAAAGCATTTTTTATCTTTTTATATCCACCAAAACCTAAGTCATCATTTAGTAACCAGACTACTCTCTGTATTTTTGCGAATAAAATACCACCTGTACACATTGGACACGGTTCCAACGTGCTATAAATAGTAAACTTCTCATTTTTTATTTTTGCATCAAACATTGCTTCCCCTGCATTGCGAATAGCGTCTATCTCTGCGTGAGCTGTTATGTCTTTTTGTGGATGCACTCTATTTCTTCCTCTTACAATGACATTATTATTTCCATCAACAATAACTGCTCCTACTGGATATGTGTTTTCTTTTAATGCCTTTTCTGCTTCTTCCAATGCCATCTCCAAAAAATATCTATCTCTTTCAAAATGCATATAAATCCCCTTCTTTTGATGAAATTATTTTACAGAAATTGCTTTTGACATCCCACTCACTTCTATCAAATTAACAAAATAAAAAAAGATATCATTATGTCTGCAACAACAGGGCAAGAATGGTGTTTTGATATAAACTTAATTTAATAGAATTTGTGATACAATCCAATCGCCATTAAGCTACGAAAAACAAATACCCTAAAACGAGAAATTTTAAGGGATCATAAAATTTTCAAATTTTTAATTCTTGTTTTGACGTTTCTTTTGTATGCTCCCTATAACCCCAAATACAATCGCTACTGCTAAACATACGATTGAGAAAGTTTGTAATACGTTTGTCGAAAAATAGCCTACCCCTAACACTACTGCTAAAACGATTCCTGCTACTAACATTCTCCGTTGCTGCATATCCATGCAATCATTCCCCTTTTATCTACACATTTTTCAAAAATAAAACTCTACTCCCGCCATTCCCATCATAATTTGTATGTACCGATACACCCTCTACCTCATCATCCCCAGCCTCAATTCGAAAACCGATTTCTTGATGAAACTGTATCGACTTTTTATTAGTTGGTGACGTAATTGCTTTTACAACTTTACGATTATTTGCACGAGCGACATCAAAGAAATAAGAATACAATGTCGATGCGATTCCTCTTCTTCTATACTTCGGATTTACACCGATAAAATGAACGTATGCTTCATCTTTATATGTTTGTGAAAAAAATCCGCATAAGAAACCTAACGTTTCGCCCTCTTCTTCAATGATAAAACTCGTTTCTTGAAAGTGAACAAAAAACAGTTTTGGCAACATGGCAACCATGTCTCTCCCGCCCCACCATTCATTTAAAACTGAATGAATCTTTACATAATCTTCCCCTTGGATATTTCTTACTCGCATATGTTTCTCCCTCTCACTCACTTCATTTTTTCATAAATTTTAATGACTGTTTCTACTAATAGGATGAATACCCATATCCCGCAAAATACAAGAACAGACTGGAATATGGATCCAATTATCATAACACCAACTGTACCTGTTATTGAAAAAGATATTCCACCAAGCCCTGGATCTTGTATAAATGCTCCAGCAGAAAAAGCAGTTATAATTGATACTATTAAATAAATAACACTCGTTATTTTTAATATCTTTATAGAAAGATACGAGGTTTTTTCTTGTTCCACTTGTGATAATTCGATTTCCCCGCTCTCAATTCCTTTTTGCAAACAGTCTTCACATAGAAATTCTTCCTTAATTTTTTTACCACCGTGCATCGTACCTGTTATTTCTTTACATCTTGAACATTTTCGATTTATCATGTTGTTATCACTCCAATCTGTTAAGATTATACTTATACAATTCTACGTTTACCTTAATATTCCTTTTATGTATTTTATAGAGAAAGGTCGTGTTTTATGATTTCAAAACTCACATTTGGCTCTAAAAAAATTAACGTTCATTATACATTAAGGCCTAGTTGTTATGCGATTATTTTTCAATCATCTTCTTCAAAGATTGCTGTTATCCAAAAAGGAGACCGTTACTTTTTACCTGGTGGCGGTATGGAAGGTAATGAAACAAAAGAAGAATGTTTGCACCGTGAACTACTAGAAGAATTAGGATGGGCAATTGAAATTGAGCAGTATATCGGTAATGCAATGCGATATTTTTATGCTGAAAAGGAAGATACATATTATTTAAACAATGGATTTTTTTATATTGCGAACATGGTGCAGAAACAAACTGAAAACTGTGAGGAGGATCATGTTCTAAGGTGGATGTCTCCATTGCATGCTATAAAGCTTCTCATACACGATCATCAAAAATGGGCCGTTGAACAAGCGCTTTTATTACAGATACAAAAATGATCTCCTTCTATATGAAAGAGATCATTTTTACTGTTAACTTACTTTTTTCAAATTGAGAGCTGGCTTTTTGATTCCACCTTTTTTTACAACATATAAACCGATGAAGATAATAAGCCCGCCAACTAGTTGCATCAAATTAATTTGCTCTCCAATGGTTACTGCCGCAAAGATCACTGCAAACAATGGCACAAGATACATATAAACCATTACTTTCGTTGAGCCTATTTTACTAATACCGACATACCACATTGCAAGTCCGAATATGGTCGCAAAGACGATTGAATATGCTAGTGATCCCCAGCTTGGCATATCTACTGGCCACGTTAGTGTGTTTACATTGAGTAAACAGTATATAACGAGAGGTACAATTCCAATTAAAGTAGACCATGATGTAACTCTCATTGCGGAGTATTTTGTAATAAGAGGTTGCGCTAATATTGGATACCATCCCCACGCAATTGCTGCGACTAATCCAATTATATTTCCGAGCCACGCATACTCGTAAGTAGCTCCTCCTGTATGTCCTGTTAATAAAACGAATGCTGCACCAACAAAGGCCACTATTGAACCAATTTGTACTTTCATCGAAAAACGTTCTTGTTTGTGCAATACTGCTAATATCCCTGTAAAAATAGGTGACATTGCAATTAATAATGAAGCGTTCGTTGCTGAAGTATATTTCACAGATAGCATAAACATCGTTTGATACATTGTCGTTCCAACGATGCCGACTGCTACTAATCGTAACCAATCTTTTCTTTCAATACGTAATGAGCGTTCCATCATAAAAGTAATAAGTAATAATACCGGTGATGCTACTAAAAATCGTAAACTATTAAATTGAATGGATGACATATATGCCACGCCATACTTTCCTATTGTATAATTTGCTCCCCATACTAATGCAACAGATACTAGGAGCCATTCCATTTGCCATCGTTTCATCCGAATCTCCCCT
Organism: Bacillus sp. RCC_6_1; assembly: GCF_041360755.1. Classification (NCBI taxonomy): domain Bacteria; kingdom Bacillati; phylum Bacillota; class Bacilli; order Caryophanales; family Bacillaceae; genus Bacillus; species Bacillus sp. RCC_6_1. Next base: position 43,348 of record NZ_JBFUPV010000006.1, read on the forward strand.
TCCATATTTAGCATAGTAAAATTGGCTGGATATAACACCGTCCAATTGGCTGTTTTTTTACCCAGCCAATTTGTTATACTGAATGTATATAAGAGATGCGGAGGCGTTTGTATGGAATGGAAGCTAGATAGTGACAGTAAAATCCCTATTTATCAGCAAGTTGTTGACTTTATTGAAAAACGTATTACATACGGAGAACTTCCTCCAGGAAGCTTCCTGCCTTCCGAACGAAAATTAGCTACACAGTTAAATGTAAACCGAAGTACAGTAACGACTGCTTATAACGAACTACGTGCTATGGGAATTGTAGAAAGTACGACTGGTAAAGGTACACGTGTAAGTACACATATGTGGGGTGTTTCTCCAACATTAACGCCTAACTGGAGAAATTTCGTAGAAGGCGGTACGTTCTTACCAAACTTACCGTTACTTCGCCATATTCGGGCAGAAGTACAACAAAATGAAAATATTATTGATTTCGCAAACGGAGAACTCGGTTGTAATCTCTACCCACACGATCAACTACAAACAATTTTACGAGAACAACCGTTAACGCATTCATTAAGTTATGATCATCCGCAAGGCTATCTCCCGCTAAGACAAGCGGTCGTAAAATATATGAAAGAATATTTAAAAGTTGAGGCGACTGAACAATCCATTATGATTACATCCGGCGCCCAGCAAGCACTTCACCTTATCGTGCAATGTTTATTAAATCCAGGTGATGCTGTTGCTTTCGAAAGTCCTTCACACTGTTATTCCCTGCCTCTATTCCAATCAGCAGGTATTCGTATTTTCCCATTACCTGTCGATGAACATGGGATTAACCCAGATGATGTACAGGAGTTATATAGAAAACACCGTATTAAAATGATCTTTTTAAATCCAAACTTCCAAAATCCTACGGGAACGATGCTTCATCCAAACCGTAGAAAAAAACTATTATCACTTTGTGCAGACTTACGAATTGCGATCGTTGAAGATGATCCGTCCAGTTTACTTACGCTAGAAAAGAAACAACCTTGCCCTACTTTAAAATCGATTGATGAAAATGGAACAGTCATTTATGTACATTCTTTATCAAAAATGATTGCCCCAGGATTACGAGTCGGCTGGCTCGTCGCTCCGCAATCCGTAGTAGAAAGGTTATCCGACGCAAGGCACCAAATGGAATTAGGTATGAGCATATTCCCGCAGTGGCTTATGCAACAATTTTTCGAAACTGTACCATTTCATTCTCATATCGTACCGTTACGAAAACAATTAGCAGAAAAAAGAGACGTTATCGTTCGCGCCCTAAACGAGCAACTTCATGATAAAATCTCTTTTTCAAACCCGACTGGTGGTATATACATATGGGGAAAATTAAAAGAACCAATAAATGAAAAGCAACTTATTATGCAAAGTTTAAAACAAGAAATCGCCTTTATGCCCGGTAGTATTTTCGGTGCGAAAGATGGTTATATTCGTTTATCTTATGGAAAAGTGGATATTGATCAAATTGAGGAAGGTATTTCTCGTTTGCGGGAGGCTATTTTGGTTTGTGGGAAATAAAATAACTTTTTAATACATTTAAAACTTCTTTATTCATTAACTCCAGATAATAAATAAGCAAAAAATAATGAAAAGAAGCTTAATTCCAAAATTAAATTATAAGAAAGCTCCTGATGATTGATACAGGGGCTTTCTTTTCGAAATTTTTCGTTTTTCTTTATCTTTCTTCCCGACTTCTAAGAATGATTCTTATAAATTGTAACTCATTATGATTAATTCACCTTTCCGCCCCATCCTTCTAACCCCATTATCACAAAAACCACATTTTTTATATAAAGATTGTGCAGCTACATTTTTAACGTTTACTGCTAAAATAATTTTATTTATACCTAAGAAGTTATTTCGGACAAAGTCAGGTAATATCTTTAAAGCTTGTTTTGCATATCCTTTCCCTTGATGGTGAAAATCTGTTGAAAATGCTCTTATTAAAATAGATTTTTCATTATTTGTATATGGTTTAACCCCGTCATTTTTATGTAAAACAAAAAACGTTACAAGCTCATTATCTTTCATAGCTAAAATTTAATGCCGATTTGAATCCTCACTCGATAGTTTTACAAGCTTTTTAGGTAAACCTGTATAACAAAGCTGCTCTTCTGACAATGTATATTGATTTATTATATTTCTGAAGTTTTCATTATAAAAATATAACTGCATATAAATATCGCTCTCCTCAATAAATGGTCATTTCTATTTCGTTATCTACAAGTTAAATAATAAAACTCATCCCCTATTTTCTGTAAAATATTCCTCTTTAATATTCTTAACTACATATTTATTATAAATAGAGAAAAGCAACTCTCCATTCTCACAATCTAGCTGTATACTTAATAAATATTATGGGATTTGAAGTTTTTATCTCCACATTCTCACCCTCAAATATATACATTTGTTTATTTTCGATATCAATAAACGCCATAAGTCCATTCTCATTATATGCTTCTGAATATTCACCATCTATTTTTATTCTTTCAAAAGAAGAAAAAGGAGAATGTACTACTTGATATTCGAAAAGCTTCATTATTCGCTTTTCTTCCGGTACGTGCACAATTTTCGGATCATCATCAGATAAATATTCTAGCCCAATTTTATTCGGCGCAACAAAAATTAATAGATGCAATGGTTCTGTTTCATTATTTTTATAGCCATGTATATGGTTCTTCCACCCAAACACTATCTCTCCTTTTGATGCACGAATCATTATTTTATTTGAAATATAATAATCCAAATGACCTGACAACACAACCGCACAATCTTCTCCAAATGGATGGCTATGAGGTGGTATGCCTTTATGCGATTGAAAAATCACTTCATACACCCAATACTTATCATCATTCGTTTTATGAATAAGATCATTTTTTGATATATTAATAGTTGTTTGTGATAAATCGAAACTCCTCATTCGGCCCTCCTGATTAATTTCAGACTTACTTATCTTTTGAAACCATTGCATAGAGCAGTAACATGAAATGATTCTCTAATTTAAAATACATTTTATTTATATATATTCTATTGCTATTTTATCCAAATAAACACTATTAAAAATCAATCCGCAGAATGAAATTCAAATAAAACTTCCTAATACTTTCGTATTAAGAAATTTTCAAATCACTACATATAACCACTTATTAAAATCTATAGTATATTCGTTATTTAGTTCGAAATATTCGTTCATTTTATACAAATACATATGTATTAAATTGTGGAAGATATTACTTGTTTGACAAAACCTAAATCTACCATTATCATCAACACGAACCTAGTTATAGGAGTGATAAAAATGAAAATTTACGTTGATGCAGATGCTTGTCCTGTAAAAGATGTAATTATTTTTGAAGCTACGAATGCAGAAATCCCTGTAACCCTCGTTACTAGCTTTTCTCATTACTCTAATGCTCAACAACCAAAAGGTGTGGAAACAATATATGTTGATTCCGGAGCAGATGCTGCAGATTACCGAATTATGCAGTTAGCAAAAAAAGAAGATTTAATCGTAACACAAGATTACGGTCTTGCTTCGCTCGCTTTAGCAAAAGGCTGTATCGTTCTACACCATAAAGGCTATAAGTATACGAATGATAACATTGAACAATTGTTACAAACACGATATTTAAGTGCAATGGTTCGAAAAAGTGGTAAACGTACAAAGGGACCGAAACCATTTACAGCAGAAGATAAAGAGAAATTTAGAGAGCTCTTTAAAAGTATGATCGCACTTTAAAAATGAATCGTCTATTTGCAAGGAAAACTTCGCAAAACAAAGAAGAGAATATCGTAATGAACATTCTCTTCTTGAGGTTTCCCCTTTAAAATGAAGGTAAATTATCTAAGTTATTTTCTTTTATTCCATCAGGTTCACTACGTATAATATCTCTGCCATACTTATGAAATACGTCCACATGAGCTAACTTCCCTGATTTTGCTTCACTAAGAGCAGTCATATAATCTAACTCTCTCCCGCTACTTGTTTTAAAAGCAATCAAATCACCTTCATCATTTTTACGAACAGCAACAATTTGTTCTGCTCCTGAAGTAACTTCCTGAGCTATTTCAAATTGAGCTTGCTCTTCCCCTTGATGTAAATAATCATTATATACTTTTTCAAAGTCTTTTTTGTCCATTAAACTCACCTCCAAAACATTTTATTAGTATGGTTGGGAGGTGTTGGTTTTATGTAATTTTCTGTTAGAAAAACGAATTTTTAATACCTACGCAACCCCTTCAAAGTCTCCAATATATCATCTGTAAAGGCTGTACTACCTTCTGTCTCTAAAGCTCTGAAATAAAAACTTCTTAGGAAAGTTCTAATATTTTGTACTAAAATAGCATGCTGCGGATGTCGGATGTCTTCAACAGTTGCTATACTATGTAACCAGTTGCTCCACTCTTCTTCAGTTAAAAGATTTTGGTTACGTAAAGACATAATTGGCTTTACTAATCTCTCATCTTCAAAGTGTACATATACGTAATCACTTAATCGAACCTTTTGACGAACAGCTGCAAGAATCGCATACGAAAATTCACGATTTTGTATTGTACGTGCTAACGCATCAAGCGCATCTGCTGCATGTGCAGTAGAGTGTGCCCAGCCTTTTCCTTCTACGTAACCTCTTACATCTTCTTCTAAATATACATATTCCAGCACTTGTTCTGCTACACTGTACAGTTGTTCTTCGGATAACAACGGTTCTCTTTCATGAACAGATAAAATAAGTGGTGGAATTAATACGGAGAATGCACGTTTAAATACAGAGTCTGTTCCCTTTTCACCAATTTTATAAAATAAATAATCAGGACTAATTGCTTGTAACATTAATCCTCTTAACTCTTTTTGTCTAAATACATCATTTGTAATCCATGTGTGAAGCGTACTATAAATTAAATCATCACGTAATTCAGCATCAGGTGATCCGATATAATCTAGCATCCACTGCGCATATGGATATGCATCTACGTCTTCTGGTACAGCATAATTATTATTTTTAATTTGTAGTAGTTCTTCTTTTAGTTCTAGTACTTCTGTCATTTTTTTATCCCCTTTAAATTTCTCTTCCTAAATTATTCCCTATTAGTATCATAAAATTAAACCCATTCTTAACGCAATATAAAATGGAATCATTAATTATCTTCACTATGTAACAGTTCTTCCAATGTTGCTTTAACTTCTTCTTCTAATTCATTAATCGTTCCGCTATAAAGTGTTCCTATGCTACTACTTTTTCGATATCCTTGGTAATAATACCAAAGCGAAATAGTACAGACTTCCCATGATTTTGAAGCATCATATTCAAAATTAATTTCTAATCTATATTCATACTCTAAACAATTCTTAGATGTTAGTTCTTCTAATTCATCACCGTCTATATCTCTTTTAATTGACAGCTTCAAATTTAATTTACCATTTTGCGCAAAACGTTCTTCATATATTTTTTGATACTTACTGCAAATGTCTTCACTTATACTCTCTAGTTCCATTATTTTTTGTTTTAACTGTTCATTTATCTGTTCATTTTTGATTTCTAAATATTGTCCATCCTTCTCTTCATTCACTTTATTATTTTTTTGAAACCATCTAAACAAATGTTCATTCCCCCTATATAAACTGTATTAATGTCTTTTAAATAGAACTACTGGATCATCAAATTTACTATTTTCAAATAAAACATCTGCAAGTTCTTTCGGATTATGCTCATCTATATACATTTTACAAGCCGCGTGATACCTGTTTAAAAACATCTTCTCTGCTTCTTCATAACTTCCAAAAGCTTCAGTTTCCCGCTTAGCACCACGTTTTCTCGCAATCTCAAAATTTGTATCTACAAAGATTTTGTAATCAAATAAATGCGCAACGTCTTTTTTCAATAGAAACGTTCCATCTACTATTAATATCATATTTTGCGTGGCCAATAGCGGCTCATTATGTACAGGCATATCCGTTATTAAGTTATGAGAAATCGTTTCATACTGTAAATTTCCGTTAGGTCCTAAAGGCATTAATAATCTTTCTTTGAAAGCTGTATAATCGTGTGCATCTTCATAATACCCTCTTGCAGATTCTTTTCCTTTTGCATAGCGAATCACTCTTGGATTATGAAAATCATCAATGCTGGCGCGTGTTACTGGTAATCCTCGTTTTTTTATTTCTTCCGCTAGTTCGTTTGCAAATGTTGTTTTTCCTGAGGCTGTAATACCGCTTACTCCAACTCTTATTGGATGGGTTAAGTTTAGCTTTACAATATGATCTGCAATTTCTTTGATTCGTTGTTTTCGGTTCATGATATCTCCCTTTATAATTAGTTGACATAATATAATTATAGATAATAATTCATGTCACTATTTGTCAGTAAATTGATATCCTTTCTCGAATCGCTGATATCTCGAAAAAATCATTGATATATTTTAAGTTATGATAGATATATTTGAAAAATCGTTGATATATTATTAGCTTACTTTCCCTTAAACCCTCGATATAAAGCAGTCCGTAATTCTTGTTTGTATTCTTCAATTTCTGGCATTTCGAGTTCTTCTGCTAGTCTGATAGCTAATTCAATATCATACGGTACTCGTACAAGTTGAATAGAAAAGCTCGCTGCTTCTTTTTCATTGTAAGTCCCTTCAAATATTAAATAGGAAGCTTGCGTTATTTCAAGCGGGTTTCCTACGCTACCGGCATTACATAACGTTTTCCCTCTGAAATTTTGAACGAACGCTTGGTGAACGTCACCGTAACAAACGACATCTGGTTTTCTTTCCCCTTCTATATTTTCCGTCAGATCACTATTTTCGAACATACTAATACGTTCTTCTCTTGAAGCGTGTGGTTGAATTCTTTCATATAAACTTCTCGGTGAAGCGTGAAACATACGAATGAATTTCCCACTCATATAAAACTCGATTGAAAATGGTAAGTTTCTTAAATAGTCATTTTGTTCTTCCGATAATTGTTTTTGATGCCATTTCAATGCTTCAAATTCAGTCGGCTTTGTAATAAAATCATCCCAGTTTCCCATTACGACTACTTCACATTCTTTACGAATGATTTCAATTGCTTCACTGGAATGAGGTCCTTTTCCTACTAAATCTCCAAGGCAAATAATGCGCTCGATTCCTCTTAATTTAATATCATTCAACACGGATTCTAATGCTTGAATATTACCGTGAATATCTGAAATTACTGCTATTTTATCCATATAAATTACTCCTTTATTTATTAAATTCGCTTGATTGATACCATTTTGGAATATAAGATGAAAAATGATTATGATCTTCTAAAATTCCATTTAATCTTTCCTTCATATCATCTAATAAATATGGTGTGCTTCGGTTTGTCCATACGATATCAGCCGGGAATATCATTGCTGCATATAATGAGTACAGTTTCCAAAAATGTAGATCAGGTTCTCCTCCGCAATAACCGTGAACTTGTCCAATCGCAAATGGTTTGCTTATTCTTATAGTAAAAATCGCTACGTTATAAAAATCGTGTATTGGATCACCAAAATCATATCCACCAAAATCGATAACGATAAATTCCTTATTATGAATCATGCTATTTGCTGGATGGAAGTCATCATGTAAAAATCTTATTGGACGATTTCCCAATAAATCTTTATGATTTTCTACAAAGGTTAATACTGGCTTCAAATCCAGAAAATTCACCTCGTAATCTGTTAGTGCCTCTATGTATCTTTCGTATTTATTCCATCTAGATGTTTCCCATTTATTACTTGCACTTTCTCTTTCAATTGAGTGAATCCTCTTTAATACTTCCCCCGCTTTTCTTCCTGCCTTATACTGTTCTTCCACCGATAACTTCGTTAAACCTTCTTCACCATTTATACCTCGGGTCCATTCAAATACTTGAACACATTTATTTAATTTCTCAATTATTATGAAATGAATTAACTTGGGTGTTGGAATATGTAATGACTCTAATTGTTTCATATACGTATATTCTTCTTGTTTACGTTCAAAATGAACAGCATCACATACTTTTACAAAATAGGTTTCTTGATTCTTTAATTCAATTTTATACTTCTCTTCATGTGAAAAACCTTTTGAAATAGCTGTACACGTTGCAATACGAGGCCATTCTAGTATTCTCTCTATCTCTCTAAGTATTTCTTCCACAACGTTCACCTCTATCAATATATGTACAAACTCCCTAACACTTCATGCTCTCGTTTATTTCCACCTTTAAACTCTACTGCAAATGGATATTCACCATTCTTATTCAAATGTTCTAGTACTAGCCCTTCTCCAATCGGTTCACAAAACTGCACATGAATATCTCCAAATACTACACTTTGACACTCGGCATTCCATTTTTCATTTTTCACAACTGAGCTTGTAGATAGCTCCATTACTTCTTTCCATTTCCGTACTGTTTCTCGAACATTTTTTACTGCGTAATGAATCGTTTCAATTTGTTGCACTTTGTTTTTATGTTCAGTAATCGTCCCACTGTTACGTAAATCGTTTCTTCTTTCTTCGTCCGTTTCATTCCACTGTATAAAGAAAGGTAATTTCGGTCCGTTCTCTTCTTGCTTAACGAATAACATTTTCCATTCTAAAAGTCGGCCATCTTTTCTCATACGTTTCCCTTCAAATGGCCCTATCGTATGTAAGCCGTACTTATTAAAGTTAACTGCTAGCTCCTCAATTGCATCTGTTCGGATCGCGATTTGTAGCATTCCTTCTCCATTTTGTAGTTTCACCACTGTTTCTTGTACTAATGGATTTTCTGCTTCTTTCGCTTTTTCTTCATGTTGAACTGCTAAAAATTCTATATATGATAAATCAAAATAACTTAAACTATTCCAAGTACCCCAATTCGTATGCTCTCCGCCTAATACAGTATGAAATCCCAGTTCCTGCATTTGTTTTGCCGCTTCCTCCGGTGTACCATGAACTGTGTGAACGAGATGATCAAATCGTAACATGTCTTTCTCCCCTTTCTCTCCATCCTTTTATTGTATATTTTATTTTTCTTTCATTCAATTCAAAAACTTTAAAACCTAGTTGATTTATACGATTAATATGTATTATAATGAAACAAATTTAATTATTGCTGATTGGAAAAACCAAAGGCACTTTTCTCATACGGGAAAAGTGTCTTTTTCATTTATTATTACAGGGGGATTATTTATGCAGAAATTAATTGTCTTTGCTATTATTGGATTTTTCGCTCAATTGATCGATGGGGCACTCGGAATGGCGTATGGGGTAACGTCTACTTCACTATTATTAATGTTTGGTATTGCACCGGCTGTAGCTTCCGCATCGGTTCATTTAGCTGAAGTCGTTACAACTGCAGCTTCTGGCGCATCTCATATCAAATTTGGAAACGTTGATAAATATACAGTTTCCAGGCTTACATTACCTGGGGCAATCGGCGCATTTATTGGAGCATGTTTTTTAAGTAATTTGCCTGGAGATGTAATCAAACCGTACATTTCCGTATTTTTATTTACTTTAGGAGTTTATATTTTATTACGATTCATCATTCAAAAACAAATTGTCACTTCAAATAAGCGTATGTCTGCCAAACAACTTGTGCCGCTTGGTTTATTCGCTGGATTCGTTGATTCAACTGGTGGCGGTGGTTGGGGGCCGATTACGACACCCGTTCTTCTAGCAAGAGGAAATGAAGCTAGAAAAGTTATTGGATCTGTAGATACGAGTGAATTTCCTGTTTCACTCGCTGCAACAATTGGCTTCTTCATCTCACTTGGCTGGGAACAAGTAAGCTGGGTTTGGGTATTTGCCTTAATGCTCGGCGGTATTGTCGCAGCTCCAATTGCTGCATGGTTAGTCCGCATCGTTCCACCCCATTTACTTGGCGTATTAGTTGGTGGTCTTATTATATTTACAAATATACGTACACTGCTTACTACATTTAAAGTGGATCCAACTGTTATTTCACTTTCTTACGTTGCAGTTGGTCTTGTCGTTATTATTTCTATTTTCATTGCTGTTCGAAATCATTCCAATCGCCCTCACGCATCAACGGCTGAGTATCCGAATGATCAGAAGCAAATGCTACCATAACTATAAAAAATACCGCTCAATTTAGAGCGGTATTTTTTATTTTTCTATTTTCCAATTAATCATCGTTTCTGTAGCATTTACTCTTTTCATATGTAACTTTTCTAAAACACGCATCGAACTATAGTTATCTAGGAGTGTCTCCGCAATTATTGTTTCTACCTCTCCTGTTTTGAAAGCCCAATCGATTAGTTCTCTTACAGCTTCTGTTGCATAGCCCTGATTCCAATATTTCTCAATAAATCCATAGCCTATTTCTACTGTTTGATTCTCGTTTGGTTTCCCTTTAAACCCAATATCACCTAAAACGCTATCATCTTCTTTCCGAAAAACATACCACGCTCCCCATGGTAATAAAGCCGCATCTTGTTTTACATTCTCTACATGCCCTACAATATGCGGACCGCTATTATATCCTTGCTCGTTAGCGACTTGAATCCTCTCTTCTGTACACGGCACTATATAGAGCCTTTTTGTTTCTAATTTCATTTTGATTTCCCCTTTTTGCTTAAACGTTACTCTAATTATAACAAATAATATGACTTTATTATGAATGTCGAATTATATTTTTCTGAATTTTCTTTTTATTTAGAGGGTTTTTCAATATTTTTTGCGAAACATTTGTATAACAATTTTTTCTTTGCTTATTGCTACATAATAGTAGGTTCGGGTGGAGTTTTGCAAGCGTTTCCTATACAATAACCGATATTTTTTGACTTTTCCTAACAAAATATCTTGCAATATATTCAGAAAGTCATTACAATTGCCATATATTAAAAATCTTAGCAATATATAAATCCTCATCAATCCGATGAGGTAGAGGTTGCGACTTTTAATAGTAAAACGGACGAGACACAGAGAATGTCACCGACTCCGTTTGAAAGGAAAAGTTGCCGAAGTTTATATTTCTTCTCTGGAAATATGAGCTGGGGCTGTCTCCGAAAGGAACAGAACTGTCACGTTTACAAAATTACCGTGTAAACGTGGGGTGCTATCTTAACGGAAGGGTATGATGGGGTGGTTATTTGTGAAACGTTCCGCCAAATTCCTTTGGCGGTTTTTTGTATTTTTCTCCCCCGCTCCTTCCTAACCTACAAGAAAAGGAGTGTTGAACATGAATAGCGCAACAAATCAATCTACCTCTAAAACGCAAACTACACAAGGACAAGGTGAATTAAAACGCGGATTAAAATCGCGTCACCTTACGATGATTTCTCTCGGCGGTACAATTGGTACCGGACTATTTCTTGCCAGCGGTGGTGTCATCCATTCAGCTGGTCCTGGCGGCGCATTAATTGCATACGCCGCAATTGGAATTATGGTTTACTTCTTAATGACAAGCTTAGCTGAACTCGCAGCTTACATGCCTGTTACTGGATCTTTTAGTACGTATGCAACAAAATTTGTTGATCCATCACTTGGCTTTGCACTTGGATGGAACTATTGGTATAACTGGGCCATTACAATCGCTGCTGAACTTGCAGCCGTAACATTAATTATGAAATTTTGGTTCCCAGATACCCCTTCTCTTATTTGGAGTGGATTATGTTTAGCTATTATTTTCCTTTTAAACTACTTATCTGTTAAAGGGTTTGGTGAATCTGAATATTGGTTCGCACTTATTAAAGTAGTTACTATTATTATCTTTTTAATTGTCGGCTTCATGATGATTTTCGGAATTATGGGCGGCGAAACTGTTGGCTTCAAAAACTTCACTGTTGCAGATGCTCCATTTAACGGCGGCATCATGGCAATTATCGGTGTGTTTATGGCAGCTGGTTTCTCCTTCCAAGGTACTGAATTGTTAGGAGTTGCTGCTGGTGAAACATCTGATCCAGAGCGTAATATTCCGAAAGCAATTCGTTCTATCTTTTGGCGTATTCTTTTATTCTATATCCTTGCGATTCTCGTTATCGGTTTATTAATTCCTTATACGACTGAAAGCCTTGCTGCAAGTGATGTAACAGTAAGTCCATTTACACTTATTTTTGAAAAAGCGGGCGTTGCCTTTGCTGCCTCTGTTATGAACGCTGTTATTTTAACGGCAGTACTATCTGCTGGTAACTCTGGTATGTACGCATCAACTCGTATGCTTTGGGATTTAGCTCGCCAAGGAAAAGCACCAAAATTCTTAGGCAAATTAGATAGCCGCGGTGTACCTGTAAACGCATTAATCGTAACGTCAATTGTCGGTAGTATCGCTTTCATTGCTTCTTTATTCGGTGACGGTGTTGTATACATTTGGTTATTAAACGCATCTGGAATGTCTGGCTTTATCGCATGGGTTGGAATAGCAATTAGTCATTACCGTTTCCGTAAAGCATATACCGTACAAGGCAAAGATTTAAAAGACTTACCATATAGAGCAAAATGGTTCCCATTCGGTCCAATCTTCGCATTTACACTTTGTATCATCGTAATTTTAGGACAAAACTACGGCGCATTTATGGGTGAATCAATCGATTGGAACGGCGTACTCGTTTCTTACATCGGTTTACCACTCTTCTTAGTACTATGGTTAGGATATAAATTTACGAAAAAAACAAAAGTGATTCCACTTGATAAATGTGAACTAAAATAAAGTGAAACGAGCAAACAAATTTGTTTGCTCGTTTTTTATTGCAAACCTCTTTGCTTCCCTATTACTCCTGTTTTTGCCATAATAGAAGAAATATAATTAAAGGTTGGGATACAATGAACATTCGCATTACTGATGAAGCAAAAGCAGCTATACATAGATTAGAACGTAAAGACAAAAAGATCATTCGCATTAGAGGGACAATGACAAACTCTTGTAGTATTTTCGTTGATGTCGATTTAATTTGGGATACATATAACGCAGATGATGTTGTATATGAAGATGCAGATCTTATCGTACAAATGGATTCATTCACGAAAGACTACACTGGTGATACGGTGAAACTTGATTATAAGACGACAGGTTTTAGTATTACGACTCCGAGTGAGACTTTAGTTTATGGATTGTCGATTAAAAAATAAAAATTGTTTTCATTTGACCACTGAGGTGAAAAAATGGGTAAATATGTTCCGTTAAAATTTTTATTTAACGAAGAATTAGCAGAAAAAATGGCTGATTCTATTTGTAAACACGATCCTACTTTCTCTAAAAGAAACTTTGTATCTTCCGTAACATGTAAAGTTGAAAATTTAGAGTTAAAGCAGCGTATTGAAGTAATAGCAGATGAATTACATAATGCATTACAAAAAGATTTTAATGAAGCAATACATATATTACTAAAAACATTAGGCCCAGAAAATACAACAGAAGTAGGCACATTTACAAACGGATATATGTACATGCCTCTTGCAAAATACGTTGAAAAATATGGACTTAACGACTTTGAAACCTCATTCAACGCCATGTATGAAATAACGAAAAGAAATACTGCTGAATATGCCATTCGGCCTTTTCTTGAAACATACCATGAAGACACACTAAATATATTACAACAGTGGATTTATGACGAAAACAACCACATTAGAAGATTAGTTTCTGAAGGTACAAGACCAAGGCTTCCTTGGGCTAAAAAAATAGAAGCTCTAAAAGATGATTTTAAGTACAATTTACAGCTTCTTGAACCATTAATGAATGACCCTTCTAAATATGTTCAAAAATCTGTAGCCAATCATATGAACGATATTACGAAAGAAGATAAAGAACTCGTTTTTCAGTGGTTACAGCAATTACGTGATAAACAGCATCCTATTAATCCTTGGATTATAAAACATGGACTAAGAACAGTAATAAAAAGTGGTACTTTACCAAAAAATTTTTCTTTTTAAGTATTTTAAACAAAACCGCTTATGCTTCAAAAATGAAGCATAAGCGGTTTTCCTTTTGAATACAGAAATAACAAACATAAAAAGTACTTTAAATTTCTTCTTTATATCATTATTTTACTAACTCTTCTATGTTATTACTTTCCTTAATTTTTTCGGATGATAGCCAGAGTGAATAACTTGTTCCATCCTTGTTCCTTAAATATATGTTAAATTCCTTATTATATAGTTCTTCTTTAAGAATAGTGACTACCTTTCTCAAATCATCTATTACATATGGATCATTTCTATATTTTATCTCACTGTCATTGAAAACTAATGTCAATTCATACTCTAGACAATTGCCGTCTTTCGGGTGTGGACAAGTAATATCCTCAATTTCAAAACGATCATTTTGAATTTCATTTAACCTTACGCCTACTTTTGTTTCAGTTTGAACCAAATATGTCCAATAACCGCTTACTGTGTTTTTCATTGTTAAAAGCAGTTCTTCTTTCGTTATAGCTTTTTGCACATTTTGAAAAGGCAAGCCTATAGATTCACCATTATAATCCTCAATTTCAAGTGTTGTTATCTTTCTATTACTCTTCTGAATGAATTGGATTAGAGCATATAAACGATCTAATTCTTTTGATTCAAATTGACTGTAATCAATCTTGTCACTCATTTTTAAAGTTAATAATAACTTATCCGTTGGTTTCTCCTCTATATCATCATCCACTATATATTGAAAAACATTTTTATTTTCAGGTTCCACGTAACCTAATTTTTTAATTTCTTCTAGCATTGGTTTAAATTTCTTATATTCCTCATATGTTTTTTTTCCGTATTGATATTCATCACCTTTTATTCTTGAATATAAGAAGCCATCTACCTCTACTCTAAATTGAATATTTTTGTTATTTTTTGCTTGAACAGTATGATATGTATGCCCCATATTCCCTTCGTTTATAGCACCCCAATGTGTTACAATCACATCAATTCCGTGCTTTTTTTTCACATATTTTTTCACCTGATCGTCATCTTTATAATTACACCCACTTAAACATAAGAAACATAACAATACTAACATTACATTTTTCATTCTTTTCATATAGCACCTTGCCCTCTTTTCGCATAAACAAAATATTCCATATATAAAGAATACTAAATCGCTGAATGTTTTCAAAGAATTAAAATATTTTTACACTCGGTTTATATATCTATTTCTTTTATTAATGGCTCTAATAAGTTTTAATATTGATAATCGAATATAATAAAAAGAAACCTAAATTTAAGGTTTCCCATTTTTACCAACAATTTAAATTTTAATAGATATTTTTTAGCCAAGTAATAATTCGTAGTACCTGAAACGACTCAAACCAAGTAATGAAAAACAGGAAAACAAAGAAAGAGATAAGTGATATGAATTTTAATCTTCCATCTTCACGTCTAACAATCGCTATAATACTCAGAACCACTCCAATTAAAAAAGAAATATATCCTAATAGGATAATAGGCTCAGAATAGCTATCTATTATCCTATTTAATCCAAATAATAACATTCCAAAAGTCATCAAGGTTATTGAAAATACACTAAATTTTTCCATAATTCAACCTCCAATATAATTTTACTATTTTATGGAGAGAATAATTTTTTTATGCGTATGGATGAACAATTACACTATAAAATTAGATAACTCAATTTATTTTTTCATTAAACAACTGCCTTCTTTTATACCCTCAAAGGATTTTCACTCAATTAACCCGAATATATAAATAACAATTCTCACAAGGAGTAACTTTATATGAATCTATTCGAACACGAAACATAAAACCGTTCCACTTTAATAAGAGGTCCTCCCTTTTTCTTTTCTCATCATATCATCCATAAAAAAAATAGGAGGACATAATTATGAAACGTGATCCATTATTTTTAACTTTATTAGAAAGTGCAAATACACATTTTAGCGGCTGGGATTTTTCTTTCATTTCAGAAACAGGTCGAATGAAGAGCGAGCCTTTATCGTGGTCATACGGCAGTACTGCTTTTCAGCTTATGCAACGTGCAGAATCAATGCTCGATATGGGTACTGGCGGCGGAGAGTTTTTATCTATGTTACAACCGTTCCCGTCAACTATATTCGCTACTGAGGGCTACGCTCCAAATGTGCCAATTGCTCGAAAGAAATTAGAGCCTTTAGGGGTTACCGTTGTAGAAGTGACCGATGATACCGCTTTGCCATTTCAAGATGGTCAATTTAATTTAATTATAAATCAACATGAATCGTATGCTGCTTCTGAGGTAAACAGAATTCTTTCTCCAAGTGGCGTTTTTCTTACACAACAAGTTGGCGGTCTTGATTGCGCGGAACTTAATGAGCAGTTTGGCTCACCACTAAATAGCGAATTTGCAAGTTGGTCTCTCGAAACCGCATGCAGTGAGTTAAAGCAAAATGGATTTACTATCTTAGATGCAAAAGAGGAATTCCCTTTCCAACGCTTTTATGACATTGGCGCTATCGTCTATTATTTAAAAGCGATTCCGTGGCAAATTCCTGATTTTACTGTTGAAAGGTATTGTGAGGAATTATATCGTATACATGAAATCATCTTACAAAAAGGTTATTTTGATGTGAAGCAACATCGTTTTATGATTAAGGCGATTTGTAGCTAACAAAAAGAGGTGGCAAAGCCACCTCCTTTTTGCTCCGTTTACATATGTTCTCTACTCTTTCATAATAAGAAAAGTTATATCATGCATATTACAATTATGACCAATGAATTGTATTTCTGAAACATATAATCACCTCGCATATATGATGAGAGCAAAAACGTGATTTTTCACTTTCCTCTTCTATTGAGAAACAAGTTGTTTTTCATATCGTTTGTTCGTATAATCTTCTGTCAAACATGCAGTTGTGTAATGAATAATATTCCGGTTATCATACGTAAACATATGTTCTAACTTATTTTCTTCTGTTAATACTGTCGGTAAGTATTTTGGTAAATTGCTAACTACTCCTCTATTATCACCATCTAATATCCAATCAATTTCTTTCCATTCTAATAAGCCTTCAGCCGTACGTAATGGTGTATTCATTTGCATTCCATCTGGTAAATCAGCAACGAACACATACATTCCTTCACTAGCCTGGGGCTCATCTTTACCTTTAAAACCAACAGTCCCTTTATACGTTACACTTGAAAGTTCTATGCCCGTTTCCTCAAACGTTTCTCTAATTATTCCTTCGTATGGCGTTTCATTATCTTCTATTTTTCCTCCAACACCGTTCCACATCCCCATATTCGGTTTTTTATTTCTATTTAATAGCAGTATTTTATCGCTTTTTCTAATAAAGCAAATTGTGTATTTGTACATACGATCATTTCCTTTCATTTTCCACATGAGTTATTTGGCTTATTTTCAAGTATCGACGAGTCTAAACATAAATTTTTCATATCATTTAATCCAAAAGGTTTTTTAAAGAAAATAAAGTGAAACTTTAATAAGTGGGGTTTTGCTCCTTTCCCACTTATTCTATTATTTTCATTTTTGAAAAAGGATAATATACAAATTCCACCTTGCCAATTATGTTATCTTCTTCAATATATCCTAAGCCATTTCGACTATCTCTACTTACTTCGCGGTTATCTCCCATTACAAATAACTTATTTGGCGGAATTTTTGTCTTTTGAAAGTTATAAAACACTTGTGTGTTGTTAAATAAATCTTTGTTTGTATATGGTTCTTCTTGCTTTTTATCGTTCACATATACCTTTCCGTTCGTTATGTTAATTACATCACCAGGAAGCCCTATTACACGTTTCACATAATATTTCGATTCATCCGCTTCCTTTATAATGACAATTTCTCCGTGTTGTAAATTAGAAAGACGTACTACTGCTTTATTTACAAATACGTAGTCTTCTTCATATAAAGTCGGCTGCATCGATTCCCCTTCCACCTTACATAAAGTAAAAGAATGGTAGCCTATGACTATCACCAATATAAATAGTATGTACTTTCCCCAGCCTCTCTTAATCTCCTTTTTCATATCCATTCCCACCTTATAAAGCGCTTTTTAACTCAAAAAATATATCACTGCACAATATGTTTCCATGCAGTGATACTATTTTTACTGTGTCTTGTTCGGTTGTTCTACTGGAATTGAATTTGTATTTGATCTATTTGTTTTTAATTCAAAATACGCATCCAAAATCTCTTTACCAATCGCAGAATTAATTCCTGATTTATCATCATTCACCCATGGTACAACAACTGAAAAAGCTACTTCCGGATCAGCATCATATGGTGCATAACCGGCAAGAGTTAAATTATAACATTTTTTTCGGTTGTTGTTCTCATCTCTTCCAATATCACTTTCTCCACCATATACTGTCTCAGCTGTTCCTGTTTTTCCCGCTGGTTTATATGGTAGACCTTTAAACGTTCCGGTACCTGTTCCGTCAGCTTCTTGAAAAACTCTTCTAAATCCTTCTTTTACATGATTAATGTACGAAGTGTCCATATCCACTCTATTTAATACAACTGGTTCAATCGACCGAACGACTTTTCCTACATCCTCTGGTCTATTCGGTTGCTCTCTAACTTCTTGTACAATTTGTGGCTTCATTCGGTAACCGCCATTTGCAATGGTTGAAATATATTGTGCAAGCTGAAGCGGCGTATATGTATCATACTGTCCAATCGCGTAATCAAGTAAAAATCCGGGTATGTTATCAGTTCTACCTACTTGACCAATTGATTCATTTGGCAGGTCAATACCAGTCGACACACCTAGGCCAAATTGTCTAAAATAGTAGCGCATTTTATTAAATGTTTCTTGTTTAATATCTAATGGATTGTTTGGGACATAATTAATGCCTGCCATTTTTAAAGCCGTATTAAACATATAAACGTTCGATGACACTTGCAAAGCTCTTAAATCATCAATATCCCCAAATTCTTTCCACGATTTCTTCGGCTTAGAACTTCCTTTAAAATACATTGGTGCATCAAAGAAATGTGTATACGGCTTAATCGCTTCTGTTTGATATCCAGTTAATAAAGTAGCACCTTTTACAGTTGACCCTAACTCATAAGAACTTGTCATCGTTCCTAATGCATAATCTTCTATTTGCATACCGCCATCTTTATTTACAATTTTCTTTCCTGCCATTGATAAAATTTGACCGTTTTTCGGATTCATCATTACTACGAACGCACGATCCATCATCGGCTCTGCAGCATGAAAGGCTCGTAAATTCTTTTCAAGGCTTCCCTCTACTCTTTTCTGTAAATCCATATCGACTGTTAACATCAAGTTATTTCCACTTTTTCCTTCAGTCACTTTTTCTGTTCGAACAATCTTCCCTGCTTTATCCATAATATTTTTAGACTGTTCTTTCGTTCCATGTAGTGCATCTTCGTATTGTTTTTCAATGTAACTTTTACCAATACGGTCGTTTCGATTATAATCACGAACTAAATAATAATCTAATTGTTCTCTTGGCAACCCTTCATTTTCATTAGAAACGCTACCTAGTATAGAGCGCAGTATTTTATCATTTGGGTATTCACGTTCCCAATCTACTGTCGTATCTACCCCCGGTAAACTTGCCAACCTTTCACTAACGACAGCATATTCATTTTGACTTACATCTTTTTTAACGATTTGCGGCGTCATTTTATATCCCGCATTCATTTTGCTTTTAATGGCTAGTACTTCTAGGTCTTCTTTTGAAAGTTCACTTAATTCTTCTTGTGTAATTCTTTCCCTACGTAACTCTTCAACTTTTTTATCTAATTCTTTCCCTTCTATCTCCTGCTTTCTAAATTTACTCTCATCTTCTTTCGTTACTTTCGCTGCTGCCCGCTTTTCATTTAACTGCATCCAAAAATCCTTTTTATCTGTTTCTGTTAACTTGTCTATGTCCTCTTGCGACATTTCAATTAGTTTGGCTAAATCTCTTGCTACTTGTAAAACTTCTTTCGTGTCTACTCCTCTCATTTTCGTATATGTAACGGTTCGCAATGGTTTATTATTTACAATAACGTGACCTTGCCGATCAAACATTTTCCCTCTAGGAACGGGAGTGCTTACCGTTACATCTTCCTTTTTATTTACTTCATTTCTATACGTTTCTCCATCAATGATTTGTACTTTACCTAATTGAATTATAATAGCTGAAAATAAAAGAAAGACAATAAAAAATAGTACATTTAACCGAAATGGAATATGAGTCTTTTTCTTTTTCGATAGTTTTTTCTGCTCCTTTTTCTGTCTCATTTCGCTCCCTCGCTTCATTCTATTAACATTTCTACGCAAAGTCATTATGTATCAAATTTATTTATATGATATATATAGAATTTTATATTAATTATAAAAGAAATAAAAGATTTAATTTTCAGTTTTCTATTTTTATATCCTATTTATTACCATTCCCTGAATGCAAAATAACATGAATATTATTCTAAAAGAAAAATGGGGCAAATTGATTTTTATAAATTATAGAGATGTTGTTACTACATTATCAAAATGTTTTCATATGGCTTAAAACAGCGATTACCCAAATAAAAAACTGAGGTAGATACCTCAGTTTTTTCGTTAACTTATTTCATTGAAGATAACCCTTCAACAAACTCACCAATCTTATTTTGAAAAACAAAGTCAAAGTTATATTCCTGTCCTGTTAACTCTTCATTTACTAAAATAGTTGTTGCCCCTACTTCTCTCTTTGCGATTTCCGGGAATGAAGCGACAGGTTGTACTTTTAATGACGTTCCCATAACGAGAAGTACATCTGTTTCATATAAACGTTTCATCGCATTTTGATATTGAGGCAGTGTATCTCCGTATAAAACAACGTCTGGATTTAAAATGAAATTACACTTCTGACAGCGCGGTACTTCATGATCAATCATATACTGTAAATCATAGCCTGATTTACATTTTGGACAATGTGCTGTTTGAAGTGTTCCATGTAAATCAATAACATGCTTACTGCCACCTAATTGATGTAAACCGTCAATATTTTGCGTTAAAATCGTAATATCTTTCCCTTGTTCTTCTAGCTCAGCTAAAAAACGATGTCCACGATTTGGTTTATATTGATGGAACGTATTAATTTGAAAGATTTCTTTATAATGCTTCCAAAATTCTTTCGGACTTCGGTTATAGTACCCTCTTGATAAGTACATCTCCACATTCGCATCAGCATACAATCCATTTGCTGAACGAAAATCTGGGATACCACTTTCCGTACTTGCACCAGCGCCTGTTAATACTGTAATTTTCTTCGCTTTTTCTAAAATTGAACGTACCTCTTCAAATTGTTGCACAAAAATCACCTCTATGTATTTTCCTATTCTTATTATACCAGTTGTTTACAGGAGGTGTTGTACAATTCATTTTACTTAATGCGTTGCGCCGCCAACCTCTACAATATCTACTTCAACTGTCATCGTTACTTCGATTGCCAATTCTATCCCCTTACGAATAGTAGAAAGTGACATACTCGGTTGCCCTGGATAGTTACTCGCTTGTTCTGGTAAAAACGGAATATGAATGAATCCGCCTTTTATTTTCTTATCATGTTTCTCTAGTTCATGCATAAGTCCATAGAATAAGTGATTACAAACGAATGTGCCTGCCGTCTGTGAAACAGATGACGGTATGCCCTCTTCGCGAAGTTTTTTTACGATTGCTTTCATCGGGAGTGTGGACCAATACGCAATCGCTCCTTCTTCTACAACCGGTACATCTACCGGCTGATTCCCTTCATTATCAGCAATTCTTGCATCATCAATATTAATTGCGACACGTTCTATCGTAATATCTGTTCTGCCCCCAGCTTGTCCAATGCATATAATAATTTTCGGCGCTAGTTCTTCTATATACTCTTTTAATACGCTTATTGATTTATGAAATACTGTTGGGACTTGTTTGCTTATTATCTTGTATTCTCCAATTGTTTTTTCATGCAAACCTTTTGCTACTTCCCAAGCTGGATTGATATTTTCTCCGCCAAACGGAT
This sequence comes from Bacillus sp. RCC_6_1, assembly GCF_041360755.1. Taxonomy (NCBI): domain Bacteria; kingdom Bacillati; phylum Bacillota; class Bacilli; order Caryophanales; family Bacillaceae; genus Bacillus; species Bacillus sp. RCC_6_1. The sequence continues at coordinate 65,269 of NZ_JBFUPV010000006.1, forward strand.
CAAACCCTGTTAATAATACTGTTTTCATAGTTTTATCCTCCTAATTAGAAACGATATACAAGGCCGTACATAATAAACATATTTATGATAAAAATTGAAAGAGCAATTGGTACTTGCGCTTTAATAACCGCATTTTTATCCTTTAGCTCTAAAAGCATCGCAGGTACGATATTAAAGTTTGCTGCCATTGGAGTAAGTAGCGTTCCGCAATATCCAGCAAACATACCGAGTGCTGCCATAATTGCCGGGTTTCCTCCGTGCATTTGAACAATTAAAGGTAAGCCAATTCCGCCAGTAATAACAGCAAACGCTGCGAATGCATTTCCCATTACGACTGTAAATAGCATCATGCCTAAACAGTACGCCATAACAGCAACGAACGGATACTCTGTCGGCAGCACTTGTCCGACTAAATCTGAAACAACTTGCCCAACGCCAGACTTCGCGAATATACCGCCAAGTGCTGCTAACATTTGTGGTAAAATTACAGCCCAGCCGACAGCTTGTAATAGTCTGCTTCCTTCTTGTACAGGCGTTGTTATTTTTGATTTTGTAATACGCATCGCCGCAACAAATGCAAGTAATGCACCAAGCGCTAATGCAACTAACGTTACTTTATCTGGATCAACAAGAGAGACATTTCCCCATTTGATTTTCCCTAACGTCAACGTACCGATAATTGTAAAAATAGGAATTAAAAGTGCAGGCATAAAAATTTTATTTTTTAATTTCTCAGCATGTTTCACACGTTCTTGCACAGGTACTTCTTTCTCCTCTGATTTTGTTACTTTATTCATTGAAGCTAAAACGACCATAGCGAGCACTATACAGCCAACGTAAAACGAAGGAATTACATTTCCGAATAAAAATGTAACTGCAAACAATGCCCAAAATAAACTAGAACCGAATCTGTTTGGATGTTCACGATCGAATGCGATACGAACAGCGATAAAAGCAACGATTATCCCTAATACATAATAGATTGTATCCATTGTGATGATGTTCATATTAGATTGCCTCCTTCTCTTCTTTTCCTTCTGCCTTCATTGTTTTCTCTATATATTTATCAAACCTTCTAAATCTAATCCAGCTTACAATAAGTGCAGATATTGCTGTCGGAATGCCCCAAAGTGCCATATCCCATACTCCGACATGCATACCTACTGAATCGAAGAATCCTTTCATTAATAAAATAGCTCCAGTTGCGATGAAAATATCTTCTCCGAAAAACCAAGCTGTATTTTCAGCAGCTGCTGCGTTTGCTTTAATCTTTTCTCTTAATTTTTCAGGAAGTTTACCGTATTTACCTTGCGCGGCCCCTTCTGCCATCGGTGCAACGAGCGGCCTTACTGTTTGCGCATGCCCACCAATATTAAGCCCTAGTGCTGCTGACGATTCTCTTATCGTAAAATATGACATTAATACTCTTCCAGTTGTTGCTCCTTTTGATTTCGTTATAAGTGCTTCTGCTCTTTCTTTTAAACCGTAACGCTCTAAAATTCCGATTACTGGTAAAGTTAATATAATTGGCATAGACATATATCTATTTTCTATGAAAAATTTACCGAACATGCTGATCACATCATAAAAACTTAACCCTGAAACCATACCAGTAACAATACCTGCAACCATAACTACTAAAAGTGTATTTAATCTAAATAAAAAGCCCACTGCAACAAGTAGTATTCCGATTAATTTAATCATCCCAGCACTTCCCCCTATTTTTTATTTCGGTGCACAAATAGAAACACCGTTAAGTTTGAATGTTCTGTATATTCTTTCTGCAAATTGCACTGCTTTTTCCCCATCACCGTGTAAACAAATCGTTTGCGCCTGAACTGCTACTTTCTTTCCATTGACCGCATATACTTGGCCTTCTTTCACCATTTGAAGTACTTGCTTTATCGCTTCGTCTTCATCTTTTATAAGCGCATTTTCTTCTGTACGGCTCGTTAATGTACCATCTTGCTTATATGTACGATCCGCAAAAGCCTCTTGTACGAGAGTTACTTTGTATTTTTCTGCAGCCTGTATAAACGCCTCGCTATTTGCTAATCCGTAAAGTAATAGACTTGGATTTATATGATAAATTGCCTTTGCGATTGCATCTGCAATTTCCGGATTAGACGCCGCCATATTATATAAAGCACCGTGCGGCTTTACGTGCTGCATCTTCCCGCCAGCCACTTTTACAAACCCGTCTAATGCGCCGATTTGATATAAAACATAATCGTATACTTCACTTGCTGAAACATTCATGTTTCTTCTACCAAATCCAATTAAATCAGGAAATCCAGGATGCGCCCCTATTGCTACGTTATGCTCCAAAGCTTTTTCAACAGTTTGACGCATAATAGACGGATCACCCGCATGAAAACCGCAAGCAACGTTTATAGAGGAAACGAACGGAAGAATTTCATCATCATTCCCCATTTTATAAGCTCCAAAACTTTCTCCTAAATCACAGTTTAAATCGATTGTAGTCACAATGTATTCCTCCTAATTCCAGCTTCGTAAAGCGATGAATTTCTTTAATAGATTCATATTTACTTCCTGTTCTATGTACAATTGTTCCGCTTCTTCAAGCGTAATTTTCTCAAAAGAAACATAGTCCCCCGGCTTTAGCTGGGCAAGAAGAGGTAAATCTACTGAAATGATATTTCCCATTCTCGGATAGCCACCTGTCGTTTGCCTATCTGCCATTAATATAATCGGCTGTCCGCCATTAGGAACTTGAATGGTTCCAAATGTAACAGGACTCGATAAAATCTCTTTTTCTTCAATCCTATTTAAAACTTCTCCCTCAACCCTATAGCCCATACGGTCAGCATAATTAGATACCTTATACTCTTTCGTAAAAAATGCCTTTCTACTTTCTTCTGTAAATTGATCGTATTCAAAGTCAGCTATGACACGAAGCTTAGGATGTTTCTTATACTTTGGTAGTACGCTGTTGCTAATTACCCATTTCGTTTTTATTCGCTCATCTTTTTGTAAGTCTTGAATGAAACGATTCGCCATTTCTGAGTACGTACCAATTTGAAAACAATCTCCTTTTTTCATCATTCTTCCTTCTATACCACCAATCGCAGCACGTATGTACGTACTTTTGCTTCCCATTGTACCCTCAATATGTATACCACCCGCAAAAGTCACATACGCTCTACAACCACTTTTCACTTTTCCAAAACAAAGCATACTACCTTCTTCCGCTAAAATGGGACGCCATAATGGGATACGTTCTCCATTTAACAACGGTTCCATATCAACCCCACCAATTGCGAGTAAAGTCGTTTTCTTTATTAACAATTTAGGACCTAAAATCGTCATTTCTAATCCTGCTTCATTCTCTTCATTACCGACTAACATATTGATGAGCCTAAGCGCATTTTTATCCATAGCACCCCCAACAGGTACACCAAACTGTTGATAATAAGATCGCCCTAAATCTTGGACTGTTGTAAACATTCCTGCATGCAAAACTTCTACATCCATTCTTTAGCCCCCTCAAGTGATACGTACTCTTCCTTCGTTATCGGGATAAATCGTAAATACATACCACTTTGAATATATGTTGGCATTTCTTCTTTCGGATTAAATAGAGTAATAGGTGTTCGGCCGATAATATTCCATCCACCTGGTGTTTCAAGCGGATAAATACCTGTTTGATTTCCGCCAATACCTACTGAACCAGGAGAGATTTGTAACCGTGGTTTTTCTTTTCTAGGTGTTTCTAATTCTTTTGATAGTCCTCCTAAATACGGGAACCCTGGTGTAAAACCTACCATATATACAAAATATGTAGTTTCACTATGTATTCGAATCACATCTTCTACTTGTAAACCGTGATAATGCGCGACTTCTTCTAAATCTGGTCCATATTCTCCCCCGTAGCACACTGGTATAGAAATATGTTTCACATCCTGTTTTACTTCTTCTTTATAAGAATCACACAGCTCCTTTATATACTGGCGAACGTAATCATGTGACCTTTCACTTCTCTCATTTCCCTTCCATACTTCGTATACATTGTAGTAAACAGCTAATGAAGTAAACGACGGAACGCACTCTATCATTCCTGCAAACGGATGTTGCTGCAGTGCTTGAAATAACCGCTGTACTTTCTCATATATATCCCTCTTAATTTCTTCACCAAATGTAACAATAATTGCTTGATCCCCTAACGCAGAAAATTTCATCCTACTCCCTCTTTCTATGCCAAAAAGCCGAGTTCTTTCGAAATGCGATGCGCTGTTTCTTTCACCTTCGCAATAAAATATGAAATGTTACTTTCGTTGTACTCAATTGCTAATCCCGAAATACTAATGCCTGCTACAACCGTTCCATCGCTCGCGAAAATGGGTGCTGCTATCGCGGCTGTATGATTTTCTAACTCAGAATAACTAATTGTGTAGCCTTCCTTTTTTGCCATTTGCAACACTTCTAACAATTGTTCCTTATCCACGATTGTTCCATCTGCAAACTGTTTTAAATCCACTTCCTCTATGTATCTCCGTTTCTCTTCCTCGGAGAAATACGATAGTAAAATTCTTGGACATGCACCAGCATAAAGCGGTGCTCTTCTTCCAACCGCCGTATACACGCGTACCGGCTGAACACCCTCCATCTTTTCAACGTAAATTGCCTCATTATCATCTTGAATTATTAAATTAACTGCCTGTCCTAAACTATCCCTAAGTTCTTTCATATAAGGAATTGCTATATTTCTTACTGATAATCGGTGTGAAACAAGTTGACCGAACCGTAAAAATACGACCCCTAAACGATATTTCCCCTTTTCGTTTTTTTGTAAAAACTCCATCTCTTCCAACGAACCAATTAAACGATAAACAGATGTTTTCGGCATATTTGTAAGCTGAACCATCTCAGTTAAACTTAGCTCTTCATGCTCATAAAACAACTCTAAAATATCCATTGTCTTAACTGCCGTTTTATTTATACTCATTCTATCTCCCTTTCGTTCCAAATTACGGAACTTAAATTCCGTTTTTCGAAACAAACATATAATTTAAAATTATAAAATATTCTTTCAATTCAATCAATAGATTTTAAGCAAATAAAAAAGTATGGAAGAATATCTCTCCCATACTTCACCACACTTTATAACGCTCTTACTTGTTCCAACGGCCAGAAAACAGCTTGTCCTTTTCCGACAATTTCATCTTCTGAAATAAAGCCAAACATGCGACCATCCTTAGAAACTTCACGATTATCCCCTAAAACAAATACTTGGCCTTCTGGCACTTTCGTTTTCCCAGTGATTTGTTCTAACGTAAAGTCTGGAGTTAATACACGACCTACTGCTTTTTCTTTAAACTTTTTTAAATATGGTTCTTCCATCGCTTTTCCGTTTACATATAAAACATCATTTTTATACTCAACTGTATCGCCTGGCAAACCAATTACTCGTTTTACTAAATCGTATCCTTCTTTTCCGTGGAAGACGATAATATCAAAGCGATCTAATCCACTTATACTATAACCAATCTTATTCACGAGAACTCGTTCGTTATTTTTTAAAGTGGGCATCATTGATTCACCTTGCACTAAAGAAGGTGTAAATAAAACACCGCGAATAATAGCAATTAATACAAGGGTAAAACCTATCGTTTTAGCCCAAGAGAATAATTCTTTCTTCGTATTTTCCTTCATCGTTTCTCCTCTTTCTTAAGCACTTATTTTATTATTTCAACTAATTCTTGTACTAAATTAGGATCTATTTCAGAAAAACATGATTTTCCTTCTCTTACCGCTGTACCGACATGCGCCTGCGTGATTCCAGTTTCATCTAGCAATCGCTTTATATTTTCTTTCGTCACGCCAGCTCCAGCTACAAGCTGAATTTGACCATCACTTACCTTTTGCATTTCTGTAAGCACCGGAATATTCTCTACTATATTTCCTTGTCCACCTGAAGTTAAAACGTGAGTCACTTTATGAAACTTCTTTAAAGTTCTCATCGCTTCTACTGGATTTTCTATATCATCTATCGCACGGTGGTACGTTACATTTATTCCATCTACAACAGATAGTAAGTCCGCTAATTTCTCTTCATCCACTTCATTTCGTTCATTTAATACGCCTAATACTACACCAGCTGCTCCTAACTTCTGTGCAACTATAATATCTTCTTTCATCATTTCAATTTCTTCTTCCTTATATGTAAAAGACTTCGCATGCGGACGAATCATAACATGAATTGGGATACTTACCGCTTCTACCGCTTTTTTTATAAAAGCATAACTCGGTGTTAAACCACCTTCTGTATAAGATGAAATTAATTCAATCCGCTTCCCGCCAGCGCTTTCAATTCGTTTTACATCTTCTAAACATGTTGCAATAATCTCTAGCATGAGATGACCTCTTTTCGTGCTTTTTTCTTATTATAACATTAGTAAAAATAAGAAGCCTAGCTTTCTCCTTTAAAACTTAAAAAAGAAGAATGAAAAGAAAGATTTTTTTATTGGCAACAATTATTGGTAACATCCTATTATTCATGTACACTCCTACCATAATGAAAAAACCCGTCATTTTGACGGGCTTTTCTAATTTCAAGCTTTTCTTTCCTCAGTTTTCATATCAATGCCTAATTGATCTTCCAATAAATTTACACCTTTCTTTGTAAGATGGACAGCTCGGTTCTTATCCGTTTTCGTAATCCATCCCTGTTCAAAAAGCAGTTTTGCAATTGCAGACCCTAACCAACCAGAAATATGGTAACGCCGTTCACTCCAATCAAGGCAAGGTTTTGCAAATACCCTCCTTTTTGTATCTGCCTCATCAACATTTATTCCAAAATTCAGAAACCATTCCTTACCTTGTTCCGTTACAATGTATTCTCCACCCTCTAAAATTATAAATTGCCTATCTAGTAATTTTTCAGTTATCTCTACACCGAGTTTGCCTGCAAGATGATCATAACAAGTTCGAGCATAACGAATTTGTTTTAGTTGGCTTGATTGTTTTAAAGAGCGAACTTGAACTGTTGGTGCAATTGTCCCTAACTTTTCAAGCACTTCTGCAACTTCTTGATTAGCAAGTCGATAGTAACGATGTCTACCATGTTGTTCAACTGTAAGTAAATTCCCTTCTACTAATTTAGAAAGATGCGAACTAATTGTTGGATGTGACACTTTTGCCATATAAGCCAATTCACTAGCAGGTAGTGCCTGATTATTCATTAGACAATCTAAGATGATTGCTCTTGTAGGTTCAGCAATTAGTTTAGCTATATATGAGATATTCGGATATACATTCATATTTCGATGATACCCTAACTATTAAATTGATACAATTATTTTAAGTTTAATAGTAAAGGAGAATGTATTATGAATGCAATTGATCTTAGTATATTAAATTTAAAAGAAACGAGAAGGCGCTCAGAAAAATTATGGAATTCTCTTCCCGATAATTTTCTTAATTGGAAGCCTGATCCTGAGGCTATGTCCTTTGGTGAAATGATTCGTCACGTATGGAGCTCAACTTTTTACTATCATATGATTATAAAAAACAACGGCTCAATAAACGACATACGTACCCCGTATGATGACGAGCCAATTACTTGTGTAAAAAAAGAAATTGAATTAGCACAATCATGTTTTGCCGATTTCATAGAATATGTTCAATCAATAAGCATAGCAGAGCTAGATACAAGACTTATTGATCGAAGCGATGTTGGCTATCAACGATATTTAGGCGATATGCTATTACGAATTGCCTATCATGATGCGGTCCATGCAGGTCAATTTTTACAATATTTACGAACGGTAAACTTAGAAAGACCATTAATTTGGGATTAAATACGAAAAATGTTTATACAGCCTCCAAACTGGCATTACAATAAGAATTTTTCAACAAGAAACAATCACAAAACCATGATAATCATTTATATTAAAAACCTACATCTCAACTAAGTACTTCATACACATAAAAAGCACGGGTTTGATTACTAATCAAACCCGTGCTTTCAAAACAACTATAATATCCATAAACAATAAAATGTAAGCTTTAAAAACTACGACCGAAACGCCGCATCCGCCAGCATAGACAATGTTGCATCATCCATCGGTGGATTATGCAGTCCTGCTCTGACGTTTAAATAGTAACGATGGAGCGGATTTTTTTCTGATAAACTTTTTGCTCCTACGATGCGCATCGATTTATCCACTATAGATATCGCCGCATTTGTTACAGCATATTTCACGGCTGCTAATTCTACTTGCAGTGATAGTTTATCTTCTGCCTCATCGTACTTTTTCGCAATTTGATATAAAAAGACGCGAGCTTGCATAAGCTCGAGTTCTAATTCTCCAACTAATCTTCTAACATTCGGCAATAAACTAATAGAATGGTTTAAACTGTTTGGCTTGTATGATTCCGCAAATTGAACTGCATAATTTCTTGCTGATTGTGCAATTCCTAAATAACATGCTGGTATATGTAGCAACCAGCCAATACCCTTTTGTTTCACTTTCCCGCCTTTTACATCCGTAAAAAAGCGGTTGTCTATCTCTACATTTTGTAAGACAATGTCGTGGCTAGCAGTCCCTCGCATTGCAACGCTATCCCACGTTTCTTCAATAGATACACCGAGTGTATTTCTCGGAATAACAAACTCACCAACTTCTTCACGGCCTTCCATACTTGCTGAAATAATAAAATAATCAAGTACTGGCGCCATCGTTGTAAAAGTTTTTCTTCCATTTATAACCCACTTCTCGCCTTGTTGAACCGCTATTGTTTCTGGTTTGCCGCCACGCGTCGGACTCCCTGTTTTCGGTTCTGTTGCTGCCCTGTTAAAGAGCGCACCATTACGTACTTCTTCGCAAAACCATTTGAACATCTCATCATTCCAAGAGCGATTTTCCGCTAGCTCTTTCACAATGCCAAGATGCCAGCCAATCGATAATGCAGTAGCTCCGCAGCCTTCCGCGATTTTCTCTTGAAATAAAACAAAGTCATATAAAGAAATCGCACTACCACCAAATTCCTTCGGTAACGTTAATTTCGTATATCCGATATCTTTCAAATCATTTATATTTTCATACGGAAATGATCCCAATTCACTTAGCTGATGCTCCCTTTCCATGAACTTCGGAATCAATTTATTTATTTGTGCAATAATGAAAGATTGTTCTTCTGTTTCAACAAATGAGAGTGCCATACTATAATCTCCTTTATGTTCGATTCATCAACCGCTCACTTTTTCATTATGATTATATGAAGCTACCTCTCTATTGTTTCACTATTCCGATAAAAATACAATGTTTTTGACTAATAAGAAAAGTTCCTATTTAAGGATAGGTTCTTTTCTTATGTTAATCTCCCTTCAATGCCTTTAATGGCAAAGAGGTTACATATCCAATATACGAGAATAATTCTTTAAAGAAGAATGGAATTTCTGTGTCTAACGTTTTATATGCTGATGTCGGCGTTGGTGAAGCATACGCTTCAATATTAATATGTTTTGCAATTCTCATTGCGCGTTTCATATGAAGTGGATCACTTACAATCGTGTATGTGCGTATTCCGTTCTCTATTCCAACTTGCTTCGCATTTTTTAAATTTTCTTCAGTGAAAAGGGATTTAGTTTCAATTAAAATATCTTCCTCTTTTACACCTTGTTTCATTGCATATACTCTTGCAGTACGTGCTTCCTCAAGTTCTGCCTCGAACTTTGTACCACCTGTAAAAATAATCTTTTTAATATTTCCGTTCTTATATAAAGAAATCGCATGATTAATTCTTTCTTTAAATACAGGAGATGGTTTTCCGTTCCACGAAGCTGCTCCTAGTACGATACCAGCATCCGTTTTCACGTCATCATTTGCTTTAAAACGATAACTCCAAATATCGTAAGCTGCATAACTTACATATAAAATAGCAGAACAAATCATTAGTAAAAATACTTGAAAGATTCGTCTTTTCTTACTCTTCTTATTTTCTTTCATTTGTAATTGCCTCCGTACATCATCCATACTTCTATAAAAAACATTTATATCAAATCGTTTTGTTTGAGTTTATTTAAAAGAAGGAACTTTACTTGTTATTTATGTATAAAAGGGTTTTCATTTAAGATTGAGGATTATCAATTCATTTTCATTTGCGGTTTTCATTACATTTTTTAAATTCATAAGTTTATTACCATACAACTACATTGTAACGAATTTTTTCTCAGAAGGGAACGATGAAACAAAAGGAATTAAAATAAAGTAGCATTTTGTAAGAAAAAAGGTATATTTTTCATGTCTCACGAACAATATACCTTTCAAAACACGAATTATAACTTTTCTTTATATAACTCTAATTTTTCTAACAATTGTTCTTTTACGCCTGGCCATTCACTCGAGATAATACTGTACACCACCGCATCTCTCACATAACCATTCGGTAATTTTCTTTCATTTCTAAGCACACCTTCTTTTACTGCGCCTAATCTTTCAATTGCTCGTTGTGCTTTTTCATTTCTTGCATCCGTCTTAATTTGCACTCTCAGCATATGCAGTTTTTCAAAAGCATACTGGAGAAGCATATACTTACACTCTGTATTTATACTCGTACGTTGTACACTCGGATGATACCACGTTTGCCCTAACTCAACTGTCTTATCTTCTACTGAAATATTATATAAACGTGTACTTCCTACAATCTTATTCGACTGTTGATCTACGGTTACGAAAGGTATTTGATTACCTCTTCCGTAGCCCTTTATCGCTTTTTGAACGTATTGTTGCATATCTTGCACACTATCCATTTTAGAGATTAAATACGCCCAAATATCCCGATTTCCTTCTACAATCGAAAACAAAGTTTCGACATCAGTATTATCCATTAACCGCAACTTTGCTCTTTCGTGAATAATTTCCATTTTTAAGCCCCCTTTGCTGTTACTATATCATAAGAATCAAAAACGTATTATAAGAATAAAAAAATATAACGAAAAGAATTCTTTTCAAATATATTCTTCTCGTATAAGGTAGGAAGACCCATCAGTAACCCTTAAAAAATAATTTTTTGATAATTTCCAATAAATTCTATATAATGATAAACGGGAGGGGATAAAAAATGCTAGATCAAATTACTTGGGGAACGCCAGGCAGCTTATTATGCTTAGGGTTCTTTTTTGCGGGACTAGGAATCTTCTTAAGAAGCGTTACGTCGTATACGAAAAATAAATAAGAATATCCCGCTTTTAAACAAAAAAAGCCCTCTTTTTACAGACGGCTTCTTTTGTTTAACTTTATCTTATTAAAACTTCAAAGCAATAAATAAGCAATCGGCGTAATAATAAGTAACGTTAAAATCGTTCTCTGCACATATAAAATAATAAGTTCAGATACTTTTAATGGAATATCTGTTGATAATATACAAGGAATGGAAGCGGAGAAAAACAAAATAGATGATACGGAAACAACTGCAATAACAAACTTTGTCACAATTGGTGCACTTACTACTAATAATGACGGTAAAAACATTTCTGCAATACCAACTGATGCAGCTTTAGCGGCTAAGTCTGCTTCTGGTAATTGTAATAGCCATGTAAACGGATAGAAAATATAACTGATCCAATCAAATATTGGCGTAAACTTCGCTAAGACGATACCAATTAATCCTACTGACATAATGGATGGTAAAATTCCCATCGTCATAATAAATCCGTCTTTTAAATTTAATGCAATATTTTTCATAATGCTCGGTGCAGACTTTGATACTTCTAACGCATCTTCCCAAGCACGTCCTAACATTTTCTCTTTATAAATAGGCTCTGGGAACCCTTCTTCTGTTACATATGTATCTGGTTTTCTACTGAGGGGCGGGATTCTTACGGTGATAGCAGTCACGATGAATGTTACAACAAGTGTAGTCCAAAAATAAACATTCCATAAATGCATAATATCTAATGTTTTTGCGATGATGATCATAAATGTAGCGGATACTGTAGAAAATCCTGTAGCGATAATCGCCGCTTCTTTTGTCGTATACTTTCCTTCTTTATACACGCGATTCGTAATAAGGAGAGCAAGCGAATAACTTCCAACGAAGGACGCAACTGCGTCGATTGCCGATCTCCCCGGCGTATTCCATAATGGCCTCATAATCGGCCGACAAAATGTACCGATAAATTCAAGCAATCCATATCCGACTAATAACGCTAAAAACGCCGAGCCAATTGGAACGAGCAAACTTACTGATATGACTAGCTTCTCATACAAAAACGGTCCAACATCTGGCGCAAAGAACCAAGCTGGTCCTACTTTTAAACAATATAATATGCCAAATACAACGCCAACTACTTTTAAAATAGAAAAACAAATGTCTACGATAGATGCATTCCATTTCTTCGTATAAAATGGATAAATCGCACCAATCGCCATAACGAACAATGCATAATAAGGTACTACGCCTGGAACCGAAGCCCTAATCCACGATACGATATGATCAATCATAATAGACGATGCACCGTTTATCGTAACAGGAACGAAAAACATAAACACTCCAACGAGACTAGCAAGTATAAACCGAAGAATAATCCCCTTCTCTCGCCCTGTCTTAATTACATTACTCTTTAATTCAATTTCACTCAAAATTCGACACCTCCTATTATCTAAATATTCTGTATAATTATGTTATATTCCTTCTTTCCATTTCTACTATTTAATCATATGAAAAAGCCTATTTTAAAATAGGCTTTTTCTACTCCCTCTCATAATCATCCACAATCACTTGAATGATACGATACGATTCTTCTGCTACTTTTTCATTACTATCCCTATTCGTATCATATGTAATTAACGCCTTCCAAAGTGCCCATCCTCTTGCTCTATTCCATATTTCTTCATTCATACGTAACACTTCTTTAAATACGTTTCTGCTATTCTTATCAAAAAAAGTCCATGCCATCGCTGCATCACAAGCCGGATCCCCTACTCCTAAAATACCAAAATCAATTACGGCACAAAGCTTTCCCTCTTTAACGAGTAAATTCCCCGGTGCTACATCTCCATGAACCCAAACTGGCTTACGGTCCCATGTTGAACTAAGTGCTACATTCCAAAGGTGCTTTAATAATGCCTCGTCAAAAACATCCTTATTATTTTCAATAGCAACTCTCGCCTCTTCATCATATACAGATATAAGTCCGCCTCGGTAAAAATTATGTGTTCCAGCTAAAGGTCCGTTACTCGCATTGATAGATTGCAATTCTACTAAAAAAGATCCTAAGTCCGCCGCAAATTCATTTAAATCCCGAACGTTTTGTTTCGTAACTGTTTCTCCCTCTATCCACTTATTAATAGACCAAGGCAATGGATACGCTTCAGACGGATTTCCTTTCGCAAGTGGGGTAGAAATCGGTAAAGAAAGCCCCTTACTTAATATAGGAAGCCAACTATTTTCTTTCTCTACTTGCGGTGCATATGCCGCATCACTTGGCAATCTTACACTCATCTCATACCCTAAGTGAAACGTCCTATTATCATGCCCACTAAACTTTACAGGTTTCACTTCTAAATGGGCCCATTCGGGAAACTGTTCCTGTATTAACTTTTCAACTAAACTTACGTTAATTGGATGCATTCACATTCTCCTTTTCTTTTGAAACTTACTAAGCCCATCCGTACTTCCCACATATTCAAAACCATTTTTCTTATAAAAATCATTTAACGTACGATTATGCCCCACGCAATCTAACTTCAAATACTCTTTGTCATGTTGCACATTCTCTTCTATCCACTGTAAAATCCATTCTCCAATTCCGTTCCCCTTATACTTCCGTTTCACCGCAAATCTATGAATATATAATGAATTAGAAACTTCCTCTTTACCAAAAATATGTTCATCCCATTCATTTTGTTTAGGAGAAACTGTAATCGTACCAACTATTTCATCTTCTTTCATAACAATATACGTATATTTCTCTCTTATACATTCTAGTATTTCAGCCGTAGCTTCCTCTCCTAAAAGATACTGCCACTGATCCACTTCTTTATATTGTAGCCATTGTGCTACTTCTTTTAATAAAAGGATAATACTATCACTTTCATTTTCAGTAGCAATTCGAATTGCATATTCTTTACTTATATTGCTCTCCATATTGCCTTTCCCCTTTCAAATTGCTACCATACTGACAAACGAGTCCTTCCATCATTTTCATCTGTAATATATTCTACATAAAATCCTTGATTCACTGCGTTTTCATACATCATTTCAATCTCTTCTTGGTTTTTCGCATAAATTTGTATATACTCACCATCCGCTACTAATACGACTACTTCACACTTACTCTCCTTAAATTCTTCAAATGTTGCAATTTCTCCTAGTACCTCTCCTTTTGGACATGCTTTTAGATCTAAAAATAAAAGATAATATATGTTATCTTTTATTAGCTTTTTTAATTCTGATCCTTCCATGATCTCGTTATCTTCTGAAAATAATTCTGGACCTAATTCATTCCCTATTATTATATAAGCTTCCTCCCTTCCCATGACTTGCCAATCAAATACAGTAATATCAATTGACTTTAATACTTTCCAAAGTAAATTATCATATCCATCTAGAATATCTACTGTAATCCCTCTTTTCATATGCTTGCTCCTAACTTATTCATTTTCATACATTATATATGAAATGTAATTACTATATTTTGTCGATACATATGTACATCATAAAAAACCGCTCCACTACTAGCGAAACGGTTTCCTTTTGCTTACATTTAAATATTTCATTCAATTGTTGCACTGCGTTTTAAAATAATTTTTAATATATGCACCACATCATTCGTTCATTCTTAATGCTCACTTCGACTTTACAAAGTAATATAAAAACCATACCGCATGGTTTTGTTCATCTGCAGCTATTCTCCGTAATAGCTCTTTCAAATGTGCATCTGATGTCTCATCTGAAATTTCCAAATAAAAATCTACTGTTTTTTGTTCATCTTGTATAGCGAACTCTAATCCTTGTAAATACGTATTTGGGCAGTCTTCAGTAATTTGTGGTTTCGGCTGCCTACCAGTTAAGTTCGTATAAATTTGTACAAAGTTGTGGAAATGCTTTATTTCATCATTACGAATTTCAAGAATTTGTTTTTGTTCTACTTGATTTGGAGCCATATTCGCTAATTTTGCATAGCAGCTTATGGCGCTATACTCTCCATTTATAGCTTTTTCAATATCACTTATCAACTTATCATTTTGCCTATACCAATCATAATAATTTGAATTATACATCGTATCCCCCCATACTTTCGCTTAACATTTTATGCATTTAGAAATAGTAGGAGCCTGTGTATTTAACGGGACGGCTTTAGAATGAAAGAAAAGTTTGAGAAAAGGGTCTATTTTGCAAAGGAATTGCTTATGCATAAAATAATACTATTGTATACTGTTGCTATAAACTCTCGCGGGAGTTAGGAAAATAAATTCGCGAATCAACGATTGGTTCAACATGATGCGGTGCGAAGCTATTATGAGTTAAGTGACATAATTAGGAGGTTCCACTATGCCATCTTTATTTAAAACTATGGAGTTCCAGCTAAAAACCGAACGACTTGACCTGAGTATGTGGGAGGAATCCGATTCAGTTTGGATGAGGAAATTAATTGGCGAACGTGGTGTGGACATGCCGACCCTCGACTCCGTTCGTAACCGGCTTATTGAGATGCGTAAGAAGGCAGATGAAAATGGCATTTCCCTTCTCACTATTCGAAGAAGAGACGAAGGCGATTTCATCGGATACTGCGGCTTGATTATCGGTCGTTCCACACTTGAAGAGCCGGAGATTGCATACGAGTTGTTCCGCAGCGCTCATGGTAAAGGTTATGCGACTGAGGCGGCATCTGTTGTACTGGACGCGGCGATTGCTACTGGGCGCCAAAGACTTTGGTCGACTGTAGGTGCTTGGAATATCGCTTCCCTCCGGGTACTAGAAAAGATAGGATTTAAGCGTCATCACAGTACGTGGGATGACGAACGTGGTGAGATTGTCTGGAATGTACGTGACCTTTAGAGATCCCGACTTAATTCTAAACATAACACTTTTCAACAATTAGGTGTTTACATTGAGGAAAAGCCAGAAAAATTAACAAACTTTATTATCAGCAAATATTCATTCTTCAGCTTATAGATTTCATCAAAAAAAGCCGTTTCACTAATTAGTGAAACGGCTTTTTTTTTAAGCGTTCAATTCTGTTTTATGCCCTTTTACTACACTACGTTTGAATGCAGTTGCTAATATAGTAACCATACTTACTATACCAATCCAAACGAGTACAGTAACAGGAGTATTCCAACTTAACCCTTTTCCGAAGAAGAAGATTTCTCTTAGGCCTTCAATCATAAATTTCATTGGTAACCATGAGTAAACCCAGTCTTGATAAAACGGAGACAACATCTCAGGTGCTAATGATAGTAACGGCGCCCCGAAGAATAGTAATAAAGCGAATAAACCGATTCCTTTTAGCCCAACCAATGAAAGTACCGCAGATATCATTAAGAAGAAACTAAAAGAAGTAATGGATAAGAATAGAGCTGTATCCGTGAAGTTCGAAATATTTAACCCTACCATCCCATCCGCAATCCATGTAAGACCAAATCCAATTACAAGTGTCGCAATAGCTCCTGTTACGATTTGGTTTACTTTTAACAGAAAGTTTTCTTTTCTTGAGCTTACTGGCATTTTACTAATCGCAATAAAAATAATCGCTGCACTAGCTAAACTTGCAATCCATAACGGCTGGAACAATGATATTGGTGAGTTACCGTTCGCACTATTTTTGCCGACCTCATTCATATTTTTCACGTTCTTTACAATAGGTGTTACTAATTTCGCAGCTTGATCTGTTGTTACAGTATCTCCTTTTGCTTTTAACCCTTCTAATATTTGCGTACGAACATTATTGTTCATATTATCAACAATCGCAGTTCATGGACCTTTTTATGCGGCTGGCTTAAAGAAATAAGTCAGCTATATAATAAAAGAACATCCACTATAATAGCGGATGTTCTTTTATTTCATTACAACACTTCAATATACCCTTCTGTTCCATGTACCCGAATTCGTTGTCCGTCTTTTATTAATTTCGTAGCATTCTCTACTCCAACGACTGCTGGTAATCCATATTCACGTGCGATAACTGCTCCATGCGTCATAAGTCCGCCGACTTCAGTAACTAATCCTTTTATAGATACAAATAATGGTGTCCAGCCAGGGTCAGTAAAAGCCGTAACTAATATATCTCCCTCTTCTAAATTCGCATCTTCCATGTTTAAAATAACGCGAGCTCTCCCCTCAATCACTCCTGAAGAAACAGGCAAACCTATAATCGCATCATCTGGGAGGTTTTCTCGTTTATATTTACCTGTAATGATTTCTCCATCAGACGTCATGATACGAGGAGGCGTTAGTTTTTCGTATAATTTATAATCATTTTTTTGTTTATGAATAAGCTCATAATTTAGTTTATTCGTGCGAACAACTTCGTGAAGCTCTTCAAAAGTTAGATAGTATATATCATCAACTTCATGAATGACACCGCTCTGCACAAGTTGCTCAGCTTCTTTCAGTAACGCTTGCTTATATATGAAATAACGATTAATCATACCGTATTTTGGATATTCACGATAGCCGATAAAATTACGGATATTACGAATCATTCGCTTCGTTTCTTCTACTTTTTGTTTTCCACCCGATAAGTGCTGTAATCGATCTACTAACTCTTCTTCTTTTTTCAAAGCTTCTTGCAGTCCTTCTTCAAATTTCCGCTTACTCGCACCATATTCAAAATCTCTTATATTATTTAAAATCATCGGGATAATTGTAGTTGGCTTTTCACTCCAGCGCGTTTTCGTAATATCTATTTCGCCACTACATCTCATTCCGTATTTATTTAGAAAAGTTAGAATAGCATCTCGAGCTTCTTCTCCACCCTTAAACTGAACTAGTTCATTTAAAAAGCTATCATCTTCTACATGTTGTAAATACGTAATAACTTCTTTGTACGGCCGAATCACATCAGCGACATCCATTAATGCTAAACCCATTTCAGATGTAATATTATTTTGTACGGATTGAGAAAGCGTGTCTGCTGCATTTTTTTCACCTAACCATTGCTCCATCTTTTCATTTATCCATGTTGAAGCATTCATACCAGCCATAATGACAGCGATACTTTGCGGGTTAAACAATACTTTCTTTAATTGCTGAATATCTTCCAAAATAAAATCAAGTACGTCCACTCCTGATTTCAGTTGCATATTTTGTTTTAACTCTTCAAGTGATGCTTCACTATTCTTTATTAATTCCGTAACGATTGCTGGATCATTTTCGATTTCTGGTTGCGTGCTTGCAGGTGGCACACCTTTACCAACACTCTTTTCTTTTTCATCATCCGGTAACAATGTAATAAAATTATCTCGCTCGACTACAGTCGTTAATGCATCTCTTATGAGCGGATCTGATTTTCCTAACGTATTTATTAGGTAATCTCTGCTAGCAGGTGATGCTAATCTTTGTGTAGCATCCACAAACAGCCTTCCGCCCGCTTTACGCATTGGGGCACTTGTCGTTAACAGGAAAAAAGATAAACCTAATGGTTTCATCGCATCGGTCATCATTTGTTGGTGACCAACTGATATATACACGTGATTTTCCCCATCATTTACTTCTGGAATTGGATATAAAGTCGTAATCGGTCTGCTTTGGACTATATAAATTGTATCATCAACTAAGCACCATTCAATATCTTGCGGACAACCAAAATAAGCTTCGATTTGTCTTCCGATGCGTGCTAGTTGTAAAATCTGTTGTTCAGTAAGTGTTTGAACTTTTTGCTTATTAGGAGCAATTTTCTTTCTCTCTGTTCCGCCTTCTTTTCGTCCATAGATGGCTAATTTTTTCGTTGCGATGACCTTTTCGACGATTTCATCTTCTTTTACCTTATAATTATCGGCAGAAACCAATCCAGATACTAGCGCCTCGCCAAGTCCAAAGCTGGCATCGATTGACAACACCTTCCTATTCGAAGTAATCGGATCCGCAGTAAATAAAATCCCTGAAGCCTCAGGGAAAACCATTTTTTGAATGACAACACATATAGAAACTTGATTATGTTCAAAACCATTTTGCATGCGGTACGTAACTGCTCGCTCTGTAAATAAAGACCCCCAGCACTTTCTTACATGCTGTAAAATCGCTTCTTCTCCGATAATATTTAAATACGTATCTTGTTGACCTGCAAATGAAGCATACGGTAAATCTTCAGCCGTCGCACTAGAACGCACGGCATACGCATGTTCATTTCCAAAACGTGAGAGATAATGAGCTACTGCTTCCACTACATCAGTAGGGATTTCTACTGCCATAATGACTTCTCTAATCTTCTTACTCATTTCACCGATTTGAGCACGCTCTTCCATTTTCAACTTTGTTAGCTGCTGCAACAAAGTTTGAAGCTCTTCATTTTGCTCGATAGCCTTTTCATATCCTACCGTTGTAACACAAAAACCTTCGGGTACTTGTATACCTTGAATGTTTGTTAACTCCCCTAAATTCAAACCTTTTCCACCGACGAGCGAAAGCTGCGTGTTTTCTATTTCCTGAAAATCGAGAACAAAAGAACTCATGTAACATCTCTCCTTACTATGCATGTGTTCTTGATTGTAGCAGGAGTCAATACGAATAAACAGTCTATTTCGAACTTGATTTACATGATATAATTAAGTTAGGAAGAGATAACTATTTTTATTTCTCCCCCTCTAATCCACTTCAATTACATCTCCAAACTTAAACATTCTTTGATTATGAAAAGCATCCGTACAAGTAATCGTCTTATTTAATGGATTTATATTAGCTACTGTTATGTAATTTCTATATAGATAGCCATTCTCTAAAATTTTTATAGTGTAATCCACTTTCAATAAAAGTCAAAAAATATGTTCGTCAATTAAATCTTCACAAATATTTAATGCTTATAAATTAATATTCATCTCATATATAAGTTCTAAGAAATTTAGATAAAAAAGACATTATTTTTGATGATCTAAACTAATTGAAACTTTAATTAAATTATATATCTATAACAACATAGAGCAATGTCATAACGAATTGAAACCGAAAGTTTCTTAAAGTAGAAAATTCGACTTCTTTTATATCGAAATTTGCTTAGCGTATATTTTCGTTAAAATGCGGGTAGTACCCCATCGCTATTGAGCTAAGCTCATACACCATCAATTATAGTAGAGGCTACGTGTAAAGAATTTAAAGACCCCTCAGGGATTAATGAATTCCTAAGGGGTTGCCTACGTGATATAACATATTTACAATTATGTTACGTTTAAAATACGTATCTTTTTCATTTACCTTATAACCACCCTATTTAAGTTTATAAGAACTATGCTTTTGAGATAAAAGTCATTACTTGTTTTATAAACTCATAACCAAAATAACCACTAAATCCGAATAGGACTATTGCGGCAAATATAGATACTCTTTTAATAAAGGTTGGATTTAGAAAACGTCTAGTAAAATGAACAAAGCTTAATAAGATCATATCATGCATAAAGATACCTAATAAAATACCTACAGCTATTAATATAAATGTAGATGTACTTGCATTACCTAATGAAGAAACGAGAACCGGGCCAAAGACCCCTATCCAAAATACAATATTAGCCGGTGATATAGCAATCATAAAACCAGATAAATAAGCTGATAATAAAGATTTATTAGGATCTTCTCCATCTATGTTAACTTCCGACTTTGCTTCTTTAATGCTTTCTATTCCAATAAACATTAAAAATATAAAACCTAGGAGCCACATAACTGTTTCTACCCACGGATTGGTTAATACACTAGAGAACCCTAGATAAATCAGGACTATTAAAGATAAATCTACAGTCATTCCTCCTATACCTACAAACCAACCATGTACGAAACCATTTCTCATTCCTTGTTTCGTCATTTGGACTGTCATAGCACCTGCGGGTATTGCTAAAGATAAACCTAACAAAATATATGTGAAAAGTGTTATAATCATAAAAATTCTCCTATTATAAGTATTGTAATAATCAAACCCTTTTTCTTTTTCCTCGGATTCAGCAAATAGAACTAGAGCACGGCGACTTTTCACATTACTTCTAGCAAGCATCAAAAACTCATAAGAAGATAAATGCCTAAAATCCCATAAGATCCTTTACATGTTCAGCATTCTTTTTAGATGTTAATTTTTCAAGTAATAAAAACGCAACATCAAAAGCTGTGCCTGGATTTGATGATGTAATAATATTTCCATCTTGTACTATTAAATCATTTTGTACTATTGCACCAAAATTCTTTAACTGCTCTTTTCGTTTACTCGTCGGATGACTGTATGTGGTAGCTTTTTTACCTACAAGAATTCCACTTTTTCCAAGCGTTAATGATGCAACACAAATACTGGCAATAGGCTTCTGCTTGGCATAAAAATGTTGAATAACATGTAAGAATTCTCTACTGTATGCATCCCGATAAAAACCAGCCTCTTCAAATCCTCCTGGAATAGCTAGTGCATCAAATTCATCTAATTGAATATCATCAACCGTTTTTTCCGGTATGACAGTAAAATTCCAAGTACAAGTTAATTTATTCCGAAGACCAACTGTTACGACCTCGGTTGATCCATCTCCCTCCCATTTATTCCAGCCTAGTACATCTGTAAATACACTAGCTTCTACTGCTTCAAACCCGTCAGCTAATAATAATAAAATCTTTTTCATATCGTAAACCGCCTCCTTCTACCCTTATTTTATACAAGTATAGAAGGCTGATAAATAAGTTCAATAAGGATATTTGATTGTTCTGCTTTATTTTATAAAGAATTTAGGTTATTCTATTTTATAAAAAAAGGTTGGGTAATTTATGGATCAAATTGATAAAAAAATCGTGGGACTATTACAGTCAAATGCAAAAATTTCAATGAAGGATTTAGCGGAAGCGGTTCACTTATCTTCCCCGTCAGTAACTGAGCGAGTACGAAAGTTAGAGGAACAACAAATTATTGAAGGTTACCATGCACATGTTTCTCTAAAAAAAATAAATCGTCCAATTTCTGCACTTATACTGTTTAAATCAACAAATTGTAAATCATTATCTAACTTTTGCTATAATCATCCAGATGTACTCGAGTGTTATAGAGTAGCAGGAGAAATTAGCTATATTGTCAAAATAGCAACACATTCTGTAGAAAGTTTAGAACAATTTATTGATGATTCAATGCAATATGGTACTCCATCAACGAATATTGTGTTATCTTCTTATGAAAAAAAGATAATTACTCCTTTTATTAGTGAAGAGTAAAAATACTAGCATAATTAATTAACTATTGGTTATGCAGAAGGATAATTTTTGTATGTTATATAAAAAAATAAAGACGTTATATTTTTTTAAAAGGAGTGTAATTACAATGAATTTTTCTAATAAATCAGTGATCATAACAGGGGCTGGAAATGGAATCGGGAGAGAAATTGCTTTACATTATGCAGAAAAAGGGGCCAATGTTATTTTAGCAGATATAGACGAAAAAGCAGGTGCAAAAACAGTTACTAAGATGAAAGAACAGGGTAAAGAAGCACTTTTCGTACAAACAGATGTAAGGCTGGAAACAGATATTATTCGATTAATGGAAGTAGCTAATCAAACATACGGTCAGATAGATATTTTAATTAATAATGCAGGAAAAGAGTTATTCAAGTCCCCTTACGATATTTCGTTAGAAGAATGGGACGATGTGATCAATACAAACTTAAGAAGTGTTTTCTTGGGTTCGCGTGAAGCAGCAAAGTATATGCGTCATAACAAAGAAGGTGGATCTATTGTGAATATCGCCTCTACAAGGGCGATTATGTCTGAGCCAAATTCAGAATCTTATGCTGCCACAAAAGGTGGGATCGTTGCTATTACACATGCGCTCGCAGCCTCATTTAGCGAAGATAGGATTACAGTGAATGCTATTTCCCCAGGTTGGATTGAAACCGGAGATTATTCAAAATTAAGTAAAATTGATCATGAACAGCATCTATCAAAGCGTGTAGGAAAACCAGATGATATTGCACGAGCCTGTCTGTATTTAACAGCCAGTGAAAATGATTTTGTTACAGGTATAAACCTTGTCGTAGACGGTGGAATGACGAGGAAAATGATGTATGAGGAATAGGCAGTAATTAATCAAGAAATACAGATTCGCTATCAATAAAGCCTACTTTATCCAAGGTGATTTACCGAATCATCATATGAATTTGAAATACAATTGAACTGTTTATAAAAAAGATGAACCGGAATTTCCTATCTCTAATAAAGAAGGGATTTCCGTTTTTCTTTCGGATGAAACATGTGAAAATGAATAAAAACCATGAAGTACTCAATGCAAGGACACCAACTACACTAAGAGCGTTAGTTAGATAAAAAATAGAATATATCATATAGCTAGTAAGAGATATTAGTATCACTGAAAGGGCTGTTAATAGCTATTGAAAAGCATAATTTACTCAATCTCAATTACATCACAAAACTTAAATATCCTTTGATTATGAAAAGCATCGGTACAAGTAATCGCCTCTGGATTTCTATTAGCTACTGTTATGTATTTTTATAAACCTACATGAAAATATTCAGATGAATCTTTTATTAAGTCATAACCCCTCCTCAAAAAATAGTAAAAACTACAATTGTGAAATCAATATTTTCTGTTTGCACTTTATATAAATTGATATGTCTCCACCTTAATTTTTGTAATCCCCACTAATTTTTTTCTCAAATCCCCCAAAATGGATTCGAGAAATTAGGGAACTATAATGTCGTATTGAAACATATTAAGGGGGACAAAAGGTGAACAAGGAAATGAATTATGGAAGTGATTACAAGTTTATTCCAGCAACTTCAATTGAAAGTGGTCATGGCCTCGAAGTATTGCCTGATTTATTTTGCTACACGATTCAAATCGTCAACATATGTTTTGTTGGGAATCCGCATACCGATGATTTTGTTTTAGTTGATGCTGGAATGCCTAAATGTGCAAATGAAATTATCTCTGTTACTGAGGAGCGATTTGGTACAAATAGCCGTCCAAAAGCAATTATTTTAACTCATGGGCATTTTGATCATGTTGGAGGAATAATTGAACTCATTAAATATTGGGATGTTCCAGTCTATGCCCATCAAATGGAGATACCGTTTTTGACTGGACAACAAAGCTATCCAGAACCAGACCCTACAGTTGAAGGTGGTATGGTAGCGAAAATGTCTCCCCTGTTCCCTAATGAACCGATTGATTTAGGAAATAGCGTAAAAGCACTACCTACCGATGGAACTGTTCCCCATATGCCAGAGTTTAGATGGATTCATACATCAGGGCATACTCCTGGGCATATTTCATTATTCAGAGAGAAAGACCGAACTTTAATTGCTGGGGACGCTTTTGTTACAGTGAAACAGGAGTATCTGTATAAAGTAATAACTCAAGAACAGGAAATAAGCGGACCCCCTCGTTATTTAACAACAGACTGGAAAGCAGCTAAAGAATCAGTCATTAAATTAGAAGAATTAAAGCCTCTAGTCGCTATTACTGGACATGGGATACCAATGTCAGGTGAATTGCTATCAACAAGCTTCAAAACACTCGTTCAAGAATTTGATAAAATTGCTGTACCTGATTACGGAAAATATATAAATAAAAAGATGCATTAAATGCGGAAATATTTTGTTTATTTTTATATTAATGAATCAAAACACCAACGAATATTAAGTTTAATATGAAAAAACACTGTACTTAGGCAACATCTCTATTATAAGAATGGAACTACCCTTTATGAATAAAGCTCGATATTCCGCAAATACTATCCATAGTATAAGCCTGCTTCTTACCCAGGTTGTACTTCTTACCATTAAGGGGTGATTAAAACGGGTTACGCTATATAAAAGCATAATCCGTTTTTAATGAAATATTGTATTCCATATACGTTTAAACAATGGAGGAAAATGATGAAACATATTGTTGCCTTATTAATTAAATACACAGCGATAACTGCAGTATTGCTAATCATGCTCAGTATCTTTCAAGGCATTTCAATTCCTAGAGTATTACTAATTTCTCTTTTTCTTACGGGAGCTGCCTATTTAATCGGAGACCTCTTCATTTTACCTAAATACGGAAATATGATTGCTACAATGGCAGATTTCGGCTTAAGCTTTTTCGGAACTTGGTTACTAACATCCTTGTTTACTAATTTAGATGCTACTCGTAACATTGGACTTTCTTCATTTATAGCCGCTTTAATTATTGGTGGAACAGAAGTTTTCTTCCATATTTATATGAAGAGGCTAGTGCTACGTAACGACGATGAATTAAAAAATCGCAATCATATTCATCATGATAAATATGCTATGGAAATATCAGATGAATATATAGATTCTTCCACAATAAATAAATCCAAGCTTGAGGATACATCTAAAAAATAAAAAAGTGGCCAATGCCACTTTTTTATTTTTGTTTATTAAGCTTGATCAGAATTTCTTACATGTAACGGAGGTGGAACTACCCACCCTTTTTTCTTACTTAAACGTAGCAGAGTTACACCTGCCTGCGCTTTTTTCATATGAAATTGGCCAAATAGCATCCCTACATCTTCTCGAAGACATTTTCCCATCACTTGACTACATGTCACAAGTCCAGCTGCTAATCCTGCAGAAACAGCAGCAGCAATTTCAACATCATTAATACGTGCTCCCGGAGGAATGTCTTCGATAGATGCAACTGGTCGTTCTGGAGGAGCAGGCGGTAAAGCGACCCCATTAATCTTTAAAAGAGCTTTTAATTCTTCTATTTCCGAATTCATATCATTTTCAATTAAGCCTTCTAAAAACTTCTTCAAGTCTTCATCACCTGTATGATTCATAAATACTTGATGGCTTGCAATCGCACCCTGTGCAGCAAGAAGATAGCTCCAAATGTCAAATACTTCACCGTAATGTAACGGTTCATTTTGAGGATTTCCACTTAATATACCCATTTTTAAATTCCTACCTTTCGAAAATATCATAATAAATATTGATTTCAATATTGAAATCAAATTTTTAAGTATGCTTTTTCCTGCAAAAGATTTTCTACTATGCATGGAAAACACCTTTCCAACACCGCGTGTTTATTGTTTAGGAAAGTAGTTTACAAATTAAATACTCAAAGATTATGAAAGAAGATTATCAATAATCTTTGAGTGAGTATCTGTTTAATATAAGTTTTTTTATTTTTATGAATACACAAAAGAAATTGATTTACATATTTGCTATATTTTAAGCCAATTTACTTAGCGGTTAGCTCTACCACCAAGTTGTTGTTCTGCCATTGCTACTAAACGTTTTGTAATTTCGCCACCAACAGATCCGTTTGCACGAGCTGTTGTATCTGCACCAAGTTGTACACCAAACTCTTGTGCAATTTCATATTTCATTTGATCAAGAGCTTGTTCAGCACCTCGAACTAACAATTCATTACGACTTCCACTATTATTGTTTGCCATCTTATTTCACCTCCGATGTTTTTAATATGCTACAAATTATGAAATAATAATTATCCTTTTTATGGAAATTAGATTATGAATAAAAATTGATTTTTTTCTTAAAGTAGGGCAAAACATATAAGAAAGAATAACTGATATAACATACTTTCATAACAACACTATGTATACTTCCTAATTCCCTTCAGTAAATAAAAGAAAGATTTCTATTTCACCAAGAGATTAAATAAAATTATGTTTTGAGACATAATCCAAAAGGAGATATGAGATGAAAGCTGTAACCTATCAAGGACCAAATCAAGTACAAGTTAAACAAGTTGATGATGCAAAGTTAGAGAAAAAAGATGATATTATTGTAAGAATTACTTCAACCGCTATTTGCGGTTCTGATTTACATTTATATCAAGGTAACATGCCCTTACCTCAAGGATACATTATCGGCCATGAACCAATGGGAATCGTTGAAGAAGTCGGGCCAGATGTCACTAAAGTGAAAAAAGGCGATCGTGTTGTCATCCCCTTCAACGTTTCTTGTGGACATTGTTTCTATTGCCAACATGAAATGGAAAGTCAATGTGATAACTCAAATCCTCATTACGATTCTGGTGGATACTTTGGTTATACGGAGAAATTTGGTAATCATCCAGGCGGACAAGCAGAATATTTAAAAGTTCCATTTGGCAATTTTACTCCATTTGTTATACCGGAATCATGCGAGCTTGAAGATGAATCCCTACTATTTTTATCAGATGTTTTACCTACAGCCTATTGGAGTGTAATAAACGCAGGCGTTAAGCCAGGTGATACTGTTATCGTCCTTGGTTGTGGACCTGTTGGATTAATGACACAAAAATTTGCTTGGATGCAAGGTGCTAAACGTGTAATTGCAGTGGATTACTTAGATTATCGGATGAATTATGCAAAAAAGATTAACAATGTTGAGGTATTTGAGTTTACAAAATTCCCCGATATGGGAGAACATTTAAAGGAAATTACACATGGTGGTGCCGATGTAGTTATTGATTGTGTGGGGATGGATGGAAAAAAATCGCCACTAGAATTTCTGGAACAAAAATTGAAATTACAAGGCGGAACTCTCGGCCCTATTCAAATAGCTACGAAAGCCGTAAGAAAATATGGAACGGTTCAAATGACTGGCGTTTATGGTGGCAATTATAATGCATTTCCACTCGGAGCATTTTGGGTTAGAAATATTAATCTTAAAATGGGACAAGCACCTGTCATTCATTTTATGCCAGAACTATTTAAAAAAATAACAAATAAAGAATTTGATCCAAAAGAGATTATTACACACAAAATCCCCCTTGAAGAAGCGAGCTACGGTTATCAAATTTTTAATAATCGTGAAGATGATTGTATAAAAGTCATTCTGAAGCCTTGAAGCTACAATTCATTATTCTTAATGAAAAGATAAGATTACATTTCGTAATCTTATCTCTTTTTATTAAATGCTAAGTATCTATCCCCTATTTTCATCTCACATCTAAAATAGTTATTTTCAAAAATTTTGCATTTTGAGATAATAATCAATTGGTAAAAACATGAATTAAAGTATTAAGTAACCAAACAGCGGACACGATAACAATGTTAACTAACTTAAAAGAGGTGTACTTCATGTTTTATTATAAAGAAAAACTGATTAATATTATTAAGCCGGACAAGCCAGATCCAGCTGCCGCAAAAGTTTTACAAGAAATATTAGGTGGGCATTATGGCGAAATGCGTACAATGATGCAATACTTCTTCCAAAGCTCAAATTTTAGAGGGAAAGAGAAGCAATATCGTGATTTACTTCGAGGTGTTTTTTTAGAGGAAATAAGCCATGTAGAACTTGTACAACATACAATTAATCAACTATTAACTGGATCTGGTGAACCTACGCCAGGAAATGCTGGTATTGACACAGCACCACTTGATGAAGCGGTTAAACATGCAAATCCTCACCACTTTATTGTAGGTGCTCAAAGTTCATTGCCTGTTGATGCAGCTGGCAACCCATGGAATGGCTCTTGGGTATATAGTCATGGAAACTTAATTAGCGATTTATTAGATAACGTAGTACTTGAATCTACAGGTGTACTTCAAAAAACTAGAATTTATGAAATGAGTTCCAATCAAACTTTTAGAGAAACACTTGCATTTTTAATTGTACGTGATAATGCACATCAAAATGCTTTCGCAAAAGCTTTAGAGACATTGGGTGTTGAATGGGGGAAACTCTTCCCTGTGCCCAACTATGATATTAATAAATACCCAGAGTGCAGAAAGTATGTAGACATGGGATTCCATAACGCACAATTTAATTTTAGTTTAGATCCAACAAGAATGGGAGAAATATTCCAAGGTGAATCACCAAGTAGAAACAAAGGAACATTAGCAGTAACTGACCCGCCAAAAGGTTTTCCTGTACCAGAACTTCCTGAGATACCAAATGAGCATAGTCCTGGATTAAAAGATATGGGTCTTTAAGATCATTATGGCCAACTATTGATTCATGGTTGGTCATAGTTATTTATAAAGATTCATGTAAACTTGTTGTTAACATGATAGGATATTTTAATAAATCCTCTTTATTTAAAAGTGGTGTTGATCATATTTCTGCTCCTCTTAATGTTGTTTCTATGAACCATTAAACGCCACTGTATACTTACTTATAATCTCCCTACCTCTATTCACGTATAACATCCCTATATTGTAAACAAAGAGGAGGGACTTGTCCCCCTCTTCTTTTAATTTTTCTTTAAAAGAATTGCTCCTGCAATCCCTGGGTGTGTCATTTCGAATGGATCTAGAATTAATTCTAAGTCCTCTTGTGACAATACACCATTTTTCACACAAAGTTCTCGAACGGATTGCCCTGTCGCGATTGCTTCTTTCGCAACGCGAGCTGCTGCTTCATAACCAATATGAGGGTTCACAGCTGTAATAATTCCTACACTTTTCTCAACATACTCTTTTAAGCGCTCTTCATTCGCTTCAATTCCTTTTAAGCAATTATCTGTAAAGGCACGGAAACCGTTATTCATAATGCTAATCGATTGCAGTAAGTTGAAAACAAGTACTGGTTCCATCACGTTTAATTCTAATTGTCCTGCTTCTGAAGCAAGGCAAATTGTATGATCATTACCTATTACTTGGAACGCAATTTGATTAATAACTTCTGGCATAACAGGGTTTACTTTCCCTGGCATAATAGATGAACCTGGTTGACGAGCTGGTAACATAATTTCCGCTAAGCCAACACGTGGACCTGATGCCATTAAGCGAAGGTCATTCGCGATTTTAGACATATTCATCATACATACTTTAAGTGCTGCAGATACTTCAGTATAAGCATCCGTATTTTGCGTCGCATCTACTAAATCTTCTGCACCAACAAGCGGTAGTTCACTAATTGCAGCTAAATGTTTTACAACTGCTTCAATATATTCTGGATCTGCATTTAAGCCTGTACCAACTGCAGTTGCCCCCATATTTACTTCATATAAATGTTGACGCGATTGTTGAATTCGTTTCATATCACGTTCAAGTACGCGAGAGTATGCTTTAAACTCTTGTCCAAGACGAATTGGCACCGCATCTTGTAAATGTGTACGCCCCATTTTAATAACATGGTCAAACTGTTCTGCTTTTAATTCAAATACATCATGCATATAACCCATCGTTTGTAATAAGCCTTCTAATGCATTTAACGTCGCGATATGAATCGCCGTTGGGAATGCATCATTTGTTGATTGGGCCATATTTACATGACTATTTGGACTAATATAATGATAGTCTCCCTTTTCCATTCCTAATAATTCAAGAGCACGATTGGCAATGACTTCATTTGCATTCATGTTCATTGAAGTACCTGCTCCACCCTGAATTGGATCGACGATGAAATGATCGTGCCATTTTCCATCAAGAATTTCTTGAGCAGCTTCTGCGATCGCGCCACCCTTGTTCAATTCCAATCTTCCTACATCTGTATTAGCAAGCGCTGCTGCTTTTTTTACAATTGCGAACGCTCTAATTAAACTTTCATGAATTTTGTACCCTGTAATCGGGAAATTTTCAACAGCGCGTAAAGTCTGAATTCCGTAATATGCCTCAATAGGTAATTCCTTTCCTCCCAAAAAATCATTCTCCACTCGCACGTTCTTGTTTGTCATTGCCATTTTAATTTCTCCCCCATATTAAATGTAAAACCTAAATAAATCATATGAAGTCATTACCAATCCTTATCAGATTTTATTGTTAAATCGTAGGCTAAAGGCTCTTCAATAATTTTTTTAATCTCTTCTAATTTATTAGTTTTCCCAAGCGCCCACATCAATTTTGCTATGATGGCTTCCGTATTCATATCTCCAGACAATATTACTTGATGTTGTGCCACTTTCCGTCCTACTTCATAGAGAAGTATGTCTTCTCCTTCTTCCAGGCATTGAGTAGTAATCACTACAGCAATCCCCATTTCAGTCAACTCTTGAATTTTCGAAAGCAAGTTCCTTCCTTCAAAAGGTAATCCACCGTTTCCAAAACTTTCAATAATAATTCCTTTATACAAATCTTTTAAACAATCAAATATCTCTGGTTTTGTACCTGGATACAATTTCATAAGAAAAACATCCGTACATAAATTAGTATTTATTGAAAGTTCATTATGGGAGGACGTTGGCTTCCAATGATATTTCACTTCATCTTCATTTACCTCAGCAACATATGGATAATTCACACTTTCAAATGCATCATAACTTTTTGTTCGCATTTTAACTGCTCTCGTCCCAATAATCACCCTACTATCAAAAACAATAAACACACCGCCAACATCCTCACAGGCAAATCTAAGAGCATCAGCTACATTTTTCTTTGCATCTGTCTTTTTAAAACTAATAGGTACTTGTGAACCTGTTAAAACAACTGGTTTTCTTAAACCTTGCAGCATATAAGATAACGCGGAAGATGTATAAGCTAACGTATCCGTTCCATGTGTAATCACAAACCCGTCATAGTCATCATAGTGATTAAAAACAGCATTAGCTATTTCTTTCCAGTGCTCAGGTTGCATATTGGTACTATCAATATTCATTAAGATTTTGCAATCTATTTCTAAGTTTCGAGAAGACTTCGAAAAATAATTCAATAATTCCTCAGCAGACAATCCTGGAACAAGCCCCTCATTCCCCTCCACAGATGCAATTGTCCCACCAGTTGCAAGTAATAAAATTTTCTTCATACACAACCCCTCCATAAAATAAACAACGATATATCGTTCGCGTAATGCGTATTTATATTTATCATTATAGAACTTAATTTGAATTAATCAAGATTTTGTATTCAATACGCGTACTTTTTTCTATTCTTGATTCTTTTTCTATGCTATAATTAATTTAATAAAATTAGATGGGGTATGAGACGAATGCTGGAACGTTTATCTAAATTAAGAAAAAATCAAAAATGGTCCTTACAAGAGACAGCAGATCGACTTGGGATTGCGAAAAGCACCTATGCTGGTTATGAAAATGGTTATAGATTACCTTCATTACAATCTTTATCTAAAATAGCCGATTTATTTGATACATCTGTAGATTATATATTAGGTCGAATTGAACATTCACATCAAAACAAAGATGTAATTGATATTACAAGACTCCTAAACGATCCAGATGCAACACTTTTAGTAGATGGAGAAGCACTGTCAACAGAAGAGATAATAGATTTTATTGCTTTTGTGAGAAGTAAACGAGAACTAAGTTCCAAGAGAATAGAAAATATTGAACCAACATGTAAAAGTTAATTCAATAAAAAACGAAGACACTGCACTCTTTAAACTTAGAAATACTTAGACAATTAATTTGTAAACGGTTTATATAATGGATTCTTAGCAGCTGGCCTCATTTGGGGACTTATACTTGGAAACAATCCCATTGGTTATATGATTCAATTATTTTTCATCATTTGTGTGGGGTAGCAGCTATTTTCGGAGGTCTCACATCCAATAAATCAATTATCATGAAACAAGGACTTCTCGCTATTTTAGCGTTGCTTGCCCTTTTATCTGTCATATAGAACTAAAGCTTTTCAATAAAGGAACTCACTTTTGAAGAATACGCCATTCTTTCTGTAGATTTATAAGAAAGAATGGCGTTTTTGTATGTCTATTTCTGTATCGAGAGAATTTGAAAGTATAACAGAATTCAAACAAGAATTAGCAAAGTATATAAAGTACTATAATCATGAAAGAATCAAGGAAAAATAAAAGGGAATGAATCCGGTATTGTACTAGGCTCATTCCCTAGAGGCTACTTAACAAACCGACCTTTCTAACTTTCGGGGACACAGTCTAGTTGAAGTGCTACAAGCAACGAATTTACTATTTTAAAGTTAAGTGTTTAACCTTGAAGTACTTAATTCTTTTTTCCAGACAAAGCATACATTATATATTGATGCTTTATTGTCCTCTTATAATTATGTGGTATCGGGAATTTGTTTCGTTGTTCTTTTATTATAATTATGATTACTATAAGTGATAAAGCTACAGGTATAAAAACGATTAACAAAGCATCTTAATGTTTATGAAATTCTTTGTTAATCGTTTCTCTTCTCCCTAATCTCCTGCGAGACTATATTTTTTATTAAAATTTCCCATATCTTATTTGATTTATTCTGTGACACCAGATTGGGTTACTTTTACATCAGCTGTTACACGAAAACGTAAATCTTTATAGGATTCTTCCCATTCTTGACTGTTCCATTTTCTTACGTGAGTTCTACCAAGCTTTCTAAGTCCTATAGGATCTGTGTCTTTTTTAATAAATCTCTTTATCAATGTAGTTGCTTTTTTTTCTATTTCTTTTTCCATAATTTTTTCTAATTTTTTTATTTCTTTAGGATTATCTAGATTTTTTGTTTTTGTAAATTCTTGAATTTCAGCTTTAACTTGAATATGAGCATTTACGAATGGATGCTTACTATTCCCCTCCATCTTATATTTTGTTCTAGCTTTTATATTCTCTATCGTAGCGTAAGTATTTGAAGAACCAGGTAGTTTGAATTGGTATGTACCTTGTTTAAAATTATCTGTCAACAATTTAAATACAAATAAATCTTTAGGGTTCACTTTATCAACCATTTTACATCTTTTAAAAAGTGCTATTCCATCTAACTCCAACACGTTACCTTTTTTAGATATTATCGGTAAATAGGAATCTCTCGCATCATCATTAAGTTGGTTTAAAAACATAAAAAAATTTGTTTTGGGCTGCGTTCCATTGTCCATATTTTGCTCCAGTAAAGAGGATAGATAGGAAGCAATTTCTTTTTCTTTAGAATAGTTCCCCTTTAATAGTGATTCCCCTTTTACATTTGTAATTGCTAAATAAATTGCATTTCCTACACTAGGATTTCGGTTCAAAGTCTCTAAAATTTCCTGCATTCCCTTTTCAATTATTTTTTCATTAAATATAATAACACGCAATTGCCCCAACTCTAGAGGTCCAGAAGATTTTTCGGATGCTCTTGCAAGAACTTCTCTACCAGTCTGGCCTGATGCTGAATAGATTTTTGTTTCACCTTCCCCGCCTCCTTTATAAGCTGAAATCGCAAAGGTTCCTTTTAGCTTACCTTCTGCTTCGGTATCATATGCCGCAACTTGAACTAAGTCAATGTCATCCACAATTTTCGTTTTAGCACAACCTATTAAGAAGACACTTAATATAAGGAAAAGTATCCATCGCTTCATGTTTATCTCCTTAACTTTATTTTGGCCGCTTGAATTAGCCATAGTACAGGTAGGTATACATATATATATACAAAGCCCATTTGACCTGTCCAAGTATTTAATAAGTTAATTTTATTACGATTATTCAAGAAAAATGATAAAACAAAGATGAATAGGATGATAACTGGCAAAACATATTTTTGCTTTATTCCCAGTGCCTCTTTTATACCACGACTTACTCCCCATAATGTAAAGGAAACATTGGGTAATATAAAAAAAGCCCAAACAGAAACAATAATGTATTCAAACCGCTCTATAAAGGGAAATTGTATAATTTTAATCATGCTTAAATATGCCCATATCGCACTCGCTAGTTGTTTTTCACTAAAAAATGCAAGAGTTAAAATCATAAGGTATGTGTAGACAATAGTCGTTACTAAATTTGCATAGTGCGCATATTTTTGAGACGTTTTTGCCTTTTTAATAAATGGGTAGTACAGCAATAACATTTCAAATCCAAAAAAACTAAACATATTTCCTTTCATTCCTTTCATAATTTCTAGGAATGAATGCTGTGCAATTGGAAATAAATTCTGGAAATCTGCATACTGCAAAGGATAAAAAAATGTGAAGATTAGAATGCTTGGGATAACGATTCCAAAGAAGCCGATTCCGGCAACTACACGAAATCCTCCAGTAACAATGTAATAACATAGACCCAAAAAAGCCCCTGCTATAACCCAAGATGAAATTGAAGGAAACATCCAAACATGTACTACTTCGATATAAGTATGTAGTGTTGTTGCACCTAACAATACAATATAGGATAAAAAAATGAAGTTGAGCAATCCACCAATCCATTTTCCAAGTACGTTTTGATTGATTGCAATGATGTCTCCATTACCCTGATTTAAAATCTGATATATGATCCAAATCATAACATTAACAGATATTCCAAAAAGTAGCGTGCTAATCCACGCATCATTTCCAACTAATTTTGCACTAATCCTTTCAAAACCAAGCATACCAACTCCCAACTGTATAGTAATAATTAAAAAAAATACCATATATGGCGAGACTTGATACTCAATTGGGATCTGTTTCATAATGCTCCTCCCTGTTAAATTCAATCATCAAAATCATTTCGTGATATGATTTTATTTTTCTCTACCTCTTCTGGATTAAAGCGAAAACGCTGTTTAGACCTTGAAAAAATAGGACGTCGAAACATCGCTGAGATTGGCATACGTATAATGCTGTCTTTCCAATCTGTAGGACGTGTAGGATAAAAAGGGAACAAATAAGGACGTCTTAATGATTCTGTACGTAATAAGCGTACTAAAAGGAAAGAACTTGTTAAAACAATTCCTAATAAGCCCAATAGGTGTGCAGATATTATAAAAGGAAAACGAATTACTCGAATTGTATTACCAATTCGATATATTGGTGCTGTAAATGAACTAAGAGCTGAAAGTGCAACAATGATAATAAGTACGTTACTTGTAAGACTTGCTTCTACCGATGCTTGTCCAATTACAATACCACCTACGATACCGACAGTTAAACCCACTTTAGTTGGTAAACGTGCCCCTGCTTCTCTCAGTAATTCAATCGTTATTTCTAAAAAAAGTGCTTCAATTAATGGAGGAAAAGGTACTTTACTTCTCGATATGATTAACGTTTCAAGAAGTTCTTTTGGGATAAGCTCGTAATGATATGTTAAGATCGAGACATATAATGGCGTCGTTAAGACAGAAAATATAAAAGCAAAAAGCCTTAATAGACGAAAAAAAGAGGCTATAATCCAAGGCATGGTGTAATCTTCTGTCGTAGAAAAAAAATCAATTAATGTTGTTGGAAGAGTGATGGCATAAGGCGAGCCATCTACAAAAAGTGCAATTTTCCCTTCTGCTAATACAGCTGCCACACGGTCCGGACGTTCTGTATTCAAAAATTGAGGGAATATAGAATTTGGGTTGTCTGCAATTAACTGCATCAAATAAGTACTATCCAAAACATGGTCTGTTTTTATTTGACTTACCCTTTTTATAATTTCTTGTAGATTTTGATCATTTACAATTCCCTCAATAAATACAATCCCAACAGTTGTGTTAGAGAGAGAGCCTACTTTCAATTCCTTCATTTGTAAATAAGGTGTTGGGAGCTTTCTACGTACTAAATTTAAATTTACATCTAAATCTTCGACAAATGCGATTTGCGGACCCACAATATTGTATTCAATTTCAGCTTTTGTAATATCCCTTTTTTCTTTCTTTGACACATTTACTAACAAACAATTTAGTTTATCTGTATCGAACTGAATAAGTATATAGCCATTTAAAATACTATCCTGAATATCTTCAATTTGATTTGTTATTTTTGAATTTTCAAAGGGTAAGACAGACCGAATATCTTGTAATGAATCGCAGCTCTTCTCTTTTATATAAGTTAAAACCTCTTCATGAAATATATTTACATCGATTAAGGTTCTAAAATATGAAATGACTATAGAGGATTTGTTTGAAGCGATCTCCAACGTTATAAAATCTTTAGATTTTTTTAGTAATTGCATTAATTCCTGCAAAGATTTTATAGAGTGAACAGGTACTTTTTCATGTGGTTTCAATTGATAATACCCTTCCTTTCAAAAAGAACCTATATATAGTTTTTAGAAATTTCTATTTTAAAAATGAGGGATATTTATATGTCAATATGCTCATTAAAAATAATGCCTTTTTAACTAACTTAACCAAAATTAGTTAAAAAATGTATTAAAAGTAAAAATTTTAAATATCCCCAAGAAAAATTACAATATTAAAAACATCCTTTCTTTTGGTTCTAAAGAAAGGATGTTTTTATAACAGGCTTTTTCAAGTGTCTATTCTATAGGGTACATTTACCAGTGTTCTTCTCTTTATTATTTCATTAAGTAACATTATCATTACATTCTGTATGGTTTCTTAAAAAATTTCAGTAAAAGAACATATTAATTTTGAAGTGTACAAATAGGGAGAGTGACTTCAACTGTAGTTCCCTTATTCACTTCACTCTCAATAAATACCTTTCCCTGATGTGTTTCAATGATTTTATAACAGATCATTAACCCTAAGCCAATCCCCTCTTCTTTAATACTATAAAAAGGTTCTCCAAGGTATGGTATACGTTCTTTTGGAATCCCACACCCTTGATCGATAAAACGAATACTTAATTGATTATTATCAAGTATATTTAATTGAATGAGAATTTCTCCTCCCATCGGCATAGATTCAATTGCATTTTTTAATATATTAACAAATACTTGCTTTAATTGATTTCCTTCACATGAAATCAATGGAATACCAGGGTTAAGATCGATTCTAATTTTTATATTATTCATCATTGCTTGAGGTTGTAGTAGCATTAAAACTTGATCCATTAGCACACTAATATCATTAGGTTTTATTTTTACCACCTGTGGTTTGGCTACCGCCATAAATTCAGTTGTAATACTCTCTATACGCTCAATCTCTGATGATACTATATTTATATAACCTTGATTATTTTCATTTTCCGTTGATTTTAGTAATTGCATGAACCCTTTCATTGCAGTTAATGGATTATTAATCTCATGAGCCATTACAGTCGCTAATTGTCCTACAACAGCAAGTTTTTCAGATTTTCGTAATAATTCTTCTGTTTTTAGCCGTTCAGTGATATCACGAGAAATACTTAGGAAAACTTTTTTACCATTTAAGTTAAAAACACGAACACTAAACTCAGTTGTTATTACTTTTCCTGTTGGAAAAACATATTCATCTTGCAAAGTGAAGGAAGTTTGTCCCTTTTTAATTTTTTCTAATAACCTTACGATTATTTGAGAATCTTGTGGTACTACATTTGAAAATGATAATGAGAGCAACTCTTCTCTACTATATCCAAATCTTCTACACCCAACAGGGTTTACCTCAATAAATCGACTTGGAGCATTATCTTCATTCAGCTCTACTACATATACCGCATCAGTTGCTTGTTCAATTAGTGCACGGTACTTCATTTCACTATCTCTTAATTGCTGGTGTAATCGATGTCGTTCTCTTTCTGCTTGTTTTCTTTCAGAGATGTCTCTACATATTGCTGATAAAGCTATCACATTTCCTCTTACATCTAGTATAGGAGAAACTGTCAGACTGACATCAAGAAGACTCCCATCGCTCCTTTGTCTAACAGTTTCTAATCTAGTAACCACAGATTCACCTGTTAGAATTTTCTGAATATTTTTAAGCGATTCTTCCATTAAAAAATCTGGTACACAAGGTAATCTCTTACCTATGATTTCTTGTGATGACCACCCAAATATCTTTTCATAAGCTTTATTCGCTTGTAAAATATGCCCTTCTCGATCAGAAATGGTAATAGCATCTAGATTGTGCTTTATAAATGATTCCAATAATTCTTTGGTAGCGCTTAATTCTGATTCTACCTTTTTCCTTTCGGTTATATCAACTGTAGAACCAACAACTTCAATAACTTGTCCATTTCGTTTAATCGGCCTAAGCGCAATAAGAATAATAGTTTTATCATTTGGCCAAGGTAATTCAAATATAATTTCTTTTCCTTCCCATGCCTGAAGATAGTACTTCATCAATTGTGGAACTAAATGTGGAGGAACAATAGAAGCATCAATAGTACGTAAGCTTTTTCCTACCACCTGTTCAGAATAAAATCCGTTTTGATAATAAAACTGTCCATCACATAAAGTGTGTATAAAGTGCTTACCCACTTTTTTAAATTTAAAAATTCCTCCTTGAAGCTCATGTACGGTATCTGCAAGTTCTTGCTTCGATTTTTTTAATTCTCGATTCATTTTAGATAAGTCCTGTGTTAAATAATACAATCTCTGGTAGGCTTCCATAAGAAATAGCCCAATTAAAAGTCCTAACGCTATATATAATAAGCCTCCTGTGTAAAGTAATGTAGTATTAAATAATACGCCAACTAGCCACTTTATTCCAATAAAAACAGAAAAATATAACGATGCACTTTTAAAAGGATGTAGTTTTTTAAAATAAGTTTTAAAGGTAGAAAATAGAATCCCCATACCTAAATAAGCAATCACAGGAGGTTCCCAGTACCCTCCTGTGTAAAAGATACGCATTACAATTATGCTAATTAACGTAATCCAACCAGCAATACGACCAAAGTAAATAAAAGATAGAATAAGAGGAACAACTCGAAGATCGTAGGAAAATCCCATGTATGGAAAAGAAAAGAACATTAACGTAACTGCAATAATCCCTCCATAGAGCTTTTCAAAATATCGACTAGAATTAATTGTAAACACTTGAATAAATATTGCTGCGCTAACTAATAAAGAAAAAATAGAAAGGTTGATGAAATAATCTTTAATAATCATGTAATGTCCCTCCTTGCATTAAGTGTATTCGACAAAAAAGCTAAAAATCCTACAAATTGTATAAACAGTTCAAATACATAAATTTTAAACTAGGATAAAATCTAGAAAAGTAAATAAGGGGCACAGCAGATGAGATATTTTAATGAAAAATAGTTCAAAAAAGATAATAGTAACCGTTGACTACTATTATCTTTTTTCTTTAATTTATCGTAATATGTCTGAAACTCTAAGGGACGTGGTATGTCATTTCATCAAACAATGATTATATGCTGAGTGATGAATATAGAAATTTCAGCAGTAATTTTTGAAAAATAACATAAAAAACAAAACTATCTTTAAAAATGGAAAAAAACTATATAAATGTCAACTAATCTATGTACAAAAACGTTTACTTAATTTTGCATAAAATCACTCAACTTAGGAAGCTAAGTAGTTCTTCAAGGTCGATAAGAACACCTGTAGATGCTTCAGGATAACTACATAATTGTATGAGTAATGTACTTGAAACCTTTCGGTAAAACCATACACATAAGACAACTAACTCCTTTGTTCAATATTTACTTTTTCGCTGAACAAATTCTTTTTCTTGAGCAAAATATTCTAGGATATAAGGAGATTTTTCAATTAACTTGTTGTCTAGTTTATTGTCCAGCTCCAATTACTTCGTTACTTTCAGATTCAGTTCATTATATTTTGTACTTTGTCTTTATACACAACATATTCTTTACCATCCACTACTGCTACTACCGCAAATTCATCATTTGGATTGAATGAAAGCCAATCAGCCCACATGTTAGTATTAGCCCCTCCACTCCACATATTATGAACAGTGTTTTTAGTTAAATTCATAACTTTATAAGACGCATTTGGCGCATTTGTTCCAGTCTTTATTTCAAAAGTGTATGCGTTATGAATTTTTTTATAAAAGTAGAAAACGTTTGATGGACGAAGCTGATTCAAAAAATCCTGTTCTTTTTTCTCTGCAATTTTTATCCCTTCTTGCAAAGTGACAACATCTGTTTTTAATGTTTTCCAACTGTTTTCCGCTGCATTCAAGCTAGGGGTTAAGAATTTATATTTATTTTGATCAGCTTTTTGATCAGCTTTATCAATATGTCCCAGTACACCCGAATATTGAGAATCTAAATCCTCCCATTGCGTAGACATATAAGTAAGAGCAGTGATAGCACTATCAAGCATACTATGCATATCACTAATATTATGAAATGCAACTCCAACTACACGATTCAATGTTATTTTATAATCTACAGTCTGACGCAATTTTGCTAATTCAGGTTCTAGCCAACCTAACTTACCTCTTGCATCACCTATCATTATGCCACCAGCAATCAAGGTTGGAATAAAGGGGATTTTCACCATGTCTAAGCCCTTAGATTCTATGTCTTTCTGATATTTTACTTGTCCTAAAAGGTCCTCTAGACGCTTTTGGTCAGCCTCCACATCAGCACCTTGGTTTTTTAAAATCGATTGCAATGTCTCTTTATGACTTCCAAATGTTCTAACATCTTCTCCAATAGCATTTTTTAATTGAATTAATTCTTCTTTTAATGCTTTTGCAGACTTTTGATTTTGTTGAATTCCTCCCTGTAAATCTGTAATCCCTTTTTTTAAAGTATCTCCATTTCCAGTATTGATCGCCTCTACTAATGTTTCATAATAATTTTCAAATTTTGTATCGTATTCTATAATGCCTGTCAATGTATCAAAAAGCTGTTTTTTTACTTGTGTATTCCATGTAACAGCATGTGCTCTTGCATTCTTTTGATCTTGTACAATTTTACTAGGTAAATCTGCATTTCCATTAATAGTTATTCCTTCAAAACTCACATCTGGATTATTAATTAGCAAATAAGAATATTCATTCATAGCTTTTGCAAATAAACCAGCATCTTGCAAAGCTTTTTTCATCTGTTCTTCATTTGCTGAAAGAGACATATTTTCAGTGTTCGTTTGTTCAATTTCAATTGCAAAAGTTTCTAGTGGTATGACTGCATAAGTAGTTGTTATAGTTAAAAATGCTGATACAGCGAGTAGTTTATGAGGGATTTTTTTCATCATTTCGTATTCCTCCTATATAAGGTATGGTTTCAAGTTCTAATCTTATTAAAAAGCGATGTCTTTCAAAATGAGTTCTACATCTTTTATCAGTATCGTTTGAACTTTCTTTAGCAGCCTTCAAATCATTAAGTATTAAAGAAAATGTATATAATCTGCTTCAAATTAACCGATTCTGTTGCAAATTTTAAAAAAGCAATTAAACTACAAGGTTATTTTTTATTCGAATCATACTTATATATAATTGAAAGGCGAAGTCTTTAATGAGACTCCGCCTTTCTGTTATATAAGGATTTATTAATTATTACTTTTCTGTTTAACAGTGTAATCATAGACTTTCTATGTTTTAGTTCACTTTACAACAGAATTAATATTTCCCTATTTTTGTGGAGTAACAGTTTCCACTTTTAATTCCTTTATTCCTTCTTTTAATGTAACAGCATCTGTTCGTAATGTTTTCCAACTGTCTTTCGCTGCATTTAAATTAGGTTTTAAGAATTTAAATTTATTTTGATCGGCTTTTTGAGCTGCATTCTCAATATGCCCTAGAACGCCCGAATATTGAGAATCTAAATCATGCCACTGTGTGGACATATAAGTAAGAGCGTTAATAGCATCATCAAGCGCCTTGTGCATTTCATTAATATTACTGTAAGCAACTCCAACTACACGATTTAAGGTTACTTTATAATCCACGGTCTGACGTAATTCTGCTAATAAAGGCTCTAACTTACCTAAATTATCCCTTGCTACTCCCACTATGATACCGCCAATTATTGGTAGACCCAAAATAGCACCCTTCATTACATTAAACCCATCAGATTCTAATTGTTTATAATAGTTTACTGATCCTAATACTTCTTCTAGACGCTTTTGATCGGCATCAACATCTGCACCTTGATTTTTTAAAATTGACTGCAAGAGCTCTTTATTACTTCCAAATGCTCTAACATCGTGTCCAATAGAGTCTCTTAATTTAGTTAATTCTTCTATTAGTTGTTGTGCATACTTTTGATTTTGTTGAATTTCACCTCGTAAATCTGTAATCCCTTCTTTTAAAGTTTCTCCATCCCCTGTATTAATCGCCTCTATCATTGTTTCATAATAATTATCAAATGTTGTATCGTATTCAACAATACCATTCAATGTATCTAAAAGCTGTTTTTTTACTTTCGTATCCCAAGTAACGGCATGTGCCCTTGCATTCTTTTGATCTTGTACGATTCTACCAGGTAAATCTACATACCCATTAATGGTAATTCCCTCAAAATTCACATCAGGATTCTTAATTAACATATAAGAATAGGCATTCATAGATTTTGCAAATAATCCAGCCTTTTGCAAGGTCTCTTTCATTCTCGCTTCATTTGCAGAAAGTGCTGTATCTTCATTGTTCGTTTGTTCAATTTCACTTGCAAAAGTTGTTACTGGTGAAACTACATTAGCAGTTGTAATAGTTAATAACGTCGATACAGCGAGTAATTTGTAAGGGATTTTTTTTATCATTTCATTTTCCTCCAATTTAGGTTTTAAATTTCAGTTCTACTCCTGTTTAAAAGCAATATCTTTTGAAATGAATTCTGCATCTTTATGAATATCATTCCAACTTTCTTTAGCGGCTTTTAAATCATCTGGTATTAAAGAGAATTTGTGGTCTTGCATAGAATCGATATTATCCAATAAATCTGTATAATTTGCACCCATTGTATTCCATTGCTTTTGAATATTTGTTAGAGACAATATCGCTTGATCTACAGTCTGATATAGATATGCCAATGTTTCTTTCGCGTTAGTAAGCGAAAGAACTGCTTGATTAGCACGATCTGCTTTCATACTTAATTCTCCGATTTTGTTAGAAATTTCATTATAGGAGTCCATATGCTTAGATGCTGTGACACCAGCCGCTGTTCCTAGACCGATACCAGCTGCACCAAGAGCCGAGAGTCCACCAACAACAGCCGGTGTTGCTGTACCGCCAGTTACAACAATAACTACCGCTCCTCCAATAGCTGCAATAACTAAAATAGCTGCTCCCAATCCACCACCAATTGACCATGCTAATACATCATCAAAATGTTTTTTCTGAGTAGAACGAAGTTGCTCAATTTCAGCTTGAAGTTGTGGAATCGTTGCCTGTTGACCTGCTAATATTGCAGTTAATCCACCTTTCCCATCCGGACCACCAACATTATTTTTAAAATCTGTAGAATTTTGATATAGTTTCCCTTTGAAGTCTTGTAGCATCTTAATCACATCTGTAACTTCTTTTGAATTTGTATTGATTGTAGTAATTAAATCATTTATACCCTCTTTTAGACCTGCCTTATCTTTCTTTTGTACAGTTTCTACTAATGTGTCGTAATAATTTTGAAATTGTTCATCGTAATTTACAATATTACGAGCAGTTTTTTGAATCTGTGGCTTCGCTGTATCTAACCAGTAATTCGCATTGATTCGTGACAGCTCTTGATTAAGGTGAATATTTTTGAGCAACTCTCCCCCCTCTGAGCCTAAATCGATATTAGATAAATTTACATTTGGTTGCTTAATCATTGTTTTTGCGTATAAATCCATTACTAGAATATGAGACCCTGTTTCAGCTAATGCTTTCTTCAGTCCTTCGGGGCCTAATGCATAATTGCCTACTTTTTGTTCTTGAGCGGTCGTTTCTTGTGCAAATGCATGAATAGTGTTACCGGTAGTAGCAGTTATAACTGTTGCTAATGTAGCTAAAGTTAATACTTTGAATGGAAATTTTTTCATGACTATTCTCCTTCTTTCGCTAAATGCTTATAATCTTTATGAATTACCAAAAAACGCAATATTAAAATTTATATACTTGTTCTTCAAGGTAACTTATTACATTTTTTAATTGTCTTAATGTATCTTTTTGAGACTGCTCGTTAGTTGTA
The DNA here is from genome assembly GCF_041360755.1 of Bacillus sp. RCC_6_1. Lineage (NCBI taxonomy): Bacteria > Bacillati > Bacillota > Bacilli > Caryophanales > Bacillaceae > Bacillus > Bacillus sp. RCC_6_1. The sequence continues at coordinate 109,933 of NZ_JBFUPV010000006.1, forward strand.
TCAACATTAGTGGATAATTTTGTAATACTATTTTTTATTAGATTTAAATCTTCTTTATAGCGCTTTAGTAGATCCAGTTCTACATCTACTTGATTTGCAAACGTATGCAAATCATTTTGTGTAAGAAGAAGCATTGATTTTTGTAAATCAGCTATTGATAATTTCGTTGTTAAATCATATATTTTTTGATTTTGTTTCTCTAAATCATCTAAATATGCTCGCTGTTCTGCTGTTAATTTATTTACTTCAGCAAAAACGCCAAATGTTTTCTTAATCTTTTCGGTATCAATGACCTTCATCAGGTCATACTCTTGTGTTTTTGCTGCGGCTGCGGCTGCTATTTCACCTTGTTTGCTTTTCTCAATTGCTTCACGAGCTGCTTTTTTTGCTGCTTCAATCTCTAGAGCAGTTTTACCTTGTTCTGTCGCTTCTTGCGCCGCTTTTTTCTCCGCTTCTAAAATAGAGTTGTTAATTTCTTTTCCTTTGTTATACGCTGCCACCCCTGCTTGAGCAGCCGGTTCAATAATTTCTTTTGAAAGACTATAAACTTCTTTGAATATAGCAAATCCCTGTTCATTTAAAGCCCCTGGTATTAATGCAATTTGCTGTAAATCATTTTGAATTGCTTTTTTGGTATTTAATATTTCATTTTTTAACTGATCTATTTTTCCTGTTCCATCTGTACTTAGTATGCCTTGCGCAGTTGCCACATTAGTATCAAAATCTTTTAATTTTTTATCAAGCTGTAATTTAAGATCTGTTAATTCATTGATTTGTCGTTGCGCATTTTCTTGATTCGTCATAGCCATTTCTTGAAGTACTTCAAGTCTATCCGAAAACCCTTCTCTATCTTCTTTATTGTCTACAAACGATTTTAATGTCGGGTAATAACTATTAAATTTTGTTACAAATCCTTTACTTTTTGAATTTAATAGAATTAACTGTGGATAGAGTTCCGATGACCATTCCTTCATATCTTGTTTGATTAGGAATTGATTGGTATTTAAAGCTGGGACTTCCTCTAGCTGTACATTAGGACTCATTAAAGATTGATCAATATACGTTTGGACTAATTTGGAATGCGCACCTAATTTTCGTAATGATGAAGAAATATCCATGTTTTCTTGTTGAGTTTCTGCTTGAACGATTGGTGTTGCGAGAGTATTGATAGGAATAGTTGCTCCAGTTACAATGGATGTTATTAAAAATCCTGTCATTATTTTAGTTTTCATTCCGTACACTCCTTTACCATTGTTTTTATAACTTAATTCATATAACTTGTACGACCGCTCTCTTTGTAAACTGGATAAGAAGGAGAAATCTTTCAGATACGTTAATATCGTTGTTTTTTACTTCTAATAGGATATAAGGATTTTATTTATCTCTCATTTCGATACTCTATTTTTTAAAATATAAATAACAAAAATTTATTAACTATATTTGAATCAGGCACCTTATGAGTAGTAAATTATTAATTCTTTCCTAAAGTTGCGGTTTAACTTACAGAATCGTGAGGATCAATAAACCAATGCTTACAGTTAATCTTGTCATAACATTGTTTAATTTCAATTTGATAATATCCCTCTTAGTTTTGTCAGCAAACTCCTTACTAGACAACAAAAGATGAAATTATACTGTACATTGCTTATACTTTTATTGCGGAATAACTTCACTTTTGTTACGCAGAAACTTAGAACACGTTTATTACCAATTTGATTCTTGACCTCTTGTAAATGAATTGACTATTTAGAAAATTATTAAAGACATAATGTTACTTACAACTTTACTATAATTCCTATTAGCGTAACCTTCTCCTTTCTGTATGGTCATACCAGTTATGTTGTTCATTAAAACATTAAATTTTTAATGCGTAAATAGAAAAATTTTGTCGATTAAGCTCGATAATTCACTGTTAAATAAAAATATGTCCCGAAAAAAATTATATAAATATAGTTATTCGTAAATTTCATTTCTGTAATTGGAATGATTACAAATTAATGTGTATACGGTTAAAAATAACTATTTTAGCTCAACCAAGAAATTTTATTTTAGAAAAAATACTTATAGAATAATATAATAGGTCTTTTTATACTTTTTTACCTTTATTTACTTATGTATAATTGCATAAAATGTAGATATATTTAGTAATATATGTTATATTGTTGATTTTTAACAAAAAATCCTAATATCATTATTAATAAATATACAGTATGAAGATATTAGTCTATAAACTTATCTTCGTTATAAACATAGGTTTTAAATTACAAAAAAGCTGCAAAGCTTCCTTGGAACACTTTGCAGCCTTCTGTCTTTTTATTTCCTTTAGCAAAATAACGGTTAGTGTATTTTTTCAAATTAACAATATGGTACAAAGATTTCCATTGAGCTTTTGCTCACATATGTGTTTATAAAGTCTTCAAGAGCTATTTGTTTGAGCTGACATCAGACTAGTTTATCTGATTCAGAACTATACCGATAAAGTGCAACTTTAATCAGTGGGGGTTTTGTTCATCCCCACTGATTATTAGCCCACACCAATCGGGCTTTTACGGGCAGCCCGCCCCCCACCTAACTTCTTTGCTTTCGCTGAATTTTTAGATGGAGGTCTTACTGCCCGGCAAATAGCGGGATAAATTCAGCACATGATTGTTATTTAAAAAATAGATATACTTTGTTTCTCCATTATTTTTCTAACTCCTAAAAATTGAAACTGTTCTGCTAACAAGATAATATCTGGTTAATCTCATACGTCTATTTGAATACAAGTTCTTTTTCTAGACAAATCACAAACTCTTTCTAGAGTAATAAGTCCAGTATTTTCATCTTTTGGGATACTTACACCCATGTTTAAGTCTTTACATTGGAGACAGCAAATAACAAGCTTATATTATTGTATATTTTTCACGGTACTGCCTAGGAGTCATGCTAGTGATTTTTTTGAAAACTCTTATAAAATAACTTTGGTCATTAAAGTTAAGCCAAGCACAGATATCTGATAACGAATAAGTAGTGAGGGTTAATAATTTCTTTGCTTCTTCCACTCGTTCCCTTTGAATATATTCGCTTAAAGTAATTCCCATTTCTTTTTTAAATAGTTTAGACAGATAAGTAGGCGTAATTTCTAAATGATTAGCAAGTTCATTCAGAGATATTCCATCGTAAACATTTTTATTAATATGTTTTATACATGTAGTAACCGCGTAAGAATACTTTTTTGCATTGTATTCTTTCACACGATCTGCAAAGGTACGTAAAGCGTCCCCTGATAATCGCTTTACAGATTCTACATTATCTAATTGTTCTAGGGTTTGTATATATAAAATACTATGGGCAAAAGCAATATCTGGTGGCAGATTTCCTTCTATTGCATATCGAGTGGCTAAGGTAATCGCAATAATTCCAAGGTTTTTTTGATTCCTGAGCGGATCCTCTACTAGCATAAGTTCAACATCTTCTTGCGAAACCGCATACATATACTGTATTAACTTTTTTTTATTTCCTTCTTTGATAGTCGAAAAGAAATCATTTACTAATGCCATATTGTGCGTTTTAGGTTTGTTTTGTCGACGTTTTAAAATATATAAATCAGGTTTCACATTTTTATTAGGAGTTTCCTCTAGTACTTTATTTTTTTCCAAGACAATATCTACATCTAACTTTTCATTGAAAATCATGTAATGTAATAAAATTCCCATATCAATTAATGTAGTTTTTTTAATCTCAGATAAACACTGATAATAGGCAAGTCTTTCTTGAATGTTATCATTTGATTTAAATTCTTTCTGAAATTTTATGATCATATCATCTGAATCTTTTGAATGTATAGTAGGACCGATTATAATAGTCCCTTTAATATCATCATGATTTTCTATATGAATTAGAACAAAATTTTCAAGATAGTTGTTGCTTCGAAAAAGTGGCAAGTTACAGGGATCGTTTTCTTGATAAATATCACTAAGATGTTCTTCTTTTGAAGAATAAAAAGGACTACAAACATTATCAGATGTAGAATGATATAAAATTTTTCTGTCTGCAGATAAAATATGTACAGGGGCATTAAATGCTTTATGTGCAAGATCACACAAGTGTTGTATATCGATAGAAGTATTCATTACATTCTCCTTTATAGATCCATAAAATATATTTTGTTATATATAATTCACGACAAATAATACTATAAAATATCAAATTAGTACAATTCACAACAAAATATTACTATATCTTTTTTATAAAAATCATATATTATTTAATTGTAGTTAGCATCTAAATATCAGAGTAGATAAGTAAAGGAAATACACTAAGTTCTTTTCTTAATTCTACAAAATATAATTATTGAACTTGAGAAAACAGTGAAGTACTTCAAAATACAGTGGTAGTCAATGCGAGGACCAAGCTGGAAAAAGATTTAAAATAAAGCGAAAGTAACAGGAGATACTGTACCACCGCAAGAAACAACAGTCAAAGTTCCAATTCAATCATTTATACAAATTGAATTCAAAAAATAAATACTGCTAATTTAAATGTGAAACTGAAAAACTATTTTGCTCCAAATTTTAGAAAAAGATAATAAAGAATTTGTGAAATTGGAAACAGATGAAAGCGATACGGCTATTTTTGAAGCACTATGCTTTGAAAAGTACAAGGTGGAGGAAATTCAAGTACTCAATTAAATATTTAATTGAGAGAAAGGTCTTTTCATCAACTAAAAATAAAAAACGAATGGAATATTCAAAAACATGACACTATATTACTAGTCGTAACAATAGTTTTACTTTCCACAAAAGAGGAAAAATATATAGACTTTACAAATACTAAGAATAGCAAACTAGATAGTTTTATTACCGCATCACATAAAGTGAAACTTTAATCGGTGGGGGCTTTGTTCATCCCCCACTGATTATTAGCCCTCACCAATCGGGCTTTTACGGGCAGCCCGCCCCCACCTAACTTCTTTGCTTCCGCTGAATTTTGAGGTGGAGGTCTTACTGCCCGGCAAATAGCGGGATAAACTTATTATTAATTTCCAAATATAATAGTTGTTAATCAACAAAAAAACTTCAATAATTAAGGTGCACAGTAAATTGACCTCAAAACAGTAATTACTACAATATCAGTTTTTACTTATTCTATAAAAAAGAAATATCACTTAATAATTATTACTTTATATCAATTTAGACATAAAACATTTTATTATATCGGCTTAAGTATTATGAAATTAAAATTGCAAATAACACCAAAACTCTTTTAAGGGCCCATACATTGTTCGTATCGGGTTGATTATCTTTTGATACCTATGTCATTAATACAACTAAAAAAGTTTATTACAAAGGAATCTGAGAGGTTTTTTCAATTTCGAAATTTATTTTTTTGTAAATTAAAGGAAAAATAATCCATATATATATACGGATTATTTTCTTAGTGTACTCTGTATTGACCTGTTAACTGTTTTTCAGCCATTCGAACTAAGCGTTTTGTAATCTCTCCACCGATCCGAACCATTTGCAGATGATGTGATGTATCAGGTCCCAGTGTGACTCCTAGTTCAAAAGCAATTTCATACTTCATTTGCTCAATAGTACTTGTAGTAGCAGAAATAAGAATTTCATTTGTATTACTTTCGCATCTTTGAATATTTATAAATAACATGTACCTAATTATGCTATTTATGCATGAGCAACCTAATTTATTCCAGTGTTTTTATAGGAACCCTTTCCCTCCCCTTATTACACCAATTAAATTTGAAACACAAATGTACATTGCATTTCAATATAACAATAAAAACTACAAAAGCAACGAATTTACTATTTTAAAGTTAAGTGTTTAACCTTGAAGTACTTAAATTCTTTTTTCCAGATAAAGCATACATTATATCTTGATGTTTTATTGTCCTCTTATAATTATGTGGTATCGGGAATTTATTTCGGTGTTCTTTTATTATAATTAAAGTTTGAAGTTCTATGTTCAATACTTTTGCGAGGACATGATAGTTATATCCATTGTTTAACAGAGAAATTATGTCATAAAACATAGTTTTTCCACCCACTAATTTTACTAATTTATTCTTTAACTCATCCCCTTTTTCTTTAGCTTCATCAATTTCTAACAACATAGATTTTTTATTTGTCTGCTTAATGTATTGAGTATACAACTCTGGGAATTCTTTTTGTACTTCTTTGTTTAATACTGGTTTATATTTAATCATATAAGTAACTTGTAACAATGAGCGTTTTAACAAACTATCTTCAATGAGATACGCTACTTTATTAAATAAATGGACATATTCCTCAATATTGGAATAACTATTAAAATGAGCTAATACTCTACTTTTTATACTAAAAGCCTTGCCTACATAAATAATATTGTCATTATAATCTTTAATGAAATAAATACCACTGTCAGATTTTTTCAATTTATTATCTAATTCTTCTATACTCATAAAATGCAATTCACTCATACTTCTCTCTCCTTAGCAGTTTTAAATCGTAAAAAACAAGCAAGGTTTCTAAAAAAGTACTTAGCTGCCCTAGCATCTCTTATTTTATCTCTTGCTAAATGTCAAAAAACTGTTTCTATGTTCCTCAACTATCAATATGATTATTAATAAAATTTTCTATCGTTATTATCTCGCAATTTTATCATGTAATTTCGAGATCGTTTCCTCATTTAAATTACTGTGTTTTATCGAATAAAGGAAATATATTACTACCCCAATAGTAATCCAAATACTAAAGTACACCCATGTCCTTAACGGTAAATTTAGCATTAAAAACACACAGCATACAATTGCAACGCATGGTAATACAGGTACAAAAGGTACCATAAATCCACGTTTTAAATTTGGGTGTGATTTACGTAGAATAATAACTGATAGACAAACTAACGCAAACGTCACCAAACTACCGATATTAACTAAATTAACTAATTCTTTCAAATCAATAAACCCAGCTATTATAGAGCTCCCTATTCCTGCCAATCCAGTTATAAAAGTGGGTGCTCCAGTTTTCTTATTAACTTTCGCAAATGATTTCGGTAACAATCCATCACGACTCATTGCAAAGAATACTCGTGTTGCCGCATACATATTGGAAAAAATAACAGCCATAAGGCCAATTACAGCACCTGCAGCAATTGCACCAGCGACTTTTCCTTGTCCTACAACTTCCATTACATAAGCCATCGCCTCAGGAACATTTAATTCTTTATAGGAAACCATTCCTGTCATAACAAGACATACCATAACATAAATAATTGTACATATGATTAATGATGCAATAATACCGATCGGAAGATTACGTTTCGGATCTTTTACTTCTTCTGCTGAAGTTGCTAATATATCAAAACCCGTAAAAGCGAATAAAATAGCTGCTCCACCCGTAAAAACTCCACTTAAACCGTATGGTGCAATTGGTATCCAGTTCATTGGTTTTACATAGAATATACCAACCGTAATAAACAACAAAATCATTCCAATTTTAATCAATACCATTGTATTATTGATTCGTTTACTTTCCCTCGTACCACGGGATAACATCCATGCTAATATCAATGTAATGATTACTGCTGGTAGATTCACAATACCACCATGCGAAGGAATCGTTACTAGAGCTTTAGGTATCTCTAATCCAAATCCCTTTATTAAATTGTGGAAATAGCCTGTCCATCCAGTAGCGACAGCCGCTGTTGCCACGATATATATTAATAGCAATGACCAACCTACTAGATGAGCAACAAACTCACCAATTGTTGCATATGAGTATGTATATACACTACCAGACGCCGGGAGTGTAGAAGCAATTTCCGCGTAACATAATGCTATAAATCCACATATAATTGCTGCAAGTATAAATGAAAAAACAACTGCTGGGCCAGCATTTCTTGCTGCTACTAATCCAGTTAACACAAGAACGCCCGTTCCAACTATCGAGCCTACCCCTAACATAATTAAATCAAATGCTCCTAATGTTTTCGTTAAAGTCTTACTTTGATTATGCTCTAACAATTGTGTAACGGATTTCTTTTTTAGTAAATTACTCATATTTTCTGTATCCCCTTTAAAATAAGGTTTATTCTTCTCGTTAGTGTTGTATATAAATTTACTTAGTTATTAACTAGCCTCATAATATTTCTTTTACATTAAATAGATTTAAAATATTATATAAATTCGCTTCTCACTTACTAGTTAAACTAGACATTTCCATAGATTTTTGCGTACAACGTTTCATAGCTGAAATGATAGCTGTTCTTAAACCTTTTTCTTCTAGCGTTACTACAGCCTCTATCGTCGTTCCACCTGGAGAACAAACCATATCCTTCAATTCACCTGGATGTATTCCTGTTTCCAATACCATTTTTGCAGAACCTAATACAGCCTGAGCCGCAAATTTATAAGCTTGTTTTCTCGGCATACCGCCAAGTACAGCAGCATCTGCCATGGCTTCTATAAACATATACACATATGCTGGAGAAGAACCACTAATAGATGTAACAACATCCATTAGTTTTTCATTTATGACCTCCGTCTGGCCGAAAATATTAAATATGTTCAGTACCTCTTTTATATCTTTTTCTGTAACCATTTCATTAAAACATAACGCAGACATTCCTTCTCCAACAAGTGCCGGTGTATTAGGCATTACTCTAACAACTTTTAACTTTCTACCAAATTCATTCTCAGTGCTCTTAATACTTTTTCCTGCAGCAATAGTTACAACGATTACATCATTTTTTATTTGATCTTTTATTTGGTTAATTACCGATGAGTATAAATCTGGTTTGATTGATAAAATTAAAATGTCAGCGCTGTTAGCGACTTCATTGTTGTTAGTAGTTATAGTTATGCCATATTCATTACTAGCATTTTTTAAATTAATGACATTTAAATCTGAACAAATTATTTGATCTGGAGAAACTATATTTTTTTTAATCATCCCACCTATCATAGCAATACCCATGTTTCCACATCCGATGAATCCTATTTGTTTATTCATAATAATTTGCTCTTACTCCTTCTACTCTAAATTTTATTGATTTTGAAATTATTATTCTAAATAAGGGCTATTACAATTACTTGGTTTATCAATAGAATTTCAAAATTCTCCTTCCTATATAGAGCTTACATATACCTCTAATAACTTCTTTGCTTTCGCTGAATTTTGAGGTGTGGGTCTTACTGCCCGGCAAATAGCGGGATAAAATCATTTCTTTAATCTATAATAAGAAGGACATAAAAAAACAAAAAGTTACAAAAATTTTCAAATTAAAACTTTTATAACTTTTTGTTTTGATGTAAATATAATTTCAATTAATGTATCTCACCGTTTTAAACTTGACGCTCCATAATCTTGTATAGTTACATTTATATGATATTTAATCGGTACTTTACTAAATGTTTGATCCCAATCTTTTTTGACTTTCTCCCATGTTCTCGGGTGTTTAATTCTTAATTGGTTGCCAAAACCCGCAATATCGACTTGGTATTCTTTTTGTATTTTTTTTGTAACATGATGTACTAAGTGCTTTACTTCTTTTTCAATAGCTTTTTCTTCCCTTTTTAAAAATTCATTTTCAAAATCTTTTCCTGATTGCATCCAATTTTCAGACAAACGCCCTTCTGATTCAATGTTTACATCAAAGGAAATATTATTTCCGTTAACATGTGGTATGATTTTGCTTTTTATTGACTTTATCTCGTATATAATGAGTTTCTTTGATTCTTTATCAAAAGTTTTTACCACACCACCATTCCTTTTTCCATTTATCCATACTACTCCTTCCAATTCCTGTTCATTTAAAAAGCCCATCAACTTTTTTGTCTTCCCTTTAATTACAGCAGCTCCTGCAAATTTTGTTTCCCCTTTTATCGAGATTACATTTTGCAAAAGAAAACTGGACCCTGACCGCATCTTTCCTTCCAATTTAGCGAGCGATACAGGAGGTAAAATCCTTGTTGTTCTATTTCTATTATCTGCAATTCCAGACAAACGAAATGCTGGGATTTCTCCTTTTTTGTTTGATTCCAGTACCTCCTTCGCTAGACCCTTGCTAATTAAGAGCATACAGCTAAGCCGAACTTCATTGTCACGGAGATACTGTTCAAGTAATTGTTCTAAACTGAATGTACGTACAAGACTATCACTAATAACAATGTTTTTTAAATGTGGGCTGAACATTGTGCTCTCTCTTTTCAATGAAAACTCACGAACAATTTGATGAATGGAATCACCGGTCTCAGAAACATTTATATAACGTTTTTGTTGTCCATTTCCTTTACTTTGTGCTTGCGAACTAACAATTTGATAAGTAGCTGTTATAAGATTTCTTTTAGGATAACCTCCTTCCTCATCCTCTTTCTCAATTGTTGAATCCTTCCCTTTATCTAGTGCTATACCTGCAGTTAAACTCAACTCTTCTACTTCTTTACTGCTCCAACATCCTGTTAAAAATAGAAGCAAAAGCGTCCATAACAAAGCCAAATAGAACCGCATATAATTAAATTTATTTTTCACACTACTCCTCCTTTTAATCGCGTAATAATAAGAAGAAGCAGTGGCAGTAAACCAAATAAAAATAAAGCAGCATTACCGAGCATATCCCCCAATTTAAGCAAGTCATTTATATTTTTCGAAGTCATAGCAATGATGTAAATGATTGGAATCAAAGCAAAAATAAACGGATGAATTCCCTTTTTAAAGAGTTGTGCTAATCCTAATGCAGCTGCATAATAACTAATCGTATAGGTAGCAAATATTTGCATAATCCATATTACAAGCAATAAAGATTCAAAACGTTCAAATATCAATCCAGAAATTTCAAAACTGCGCATAAGATCAATTGTCGGCCATGTTCTTGTTACAACCCCATCAATTGATAATGCACCAATGACCATTACAACAGTTATTACATAAAAGATTAACGGAATAGAAATTCCAACTAAAATAGCTTTTACTGCTTTATTTCGTTGTTCCATAAATACCAAAAGAATTAACATAATTTCAGGACCTGTATATGCGAGAGACGTTGTTTTTATCCCATCTAACACTGGTTTAATCCCCAAACCCAATACGGGACGGAGATTATCTATCTCGAATATTCCGATGCTCATAAAGGAAATGATTAAAAAAATAAAAACAGTAATAGGAAATATTATTTCAAACATCCGTGCAATTGAATTAATACCACTCATAATCAAATAGAGACCTATCCACATAAAAGGCATAACAATAGCCCATGTGGGGGTTCCTTCGAGCAAAAAAAAGCTTATTACTTCTGCCATTGAACGAATTTGAAATGCTGAAGTTGTAAGAAAATACCCTATAATAAGAAAACTAAGCAACCTGCCTATCCATTTCCCTACAATATCTTGACTGTATTGGCAAAATGTTTTTTCTGGAAACTGCTGACTTAATTTGACCATAATTACTCCTGAAACCATTGCCAGTATTCCACCTAATATCACACTTAGCCATACATCTGGTGTTTTCACTTTTTCCACAGATGCTCTGGGCAAAGTGAGGATTCCTGTCCCAAGTATGTAATTTACAATAATAACAACTGCTTGCGAAGTTGTTATTCGGTCTTTAAGTTTAGTAATCACTGAAGGCCACTTCCTTTCGTCATCAGCTACCTTTTGCGGATATTTTTTTTGGTATGCATTATTTTTGGTCGACGTCTCATTATTTTTAATGGCATGCGAACCATAAAATCTTTCCAGTCACTAAATCGATATGGAACAGCAGGGCTGGTATAAGGAACGCCAAAACTTTTCAGTTTCACTAAATGACTGCAAAGTAAAAGAAAGAAGAGAATAACTCCATACAAGCCAAATATCGCAGCACAAAACATAGCTATAAAACGAAGAATGCGTAACGTAATTCCCACACTATATTGCGGAATAGTAAAAGAAGAAATAGCTGTTACCGCAACAACGATAACCATTATTGGACTAACAATTCCTGCTTCTACGGCAGCCTGACCAATTATTAAACCACCCACAATTCCCATTGCAGGCCCAATCGGTTTAGGCAGACGTAAACCTGCTTCTCGCAAAACTTCGATAGCTACTTCCATAATTAACGCTTCTATTAAAGCGGGAAAAGGAACTCCTTCTCGCGATCCGATAATAGAAATAGCGAGCTTAGTGGGAATTAATCCTGGATGAAATGAAATAAAAGAAATATATAGTGCTGGAGCAAATAATGAAACAAAAGCTGTCATGAAGCGTAATAAGCGGAGAAGCGTACCAGGAAGCCACCTTTCATAATAATCTTCTGGTGATTGCAGCAGCATACTAAATGTAACTGGAGCAATTAAAACAAATGGTGTTCCATCTAACAAAATAGCTACTCGACCTTCCATTAAAGCACTAATAACACGATCAGGTCGTTCTGTATTTTGAATCTGCGGAAAAGGACTGAGATAATTATCTTCAATAAGTTGCTCTATATAACCAGATTCGAGTACACTGTCTATGTCAATTTTCTGAATTCTGTTTTTTATTTCATCCACCAATTCTGTACTAGCAAGATCTTTAATAAATGCGACAACTAACTCTTTCTTTGCACGTTCTCCTACTGGTAGCTTTACTAATGATAAGTTCTCATCCGCACAGTGTCGTCGCAAAAGTGAGGTATTATCACTCAATACTTCAGTAAAACCGACCCGTGGCCCTCTGACTAATGCCTCCGATACTGGTTCTTCAATATTTCGTTTATTTGCTTTTGTTGTACCAAGAATAAACACATCTGCTAAACCATCAATTAAAAGAGCTGTTGAACCTATCAATACTTTGGGTATTAAATCTTTTATGTAATGGACTTCTGCTACTTCACTAATTGTAAGAACTTTATTTTTAATATATTCTTTTGAAACAGTCCCCTCCACATAAGAAGATTCATTTTTATATTCATCAGAAAAATCATCCATTAGTAATTTCATAATATGTTTGTCAATTATCTCTTTATCTGATAGACCATCAACAAAAACGATCCCAGCTTGAATATCTGTGCGTCCAATATTAAACTTCCGAAAGCGAACATCAGAATTATGTCCGATTTGTTGCTTTATAAGTTCTAAGTTAGAGGCAAAATCATTTGTGAAATGAACGTTTGCATTTTGAGATGGTTTATGCTCTTGTTTCGTTTTAATTTGAATATTATTTTTTTTCACTTGTTTGTCTCTTGACTTCCACCAACTCATTCTTCCCACTCTTTCTCTGACATACGAACCCAATGAAAAAATCTTGAGATAGTATACGGAATTAAAAACAAGATAAAAGCTTGTACAAAGACTTTCCAATCTGGAAGATAAGAAGTAATTATGTTCCACATTTTTATCACCCAATTTATATACTCTGCTAGGATTAAGATTTCTAAAAAACGATATGTACTTAATAAAAAATAACGATAAGATTAAAGAGCAGAAAAGCGAGACATTATGCTTATTTAGTACAAATAACCTAATTAGTATAAAAACATTTCTGACCTAAAATACCATTTCCAATTATAATTTGTTAAATATTATCTCCTTTTCCCTTATTTATATGCCCGCATTTGAATTCCAAATAATATAAGGATCAATGATATTTCCTCTTAAAGAAAAAAAGATGCTAGAAGATAGCATCTTTTTTTAAATTCAACTTACTATGTAGTTATATTTTATTTTGGAAATACTCGTTTTTTTAATGAATATTAATGTTTAAAAAAATAAAAAATACATATTCTTTTGTTCTAAGTTCATGCACTTCTACCAAATCGATACGGAATTTTCTGATTTTAAAACTAATATGAAATAAAGGAGAATAAAAAGAAAAATTATTATCAATCTATCAATTGAAAATAATACTTAACAAGAGTTTATCATCTTAACTCCAAGTGTATTCGTTTTGCTTCAAAATAAAGAACTTGAATAAATTTTTTCGTATCAATACGAGCAGGTAATGTTGGTTCATTATTCAATTCTGTCATCTTTCTCCTTACGGTAGTAAAATCAAAAAATCTAGAAGCATAGTTTTCGAACTTCGGGTTTAAAAAATCAGTAAGTCCAAGGGATGCTAAATGGTTTAATGATTGATAAATTGCTCTCCGAATCCGTTGTTTGGAAGCTTCTATGAACCTTTTTAATTCGGCATCTTCAGCTGAATCCCCAAGTTTTTTTTGAGCCAAATTCATAAAAATCTCTTTTAGTGAGGGAAAGCCTTGTTCCAACGTGTTATCTTGTTCATATTTATATAAATAATCTAGCATATCCATTAAATCTTTACTTCCACTTTCACTGGCTATTCCTAATTCAGACAAAAGAAAATGAATGGAATTTTGAAAATGATTAAAAGTATTTAAATGTTTTTCATTACGGTATTTTTCTTGCGTACTTGAATTACTATCCAATTTTAGTACCATATTAAGCGATTCTTGAATGTTTTTTATCGATTTTTCCAAACGAATTCGTTCAATGACTTTCCGAACAACTGTTAATACTTCAATCCGGTTAATTGGCTTAATAATATAGTATTCAACACCAAGCGAATAAGCTTCAGCAATTAATTCTTTTGATTCTACTTGAGAGACCATGATGATTTTCCCTTTAAACGAAGGTTTTATTTGACGGATTGTTTTTATTCCATCTTGAATCGGCATTAACAAATCGATAAATAAAATGTCTATATTTTTAAGGATTAGCATTTGTTGCTCTAAAGATAAACCATCCTCAGCTTCTCCTATAACCTCCCCAAGATCTTCATCCTCGATAATTTGAGCCAACATTGAGCGAACCGCTTTTTCATCATCTACTATATAAAAATACATAGAATCACCCTTTCGAAATTATATGATCAATCCCTAATCTAATTATAAAAATTGATCCTTTTCCTTCGGTTCTGTCCTCAAGCGTAACATCACCTTCAAGTTGTTCGACCATTTCTTTAACATACGATAATCCGATACCTGTCGATGGGTTGCCTAAATCATCATATTTAGAAGTAAACCCAGGCTCAAAAATTGAATCTTTATATTTTGAAGAAATACCAGGACCATTATCGCCTATTTGAAATTCAACAAAATGGTGGTCTTTATTAATGTCAATTGTGATGGTTCCCATACCTTGGATAGCTTCTACAGCGTTTGTAACGATATTATTTATAATAGATAAGATTGTGTAAATATGATAATGAGAATGCACACCATCAATTTTATACACAAATTGGATGTCTTTCTCTAGCAACCGTGCATATTTCGTATTTGCCCGTATAATGATATTTACTAGTTCATGTACAGACATATAATCTGTAAAACTTTCATCAGAAATTAGTTTTGAAAGTCCCGCAAAAATACGTTGGTTATCCTTTTTAACGTCATGGACCTCACCAGCAATTTGTAATGCCTGTTTCCTTAAATCCCCAAACTGAAAATCCATCTGTTTGTGCTCAAAAGAGTCTAAGGTTTTATATAAATCATAGGATTTTTTTGTTATATTCTCAGCATCTTGTAATGTTTTCTTTAAATGAACAGCATCTTCATATAAATTAGAGATAAGCATGAGCATGTGTTCATTTTGCTTCTTTATATGTCTCTCCCTTGATTGCGCTTCATACAATTTCATCATATTGAAAAAGCTTAGAACTATAAAACTATGGGAACATGCGATAACAATAATCTCATTTATTGCCTCGGATGTGATTGATGTTTTTAATACGAAATATTGAATCATTAATTCCACACAGTCTGACAGTATTTCAATCATGCAACCAATAAAACCAATCATTAGTGGTTGATGATAAAAACGTTTGATTTTTGCTAAATGAAAGAGATACGAATAAGTAAAATAAAAGAAAAAACTAGGATAGTGAGTATGAAAAGCGGCTAGCCAATCCATATTTCCCTTTATAATGACATCCATTGAGATACGAAATACTACAACGACTATCGCTGTTAAAAAACCCGGTAAAAATGCTGGAATTCGTCGAAACAATAACAAAAAAAAGAAAAATGTTGGTGCGCCAAAGCTCATTCTAAATGTTTCATTTAAAGGAAATGACTTTATTTCACCTACTAAGGGTACTGTAAGTATCATTAAAACGAGAATATAGATGTCTTTTTTTACTAAATTACTAAGATTCAAAATAATCACTTCTCACTTTCGCCTAACAGTCAGTATACAAACCTATTTGCATTAATACAATACTTACTCTATTTTTTTCAAAAACTGATAAATAAGATATAAACGAAAGCATTATAGATTGTGAGTATTCATTACACCCTTCTACTTTAGAAAGATACTTTATAACTCAAAAATGTTCAGACACAATATAAGGTCTGAACACTTTTGGACTCGCTCTAACACCAAAATATCTGTGCTCCTTTTTAAAATATACTTAAATCCCATTCTTTTGCAATATGTTCTAACAACATAATTCCTGGTAAACTATTCCCATATTCATCAATGGCTGGTCCGTAAATACCAATACCACATCCATCTTGGAACGATAAATCCTTCCTAGATTTTGAGGGAACAAGTGTCATAATTCCGCCGGATACCCCACTCTTAGCTGGTAATCCAATGAAAGCAGCAAATTTTCCAGAAGCATTGTACATTCCACAAGTTAGCATTAAAGCTTTTGTTAACCTAGCTACTTCTTTAGGGAGCACTTGTTCTTTGCGAATAGGATGATATCCATCATGTGCTAGTATAAGCCCTATTAAGGCAATATCTTCTGTATTTATTTCAATCGAACATTGTTTTAAGTAAACCTCTAGTGTCTCCTCCACATCTGATTCTAGAAAACCATTCTCCTTTAAATAGTATGCTAATGCTCTATTACGATGAGCCGTTTCCCATTCTGATTGAAATACTATTTCATTAATAGCGGGACGCTTCTCTATCATTTTTTCAATTAATACGTATAGAGATTCTAATTTTTCTTGCACCGATGTCCCTGGCAAAAGTGAAGCTATCGTAATCGCTCCAGCATTGATCATAGGATTAAAAGGTTTTCCTGGTTTATGTATCTCTAAACGAATAATTGAATTAAAGGCATCTCCAGTTGGCTCTACGTCAACTCGTTCTAATACATAAGAAATACCGCGACTTAAACAAGCGGCTATAAAACCGATTACTTTTGATATACTTTGTAATGTGAAAGGTATCTCCCAATCTCCTGATTTTATCATTGTTCCATCTGGCTTTACTATACAAATACCTAACTGCGATACATTTATTTCCCCCAGAGCGGGAATATAACTGGCGCTTCGTCCCTTAGCTGCATACGCTCGATAATGAGCTACCCATTGATCTAAGCAAACTTTTTCTTGCCCCTCAACTTGAACGCTAGAATCCTTTATCATTTAATCATATTCCCCCGTACTATTAACTTTATATAGAATGATTTTTTCTTTACTATAATCAATAATATTTGCACTAGAACCAAGAAAAATATTCAGACATATTGCAGTCTGAATATCCTTCTTATTACACACTTTTCTTTTTTGAAGTTTTCTCATAACTATCCCAACATTCAATATTTTCAAGCCCTTTAATGTTTTCTTTATAAAAAACAGGATCTTTACCAGCTTTTTTCTGGTTTATATAATCTTGTAACGCCGCAAATGCTACTTTTGAAAGTAAGGTAATAGCAATTAAATTAATAATAACCATAAAGCCCATAAATAAGTCCGCTAAATCCCATACAATTTGAATCTTTGCAACAGAACCAAATACAATCATAGCCAACACACTTATTCTGTATATCATTAACCACACTTTACTTGTATGTAAGAAGCGAATATTTGTTTCACCATAATAATAGTTGCCAATTAACGCACCAAATCCAAATAAAAAAACAAAGATAGCAAGACAACCCGATGCCCAAGGACCTATGTGTTCACTTAATGCTGCTTGTGTAAGTGCAATACCATTTAACCCCGGTTGTTTATATGCATCAGACAGCAAAATAATAAAGGCAGTGCTAGTACAAATGATCAGTGTATCCGTTAATACACCAAATGCTTGAATCAGTCCTTGTTTCACCGGATGACTTGTTGTTGCTGTTGCGGCAACGTTTGGTGCACTTCCCATACCAGCTTCATTTGAAAATAAACCACGTTTAACTCCATTCATAAGTGCTGCACCAATTGAACCGCCTGCTATTTGTTTAAAACCAAATGCGTTTTGAACAATAAGAGAAAGAACTTCCGGCATTTTTGATATGTTGATAACTACAACAAATAATGCAACTCCAATGTATAATACCGCTAAAAATACCACCTTGTATTCAGCCATTTTTGCAATACGTTGTACACCACCAAAAATAATCGCAGCGAAAGCAATAGCCATGATTATCCCAACTGTTAGACGATCTGTACCAAATGAGTTTTGAAAAGCAATTGTAACTGTATTTGATTGTACTGAATTGAATACAAGACCAAAAGTAATTGTGATTAAAATAGAGAATAATACTCCCATCCAACGTTTATTCAACCCTTTTTCCATATAATAGGATGGACCACCGCGGAAACCAGTTTTATCTTTTACTTTATATATCTGTGCTAATGTGCTTTCGACAAAACTGGAGGCCGAGCTAATAATAGAAATAATCCACATCCAAAATACAGCTCCAGGACCACCTAATGCAATTGCAATCGCAATTCCTGTGATATTCCCTGTTCCAACGCGGGCTGCCATACCAATACAAAACGCTTGAAAAGGAGAGATTTGATCTTTAGAACCACTTTTCCCCTCCATTAATACACGGACCATCTCTTTTAACATTCGAAACTGTACAAAATTCAATTTAAATGTAAAATAAATTCCGCAAATAACAAGCATAATAATTAACAATTTAGACCATAAAAAATCATTTGTTGATCCGACTAACTCTACAAAAAATCTTTCCATATTATCACTCCATACCAAAAATTTATCTATCATAATCTATATAAAATCACCTATATTCCTTGGCATAAATACCTCATTCATATTCAAATACAACAAGGATAAAAATTTTCTATATTAATAGAATTGGCCTGTTTAAACAAACATCGCAACACGCAACTGCGAAACTGAATTTTCTAAAAACTTACCATTTATACACAAGATGCTCTATCCCCTTCTGCAAAACTAATATTCTTATCCACTAATGTTGTTGTACTATTATGTTTGTTTCGTTTACCGGTGATTTACATTTTAATCATAATAATCAATAGTGATTAACTGGTTTTTTGTTAATTTTCTTAAGAACATGGAAATATCTCCTTTCTTACTACTAATCTCAAAAATAGGCTAGGTAAAAATTTCACGAAAAATCTATAAAGCGCTTTCAATCTTTAACTAAGAGAAGTTTGTCTTTAATTTATAATTAAAAGTACAGAATGTTACGAAAAAGTACAGATTTTTATAAAAACAAAAAATTTTTTAAGATTTTTCATCTAAAAAAACAGTGAGATTTTGTGAATTTTATACAGTATCCAAACGTCGCAGATTTTGTTCTATCTATCCTTTGACAAGTCTCTATTTTCTTCATATAAACATGCATACTTTTTCTCTTTTAGAAGTTCATATAAATTATTTGAAATCAAGAATCGACGGAATATTATAGGAATATTAAAAAAATAAAACATTTAATTTATTTATGGTATCATACAAAAAACATTTGTTTTCTCAATTAATCCCCCTAGCTGGATTCGTCTATATTGCACATATTTACAACATGAAAGACACTAAAAAAAAAGGATTTTGTTGAAGGGATGAAACATTACAAAACTCTTATTTAGGACCTTATGTCATCCTCTTTTCTAGCAATATCGAGTTATCCCAAAAAACGTATATTTACTAACATAACTTACAGGTGGTGTATTGTGAAAGAAATAGTATTTGTTCAAAATAAAAAAAGACTCCTTATGAAATTCGAATTTTTAAAAAAGGATTTAGTACTTACCATTTCACTGATACTAGCAATTGTCAGCTGCTTAATACATTCGCCAAAGATCGAATATATTAACTTTGAAGTGTTAATTAGCTTATTTAATCTGATGGTAGCCATTAAGGCCTTGGAACAGCTAAAGATATTAGACAAACTTGCCGTTGCGATTTTAAATAAATGCAATAACAGCAGGTCAATATCTATTATTCTAATTTTGTTATGCTTTATTTGCTCCATGTTTGTAACAAATGATGTCGCTCTCCTCACTTTTGTACCAATAACACTTGTCATTAGTAAAAAAACACAAATGAACATGATGGATACAATCATCCTGCAGACAATTGCGGCAAACATCGGTAGTAGCTTGATGCCTATGGGAAACCCACAAAATTTATACCTATATTCTTACTATGGAATTAAGCTCATCCCATTTTTAGGTTCAATCCTGCTTTTAGCTGTACTTGGAATTAGTTTGTTATTTATATTTACTCAAAAACTTCAAAAAACAGATTTGAAAATAGAACTACCTGTTATTACCGTGAAAAATCGAAAAAAAGCTACCGTCTGGATTTTGATACTTATTACTATCATTGCATCTATTTTTGGTGTTATTAATTATTACATTGCGCTAATAGTCACACTGATAGCAGCATTTACGTTAGATAGAAACTTACTATTTAAGATCGATTACTTTCTTCTAATAACCTTTGTCTGTTTTTTTATTTTTATCGGAAACATTTCCCATTCCGATGCACTGGGGACATTTGCTCGCGCTAATTTAAGAGGAGATACTTCAGTCTTCTTTAGTTCCATATTTTTGAGTCAATTGATTAGCAATTTTCCTACTTCAATTCTTCTATCAAACTTTACTTCTGATTGGAAAGCTTTATTACTAGGAGTAAATATTGGAGGGCTTGGAACAATTATCGCATCTTTAGCCAGTGTAATCTCCTATAAACTATTCATTCAGGCCAATGTTAAAGAGAGTAAGGCATATTTAATTAAATTTAGCATTTACAACTTTGCATTTTTAATCATACTTACATGTATACAATACTTTATCTTTAAATTTCTAAAAATTTTTTAAAAAATTGATTCCTTTAGAAAAACCCAAATATCTCAATTTAATGCTGAGATATTTGGGTTTTAATATAGGTATGTTTAAAGAGCTACAACAAAGTTACCATCAATTTAATATTTTGAGATGTTCCCAAAGCGAAAACCTTTTAGCTTTTACGTTATTTAATAGAGTTTGGTTCATTTTTTATGCACTCAGTTATATAATAAATGACTGAATTTATAGGGTAATAACTTTCAATTAATAATAGAAAGTTATTACAATGTTATTTCATTTTTGAAGTCCTCTTCACAAAATCCTTAATGTCCCTCAAATTTTTCCCACTAATATTATCTTTGATGGTTAAATTTAGTTCAATTTCTAATTTTGCAAATACTGCTCCTACACAATTATAGATACTTAATCCCTCTAAACTCTTTCAAGCGGTAATCCATTCCGATAGAAATTACAAATGACAAAATTTATCCGTTTTTCCTACTTGCTAAATTCAGCAAGTAAAATGTTTTTAAAAACTTCTGGGTTATTAAGGTTTAAACTGTTCGAATTGATAGCGAGTGTATGTTTACCTCCAAGTGTTCCACCAGCAAAAGTGGAAAACCCTGGAACGGCCCCCCTGTGTCCCCATACCGAGACACCGTTCGGAAGCTTAATTTCAAGTATTCCAAGACCATATCCGGTTCCCTCTCTATTTGTAGGAACTGTAGTAAGCATTTGTTTTAACTGCTGTTCCTTCAGTAATTTGCCACCTAGTAAGCAAGAGAAGAATTTGTTTAAGTCGTCAGCAGTAGAAATCATATCTCCATCCGAGCTACCTGGGTTAATATAAGTAACATCTTTTAGCTCACTCGCTCCGTCTAGTTGCAAATAGCCACGGGCATGCTTGGTGCCTGGAATCACGCTTGAATTACCAGGTAAAAATGTATTTGACAAATCAAGCGGTTCAATAATCCGATTTTCAACCTCTTCCGCATAGCTGTTTCCTGTTACTTTTTCAATAAGGATTCCTAGTATTACATATCCTGTATTTGAATAAGACCAACCCTTTCCTGGGGCAAAGTCTGGGGGAAGTGAAATCCCCATCTTTACAAATTCTTCAGCCGTATACGATTTTTTTATATCCGTAATATCAAAGTCTTTTGAATTTATATAGTCAGCAATACCACTTGTATGATTCAATATTTGCCGGATCGTAATCTGGTTACCATCATATCCGTTTCCTTGAATAACACCAGGTAACCATTTTTCAATGGAGTCGTCTAGATTCAAACGGTTCTCTCCAGATAATTGAAGTAGAACTGTTGCAATGAACGTTTTCGTCACACTGCCAATGCGAAAGCGAAAATCTGCTTGCATTGGTTTCTTAGTTTTCAGATCCGCTACCCCAGCACTATAACTCCAAGTTTTATCCCCCTTAGAAATTTTAGCGAGTATTCCTGGGTATCCAAGTTGCAGTTCATCTCGCATTGCTTTCTTAACGGAAGTACGATCACTTTGCGTACTTGTTTGTAACGAACTAGATACATTTTGCGTAGATTCTGCTTTTACAACTGATGTTGGTGTTATGTATAACAGGGAACTTCCACCTATTAAAAGTGCTAGACTTGCACATGTAATTTTACTGCGTGTTTTCATAAAAAATTCCTCTCTTCTATTAAAATTGTATAGATAGTTGATAGCAGTGTCATATACGAGCCACACAGCTATCCATTCTCTCAATGATGAAAAGGCAACAATACATTTGCAATCATTGTACTCATTATTTTCACAAAACACTCTTGTTACTAATTGTTATATATATGCCATACTTATCCCCCCTTCACGCCTCCTTATATTTTTATCCTACACAATGAAAATCTCTTTTTCCTTATCTATCCCTTACAAATTCCTTACATTCAAAATCACTTGTACACTAGGGTTGAAGT
Organism: Bacillus sp. RCC_6_1; assembly: GCF_041360755.1. Taxonomy (NCBI): domain Bacteria; kingdom Bacillati; phylum Bacillota; class Bacilli; order Caryophanales; family Bacillaceae; genus Bacillus; species Bacillus sp. RCC_6_1. The sequence continues at coordinate 132,839 of NZ_JBFUPV010000006.1, forward strand.
AGCATCTGTGCCCGAAAACGCAAAAAAATAGATTACCTGCACACGAAAAAGTATAGTGCACAGGTAATCTATTTGTTTTTGAGATTAATAAAAACCTAATTTATCTTTTGAATTCTTCCATCAATAATAGACTGAATTGGTTCTTTTGATTTTTTTATATAATCTACTAATGCTTCAAAATCAGTTGGTCCTGTTTCAGCATCTTTACCGTTTTTAAAGGATACAAATCCATCTCCCCCTGAAGCTAGAAATGCGTTAGCAACGACGCTGTAAGTTTTAGAAGGAATAATTTCTTCTCCATTCGTTAAGCGAATACTTGTTACTTTTTCTCCATTGGGCTTGTTCGCATCCCAAGTGTATTGGATTCCTGAAATTTGAAGCATTCTTGTTATGTCTTTTTGCCATTGTTGATTTAAAATATCACGAATGTCTTGACCTGTTAAATTTACTTTTATTAATTGATTTCCGAATGGTTGAATACCATATATCTCTCCCCATGTAATATCACCAGCATCTAAGTCATTACGAATACCACCAGGATTCATAAGTGCAATTTGGGATTGCATTGTTGTACGCTGGGCATCAGCAACTAAATTTCCAAGAGTAGATTCACCAGCCGTATTGAGTTTGCGATCTAGTGGCGCAATAGACTTACCTACAACTTCATTAACAAGAGGTGCGATTTTTGCTTGATATTTCTCCATCTTCTTCTTTATTTTTTTATCAGGCTCTATGCCTTCATGATAAGTTGTAACAATTTCTGCTTTTTTCTCAACAATATCTTGTGTTTTACGATCAATCTTTACATCAACATCAGCAAAAGCCATACCATATGAATTTGCTTGTACGACAAGTTTATTATTAACAGTTCCATTTACATAAGTGTGGCTATGGCCACCAAAAATAACATCGACTTCTGGATCAGTCTCATTTGCTAATCGGACGATATCACCATTTGTTACGCCGTTCCCATCTGTTATACCTCCGTTATGTGCAAGAACAACGATAGATTTAACGCCTAGTTTTTTTAATTGCTTTACGGATTTGTTAATAGCTTCAACTTCATCTGTAATTTCTACATTCTTTAGCATAGTAGGCATAACAAGGTTAGGAACATCCGTTGTTACGACTCCGATAAATCCAACAGGAACTCCTTGTACCTTTTTTATAGTGAATGGTGGTAAAAATAAACGACCGGTGGATTTATTATAGAAATTTGCAGCAACATATGGGAATTTTGCTCCTTTAAAATTCCCTGTTTTCTCATGGTATCCACCATAAATAAGGCGGTTCATTTCTTCAACACCTTCATCAAATTCATGATTCCCTATCGTTCCAACGTCGAATTTCAAATCATTTAGAAATTCAATCGTAGGTTCGTCTTGTAATAATGCTGAAACAGGAGTACTTGCTCCAACAACATCTCCAGCATGTACCTTTAATGTATTCGGATTTTGTTTTTCACGATCACGTAAATAAGCCCCTAAGTACTCAATTCCCCCTGCATCTTTATTGTTAATTTTTTTTACAGTGTCTAGTTGCCCATGAAAATCGTTAATACCGAGCATTTGTACATCTATGTAGCGGTTTGATTCTGTACTTGCTTGGGCTGAAGGCATAGCAAATACACTAGTAAAAGTAACTGTACTTAATGCTAAAGCAACTGGAATGATTTTTTTCAACATAAAATTTCTCTCCCCTAATTAAAATCTGACATAATACGATGTTATTTTAATATATTAAGAGAATTATTTCCACAAAAATTCTACCAATTATAAAAATTAATAAGATTTTATTGTTTTCTGACAAGATATTTCTTCCTCAAAAAAATGTATATTTCTTTGTTTTGAGGATTATTCAAAATATTATCTTGATAGTAATATAACAATACTTCTAAGAAATCTAAAAAACTCTAATTAATATATTTTAGCTGTTAAGAAGAGTATTCAATCCAAAATTAATGGAGATTTATCAACCTAACATCTCAATATCACCATTAAAAAGATGCTCCTGGATTTATCCAAGAGCATCTTTTATAAAGCTTTATTTTAACTTGTTTATAATTTATTAATTAACAATTATATAGTTGTAATTAGTCCTTTAAAAATGATAGGAGTGCTTCATTAAATTCTTTGGCATGCGTTACATTTAGCCCATGTGGACCACCCTTTATTAACGTTACTTTAGAATTAGGAATTGCTTCATGTGTTAATTTCCCACTATATTCATATGGTACAGTTGCATCAGAATCACCGTGAATAATAAGAGTAGGTATATTAAACTTCTCCAAGTCTTTTCTAAAATCTGTCTTACTAAAGGCGGTAATACAATCAAGTGTTCCTTTAGGTGATGCACTGGCTGCAATATCCCAATTATATAAACGGAATGGCTCACTAACTAAATCTGTTCGATTACCAGCTGCGAAAAATCCCTTAGTAAATTCATCAAGAAATGCAAGGCGGTCATTAATCACACCACTTTTGAACGCTTCAATTGTTGCATCATCTAATGCCCCTTCAGGATGATCCTCTGATTTGTATAAATATGGAGGTACTGCTCCAGCAAAAACAGCCTTTTCAATACGATCTGTTCCATACGTACTAATATACCGGGCTACTTCGCCTCCACCCATAGAAAAACCAACAAGTGTGACATTTTGAAGCTCTAAATGTTCTAATAGTTGATGTAAATCAGAAGTAAAGGTATCATATTCATACCCTTCCCACGGCTGAGATGATTTTCCAAATCCTCGACGATCATATGTTATAACTCTGTATCCAGCCTCAACAAGAGCGGGAACTTGGTATTCCCAAGATCGACCACTTAACGGCCAACCATGAATTAGTACAACTGGTTTTCCTGTGCCATAATCCTCATAATATATCTCAATTGGTTCTTGATTTTCAGTTCCTACAGTAATTTTAGCCATGCTTCTACCTCCAAAAAATATTCTAATATGTATCCTTTTCTTCAATAATCCGGATGAATGTCATAACCTATTCATGCACGTTTATGTTGTGAACTCTAAGTATGAAACTCTATTGTTCCAATGCATTCATTTTCTCCTTTTGGAACAATCCCCCCTCTAATACCTTTTTCATCATAAAATAATTACTGAACATTACTCCTATTCAATTGTAATAACAAAAATAGGTGACTATCAATATTGTTCTATCTATAGGATGTATAGGTAAAACCAATCTATTTTATAGTGAAAACAACTATAGTTACGACCTATACGAATTATAGATAATTTAGAATTGATTAACGAATCAGTTTTCAAATACTATAAAATTGTATAGCACTTCATGTTCTGTGAATGCTGCTATAACCAATATTATTGGTCAGCTTAGTTATAAACGAAGAAACTTATGATAGTATCCGACTATTTAAACTTTCTTCGATTACTTAATTTTTAGGAGGAATACATAATGACTGATCTCTATTCTCGTATTAACAAAGATGATGCTGTTGTGCTTTTAGTAGATCATCAAACTGGTCTTATGTCCGGACTAGTACGTGACTATGGTGTTGATGAATTCAAGAACAATGTTTTAGCTCTTGCTCATACTGCTAAGTTTTTTGATTTACCAGTTATTTTAACAACAAGTTTCGAAAACGGGCCTAATGGACCTTTAATGCAAGAATTGGTTGATCTCTTTCCTCATGCACCAAAAATAGCTCGACCTGGACAAATTAACGCATGGGATAATGATGATTTTGTAAAAGCAATCGAAGAAACTGGAAAAAAACAACTTATCATCGCAGGCGTAGTTACGGACGTTTGTGTTGCTTTCCCGGCACTTTCCGCTATAAAAGCTGGATATGAAGTATTTGCTGTTACGGATGCTTCAGGAACTTTCAGTAAACAAGTTGCAGATGCTGCCAATACTCGTATGGCACATAGTGGTGTGCAACTTATGAACTGGTTTAGCGTAGCTTGCGAAATACAACGCGATTGGCGCAACGATGTCGAAGGTTTTGGCAATTTGCTTGCTAGCAATCTTCCAGGCTATCAAAATATAATTGGAAGCTATAGGGGAGCTCAGCGAGATCTTAGTAAACAAAATGCATAAAGTGAAACTTTAATCAGTGGGGGTTTTGTTCATCCCCCACTGATTATTAGTTGAACCAATCGGGCTTTTACAGGCAGTTGATCCCCCACCTAACTTCTTTGCTTCCGCTGAATTTTGAGGTGGGGGTCTTACTGCCCGTTAATGCGGGATAAATGTATTTCAAAGAAATAGCTTTAAATCACTTTCAAAAAAATGGATAGTATACATTTAGTGCTGATTAAATCAGCACTCTCTTTTAATTTAAAAGGTATAGCAAAAATTTTATTTTTACGATTACAATTTTAAACAATTAAAAAAGGAGCGTTTTATTATGAGTAATTTAGAATTGTTAAATCCGGAGAACAGTGCATTAATTTTGATTGATTTTCAACCTCAAATGACTTTTGGAGTTGCAAGTATTGATAGACAAACATTGATTAATAACGTTATGCTACTTGCTAAATCAGCAAAAACTTTTAACGTACCTACTATTCTTACTACAGTTGAGACACGCAGCTTTTCTGGTTATTTTTGGCCACAAATTCTTGATATATTCCCAAACCATGAAATTATAGAACGCAGTTCAATGAACTCTTGGGAAGATCCAAAATTTGTTGAAGCAGTTAAAGCAACAGGTAGAAAGAAATTAATATTTGCAGCACTTTGGACTGAAGTTTGCCTTGCATTCCCTGTGCTTGAAGCAATGAAAGCTGGCTATGAAGTGTATGCAGTTGATGATGCTTCAGGTGGTACTAGTCTGACAGCACATAACGCTGCTATGCGTCGTGTAGAACAAGCTGGTGCAATTCCAGTGACAGCAATTCAAGTTTTACTTGAATACCAACGTGACTGGGCACACAAAGACACTTATGATGCTGTAATGGAAATTGTAAAGGAGCACACTGGCGCTTATGGTCAAGGAGTAGAATACGCATATACTATGGTGCACGGCGCGCTTCCAAGCAGGAAAATATGAAACAAGAAGGAGTAGCTGTCGAAGAGACTTATACAGGGAACACGATGGATGCTGCTGATCCAGTAACAACGATTGTTACATGGGAAATTCAACAAGGTAAAGAAAAACAGTTTGAAACATGGAGACATGAAATCGAAGCTGCCGCTACTAAATTCCCAGGGCATTTAGGTGTAAATCTAATAGTCCCAAATAACGAATCGAGAGAGTATACTGTTATTTTTCGCTTTGATACGTATGAGCATCTACGTGCTTGGCAAGAATCAGACATTCGCCGGGATTTGTTAAAAACGGCAGAACAATTTCAAGTTACTAATCCGAGTTACAAAACTGAAAGTAGTTTGGCTTATTGGTTTGTTACTCCGAAAACGCCAGTTCCACCGCCAAAATGGAAAATGTCTATCGTTACCCTTTTGGGTGTATGGCCTCTTAGCATGTTAGTTCCTAAAGTGATAGGACCTATTATAAAACATATGAATCCTATTATGTCGGCCTTTTTTGTTTCAGTATGTATAGTGTCCTTGCTATCATGGGTAGTCATGCCGATTTTCGGTAAATTATTTCATCCATGGTTACAAAATAATAGAAAGTAGACGAGGTGTGAACATGAATTTACCGGATATGATCTTATATAACGGAAAAATTACTACCCTTGACCCTTCTCAGCCTGAGGTATCTGCTATCGCCATAACTGATGGTTTAGTCACTGCAGTAGGTGGAGATGAGCTTCTTAATAGTGCCACGGAAAAAACAAAGAAAATAGACCTTAAAAGAAAGAGAGCTATTCCAGGCCTGAATGACTCTCATATACACGTTATTCGTGGTGGTCTGCATTATAATATGGAATTACGTTGGGAAGGCGTGCCATCACTTTTTATTGCTCTAGAAATGCTCAAAGAACAGGCAAGGCGTACACCTGCTCCTCAGTGGGTAAGGGTAGTTGGAGGTTGGTCTGAATTTCAATTTAAAGAGAGACGGTTGCCAACTTTGGAAGAAATTAATGCCGTTTCTGAAGACACTCCTGTATTTGTGCTACATCTTTACGATAGAGCACTTGTAAATCGTGCTGGGCTGCATGCACTGGGATATACAAAAGATACACCAGACCCTCCAGGCTGCTTAATTGAGCGGGATAAACGAGGTAATCCAACGGGCCTTTTAATTGCGAATCCTAACGCTTCTATTCTTTATTCAAGTTTGGGTAAAGCACCAGCACTTAATTTTGACGACCAGATTAATTCAACTCGCCATTTTATGCGCGAATTAAATAGATTAGGTATTACAAGTGCTATTGACGCAGGTGGTGGATTCCAAAATTATCCTGATGATTACAAAGTTGTTGAACATTTAGCCGAGAAGGAACAATTAACTTTGCGTATTGCTTATAATCTATTTACGCAAAATCCAAATCATGAATATGAAGACTTTGCTTCATGGGCAAAAATTGTTTCTCCAGGTCAAGGAACTGATAAGTATAAAATGAATGGTGCCGGAGAGATGTTAGTATTCTCAGCAGCCGATTTTGAAAAATTTCAAATGCCACGGCCTGAACTAGCTACGATGATGGAAGCTGACTTAAAGAAAGTAATTTCTCTATTGGTGGAAAACCGTTGGCCCTTCCGTTTACATGCAACTTATGATGAGTCAATCACACGTTTCTTAAATGTATTCGAGGAAGTTAACAGTGAAATTCCTTTTAATGGTCTACGATGGTGGTTTGATCATGCAGAAACAATCTCAGATCGTAGCATGGAACGTGTTAAGGCTTTAAATGGCGGTATTGCCATCCAAGACCGCATGGCTTTTCAAGGTGAATACTTTGTTGATTTATACGGAAAGGAAGCTGCAAAGCGTACTCCTCCGATTTATCGTATGTTAGACCTTGGTATACCTGTTGGCGCCGGTAGTGATGCAACTAGAGTTTCCAGCTATAACCCTTGGGTCGCTCTTTATTGGATGGTTGCCGGAAAAACCATTGGTGGACTTTCGATATACGATGAAAAAAATAAACTGGATAGAAAAGTAGCCCTGGAATTATATTCAAAAGGAAGTGCGTGGTTCTCTGGTGATGAAGGTAAAAAAGGAACCCTTGCAGTAGGTCAGTTTGCTGATCTTGCTGTATTGTCTGCTGACTACTTTACTGTGCCAGAAGAAGAAATCAAAAACCTTGAATCATTACTCACAATTATGGGCGGACAGGTTGTGTATGGAAATGATGAATTTAAAAATTTATCACCTGAATTGCCGCCAGCATCACCTGACTGGTCACCGACGGGAGTTTATGGTTATGGCGGTGCTAACCTAGCCAACACTATACTTTCTCACGATGCCCATGATAACAAGTTACATAGTTGCAGTAACCCTCTCCATCAACACACTCATACCGTAATAGGAAAAGATGGAACTACATGGGGTATCGGTTGTACTTGCTTTGCTTTCTAAATCAAAACCACCGGTATAATGCCGGTGGTTTTCTTTCTGCAATAAGGATATGTAGATTCGAAATAGCATTGTATATCTCTATTGGAATCTATTACTATTTAATAGGACAAAAGAGTTGATAGCTTAAACTTGATTTGTTTTTTACATCCTTCTCTCCGTGCAAAGCCTACCCCTTTCCCTTAAGTAAAAGTCAAAAATCGATCACACCACACATATAAAGCCACTGCCCTTTGACTTTAATATTTGCTTTATCTTAAGATTTATAGATTTTTTCAAATTTTACACTAGAATCATTATTATTTCTATTACACTGATACTTTTTGCGAATCATTTAACTTCTGCATAAAGATGCGTGCAGCAAAACTTAAAAATTTATCATCAAAGTGAATAAGATTAATATCTTGACTTGGTGTTGGATCAGTAATACGAACTATGCTCAAAGTATCATTATTAACAAAGTTAACCAGTGAACGAGGTATTATGGCAACCCCATGTCCATTGTATACAAGGCTCAATAGAGAAATAGAAGATTTTGTTTCTATATTTGCTTCAGATAAAGATAACCCTAAACTCTCACAATATATTTTAATAGATTCACGACAACTACATGAAACCATTATTCTACTCAGCCCTACTAATTCTCGAAAAGAAACAAATGATTTTTCATTCAAAGGATGATTTTTTGGAATGACAAGGACGAGCTCTTCACTATACAAAAGGGTGTTTGTTAATGTGTCTGGAATTTGAGCACTACGTGTAATCCCAAAATCAATATTTTTGTCAACGATTTGATTTACGGCAACTTCGGATTCTACAATTTTCACTACGATGTTGGGATAATGTTGTTGAAACTTCATAATATAAGGTGTTAAATAAGTAAGGTCCTCTAATAGACCTCCTATAGTAATCACACCTCTTTTTACACCCTTTAATTCAAAAATTTCATTATAAACGTCATCAAATTGTTGCATGATAAATTTTCCTTTATCAAATAGCAGCTTACCCGCTTCTGTCATTTTGATACCTCTTCCAACTCGATGAAACAAAGGTGTATCAAGTTCACCTTCTAACACACGTATTTGTTGACTTAAAGTCGGCTGTGAAATACCTAGAACTTCCGCAGCTTTAGTAAAACTATTATTATTACAAACTTGAATAAAATACTCTAAATGACGTAACTCCATTCTTGATACCCACTCTCCGCTTTATGAAAGATTTATAATGAAAAGGACGATATGTATACGTGAACATAACAACTTTATTTCCTACTATATTAATTGCAATTACATAATTTCTTTATTTTGTACTACAATACATTTACTACTATTTATTAATTTTCCCTCCTATTTATTTAATTTATATTTAATTAGGATATTACTAAACAGAAATAACATCTAAAAACTTACACTTTCTGTGCGTAATATCCTAACTTTTTCAACTGTTTACTTATCATTTTTTCTCAATATAGTCCAAACTACCAAATATTTGCCGAATCCCCTCTCTATGCTGTGGAAAAATTAGTGTCACCAATTCAATACCTTCTGAAATAATTGATGCATACGTGATACAAAAACTTACAAGTAATATTTTGTCCCCAATTTTTTTATAGGCTGATCAGCTTTACTGTATAGTAGCTCAAGCACTGCAAATTCAGTTGCATTAAGTCCATAAATTTTTAGATCCTTTTCATACGTTTAGTGATTGGCTGTAATTCCCTTGATAATATAACAAATAACTTTAAAGATAAGCTCTCATAATTACCAATCCTTTACAAGTTATCTTGAATTCGAGATTTATTATATTATCGTCGAAATATTATGTCAATAATTCATTTTAGCGTTATCAAGCCACTTATAATTTATTTCTCAACATAAGACATATAGAATCGTTAGAAAATAACTGTTAATATATAGATATCTCAATTACGTTATTTTTTAGAGGGCTTGTTGTCTAGCGCAAGCTCTCTTTTTTCATAGTCTAAATGGAATTCGGACACATTTTATATGGTGAGTTTTGCCCTCTTTTAGCGATAGAGACAAAAAATCTGGTTGTGATGTAAAAACTTCAAAATAACCGCAAATAATCTATAAAACTCAGACATATCAATGAATACGCATTCAAGCGAATCCGGTCTGTTTAAATTTGATTATAGAACTATTTCTCTGTGGCAAAATAAAGCAGCGCTATGGTCGGAAAAGCGATTCCGATCCACAATGCTACACTCCATCCTCCGAAAAAGGATCCAACAGCAACACCCAAAAAGAAAATAGACATGAATAATCCATTTAAGCGACTACGAACTTCTGGTTGCAAAGAGAAAATCAAACGTTGACTTAAAACTGGAAGAGGAATATCGCACTCGATGTTTCCAGCCCCGTCGACTGCAAGCAAAGCAACTTCTAGAGAAGGGAATTCAAAGAGGAGAATTGAAAGAAAACCTTGATATTGAATTATCCATCGATCTCATTTACGGACCAATTTTTTATCGGTTGCTAGTAACCGGTGATAAGTTGGATGATTCCTATGTACATCACTTGGTAACAAGCGCATTCGATGGAATACGATAAACATGAATAACATTCGAAAAAAGAATTAAATGGGCCTTCCTCCTATACGAATAAAATTTCGCTTAACTTAATAAATAAAATATCTAATTATTTAAGCTGATGTATATGAGTCGGTCCCCCACATACATCAGCTTAAGAGTTGAGAATTACCCTAAATGAATGAACATGCAAAAAAATTTATTCTGGGGATTTTACGATATTTTATTTAATCGAAATGTGACATAACTCCTAATATTAGTCTTATTAAGACGCAAGCTCCCTCTCTTCTATTTTTTAATTGAATATTTTAGGTTTATAACGATTTATTTTTAAAGATAATTACCTAATTTATTAACTTATTTTAGAGTAAAAAATAGGAGAAGCCTATCGTGACAGACTCCTCCTAAAAAAACAACCGTTATATACATATTGAAAATAAATTTATTTTATTAATAATGAATATTCACCAGTGTTATCATCAAATTTATACACATTCAAATAATATTTCCCTGGTTTCGCTACGAATTTTCCCTTTATAGCATTTCCTTCATCTTCACTACAAGCTACGTAATTTTGCATGTCTGATTCATGATAAAGTACCCATGTCATCCCAATGTTTTGTTCATTTACCACAGAAATATCTACTTCTTTTGGAACTGTAACATCAAACGTATAAACATCTGTTTGATCAGGAGCAATCAGATTTCCTTTTACAAGCTTATTAAACGGGAGTACCTTTTCCTCTTCAAGGGATCCACCTGTTTGCGGATCTTGTTTTACAGTAACTTTTGTTTGTTCTTTACTTTCTTTTCCTCTACTATCTTTCACTGTTAGTTCCACAGTATATGCTCCTTTTTCTCCATATACATGGGTAGGGCTGACTTCTGTACTTGTTGTACCATCTCCAAAGTTCCATAGATAAGAAATAATTTTTCCATTTTCACTTTCTGTACCATCACTATGGAATTGAATTCCTTCATTTACTATCCCGCTATATGGTCCATTCATATTTACTATAGTCGTTGTTTTTTCTTTTTCCTCTGTTGCAACACCATGGAAAACAATATCATATTCAAATTGATTGGCTGCATTCACACGATAGTTAACAAAATAGGCTGTAACTGTTTTATAGCCGCTCCATCCTGTTTGAGACAACTGCTCCAAGGTTTGATTGACTTGTTTACTCATTGTTTTCCAGTCTTCAGACTCACCTTTTGATGTACTACCTATGTACTTGCCTTCTACAGTAAATGTGTTAAAAAATTGAGACTCATGTTTTGTGATTTTTGCATCTTTTATATTAGTTACATCGACAATTTCTTTCTTCACTTCAGCTAACGGCTTAGGTGCATGTTGTATTAAGTAATCATTTGTTACTTGTGGTACATTGTATTTATCTTGATTATCAATCAACTGCTGCATATACGTTTGATATTCTGTATTCAGCTGTGCATCTTTACTTAATGCTTCACGATACGCGTCATAATTTTTCACATCGTTTGCACGGATTAAATCCTGAATCTTATCAAAGGTTTCAAAGTGGTGATTATATAGATAAGACTGTAGTGCAAAGGAATAATTATAAAAATCCCATGATCCATATTTTGCGAACAAAGTTTGCTTTGCAGTATAACGGCTTGCCGGATCAGATGATAAGCCACTTATAATACTTTTACGTGGAACAACATTATTTGTACGTGTAGATCCTGCAAAGAATTCTGCATTCCCTTCTTGGAACCAAGTTAAGCGTTCATTTTGATATAGTTCTCCACTCCCAAATAAACCAGGAACCTCGTATCTTCCTTGTAAATAATGAGTGAATTCGTGACGGAATAACTCTTCTAGACTATAAATACTCTGTTTTGGTGTACGCTCATATGTAAAGAAAGTACCCTTCTCTTCAATATAAATACCGCCGTTGTTCGTTTCATATCCATATAATTGTCTATTTAATTGATAATCATCTGGATTATTATAAATTACAATTGTCAGCACATCATCTGCGTTACCTGGTTCTAGTGCTTTATCATTTCCAATTACACGGTGATATTGTGCCTTTACTTCTTTGGCTGCCCAATATAACCTTTTAATTTTCTCTTCTGTTACTTTATCGCCTGTCTTAAAAACAATAGATCCATCATCAAATGTATATGTTTTAGGTAAGTATTGTAACTTCCCTTCTTCACGTATTTTCTGTAAATCTACTGTATTTCCATCATAATCTTTTCCACCGTAGTTTGTTTTGATTTGCTCTACCGCTATAAAATAAGGTCCACTTAGGCGAGGATACATATTCATCGCTTGTGTAATAACTTCCAATCCTTTGTTTGGATTGCTATGAAATTTCCCTAAACGTCCTGCATAATAAATCCCATTATTAATTAGCCAACTATTCTCAGTTGTTAAATTCCGTATGAGAGCAATTCTACTAACCTCATTTATAAAGTTATCTATCTTTCCATACCACATTGTTGCATTAGGCTTTTTATTCGTTTCCTGCAAATAAGATTGTATATCATAATCAATACCTTTTACGATTTCATATACAGCTTGTTCTTTCATATAATCATTAGCATACATAGAAAGGTTATCATTAAACTGTTTTAAAATATTTGCCGCATACTGTACTGTTTCAGCATCACTAGAAGCATTACTAATTAATTTCCCATACGCAACTACTACTCTATCTTGCTCAGCTGTACCTAATGTAAAGTTTGGATTTTTTGCAATAGCTTTTAATGCTGGTAAACATTTGTCATGGAAGCTTCTCTCATTTAAGTAACCTACTTCATTATTAAAATATCCCACATAAAAAGCAGAACGTAATACTTCAACAAAAGTTTCAATTCCCTTTGAATCCTCTTTCGTAAAAGATGTCCCTCTTTGTCCTAATTCATCAATGATAACGTTCATACGTTCTTTATTTTGATAAAAAGCTTTCGTATCTTGATTGAATTGAAATAAGTCTGTAATTTGATTCCATGAAACTCTTGATAGCGTATCAATGAATTCACTATCAGACATTTTATTCAATTCTGCCAGAGTATAGCTTTGCTTTAATTGCCTTTCATCATGTTTCATCACCGAAGTAGGTCGTTGTGAAAAATCGCCTACTTTTAAACGCTCTTCAAAATTCAATGTTTCGTCCGCTTTTGTAGCATGAGCCATTTCATCTTTTGAAGTTTCTGTCCCAATCGGTTTCATCTGTAACGTATTATAGGGTGCTTTTTCTTCTGCGGATACCTGTGTTTGAATACTTCCAAATGATAATGCCATCGTACTAATACCGATCATCATTTGAGTAAATTTTAAATTCTTGTTCATAACATTTCCTCCATTTATATATTCCACCCAAAAATATAACATTTTATTTTAATAAATTATCATAAAATGTATTATTACATATTGTTTAATATGAATTTCTGTATAAATTAATATTAAACAAAGCATTATTGAATCTCTTTCTTTTTCCATACATACTCATAAATTGAGTAAACTTTTTGTTTGGAATTTACAGGTTCGTTGCACGAAACCAGACTCTCTGGCAAGATTTCTTAAGATGTTCGGGGATAAATAACATTGAATTTCTTGAGCAAATAGTTGTAGTTCATCAGATACAAAAATAGACATAAAAAACGCTATCCTTTCCTATGATTCTAGAGAAAGAATAGCGTTTTTTTACTCGTTCAGTACTTAGTAGGTATAACTTTTTATATTTCAAATGACTTTTCTCTCTAAAATTATTTTTCATACAAATTTTCAGATTCTAAAAAATCTATAAATTTCTTATAATGTGTCACTGTTCTTTCTAAAGCAATCATTAAAACAAATATAAAATAAATTGCTTGAATTCCATTCATATAATTAAAGAGTGATTCAAATATATATACAATACTTGCAATCATAGAACAAAACCATAAATAAAATTTCATTTTCAGTTTTTTAATTTTTTGCTTAGTTGTCTTACAAGGCTGGCCATGAACTCTTATAAACAAATAAATTGCTGTATGCAAAATAATAATTGAAAATTGGAAACTTCGATTGTCCTCTGAACTAAATTCAGAGAAACCTATTTCTAATGAATGTAATACTATCCAAATAGAAAACAAAGATAGCACGAAGACATATAAAAAACCAAATAATAATTCAAAAATAAATAACCAAGGTTTATTTAATATTGAGTAAAATGGATTTAGATATTTTATGGTTAATAAAAATTTCTTCACTAAATCAGTAATAATAATTGATGTATTAGTTATATTCATATAGAAAAGTAATGTTATTGGAACCAATAACATTATAGCAATGCCCCAAATGGTAATCTTAATACCGGATAAAAAGAAAACAGCTCCAAAAATTACAACTGAAAAAATAAAAGTTGATATTGGAACAAACATTAAAAATATAAGAGTTCTTATTAAGATTAACTCCCCTAAAAAATCTTTTATTATGAAAACATGTATTTTTTCCTCCTTGTAATTCTTCACAGTTTCAACTATTTCTTTCTCGGATAAAAGAAAATACTTCAATCTATTAAACATAAAAAAACTCCTTTATATTAATTTAAAAAAGATTGCCCTCTGTATGCTACAGAGGGCAATCTTTCTTGATGATTAAAATATATACCCAACTGTTAGCAAATATATTAAAAGACATTGTCATTAATTCACTTTAAATTTCACTTCTGGGTATTTGGAGTCCAATTTTTCAAGCGCAGAGCTATCGTCTACCTGTTTCACATATCGATCAAAAAAAGCGAGACTGAATTCGTTTATAATACGGTGAACGTATCTTGGATCTTCATCTAAGCTTCGTAACAAAGGAGAGAACAAATGAAAATCAGTGAAACTCGTATGATTGGTATGGGGAATAACCATTGACATGCCACCACCTGCAAGTGCATGGTCACTACGAACTTTTCCCTCTAAAAAATCTTTCGTGGAATCATCACTAGTCTCTGCATTCATAATCAAAAACGGTTTTCCAACTCTAGATTTCGGAACATTTTCCCCATATAATGTACCATCCATATTGATGGCTGCTTTGACACGGGAGTCTTCCACTAACACTTGCGCAGCTGTAGCTCCACCATAAGAATGTCCAAACATTCCAATTCGGGATGTATCCATTCTTCCTGTAAAGCGATTATCTTTATCGCTTTGGTTAAGCTTCTCTATTTGATTAAGTACAAAAACAACATCTTCCTTCCATAATTTGATATGGCGATCTCGTTCGGCAAAATCAGTTAAATTGATCGACTGTACAAAAGCGGTTCTGCCATCTGGAAAGACGGTAGCTGCAGCATCATAGGTATGATCAATTCCTACGACGATGTAACCTTGGCTGGCCAACTCCTCCACCTCAAACGTGTTTTGATTGCGAAAACCGCTTAAACCATGGGAAAAGAGTAGGACCGGATAACGTTCCTCTGAATCTGACAATTGAGCTTCCATGAATGCATTCGACTTCATCAAGCCTAGATGATGAAACGCGAATGCTGGAATAGACAATGATTTTTCCAACCCCTTGGCAATCTCATCCGAGTTATGGATATAAGGTGCGCGATTCATCTCTCCTTTTTCTTTTGCAGGATACCAAACCTGAACCATCAGCTCGCGCCGGCCGTTCAAATCTTTCATATAAGGTTCTTCTCGATTATAATCAATCCAATGATAAAGTGTAGTACCAACCTTGAAGGGACCGCTCGTTTTTTCAAATAAAACTACCGGCATGAGGGAAGGAAGCATGACCGCAATAGTCAAATAAATGACCAGTAGCGCTGTCTTGACTGTGAATGCCCCACAACTTTTAACGTTCTTTTTTGATTCAGCAAATAGATAGCAGCTTGTTAAAATAAATGGGGACAAATAAGCAGGAATCATCTGCCAGCGATACCCTTCTACGATAAGCTGCACAACAACCACACAAAAGGCAACTGTTAGAATGAAGACAGACCATTGTTTTATTTTCTCACTAAAAAACAATATACAGCCTAGAATACTAAAATTCACAATGATTATAACAGTCTCAAAAAAATCCATTTACATTCCTCCTATACCCGTATTTTATCTTCAAGGACATCCCAGCCAAATTGAAAAAACAATTTAAAATTACAAACTTTTCGTTTCCATCTCTGATTACCTTAATTCGTACCTTTAGTACCGAAAAATTATTTTCGGTACTCATTTTATATTATACCGAAATCTTCCAGACTGTAAAGTATAATTACCCTTAAGTAAAATCGACATAAAGTGAAACTTTAATCAGTGGGGTTTTCTTCATCCCCCACTGATTATCAGCCCTCACCAATCGGACTTTTATGGGCAGTTGATCTCCCACCTAAATTCTTTGCTTTCACTGAATTTTGAGGTAGGAATCTTACTGCCCATTAAAGCGGGATAAAAATAAAAAATGAGCGGGGCTACGTTAACCTGTATGGTTATTGTGACCCTACTCATTTTTTATGTAGAAGTACTATTTAATCCTTACTTGTGATTCCATGCAATATGATATCGGCCATCATTGCAAGTGACTCTTGTAGAGTAATTTGGTTAGAGGCTATACTCCCCTGTTCAAAAATTGATTTCATTAACGTTTTGAGTGTTTGGATTAGCACTGGAATGTCCATTGAACGTAAAACACCGCTATTGATGCCCTCTTCAACTAGCCCAGTAATTACCTCCCATTCTTCATTTATGCCTTGTTCTATTTTTGCCCACTGCTCTGGATGGTAACGTCGCAGTTCAATCAGTAAACGTACGAAGCTGTGCTGAAAATCCTTAGGCACAATTAAAAGAATCCCTTTTAATTTTTCCGGTATGGTCAAATTCGAATTATCGATAATTTCCCGAAAACGTATTTGGGCTTCTTCATTTATTTGCTCAACTACATAACCAATAAGCTCGTCCTTAGATGGAAAATGCTCGTAAAGCGTACTTTTGCTTACACCTAGATCACGAGCTAAATCACTCATTGTGAATTTTATTCCCCTTACATGAAAAAGCGCAATAGCAGTTTTGGCAATCCGATCTTTCATCATTTATTCACCTCATACCAAAATAGTAAAGTTATTATCTCTCCAGTACTATAATAGTACTTCGAGTACAAGAATAGTTTAACTTTTTATTTCTTGAAGGTCAAACGTGATGAAGATGATGACATTTCACTTCATAGCCTTTAAATGAAAATATTATGTTTTTTATGGAAACCAAGTTTATTTTTATCATTGCGGGGACATCAAAACTTTAACTTGATAGGGATATGGCACTACCCCAATTAATAAATATTATTAACTATATGTCTATCATATTTTTTATAAACAGGATCAATTAGATTTAAAAAAAGACTTCTTTTTCTTTACTCGTAATAAATCACCTGTCCACCCTTTGAATCGCATATACATATACATACCCGCTGTTGTGAAAATAATAAATAAGAGAGCGATTAAATAGCTATATTTCCATTCTAGTTCAGGCATGTATTTAAAATTCATACCCCATAATGCTCCTAAGGCTGTCAAAGGCGTACTCACAGCAGTTAATACAGTAAGAGCTTTCATAATTTCATTCCCACGATGAGAAGAAACAACTTCTTGCAAATGAATCATCGTGTCTAATTCTTCTTGGTACTCTTTAACAAGTTGTAATCCACGCTCTAATTTTACGTGTGTTTGTTTATAACAAAGGGTGTTTGTTAGTTTTTCTAACCAAGCTTCCTCCAAGCCTTGTAACACTTCTTGTATTAAGCGAAACACATGTGTGTTCATAAATAATTCATGACGAATATGATAAATCCTTTCTAAAACTGCTATGTTATTATGATGATAAAAATCCCATAACACATTTCTGAAATTGTTTTCAAAATAGTCAACCTTTCGTAAATAGTGAGATATAAATATCGATAAGATGGCACATAGTCCTTCAGCGGAACTATTACAATTTTTTATACCTATAGGGAAATTATGTATTAATTCTTGAAAATCTTCTTCCTCTTTTTCTTGGACCGTTATCAGTATCCCATGAGCTACGAAATAATGAAGAAATTTTTGAATTTTGGCGTCCTTTTTATCTTGATCATATAAAAACGAACCATATACACAAGTTTGACTTGGTGATAACGTATAAACATATAATCCATTTTCACAAGGAGAACTTATTTTCTTTACAAATTGAGAGAAATAAGATGTTACATCACGGGGGATTATAGAAGAAATTTCTTCAAACTCACTAGTTTTCACATGATACCAACTCCATTTCGTCATTTTTATGCATTCCATATTATTCTTCCTTTCTAAATAGTTTTATGTTTGATCGAATCATATCCGTAATATGAAATTTGTATGTAGGTATCCATATCTTGGAGGAAAAGTTTTTAAATCATCTAAATTACAAAATAAATGCATAGGAGGTCTTATTCTTTAAAAAGGAAGACCCCCTATATATTAGTTATTTTTATTCTCAATTTTAAACATTTCCTCTATACAAGCACTTTTTATCTTTTCTTATTTATATTTGGAAAAGAAGCCACACAATTTGGCACGTCTATTCAACGAACTCCATTTCGGTCGTCATTATAATTTGGATTTATATGCAGATTGATTGGTGATGTCCTCAAATACTTGACTTCCAATAATATAGTATCCATGAAGCGCGGCCTCTTTTGAAGCGTCTACCATCCGGAAAGAAACAATTTCACCTTGCATTTTTTCAATTTGTTTTTTGTGGAGATCTACTATTCCTCCTGTCCAAATAATAGTATCATACTGGTCTAACTTAAATTGTTCTTGTAATACACGCATGATGTCTTGGAAATGTGTATCCAACTCTTTTTGAATTAAAATATCCACCTGACTTGTCTCATAATTTTCTTCTTTATCTCCATATCCTTTTTCTAATATTTTTGGCATGTCGTTAATATGCAATTGATTACTTTCACCCTCATGATTCTGCAGGATATTCTTAATATTTTTCAAAGGCTTGCTACATCCTAGTTCCGTCTCATAATGATTTAAAATGACATTCTGTTTCATATCTGTCATTTCTAATGTACGAAATCCACCATCAATAATTAAGATGCGATCTTGTTCCTGAATGATTCCCTCTTTTAAGAAATAGGCATGTAAAGCGATCGGTTGCTGAAGAATCAAAGCATTTTCAACCGTAATATTAATAAATTTCCCATCAATTTGTACGGAAGTTTCTTTTTTTAGTGCACGTTGTAATTGCTCATGCTGACTACCAAAACAAGTGACTGGAAGCCCGGTAACAACTAAAGGTAACACGACATTTTCTTTATAATCCTTTGCAATGCAACCAAATATTTGTTGTTTAAACTGTTCGCTTTCATAATAATTTTCTATTTCTTCTTCAAATGGAGGAAGAAATGAAGCGTCAGATTGATGTGCTTCATTTCCCATGTAGTATGCAAAGTCTAAGTCTATAAAACTTACCTTTGTTAAATCTTCACTTTCAGCATGATTAGGTACAGGAGCTAGTGTGGCAGCTTCACTCTTAATCGTCACCTCAGAATCTACATCCTGTCGATATGCCCGCTTAGTAAAACCAATTCCTACATCAATTGCATACAGAGATTTCATACTTTTTTCCTCACTTTCTCTTTTTAGAATTAAATCTAAGCACTCTCTTCTTTCCCTTCTTTCACATATTTCTTTTCATTTTCCGTTTTTTCTCCGGCTAGGTTCTTACTATTTTGATTTATTTCATTATCCTTTTCATCTTTTTTCTTTTTGTTATTTTCGTTTTCTGTTAAATCTTTAATAGTAGAAATGACAACCGGTGTGGCTGTAAGCAGTTGTGGTAATGTTTGTTTTGCAACATTAGCTGCAGTTACAGAGAATTGTTTACTTGTCTCGGTTACCTTCTCTAATGTTTCCTTTATGTTTCCTTCTTGTAGTTTGTCTTTTACGCTTTTTCCTTTTGTTTGTATAGCTTTCCGATTTTCTTTTTTTAACAGAGATACTATGACTCCGGTCGTAATCCCAATCACAGCATATTTAAATATTGTATGTTTCATTTTTCTCACCCTTCTCTACTTTTATTTTCTTCCATGCTACAACCTAAAATAATTAACTTATCTATTTATCAGATATTGCAATCTATTAGAGAGAATGATAGTTTTGCGGCTGCCTATCACTCGCCGTTAGTGTTTCATCTGTTACTAGAAGTAAAATTCTCCCTTGATCTAGTTTTTCTTCATATAAGTTAGCTTCCTCCTTCGACAACCCCATTTCCTCCATTTGATTTCGGAGCTCGTCCCCTTTTTTGGAGAAAAAGTTGATAATACTTGTGCCCAACCCTTGTTCTTTTACTCCAATCGTATTTGTGTTTGTATCATCCGCAATCTTTTTTGTTATATGTTTTTCTTGTGTTAAGACGTAAATGTCATCTTGGTGAATCCCTTTCAATTCTAGCTCTTTTACTTTCATAACTACTTCCTGTTCATTTTGATATTCATAAACCACCGGTTTTCTTTCATTCTTATGCATCGTATTTTTCCTCCCTTAGATTTTTTATTTTCTTATTTAGTTGTTATGTAATATGTAATACACCTATTTTAAAGATGTTAAACCTAAATTTTCAAAAAACTTCACATAATAGGTTATTAATGTTTTTGAATATCAAGGAAATGTCACGAGCACTTTGCTTTGATAACAGCGTTACAAATAACGCTTTATTTGGAAGACAAGTCCATTATTTTATAGAAATCATAGAAAAATAAAAAAGCACTCCTTTTCAAAGAGTGCTAAAAAAAACATATAACCTAATAAAAATATTTCTATTTTGATTACAGAAAGAAAGTCTTTATTAAAACATATGGTTGCTAATTTAATTGCGATCTGCCTTGCACCCAAGCAGCAATATCATTTATAACATACTCAGGAATATTAGCAGGACTATAATATTCATCCGGTTTACTTATTTCCCCATCGCCCTCTGTAAAGAAATGATTTAACTTTGGATATAGTCGATAATCAACGTTATTTCGTTCTTTTAATTGTTCTTTCCAAAGAGGAATTTCGATTTTTGATTGAACTTGATAGTCTCTTTCTCCTTGAATAATAAGAAGTGGTGTCTTTTGTTCTTTTGATATTTCTGCTGCTTTAATTTTCCGAATAGAATCCCAAAATACTGCTGATCCTAAGTAAAAATCTTTTGGAGGATTCTGACCAGAGAAATTTGGATCATTTAATAATTCAAATTGCGATTTGTAAAATTTATATTGCTCCTGGTTCATTGCTCCAATAGAAAAAAGATACTCAAATTGATCTAAAACAACGTCTTGAATCGTACGAGCTGGTCCACCCATTACAATTGCCCCAGCAATATTTTGATTTTGGTCTTTTTCAATCATTTTCGGAAGCATCATTCCACCTTGACTATGACCAAGAATATATATTTGACTCTTATTTATTAGAGGCTCATTTTTAAGAAATTGAGTTACAAGAAGAGCATCATCTGTTGTCTCTTTATCAACTGTATAGAAGGGACTGAATTGTGTTTTCAGCCCATGTTCATACGTTCGTTTATTATAGCGAAGGACAGCAATTCCCTTCGATGCAAGACCTTCAGCTAAATCGCGAAATGGTTTTAAAGCAAACGCTGTTTCATCCTGATCAGTTGCTCCTGATCCTTGAACAAGAATAACCGCTGGAAAAGGACCATTTCCTTTTGGAACCGACAATGTTCCTGGTAATGGAAATGCACCACTTCCAACTACTACTTCTTTATCAACAAATGATTCAGGCTTACTATATGATGGACGCTCAGCAACAGGACTAAACGACATGCTTAGTTGAAAATCGTCTATTTTTCCAGATGGATCTAGTTTAATTAGTAAAGGTACAGTCATTTTTTCAAAAACTAATTGAATCTCCACATTTGTATGAACAGGATTTGTCTCTTTTTGTGTAACCTCTCCAATTTCTATAAAAGAACCTGCTTGTAATTGAACTGGCAGTCCCTCCCAATAGCTCTTCAACCATTCTTCGGATATTATTTTCTGTAATGACCTTGAGGTTAAATCAAATGCAGATTTATAATCTTCACTATTCATATGGCGAATAAATGAAAGAGTAGTAGATATAACAGGATTTTCATCATCACTATTGTCTATTTTTTTTATATTTGTGTTTACTTCCTTTAATTTTGAAATAAATTGGTGGTTAAATGGATTATTATATGTATTAGGATATAAATTTGTTTTCAAAATTTCCGTATTCCGTGCCTTATACAAATTTGAAGAACTCTTAAAATTTTCAGGTGAAATTACTTCCTCCGCATATGAGACTGAGGGAATTGCTATTGTAAAAATTGCACTGATAAGTAATAACTTATTACTTATTCTTCTTTTCTTACCCATACTTATTGATTCTCCCTTCAAAATTTAAAATTTCTAATACAATATGCCAACTATAAGGAAAATAAAAATTACCAAAGAGATTAATAATCTATTTTACGATCCCCCTCTCAAGTTAAAAATCTATCATTAACAAACTTCAATAAAAAACGCCTTCCCCCTCTTTTTTTATTGTTGGATTTTCCAATGACCTAGAAGCACAGCACGAAATTACATGTAACCGACCCATGAGATTCTCTGTTTCAAAAGAAAAAAGCCCCCCACTAGATGCTTTCTTTAATTGTTCTCACTATCATTTATTCAGGTAATTCTCTTATTACTATAAGATAAATTCATTCTATTTCCTAAACCTCACTTATTTCTTAATTCACTCATACCAATATAAAACCTAATAACCTACCATCAAAAAATAAAGAAAATAGGTTATTTGGCTATTCATTTCGTAAACTTAATGCTCAAATTAGTTTTTTTCACAAAGTTAAACTTTATTAAGAAAAACTTAAAGAATTTCCCTCTATATTCATAAGAACTTTTTTCTATACTCAAAAATGTAAATAGACAAAAGGAGAAACGATCATGAAGAAATTTGTAATTTGCATACTAGGAATAGGCCTCCCTATATACTTACTACCTTTTATATTACGCGGAGATTTAGACAGATTTAATCCGATTGCTGAAGAAAAAAATGTATATGCCGTTGCGAAAGGATATGGTGTTCCAGATTATCCTCATAAAGGAAAAGCTATGTACTCACTAAAAGCTGTTGACGAATTAAGTAATGAAAAAGAATATACAGTTGGAACGAACACGCCTAATGATTTTATAAGAAAAACTTACTTAAAAATTCATGTGAAAGGAAAATATGTGTATTCTTACGATATTATTTCTAAAGAGGATATTCCTGAGAAAATAAGGGGACAATTGGAGATAGCAAATAAATAAAAGAGCCAATTCATACGATTTGGCTCTTTATTCTCTCTCCCATCTACCGTTTGGATAATTCTTTCGGTAGATTTATTAAATTCGTTATCATTGTTCCAATAACCATTGTTCAATTACTTTTACTGTTTCATCTCGTTGTGCTTTTGCCGTAATTAAACTCGCATTATCACCTTTTTGCTCACCATACATGCCAAAATGAGCATGGTTTCCCCCTTTTATCATGTGCATAGTTGTATTTTTCGACATTAACTTTTTATTGTTCTCTATTTTTTCTAGAGTTGCTAAAGCATCTACTTCTCCATAAATTGATAACATCGGAATCGATTTTGTAGAAAAGTCATCTGCAGGATACGAACCTAAGAAAATGATTCCGTGTACCTTGTCTTCATGCTGAGAGGCATACTTAGAAATCATAGCTCCGCCCATTGAATGCCCCGCAACATACCATTTTTGAACTTCAGGATACTTTTCAATTACACTATCTACCTCATTTATTCCAAATATCGCTAAGTTTAATGGTAACTTAGGCATTACTACAAAGTGCCCATCTTTTGCAAGAGCTTCTCCTAAGTAACTATAAGCCTCAGCTTCTACTTTAGCTCCTTGATAAAAAATAACCCCTACTTTCGCATCTTTCGCTCCAAAAACGATATTATCTTCATCTTTTTTATCATCTACTAACGACAAAGCCTCTTTCGTCGGTTTATAAGTAAACTGAGACCAAGTCAAAAAAGTAATACTTCCTATAATTAAAATAGCTAGTAAAGAGTACAGCATAATTTTTATCCATTTCTTCACAAAGATGACCTCCCTAAGATGTATATATTCCATATTTCGGATTATCATTAACACACATAAAAACTCGAGCATTTTTATTATGCTCAAGTTTTTAGTTCCGTCTTTAATTTATACTATAAATGGTCCAAGATAAATATGTAGCAAATGCAGACCATAAAAAATACGGAATTAGCAACCATGTCGATACTTTAGATAATTTGGAAGAAACCACTATGAGGAGTAACGTAGTAATAGCGACAAGTAAACAATCTACTGTTGCTAAAAACAAATTCTTTTGGCTAAATTGAAAATAGCTGAACGCTTGATTGAATATATAATTTAAAAGGAATAAAAACCAAAATGTTTTTGGCTTGAATCCATAGTTGTTGTAAATAATTGCAACTGATAATGCAATAAGTCCAAATAATACAGCCCATATCATTCCGATTGTCATACCAGGAGGTGTCCAAGACGGCTTTTCTAACGCATCATACCAAGTACGATCAATAGGGAATAAAACACTAGAAACATAAAACAAACCATATGTTAGTAAAAATACTATAATACTAGATTTTTTCATAAACATTCTCCTTTTTACTAGAAGATTATAGAAAATTTATATGATTAGTATGTCCTTATAATGGATAAAATTCTAAATACATATTGTTTAACCTATTTCATACAAATTCTTTCATATTTTTATATGCACAAAGGGCTCTCTCTCGTGCTGCCTTATGATCAACAATCGGATAAGGATATGTATTCCCAAGTTTTATATTGGATTTTTGTAAAATATGCTCAGGTGCTTCCCAAGGTTTATGTATATATTTGTTTGGGATATCTCTTAATTCTGGTACCCATCTTCTTATATACTCTCCATTTTTATCAAACTTTTCTCCTTGTGTGATAGGATTAAAAATACGAAAGTACGGTGATGCATCTGCTCCACTTCCAGCAACCCATTGCCATCCCATTGTATTATTTGCAATATCAGCATCTAGTAGTGTATCCATAAACCATTTTGCACCTTCTTGCCACGGAATTAACAAATGCTTTACAAGAAAAGAGGCTACAGCCATTCTTGCCCGATTATGCATAAAACCGGTTTGCCATAGTTCTCGCATTCCCGCATCAATAAACGGATAACCAGTTTCACCCTTCTGCCATACTCTTAATAACTCCTCTTCCTTATTCCACGGAAAATGTTCAAAGTTTTTATTAAGAGGTTTATATGCTGTAAACGGATAGTGATATAGCAAATAATAAGAAAACTCTCTCCAAATTAATTGGCGTATAAAACTAATCACTTGTTTTTCAAAAAAACTACATTGTCTTTCGGTACTTTTATTTATTAAGTAGTGATACATTAACTTCACTGATATTTGGCCAAATGAAAGATATGGCGCCAACATTGAATGAGCATTTTGATTTGGAAAATCTCTTCCTTCACTATAAGAGGCTAATTTACTAGAGAAAAATTTCTTAAATGTTTTGTATGCCCCTTCCTCTGTAGGCTCCCATATTGCTTCCATATGAGATGTCCACGGTATATTCGGCAACAAGTGTAATTCTGAGACAGATAAGCTTGCTGGTAAAGAGCTTCCCCACTTTATACTCTGTACTCTGCTAATAGGTTTAGGTATTACCTGCTTTTGAAATGCATTGTAAAAAGGCGTAAACACCTTATATTCAGTGTTATCCTTCTTTTTTATAATCCACGGTTCTAATAATAAATGCGAATTAAATTCCTTACAAATAATACCTTTATCTTCTAATATCATTTTCATTTTTTGATTAGATTTTAACCTGTCTGGATCATAACAACTATTCCAATATACAGCCGTTATATCTAATTGTTTTATGAGAGAAAGTATTTCTTCCTGTGTATTTCCTTTGCGGATTATTAAAGTAGAGCCCAATGCCTTAAGTTGCTTTTGGACATCTATTATAGCATGGTGTAACCACCACTTTGCCGCACTTCCTATTGAAAAAGTTTCATCTTGTACATATACCGGAAGAACCTCCCCGGACTGAACAGCCTCAAATAGAGCTGGGTTATCATATAAACGAAAATCTTTTTGAAACATAACGATAATTTTGTTTTGCATGGCTATCCCCTCTTACTCTTAAAACATAATAGATTCTTTACGTGAATAATCCTCTTTTTTACTTTTGCATTATTATATTAATAATTCTTTGTAATCGTAAACAAACGTTTCCATAGTTATTGGACTTCTATCTAGTAAATTCGATAAATCTAATGTGACTTTTTTAGCTAACCCTAATTTTGCAGTTGTATATATTCCAATCATAACCCAAATAAAGTCACTGTTAAGTCCCTTTTGAATCATTCTTTTTCTAAATTTAAATATACTTGGATTTGTATAAGTAATATCTTTATTTATTATTTTTGAAATAATAGCAGCAACTTCATAATATGTTAATGCCTCATTTCCCGTTAAAGAATAGGCTTTAAATTCATGTCCCTCTTCGGTTAATATTTTAGCTGCAACTTCTCCAATATCCCGTACATCTATAAAACTTGTTTCCCCTTTACCAGCAGGTACTTCAATTATTTTTTCATTTCTTAATTCATCACCATGTTGTGATAATAAATTTTGCATAAAAAAACTCGGTCTTAGGAATGTGTAAGGGATCCCAGAAGCCTTTATCATAGCTTCAATTTTAGCATGAGGTACTATCGGATTTTTTTCTACACCTAATAAAGATAAAAATACAATGTGTTTTATACCTATTTCTTTTGCGGCATCTACAACAGGCTGGAAATACTTTTTTGCATCAGCTAGATGTGGTGGTCTTATTAGAAAGACTTTAGTAACACCTGTTAAAGCCGCCTTTACAGATGAAGGATTTTCAAAATCAAAATACACTCCTTCAGTTTCTCTACTGCGCGTTGTGACTTTGAAAGTAGCATTTCTTTTTATTAGGCATTTTACAACCTCTTTTCCTACATTCCCTGTAGCACCTGTTACTAAAATCATTTTATTCACCCTTTATTTTTTTGTAAATTTTGAATCATACTTTGCAAAACTCGAACTGTATTTTCTACTTCCTCTTTAGGAATACTAGCTGTAGCATTTTTTATAACTTCATCGCTTACATTTTCTATCTCCTGTATTAATGTCTTAGTTTCATCTGTTAAAAATATTAAATGTGACCGTTTATCTTTAGGATTATGTTTTATAAGAATCCATTCTTTTTGCAATAATCTTTGTATAATTCCGGTTACTGTTGGACGGTCTGCTAAGAGCCTTTCAGCAATCATAGCCGGGGTGGTTCCATTTGGATAAAGAGATATATCCTTTAACACAGACCATTGCTGAGCTGTTATTTTATATTCTTTTAATTGATTTGATAATTCTGTTTTCGTCATTATACTTACCTTGTGTAATAAATAGCCTAAATTATTCATATAACCTCCAATATAGTTAGCACACTAATTATATAGTTAGCATACTAACTATAATGTGTAATTACAAACTTCAATTAATAGTTTATATATAAAAGATATATCAAATTCTTATTTTGTACTATTTCATATTATATTTAAAATCTTCTTTAATCCTGTTTTGCATGTATTGTACACTCTATATACAAAGGTTATTCCTTGCTGTTACTTTAAATAAGCATTTACAATTGTATCTAGCATAGGTATTTCTTATTGTCAGATTAGTCTATTTATTCTTAATTCTGCAAAATAAAAAGAAACTGGAGAAAAATATAGGAAAACAATTTGATAAACAGTCAAACTTAAATACATTTATTGATTCAACAATCCTATGGACTTTTCAAAACAAAAATGCTATAAATACACTTTTGAATGAAGGTAAGCTTATAGCCAATCCTATTTTTGTTAGTAAAGAAGATTGCACAGCATATAAATACATTGTAAGACACATGAAACAGAAAGGTATTGACTCTACTATAGATTTCCCCATTTGGGCATGGCATTCATGCAATGGTTACCAAAAGAAGCCTACTATTGTTTATAAATGCTTTATTTAAGCATTTATATTAGTTACATAATGAAAATTCTTAAATAGTTTTTAAACATTTTTTAAAAGTTGTAATTCTACATGTATCGTAAGACTATTTCCATGACTTTCAGCCCATACTTTGCCCTCATGCAATTCAATTGTGCGCTTTACAATTGCTAAACCAATTCCGGATCCGTGTATTTGACTCGACCGTGATTTATCAACTCGATAAAACTTCTCAAACATCTTGCTTAATTCTTGTGCTTCAAGATGATCTGTTTTATTTGTAATACAAATAAATGCCTTATCTTCTTCTTTTTTTAGTTCCACTATTACTGTTGAATTTGAAAAACTATATTTTTCAGTATTAGATAGTAAATTATCAAATACACGCACCAGTTTTTCTATATCTGCCCATACCCAAATATCCTTATTAATGATATTTAGTTTAACAATTAATTGCTGTTTTTCAAAAATCGGGATATACTCTCCTACTAGCTGACCTAACAAATTGCCCAATTCTACTTTTTCTTTTCTCAACTTAACATCAGGTAAAGATAATTTTGTGTATTCAAACAATTCATTAATGAGAGTTTTTAATTTTAATGTTAAATTATACGTATTTTGAATATACATTTCTAATTCTTCTTTATTTCGATATTGTTTTTCATTTACTAATGCTAAATATCCAATAATAGACGTTAAAGGGGTACGCAAATCATGAGAAATATTGGTAATAAATTCACTTTTACCTTTCTCAATTGCTCTCTCTTTCTCAAAACGCTCCCTTAATTGACTAGCCATCCAATTAATATTATAAGCTAAAGAAGATAATTCATCTTTTCCTTTAACACGTATGGAATGTTTCCAATCTTTTTTTACAATCTTTTGAATACCTCGTTCAATTTCTTTAATGTATCTTGTAATAGGGATCATAAACAGCAAAAATAAAAGGATGAAAATTAATATACTGCTCACCAAAGCAAGTAATAAATTTTGATTATATTGAGTTGGTGAGATTGTTTTATTCGAATTTGGAGATTGTACCATTACATATCCAATTCCATCTTGAAATGAAACTGGTGAAACAAACAATATGAACTTCTCAAACAAAGGATTTCTGACGTTTGGTGTAACATTTAATTTCTCCTGTAATAATTCCTGTGGGAGATTATCCTGCAATTGAAAATTATGTGAACGATAGATAATATGGCCTTTATAATCTAATACTAAAAACCTTAAATTTTCATTCTTCTTTTGGATAGATTGAATCATCGGTATAACTTGTTCTATATGCCCAGATTCCAAATTACGCTTTTGTATATCATTAGTTATCCCTATCGCTATTTCCCTTATTTCGGCTTCTTTTTCAATCTGTTGATTATAAGAAAGTAGATTTGCACTTTTCATTGCTATGAGAAAAAAAGTAACAACCGCAACGATGAAACAGAGCAAAAAAATTAAAATAAGCTTTATATTTAAGCGTGTAGAAAAGAATATATTATCCCTTAATTTCGTACGATCGATCATACTCTATAGCCAACTCCCCATACTGTTTTTAAATAAACAGGCTGACGAGGGTTTTCTTCAATTTTTTCCCGTATTTTAGTAATATGAACCATGACTGTATTATCTGATTTATAAAATGAATCTTCCCAGACCATCTCGTATATTTTTTCTACACTAAAAACCTTTCCTTTATTTCTCACTAATAAAGAAAGTATGTCAAATTCCTTTGGAGTTAACCTTACTTCTTCATTTCTAATGAAAACTTGTCTTGTCTCCTCGTCTACCTTAAGATGGCCTATTTCATGAATAAATTGTTTTACTTCTTCTGTTTGATAAACACGATATCTTCGTAATTGAGATTTAATTCTTGCCATTAATTCAAGTGGATTAAACGGTTTGGTAATGTAGTCTTCTGCCCCACTCATTAATCCCTGGATCTTATCTATATCCTCATCTTTAGCTGACAAAAAAATTATAGGCATTTGATACTGTTCTCTTATTTTTAAACAAGCCTCTATGCCATCCATTTTCGGTAACATAATATCTAAAATGATTAAATCAATTGTTGTATTTCTTAAAGTTTCTAAAGCTTCTATAGCATCCGATGCATCTATAATTTCATACCCTTCATTTTTTAAATAAATGGATACGATTTTTCTTATCTCTATATCATCATCTACAATCAAAATTTTTTCTTTCTGCATCATATTTTCTTCCTCTCTGACATCTCGTTCTATGCTGTAGTATTATACATTTAGTTTTACCTTACACGTATAAAGTGAAACTTTAATCAGCCCTCACCAATCGGTCTTTTACGGGAATCCCGCCCCCCACCTAACTTCTTTGCTTCCACTTAATTTTGAGATGTGGGTCTTACTACCCGTTAATGCGTGATAATACACTTTGCTTTTTTAAACATATTGAAGAAACCATCTGTTTTGCAAGTTGATTTGAACTGGGTAAAATAGCCCCCTACGATCCGAGGCCGCTTCACATACTCTTACATAAAACAAATAACATTCATAAATTCCTCTCCAATGTTAATTTAGAACATACAATCAATCTACTGAAAAAATCTTAATTTTCACCCTACAAAAATATTAAGATTTCTTAACATTGAATGGAGAATTTACATATTAAAAATGGACAGTTCCCTATACTATTAGACCTGTCCAAATTAACGTTTTTAATTTATGAATTAAAATATTATACTTTTCTTTATTTTATAATATCTGTCACTATAAACATTGATTTTCTATCTCTCTAAGTACATCATTTCCAATATTATCTATCTTTTCATTTTTTATAGTGTTATATAAACTCTGTAAAACTTTTAACTCTGTTCTTAAATGTAAAATGACACTAGATAATATATATAACTTAGCTACACTCTCTTTTCCACACTTCTCTTCATATACTTTTTGAAGGGTAGTAAGATATAACGTCAGTTGAGAAATTTTAGTTTTTAGCTGTTCTAGAATTAATTCTTCTTCCCCATATTGTGCAAAAAGTAGCGCTTCATATATAGGACGATGCATATCCTCTTTCTTTATCATTTGCTCTAATAATAAATGTTCAAATTCTTGTTTACCACTTTTAGTAATACCGTAAATAGTCCGTTCAGGACGTTGTTCATTACGAATAATATCAACAACCTCTATAAAACCCTTCTTTTCAAGTTGCTCAAATGTATAATATAAAGAGCCTTTAGTAATTTTTATATAATATTTCATTTCACTATTTTTTAAAAGTTGCTGGACTTCATACGGATGCCTATTTTTCTCCATAAGAAGACCCAGCATAAAAAGCTTTGTATTCATAACTCTCCACTCCTTAATAACCTATACCAATAGTATAAGCTAAAAATAAGTAAAGAATCTTTTTGTTTTATAAAATTTATAACTTCAAATTCACTTTATTATCCTTTGTACCAGCTTTGACATTCCCCATAAATAATATTGCCATAAACGAAACGATAATTGGAATTAAAGCTAATAGAAAAACAGTAGTAATGGAAGATGACATAGCAGCTATAACCTTTTCAAGAATAAAAGTAGGTATACTGGACCTTACATCTGAGCGAAATATTGCACTCGGATCACCTAGATTATTTAACATGCTGGAACCATGTTCTATTCCCTTAAAAGCATCCTTTAAGTTAGCTGTAAAGGTACTATTTTGAATGGAGCCAAAAATCGTTACTCCAATTGTCATACCTAGTGAACGAAAGAATGAATTTGTTGAAGTAGCTGAACCACGGAATCTCGGTTCCATATTATGAATAGAAACTGTGGGAAGCAAAGAGAACGAAAATCCAACTCCAAACCCCGTTATAATCATGTATATCGTTAAAAGTACACGGCTTGTTTGTGGATCCATCGTTCCTAACAAATACATACCTATCCCAAAGGATATTATAGATAATAACATCAAGTTGCGGTAACTAATTTTCGTTTGAAATATTCCACCAATTGCACTACCTACTACAGAACCTAACATCATTGGGGTTAAAATTAATCCAGCATTAGTTGCTGTTCCACCATATACAGCCTGAACAAAAATAGGAATAAATACTGTTAAAATAACAAATGTTGCTCCATAGAAAAACGTAATAATTTGTGATATTGCAAACTCCTTACGCTTAAACATCCAAAATGATATTATCGGATCTTTCACTTTTCTTTCTACCAATAGGAAGCCAACGAAAAATACAATAAACGATGCAAATAACCCAATAATTTGTATCGAATCCCACTTAAATTCCTTTCCTCCCAACTCTAAAGCGAACATTAAGCTAATTACTGCTATGACGAGTGTTATCGCCCCCCACCAATCAATATTTTGCTTAGTAGGTGGATTATTTTCTTTATAAGCTTTTAAAATAAAAATTAATGACATTAGACCAATTGGAATATTGACGTAAAAAATCCAATGCCAACTTATATTTTCTGTTATATACGCACCTAATAAAGGTCCTAATACACTTGAAGAACCAAATACGGCCCCTAATAATCCAGTCATTTTCCCTCTTTTTTCAATAGGAAAAATATCAAATACAATGGTAAAGGCGATTGGCATCAGTGCCCCCCCACCTATACCTTGAATTGCACGATAAATACTTAGCTGAACAATACTTTGCGCAGTACCACATAATGCAGAACCCATTAAGAAGATTAATAAACCAAAAATATAAAACCTCTTTCTACCATACATATCAGATAATTTCCCGAAAATAGGCATACCCGCCATAACTGCAACCATATAAGCAGAAGTAACCCAGATGAATTTATCCAATCCACCCAAATCTGAGACAATTGTACCAATTGAAGTGGCAACAATTGTATTATCCATTGCAGCCATTAAAATGCCTAGCATTAACCCAGCTATCACTAAGCGTAAGTTGCTCTCTTTTGCAACCATACCTCTTTCCTCCTTTTTTCACACTCAATAAAATATATAGTCTAATTAAACTATATACTCATTATAGTCTAATTAGACTATTTTTCAATAAATCATAAGAAAAAAATAAATCCCCCCAAATATATTGGAGAGATTATAATTGTAGAATTGCTTCCTATATAAAGTAATTAAAACCGTAAAAACTATTACTTTTTTATACTACCTTGATTTTGCATACATGTAGCTTACTCATTTAGTTTTGGTCTAGTTTGTAAATATAAATTCAAATCCGGACTTGAACCGCTAATAATTATATCTCGAACAATTTTAGAAAGCACCATACTATATACTAATCCATTATCTCCATACGCATAGATAAAGTGACAATTTGGAAACTCTTCATACATTCCAATTATAGGTAAACCATCATGAGTACCACCATAAAAAGCACTTAAATAAAATTCAGGTTCAACTGTTATATTGGGAAAGAGCTTATTAAATTCATTTACTAATTTCTCTTTTTTATGGATTAATTTTGAATCTCTTTCTTGAGCAATGTTTGTATCTTCATCTAACCCACCTATAATAATCCTGTTATCTGCAGTAGTTCTCATATAAATATATGGTCTCGCAGTTTCCCAAATGAGAGTACGTTTATACCAAGAAGATAAATCTTCTACAGGATTAGTAACAACTGCATATGAGCTAATCAGTGTAGCGTTCTTTTCCTTTTTAAATTCCAACCCTTCATATCCTGCAGCCACAATTACTTTATTGGCAGTAATAGAATTGCCCCCCTT
Source organism: Bacillus sp. RCC_6_1 (assembly GCF_041360755.1). Lineage (NCBI taxonomy): Bacteria > Bacillati > Bacillota > Bacilli > Caryophanales > Bacillaceae > Bacillus > Bacillus sp. RCC_6_1. The sequence goes on from NZ_JBFUPV010000006.1 coordinate 166,655, forward strand.
TGTATAAAAGATAGCACATTCTTTCTCTAACTTTTTGCCAACAATCTCTGTATCTTCATAAATTTGAACTCCTTTATTAGCAGCTTGTTCTAATAAACTATGTGTAAATTTATAAGGATTTATTTCACCATCATTATACGTATAAATAGCTGCACGTTTTTTAAATGGATATCTCTGTCCAATTTGTTCCTCTGATAGCCAAGTCGCTTTAAAATCATACTTATGTAAATAATACAGTTCTTTTTCTAATTTCTTTATATCCTCTTCATAACTTGCATAATATAAACTGTCACGTCGTTTAAAATCAGAGCAATAAGGCAAGTTTTGATCAGCATATTCAATATCATTAATAGCTTGTTCACACAATTTCATATGCTTAACTGCATACTCTTCTCCAAATGTATTTACAAGTTCAAAAAACATCTTGTCACCTAAATATTGAATAAGTGCTGTATTTGTAAGGTTACTCCCGTGTCCTACCTTTCTTTTATCAACGACAACAATATTTAAATCTGATTCACTCAAATAGTATGCTGATTGAGCACCTGAACTTCCTGCTCCTATTATTAGTACGTCACATTTTATATCTTCTTCCAACCGAGGATAAGAAGGTGTATTAGAAAAAGTTGTGTTCCAATATAATTTCCCTTTCTGTAAATCCATTTAAAGTGCACCGTCCTAAATAAAATAGTTATATCCCCATCTGTATCTCCAAATCATTCTTACTATATACTTCTTATCAAATTTATTTTTGCTACCATTAGATTATTAATGCAATATTTTGTTCACCCATATATAGTATTAAACTAGGCTTATAAAAAGTTAATAGTATATATATTATTTATTTTCATTTAGAAATTTAAGAACTTGGTTAAAAGCTTCTTCACCTGCTGAAGTGTTCATTTTAAATTGAAATTCATGTGCTAACTCGCCAGAGATATTTTTATCAAAGAAAAGTGTATCTACAGGTACTCCTTTATTTTGTAAAGTAGAAGCTAATGCTTTACCTTGCTCTTCAAATGATGCAGTATTTCCATCTGTGATGAACGTTGGTGGGTAATCTTTTGTAACGTGTTTATAAATAGAGGCGATTTCCATTTCAGGTAATGTTTCAAATTTCTTTTTCCCAAAGTAAGCCCAGCCAGTAGTACGCATAAAGTCTTGCACTTCTTTGGATGTTTCCATTTTAGCTAATGCAGGCATATTATACGGGCCGCAAAATAGCAGTATACCTTTAATTGTAGAAGGAGCAACAACAGCGTCAATCCCGGTTAATTTCGCATAATCTGGAGATGTTTGAATAGTAACAAATTGTCCAGATATTTGCGCTCCCGCAGAATCTCCTGCAAAATATAGGTCATCTAGTTTTACATTATATTTCTTTGCATTTGCTTTTATATATTCATAAGCCTCACCAAGTTGTAGTACTGGTGTAGGATACTTTCTTTTAGGAGCAAGAGCATAATTTATATTTATCACTGTATAACCACGAGCAGCTAATTCTACTGCATAACCAGTAATGTCTGATTTATCTCCACCTACAAATCCACCCCCGTGCACCCAAAAAATAACAGGTGTTTTCCCTATAAAATTTTTGGGATAAATAATGTCTAATGTACCATCAGGAAATTTAGAATTATAATTGATATCTTTAACAATTCGTGTCTCTTTTAGAGCGTTTTTATAATTATTAGATTGAACAAACATTCCACCTTCAAATGCTTTTTTTATGAGAAACGCTTTCGGAATAGGTGAAACATTCCAAAAAACAACCCCCGCAATAATCAATCCGAAAACAATAAAAAGAGTTAGCAACATTCTTTTTTTCCATATCACTTTAGGTTTTAACTGTTTTATTCTCATAATTAAAGAATCTCCATTCTTTTTAGTAATAATCTTGAAATAAATCACAACATAAATTTTTATTTTCCGCCTGCTAATCCGTCCTTAAAATTTTATGCAAAAAGTTATATATTTTTATTATGTACATATTAGGTATCTCCTATAAAACACATTAAAAATTCAAACAAAAAGAGCAAAAGATCCCCATTTATAGAAGATTTCTTTTGCTCTTTGTAAAGGACACAAGTCCAAATAAAAGTTGCTTATTTATCGATAACTTACACATAAAAATCCATTTGTTTCAGTACTTTATTAGCAGAAACTTTAACAACCGTTTCTTTTTCACCCGTTCTATCAATTATGAAACCATGAACTTCAATATCAGAAGGTACTAATGGATGATGACGGATCATATCTATACTCTTTTCAATATTTTCACTAACATTTTTTTGTCCACTCAGCCATTGATTAAGGCTACCACTTGAAAATTCAGGCATGCAATTTTTAAAGAGATAGTCTAATTCTATATTATCTTTTATGAAATCACGTTGAGTTTGTAGATTAACTGAAGAAGTTTCTTTATCCTCTATTCCGACAACAAAAATTTCTTTAACATTTTCTTGATAAATAGCAATAATAATAGATCTCATTATATCTCCATAAGGATGTACAATTACAGAATCATAGCTGTGTATAGTCAACATGTTTTCTTGTTGAATGTTAGTTACTTGTTGGATACTAGGCTCTATTCCGTGTTCAATGTCTGTTAATAATAAAACTTTTTTATTCTTTGAATTCATATGGAGCACTCCTTCTTCATTATTGTATTTATGAAACTTTTAAGCTAGTAACAATAATAATTGTTACCAGTTTTTCCAGCTTCCCTCTGGATCAACACTTGCAAGTCTAACCCATCCATTTTGAACTTTTTCTCGAAATGTGAAATCATTATTTAACAAACGTTCTATATATTCAATAGGTGCTTGAATGACAATTAGTAAACGAAGTGGTGAATGATACGTCTCACTATCTGACTGCATAACGGATTGCCAAGGTAAGCCTGGCAACAGGTCACTAGCATTCCCTTGCATAACACCGAGACCCGCCGTTACGGTTTGGGTTGTTTTATTTCCACTACCATAATAGTGAGGAGCTACAGTTGATGCGTAATATTGTAGATTTATCCACTGTGCAACTGTTCCTGGTCCTGCAATAATGTTAGCTAATATATCGCCACTTTCATCCTGTTTCCAATCATAATTATGAAGGAAAGCCCTACCTTCTAAGTCACAATCTTGAGTTAATTCACGCTTTCCGATAATAAAAGATGCATTACGCGCTAATCCCCATTCTGGACGTATTTCACTCCAATCTTCTGCAAATCGATGCGCCTCTTTACTCGGATTTTTTATTTTCGTTTTGAAATTAGGTAATTGCGTTAAACGTTCTCTATTTGCATGTTGGCTCACATTTGGCATAATCGTCTCGATACAATCAAACGCTTCTTGCGCAGTTTTCGAAAGTTCTGGGACGTAAATCCATTCCAATTCGTCCACTGTTGTTTTATGTTCAGCTGCTGCAAAAATGGTATCCTTAGGAATGTTAATGCCTTCAGCAGACAACGCCTCTCTTACTTCTGGAAGATTACATAAAGTAGCGAAAACTCTTGCATTGAATCCCCCTGCTGCGCCTCCACAAGCACCACACTCAAGTGCTGCCGCATAAGGATTGTTCGTACTTTGACTACTATGTCCGCACATTACAACTAAAGGAGCAAATTTTTCTGTCAGTCCCACCATTTTTAAAGCTTGACGCACATAGTTCACTTTTTCTTCTTTCGTAAAACCGATAGGTATCTCACCTTTTGTGTCATGAACATGATTAAGCGAGAATGTTGTATCAGGTTTTTGTAACATAGTTTTACGAAGTTTACGAATGAAACCACCAACTCCTCTTGGGACAAAGCTTCTTGTCACCATCTGTAGACCAAGTAAAGGACCACTTAACTCAGGTAGCGCCATACTTGTCAGTACGTTCTGTTTCATCGTTTTAAATGTATAACGCACCGAACTGCCTACCCTCTTACGTTGCTCATAAGATTTAAATTCATTTTCATCTGTAAGCTCTTTTATTTGATGCTTCGGTTTCAGTATAACTGGCAAGGAAGGATGGCTGTCATTACTACCTAGTTCACTAGTCGCAATTGGTAACCCAAAGAAACCAGCTATTCCAAACGTTTCAAACGGACCTAGTTTTTCTAAGTGGCGACGAAACGGTTCTGAACGTACATCAATACAAAATGCTAATTGAGCTAATACACGCTTTTTATCATTGGTTGCACGTTGTTTAGAAGCAATCTTCTCTCTTAATTGCTCTGCATGCGTTTGTTCCCAAGCTTCCAGCCAAAGTTTCCTGCGAATATTTTCATCAAAACGATATGCAAATGCTAACAATTCGCTTTGTTCAGCTGCAGACATTTGTGACCATTCCCGTGTTGAAATATTCCCCCAATAGATCCAAGAAGCTATAAGTGGGACGATCGAAACTTTTTTCTCAACCTTTTGATTTTTTAAAGGTAAATAAGGTTTTGCAATAGCCAGCTCCATAGAAATTCGAACTGCTAAATATTCTATTAAAAGCCCCTGTTCCTGAATCGATTGTTGTGAGCGCCATCGTATCATTCCTGCCCACCCAGGTAAAGAAAGTAAGTGCCCTTCAAGATAAGCTTGTATGTTAGATTCAGAAATTCCTAGTTCAAATAACGCTCTCGCTAAAGCTACTTCGGCATCTTGTGGCCAATCTTTTAAAACTTTACGCTCATTTTTACTGAGCGCTGGATCAAATGTAATAAGGTGTTGCCATGCGCGATAAAAACCTTTCTCTCGATTTGGCATCGTCCAACTTGATCCGGAGTCATCAAGATATAATTTACACCATTTAATGATATGATAATTAAGAATATCAGATAGGTTTTCACTATTTTGATTCTCTATAAGCGAACTTATTGGCTGCATAACAGAGGCTTTCATATTTGCTGTATTTATATAACTCATTTCTTCTGCCAATTTATTTAATTCTGGCGATGATAATAGACTAGAAGGTAATTTTTCTAACTTTAAAGCCGCTTGGCAAAATCGCTCTACTTTCTCTCGCGGAATATGAAAAGATTGTGAATCCAGCCAACGAGACAAACTCATTTGTAAAAATGATTCCTCAATCTCACCTTTCGCTTTTGCCGAATGAATCATGGAAGTACTAGGATACATATCCACATTACGAGCTTCTTTTAGCCAATTTGCGACTTGTTCAAATGATTGCTTTTCAAGTCCCATCCAAGGGTGGTGAGCTGCAAACGTAGAGATAGGCCAAAGTGGTGCAATAACTCGGCTAGCAGATGCAACTAAATCATTTATATTATTTTCTTGCATATCAATGTTTGTATCTTTCTTTAATATTGACGATATGCTCATCACGAATTACCTCCCTTTGATACATAATGTTTCAGATAGCTTGGGTGACTTTCTACTGATTTTCTTCTCGCCTCACCTACTCGAACTAACCAAAGATAAAGTACAGCGAATAAAGTAGAAGATTGATGACGAGTAACGAAAGTACTAGTAACACTACTAAATAGTAAAATACATATAACAAAGATAACGGCTGGAGCTGAAGGTTGAACACTTTGATAAATATCAGTATGCAACCATTTATAAAGAGAATTATGAACGGTAAAGTAAATGAGAGAAAATCCAATCAAAACAATTACGCCAGCAATTCGTCCCATTCTTCCCTCTCCAAAAACAACAAGCTGTTTCCATGAAAAGTATAGTGACCAGCCTAAGATTAACGCACTAACTAGCTGATACCCCTCTCCAGAAGTCATAAACCAGAAAGTAATTGCTATAAATACTCCTAAAACACGCCCGACTATAATCCATAAATTGGACATCTTTTCATTAGACTGATTCACTATCCCAAAACGTTGCACTGAAGAACCAGCTTGTAAAAACAGTGTAGCTTTAAACAAACCATGTAAAATTAAATGAATAATAGCCGCTAAATAAGCGCCTAATGCACATTGAATAAGCATAAATCCCATTTGTGCAATAGTTGAACCTACTAGCTGACGTTTATAATCAACTTGGACTAAACTAATTCCTGTTCCGATTAAGACAGAAATACTAGAGAAAATAAGTAAAAAGATTTGTGCAATATCATCATGAAAAAGAGGTGAAAATCTAGTTAACATGATACCGCCAGCATTTACTAAACCTGCATGCATAATAGCTGAAACAGGAGTTGGAGCAACGGCAGACTCAATTAACCATCTTTGAAAAGGCCATTGTGCTGCTGGAATCATCACAGCTAGTATAATGAATAAATTGATTACTGTTCTTTCTAATGTTCCAAATTGAACTAAATTTTCATTCGTTAAAACTGATGTTAACTGCCACTGTCCAGTTATTTGAAAAAGCCAAATGATAGCTGATAGCAACGCAATCCAACTTATTGTAAATAAATAGCCAGAGATTTTAGTTGCTTCACTAACTACTTTCCACCCTTTATTTAGCCCTATGAGTAGAACCAATCCTATAAGCGTTGCTCCCCAACAAATAATCATGAAACGAAGATCATCACTTAACCATGCAACCGAAGATACACCTGTAGTAAATGTAAAAAGTACAAAGTATTTTCGATATGAGCGATCTCCCATTAAGTAACGTACAGAAAAACGCTGAATGATTAAACCAATTGTAAGAACAAAGAAAGCCATTAACCAAGCTAAAGTATCTAGATGCCAAGGCCCCACAACTCTATCTCCATTGTTATTAACAAGTGCGAGCAAAGAAACCAATGAAGGTAAAGCAGCGATACCAATATGGATATGAACAAAACGTAAAGGAATCCTTGCATGTAAAAACAATAATCCACTTAGCCAAGAAGCACTAAGCGCCATAAAAAATAAAGTTAACAGTGTTGATGAACTCAGCGAAATTAACATGTTAAATACTCCCTTCTAAGCGAAAATAACCTATAAAAATTCCTTTTAATTACGATAGTTTTTTAAATTTCAATTTTCATTCACTCTTTTTAGTGCATCGTTTTTTCCCATAAAAAAAACCGACAACTTCCATAATTCAATGATTTTATATCATCATTGAATTATGGAGATTGTCGGTTTCCCTTCAACTAACTTCAATAAAGTTTTTTGAAGAGCTCCCATTTTATAGAGGATAATAATGTATGTATTACTCCTATTAAAAAGAAATGTATATTTCTGATCTCCTAGATTATGCAATCAATATATCAATTTATGTTATACGCTATCTTTTAATTAAGAAACTTTTTCATTTAGTCAATATTACATATTAAAAAAATGCTAAAGCGTTAATTATAGCAAACTGTTAAAATGAGCATCTATCAATTTTTTAAAACAATTATAAGATAAACCATATTAAGCAGTTTGTCAATTTATTTATCCGTTTTTTAAGAGTTATTAGAATTAAGATTTATTATACCTAAATAACTTCAAGTTTTTAATTATTAGCCTGTTAGTAAAGTGCAAAACTTGTAGGTTTCTTAATCCTTCCACTAACCTTAAGGTATTTTTAAAATTTCTCCTCAAGATTATGAAGCAATTTAAAAATCATTACTCGTTCGCCTGTACGGGAGCTTATATCCGTATGAAAGCTTTTCACTTTCTCTCCAGTTAATTCTAGTATAATCTCTTTCAGATCATCAATTCCAGATTCAACTAGCTCCGAACGATTCTTCTTTATCGTTAGCATCCCGTCTTTTGTTTCGCAAACACTATATTCAGCTGGCGTTAAAACACCTTGTAAATTTACGATAATCATATCCCGTAATATATCTGTCTTAACGGATATAGACCCGCGTCCTAGGTAGTCCTTTTCCCAGTGAGTAATTGCTTTGCTTATCTCTGATTCAATCGAGCCTTTTGAGCTTTTCATCTATGTATCCTCCTTCAATAAAATAAATTTACAATAACAATATAATAATCCGGATTGATTTTATTTTCAATTATTGAGAAGAATTTATTGGGATTGCAAAAAAGAACTCTTATAAAATTAAGAGTCCCTTTTATATTAAATGCGCTTTTCCTTAGTAATGTAATGCAAAATAGCACTTAGGCATTTGTAGATTTATACAACATATTTCGAAGCAGAATACAAATAAACCCTAATACTAATGCAAACATGCCTACAAATAAAATATATTTCGTTCCAATTTGTGCAATAATTATCCCTGCGATCCCAGTACCAATTGTAGTCCCTAAATTACAAGAAGTTAAAAATAATCCATTAGCGAAATCTGGTGAATTAGGTGCTGAAGACATCATCCAATATTGATTGACATTACCACCAATCCCGCCAAAAACACCCCAAATTACAATAAAAATTGCAGTTGGTATCGCAAGATCTGATACAAAGAAAAAGGCAAAATATAATATCATTAGAGCAAAGGGATAAATGATTACCGTACGGACAGGAGCTATTGTCAGTAATCTCCCTGCAAGAATATTCCCGATAATATTTGCTAACCCATAAACAAATAGCATGATACTTATCATATACGGCGACATTTTCGTAACTACATCTAAATATTCGGCTAGATAACTATAAATTCCAAATACCGCTCCATTTAAAAAAGTTACAGCAAGTATGGATAGCCATGTGATACCTTTCGTTAAAATCTTAAGCTGCGAACCATAAGAAAGCTTTTCCTGAACAGGCATAGAGGGAATAAATACGATTGTCATAATAAACGCAAAAATATTAACAAGTGCAAAAAATGTTAATGATATTTCAAGTGTAAATACATTTGCTAAAAAGTTGACAATCGGTACACCTAAAACCATACCAGCTGAAACCCCAATAAACACTTTGGCAACTGCTTTTGGAGCTTCTTTTGCACTAACTGAAGTTGCTGCTACTGATAAAGCCATCGATACGTACACTGGATGAAAGAAAGCCGGAATTACTCGTGCAACTAAAGCAACTGTAAAATTCGTTGTAAAAATTGAAATAACGTTGCCGATAATAAAGATTGCTAGTACGAACAACATAACCGTTTTTCGATTTACACCCGAAAAAACTAAAGGAAGCGTTGGAGCCGCAATGGCAATGGCGAGCGCGAACAAACTAACCATTAAACTTACCTTCGAAACACTTACATCAAAATGATCTGATAATGCCGGAAGCAAGCCAATATATCCCATTTCAGTATTAAGAATACCGAAAACCCCTACTGCTAATATAAAAATTAATACACTTTTTGAATTCTTCATAAAAAACACTTCAACTCCTCTTTCACTTCTTATCAATGCTTTTGGTAATGTGATTATAAAATGGTATTATTGAGATAACAAATACCTATATTGAATACATTCCCATAACAAATAGGCATACGAAGGAGAAGAGTTTTTTGGACATACGTGTATTACGCTACTTCATTGCGGTAGCAACGCAAGAGAATATATCTGCTGCTGCAAATGCATTGCATTTATCTCAACCTACATTATCAAGACAGTTAAACAACCTGGAAGAAGAGCTTGGAACTACTTTATTTGTGCGAGGAAATCGAAAAATCACTTTAACAGACGAAGGTATGTTTTTATTAGATCGAGCAAAAGAAATTGTGGATTTAATAGAAAAAACAGAAGCTAATTTTAACCAAAAATCTGAAATTATTAGTGGAGAAATTCATATTGGAGCTGGAGAAACAGAGGCAATGCAGTTCATTGCACAAACTATAAAAAAAATTGTTGCCCATCACCCTAACATTAAATTTCATTTATATAGCGGCAACGCTGATGACATTACAACAAAATTAGATAGTGGTTTATTAGATTTTGGTATCGTTATTGAGCCAGCAAATAAACAAAAATATGACTACTTAAAGTTGCCAGCTACTGATGTATGGGGCGTACTTATGCGAAAAGACACTCCCTTAGCGGAAAAAGCTTATATCCATCCAACAGACTTACTAAATAAACCTCTTATCATATCAAGACAAACGGCTGTAAGTAATGAATTATCAGGATGGCTTGGAGAGGAAATTGAAAACTTGAATGTTATAGGTACATATAATTTACTCTATAATGCATCCTTACTCGTAAAAGAAAATATAGGGTACGCATTATGTATTGATAAGCTTATGAATACGTCTGAGGAAAGTACACTTTGCTTCCGCCCCCTATCTCCTAAGCTAGAGGCTGGACTAAATATTCTTTGGAAAAAACATCAAACATTTTCAAGTGCTACAAAGATTTTTCTAACATATTTGCGAGGAGGTATGTAAATATTTTCTTACAAAAACTACATGTTTGAAAAGCGGCATAACCTTCTTTCTAGGATACATTTATCTAGGAAAAAGAAAGGAGAATAATTCTTACGATTTTCTGTTGAAAGTTGGAGTTAATATGTTAGGATAAATTTTTAGAACGAAACACATATACACAAATGTAATACATCAATGAGATAAAAAAGGATTCCCCACGAACGGGGAACCCTTTTTTATTATATACATCTCATCTTGAGATAACTATTCCTTGATTATTTTTTAATTTTTTCTTTTGCTTTTTCTGGAACATCACTTTCTTTTACTTCTTCTAATGAAAAAACATAACCTCCTTTTACTCGAACTTTTATATAAGTATCTTGATATTCATGTTGGCCAGCAATCCCTACCTTAATTACCGATTCTTTTCCTGATTCATCCACTCCATTTAGCATATACATAGATCTCCTAGGGTAATCAGGGTCAGGTTCAGCTGGTCCCTTAGTAAGAGCATAGACATCTTTTTCTATCACAAGTGGATTATATCTATCTATAATTTCGTTTTCTGTAAAAGTTAATCCCCAACACGCTATAATTAGCACTACAACTACTCCAGCAATTTTAAATCATAATTCTTTCATGTTTAAATTTCACCTTTCGTTAATTAATATATTTATAACAATATTTATATATTTAAATTTCGAAAGGATAAATATGTTGTATAAGACCTTTCTAAATATAATGGGTATATCTTAATAAAAAGTGAATAAATAACTTAAGTTTTTCTTAATCTCCCATAATGAGTCATTATCATAACGGACATAGACACTGTAACAGTGAATAAAAGCTATCGAAAAAATAAAGTTACCTCTCTAAGGAGCTACCTGTAGCAAAAGAAAAAGCCGATTTCTTTATCGTATAGGAAATCGACTTTTGGCTTAATTATTGATTTAGTAATAAAAACACCTTTTTAAAATAACTATGTTTATACTATAGACGTTGATCTTTTTGGAAGTTTAGACGAAAATGATCCTCGTCATTATATACCCCAAATTCATACCCTTGCTCTTTATAAAATTTAATAATTTCAGGAAGTGCTTGTAATGTTTGCGCCTTTTCATGCATTAAAACAACTTCTACTTCTTCTGTTGTTTGTTTCTTTACATTTTCGATAATCTGAGTTGGATTATCTTTTAATTTCCAATCATTTGAGTCTATTGTCCAATCCCAAACTTTTATTGCTGCTTCTACAATTTGGTTACGAATTTCCTCACCCTTTAATCCTGGTGCAGATCCATATGGTGGACGAACTAGTTTAGGAGTTGTACCCGTAATATTATGGATAAGAGCTAACGTTTCTTGCATTTCCGGTACAAATTGTCCCTTTTTGTATAGCTTATCACTATTATGTGTCATACTATGTGCACCAATATAATGTCCTTCTTTTACTGCTCGTTTTACATTTTCCTGAAAACCTGTATTTTGTAAATTACTACCTTGCATAAAAAATGTCGAAGCAACATTTTGCTCTTTTAGTACATCTAAAAATTTCCCAGTTAATTCGCTAGGACCGTCATCGAATGTTAAATAAACAACTTTTCCTACCGGTTTTCCATCAGGTCTTTTCTGTTTTGCTGGTGGTGTTTCTTTTTTCTTTTCTTGTTGTTGCGTATTAACTTGATTACTACTTTCATTAGCTACTCCCTTTGCTGGGGTAGAGTTCCATTTCCCAATTAAAAAGAATGTGAAAAAGGTCGTCGCTAAAACAACTCCTAGAGATATTATTACCTTAGTTAATCGACTTGTTTTTTTCTTACTTTGTGATTCTTTCATTATTTTTCGATCCTTTCCCTATTAATTTTCATTATTTATAAAGCTGAGCCTTTATTCGACTGAATCATTCGTTTCAACCGGTGTTTACAATAAATAGATTAATAGAGAGAGGTAAAGATAAAATGCAGATAGTGTCGAAATCAGTTAAAGAATAGCGTATTGTGTTTACTTTTAAAAAAGAACTTGTTTCATTAATACAGTTAAATTTGAAAAATAAATATACACCCAAAATAAAAAATACTATTCTTTCTAATTAAGATTTAGAAAGAATAGTATTTTTCTATTTGCCTATTTTATTACATCGTAAAATAATTAATAATGCCATCCACAATACCTTGTTGCGATTTTGCTTGGAATTCTTCTGAATTCATTCTTTTTTCATCACTCACATTAGATGTAAATCCTAATTCAATTAAAATAGACGGAGAAGGGTTTTCTCGTAAGACAAGAAAATCACTTCCATGAACACCTCGATCTCGGCTGTCTATATTTTGATCAAAAATAGCTTCTTGTACGGTCTTAGCTAACTTTTTATCTTTCCTTTTATTAGATCCATAATGAGTTGTTATTCCTTTTACATTTGTATCCTCAAAAGCATCATGATGAATGCTAATATAAAGATCCGCCGCATGGTCTTTCGCTACTTTGACACGTGCTTGTAATTCTTCCTTTTGTTTTGTTTCTGGAAGTAAGCTCGTATCTTTTTCACGTGTTAATATAACTTTTGCATCCGTTCTTTCTTCTAATTCTTTCTTTATATTTTGTGCTACTTTTAAATTAAGCTCTTTTTCAATCGTTCCTAATTTCTTTCCTTTCGTCCCTCTATCTCCTCCACCATGCCCTGGATCAATTACAATAGTTTTTCCTTTTAATCGTAAATCCTCTTTTGATATGTTTTTATGCCCTTTAGCATGTATGAAACTAACGCCTGTACCCATTATTATTATAATAAGCAAAAGCAATATCGCTCTTTTTTTCATTTTAACAATCTCCTTATCAACTTTTCATTCTCTTTCTAATGAAAATAGTAATGAATGCTGATAAAGATAAAATGCAGATAATGTCGATTTCGTTTAAAAATAATAAAAACGTGTAGAAAAAATTCTACACGTTTTTATTTAAATAGAAATAAAATAATACTCCATCTTCTGTATTTGAAACACCATATTCCGCATCATGTAGCTCTAATATATTTTTTGAAATAGCAAGGCCCAATCCTGTTCCACCTTTTGAACGTTGACGAGACGTATCCCCTCGATAGAAACGATCCCATATTTTCTCTAAATGTTCTGGCGCGATATGAGCCCCTTTATTTTCTACACATACTTTTACACGTTCATTCTCTTCTATTGTAGAAATAATAACATTCTCCTGTTCTGGTGTGTAACGAATCGCATTCGTAATAAAGTTCGTTATAACTTGTTCTATGCGATGCTGGTTTGCAACAACTTCAATTTTAGAAAGTTGTTTATGAACATGTAGTTGCTTAGCTGTTATATCCGAGGTTAATTGCTCACATATGTAATCGATCATCTCATCAATATGGAAAACACCCATTTCCATTTTATACGTACCAGATTCGAATTTTGCTAACTCGAGCATATCAATAATGAGCATATCCATTTTATCTACTTCTTTTGACATCGCTTTAAAGTAATACTCCTTTTTATTACTGGCAACGCCATCCTCCAAAATTGAAATACAGCTCTTCATAATACTTAAAGGTGTTTTTAACTCATGTGAAACACCCGCGATAAATTCTTTACGTGTATTTTCTAATTGCTTTTCTTTCTCTATATCTTGCTGCAATTGATGAATATACGAATGCAAAGCTTTAGAAAGTGTATTAATATTTTGTGATAAATCACCTATTTCATCCTTTGTAGTAATAGGTATCGTCTCAGAGAAATCTAAACCCGCGATTTTTTTTGTAGTATCATTTATTTGTAATAATGGCTTGGCGATTTTTTTTGAGTAATAGAACGATATCAAAACAATTAAAATCAATACAAAGATAATTAAATATACATAATAATCCTTTATCATTTGTACCGCTTCATCAACTGGTTGCAATGATGTCATAGCAAATATATAGTTTGTCTTACCCCCCGCGTCTTTTGTTGGCTTGATTAAAACTTTATATTTAATATCATTTTCTTCGTAATCCATTATTTCTGTAGAAGTAACATCATTAGATTTTTGATTCAATAATAAATCAACCTGAAATTGTTTTATTCTATCTATAAGCACACGATTTCCATATATAAAGTTCGTTCCTACAGTCCCCTCCGGTAATTGCACGTTTTGAATGCTTCCCGCTAAATATAATTGTGAACTTTCTTTTGAAGATACGGCTTTTGGCCCATACAACCTTTCTGACAGTTGCTTGTTCTCTAGCCCAACATTCTTCTCTTTTATTGTTAACATCGCAGGGACTACTATATCCCCCTTCTGTACTCCGTCGATAATAATATGACTCCCTTGTTCTAAACTATATTTCATCCTCTGTATATCTTCTAAATTGATAAAACTATACAACGGTATGTGAATGGAACGTTCAGAAAATATCTTATTTTCGTTTGGGTCTAATTGAATTTCTATAGAAAAATCATTTGCATATTTTATATTACCTACACTATCTAACGTTGTAATCCATGTCGCATTCTCTTGATAGAAATTTTGTTCTAATTCTTGAATTACTTTCGCATCATCTCCAGCTTTTATATATGCTTTTTCAAAGGATTGAATATTTGTTTTAATATCATTAACTTTTCGATTTGCGTAGTATTGCTTAAAAAATATAGTTTGTCCAATAAAAATAGTTACTAAAATAAGTGTGCATAATGCTGTTGTTAACATAAATAACTTTAATACAATTCCTTTTTTCATACTTGTCCCTCAAATTTATAACCAGCTCGTACAACCGTTACAATACAAGCTGCTTTTTGTCCTAATTTATGACGCAAATTACGAATATGACTATTAACAGTGCGATCATCCCCAGCGAATTCATAACCCCAAATTTTATTGATTAGTTGTTCTCTCGAAATTACAATTCCTTGATTTCGCATGAGATACGTTACTATTTCAAATTCTGTATGAGTCAAATTTATGTCTTCCCCATCTATAGTTACTGTACGAGAAGGAAAATGTACATGGATACCACTACTCGTTAATGTGTCTTCAGCTGGTACATTAACAGCTGAAGAATATCGGCTTTCCATTAATCGTTTTGCTCTTGCTAATAAAATAGGAGGACTATACGGCTTTGTAACATAATCATCTGCTCCTAGTTCAAATCCAAGTAAAGTATCATCTTCATCCACCCGAGCCGTTAGCATAATAATAGGTACATTAGATTTCTTCCGAATTCGCCGACAAACCGTCCAACCATCTAATTCCGGTAACATAATATCTAAAATAATTAAATGCACCTCATGCTCTTCAAATATAGATAACGCTTCTTTCCCATCCATCGCCTCTAAGACGTTATACCCTTCGTTTAATAAGTAATCTTTCATAATTTCACGTAAAATATCTTCATCTTCTACAATTAATATTGTTCTTTGCATCTTTTATCTTCTCCACGATTTATTTTATTGTAAGGAAGAAATAGTTTATTTTATATGTTAACCAATTAGAAATCTTTCACTATTTCCGTCACTACTACATTCAACATAATTATATCAAGATAATAGCATGACGGTATAAAGATAAAATGCAGAGATAGCCTTACTATTGAAATGCTATTATAATTTTGTAATTGGAATCAAATAAAAAACCAAAAGAAATACTATGATATCGCGACTTAAACTAAATAATATAGTGTATATCAAAAATGAGTTTCCTGAATACTTTCGAAATGGAACAGTAAAAAAACAGTCTCAGTACATCAAAGTTGATTTAGAACACATTATGAATACCTTAAAACCTGGACAGGTGTGAATTTAGGGTAATATCATATTTTCCATTCAAATATGATAGAATAGAAGTATATCCAAAACGGAGGAATAACAAATGAACTCAAACACAAAACAGTTTATTTATGATATCCAGCAACGAAAGAACAATTATATAGAAAATGCTTTAATAGCAATACAACACCCTAAAAAAGAGCAATCTGAACAGGTCATTCAAAATATAGTAGAGAAGATGGATATGATGATTAGTCTAGTTACTACGTACATGAGGATTGAATCTGGATCTACGGAAGAATTAAAAGAACTTCAGAAAGAAATTATCCATGCTCAAGCATATATTCAAAAACGAAAATTTGAAGAAACACAGAGATAAAACCCTGTGTTTTTATTTGATTATTGTTTTGGCATAATCCATACAATTTGTTGAATGCGTACAATATATGGCACCGTATCTTCAATGAGCAAATGATCTGGTTTCACATCCTTTAATTTCCCTCTTATATTTCCTCTTACAGTTTCAATAACCACATGTTTACCAATTACTGATTGTAATGTCTGATATACATAGGGATTAGGCACACTTACCATATTTTGTTTACTAAAGTCATTTCCCTCCAAATAACTCATTCTATAAGACTCCTTTCTAACTTGCGTTCTTTCTACTAATATATGATATAAATCTTATAAATATGCTAGAAGGATAATTCATTATATGGACGGAAATAACATTTTAATAGGGTACGGTTTCTATTTCTACATTGCTAAAAAATTATTTATATAAAGTTACTTTTACTAGTTAATAGGAGATGATAAAGGGATATTTTGAATATACATCTAGGTTGTTCCTTTCTGGTTATGTATCATTTTAAATACGCCCTTTATTAGAATAGTGCTCATACTTTTTTTGAGATTCTTTCGTAATACGTGCGTTAAGTAAAATTGCTAACAATAAAAATACTCCATATTTTCCCCCTGTAGCTCCTATGATAATCACACTACTACAAACAAGTACAATTAATAGGATAAACGAAACTAAATAAATACGATCATAATTTTTTGACATCTTCTCGTATTTTATGCGTTTTTTCCTTGCATCCATTTTAATTCCTCCTTTATATGATCCATTTCACTCTCAGATAAATCTCGCCCTAAAAAAAGAAACAATCTATCGTTTTAAATAATTAGTTTGTTTTTTTATCAACTAATTTATATAACGTAAAAAGAAATCCTACCAATATTAAGCTTTCCACCATGATAATTTCCATCCTCTACTTCCTTTTAACCCCAACACATCAGATAAAAGTTATTTATATCCCATATTGGCTGCAACAAACAAAAAGGATCCCCCTTCTCTTAAAGGCCGATCCTTTTCTCCTTGTATGCAACTATTTTTACCTATTCTTGATTAATTAGAATAATAGCTGGTCCATCTACACGAATTCCACCAACTTCGATTTTTTCATAAGACTCAACTGTAATAGAGATGATCCCTTCTCGCTTCTTTAATTCATTACTTAATTCTTTTGTTAACATTTTTTTCATGTGTGTACTCCTTCTTACTGCTTAATTTACTATTGGTATGTAAATAAAATTTAAATTGGTTTCCTGGTCTGGAAACCAATTTTTGTAGTTGACCATATGGTGTTACCAGTTCGTTTATCAATTTTAAGTAAAGAAGATAAACAATTACTATTCACCGTCTCAGTAGATATAAGGCACTCTTAAAGATAGTGGTGAGATTGATTGTTTTTTCTTCTAGAAATAATGACTTAGATAGTATATTACCTAAAACAATGAAAGCCCTACCTCTCTTTCATCCTTACTGCTCCTTGTCCGTGCCAGTGTGAATCAGGATTGTAAAAATCAAGTGACTATTTAATCTAGTTATTTGATGAAACTTCAAACGTTCGTAAAAGAAATTTAAAAATAAAAATGGATTAGATTGAAGTAATAACAAAAGAGGTATCTACTCTAAAAGTGAGTTGAAGAAATTGAATATCTTTGAAATACTTTCCTTTTAATAATCATCATATACCCAGAGAATTCAGGATATTTCCGAGGGATGTCATACAGTATTTATAATAAATCTCAACAGAAACTTTTTATTTGTTTTTCAGTGATTCCTTTAATTAATTCTAGCTCACTGACCAAAAATTTATATGCATCATCCAACAATTTTTTTTCGCTTGTATTCAGTGCTTTTTCCTTCTTTATACGGATTAAATCACGTATAACTTCAGCACCTTCTTGTATTTCACCCGTTTTTATTTTATCTGTGTTTACTTTATACCTTTGTTTCCAAGGCATTAATTCGCCTGATTCTCCATGCTGAAAAATGTGTATAATGCGCGTTAATGTAAGTATATCAATAACTGGGCGTATATTCGAACTCAATATTTTGCCTTTAGGAATCATGATTTGCATATTACTAATGGACATTTTTATGACATAATAAAGTTGCTTTTTCCCTGAGAACTCTTTTTCTTCTATGGCTTCAATTATACCTGCTCCGTGCATTGGATAAACAATGTTATCCCCAATTTGAAACATATAACCCACCTCCATATGTGGTAACCTTCTCAAGCTTAACACATATGTTATTTTTTATCAAAAATTCAATAATATCATGAGTTTATTTTTGGTGTCAATAACTTTTTTCTTCGGAAGTTAAATTAAGGAAAACAGCCGCAAAATAATAGAGAGCGTTCTAGATTTCAGATAAAAGAAAAGGGAATTCCCACGCGTATATTCTGAAATCTCTACTCATTAACGTAGATCAGTTTTTCCTTGAAAACGGCCAAATCGATCCCGTATTTTTTTCAATCTTATATGATACTCCAAAATCTCAATTCTTGCTTTTTCTGCTAGAGGGGCAATTGGTCGTAAGTCTTTTAACCCCCAATACTCAACCACTACATCAAGTACTTGATCAAAATATTGTAGTGGCCCATAGTTTGCTTCTTTTGCAATCACAGCCATTCTATTTTCAAAATCAGGCATGACGGCACCTGGCATTTTAAAATTCCTAATCACATTGGCAATATGGTAGCAATAATTTGGTTCCAATTCTAAATGTGTTCGAATAACGTCTCGATAAAACGCATAATGAAGTGTTTCATCTTTTGCAAGACGGCGTAATAATGTAGCCAGATCTGGATCATGCTTACTTGCCACCTTAGCTACATTATTGTAAAACACCATTGTTGCAAGTTCTTGTAGCGTCGTATACGTCATGGCTTCGATTGGTGTATGAAAATCAGGCTCAAATCCACACTCAACGACTGATTTTCTTAATTCATGTATACGTTTAGGGTTTACACTTCGAGTGAGTAGTAAATATGTCTCTAATAAATTCGAATGTTGATCCTCTTCTGAGGTCCAAGTATGAATAAAGTCTGTAATAACAGAAAGGGAACCTTTAAAAGTCGCAGATAAATACGTTGTAAACCATGGTAAATTCACTTCTGTTAATAAAGCTGTTTCAATGGCCGTAATTACACCAGAAGGGAGAGTAACTTGACTTTCATCCCAAGGAACTCTTTTAAAGTCCATTCCCTTATCCCATGGTAAAAACTCATGATAACCCCAGTCTATCTTCTGCGCTCTTATTTTATGTTGTTCATACAGTTCTTTTAAACGTGGTTCTAATCGGAAATCTAAATCATTTGTTAGCATATAAGTGCCCCCTTTTCTTACCATGAATATTCAGCTTATTTTTATCTCTAAAAATTTTCTACAAATGAATATTACTTTCCTTTTTTTAAATCAAACATAACAAACTTGTAACAAAACTCTTTAAGAGTGCTATATTTTCATAGGATTTTTTTATCAAAAGAGGGACCGTTACATCTATTTTCTTTTTTATAAAATAGATATTGAGGCAAACAATATGTTAGTTAGTCAAAATAAAAACTAACCTCAGTAAATACAGAATAACATTCATGGATAAAGATACTCGTCATGTTGTAAATTTTGGTGAGTGTAAAAAGGTGCATGCCTATAAAGAATCGTTTTATAATAAAGATTGATAGTGTTTTATATACACTATCAACTTATTTAGACGTAAGATTATAATCCAATATATTAGATTAAGCGCTTGAAAAAAATATAGTTGATGAGATAGCCTTAAACGACAATTCCCAACAAGCTTAATACACATTGGCTATGATGAGTTAGACCAAATTTTGTGAAACAGTATACAACAAAAAGGGAAGAGGCGATAAACATGCAGTCAACGGAAGCGCATATGAAGGAAAAACAACGAAGAGAAAAAATAGAAATTATATTTAGTCACAGGGTAAAAGGGGAGAATTTTTTTCACGGTTCTTCCTATCAATGGAAAAACATTGTATATCAAAATTATAATAGGATACAACAAAAAGAGTTGGAAATTGAACAACTCATTTCAAAAATGGAAAAAGAAGGGATCCGTTTTACGCAGCACCGTTCCCTCATACACTATCCCGTCATTGATTTCGTAAAATATATAGCTAAGATTTATAAGGAGCCCCTCGAAATAAAATAATCATATTTATAAAAGGTTTATTTCCGGGGGTTTTTTTAACTTAAAACCAGGGGTACCGCCCCATTTCCATCAAGATAAAGTTTTATAACACCCCCAAAACGAAATTTTTAGGTTTTATTGTGAAAAAAGCCTATTTATCATTTTGGGGGTGACCTGTTTTCTTAGGTTGATGGGATACCGCCATCAACCTAAGAAAACAACATGCTAGGAGTATACTAGATTTTATACAGTTTTTCTGCTAATCCAATAACCCAAAAACCATGCCAGGATAGGAATGTATAAAAAATGAATAGCGTTATCGAAAAAGAAAAAGTGGATTACACCACTACTTTCCCTGCTACCCTACTACTAATAGTTATTTAAAACAAACCAGGTAATTTAACACTTAAATATTTAGGAAGAAGGCTCAGAATGAAATTAAATAATGAAAAAGATGGCATTGTGTTTGCAGTACTTTCTTATATTATGTGGGGTATTACTCCAATTTACTGGAAGCTTATTCAACACGTATCTTCAGGAGAAATTCTAGCACAACGAGTCTTTTGGTCCTTTATTTTTATGCTTGTACTTTTATTTTTCATGAAGAAATGGTCTACATATGTTGAATTCATGAAAGAAATTGTTAAAAATCCAAAATTAGTTTGGTCACTTATTATTGCTTCTGTACTGATTAGTTCAAACTGGGGTATCTTTATGTGGGCAGTGCTTAATGGAAAAATATTAGAAGCAAGTCTTGGTCAATACATTAATCCTTTAACAAGTATGTTAATCGGTGTAATCGCATTAAAAGAAAAGTTAAGTGGTTCTCAAATTCTTGCATTTATATTAGCAGGCATTGGTGTATTAACACTAACGTTCCATTATGGTGTGATTCCTTGGATTTCTCTTAGTTTGGCGCTTACCTTTGGATTTTATGGTTTAGCCAAAAAAATGATTAAAACAGATTCAGTCATTGGATTAACACTTGAAACGATGGTAATTTCGCCTATTGCGTTAGTATATTTGACTTACTTGATGTTTCAATCTCAAATACAATTTTTCAATTCTGTTTCAACCAGTTTATTATTAATAGGGAGTGGCATAGTAACAGCTCTACCACTTTTATTATTTACAAAGTGTGCTAAAAAAGTTTCATTATCTATGCTTGGTATTCTCCAATATATTTCACCAACTCTGTCACTAATAGCCGGTGTTTTTCTTTATAACGAAACGTTAACAAAAGCTCATTTTATAGCTTTTACCTTTATTTGGTTAGCCCTTGTAATTTATACTTTTTCTTCCATAACAAAGTCAAGTAAAGAGAGTAAAAAATAAATGAGTTTAACTTATAAATAATGAACTACCTGTAACGAAAATTATGTAAATAAGCTGTCCATATGGGCAGCTTATTGTATTTTTGCTTAGCGTTTTTTTGATGCATGTTGAATTGATGGTATTTTTGTACCAAGTACAAGTATGAATGCAACAAGTGCTAATCCTGTACATAGAAGAAATAGATAATAGAATGAAAATGATTTTATTACCCAAAGATCTAATACTGGTCCTAAAGCCATGCCATTGCTTCTCCACGAAGAGATCGTGGAATACATCAATCACAGCCTTTTCTATCGAACTTGTAGCAACTGCCCAGCTGATTCCATGGAAAATATGTAAAATCACTAAGCATATAGCCCCTGTTATCCAAGTATAAAAATACATTGTCTTTACAAATAATACTCAAACATTTTTGCAACCTTTTCTTTTATTTTTTCTTTTATAGATAATTGGTTGACGTCAGAGGATGTTACTTGCTTTGAATTTTGTAAGTCTGCATTAATCACTGGCTTTATTCTCGAAATATAGATAGGGTCATGAATATAACAGTTCATTTCCTCATTTAAATGAAACGAACGTGAATCAAAATTCACGGTCCCAACCATCAATACTTTTTCATCAATCAAAAATACTTTACCGTGTAACACCCCATTTTTGTAACCATATACTTCCATCCCCTGTTTTAATGCTTTTCGGATATATGGATATGCTGCTTCTTTAACTAATAGTGCATCCGAATGAGGTGAGAATAGAATTTTGACACGGACTCCCCTCTTTCTTGCATCTACTAATGCGTTCCAAATAGTTCTGTCTTTTGGTATAAAATAAGGTGTTAATATAATAATGGATTCTTTTGCTTGTTGAAACAGCATTTTATAATCTTGCCCAAGTTTTTCTCCACTATAATATGCAGTAAATCGTTGCGAGGTTGCTCCCTTTTCCTTTACCGCATTGTGTATCGGAATCGGTTTCTCTGAGTTTCTCTTCCAGTCTAATACAAATTGTTGTTCTAAATCTTGAACTCCTTCTCCTCGTATTTGAAGATGATAATCTCTCCAATAACCAAGTTTTTCTTTTTCTCCCAAATACTTCTTTCCAATGTTGAATCCACCAATGTAACCAACCTTTCCATCAATAACTGAAATACGACGATGATTCCGATGATCCAAAGAAGAAAAAAGATAAGGGAAAGCAGGTTTATTGTAATATGTAAAATGAACTCCTTTTTTAACTAATAATTCTCTTTCCTTTTTCTTTAGTAAAATTCCACCTAACCTGTCCAAAGCATAGTATACTTCTACACCTTCTTGACTTTTTTTCCGCAATAACTCTAGAAACTGATGGCTTACTTTATCATCAGCAATAGAAAAAAAGTTAACATGCACGTAATGCTTTGCTTGCTCTATATCTGAGAATAGTTGATTGTTTAACTGTTTCCCATCTGTATACAAAATAATATCACTTTGACGCATAGGGTATTGACTAGAATTTTGGCTAAATACCCCATTTTTTTCTGCTATCGTTCTGTCAATTTCACCCCAAACAAACAGAACTAAACATCCACCGATAAATAAAAAGAGGAATACTCGGAAAATTCTTCTTATCTTTTTCAGCACATTTAATCTCCTTTATATATTATCGTTTTATTTCTGTTAGTTTTTGTTATTGGGACAAAACTATTCCATGCATCTATTAGCTAAAAAAATCCCTCTTTGAATGATTAACTATAAAATTTCTCATTCGCATAACCCTAAAATTGGAAGTCGTACAATGATAATAAAATAGGCACTCTATATTTTGAAGTACATTTACAAGGAGGAATACTACATGACAGTAAGTACTAAACTTAAACAAACTATCGCTGGATTAAAGAGTGCTCAAGCATGCCTAGAAGGATTTGTTCTTGATACTGATAACAAGCAAGCAAAACAATTATATAAAGGTGCAGCACAACAAACTCAAGAAATTATTGAATCTTTAAATCCTCGTCTTCAACAAATTGAACATGAAGAGCCTCAGTACAAGTAATAACATAATACCTTTCACATAGAATATCGTCCCCATGGAAGAGTGCCCAGCTTAAATAACGATTATCATAATGCTAATTATGATTAAAGGGTCTCACCATATTGCCATCAATTTAAGAATTCAAAATTACCCCAAAACGAAAAAATGAGTTCAACTCTCATGGACACCTATGAAAAGATAAAATTTTCGTTTTTGGGGCATTTCAAAATATTAGCTTGATTGGCATAGGGGTACCGCCACATACCCATCAAGCTAAAGATGTATATTTCATGCACTTCCGTTCTTGATGCTCACATGCTTGATATTTTTATTTGTTTTTAAAGTTTGCTTTTGATTAAAAGGGAAAATACACGCTATAAAAATAAAACCCCAATCTCTCCATATTAAAATCGAGAAATTGGGGTTTAGTCACGTAATAATATTTTTTATTTAAAACAAATAACTAATTAATAATCCTGCTGACAATAAGAAGCCGAAAATCGTATTTGTCATTGCTGTTGATTTCATTGCGATGCGCATATATCCGGGATCCTTTGCCCCTTTTTGGAAACTTTGAATCGCAGAAATTGGCTTTCTCAAACCTAGGAACATAACTAATGCCCAAGGGCTTATATAACCCATTAATACAATTACGGCAATCCATAAATACGCAATGAAAAAGGCTACCGCTAGTGTTACCACAGCTTTCTCTCTCCCAAGGAGGATTACTAATGTCTTTCTTCCACCTTTAATATCTTCTTCGATATCTCTGATGTTATTCGACATATTGATTGCACCGACTAAAATTCCAATTGGAATGGAAATCAATACACTTTCAATCGTTACAGTATTCGTTTGAATAAAGAAAGCAATGAGTACAAAACATGTCCCCATTAACAATCCAGAAACTAATTCTCCAAACGGGGTGTACGCAATTGGTAGTGGACCACCTGTATATAAATAGCCAACTGCCATCCCAATTAAACCAATAACCACTAACCACCAACTACTATTCATACAAATATAAATGCCAATAAAAGCTGCTACTACATACAATAAAAGCGCAACTGTTAACACATTTTTTGGCTTCAATCCATGACGGACAATTCCACCACCGATGCCAACGGATTCAGCGGTATCTAATCCACGTTTGAAATCATAGTACTCATTAAATAAGTTCGTTGCTATTTGCAATGCTAAACATGCAACCATCATCGCAATAAATAACAGCCAATCAATTTTGGCAATATAAAGTGATGCCACTGTTCCTAAAATTACAGGAGAAAATGTCGCCGTTAATGTATGTGGGCGCGTCATCTTCCATATTAATTTAGCGGAACTAATTTCTTTTTCTGTCCCCATAACTCTGTTCAATCTCCCTACATTTTAAGTATAAATTACTAGCAGTATCTTTCTATCTATTTCCTGCCACGCATCCATTCATTATATCAATAAATGATTATCCTTTCTAACAAATCTACTTTTAATAAGGTGAAAAATTATAAAATGAAACTTTAATCAGTAGGAGTTTTGTCACCCCCACTGATTATTAGTACATATCCATTGGTTTTTTACGGGCAGCCCTCCCATTCGTTGAATTTTGTGGTGGGAGTCTTACTGCCCGTTAATGCGGGATAAAAAAGAAGTCAAATTACTTCCAAACAACACCTCGCCTCTCATATTCCATTCTGTATTCAACGGCAGCCGCAATTTTAGGGCTTGCGAATCTTTCCGTGATCCAAAGTCCCAAATCAACTCCTGAAGTAACTCCTCTTGCAGTGATAATATCCCCTTGATCCGCAATTCTGTAATGAAGAAGCTCTGCCCCGTATTCACTCATTTCATCCTGTGCCAAATAGTGCATCGTTGCCTTTCGACCGTTCAATATACCAGAGGCAGCTAATAGCATACCTCCTGTACACACACCAGCAACAATTGTTCCTGCATTGTGCATCTCGCTAATCATTTCGGTCAAAGTACCAAGCTCTGCTTGCTTTCGTGCCCCATGCTCTGCTTTATGATTCCAGCCACCACCAGGTACAATTAACAAATCTGGCCTATTATCCATTCGTAAAAAATCATGTAGTTTAACCGTAACTCCAAATGAAGTCGTAACTTCTTGTTTTTGTTCACTCGAAACGAATTCAATTGTAAATGGAGCCCCTTCTTCTATCGCTCTTTTCAGTACCTCAAACGGTGCGAAAGAGACAAGTTCTCCGAAACCATCAAACAATACTATTTGTATTTTCATTTTCGGACACCTCATATGCTTTCTTTTTTAAATTGTAGATATATATAATGATTGGGCAACCTCAAAGTGTAAATTGTAAAGTATACCTAGATTATTCAAATAAAAAATAATATCCCACATAGTTAAATATATTTGTAAACCCTACATTTTCCACAACTGCAACAGAAGGCTTGTTCAATTCCATACAGTCCCAATATGGAATAATATCATTCTCCAAACAATCTTTCACAAAACTATGCGCTATCTTTTGAGCTAATTTTCTCCCTTGGTGACCTTTTATCGTTTCAATATCTATACAATGTATATTTGCAAATACAAAACCTGAAAAACATACACTTACAATTAGATCATCATAAACAACGCAATAACCGATTCCCTCATCGAAAAAACAATCCGGTGAAGACCAAAACTCTAAAATTTTTGATTGTAAAAAATCAATATTCTTAAATGTATTGTTATTATTTTCATAGAGAGCTTTACTCATTTTCAGCACAGTATATCCCTGTTCAAATTTAGGCTCATGATGATTGTCATAATCCTCTTTTCTTAGCGTATACACTCTTTGATTCCAACTCTTTAATTTACGGTGCTGAAATATTCTTTCAATTGTTTTGTTCCATTTTGAATGATTACCGATTCCTTCAAAGCAATCTAGTCCTACCTTCCTCGCCTCAGGTACTATTACATTATTAATAAAATGATTCATTTCTTTATTAAACTCTTCATTTGCAGAATCTCCAATGAAGAAGAATCCATCATTATTACCTAACCAAATAAGTCCCGAATTAGGAGCAGTACTATTATCTACAAATATACGACCAGGGTTCACTCCTGCAATTACAGCACGTACCTCTAATTGACCTTGTTCATTCACTAAACTATTACACCTATAAAAATCATTCTTGCTTAGTTCACAGATCATACGTTACATCCCCTTTTTTAAACTGTTCTATTCTAACTTTACCACTTTCACATAATATTCTGTATTATTTTCAAGAGTGGTTTTAAAGCGATGCGATAAGTAAATGAAATACATAATAAAAAAGAGCCAATCCCCTATAAGATAGAAGATTGACTCTTTCCTTTATTTACTCCCCTGTTTCAGAAAATCGCTTTATACGTTCACCAATTTCATCACGAACACGTTGAAATTCGGACCACTCTTTTCCTGCTGGATCATCAAATCCCCAATGAACACGATTTACATGCGGCGGAGTAGATGGACAAACAGAATCCGCATGACTACACAGCGTAACGACTAAATCAGCACTATTTAAAATGTTTGCATCAATTATATCTGATGTTTGATTTGTTATGTCGATATTTACTTCGTTCATTGCTTTAATTGCATTTGGATTTACTCCATGTGCTTCAATTCCTGCAGAATATACATTCCATTTATCACCTAAACATTGTTTGCCCCATGCTTCTGCCATTTGGCTTCGGCATGAATTTCCTGTGCATAAGAAATAGATTGTCTTTTTGTTTTCCATGTTGTTTTCCACCTTTGTTTTTAAATTATGCTGGTTGATCATTAAAATATTTACGTTTAAACCAAAAAGCAACGTTTACAAGTGCAATCATTACAGGTACTTCAACTAATGGTCCGATAACTGCTGCAAATGCTGCGCCTGAATGAATACCAAACACCCCAACTGCTACAGCAATTGCTAACTCAAAGTTATTACTACCTGCTGTAAATGCTAACGTTGTCGTCACCGGATAGTTTGCACCAATTTTTCTTCCCATAAAGAAAGATACAAAAAACATTACAATAAAATAGATTAATAACGGAATCGCTATTCTTACCACATCTAGTGGCACGCTAACAATCATCTCTCCTTTTAAAGAAAACATAATGACGATCGTAAATAGCAATGCAAGTAATGTAAGTGGACTAATTTTAGGTATAAACACCTTTTCATACCACTGTCTTCCTTTTAACTTAACTAGTACAAAGCGTGTCAACATACCTGCTATAAAAGGAATTCCCAAATAGATAAATACTGATTTTGCTACTTCTATCATTGTAATATCGACAATAGCACCTTCAATCCCTAACCATTCTGGAATTACAGTTACAAATACGTATGCATAAACTGAGAAAAAAAGCATTTGGAATACCGAATTAAAAGCAACTAAACCTGCCGCATACTCTTTATCTCCATCGGCAAGATCGTTCCAAACAATGACCATCGCAATGCAACGTGCTAACCCAATCATAATGAGACCAACCATGTATTCTGGTTTATCAGGAAGAAAAATAATTGCTAACACAAACATAAGTACCGGACCAATAATCCAGTTTTGTACTAAAGATAGAACTAACACTTTTACATCTTTAAATACTCGGCCCATTTCCTCATAGCGAACTTTCGCTAATGGTGGATACATCATTACAATTAAACCAACAGCAAGTGGAATAGACGTCGTTCCAACCTGTAATGTATGTAGTCCGTCTACTACACTAGGAAACACAAACCCTAAACCAATCCCAACAGCCATAGCTAGAAAAATCCATAGTGTTAAATATCGATCTAGAAAAGATAAACGTTTCATTTTATTTTCCATCTCCTATTAACAACAAGAATTTTGTTCTACTACGTTAGAAGTCGTACAACAAGATGGATCTTCAATTTTATGAACATCACTCTGTGCTTTTGTATAAAAGAATTCCCACTCGTTCCCGTCAGGATCTGTTACCCAAAACTTATCTTGTACTGCATAGCAACAAGTCGTATCCATCTCATCACGTGCAAAGAACCCTTCTTTTTCTAATCTTTCTTTATGCAATGTAATCTCTTCAGCTGTATCCACTTGGAAACCGAAATGATTTACTTGGTTTCCCTTCACTTCATCTCTTACGTTCAGCGTGAAATTAAGTCCTGGCGTCTCTAATAAAAATTTTGCATAATCCACCTTCACCTTAACTGGTGACACACCAAATACCTTTTCGTAAAATTCAATAGACTTCTCTAAATCCGTAACGTTTATACCGACGTGAACATATCTCATAGCTTATTCCTCCTCTTTATATATTATTAATCAATTTTTTTTGATTAATGACTCAAAATTTTAACAGCAACTACCTTTCCCTGTTTTTCTAAAGATACAGCATAATTCTTCTGATAATAAATTATTTACTTCCGCATCATTTAAATCATAATAACTCCACGTACCTTTTGTTTCTTTCACAATTAAACCTGCATCTAATAAAACCTTTAAATGATAGGACAACTTAGATTGTGTCATTTCAAAGACCTCTGCTAAATCACATACACAAGTCTGGCCTCGCTGGCAAAGTTCATACATAATCTCTAAACGCTTCTGATCCGCTAATGCTTTGAATTTTTTCTCATATAACTGAAAATTTTGTGCCATTGTAGTTCACTCTCCTTTCATCAATTTTTTTGATGTTTATAGTATATACGCTAGTGAGTTTATTATGCAACTTATTAATCAATTTTTTTTGATTTAGAAAAACTTCCTCCCATTATATCTTTGCTACAACTAAAAAGGACCCTAGCTTTTTCAAAAATGAAAAACTACGGTTCTTTTTACAACTTAATAGTTGCAATATTTCCGAGAAATGGAGTCTCTATAACTATTTTAAATTTTAATTTGATCATTATAGAGTAGTGCCCCATCACCATCAATCTAAGAAAAACAAATACCCCAAAATGAGAAAAATCGATATAACTCTTGTTTTTGGTGCATATTCATAAAAATAGTTTAAATCCTTAAGTTGATGGTTGTGGGGCGGGCCCCATGCCCATCAAGCTAAGATTTTAAGACACCCCCATAACGAGAATTTTACTTTTTTACAGTTATTTATGAAAATTCGGCTTGTTTTTTTCATTTTTGGGGTGCTAGACCTAAAACTTCAGCAATATGCATAGACTGAAACATCTAGTTTTCACGATATAATTCTCAGCTAAATTCGAAAAAAAGAGCTTGAATTCCCAAGCTCTTTTAAATATTACTTAATAACTTTATAACCACCATTTTTCCTGTGGAATTAAAACTGTTTCAATATCAAAGTTATTCTCAAACCATTCCTTCATCAATGTTTTATGGACCAGATATTCTGATGCAGAATGGGAAACGCCGATTAAAGACATCGAAGTATTAGAAACATAACCCATCATTTGTTTGTATCTTTGTTTACCATATTCGTTATCAATATGGCAATGGATTTCGCCAGTGATATAGGCTTGAACTCCTCTTTTTTCAGCTTCCTCCATCCAACTTACTTTGTCGCCACAACCTGCAACGATAGCTATTTTCTTTACGTTATTTATGTTCTTACCTTCAAAATTAACATATGGAATATCGAATATTTCTTTTAAGTGAGAAGTTAGTTCACTTGTACTCTTTTCTTCAATGTTACAAATTAGAACTAGGTCTTCATTATTTACATAAGAAAATAGTAACGTGTTTTTAACTTAAAAAATAGTCTAAAACCTTAAGGTGACAGAAAGCGATCTAGTTTCTTACAGAATTAAACTAAGGACATTGTTTAACACATGTATTGCTATGATATATGCAAGGGATCTTTTAGAAATAAGATAAGCCACAGTAAATATCACCGAGCCTGGTAAATAAATAGCAAAATCGGAAAGGTTTTGTGAATGAAGAACTGTAAAAATTAGAATGGAAATGATTGATGCAATAGCAGTACCAACATAACTAGAAAATTTATTTACTAATATATGACGAAATATAATTTCCTCGACTATTGGACCTGCAACACCAACTAAAATCAATGCAAATATAAAAGGTACCTCTGAAGCGGCTTGATTAACGGCATCTTGATTCACGGACTGATCTGTATTTACTAGAAATTTCGTAACAAATTTTTCTAGAATTCCCGTAAGTAAAACCACCATAGGAATACTTACTACTTTCAAAATTGTTTTCTCTTTAAAATAAGAAAAACTTTGAATAATTTCTTTCCTATAGAAACTTATACCTATAATAGCAGGTACAATAAAAGCGGCGGCAGTATTGGCAAATTCTGATTCAACTAAATTTACATTAGTTAAAAGTGATACTCCTACTAATATGAGGACGCCAATCTGAAGTATTACAAACATTGTAAAAACTACTAACATAATAAGATCTTTTTTATTCGTTTTTATAAAGTTCACTTTATTATCCCCCTAATTAAATTGCCTAGAATCTTTAATTTTTCTTTCTGCATAAATTTCTCCTTTTAAATATATTCACACATGATTCCGGACCGTTCGGTCCGGAATCTAATGATACTATATGTCTCTAATTTTTTAAACCCCTTTTTAAATTATTAACGATTAGCCTTTTATAAATTGAAGTGAAATTAGGAGTAGTTTAAACCCTTTAGCTCAATATATTTATAAAAATTATATATATAAATAAAATACATATACGTTAAAATTAACTTTATTTTTATATTTTCGACGATTATAGGGGTCCCACCCCATCGCTATCAAGCTAATAAAACAAAATTCCCCCTAAAATGAAAAAATACGCTATTCTTTCTATAGAATCATAGGAAAGGATGGCGTTTTAGTATGAATTTATCGATTTCTGATGAATTAGAATTGTTTTCCAAAGAATTGCAACGATATATGTCACCTGATGCTTTAGAGCAATTAGCTAAAAATGTAGGATTTGTTAAACGAAAAAGTAAATACCGCGCACAAGATTTAGTGGCTCTATGTATTTGGTTAAGTCAAAATATTGCCCATACTTCATTGGTACAATTAAGTAGTCGATTAGAAGCTAACACAGGCATTTCTATGAGTCCAGAAGGACTCAATCAACGTTTTAATTCTCAGGCTGTTCAGTTTTTACAACAACTCTTAGCACATTTACTTCACCAACAATTTTGTTCTTCTAACAAGATTCCAACTTTGTATACAAACTATTTTCGACGTATTCGTGTATTGGATTCTACACATTTTCAAATTCCGGATAAATTCACTTCTATATATCAAGGTTCAGGTGGTAGTGGTCAAAATGCTGGTGTGAAAATTCAACTAGAGTATGATTTACTAAGTGGTCAATTTCTTCATATTCATGTAGGATCGGGAAAGCACAATGATAAAACGTATGGTTCTACTTGTTTAGCGTCCCTTCAACCGAACGATATATGTATACGTGATTTAGGATACTTCGACCTAAAAGACTTACATACTATAGAAGAGTGTAATGCTTATTTTATTTCAAGATTAAAGCTCAATACACGTATATATCAAAAGAATAATGAGCCTGAATACTTTCAAAATGGAACAATAAAAAAGCACTCTGAGTACATCCAATTAGATATGGAGCAATTCATTGACCAATTACAGTCAGGTGAAACATATGAAATTCCCGAAATTTATATTGGAATGTATCAAAAACTTCCTGCAAGACTCATTCTGTACAAATTAACTGAAACACAAATGAAACGTAGGCAAAAGGATTTAGCATCTAAAGAACATAAGAAGCAAATTACCTATAAAGAACGTAGTAAGAGGCTTAGTGCAATTAACTTTTACATTACAAATATTCCTTTAGAATATCTACCAAAGGAACAAGTATACGATTTTTACTCCTTACGCTGGCAAATTGAACTTATTTTTAAAACATGGAAATCATTTTTTCGTATTCATCACTGTAATTCTGTAAAATTAGAACGACTAGAATGTCACTTATACGGACAATTAATAAGTATCCTTCTTTGTTCCTCCACCATGTTTCAAATGCGCCAATTACTCCTCATCAAGAAGAAACGAGAATTAAGTGAATATAAAGCAATTTATATCATCAAAGATTATTTTCCACTTATTTATCAATCTTTACAAAAAGACACCCAAGAATTAACAAAGATTCTCTTTCGTCTGTTTAATCTCTTACAGAAAAACGGACGAAAATCCCATAGGTATGAGAAGAAAACAGTCTTTGATATCTTAGGCGTCGTATACAACTTTTCTATGTCTCACAGTCATGTAGCGTAATCCAAAAAACTGAAACCTGATAGGGTTTATTTGGCATGCAAATCTTTAAAGAACTTACATTTGTGTTTAGAAAAACGAAAAAATTTCACGTGAAATTAAACTTATATAAGCTTAGCTTGATGGCGATGGGGGCGGGCCCCAATAAGAACGGTATCTAAGATTGTATGAAAGGTGTTAGTTCCATTCAAAAGGCCTCAGCCGACGATTAACTCAAGTACCGGTTTCGGATGACTCCCATGTGATGAAGTTCGTGTCCTGCGATGCCGTACGCGAGGGCGCGCGCCGTAATGCTTAGGTTGTTGGCTGTACCCTTGCGGTTCCACGCCTCCGCCGGTAGCCCGCGCAGCAATGTGATCGTTGATTGCCGGACGGCCTGGTAGTCTTCGGCCAGTTGCGCGATTGTCCAGCTTCCGAAAGGAGGCATGAACAATTCCTGATCGAAACCGGTCAGCGGCGTCTGGTCCCCTCTTGCGAACCGGAGCAGGCGGTAGGTCATGACACGTTCCGCGTCTGTAATGTGGCCCACAACTTCTTTCAGTGTCCATTTTCCTTCCGCATACCGATATGCGGCCTGGCTTTCGGTCAACGATGCCAGGAACTCGGTCATTTGCTTTTCCTGAGCGAGCAGAATGTCGATGATGTTACCGTCTGGCACCAAACGGATATATTCGCCGGAGCTCCCAGCGTATTCTTCTTCTGATGGTCTTTGATTCATACGTAGTCACCTCTTTATGTATATATAGAAAATTATAGCACTCGTCTATGTCTAATAAATTCGCGAAATGATAGAACTTCCCTTCTAATAATTGAGGCTAAGCAACTATTTAGTCGGTCGCCACACTATCCTGATTCCTTAGCGCAATAAGCAATTCTAATCAATAATGCATAAAAATTAGAAGTTATACAATATTTCAAAGTTATTAATATATATTAGTTTATTCCGAAACACACATAAATATATTTTGTCGAAACTATTAAAAAGGGAGAATTTCTCTAGCTGAAGAATTAATAATTGTGTTACCAATATGTAAAAATCTCAATTTAAAACTAAAGGAGAACAAAATGGGACAAATAATTGTATCGATGTACCTCTCACTAGATGGTGTCATTGAGGAACCAGCTTGGACTGCTCCATACTTCAATGAAGAAGTGGCAAAGTTTCAATCCAATTTACTGTTTGAAAGTGAAGCTCTTCTACTAGGGCGAGTAACCTATCAAGGTTTTGCAGCTGCTTGGCCTTCTATGACTGATGAAGAAGGTTTTGCTGATAAGATGAACAGCATGCCTAAATTTGTTGCTTCAACAACTTTGGAAAAAACCGAATGGAATGCAAATCTTATCAAGGGTAATATTGTAGAAGAAATATCGAAACTGAAGGAACAGCCTGGTCAGAACCTTTTAATCTATGGCAGCAGTGATCTTACACAAACATTAATGCAACATGACCTCATTGATGAATATCACTTTATAGTCAATCCCGTTATCGTAGGGAGCGGAAAGCGTCTCTTTAAAGACCAGAACAATACAAAAGCATTAAAACTTATAGAAACAAGAACGACCAGTTCAGGTGTCGTTATTCTTTCCTATCAGCCGGAGAAAAAAGAATAATTACTGATAAATTATATAAACAAAAAAACTCATCAGAATAAATCCTGCTGAGTTTTTTTATAAGATAATACATATATTAATTTATAAAAATTACACGGGTTAGTACTTTATCAGTCATACCTACATAGGCATCGGATATTCCATATGTTTGCCCTGTTTGGAGAGAGCTCATTAATACCTCCATATCTAGCTGTATATACTCTGTACCTTTCTTTATTCTTCCATCCTGAAAATAATCAGGTTTGCAATTTTTACAGCCCATACAAAGACAAGGATCCAGAGAGTAATGATAATAATGCCTGTTATCCAATTCTTTGGTTTGCTTATTGTCTGTCTTTCCTCTACCTTTCTTTTACAATCCTCCAACACTTCTTTAGGAATAAGTTTTAATGCCAAGTATACACCTAATGGTACAAGAATCAAATCATCAAGATACCCCAAGATTGGAATGAAGTCTGGGATTAAATCTATAGGACTAAAAGCATACGCAACAACAAGCATTGTAAATAATTTAGCATACCAAGGGACTCTTTCATCTCGATATGCCAAATAAAGTACAAGAAGTTGTTTTTTTAAGTTTCTAGCCCATTTTTTCATTTTTTGTATGATAGATATTTTTTCTTCTGTTTCTATCGGTTTATTTTGATTCAAATTATTCCTCTCCCATTTTATTACTTCGTACATCTTCTCAGAATTGTTCTTATTAACTGTATAATAATTGCGTAGCTACTATTGAGTCTAATACTTTATTTTAATAAAAACTATTTATAATATAAAACCTAATGATCAGTCTACATTTTAATAATCAATAAATTAGAAAGATAAGGGATAAGAAACACGTTTAAATCAACTAGGTTTAATCTAATCCAGTTTTTAAGTGGGAACAAGCATGTGAGGGAGGGATCCCCAGATTTTCGTTCTGGGGTATTCTTTAATTTTAACCTGATAGACATAGGAGAAAACTTCTAATTTAGTAATTTGTGCAGTACAAGCTGTAACTAAATCTATTAATCTGACATACCATATAAATGTAACTTTAAATCAATAAAAAGTTGCAAAGGAGGCGAATATAAAATGGCATCATTTGAAATTGGAGCAAGATCTCTTTTTAACTTTCGAAACGAACGCTTTTTCTTATTAGTTGAAGATGAAATTACAATTCCAGATAAAGGTGTAGAAATTGATCCAGTTAATATCTATGAAATTGACGAGCAAACTTTCGATTTTATCAGAGATGAAGGAGATACACCTGTAATTGAACCAGTTGATACACTTCCAACTGTACCACCTGAATTTAAATTAGAACGAAAATGTATTTTCACAGTCGATAATTCATACTTTGTAATATACGATTTAGAAGATGGAACTGATAACAACGTCCTATTAAGAATCAGTGCAGCATTATTTAATTCATTAAGAAATTCTGGTGTTCGTGAATGTTTTCCTCAAATTTTCATTTAAGAACTTAAATTAATTAGACCTCAAATGGAATACTCTTCGAACAATTTAACCCCTCGTAGTTTTCTACAAAGGGTTAAATTGTTATGTAAAAAGTTTTTTAATTATTAGCAGTTTTTGGCGGTTCGACAGGTACGATTGCTAGTCCAATTCGAGCAACCTAAGAAAAGCAAATACCCCAAAACGATAAAACTAGCAGCTCTAGGTGAAAATGTACAATTTTTTGTTTTGGGGGCACTTTAAAATGTTAGCTTGATAGGCTTGGGGTGGGACCCCAAACAGTACGATTTTATTTCAAAGACAACGATCTTACTACACACTTTTTATTTATCTCACACTCTCATATGCTAGTATTACTATTTTTTATTACTAATGTTGCCGTTTCACTCGGATGGCTAAGAGGAAAATGATGGCCATATGGAACAAAATCAACCTTACCAAGATGCGATGGAGCAGAATAACCTCTGTCATACTCCCCCCAAATAATGTGAAGATTATACTTTGTTACTTCATTGAAATCACCTTGATTATTTTTTAGTAGCAAACTGTTAAGCTGGACCGTAGTATTTAAAATTCTAGGAGAAGTAAAACTGTTTCTTATTTTTTCAATATAATGTTCAGGGATACTCTCGATACTTTCAAACAAACCATTACTTAATAAATATCGCCCTATCAAATTAGTAGTTGCCAATTTTAATGTCCATTTGTTCATAAATTGAGGAACATTTAGCGATTTAGCATTTTTTTTAGCAACAGGTGGCTGAAGTAAAGTGATTGCATACTTCTTATCTATGTACTCTTTTACCAATGCTTCTAGAAGAATAAACGCACCGAATGAATGGCCAATTAGATGTGCACCATTCGCAGCTTTCTCCAATAACTTTTTCACTACATTCAAATAGATATCTAGAAGATTTTTCTCCCGTTTAAAGGGAGAACGTCCCAAACCTGGAAGATCCAAGATCCATACAGGTTGACCAGTTTTTTCATGAAGCTCTTGTGCTAAAGGAAATAAATCCTCTCCATCACTCAATAAACCATGTAATAAAATAAAGGGTTTACCCTCTCCTTGTAATTGGTAAAGGGTATTGTTATCGCATAATGTTCGTTTAAATACATGATTATGCTGGCCATATTGATACATCATTCGATAATCCAGATCAGCTACTACGGCAGGGAAAAATTTCATTACACTCGTCTCCTTAAACCAATCTCCTCCCATAATTTTTTTCGCTGAAACATTTGAAAATTTTCGTTTTGTAATAAAATTCAGTCCATCAGAAGGAATTTTTGTTATTTTACTTACTCCACTATTCATAATTGCTTTCATAAGTGGCATTGGGACAGAGATTTTTGGTGCCCTCATATTCATACTTTCCGACATAATACTTAATAACTCAGCAATGTTCTGATCGTGCTGTTTGTCTTCAACAAGTGTATATGTTTGAATAGTCGGTTGCTCCAATCTGAAAACCTGCACAATAAACTTCGCAAGCTCATCGTTTGAAATAAGTGGTAACCTGTATCCCTTACCTCCAGGAATCACTGGCATGAGCCCTCTTCGCATACTCTTCACAAGCAAACCTAATCCTGCTATCTGCTCTGTACTCCCTGTTTTACTACTACCGACTACAGTTGGCGGATTAATTACAGAAAGCGGATAACCTACTGCTGATGCCTGCTGACGGATATAAAGATCTGCTAAAAATTTTGTTCTCTCATATGGATTTTTTATTTTCAAATAATTATTTCCTTCTTGAAACACATCAATTGCAATCTTGCTATTTTTATCATCAAAGGGACTCATATAACCTACAACATGAATAAATTGTTGCAAGCCCTTCAATTGATGAATACTTTTAGCTAATTCACTAATATGTTTGGCACCATTTAAAAATACGGAAGCTGCCTCTTTACTTGTCGCTTGAATATCCATGGGGCCTCCTGCGTGAATAATCACATCCGTTTTCAATACCCTCTCCTTATCTTCAGCACTTAGACCTAAATCTATTTTCGTCAAATCACCTTCAATAAAGTGCATAACTTCCTTTTTTAAGATGCCTCTTTCTTGAAAAAGACGTATTGCTTTACTTTTCGACCTCACTAAAAGAAGAATTTTAACATCCTCTTTGGCTAATTCTTTCACTAATTGCTTTCCAATAAAGCCTGTTCCACCAGTTAAAAATACTGTTCTCATATAAAATCCCCCTTTTTAGTACTACTCAGTACTAATTTGATATAAAAAAAATGCTTCTTTTATCGAAGCAATTTTAAAAAATGATCTGCTGTTTTCGTGATTACAGTTGCATCCTTCAATGTTTCTGAAATAAATAACGCTCCTTCAAGATTTGTAATAAAAAGTGATGCAACCTCATCAATATGAATCGTATTTCTAAATTCTCCATTCTCT
This sequence comes from Bacillus sp. RCC_6_1, assembly GCF_041360755.1. NCBI lineage: Bacteria > Bacillati > Bacillota > Bacilli > Caryophanales > Bacillaceae > Bacillus > Bacillus sp. RCC_6_1. The sequence goes on from NZ_JBFUPV010000006.1 coordinate 205,107, forward strand.
ACCCCTTGTTTAAGTAATAGAGAAACTTTCTTTTGTAATCCTGTAAAAAAAAGACCTATTTTTTCTTTTATTTGCGTGGCCTGTTTAGGACTTTGAATATAAAGAGTAATAAATGGACAGCTCCCCTTATACTCTCTCGACTGAACTCCTTGTGATAATTGCTTTAAAAACAGTTGGATACGATCTTCAACTAAAAATTGCTTCTGAGAAAGTACGTCATCAATTGCAGATTGATACATTTCAATCCAATAATCAACGACCGCTTCTAATAATACTTCCTTATTAGAAAAGTGATAATACACATTAGACTTTGAAACTTTGCTTACACGTACTAATTCATCCATACTTGTATAAGCAAACCCTTTTTCTAAAAATAATGTTGCAGCTACTTCAATCACACGTCTTTGATTCATTAATTTTACCTTTGTCATAACTAGAACTATATAGTACTAATTTAAATATTACAAGTATTTATGTTCATTTAGAAAAAAGTTTGTTTAAAAAAGTTCCACTAACATTGATTTTACTGCAAAAAAAATCTTATTTTGAATAAAGTTGAACTGAACCCCGAAATCGTTAATTTACTATCGTCTAATAGGGGTCACCATACATACCCATCAACTTAAGAAAAAGAAATGCTCCCAAAATGAAAAAATGAGCAGCTTCTCAGAATAACTATCTGTAGAGAAAGAAAATTTTAATTTAGGGAGATATGAAAATATTAGTTTGATGGTGATGGGGTGCTCCCCTATGTCTATCAAGTTAAGATATTATATTATCCCCATAATGAAAATTGTTTGCATGACGTTATATTTAGAGTAATTATCTTGATTATTTTTAACATCCCCTTAATTCTTAAACTGATGTATTGGGAGACCACTCCATATACATCAGTTTTTAAAAATTAAATACTTTATTTACCAAGTTAATATAAATTGCCTTCGCATAAGAGACAGTAGAATTTCTAAATCTTCATTTTAATATTAATCAATTCAAGCGTATTCCTTCGAATGCATTTATTACCAAGTCATGCACATAGGAATCATCCAACTTTTCACCGGTTACTAGCAACCGATAGAAAATTGGTCCGTAAATGAGATCGATACTTAAGTCAACATCGAGATTTTCTTTTAATTCGCCCCTTTTAATTCCCTTCTCCAGGAGTTGTTTTGCTTGCAGGCGACGTGGCTGGAAATATCGAGTACGATATTCCTCTGCCAGCTTTGAATCAAATTGTCCTTCACCAACTAACTCAGTAATAATAGTCCCTTCACGACTTATCAAAAATTTGGTTAAACTTGTAGCATGAATTAAAATATCATTCAATGCTGAACCTGTGTCAGGTATAGGCAATCTAGCTGCGGCAGCAAAAAGAAAACCATCCATTACTACAGCAGCCTTATTAGGCCACCATTTATAAATTGTAGCTTTACTAACTTTAGCACGGTCTGCAATTTTATCGACTGTGACTGCTTTAAAGCCACTTTCCAGTAATAACTCATAAGATGCAGAAAGGATAGCTTTTTGGGTTTCGACATTACGTGGTCTACCTCTTTTACCTTGCACATTAATCATTCCTTCCAAGAATCATAAACTATACGTTTAGTATACTTAATATGAACAAAAAATAAAATAGCCTATTTACAAAACTAAACGTTTAGTATATATTTTAGTTAATTAATAAACTGAACGTACAGTTTATTAATTGTTAAGGAATCTCGTAATAATCATGGCTTTATCTAAGTTCCAAAATACACCAAGGTAATTCTGAAATAAAAATATGGGGGAAATACTTATGTCTAATTTTAAAAATAAAGCAAGTGATAAGGAAATTTCATCGGGTTTAATCATTCTTCTGGCAACTGCATGTGGTATCATCGTGGCTAATCTTTATTATGCGCAGCCTTTAATTGGGGTAATTAGTAATGAAATTGGGCTTTCTAATAGTAGCGCTGGATTAATTGTAACGCTAACTCAAATTGGATATGTTGTTGGCTTATTATTTCTTGTGCCTTTGGGGGATATTGTTGAGAATAAAAAATTGATACTTATATTGTTATTTTCAAGTGCATTTGCACTCATTTCTATGGTTTTTGTAAAAAGCGCAACCTTGTTGTTAATTGCTTCATTCTTTATCGGACTGGGTTCGGTCGCAGCGCAAGTGCTCGTACCTCTTGTATCATATCTTTCATCTGAAAATGCACGCGGTCGCGTAGTTGGCAACGTCATGAGTGGTCTGTTATTAGGTATTATGCTTGCGCGACCGATATCTAGTTTAGTAGCCGGTATGTGGGGATGGAATGCAATATTTGCTTTATCTTCTACTGTAATTATTGTTTTGGCATTTGTATTATCGAAAGTACTCCCTACTAGGAAACCAAAGGCAAAAACAAATTATACCACCTTACTTAATTCAATGTGGCAACTACTACGAACTACTCCAATTTTACGCCGTCGTGCCATTTATCATGCTTGTGTATTTGGGGCTTTCAGCTTATTCTGGACCACTGTTCCATTATTATTATCTAGTCCTGCTTTTCATTTTTCTCAGACTGCCATAGCATTATATGCACTTGTCGGAATTACAGGTGCAATAGCCGCTCCAATAGGTGGTCGTCTAGCTGATCTTGGCTGGACACGACCCGCCACTGGGATAGCTCTCACTGTTGTTATTATTTCTTTATTACTACCACTTATTATTCAAAGTAGTTCGCCCATCGGAATAGCTGTTTTAGTAATTGCTGCAATTCTGTTGGATATGGGAGTATCTGCAAACCTTGTGCTTAGCCAACGTTTAATTTTCTCGTTGAGTCCAGAAATTCGTAGTCGATTAAATGGGCTATTTATGGCTATTTTCTTTTTAGGAGGTGCAGTTGGATCCTTTATTGGAGGATGGGCATATGCCTTAGGAGGATGGAATCTAACATTATGGATAGGAATCACTTTTCCGGCCATAGCCTTGCTTTATTTCGCCACAGAAAAATAGTTCTATAATCAAATTATTTACGAATTGTATTGAGCTTTTGGTGCAGATTTAAAGTTTTTAAAGACTTCCAAATTCTGGTTATAACAGTATGAAATAGAAGTGATGGGACGTCAGGAGACAGGAAATCAAGAGCCAATTATCCAAAGATGGATGCTGACTGCGAGTGTATACTTTTTGGATCATCATGTAACATAAAAAGCCCCTTTTTAGTCTATAAATATTTTATAATGAGTGTAGTTTATTTAGAAAATACTAAACTACACTTTTTAATTCGGTTGTCAAATCTTTCACACACTCTCTCTTTTAAATAATAGCTCATAATAATAAGTGCGCCTTTTTTTCCTATTTTTCGTACATCTTCATCAATAAAACCACATTTTTTATATAATAACTGTGCAGTAATGTTTTTCACATTTATCGCTAGCCAATACAATTTCACTAATATGTGGATATTCTTTGCGTACAAAATCAGGTAGTAACAATAATGATTGTTTGGTATGCCCCTTTCCTTGATAATAATAATCCGTTGAAAGAGCACGTAATAACATAGCTTTTGGATTTTTAGATTATGGATTTATGCCTGCATTTTCATGAAGCTCAAAAAATGTTACAAGCTCATTATTTGCAAGAAATAATATAGAATGTATGTCAGTATCGCCTTCTGATAATTCTACACATTTCTTTGGTTTACCTGTAAATTGTAACTGTTCCTCAGATAATTCATAGCATTCTACTTGTTTTTTAAATCGTTCTTCAAATTCAAATAACCCCATAATGTCCCTCCATTAATTCTCCCCGTTTGTTAAATAACTTTATATGGAAAAAGTTGATACCCTCGTATTTGAGAATATCAACTTTCATTTTTATGTAACTTTATAGTATAAAAAAGAACTTTATTTCCATTAAACAGCTTCGTTGCTATAAAAGGCAAAAAAGCTCATTTTTTCATTTGGGGGTAATTCTGAATTCTTAAGTTGATGGGCATGGGGTCGCGCCCCATCTCTATCAAGCTAAGCTTATATAAAATAAATTTCAGGTGAGATTGTTTCTTATTTCTAAAGGACAAGTGTAGGTAATTGAAAGATTTGCATACAAAATAAACCTTAAAAAGTTTCACATTTAAGCTAAACTAAGCTAAGAAAGTCAATTTTAACAATCTATGTTTTTCTTTTACATATTAGCAGAATAAGAAGGTTATCAAAGGCTGGATGAAACCCCCAGCGAATGATAACCTTTTGAAATAGCATATCAATGATTTAAATAAATACCCTCATGAATATATTATTGAGCCACTCCAAATACATTGATTTCTGCCGCACTTGTCCATGGATTATTGTTTACCTCGCTTAATGCACGTAGTCTAATATAACGACCTGTCTTGTTTGCAAAGTTGACTTCTTTCAAATTAGTATTATTTGCAAAAGCACCTATGGATACAGCTGTTCCCCAATTCACTCCATCACTACTTACGTAAAACTCATAATCCTTAATCGTTCCGTTTATTTGGCCGTCTTGCCTTGGCAGGTAGCTGAATTTGGAGAGGTTATAGGTCGCACCTAAATCAATTTGAATCTCATGTGGCATTGGAGCAACAGGACTCCAGTTTGTATGCCAAAATGTGTCTTTATTTCCGTCAAAGGCATACGTACCTAAATTGTACCAATTATAGCTATCTACATATTTTAGCGTCCAGTTTGTCTGCGGAATTAAACTAGCTTCTTTTGTTGTGACCGCTACATTCATAGTCGAATTACTTGTGCTTGTCGTTGTAATCGTTACACCTGATTTTTCTCCCGTGTAGGTATTACTATTCGGATTGGTGTCTGGACTAAAGGAAGCAGCATGATTTTGATTCGTGTAATAGAAAGGGTCTTGGTATTCACTGACGGATTGTTCTATATCAATGAAAGGATGAGGATCACTGGAATTATTATTCATGGATTCATCAATATGCCAAACCGCAATACCACCAGAATTAGTTGGTAAGCTCGCATCATACCCAACCTTTGCGCGATTCTCAACTAAAAAATACGTATTATCCTTTAAAGGAATCTTTAACACATTATAGTTATTTGGGATCGCATTTAGAGTAAAATTGTTGCTGGTATTTACTACATTTGGCGTTACAAAACCTAGTTTTACCTTGGACCAAGCATCCATATGATCTGGCGTAGTTCCATACTCTTCTCCTGGAAGACTATTCCAAGCTCCATTCCCCATTATACTTAGACTACCCACACGGTTATTGTCGCCATATAGATCTGGAAGACCAAAAGAATGACCTAACTCATGAGCAGGTATACCAATTGTCGCCATATGACCATATTGCTTTTCCCCCTGCGCTGTATACATGCCTGATACTGTAACACCATCGTGATTTGTATTAGGAGCATATGACTGATGTGCCCAAATATTTGGAAGTGGACCACCACTAGCCTGTTCATTACCAGCAAGAAAACTTACAATGTAGAAGCCATCTTTAGAGTCAATGACTTGATCATTATTAGTATCAAGACTAGCAAAATTCACTTGAGAATCAGCTTTAGCCAGTGCATCTGTTATAACCGTACCCATACTTTTTCCCGATGTACTCGGATGAGCGTAATCTAATTTCACTTTAACCACTCCATCATTTTGAGTACCATATGTTTCAGGAGCTGGAGTTATCTGTACTTTTCCGTTACTTACTTCATTATAGTAATTCTTAACTGACTTTTGATTTGTAGAAAAGAATTTGTTACTCCAATCGTTATCGTTATATGCAATATCAACATCTGTAAACCCAATTAACAAAACAAGTAATTTTTTGTTTCCTAAAACTGGAGTGACAGTTCCATCAATATTTTTTGGTGATTCTTTTTGTAATTTATTCATGTGCTCCTGTTTTTTCTTTGCTTGAGGGTTGTAATTCTTTATCCATTTGTTCAAATTGTTCTCATTTACTGCCATTGAAGGCTTCTTATCAATTTTATATTTTTTCCCCGTCGATTTCAGTTCATCTAATGTAAGCTCCGCGTAATTCCAATACCCCTTCTGATCTTGTAAAAGTACATCTCCATCCTTTGTACTTACCCAATGGAACCATTCATCTCCATGTAACGTGCCCTCAAAAGATTCGCCTGAAGGCTGCTTCATTTTGACAACTCCCTCGTATGCTGGTGCGGCAAAAGAGTCCGTTTGAACATACAAAACACAAATCAAAGAAAAAACGGACATGAACAGGAATTTTAAAATTCTTTGCATAAACTTTCCCCCTTTTTCAATTGTGTGTGGAATATTCTGTTGATAGCCAGACTAGATTCATACATGGAATAAATCGACAGATACATTTGTATAACACTAACAGAATACCTTTAATTATAATTACAGGAAATTGAAAAAATGTTATTTTTTTAATTCTGTTAATATTTTCTCAAGATTATCCAGTTAAGCAGAATCGATGAAAGTTACATGTAGAGTTCCGGAAAAAATTATACTTTTAGTATGTATATAATGCCACATGTTGACTAATCCAAATTAAATAAAGTTTATGAGCAAAAGAGAGTGTAATTTGACATTGTGTAATAAAGATAAGGCCCACCTACTAAAATAGGTGGGCTTTTTGTTGGGTATTACTATCTCATTGCACAAAAGGGAATTTGTATTAAAATATTAACACATTTTTAGAGTTCTTATATTGAGAAAAAAGATACTATAAGGACTCTAAGAATGGCAAAATAATATACATTATAAAAATATAAAATCCGGTCATACAGATAGTTTAATTAAATATTATAACGCATTAACTCTAGCAGAAAAGAGGAATTAGTTTGTTTTAAAGTAATAAGTGGACAATACTTCTTAGGTGTAGAAGGTATCGAGATTCCTGTACCAATTCCAGCGTTGGCTGCAGCTCTATTAATTAGTTTAGGAATAATTCCACTTTGTTCTTAATTTAAGGAATTCCAAATACCCATACTTTTTAATGGATAAGCCCTTAAGTACATAAATGCTTTTGGGTTTTTATAATGAAAAAAGACACCTAAGGTGCCTTCCTCCGACTTGAGAATTACATCTATGTATTGAAGAAATTTATAAAAGATAAATACAAAAAGGACAGCTTCTAACAATAATTTATAGATGTTTATTATTCTCCAGATGAAGTTACTGGATTTTTTGTGATGATGAATAACAGTTGTTAGATAATAACTTATTTATCCCGAAAGTGCAGTTTGTAAATGATTCTGATTAAATCTTCTCATTAATTCAATTTTGTAATCTGTATAGAAATAAATTTTCAAATCAAATAAATTAGGGGTCACCATACATGCTCATTAAGTTAAAATATCATAATAGTTCCAGAACTAATTTTTTACATGTTAATCATTTTTATCGTTTTTGGTGAAGAATGTGTTTCTTAGCTTGATAGCGATGGGGTGCTCCCCCATATAAAGAAATTTTAAACCTCTTAATCTACATTTCCTTTATGTAAATATGGAAATAACGAAATTACCCCAAGGATAGCTAAACAAGCTCCAATCCATAGAGGAGATACAAAACCATATCCTTTACTGATCCCAAGACCACCTAGTGACGAACCAATAACAATACCTAGCGTAATAAAAGAACTATGAACGGTATTTATCATTATTCCATTACTAGCTGTCTTCATCACCCTCGCAACCATAGCTGGATTCAATGCTACACCAGTTAAACCAATAAAAATCGTAGAAATAACTGCAATGTATTTATTCTCTGCACTTAAAGCAAATAAAGACAACGCTATGATTAATATAATTAATCCACCCATAAGTATTTTCATTGTAAATTTATCAGCGAACTTGCCAATTATTATATTCCCAATTACCGTCGCACTACCATAGAGAGCAAGTAAATATGGAATACTTGCACTTGAAAACCCTGTAACATTTGTAAAGATAGGAGTGAAATAACTAAATGCTGCAAACGTACCACCAATAATGAACATACTTGTTACGTACGCTGCCCAAAGATGAATATTCTTAAATCGCAGAAGTTCATCTTTCCAATTTAATTGCTCTTTATTTGAAGAAGATGGTAATAACCGTTGAATCATAATTGCTGATACTAGCACAAGAACAGAAACAGCTCCAAAACTAATACGCCAGCCAAAATATTGCGAAATAACGGTTGTTATAGGTAAACCTAATACAGTTGCGAACATTAAACCTGCAAGTACAATTGATGCAGCTTTTCCCCTTGAATCAGAGTGAACCAATGCCGCAGAAAAGGAAATCGCAACTCCAAAAGCTGAAGCTGAAGCAATACCAGTTATAATACGTGAAATCATCATAATATCATAGTTCCAAGCAATAGCTCCGAGCGATTGACCAATTAAAAATACGAACATTAAAAACAATAATGCTTGTTTGCTGCGCATTCGTAAGAGGATTGCAGTTAAAATGGGGCCTCCTATTACCATTGCTCCTGCATAAGCTGAAATTAAATACCCAATGGATGATACAGAAACCTGGAATGCAAGAGCAAGTTCATTCATCATACCTGCAACCATAAATTCTGATGTAGTCATACAAAAGATTGCTAAAGCTAATAAATAAATAAATAATCGATGGCATAAAAACACTCCTTATTCATTATTGTAATGATCGGTACAAAAATAGTGCGAAAAAAGGGCGCACTAAGCGCCACAAATAGACTCTACTGCTCCTTTGATAACTTGTTCAGACAACATCCGATTTTGCATCGATACATTAAGAACACGGAATCCGTAATAACTGCTTAAAAGCAGACTAGCTAATTCCTCAGCGGATTGCTTCTTTGAAATTTCACCTGTTTGCAATCCTTCCTCCATCACTGTTTCAATAGCTTGTTTAAGAAGTTCAACATGCTTCGAGAAAATTTCTTGTACCATTAAATCGTTTTTAGCACGTTCTATACTGGCATTAATCAATAAGCATCCTTTTTGATCCATATTCTCAAAGTCTTCTTTCAATGCCCATTCAAAAAAATTACTTAATCGTTCTTTAACTGGAATTGGAGTATGTAACAATTTCTTTTGTTCCCTAATCCCAATTTCATGGTAGCGTTCTAATACTTGTTTATACAGTTCATGTTTACTACCGAAAGTATTGTATAAACTTCCTTTTCCAAGTCCTGTATCACTGCATAAATCTTGTGTAGAACATCCTTCATATCCTCTTAACCAAAATGTTTTCATTGCAACATCTACAATTGAGGAATAATCAAACTCTCGAGGTCTGCCGCGTTTATTCAATCGTATCCTCCTCTCATTTTAAAGATAACATGAATAGAATACCCTTTTTGTACCATACGGTCAATAATTTTGTTTTATTGTTACTGTAAAATAAAATTTGATTATTTTAGATTACGAATAATGAAAAATAGCCCCTTTATTCAAATTTCCTAGCGAAAAAATCACGTTTTAATAAATTTCTTTATCATCTCTACCTTTCTATAGATTACTAGTTATGAAACGAGGATCGTTTCATAACTAGTAATTTACTTAATTAGCTTGCTGGTTATGGAGTAGTGCCCCTATAAACAAAACCCTCCAGAGACATCTATAATCTGTCCTGTTACCCAGCGGCTATCAGAAGAAGCAAGGAATGCTACTACATCTGCAATATCTTCAACTTGCCCTATTCGTCCGAACACAGATGAATTCGTAGCAAAATTCCGTATTTCTGAATCATCTAGCAATTTCGCATTCATATCTGTCTTCGTATATCCAGGCATAATTGTATTCACTGTTATACCTCGTTCTCCAAGATGTTTAGCTAGAGGAAGTGTCATCGTATTTAGTGCACCTTTACTTAAACCGTATGCAATGGACCCTGTAAAACCAAGTCTTACTTCCGCTGATGAAATGTTAATAACGCGCCCTTCTACTCGTAGTAACGGTAATGTTTGCTGAATTAAAAAGAATGGCGCCTTAATATTTACAGCCATAATTTCATCAAAAACTTCTTCTGTCGTATTTTCAATCGTCCCTTGTGTACCTATCCCTGCATTGTTTACTAAAATATCAATCTCTGATGTACCAACTCTTATTTGTAATTCATTCTTCAATTGTTCTACTATTTTTTTGACACCATCCATTAAATTGAGATCAGCTTCAATTAAGAATGCCTTTCCTCCATTAGATTCAATCTCACTAATTGTTTCGTCTGCAGCTATTTTATTTCGGCCGTAGTGAATCGCAACTAATGCACCGTCGTTTGCCAATCTCATCGCAATCGCACGACCAATGCCGCGACTTGCCCCTGTTACTAATGCTACTTTCCCATCAAGATTCTTCATTTTTTCCATCCTTCCTAAATTCCCTTTTGATAAACCCTATACTTATATTTTCATGCAAATACTAATCATTTTAAATATAGATTTATAGGTAATTTAGTTCGTTCACTTATGATATTATAGTTATAATTTGCAATTCACTTTAGAAAACATAACAAGGAGGCTCCACAATGCAAAACGCTGTAAAATTGGATGAAATCGATCATAAAATTATGAACCTGTTATATGAAAATGCGAGAATTTCTGTTTCAGAAATAGGACGAATTATATCCATGACGCAACCTGCTGTAAAAGAACGTATTAACAAGCTTGAAGATCAAGGAGTTATAGCGGCTTATCGAACGAAATTTGAGCCTGCAAAAATTAATAAAAACATTCAAGCATTCATCATGTTTAAAACGAGCCAATGCTCTGATTTTATTCAATTTTGTAATGCCGCTCCTGAAGTAACAGATTTATACCGAATTAGCGGGGAATTTAATTATATGATGAAGGTCATGAGCGATTCGATGGATTCTCTCGCTACATTTTTAGACTCTTTAATGCAATTTGGATTATCGTCTCCTTTAATTGTTTTAAAGAGTGAGTTTGAGGAGAAATTGTCGTTCTAATAAAGGGATACGTATTATCCCCGGCTAACAGTAAAAGTTTTTCCTTTATGAGAAAAGCCAATGAAATCAATGATTAGTAAACAAAAAAAGAACATTGATATTTCAATGTTCTTTTTTATATCTCTACTTATGAATTAGATCTCTATTCGAAAAAAGCACCTTAATCCCCTTACCCTTGATTCCTCTGCGCCTCTCTAAACTCCTCCTTCACCTTCTCTAACAACCCTTCTTCCGTAATTAATCGATACGCTGTATTTGCTAATGCTTTTGCCGATGTAATTAATGCTTTATCTCCAAGTTCTGAACGTGCTGCTTCTCTAAATTCATTCGTATGTGCAATTAAATCATCTGGTCCGATTTTAATGTACGGATGAATTGTCGGTACGACTTGACTTACGTTTCCTGCGTCGGTTGAACCAATCCCTACTCTTTCTTTACGATTTACATCTTCACCTAATAGTTCTAGTTCTTCCGCTACGATATCGTTATATGTTTTTGTTACGAGTAATTCATCGATTTCATTTTGAAATTGATGGATTTTTACTTTTGCACCTGTTGCTAATGCTGCTCCCTGTGCAATGTTTCTTACTTTTTCTGTTACTTCCGCGCATCTTTTTCTCGTTGCTGCACGGATGAAGAATCTTGCTGCGGCATAGTCAGGAATAATATTAGGTGCTTTTCCGCCCTCTGTAATGACACCATGAATTCTCACGTCTGACGGGAGTTGTTGGCGAAGTGCGTTAATACCGTTATAGAGCTGAATAACCGCATCTAATGCGTTAATCCCTTCTTCTGGCGAAGCTGCAGCGTGAGCTGTTTTTCCGTAAAAATGAAAATCAAGTGGATCGACTGCTAGTGAAGGACTCGTTGTCGCTGTCTTTCCGCTCGGATGAATCATAAGCGCCGCATCAATGTCTTTAAATAAACCTGCCTTTACATAACTTGATTTCGCGCTACCATTTGGCCCGCCTTCTTCTGCTGGCGTACCAAACACGACAACTTCCCCGCCAATTTCTTCAAGCGTTTCTGATAATGCGATTGCTGCTGCAACGCTAATTGTGCCAATTAAATTGTGACCACACGCATGACCTAGTCCTGGTAAAGCGTCGTACTCCGCTAAAAATGCGATTGCAGGTCCTTGTTTTCCAGAGCTTTTTCGCGCGATAAATCCCGTTTCATGTCCAGCTATATTGTGCTGCAACTGAAATCCTGCACTGCCTAGCAATAAACTTAACGTTCTAGATGCATAAAACTCTTGGTTACCAATTTCCGGATTCGCATGAATATCATGACTTGTTTCTATGTACTTTTCCTTATTTCTTTCGATACTCTCTTCAATTGTTTTTCTTTGTGACGCTACTCCTGTCGCTCCCATTTTTCTTCCTCCTTTTATTTTCACATAAAAAAGCCTCTTTCTAAAAGATAGAAAGAGGCTTCTGTATATACAGTCAAAATGAGCTTCTTTCTTATCTTTCAAGTTACCTTGCTGGAATTGGCACAGTATTCATAACGAATCCGCTGCCGAGGTATCATAGGGCCAGTCCCTCCACCTCTCGTGATAAGAATTTTCATAAAATTATATTAAATTATTTTTTATTCTAAGTTCATTCCAAGTAAAAGTCAAGGAATTCCTATCCGAATTTACCGAATATCTAAAAATCCTTTTAATACACCAATTGTCTCAGGTGCTTGCAGTCTTGCACATACGTACGGAAATTCCGTACTACCTTCAAACATCATTTGAGATGTAAGCGGTGCGCCTGCCCAGAAGATTTCATCATCAATTACTAAGAATGGGAATGCTTTATTTTGTCTTTGTAACTTTACATTTTTCAGTGGAACTGGTCCATCACTATAAACTGTTATTTGCGCATTTGTACGCATTAACGCTTGCCATACTCGCTTATCCACTTGTTTTGTACTTGGAAGTGAAATAATAATTTTTCGTTTTGAGGCTAAAATATCTTTTAATACCCCTTTCGTTTCCTCAAGATTCATTTCCATAAACCAGCGTAAACGTTTCGAAATTTTCCGTTCCCACAATTGTCTTGATGTCGTGCGATCATACACATCTCCGTGACGTTCTATATGAGCTGTTAATTGTGATAACGCTTGTTTTCTCGAAAGGTTTTTACGCATATAATGGCAATCTGATAATTGAATGAACTTCCCTCTCGCCCTTGTCACTGCTACATTGACGAGGCGATGGTTTTTGTGATCAAAGAATAATACGCCAGGTCGTTCTTGCGGATAACTGTCAACCGTATCAAAGATCATCATATCTCTTTCAGAACCTTGGAACTTATGAACTGTCGCCGCTAAAACTGGTATGTTTTGATATTTCGTTCTCTGCAACATTTCTCTAATACACGTCGCTAAAAAGCGTGACTGCGCCCTGTAAGGTGTCACAATACCAATTGATTGCACACCATCTAACAATCCGATTAACATCATTTGCATTGCTACTAAACCAGACATAATGTTAAAACGTGAACCAGAAGCAGCATCTTTTAACGAAAAAGCTCCCATTTGGCTCGTATCAAATAAAACACTCGCCTCATTTGCGAACGGTTGTAGTTTCGCAAGTTCCTTACGTTCTGAAACAGACGGATGATCGTATACTCTATTTTTATAAATAAACGAATTCGTAAACTTCGATATATCCGCATGCATACGTCTTTGTTCCTGCAACATAAATAGGTTTGGGTGTGCTTCTGATTTATTAACAGACTCAACAATCCCAGCATGGTAAAATATATCTTCCCCAAGCCATTTGCGAACGAGTTCATGATTTGCCATCGCAATTGGAGGTAACTGTAAAAAGTCACCGCAAACGACGATACGTTTTCCAAGTGAAGCAGCTAATGCAATTTGCGGAACATATGCCATACTTACTTCATCTACAACAACTAAATCAAATGTACGCTCATAAATAAGTGAATCAATGGCACATTTTGATAAAGTTGCGCCGATTACTTTTGCATTTTCAATATATTCTTTTTCTACTTCTTTAATTTTAGCCTTTTGCTTTCGAAGATCACTTTCAATCTCTTGTATACGCTTCTTATCAGCAGATGTTGCTTTATACGATAAGATTTTTTCACGAAGATCTTGTCGTGTCTCTTCTAAATAGAGTCTTTCCTCACCCCAAGATCCGTTCGTCGTTTCAACTAACTTCGACGCAAGTAACGTTTCATGATTTCGTATATGTTCATGTTGACTATAACCGTAACGAACAATTTCACCAGGCGTCCATTTCTTTTTCTTCTCAATTTGCTTCGTTACTTCACTCATTAATACGTCTACTGCCGCATTACTATGAGCTAACACAAGTACCGATTTTCCTTTTTGATAATGAGCCGAAATAATACGTGATAAATTGTAAGACTTCCCTGTTCCCGGCGGTCCCCATACGTACGTTGTCGGATTATAAAACGAACGATATGCCAGTTCATTTTTTGGATTTTTCATCTTCTCAATATGTTTCGGACTGCTCGTCCCATCAACAAGACGCTTTATACGATTACGTTTCAGCTTATCTTTACGTGCTTCTTTCAACCTCTCTTGTAGTTGCTCTAAAAGTTGCCACGGTTCACTATATAAAACAGCTTCTCGTATTTCACCTTGTATATAATCATTTAATTTCAGTTCTATTTCTAATCCATGTACAGACAATACTTCTCCTGTCGCTTCCTCACCATCAAACTCAATTCGAATGGGTGAACCTTCAGGTAAGCTTACTTCCGAAATAAGCTGAAATACGTATACTGTACTTTCATAATCTGTATATAAAAAACGACCATTCATGATAGAAATTTTACTACCACCTATCGTTTTCCAATGTTTAATTTCATATGCTAATGCATAATGCCACTCTTTCATCGTTTCCGATAATGAAGGAGTTTGAGTAGTTGTATTCATCGTATAATCTCCTTCCTTCTCCCCAAACATACTTTCTCACTATACCATATAACACGCTAAAATTTGTAAGGTTTTTATCTTGCTTATTTTCTTAATTTTCAATAATATATTGTATATAATTTTCAGAAAGAAGGAATCTACATGCCAGTTAGAAGAATTGAACACGTAGGACTTATGGTTGCAAACTTAGAAACATCTATTTCATTTTATGAAAAAGTAGTCGGCTTACAGCTCATGAAACGTATGGGTCATCCGAATCCAGACTTAAAACTCGCTTTTTTAGGTGTAGAAGAATCAAAAGAAACGATACTAGAACTCATTGAAGGCTACAACTCTTCTCTTCCGGCAGAAGGAAAAGTACATCACATTTGCTTTAAAGTGGATTCATTAGAGGATGAGATCGAAAGACTAAAGAAACAAAAAGTAACCTTTTTACTAGGAGAAGAAATCGAAACATTACCAGATGGAACACGTTACATATTCTTCGCTGGCCCTGATGGAGAATGGATTGAGTTTTTTGAGACGGAGAGATAAAGTAAGACTTTAGGATAGAAAAGGAGCCGGAATTCCGGCCCTTGTTTTTAACGAAACATATTTTATTATAGGAATAAAAATCTTTCTAATAGCTCTAACTTGCACAATGCTTCCCGTTAATATAATACGCTGATTCTGTGAAAACTGTAAATACAACCTCTACTTCTGGAAGTCCAAAATCCATTACATATGTAGTAATGGCCTTGGCAAATCGATCACGAATTTCCTGTCCACGCTCGAACCATTTCACTTCAATAAGAGGAAACGCTTCTATTTCTTCTCCATTGAATACAAACGTAGAACTTGGTAATTCCAAGGTGAAATTATCCGTACCACACTCACAGATATCTGCGAGTTCTTCTACTAATGGCTTGCTTATGCTTTTTAATTGTTCAGTAGTAATTCCACGAAACACAACATGTGGCATGTTATTCCCTCCGTTACATAGCTTTATATTTCCTCATATCATAACACAATTTATTTTGCTGCACTAACATCTATTCGTACATTTCAATGACATTCTTAAGAATGATCATATGTTATTGAAGCTAATATAATCAGGAGTTAAGGAAAAGCAGACTGATAGAATTAAAGGTGAAGAGGTAATACTTGACCTCAATTCTAATCGTCATATAATCAATGCCATGCACAAAATGACTCATCAAAAAGTATTATCTCATGAAAAGCAAGGATTTATTAAAATGACTCCAGAAAACATCGAAGCAATACGTTGAGTAATTGATGAAAATAATAGTGGAACCTTACAACATAAAGAATAGTACCTCAAGATTTTGATTGGTTGGTATGAAGGCGATTTTTCCCTTATCGTTTTATGATATGCTAACAACATTTGATAAAATACGGTATCTATAGACAGTCAAACACCTTTAAAGATACCTCGTCCAGTTCTTGCTGTTGCAAGATAAACAGCATATAATCAGTTAACCATCCACATTAGTAACGAACACATAAAGAAAAGGCATTCCAAATATGAAACGCCTTCTTTCGTTTTATAAAACCATCCAACACGCTGAACTTTTCAATTTAATATAATCACTCGTTTAACTAAAGAAATTGATTACGTGCATAACGCTCTTCTCACTTTTCTTGCAAAATTTAGTGGATCATCAACGTCTTCGATATTAACGTAAATTAAATTTGGATCATCACATAACCACTCATTGTGTATAGACGAAACGATTATTCCTTGTTTAATAATTGTCGCCACAAATTCAGTGACTTCTTTTTGTAAGAGTGCTACTCGGCCTAGGCATAATGCCCGTCCAGTTTTATTGTCTCGTGATTCGAATGAAAAGGAAGTTGTTACTCTAAAACGTTTTCCCAAGATTGTTGCTCGTATTTCATCTCGGTTTATTGTTGCCACGCATTTCCCACCAGCGAATCCTTCTTGACCGCCAATGATTCTTGCAAACTGTTGACAAATTGATTCCTCATTAACCGCCATACCTTTAATCATTCCTCCTTTTACTATTAGATTATGAATTCATACATAGGTCTGAAACGGCAATGAATCTAATCTATTATAAAAAAATGATGGCGATCTACCGAAAGCTATTAACTCAATTATTCTTGATCGTATGAATTGTTATCAGAGTTTAAATGGTGCAGAATTTTTATTTTATGCTTAATGGACATCGGAGACTGAAAGCAAAACTCAGCTATTATAATGGTAAGACATTTTTAAAGAGCATAAAAAAGACACCCTAAGGTGTCATCCTCCGACTTGAGAATCGTATCTATGTATGGAGAAATTTATAAAAAAACTAATACAAATGAAAAGTTTCTAACTATAATCTATAGAGCACTTATTCCATGAATTATTTTCAGGAAGAAGAATTTCAGTTACATTATTTTCTGAACAGTCTCGTTAAAGCCATCCCAAGAAATCCAACACCCATTCCTATTAGCCATCCAGTTTGGGCATTACCTAACATAGATCCCACTCCTCCACCAAGAAACATACAGCCAACGAATACTAATCCTCCAATTCCCCAATTCGGCCGTCCCATAATTCAATCACATCCTTTCAATAAAATATATGCGATTAGCTAACTCAACTTTCTTCCTTAAGATAGTTCATTACTTTGCTTAGGTTTAGCACATCAGGGAATTCATAAGATGCGAAGCTTGAGTCATTTATATAGATTGTAGAAATACGGGTATCAATCGTTATTAAAAATAACTGACGCATTTTAAACATCATCGATTTTATCATTTTGGACAACCTATTCTGTTAAATTGATATACATGCGAAAAAACTATCAAAATAAAACCCCAGAAATCCAAAGGTCTCTGGGGCTCCATTATATATTTAGCTCTTTTTGCTTTTTGTTTTGTTTATGTCTATACAGCAATTTTCGGCTTATTAGAGAAATCACTAATAAGGTCAGAATTAATAAGATAAGTTGCATAAATGATAAATCAAAATATTTAGCACCTGTAACGATTAAAAGTGTAGAAATCGTGCCTTTTACAACGAAAAAAATAATAACCCATAATCCGCCTTTTTTCCAGTTCATTTTATATTACCCTTTCCTACGTTTAAATTCTTAAAATATTTAATGATAGTTCTTAAATGTGACAACTTAATAGAAATCTATTATATTAACAAAAAATTCATGTCTAATTAAATGCAATGATTCTATATTAAGTGAAAATGATATTCATTGTCAATTTTATTGACTATTTGAATACTTATTATTTCTTTCTACTTTGTTTCTTATAAGCAATACGCTCTTGTATTCAAACAAAAACACCTCCATTGCATTTGCACACTTAGTATGCGAATGCAAGAGGTGTTTTTTCATATACCATCAGGTAAGATTTCCTGCTTTGTTTATTTCTTGATACGTAGCTATTTTTTAATACACAATAACTGGATCATACGTGTTCAAACTATCATATACAGTTTTTGCAACATTAGGAAGAAGGTTCACACACCCACCTGATCCTCCTGTTAAATAAGCATTATTTCCCCAGTCTTTGCGCCAGCCGGCATCGTGGAATCCTTGACCACTATTTGTGAATGGAACCCAGTAATCTACTTTAACCGCATAATCAGCTTTTCCTACTGCGTTACCTCTTAGCGTATATGGTGTTCGTTTATATAGGACGTACCACACACCTGGTGATGTATCTTCACCAGTACTATGTTTACCAGTTACTACATTTGTTGTAACAACTAATTTTCCATCTTTGTAAATCCAAATTTGTTGCTCTGCAATTGAAACTTCTGCATACGTGTCTCCGATGCCATTATTCGATGTTGTTTTATAACCGATACCTTCCTTCTCCCAACCATTCCCGTGAATATTAGAAGCAGAAAGCGATTTTTCGCCTTTCTCAAAGGCTTGTTGAACTTGTTTAGTTTCTTTTTCAACATCTAGTGCCCAGCCGTATCCTTCTCCTTTTACTGATATGACTGAACCGGAATGAGTTTTAAATGAGAAATCTTTATTTAATGTTGATTTGGCATTATTAATTTCAGTAATTTTCTTCTTAATGTCACTCGCATCAATTGTAACTTTCATATCCTTTGACATAGAGGCATTTTGAATTAAATCTTTCGCTTTTAAAGGATAAACTTCATCCTGCACTTTATACTCAACAGACTGCCCAAGAAGATTCTGTAGTGCTTTCTCCTCTTTTTTGACAATCGGATCGTCTTCTTTAATAGGTTTTATGTATGCAGACTTCAGATGAATTTCGCTTTTATATTTTTGCTTATCATAATCTTTCAGTAGACTAGTAACATCATACTGTTTTCCTTCAACACTTTTCGAAATAACAATTTTCCCTTGTTCTAGCTTCGCCATAGCATCTTGAGGCGCTTTTAACTTCTCATTCATTGAGATGAGCTTTTCTTCTACAAGTTTTTTCATCGTTTCACTACGATACTGATCTGCCTTCTCTGGTAGCAATGAATAATTTTCTCCCTTTGAGGAAGGGAAAAATGTCCACTGGTTTTTTAATAGTTTCTTAACTTGAGGCAAATCTTTTTCCGTAAGTTCCGTTTTTGTATCTTTTTCATCTAAAATTTGTTGTTGATCAACATAGACTTTGTTTGCTAGTCCAGATGTCTTTAATTTCTGTATTGCCTGATCAGCGCTCAGACCACCAACTTTTGTGTCATTAATTGTAACATTCGAATTGAAGTGAGTTGCCTGATAATAACTCATTCCCCCAATAAGAAGTGCAATTACACCAATACCCGCTGCAATAAACTTCCAATTTGTATAACGTTTTTTTGATCTTACTCGTTTTTGATCAATTTCTTCAACTGATTCATTTGTTGTATTGTTGTTCATCAATCTTTCCCCCGTATGCATTAACGTCAAACGATTTTCAACTAAAATCATAAACTAGTGTACCTTATTTTTCCTAAAATTTCATTATTTCCGACCACATTTTATCGCAATTTAATGATTAAATTTAGATTTTTCAATAGTACGATGCATTGCACAGCCCTTTACAAGTTATAAAATGAAATTTCAATCAACCGTTATACCAAGGAAATTAACTACATCTTCTTTGGAAAACTTTTTCTCTTTACGCAAATACGAATTATATTATCCATTTTATGAACATCACCTCCTAATTTTGTCAAAAAAATAAACGATAGTCCTTCTATCTAAAATGTAGAAGGACTATCGTTTTTTCAGTTAGAGTATTTGTATAATCGTTTAAGTTTTTATTTCCTGAAGGTCAAACTTGATGAAGATGATGAAATTTCATCTCATAGCCTTTAAATGAAAACATTATGTTTTTTATGACAACCAAGTTTATTTTCTTAGCTTGATGTACCCACATATCCAGCAGCCTAAGATAAAGTAAGAGTCTGTTCAACTAGATTTTTTCTAATATTTTTAGGAGCATCTTATTTCGCCTCGTCATATTTCACTAATTGAATTTAAAACACATCCGTATGCTATTTAGTAAAATTTACGATTCGAGACGTAATTATTGCAGTAATCAAGATAATACTAGCGGTTATCAAGCCAGATTCTCCAATCCAAATCTCAGTTTGATACCCTGTACTTGCACGTGTGAAAGGTCCTTGAATAATGGCATTCCAAGTAGCATGGATGATAACCGAAGGCCAAATGCTACCTGTGATAAGTCGTAAATAAGCTATAATATAACCGAATGGTACAATACAAAGATAGATACCAAGTACTGAAAGAACGACAGATGGTCCCGCTACATATAGACCAGCAATAACTATTGGAACATGCCACGTTGCCCAAATCAATCCACTAATAAGGATGGGCCGCGAAAACTCTGCATCGACTAGCCTTGTGAGCATATAACCTCGCCAACCCATTTCTTCTCCCAAAGCTGGGATTAAGCCAAGCAAACTTCCGAAAATGCCGCTCAATACTACTAGATAAATGAAGCTGAATGGTGCCGTTACATACTGAAGCCCAAGCATATTGTAGATCGGTTCTAAAATAAACATACCAACTTCGGGATACTGAAACCCCGCAATTCCGCTCAACCAGGCGATAGAATACGTAATTCCACAAATAATCATAGGTATTAACAGAGCAAAACCAATCCCTTTCCATATCTTTAAGTTACCGAGACTAAAAGATACATCTTTAAACCCTTCTTTCAGTATTATGCG
Source organism: Bacillus sp. RCC_6_1 (assembly GCF_041360755.1). Classification (NCBI taxonomy): domain Bacteria; kingdom Bacillati; phylum Bacillota; class Bacilli; order Caryophanales; family Bacillaceae; genus Bacillus; species Bacillus sp. RCC_6_1. Next base: position 226,102 of record NZ_JBFUPV010000006.1, read on the forward strand.
AGTTAAAATAGAAGATAATGCTGGGGTAAACATATATACCACAATAAGTGGCATACTTTTCGTAATTATTACTACTACATTTAGGATAATTGAAGTAATGATTAAGATACTCAGAAAAAGTTGAAGTCCTATTTTAGCACGTTGGATTTTATCTTTATTGTGGAACGATTTTGCGTGTAATATCATTTTAATCCGCCCTTCCCCTATAATTCACTTGTTTATCGAATATACTTCTTGTCATTTCCACAGACACAACTTAGAATAAAAATATTTTTGTATACAAATTCATTCATCTTTAAAATCCCTCCCCAATTTATAATCTAGTCTTACTTACGACTCATCAATGTAATTATTATTTATAAGTTGTCATAGCGGATAGTACAAAAGTGTAATGATTAGTCTATGACCTGTGTCAATTAACCTTATGACAATATGTAACTAGAAAATATGATATGGGATAGATAACAATTGAATTAAGGCAATTGATTCGTGCAAGTACAATGAATCAATCTTGCTTTTACAAATAATTCAATTGAGGTGAAAAAAATGAATAAGAAAAGAATAATTGCAATGGTTAGTACAGCTTTATTAGTCACAGGATATGTAGAAGTAGGAAAGGCTCAAACAATAGCAGTCGAAAATTCAGGTCAATCAATCCAAAAAAATATAGTTAAATCTATACAATCACAGGCTTACCCATTAAAAACGATAGAGCCGTCAAAAAAATTTGAAGATTTAAAACCACTTAAGAAAATGATTGGGAGCGCACAATATGTAGGTTTAGGGGAGAATACTCATGGAAGCTCTGAAATTTTCACTATGAAGTTTCGCCTTGTGAAATATTTGGTTACTGAGATGGGTTTTACAAATTTCACAATGGAAGAAGATTGGGGAAACGGCTTAAAGCTAAATGAATATATCCAAACAGGAAAAGGAAACCCTAGAGAATTTTTAAACTTGTTATATCCTACTGATGAAATTATAGCCATGATTGAGTGGATGAAAGATTATAATGCTGATCCATCCACTAAAAAAAAGATCCAATTTATTGGGCTCGACTTAAAGGAGTTGGACCAAGGTTGCTTTAATAAAGTAATTGATTATGTAAGGCTGCATCGACCAGATTTGCTGGCAGAAGTAGAAGAAAATTATAAAGAATTGCCGTCTTTTACTGGAAGTTTACAGGAATATATGAAACTTGCTCCTGAAATAAAAGAAAAGTTCAAAGGAAATGCTGAGAGAGTATCCCAATTACTAAAAGATGAGAATGAGCAAGCCAACACAAAAATAGTTTCACCCGAGTACATCTGGGCGAAAGCAACGGCAAGTGCAATAGAGAAATTTACAACAATGCTAATTCCTAACGACCATCCAAGTCTGTTAAAGTTACATGAGCAATACATGGCCGATCATGCAATGTGGGCGCAAGAAACATTCGGTGGTAAAACGATGGTATGGGGACACAATATTCATATAGCTAAAGGAATTATCGATGATGAATCATACCCTTATGCTGCGGGGCAGTTTTTGAAGGAACGTTTAGACAATAATTATGTCACAATTGGTAGTACAACTACGGGGGGGAATTTCACCTTATACAGTGAATATGATCCTTCCACTGGAGGTAAAATTACATCGCGTGCGATTCCACAAAATGTAAATAGTTTCAATTATACCCTCGGAAAAGTACCATATAACATGTTTTTATTGGATAACCGTCACCTTAAAGGACCAGCAGAGAAGTGGGTTAAAGCAAAAAGACCATTACTAAGTATAGGGGCACAACTCTTCCCCAACGAATCGGCATACTTTGATAAGTCATTGCTTGAGCAATTTGATATTATTTTTCATATTCGAAAAACAAGTCCATCTCATATTAAATAAAAGTACAAAACAATCCCGTTCTTGCATCTGCAAGAACGGGATTGTTTTATGGTGATTCATATAAGCATCTTTTTTAACCAGAAGTAGGTTACTCTCCCCTTTTTATCATCATTTAAAAATGTCATATGACACTTTTACACTAGTGAGAATGACAAAAAAAGCAGTACAATTCGGTTATTACATAGATAGGAGCGAGAACTTTATGAAATCAAGATTCATCCAGAATGGTTATTTTTTATTGCTAACTTTCGTTACAGGGTTGTTTTATTTTTGTTTTTATCTAATAGCTCTGCTATTCAGTTTCACCCTTTCATTTACGGTAATTGGGATTCCACTAGTTATACGCGTACTACAGACTACGACACCTTTTATCCAATTCGAGCGCATACAGACGAAAATTTATACAGATATTTCAACAGACTCTTATGATAAAAGTATAACAATAGATACATCAAACTGGGCTCAGGTGAAATTAGTGCTTACAGATCGTCGTACTTGGTCTGCTGTCTTTTGGTTAATGCAGAAATTTGTGATTGGCATTTTTAGTATCATTTGTGCAACCATTTTTTATGTAATGCCACTTATGTTCCTGTTGGCACCACTACTGTATCGCTACATTGAAATGAATATTATATTCATACAGATAGATACTTTTACTAAGTCACTCTTTGTAATGTTTATGGGTATAGTATTTACCGCCATAAGTATTAGAATAGTAGAACGTTTGACAAAGAAAATTGGGGGCTATACCCGTAGCATGATTCGGCAACTAAATCGATAGAAGTTTGCCTTCTGTGAGAAAATTGTAGTGTAAAATTAAAAAGTATAACAATGTATGAAGGATTAATTCATAATATAGGAAGTAAAATGGTAGGCTACTTAGGGGGGAATAACTTGTTAGATATGGTTAAGTCTTGGTTTTGGTACGATTGGATTATGTTAGGAGTCCGTATACTTATTAGTGTCTCTATCGTCGTAATCACATTAGATTTTCAGGATTTTTTAACATTTTCATTTTGGATTGTTATTTTTTGGGAGATTGTTGCCTTCTCGATTCCATGGGTAGCCTTACTGTTCAATTACAAATATTACTTGTTCACAGAAATACTGCTATATGGTGGACTATGTATATATTTAACCTCTTTATTTCCTGAAGCTAACAAGGCATTTCTTATATCGGTTTTTCTGATTGCTGCGAATAGTAAGCATTTGTCCTATTATTGGACAGCTCCAACAACAGTTTTTATAACAACTGGAATTCTCCATGCGGTTGCACCAAGTAATAGCTATTGGATTTTGGTTACCTACTATGGACTTGCTTATGTAATGGGATTCGCTTTCCATTTACTAATCGTCAATCATAAGCAAAATGAAGCGATTCGTAAACAAAACGCGGTACTTGAGCAATATATGTCTCAAATTGAACGCATTACACTGGCAGAAGAACGGAACAGACTGTCGAATGAGCTTCATGATACAGTTGGTCACGCTTATACTTCTATTATTATGGGGATGGAAACGTTGCGTACCGAACTTGCTACTGAAATGGGTATACAGAGGCTAGATTCTCTGCTTGAAATGGGACGTAAAAGCATCGAGGACGTGAGAGGTTACCTACATCAAATGGATTCTCCATGTCAATCTCCTTCCTTGATTCAATCTCTACAAAATCTTGGAGCCGAATTTCAGGAGCACGCTCAGGTTAATGTAAGTTTTCGAGCATACGGAGAGGAATATGAATTGTCTCGGCAAGCAAAGATAGCGTTCATTCGTTGCTTACAAGAGTCCCTTACGAATGCAGTACGCCATGGTCAGGGAACTGAAATTATAGTTTCATTGCAGTTTGAACAACAATATACGAGATTAGAAGTTCAAGATAATGGAAAAGGAAATGTAGAATGGCAGGAAGGCTTCGGTATGAATGCGATGAAAGAACGAGCAATGAACTTGCAAGGTCAATTGTCTGTATATACAAAGCCAGAGGAAGGAATGCTTGTTACTTGTACCATACCGCGACAAACTGAAATAAAAGATGGACTTATTCGTTTGTTAATTGTAGACGATCAGCCATTTGTCCGGGAAAGTTTGAGGACACTACTCGATAGATATGAAGATTTAAATGTAGTCGGTTTAGCTGAAGATGGCAATGAAGCCATCGATTTGTGTGGGCGCCTTCAACCCCATGTTATACTTATGGATTTAGATATGCAGCACATGGATGGAGTCGAAGCAACAAAAAAAATCAAACAACAATGGCCACATATCCGCGTATTAATTTTCACAACGTTTCAGGATACCGAACAGGCGTTGGAATCACTTCGCAACGGTGCGGATGGCTTTTTACTTAAATCTATTGAAACGTTGGAGCTAGCTAATACGATCCGACTTATTCACAAAGGTGGAACACTGATTGATCAGGGAATGTCTCACAAAATATTTGAGAAGTTCGATGAGCAAAAAGAGACACCACAATCAAAAGCAGCCGCTTATGAACTAACAGCTAGGGAGATAGAAATATTGCAGCTAGTAGCAAAGGGACTTCGATACACTACCATAGCATCAAGGTTATATTTATCGAATGGTACGGTCAGAAATTATGCTTCCACAGCTTATACAAAGCTAGGAGTCCGTAACAAAGAAGAAGCTGTTCAAAGGGCTCTAGAAATTGGAATTATTGAATAAAAAAGTGTTTTTTTGTTTCTTTACAGCAAGATGAAATGTAGTTACAAAATACATAGAGGATAAACTTATGAATTTAATTGGATATCATTTTTTATAGGTAAATTTCTTGAAAAATTTAACCCTGTTTAAAAAATTTAAATAGCGTTGCTACATATTGAATGTAGCAACGCTGTTATTTTCTATATTAGAAATTAGACATCTTTATTATTGCTATAGGGAAGGCTGTTTCAGGTCTTTTCACATGAAGATTCCTCTAAGCCAAATGCCCCCTCCCTAATACACTTGTTGCCTCTGAAAATAACTATTTAAAAATATGGTTGCTAATTTCATTTCAATCTTCCTTGCACCCAAGTGGCAATATTATTTATAACATACTCTGGGATATTAGCAGGCTATAATATTCATTCGATTGACTTAATTCTCCATCTCCTTCTGTAAAGAAGTGATTTCACTTTCGATACAGTCGATAATTAATGTTATCTCTCTCTTAATTGTTCTTTCCAAAAAGGATTATCTATCATTCTTTATGAATAACATCATTACATTGATCTTTTTTTCGAGAGTACAATTCCTTTATATAATTGAACTGTAATCAAGTAATAAATCGAGTAAATTACTACAAAAATAACAAGTGGTAACCAAATACGAGAGTACAGATTGAGTAAAATAGGACTAAACATGTTCATACCAAATAATATATGAGTAATCCCGACAATTGCTGAAAAAAAAATATGAAGTATAACTCTTTATAGATTGAGTTTGTTAATAATTCTCGGCGGACAACAATTTTACGAAACGTTTGATAACGTGCCACATCTTTTGATGCTCCCGACAGAACTTTAAACATTAAGCAACTTGCCATCGTTGCTAAAAATGCAACTCCAACGAAGAACCCCATAAACATTAGTCCGCTAGCAAAATCATGACTCACAATATTGTGACGAAAAACCGGGAAAATAATAATAACTAGTTACTATTATTATTTATTTGTCACTTTTAAAGCATCTAACACTATCTTGGTTGCTTCTGCAATAAGCTTATCATCGTATTTAGCATCCTCTTTATCATGATTAGAAAGTATCGCAAGAACAATTGGTTTTTTATTTGGTGGCCAAATAATTGCGATATCATTTCTGGTTCCATAAGATCCCGAGCCAGTCTTATCAGCTACTTCCCATCCTCCTGGAACTCCGGCACGAATTAAGTTGTCTCCGGTAGTATTCCTTTTCATCCAATCTATTAATAAATCCCGTTTCTCAGTTGAAAGTACATCTCCTAGCGTAAAAGCCTGAAGACTAGTAGCTAATGCCTTTGGGGTACTAGTATCACGTACGTCTCCTGGAGGCACTTCGTTTAATTCTGGTTCAAAACGTTCAGGATTTGTAACGGTGTCTCCTACTTCTCTTAGTGATTTTTTGAATTCACTAGGTCCACCTAATTGTTTAAGAATAAGATTTTGTGCAGTATTATCACTATATCGAAGAGAAGCATCTGCAAGCTCTTTCAGGGTCATACCACTATCAACATACTTTTCTGTAATTGGATTGTAATTAACAAGATCTTCACGGGTATACAAAACTCTTTGATTTAGATCTTCTATTGATTTCTTTTGTAAAAGTACTCCCACAGCTAAAGCTTTGTGGGTAGATGCGTATGCAAACCGTTCATCTGATTGATAAGTAACGGTTTGATTCGTATCAGTGTCCAATGCATAAATACCGAGTTTAGCATCAAATTCTTTTTCAAGTTTAACAAAAGAATCATTACCAGTAATTTCTTGTTTGATTTGATTTGTTTGTTTCGTTTGTTTAGGTAATTCAGATTGAGTATTACCATCGGAACAGCCTATAAGCGTTGCACATGAAAGAAATACTACAGGTACCATCTTTTTGTAATGTAAAATGTTAAAAAACTTGTTTAAGACTATCATACATTTTCAACCTCTTTCAAGAATATATGTTTTTTTAGGTGTTATACATATCGATACAATTAAAGAGTGTATCGGATATCACTCTCTTGCATCTCACTTTTCATAAAATGAGTGAACTATCATGAACCCCTGTTTTATACGTATACTTAATAGACAACCTAAATAACAAGTTTGTTCCATTTTTATCAGTAGTCGTATCTAGAAACCTAAAAAAGTCCATTTAGAAAATCTAAATGGACTTTTTCACTCATATAATCCTATCTATAGTTAAACGAATAAGATTAAATAAATTTAATTTTTCTTATTTTATCTAATAAACTGTTTAGGCATTTCTTTAACGTGCTTATCGTCATCACGCCAATCATAGGTTTCTTTCTGTGAAACATCTAAAGTTTGATCTCCAATTCTAACAATATTCTTATTTACCCATTCAATATATGGATCTGTATCTGGATAGTTCCAATATATATTTTTCTCTGAATCTGTATCAAGGTTAACTAATTCACCCCTAACAGCATCCGCACTTAATGATCCTGCATTATGAAAATAAGTCTTGATGAGATATTTTCCATCTGGAGATTTCACTGTTCGAATGAATTCCCCTTTTGGAACACCTTGCAAACTAAAAAGTTTCCAATATCCAAATCCAATTATAATTACTAACATAGTAAGTATAGTTAGTAATACTTTTCTTTTTGTTTTTTTAATTTCACCTTTTGTATTTATAATACTCATTCAACTCCATTCCACAGAACGCATACCATATTATACCATTAAATAAATGGTATAATATATCAAAAATAAAAATCCTCCCGTAATAGCATTATAAAAAGGGCATGTGATGGTCTCCCTATTTATAAAGTGAAACTTTAATCACCCTCACCAATCTGGCTGCCCGTTAATGCGGGATAATCATGAAAATTCCCCTTTAAGAAAAAAATAAAAAATCAGACAGTATACTTGAATTGCTCTTCGCATGAGAATATACTAATAAAGCAGGCTATGACGTTCCTTCCTTCTAACTTCTTTGGCCAAATAGGGATGTTACTTTCCTGCTAAACACATAGGCTATGACAATTCTTCCTTCTTTGTAGAAATTTCAAATTGTTTTAGAGTTGTCAATTCCCTATGAAAAATAATTAGACTATAAAACCTCTTTCTTCTTTGGGATTGCATAAACTTTAGTTTATCAACCATTGATGTAGAGGTTTTCTTTTCTTAATTAACAAATTACCACTTAACAACTAAATGTTATATCCCTAATTTTCCACTAAAAAATAGCTATGTACCCTCTGTGCATTTTTCTACAATTAGTGTGTTTATACATATAAAAATAAAAATCTACCACTGAAAGGAGGACAGTCAGACTATTCCCCTCTTTTATAAGGCGTGAATAGCTGGCGTTCTCATGAAAAATTCTATTTACATAAGAAGAAGTTTGAAAGTAATTATAAAAAGAGAAGAAAATAAACTACCGAACATTTATTTAGCCACTGTTTTAAAAAACTTGGAAAATTTAGGATTTACTTTTTCCGAGCCTTTAATAGAAGAGTTGCAAACACTTTCGGTTGATGCATTCACATCGTTTTACAAAGAGTTGGTAAAACATTTAAAAGAAATGGTTGGAGCACATATTCAGTTTACTCCTATGTATCCAAACTTTCCGCAACAAATGATGGATTTAAGTGACGCTGATTTATACATTAATGCCATTATTCATTATGTGACGTTGCGCCTACCTGTATCAAAAGTAGAAGAACGACTCCCTCTTTTAGATAGAGTTGATTTGAAAGTTATTGACTTAGGAAGTGAAGAAGATTTCAATCAAATGATTTCTCAATTGATTAGTGCAAACAGCTCTATTTCCTCAACTGATAAGACGGATGTAGAATGGGCTATTACACACACTGAAGATGTTTCCTGTTTTCTACCTAATGTAATTCCTCATAAGGAAAATATGTCTTTTATAATTGGGGTTTTATTAATAAACAGAAAAATATCAGCCGATGCTGCTGCAAAGTATTTTAAAACAGCAACTGATGTTCTTCGCCTTGCAGTTGCTTTATCTGAAGGCGATGTGAGTTTAGCATCCTCCGTCCGATTCAAGAAGTTTAACCGAGCAGAAAGACGCTTCCTTTTAGGATTGTTAGAGCAATGCGGAAACATTACCGAAGATATGCTTCGATACAAAAAACGTTGGATTCGTTTAGGTGAAATTCTTCATCCAGCAGAATATCATACTCGTTTCCCAAAAACCCACCGAGCATTTGAGATTCTTCGCAACAACATTAAAGTTGAAACATTTAATGGAAAAATAGAAGCAGCTTTGTTGAATCGTGATATCATGACAGCAAAAAATCTTTTAAAAACTCGCCCGGGGGAATTTGCCAGACGCTTGGATCATTTAATCCGTTTATGTAGTGATAAGTCAACAGATGTTTTCAATATTCTCGAAGATTTTCTAAGTATAATAGGAAACGTTTCTACTCCTGTATTACTTCAACTCACAGCTCATTTTAAGCATCGAAATGATAAAAATGAATTTCGTACCTTTTTTCCAAAGGGAAATGTAGCAAAAGCTATAGGTATCGAAAATACACTTCCATTTATCTCAGAGGATATTTGTTTAATGATTGTAAAAATGTGTGAAGATACTTTAAAAAATCGCTTCGCAGAACTTCCAAGTCTCGGAAAAGTATTTTTGGATGAACAGTTAAAAAATCACTTAGTTCCCTTCTCTCAACGTTCAGCCAGCAAAGCGCTTCGCACATTATCTCGAGGAAGTAAAGTAGATTTGCCAGAAGGAGATACGATTCGTTTTTTCCTATGGTGGAAAGAAGGCTATGTGAATGGACAACATACAGGACGCGTTGACATTGATTTATCTGCTGCAATGTACGACGAAGATTGGCAATACAAAGAACATGTATCCTTCACGAACTTACGTTCAAAAAATTTCAAAGCCTACCATAGCGGAGATATTACTTCTGCACCAAAGGGGGCATCTGAATTCATTGATTTCGATATTCCGTCTGTGTTGAAATATGGTGGACGCTATGTAGTCATGACTTTGCTTTCTTACACAGACCAACCGTATAAAGATTTACCAGAATGCTTTACTGGTTGGATGGTTCGTCAATATCCTGGTTCAGGTGAAATATTTGAACCTTCTACTGTTCAAGATAAAGTGGATATTACTGCCCACACCCAAATCTCTATTCCAGTTATTTTAGACTTAAAGGAACGAAAATTGATTTGGACAGATTTGTCTCTTACAAGAGATCTAACTTATGATAATACCATCGAGGCTAATCAAAAAGGTATGATACTAGTTGGGAAGGCTTTAACTAATTTAGTTAAACCGAATTTATATGACTTGTTCCGATTACATATTGAAGCTAGAGGTGAACTCGTTCAAGACATCGAAGAAGCAGAAAGCATTTTTTCTTTGGATAAAGGGATTACTCCTTTCGATATTGAAAAAATAATATCTGATTTTATAGCTGACTCAAAAGGCTAACTACATTACAAACATTGATAATGCGTGGAAAATATCGATGTATAATGTCTATGTGAAACAGGACCTGATAGATGCATATCAGGTCCTGTTTTTTTATTTAGTAGATACTAAATAGTCCGGTTAATCACTATTCATCTAAATACACTATACTAATAAAGTGAAATTTATTCGAAAGAAGTTCATTAGTTAATATGTATCTAATTAAGAAACAGTCATATACCAGCCCAAACATCTTTTCCATATCGCCCTTCATCTTGCACACGATCCAACCAATTTCTTGCTTCTTGTTCACTGACTTCATGAATTTCTTGATACGCTTGACAAAGGGTATCTTCTACATCCGGAGCCATTTTACTTCCATCACCACATATATAAAGATGAGCTCCATTATCTAATAACGAAATTAAATTGATTCTATCTTGTTTTATTAAATGCTGCACATATGTTTTTGGATGTCCCTCTAGACGAGAAAAAGCTGTGTGTAAAGAGATTAATCCATCTCTTTCATCATTTTCTAGTTCTGTACGATAAAGATAATCTTTTTCAGGATGACGACACCCAAAATATAGATGTGCTTCTCCTAAGTTAATACCTTTTTGCTTTTGAACACGACGCGCTTGCAAGAATCCACGGAATGGTGCAATTCCAGTACCTGGCCCAACCATAATAATTGGTGTTTCTGGATCTTTAGGTAATTCAAAGTTTGATTGTGGCGTTCGAATGAAACAGATAATCTCATCTTTATTATGACGCTGAGCTAAGTAATTAGAAGCGACTCCTTCATATGTCCCTTCCCCACTCCATGCAGGCGCATTAACAACACCGACCGTAATGCTCAGACGATTCTGTACAACGAGTGGAGAGCTTGAAATAGAATAGTAACGCGGTTTGAGCGCAGGAAGAAGTTCTAAAAAGCGTTCAAATCGGATTTCACAAGCCTCATACTTTTCAAGAAGGTCCAACATTGAAATCCGTTTCTTTAGTATTTGTTCATGGTAAACTCCTTCTTCTAATAATGCTTCCAATTCTTTTTTATGAGGAGGACATGCTGTGAATGTTACCATTTCTCGTATTTGTGCTCGAGTGGCTGCTTCTTGAACTTCGACACTATAACTAAGAAGGTCCAATAAACTAACAGGACTGTCTAAAGGTATGTGATTTATACTTCGTCCACTTGCACTCAGTATAACTTGATCCTTCCCATTTAATCCAAAGCGTCTTAAAATTCGGTTGATATTTTTCTCGCTATTAACTGGCAGCACTCCAAGGTGGTCTCCTTCTTTATATGTAGCGCCTTCTGGCAAGGATACCTCGATATGTCGTGTACTTCTATCACTGCTGGATGATTGGAGTTCACGATTTTCTAGTATAGACGCATAAACTGCTTCATATGTTCGTGCAAGAGGAGATCCTCCAAGACGACTGACAAATTGCAGACTCAAAGTACTGCGCTCTTTTTCCATATTTTTGTTGAGCTCCAATCCAAATGCCTTCATCGCATCAGACCACATGCTTTGTTTCCATTGCTCGAGCTGTTCCTCGAAATCACCACTTGCATCTGCTTCTCCGCGTTTAGAAAATCTTGTTGCTCCTTTTTGAGCCATCTGCTCATCAATGTATCTTGGAATCCGTTGATAGGTACTAGCCCAATTATGATCTCCACAACCAAAAACTGCGTATTGAACCCCTTTTAGCTCATCCGGTTTTAGTTCCTCCAACCATTGCACAAACTGCCCTGCATTACTTGGCGGTTTTCCATTATAAGAAGAAGTCACAATAAGTACCGCTCCTTCTTTTGGCAAACTTCCAATTCGATCGTTAAGAGCTACCACTTCCGTTTGAACCCCTTCTAAACTAGCTGTATCCGCTAATTCTCTTGCAATACCTTCTGCTACCCCTGTATCCGAGCCATACAGAACAAGAAGTGAAAGATTATCGGCCCCAATAATAGAAGGTGTCTTCTGGACGTGCTGCTTAATTTCATCGTTTTTCAGCTTGTCCTCTGTAGGTGCAAGAGCAGTAGGATGGCTAATAGTTTGTTTTCGGGGTAGAATCCTAATCTTAAAATCACCGGGCTTTAGCGTTAATGTTTGTTTTACGTCCAGCTGATAGTTTTGATAATCAATTAATTCAAAATGTTGAAGAAGCATTCCCATTACAAGAGTGGCTTCATGAAGTGCAAATTGCATACCGATACATGCTCTCTGGCCATTTCCAAATGGCTTATAAGCATGATGAGGAACCTTATCCAGCTCTTCAAATCGTTCAGGTTGGAATTCTTCCACATTGTCTCCCCATGCATCTTTATCCCTATGTAGCTGTGGAATAAGAACAGAAATACGATCTTCTCCTTTCTTAATTGGGTATTTCCCGCCAATCACTGTATCTTCTTTTGCATAGAGACTGAATGCTGGAGCGGTAGGCCATAGACGCAGTGATTCATTTAAAATCATCCGTATATACTTCAGTTTCATAACTTGTTGGTATGTTGGAGTAGGATCTGTCAAAACACGGTCTACTTCTTCATAGGCTTTTTTCAACTTATCCGGATTCTTTAATAAAAAGTAAATTGCAAAAGATAACAACCCACTTGTTGTCTCATGCCCAGCTATTAAAAAAGTGATAATTTGGAAACGAATGTTTTCATCATCTAGTTTTTCACCAGTTTCCGGATCTTGTACATTTAACATACGGGAAAGTAAATCATTTTCTTCCTGATCTCCACTACTTTTACGTTCAGCAATAATATTATCTACTAAAGAAAACATAGACTGGATATCATGCTGAAATTGACGTTTCGTTCTCCACATAAGTTTGTCTTCTATATCCAGCCGCTGTAATTGGTGCATCGCCTCATCTAGAGCACGGGTCATGCTAGTAATAAAAGGATGAGGGGTCTCACGATAAAAGCTATTAAATCGGTAATTAAAACCACATAGACCAATTGTATCTAACGTAAGACGAGTCATATCCTCCGGAACATCCACGTTTTCATTCGGATTAAGCCGTGCCCATTTTTGAACGAGTTGTACAGCAATATCAACCATCATAGCATGGTAATCTTTCATTGCCCGTTGGCTAAATGTAGGCATCAAAATATTATGAGCTTTTTTCCAGTTAGGCTCGTGAGTCTCGCTTGTAAATAATCCGTCTCCAGCAAAGGCGCGAACTTTTGCTAAAGCACCCTCTATACTTTTATCGAACCGTGTTTCGTCACAGACTTCTGCTACCAGTTCATGTCCGGAAACGACAATAATGGTATCACTTAAAGTTTGAATTTGAAAAATGGGACCATACTCTTCCGCTATCTTGATAAAGGATAGGGTCGGTTTATCTTTATCGATTAATGGGAGGTTACCCAGCGGTCCATATGTTTTCGGCTGAGGAATGGCAGATACTTTTTTTTCCATTTAAAACACCCTTTCAAAAAAGCATGAAATAACATATCCCATTTAATAAAGAGGAAATAGCAACTAATCGCCTGGGATAAAGATATGTAATTGATTACCTTATTTTATCTTTTCCCTAACTATTCATGATTATGATATTACGTATAAGCTTGGCAATTAGATTTATAACTTGTAGAAAAATACTAAATTAAAATGAAGCGAATAAATATAGTTGGAGCCTTTTAATGTTGGTGTTAAAAGATAATCTAAACTTGTAATGTTTATGAGAAATTGCAAACGGATCTCATCTCTTGTATTTGTTTATAAAAACGATTATTTTGATTCATTTTCTTCTAAAACACCCCAAAAATAGAGAAGTTGACGAGCTTAAGATTGTAGTATTCGAAAAATCAGTAGTTTAGTTAAACCAATACGATAAGCAAGTATACCGTGTTACTAATGAAAGAGGACCTGATATGAACATCAGGTCCTCTTTTACTATATAATTATTTCCCTGCTTCTTTTAGTTCTTTTCCAGCTTTAAATACCGGCGCCTTAGCAGCAAAAAACTTGTAGGAATCATTATCAAGCGTTTTATTTTTCTCTACCGATTTAGCTTCTCGACAGCTTCCGCACTTGTATCTACACGTTTAACGAAAAAAACTAATAGTAGTGCAACAACATTCATGCCAAGCGCTACATAAAACGAATATTGAATTCCAGATAATAAAGCCTTCTGAGTTACTATTGCCTTCGTAGTTTCTGTAAAGGTTGTTGGATCTATATGAGACATTAAACTTTCAGCTTTTGTTTTTGTTACAGAGTTCATAATCGTAACAAGAATAGCAGTACCAATCGAACCGGACACTTGTTGAGCCGTATTATTAACAGCTGTACCGTGCGGGTTTAAGCGAGTTGGCAATTGATTAAGACCATTTGTCATAAGTGGCATCATAACCATCGCCATCCCAAACATCCGCAGTGTGTAGATAAGAATAATATGTGTGTGACTAGAGTCAATTTGGAGACTTGCCAACATATAAGTTGAAACAGCTGTAATGGAAAGCCCCACTATGCCAAGAATCCGAGGACCATATTTATCAAATAGTTTACCTGTAATTGGTGACATAATCCCCATTATAACCGCACCTGGAAGCATCATCAGTCCAGAGCTCAGCGGAGAAATGCCACGGACGTTTTGTACATAAGCTGGTGTTAAAATCATACCCGAAAACATGGCCACCGCGTTGACAATTGCAATTACAGACGCAAGTGCAAACATTGGGTACTTGTAAACACGTAAATCCAATAACGGCTCATCCATTTTTAATTGACGAATAATGAAAGCAATTAGGGCAATTGCGCCTATGATTAAGGTTGTTAAGACAACTTTATTTGTCCAACCATCGGAGCTTGCAGAACTGAATCCATATAACAAACCGCCAAAACCGACAGAAGATAATAGTAATGAGAGATAATCAAGTTTTGCATTTTTGTTTTGTTTCATGACATTCTCAGATTTCCAAATCCCTAACAGTAAGCTAATGATTGCTAACGGTAAAATCATTTCAAAAAGCAAACGCCAGTCATAATACTCTACAATATAACCTGATAGTGTCGGCCCAATTGCTGGAGCTGTAATCATAACTAGTCCAAAAATCCCCATTGCTGTTCCCCTTTTTTCTCTTGGAAAGCTTACTAGCATAATATTCATTAACAAAGGTCCCATAACTGAAGAGCCTGCCGCTTGAACCATCCGACCAGTAAGTAATAAACCAAAGTTAGGTGCTACAGCCGCTAAGGCAGTACCAAGAATAAAAATCACCATAGATGTAATAAATAGGCTCCTATTCGAGAAACGCGTTATTAAAAATGCTGAGGCCGGAATTAATATACCACTTACAAGCATATACCCTGTAGAAAGCCACTGGATCGTTGAATAATCTTGAATGTTTAAATCTTTCATTATTGATGGCAAGGCTACATTTAAAAGGGAGTTATTTAGAAATGAAACAAATGCCCCAATAAAAAGGATTACAAGCATTACATATGGTGGTTTTCTTTTATGTAATGTTTCACTCATATATTTAATTGCCCCTTCATTATAAATTTCATTGATTCGTTTAAATCGTTTACATATTTGCACAAGAAAACATTACCCTTACAGTATTTTGCCAAACTCTTCGAATGGATATTCTCTTTTTAGCAATTCCACTTGCTCAACATACCATTTTAAAATCTTTTTGTTGATTAAACCTTTATAAAAATATTTGTTAATGGAATTTAAATTAGGCTGAAATACAAAAAAGAAGCAACTGAAAATCCCCTTCTAAAATAAAGTGAAACTTTACATCAATGGGAATTTTACAGGCAGCGAGAAAAATCAAAAAGACTACGCACCCATTCCTTTAAATACAGGCTTGTAGATCTAGTTATGTAACCATCCATAAAAAGGAATATTACATAGGCTAAGTCTAACATTACATTTTTAAAGTGAGGAGAATAAGCGTATGGGCCAATATTGGTATTTGAATTCAAAGGGAAATGGGCAACAATATACTAACCAAATTTCATTATATTCACAGCCCGAAATAACTACATCTGAGGTAATGAATGATTTGAAGCTTCCTGAGAATTGGAGTTACCGAGTCTATCCAGTTAGTTGGGATTCATCAGCCAATTATACGGGGTTCAATCCCCAACCTCCTCCCTTCTCTTGGGGGCAGCAGCCAATTAATTATGCAGAGATACTACCACAAGGTCACCCTGCTAATTGGACTCCATTACCAGGTCATGCAGGTTTTAATTTTCAAAAACCTCCCTTCCCCTGGGCGCAACCATTCAATCATACAGGGATGTTCGCACAAGGTCATCTCGCAGCTTTACTATCGCCGCCAGCTAAGGCTTTTAAATTCAATACCAATAACGGGGGTATTTTCGGAAACTCTCCAGGATGGGGAGGACAGATAAGTCCCATGGGATGGGGGAATAACGGAGGTTACGGTCAGCTAGGAATGCTTGGAAACTTACTTACAGCAGGAAAAGGTACCATGAGTGGAATAGGAATGATCAGTAGTCTAATCGGGATGGGGAAGTTCTTCTTTTAGTTAATTAGAACAGGAGAATGTGGCTGTAGCTTTAATCAGCCACATTTAAGGACAGTAATCTCCCACCTAACTTCCTAGCATAGCATTCGCGGAAATTTTAGATGGATATGTATTGTTACAAGTTACTGTTTTACTTTGAGTGCTCCTTTACTTTCTTATCAAGTGCCTTACTATAAGCATCTTTGTTTTCCTGTGATAACTCATAAATTGCTTTTTTCCAATGCTCTCCGTCTACACCTGATAAAAATTCAGTACCTTTCATTGTAGCTTCTTGAATCTTCTGTTTATCTTCTTTACCAGCATCCTTAATTAACTTCGTTGCTTTTCTTGCCTCTGTTACCCCTTCTTGTATGGATTTGTGAATGTCTTTGTATGTATCAGGTACTTTTATGTGTTCCATATTGTCTAAAATTTTATCTATCTCGTTTGATGTTTTTAAAACAGCTTTTGCTTTTACTTTGTCCTTTAAGGATTCTCCTAAGTTTAGTAACAGTTCATCCTTCTTAAATTGGAACTCTACCACTTGCTCACATATGTAGTACTGATACTGTTGTTCAGAAATTACTGTTTTCGTTATTGCTTTACTAGTTTGCTCAGTCTTATGAGTAGAATCTTTATCTCCTACCTCGCATCCGACTAACAGCATAAATGGAACTGCTAACGTTACTAGTTTCTTTGCTCTCATTATGTATTCTCCTTGTAGAAAGTATTGTAAGTAATTAACATATCAAACTATAACATACATTACATTATGGTTCACTTCCATTACGCTTTTAAAATATAAAATACGAATACACCCCATAAGCCACAAATAAGATTAATAGAATAGAAATGCCGAGTACCGTATATATAATCCATTTTAAATTTGAATTCATATCATCCTCCCGCCTCCTAACAATTCCAGTATATAACAAAAAAGCATTGGATACCCAATGCTTTTTACACTTACGCAAATAAAGAAGTATTCGCATATAAAGCTGGTGAACCACCTGAATGTACGAATAAAATATTGTCTTCCTTATTAAATTTATCTTTTCTAATTAAGTCGATTAATCCCGCTACTGCCTTACCTGTATACACTGGATCAAGTAAAATACCTTCTGTTTTCGCAAGTAACTGAACTGCCTCTACCATTTCCGGCGTTGGTAACGCATAGCCTGGTCCTACATATTCATCAAAGCACGTAACAGCGTCGCGCGAGATAAAGTTTGGAATACCAACATGTGCTGAAGTTTCATCTACAAGTTTTGCTACTTTCTCTTCTTGCTCAGCTTTTCCTCTACTTACGTTAATCCCGATTACAGGAATATGGCTTTGTGTTCCAGAAAAACCAGTAACTAAACCAGCATGCATACCGCCGCTACCACTTACACAAACAACTGAACTGAAATCAATTCCTTGCTCAAATGATTGCGCCATAATTTCTTGCGCACAAGCAACGTATCCCATAGCGCCCGTAGGGTTTGATCCACCAACTGGAATTACATATGGTGTATTCCCTTTTTCACTTACTTCTTGTGCTACTTTATGCATTTCTTCCATCAGGTCTGCTCCGTTCGGTACAACAATTACATTTTCAGCACCTAATAAGTGATATAAGAAATAGTTCCCGTTAAAGTCTCTCTTCTCTTCTGGCTCAAGCCCTTCCTCTAATACAAGGATACATTTCATTTTTTCTTTTACCGCAGCAGCAAGTGTCAGGCGGCAATGATTTGACTGAATACCACCAGCTGTAATTAACGTATCTGCACCATTTTCCTGTGCATCTGCAACTAAAAATTCTAATTTTCTCGTCTTATTGCCACCAGCTGTTAAACCAAGTAAATCATCTCGTTTAAAATAAATAGTCGGGCCACCAAGTGCTTCAGAAAAGTTGTTTAACTTTTCAATTGGTGTATATGATTCTGTATATTTTTTTCTCGGGAATTTAGCTAAATTCATTGTAACGCTCCTTTTGTACTTCTTTCACAATATATGTAACGTTACTATTATTACACGTAAAAATGGTGAAGTCATCTTTCTCGGTTAAAAATGTATTAGAATTTCATTTTGATAAGTAAAACCGTATTAATGATTTTAACTTAATTACGGTACATGAAATTTATATCAACGATTTTTTAAATATATCGTTCATTCCTTTCAATATATCAACGATTTTTCAAATATATCTATCGTAACTTGCAATATATCAACGATTTTCTTAATATATCGATCTATCGACAAAAAACGACAGACAGGCAACCCCTTTCTCATCAACAAAAAAAGAGCCTACACATTCAAATGCAGACTCCCTCCAATCACTTATTTACCGAAAAACGAAGTAACTGTGTTAATCCCGGCTCTAAATTCATTTCACCTTTATGGCGTACGTATACGACTTTATCCCCATCAAATTTCGGAGGGTTTGCTTTACTATACGTATGCCACTCATTCGTTCCTTCTATAGAATACTCCATATATTCAGTTGCACCGACAATTATATTTTCACTATCATCTGCCGTTACATTTGGTGCCATCTGCGCAATTTTTGAATCACTAATTAATAACTTCTTTATATCCTTATCACGTTTGTAATCGTAAGCTGTCACAATTACATCGTTACCATATGCTTTCACTTGTAACCCTTGTTTAAATGAATAGCCATCTGGAGCAGTTTTCTCTCCTCCATTTGGTCCTGCTGACATCCAGCCCGTTTCAATCCCGCCCGTATTTACAACAGTAAATCCTTTTTTATCTCCGCCTGCAATTTTCTTTTTACCAGCCCAGTCAGGTAAGTTTAAATCCCAATGCGTATGACTCGTGAAGAAAACAACTTGCGGATAGTCTTTTAATATATCGTACAATTTATCCACGTTTAAATAATCTTGTAAATATGGTGATTGTCTTGATCCAGATACTGTATCAGGTAAAACGTGATGAGAGAAAATAAAGATTGGTTTATTTTTATCTTTTTGACTATACTCTTCTAAATTTTGTTTTAACCAACCTAATTGCTCATCACTCATATATACTTCATCCCACATTTTTGAATCGTGGTATTTCATATATTTTTCAGTTCCTAAAAATAAAAGTGGATAGCCATCTAATTCTTTTTTATGATATACCTTTTCTTGTCCACTAAATTTCAGATAGCGGTTAAATAAAGTTTCCTCAGTTACACCATTTGGCCATGTACTTTGGGAGAGTTTCCCATCTGCTGTCCATTTACCAGCATAAAACTCATGATTCCCAACAGTAGACCATACATTTTCTGGATGCTTATTTTTATTTAACACACGCTTTACATCATCATATTGTGACTGTTGTCCAGTCGGCGTTATATCCCCATTCATAATAAGCGCTCTAGAAAGTGGCGTTACTTTATTCATATCTTTTAATACGTGATCAAAATCTCCTAAATCACCTTGAATGTCACTAATAACATTAAAAGTTGTAGCTGATTTTCGAACTTGCTCTTTCCCTTCCGCATGTGCTGAAAATGTCGGTAATAATGCCGCCATAACTGCTAACGAAGCAACTGTCTTTTTCATACAAATTCTCCCCCTAATAATAGAATGTACCAACTGACATGTTCTGCTTCTCTTAGGTGCTTGTCCAATTCACATTATAAGGGGAGATTGTAAAGATTAATGGAATAAAAAATTAAGTGTTTTTTAAGAGATTTTGTCTTTTCTACACACTCCACAATTAGCAATTCGCGCCAATCTAGCTTTCTAGTCTTTAACATTACATAAATGTAAATGAATATGATGAATCTCTTAGTTTAATATGTTGTCTTTTTAATCTCTGTTATATAACCGCCACAAAATATGCTATCTTTTCAAGTTCTCTTTCTTTAATAAACGTTACTCCTCTTTTAATTAGCCTTAAAATTGTAAAGTGGCTTAATAATATGTTTAATATCAATTGTTTCTTTTGTATTCTCAATAATTTCATCCATTGGCTTATATACCATTGGTGCTTCATCTAAAGTACTTTCTGCAACAGATGTAGTCCAAACCTCTGTCATTGTATTTTGAAAATCCTCTAAGTTAAGTACTTCTTTCGCCTTCTTGCGACTCATAATACGCCCTGCTCCATGAGGGCCAGAAAAGTTCCAATCTGGATTTCCTTTACCAAATGCAATGATTGAACCATCTCTCATATTGATTGGAATGATTACTCGTTCATCTTTCTGAGCTGAAATAGCACCTTTTCTTAGAATCATATTGTCCATATCGATGTAGTTATGGATTGTAGTGAATTGATCTGTTACTTTCCAATCCATTGTAGTGACGATTTCATCAATCATTGCTTTACGATTTAACTCCGCATATTTTTGTGCAATTTTCATATCATTCATGTAATCTATAAATCCTTGTCCTTCTAAATAAGCTAATTCTTTACGAATCACCGGTTTCTTAATTTCACGTAAAGCTTCATGTATTTCTTGTTGTCTGCCTTCTTTCGTTAAACGCTCAATAATTTCTTCTTTAATAGATTTAACGTTTATAAGTTGCTCGTAAGCAAAGTTTTGATAATACTCTGCTACTTGTTTCCCTAAATTACGCGAACCACTATGAATAACAATGTATACATTTCCTTCATCATCCTCATTCAGTTCGACAAAATGATTGCCCCCGCCAAGTGTACCAATACTTTTTTGAGCACGTTGCAATGTAAACGGGGCTCTTACACTATCAAAATCAATCATTTTTGAAAATCTATGTTCCTTATCTCGAATACGAAAACCACTTGGGACAAATTTACGTATCGTTTCGTCTAAGTAATCGAAGTTGATTTCCTCTTTTTTCTTATTAATTATAACACCCTCCATGCCACAACCAATATCGTACTTACCTCCCAGTTTCCTGAAAGTGTGGACTATACCTTCTCTACAGTCATCGAGATATGCAGTCTCTACTGTAGGCTCACCGTATTAATTATTCCTCTTCAACTCAAAATGGATGAGGAATAATTCTGTACCTTAGTCTGCTAACATGGTACAAGTCTCTGAACCATTCGATTATGTCACCATAACCACTGGCTGCTGATTGCCCTCGCCTTTTATCGTTAGGGTTCCCAGTCAATTGAGTGAGTAGTTTAAAGTCTGAGCCGATTAGTTAACCCCGACTAAATTAGGAACAATCTTATCTTGAATTGTCATTGTTGTCCCAATCGTGCAACCTGCACCCGCATGTGTATCTGGCATAATACGAATCTTGCTATCCTTTACGAATTCTTGGTTACAAAGATCAATAATTTGACCTGCTGCAGTTTTTTCTACATTCGTAGTAAACACTTTTGCTTCATTGTATTTCCCTTGTAATTTCAACATCTTCTATTTCCCCTTTCCTTTAGTTTCTACAAAACATTAATTTATATATATTTATAATTATATTTTCCACCACTACAGCTCATTTCCTTTTTTATAAAAAAAGACACAGAGATTCCTCCCCATGCCTACTAATTTCCTACCTTTTCACCGCATGCACATAATGCACTGTCTCAAAAGCTTTCAAATAATCGTTTCGTCCTTCAAAATATAATTTATTTATGTCTTCTGGCGATAAATGTTCATAAATGAGTAAGCCCGCCTTCTCTAACAGTGCTTCCATTTCGGCATAAGAAAAACATGATTTCATCGGTTCTCCGCCTACCGCAGCCATTTTTACCATATTTTCAACTCGATTGGACAGTCCCTTTTCCGTAAACAAGTTTTCATCGGGATAATCGAAAACGATAGAACTTCCTGCCGGAACCACCTCAAATAAACATTCTATTAAACTAGAAAGTTCCTCTTTCGTTAAATAGTACGTTACACCTAATAGACTAAAGAACGTCTTTTTATTTTCAAATCCTTCATTCCGTAACTGCTCATAGAAAAATCCTTTCGTGAAATCCATCGAAACAAAATGAAGGTTATTTGGAACTTCAAGTTCTACTTCTTTTATTCTTTCCTTCTTAAACGCCTGCGTAGAAGGATGATCCACTTCAAATATTTCTATTTTATTCTCTAACTCTCGGTTTCTAAAACTGAACGTATCTAAGCCTGCACCGAGTATGACGTATTGTTTCGCTCCTAATGTAATTTCATGTAGTAATACTCTTTCACAATATGCGGCACGTGCTAAAGGTGTTGGTGATAACTGAACTTGTGTAATCCATTTTAATATTTCTTTTGGATTGTCTTGAAACCGCTCTGCAATGTCTGTATTGAAAAAGTGAATCCCTTGAACCATGTTCGTTTCAATATTGTTACGTTCTTTTGGCGATATGAATTCTTTAGCGATATAATCATCAAAGACCTTCGGATTATCAAATTCACTATGATATGCCCTGCTGAAAGCTGATACTAACGACGTTACACTTGCTTCACCTTGTTTCACGTACATACACTCTCCTTCATTTTTACAACAAAAATAGGGTTCCCCTGGCCAGGAGAACCCTATTATACACTTTATTTTTATATTGGTAAATTATAGCATAAATAAGTTTTTTTGTCAAGTTTTCAGCCTACTAACGCTCAACAATTTGTGTAATCTCTAGCAGGAAGATTTCGATCTACACCGAATATTCCAGTTCATAACAATACAAATGGAGGGCGTCATGAAAAGATTAGTCATCATTACAGTTGGAAAAACACACAGTGGAAAAACTACATTTGCAAGAGCATTAGAAAAAGAGTTACCCCACTCTTTCGTTATGGATCAAGATAATCAAGCTGAATTTATTAACACGCATTACGAAAAATTACAGCCGGCTAAAGGCCCTAATACATTTAAGCACGGTCTTTCAAAATTCATTGTTGATTATGCGAAAGAACATTCAAATTTACACCTTATTATTAGTAACTCCAATCGCAGTAAAAATGGAAGGTTATATTTACTAAACGAATTATTTCCACAGAATGAATATGTACGCATACTCGTTCATTTTGACATTCCAGATGATGTACTTTACGAAAGAGTGGCTCGAAGCACGCGAAGTACCAATATTTTTAGAGGTGGATATTCTAGTTTCAAAGAAGTATTTGATCGACAATAAACTGAATCATTTCACGATGATGTGGTAGATCCTATAGAAAATGAGGCTAATTATTTGTTTGTTATTCGCAATAATAAAGATATAAGCTTTACTATTGAAGAAATTGTTCATCTAGCTAAAGATTTATCCCCTACTCCAAAATAAGAGATTATAAAAATTACATAATCATAGATTATTATGCAAATACTTCCTCTAGACGGCACAGATGGTATATAATGATGGAAGAATCTACTTCTATATGCTCATTTTTACACAAAACAGTTCATGCATATGAAAGAAAAGAGGTACAAAAATATGAAAACAAAACAAACAATTGCTGCGTCTACACTAGCTTTAGCAATGATTGCTGGCGCGAACCCTGCTCATGCGGAAGTAAATGATGCTACTCCTCAGCAAAGTACGGGAGATCGATTAGCTGAAATTAAGCAACATAAACAAGAGTTAGATGCGAAATTACAGCAACACAAAGAAAACGTGGATCAAACATTGAATGAACTTAACAAGGTTAAGGAAAATGTTGATACGAAGGCAAATGAACTACATGAACGTAAACAAGTTGCTGATGAAAAAATTAACGAGATTAAACAACATAAACAAGAGTTAGATGCAAAACTTCAGCAAGACAAACAAATCGCAGAAGATAAAATCGCTGAAATTAAAGAGCATAAAAAACAAGTAGAAGATAAAGTTGCTGAAGTAAAAGAACATAAGCAAAATATCGATAACAAAGTGAATGAGATTAAAGAACATAAACAAACTGTCGATGAAAAAGTGAATGAAATGAAGCAACATAAAGAGAACATTGATCAAAAGGTTAATGAACTTAAGGAAGTTAAAAAACAAGTAGATGAAAAATTAGCTGAGTTAAAGAAAGCGAAACAAACTGCTGAGGACAAACTCGCTGAACTAAAAGAAAACAAGCCGAATACCGGTAACACGTTAGAGGAACTTAAGAAAATTAAAGGCAATTTAGACAGTCTTTCCGCTAACTTAGAATTAGCTAAACAAGATGTAAAAAACAAACTAGCTGTTTTACAAGAAGCTAGACAAGATTTAATTAATAAAATTAACGAAATTAAACAATCGAAACAAACTGTTTCAGATGATTTATCAAAGAAAAAACAAGACTTAGATATTAAAATCAACGACTTTAAGCATACTGAGAAAAAAATTGACGACAAATTAGCTGAGTTACATACAACGAAGCAAAATGTTGATAACAAGATTAATGAAGTATCACAGTCTAAACAAATGCAAGCAGATAATGGTACTAAAAACAATAACGCTAAAGAACTTCCTAACGCTGGTAGCGAGCAATCAAACAATATGGCTCTAGGAATGCTATCTGTATTAGGCGGTGTTTTATTACTTACTCGTAATAAAATTAAAACGTTATTCTCTAAATAAGTCCATAAAAAAAGGAAAACCGCACATACATGTACGGTTTTCCTTTTTTTATATTAACTGTCCATCTCGAAGCGTCAATATACGATCACATACATCAAGCATTCTTTCATCATGTGTAATCATAATTGCTGCTTTTTGGCTCTCTTTCACTTCGCGTTTCATCATTTCAACAACTTCACGTGCGCGTTTTGAGTCTAAGCTTGCCGTTGGCTCATCCGCTAATATTAAATCTGGGTTGTTCATGAACGCACGAGCGATTGCTACCCTTTGTTTTTCCCCGCCAGATAGTTGATTTGGATAATGATTCTTTCTTTCTCCTAATCCAAATGCCGCTAATAAATGATCTGCACGCTTTTCGGATTCTTGTTTACTTTCTTTTTTTAGCTTTGCAATGTAAAGTAACTGTTCTTTCACATTTAAATATGGAACAAGGTTTGCAAACTGGAAAATGAAGCCGATTTTTTTCAAACGAATGTCTGTCATTTCCTTTTCTGATAACTGTGTAATATTTTGCTCACGAATGTAAATATCCCCTTTTGACGGTGATAATAATGCACCCGCGATTGATAATAACGTACTTTTCCCTGATCCAGAAGGACCGACGATTCCGATAAATTCTCCGGCTTTCACATCAAGCGATATCGGATGAAGGGCTGTTACTTCCGTATTCCCTTCTCCGTACACTTTACTTACTTTGTCTAATTTTAATAATGAAGTCATTACATCCCGCCTCCAATTGCTTCTAATGCATCAACTTTTAATACTTGGTATAACGAAATAAGTGTTCCTAAAATACTAATTACGATAAAGATTGCTGCATATTGCGCAATCATCGGTGTTGTTAATAAGAACGGCATACCTGCTGGTAAAATTTGTTCTAACCCTTGTACAAGAACAATACTAATTACCATCGCAACGACTGATAAGAATAGCGCCTGTACGACTAAGCTATTTGCTAAATAAGAATTCTTCGTACCGATTGCTTTTAATACACCTAATTGCTGTGTTTTTTGCAGTGTAATGACGTAGAAGAATACACCAATTAGTAACGCAGCGATAACTAGTAAGAATGCAATGATCATCGTCAATGTTCCTTGCTCTTCTTTAAATCCTGGAATACTTTGTAGCACTTCTTTTTTGTCAATTACGTGTGCATTTTTAATCTCTTTATCTGTGTTAAGTGCAATTGCACTATAATCTTTTTGGTTTGGTTGTGAAATAGCACCCCATACGTCTTCATTTACATAAACGACTGGTGTATGGCTAAACATTTGATCTTTCGTAAATCCAACGATTGTAAATTCTTTCTTTGAAACAGGATCAATAATTGTATCTCCAATATCAATTCCTTTTTCTTTAATTGATTCGTCAGCAACCATCTCGTTGTTTGCTGTACCTAATTTCTCCCCTTTTACAATTTTCGGTTCTAAAAATGAATCCCGTTCACTTGAGAAAATAGCGATATCAACCTTTTTCGAACTATCTTTCTTTTCATATGTTGAAACTTTCACACGAAACGGAACGGCTTCTTTCTCGCCTACTTGATTTACTACGTTATCTACATCGTCTTTCTTAATTTGTGAACGAAGTAATTTATTTTCCGCATCATCTGCTAAAACGAACTTATTTGCCTCCATATTTTGAATCGATGAAGCATTATCATATGATAGTCCATTTGCTAATCCTGAAATAACAAGAACTAAAAATGATAATAACACCATAATCAGTCCGATTAATCCGTATCTTAATTTTGATTGTTTCAATTCACGCAGAGCTAAAAACATTTCGCTCGCTCCTTCCTCTTTCTTTCTATGCACTTATCATAAAAAAGAAATATGAACGGAATATGAACAGAAGATTACAGAGGGGAAGATTCAATTTTCAGAAAGTATTGAAAATAACTAAAATCCTTGATACAATTCAGTCAAATAATCTTGACCGAGTAATTCCATTTAAGGAGTTGATCATTTTGAAGCCCATGTTAACACTCACTACTTATAGCCAACTAAAAGCAATAAGCGATCCACTACGTGTCGAAATGATGATGCGTCTATGCGAACGTCCTTATACAGGACAATTACTATCTGAGAAATTCGGCATTCCAAGGGCGAAAATTCATTATCATTTAAAAGAATTAGAAAAGAATGGTTTTATAGAGATTGTTTATACAGAAGAAAAGAATGGCATCATTCAAAAGTTCTATCAATCTGTCGCTAGAGGCTTCACCCCTGCTGCAGACCTATTACCTCATTTAGAAATGTTAAGCGAATCAGGTCGCCAAATCTTTTTACAAATGGCAGAAACAACGAAAAACCATATTCTCGCTGCTCCTGAAGAAGCTTTTATATTACGAAAAGAAAGCGAAGACCCGGCTGAGTGGAATTACGTTTCATCTTGCTGGGAGTTTGATGCTACGCCGGAACAATTTCAAGTGTGGGTAAAAAAGTTTCATGAATTGATGGCTGAATTAAATGATATCGCAAAAGATGCGGATAAAGATCCAAATAGTAAATCTTATTACATTTCTACTACTGCACTACAAATCGACGAACGAGCAATGCAGCGATTTGTGAAAAAAGAAGAAAAATCGTAATACGATTTTTTTTACACTAACGGTCAAATTTATTTTACCGAATAAATTTATTATAAAGGAGTAGATTAAATGGACATATTGAAAAACCGGAATTTCCTCTTATTATTTTTAGGGAGAATTTTTACAAACATAGGAGATAGTTTGTATTATGTAGCCGCGATGTGGCTCGTATATAAGCTAAGTGGTAATCCTTTTTATTCTGGATTGGCTGGTTTTCTTACATTATTACCCTCTGCACTTCAATTTCTTACTGGTCCATTCGTTGATAGATGGTCCATTAAAAACACCCTCGTCATTACACAAGTTCTGCAATGCATTCTTATTTTAATCATTCCTATTACACACTACTTCGATCTATTAACAGTCCAACTACTACTCATCATTATGCCAATCGTAGCCTTTATCGAACAATTCGCCTATCCCGCACAATCGAAAGCTTTACCACTTCTACTGCATAAAACACAATTATTAAAAGGAAACTCACTCTTCTCATTTGCGTATCAAGGTATTGACTTAATTTGTACGACGATTTCTGGCATATTAGTAGCACTACTTGGCGCCATTACTTTATATGTGATCGACTCTTTCACATTCGCGATTACTGCCCTTTTGTTCTTTTCATTGAAAATGCCAAAGCAAACCGAAACGGGCACATCACTTTCAACAAAACAATATTTCTCAGATTTAAAAGAAGGTTTTTCAATTGTCTTCCGTTCCTTAATGGGCGCATTCTTAATCGGTTCAGTTGTTGCTAATTTCTCAATCGGTATGACGATGGCGATACTCCCTTCTTTCGCTGATTCTTTAGGAGGCGTGAAATCATATGGCTTCTTCTTAGCTGCTATATCAGCAGGTAGTCTCATCGGTGCATTATTCAGTTCATGGGTTGGCAAACGTAATGTTGGCCGCACTTCTATTATTAGCTTTGCGACTGGCGCTATCTTTTGGTTTCTCTCTACGATTGTACCGTTTCAATGGCTGTCTATTTTTTTATTCGGCCTAGCTTGGATCCCAATTGGTGCCACGAACATATTATTTGCGACAATTAGTCAAATTGTAATTCCAAATCAATATATCGGACGCATCAATTCAGTCATGCGAAGTATGAGCACAATTGCTATGCCATTCGGTTCTTTAATTGGCGGATACACCGCAAATGTATTTAGTAGCCAACTCATTTTTGCGCTCGCTAGCATCGGGATTTTCTTTATCTCTCTCGTATGGCTGCTTCATCCGAAATTACGGGCTTTGCCGAAAGCTGATGAGATTACAGCGGATACTTTTGGGGTTCGGTTTAAGGAAGAGCGTGGGAAAGGTGCGGCTTTATAGCAAACCAAACATAACCCCGTTCTAAATTGGGGACGGGGTTAAAAATATAGTTATTTCATTTTGGATGTAAAATAATTCACTAAAAATATAACAATAAAGTCGTTTGAATATCTAAATTTTATTCAACAATAGTACCAACTTATAACGGCAGTTAACGCTTTGATGGCCAAGCACCCTGCATTTTCCTTAATTGAATAATTTGTCCTGTATGATAAGCATCATGAAGCATGATATCCAGTAATTTCCCCTCTAGTGAATTTTGCTCAAGCTCTCTTTCGGAAATTGCACTTAATGCCTGTCTTAAATTACACTGAGCATTTTCAGAACGTTCAACGACTTTCTTCCATTCCATATCATCATTAGATTGCTTAGTAAGATAAAATGTGTCATTTCCGTCAAGATTATGTGTCCATTCACGGCCTTCCAAGTTTGCAGCAAGCCTCTCTTTGTAATAAATGAGATGATTAACGTTCTCCCAAATGGTATTCGTTTCCTCACCAGATGGTTTCCACATAGCCTGTTCGGCTGTAAGTCCTTCAATAGCATGTTTAAACGGTGCATACCAACTCTCTTTATCGAATGTTGAATCTAGTACGTTTAATAACACGTCAATTCGTTTCAAAGTAATTTCCTCCCTAAATAGTTACAGTTTCAATAAAATCCTTATAACTATGTAGAAATTCTACATTTCCAAACAAACTTCCTCCTGATTTCACTCCACAAACTCGTCCGAGTATGTAATGAAAATGACTCACATTTTTTCACTTTACACGTATACTAGAGACCAAAAAAAAAGAGGCCGTTCCGAAACAGCCTCTTTCTTTCCATCTATTTCGGAAGCTCCACCCGAACGGTCGTTCCTTCCCCCTTCGTACTATACACCGAAACGTTTCCATGATGCAGTTCAACAATCTTCTGCACAATCGACAATCCTAAACCGCTACCTTCTACGTTTCTCGTCCTTGCTGTATCTACTTTGTAAAAACGGTCAAAAATACGATCCATTTCTTCTTTTTCCATACCGATTCCGTTGTCTGATATAGAAATAATGACACTAGACTCTAACTCTTCGACGAAAAACTCAATCGTTCCACCATCGTTTGAAAACTTAATGCTATTCGTGAAAATGTTACTCCAAACTTGATGAAGTAAGTTTTCATCACCTTTTATAGTGATATCTGGCACATTAAATTCAACGGCGATATCTTTTTCCCGCCATTTCCACTCAAGCATAAAAATGACGTCTTTAATTTGCTTCTGCAGATTGAATTCTCTTATTTGTAGAACCTTTTCCTCTTTATCTAATGAAGCGAGCGTAAGTAACTGTTTACATAAACTAGACATTCGCTTACTTTCACCCTCAATAATTTGTAAGTAATGATTTCTTTCTTCCTCACTCATCTTTTCTGTTTGCAACGTCTTTGAAAAACCTTGTATGGAAGAAAGTGGCGACTGAAATTCATGTGAAACGTTCGAAACGAATTCTTGTCTCATTTCATCTAGTTCTTTAATACTCTTCGTCATCTTTTGGAAGCTTGTAGATAACGTTCCTATTTCATCTTTTCGTTTTACATCTAATTCAATTTCATATTCCCCACTCGCAATTTTTTGCGTAGCCTTCGTAAATTTACGGATTGGGCGAACGATGTAACCTGCTGCAATCGCTATAAAAATAATACTTAATAGTACGATAAACCCTAATAATACCGCTAGAAAAATTCTCATCTCGCCGAATTGTTGTTGAACGTCAGGGCGAATGAATAAAGCGTACTGTTTATCACCGTGTTGTACTGGGACACCGACGCTATTAATTAATTCATTATCGAAAAAACCTGTAATAAAGAGGCGCGTTGGATAAGTAGAAACACCATTAAATGTCTCCCCCTGCAATACTTTATGAACGGTATCATCACTTATTGTCGTCTTACGAAACGCATTACCGATACGCTTTCCATTCTTTTGATCATCAACAATGTAAATCTCATACCCTAATTTTGCAATAGAATGCAAATACGTCTCTTGATTTTCTTCACTTTGCTTTTCATATAACGATTTAACTTCTTCCGCATACTTTAAAATCTTTTCACTGTTATATGGTTTTAACTTCACTTGATAATATACGTTCGTTAATAAAAAGCCGATAATACTACTAAGTAGCATAATGCCGACCGTCATAAATACAAATCTAGAATATAGTGATTTCATCTTATTTCAACTCCAACTTATACCCGAGGCCGCGCACTGTTGTAATTTGAAAATCATCCGTTCGTTTTGAGAAACGATCTCGCAGCCTTTTCACATGAACATCAACTGTTCGTTCATCTCCTTCAAAATCCATTCCCCATACTAATTCAATTAGCTCTTCTCTTGAAAATGTTCTTCCAGGATAACTAGCAAGTTGTGATAATAACTCAAATTCCTTTAAAGGAAGCAAAATCGTTTGACCGTTACACTTTACTTCTACACCTTTTCGATCAATTGTCGTTCCGTGCAACGTAATAATATCTGCACTCAGCATTTGATAACGTCGTAATAAAGCTTTCATACGGAAAATCACTTCAGCTGGTTCAAATGGTTTTACGATATAATCGTCCGTACCAGAAATGAATCCTTTTTCTTTATCAACTAACTGATCTTTCGCCGTTAATAAAATAACTGGTATATCATGATACTTCCGGATTTCTTCACATAACGTATAGCCATCAACGAACGGCATCATAATGTCTACGATCGCAAGATGAATATTTTCCTTCTCTAAAACGTCTTGCGCTACCTTTCCATCTTCTGCTTCAAAAACTTTAAACCCCTCTTTTTGTAAATGGTAATGCAACAACTCTCTAATATGCTTATCATCATCAGCTAATAAAATATGTATCATCTTCATTAAACCCTCTCTCGTTCATCCTTCTACATCACTACATTAAGAAACAATTGGATTTTTTGCAAGAAAAAGAAAAAGAATCTATTTTGAAAAAAGATTATTCAAAATAGATTCTTACGTTTTAGTATTAAGATTATTTTAATCAAAAACAATTTCTAAGCCTTCGAAATATCAACAAATCCTTCTCCGAACACATCACGAACATCGTGTATAGCGATGAACGCCGCCGGATCCGTAGTTTGAACAATCCGCTTTAGCTTCACTACTTCTTGCTTATTAATAACAACATAAAGAATTTCCTTCGGCGTTTTCGTGTAATAGCCATGACCTGAATACACGGTAACCCCTCTCCCCATTAAGGTTGTCACCTTCCCGGCAATTTCATCTGGATTATCAGAAATAATCGTAATAGCCTTCTTCGGATTTAACCCTTCAATTACAAATTCCATCACTTTCGTTGCTACATATAGCATAATAATTGTTATCATCAGTTTTTCTGCACCAATGATGAAATAAGATGAAAATGCAACGATTAAATCGAAGAACAGTAGACCGTAGCTAATGCTCCAGCCTAAATATTTATGTGTCATCCTTGCTAAGATCGTAGTACCTGCAGTTGTTCCGCCAACGCGAATGATAAGACCAATACCACACCCGATAAATATTCCTCCGAAAATGGCATTTACAAGCATTTCATCCGAAGCAATCGTCCAGCCTTCTGTTAAATGAAGAAATAGCGAGTTAGTCACTACAGCGATAATCGTATAAATTGTTGTGATTTTATTTAAAAATTTATAACCGACTATTAACAAAATCGCATTTAAAATTAAGTTAACTAAACCTGGTGACCATTCAAATAAATAGTACGTAATAATCGTGATACCTGTTACCCCACCCTCACCAAACTCGTTTGGGATAACAAATAAATTGACACCTAAAGCAAAAAGAAATGCACCAATAATAATAAAAATAATGTCTGTCGTTCTTTTTTTCATACAGTACCTCACTTCTTATGTAAATATTTATTCTGTCATAAACTCTCACCATTATATCGTGGAATATTCAAATCGAACAGTGGTTTGTTTTTTATTTTAATATAGGATGATAAATCAACTTTATCCTATATCCACTTGTAATTAAGAAAGTAAAATAACTGTATTTATTATGTACTACAACTAAAGTTTTGATTTCACATGCAATTCATGCTAAAAATGAATAGGAACACGTACTCGCATTAACTTCGAGTACAAAACAAATAGGCGAAGCTATAGAATAGGCTTCGCATCAAACGTGTGCTCACAGAGATTTATATTCATAAATCTCTGGTTTTTTCACTTATCTTTCTCCATATACTCTTTAATTTTTCGTTCTTCCCATTCTTTTCCGAATATCCCAAATGGAAAAGTTGTTAAACCGTGTATAACGATACCAATCCCCCAACCTCCAAGTGGATATAAAAACCATAATTTACTTGAATCAGAGCTTATATTTATGAAAAAAAGCATTAAGTTAACTAATATATAGACCGTTAAATGAATGTAAAACGCTTTTAAATTCTCCACTCTTTTTTTAGCTCGTAAATAATTCTCATCTCGCTCCATATATAAACACCTCTTTCATTATTGTATTTTTTAACTCGCTCCGATTTAAACATCATATTCTAGTCGGATATCCCTTATTCTCAAAAAATACAAAGCAAAAAAGTATCCAGCAAATGGTCATACACATCACCATTTGCTGGATACTACATGATACATTTGTTATTTACAGGATTTTAATTAAGACCAAATCCATACACCATCATTATTTTCAGCGTTCGTCTTTGCTTCATGAACTTTTTCAATATGGTCAACTGTGTTCCAGTTAATAGAACTTCCGCCCCACCCTACATACTTCATATCAATTTTCACTTTCTCACCCGCATTAAATACTTGTCCCTTTGTTAAGAAAACATCAATAATAGCTTTCTTCCCATTTAGCGATGGATACTCAACTACAACATATTTAGTAGCACCGTCTCCCTCATCTTCCATCGTTCCTACTTTTGATACTTCTCCAATTACATAATTAGGTGAGCCATCTTCTTTCATGTGCATACCTAACTTGTTTGTTGTATTTTCAACTGCAGTTGCAACCATATATTCTGTAAAATTACGCATCATAGATCCAGTAGCTTTTACTTCATCTCCTACTTTCACATTTGAAAGTGAATCAATATACACACTAACCGGTTCCTCATATTGCTTAGATTTTACAACAATTACACCGTTATCTACTTCTACTACTCGTCCTTCTAACGTCGAGAAATTCGATTCAATAGAAGCTGCACTCGCTTTTGTTACTTCTAGTCCTGGTAAATTTGTTCCTGATAATGCTGCGATCCCTAAAGCACCTGCTAAAATTAATTTTTTCATACCCATTATGAAACATCTCCATTCATGATGATTTTATTTTTTTGATTGGTATCGACCAACCTGTAACCATTATAGTTACAGGTTGTAGAAAATAGCAACCCTCTTTCTTATGCAATTTTGCATACTGTAACTTTTAAATATATAGCAAGAGGACTAAATTCTCGAATTATAATAGTTAATTTAATTCAAAGCTAAAATAACCTTATGACCACGGTATAAAGAAATTAAGAACTATTTTCGGTCCTAAGGTTAACGAATAGCTTTATAAAAACTCAATCAAAATCTATTCAACTAGTTGAAAAATGAACTATGTCGAAATTTATTTTTATAAAATTCAAATTTTAAGGAGGTTTTACAAAATATTACACAGAATCATTCGTATATCGTAATATTTTTGGGATTTTTTACAATTCGTTTCATTTTATCTACCACGTTTAGACAAAATGAAATAAAACAATAAAAAGGAGAGAGATAGATTGAAAAGAAAAATTAGTACAGCTGTTGTAGGGTTATCGGTATTTAGCTTCGGTCTTTTTGGTGTAAATATTGGAGAAGGTGGAGGCGTTGTAAAAGCTGAGCATGGTGAAACTTTTGCTCCAAAATTAGAAAGCCATGGGGACCACGGTGGCGCTTCTGCTTTCAATGTTGGTGATACTCCTGCTCCGAAATCAGTAAGCATTGGGGATGGCGGTGGCGCTCCTGCTTATGATCATGGTAGACCTCCTATTTCATCATACAATATAGGGGATACTTGGGCACCTTCTTATACAAATACTCATGGAGAAGGAATGGCTCCTAAAAAAGAGAGTCACGCTGACTTCTTTGCTCCTACGTTAGAAACGCATGGTCATACTGGCGGCCCTGCTTTAAATGTTGGCGATACTGGCGGGGCTCCTGCATTAAACATCGGCGACACTGGTGGAGCTCCTAAACAGGAAGGGCATACACATTTCCCTGCTCCGAAAGTTGAATCTCATGGCAATACTGGCGGCGCCCCTGCTAATTCTGAACATGGTACAGGTTGGTAAGTTAACAAAATTAAAATCTATTTAGATTACCATTTTCATATACTTACAAGGAAACCATCCGATGTAACAAATATTATGTATATACATGATTTCTATTGTGATACACTCTAACCGAGAGAAATCTCCAATACATATGTGGTTTTCAAGTCTAAAAAATACACCTAGTAATGAGGTGTATTTTTATTTTACCTCTCTATCTACTAATCAAAGAATAATCCCCTAAAAATCAAAAAAAAAACGAAGAAACTACCTATACTTCGGACACTTAAAGTACCACGAACGTTGCGATTTTTAGTGACAATCCGTATCAAACCTCACTTTCATCCCATGCCTAAAGGCGATAGCTTTCTTGTTCAGGAAAAGCTGTAACCTCTCCATTCATGATGATTTTATTTTTCGGATTGAATACGATCAACTTGTAATCATTACAGTTACAAATCGCAGAAAATATCAGCCATCTTTCTCATACAATGTTGCATACTGTAATTTTCAAATATAAATCGGTTATTCCTATATTCAACACTAAGACTGAATTCTTGAATCCCAGCAGGTAAACGGATTGATGATGAAGAAACTAATGTCATACATCATGTTTTTCAATGATACAGTTTGTATAATCGTAGTCCATTACATTATGTAGGAGCGGAGTTAACATGTTAAAAAAACAAAGAGATTACAGCCAGGAGATACCGTGGCGACAGTAAGTCCTTCGTGGGGAGGAGCAGGTGATTCTGAAATAAGATAACGATATGACAGGACTCAAATAAATAAAAACACTCCTATAAGATATGACTGTGAATTGGTACTTTTCAAATGATATGAAGATTACTTATCTAATGATAAAGGGGGATTTACGTGTATGGACGTAACATTTACAGTAAGTAAATGGGATGAAAAACTAATTGATGATACTAGAAAAGATTTCCCTATTAATATTGCCCATGTTGAATATGATATTGATGGAGAATTAAAAGGAAAAGCTTTTGTTGAATACTTATTATATTATCTAGACTCAAATATAAATGATGGTCACTTGGCTACGGCTAAAATTTCTGGATTTTTACACTTTGAAGGAATTTATAAGGGGCAACAAGGGACATTCACAGCTATAGAGCAAGGAATATTTGATAAAGGAAATTTAGATTCCCCAGGAACAATTATTAAAGCTACCGGTAACTTAGAAAATCTGAGAGGGTCCTATAATTATCAGTTTACAGGTCAAACTAGTAAACTAATTTTAGAATTTGAACGTTAGCAAAATACCTTATAATTTAGTGGAAAGGACATTTCTTGTAATACTAGGAATGTCCTTTTTGTTGACGAGCTTATTCAACTATTTTCTAATAGTTAAGAAAAGAACAGAATATACGTTATGGGGGAATTAAAACGCTAAGCCTGAGAGGCATGGAGAACCCACTTATTCATTACTTCTCCTACTAAAGAATAATCCCCGAAAAACTTCCCTTCATAACTTCTTTTCCAACTTGATTCACACATGTAAACATCGCAATTATCTTTGTACGTTTTTTTCATCAGGTTCTAATTGTTCAATTGTTACGTCACAACGAATAGTTACTATTAATTGGTGACTTTCGATCAAATGAAAATCGCCTCTTATAGAGAGCAGTTTTACTTATATTTATTCTTATGCAAATTCTGAAGCATATTCTTCGTATGTCTTTAATGTATTAAGCAATCGAGCTGATTCAATCATGATTTCGTTCGAAGAATCAGTTACACAAATGACAATAAATCGATTATCATCTCTATCTCCAAACAATCCTTCTGATTCAAGTTCCATTAACACATTTAACGTTTCTTTCAACAGTGTATTTACTCGTATGTTAAAGTCATCTTCGACGATATTATGATATTTCTTAATAATTTTTTTCACTTCATCAAACATTCCAAAATCGTCCCATTCGCTCCACTCAACAGCTCCGTATCTATAATAATTGTATAAAGGGTCCGATTTATTAACTTTGATTAGTCTTTCTTCATTAGCCACTGGTCCAATGCTATTGACACAATCGTCTGTTAATATGGAGTACCCATATATTGTGTCAACACCGAACCTAGTTAAAAGTTCGTTATAATGACAACGAATTGCATTTTTCAATTCAACATAAAAACTTTTTTGAAGATGCATTTTCATCGTATTTCCTCCATTTTTTTGTAGCGACCTGCTGTTACATATTTCAATCTTAACATGAAAATCAACATTAAACGTTAACTGAGCCAAAATAAGAAAAACCGAAACTCAAATCATTTCGGTTTTTCAAAACTATAGAAGTCAATATTTACTTTAAAGAATGAACAAACAACCCACTACGCAGTTTCGGTTCAAACCACGTTGATTTCGGCGGCATGAC
This sequence comes from Bacillus sp. RCC_6_1, assembly GCF_041360755.1. NCBI lineage: Bacteria > Bacillati > Bacillota > Bacilli > Caryophanales > Bacillaceae > Bacillus > Bacillus sp. RCC_6_1. Next base: position 263,664 of record NZ_JBFUPV010000006.1, read on the forward strand.
TTCTCCGGCATCTGCGATTGCTAATAAATCTTCCATAGATGTCGGATATAATGCGAATGCTGCTTTGTATTCGCCGCTGTTCACAAGGCGTTCTAGTTCTTCTAGCCCCCGTATTCCGCCAACAAAATCGATACGTGAATCAGATCGCGGATCATGTATTTCAAGCACTTGGCTTAATAAATGGTCTTGCAGAATAGATACATCTAAACCTCTAACAAGATCATTCGCATCAAATGTTTCCTCTTTCACTGTGAGCTTATACCACTTCTCGTTTACATACATACCAAATGTTTTTGGCTCATTTGGTTTATACGGAGAAACAGGTGCTTCTTCTACATAAAAGTACTGCGTAATTTGATTTAAAAACTGTTCCTCTGATAATCCATTTAAATCTTTCACAACTCGGTTATAGTCCCAAATCGATAATTCATCATGAGGGAATAGAACCGATAAGAAGAAATTAAATTCCTCTTCTCCTGTGTAATTTGGATATTGTTCTCTTCGCATAATTCCTACTTTTGCAGCTGATGCAGAACGGTGATGCCCGTCTGCAATATAAAGATTAGGAATATCTTCAAATGCATTTACTAAAGTCGTAATTACATCTTCATCTGCAATCTTCCACGCAACATGCTTAACACCATCTTCTGCTGTAAATGTATAAATTGGCGCATGCTCTTCTTTCCAGCTTCTAATTAAATGCTTTACTTCATCTTTTGTACGGTAAGTTAAAAATATCGGACCTGTATTTGCGTCACACACATCTACGTGGCGAATACGATCTAGTTCTTTTTCATGACGTGTTCTTTCATGTTTTTTAATTGTATCATCTTCATACTCATCAATAGATGTACAAACGACAAGGCCTGACTGCGTTCTTCCTTGCATCGTCAGTTCATAAATATATAGCGCTGGCTCTTCATCTTGTATGAACACTTCTTCTCGTATAAATTGCTTTAAATTGTCGCCCGCTTTTTCATACACGCGATCATCATACGGTGACAATTCAGGATCTAAATCAATTTCTGCTTTATCAACATGCAAGAAAGAATATGGATTCCCTTTTACAACTTCCCTTGCCTCTTCACTATTTAATACGTCATACGGTAAAGCTGCCACTTGTGCCGCTTTTTCCTCTACTGGACGAATGGCCCGAAACGGTCGTATTTTTGCCACATTCCTCTCTCCTTTACACAATCATTCGAACGGCTACAACACCTGTAATTTTGCTTATATTTTCTACAATATTCTCTTTTATTATATCATCAATTCCGTTATCGATATCAATCATTGTGTATGCCCAAGAATGTTTACTACGATTAATCATATCGGCAATATTAATATGATGTTCCGCTAAGCATCCTGTAATTTGCCCTACCATATTCGGGACATTTTGATGCATAATTGTAATTCGTTTCTTTCCGATATACGGCAATTCTACGTTTGGATAATTTACTGAGTTACGAATATTTCCTGTCTCTAAATATTCACGTAATTGACGTGCTGCCATTACTGCACAATTTTCTTCTGATTCAGACGTAGATGCACCAAGGTGAGGCGTCGCTGTTACATTTTTCATCTTTATTACATTTTCATTCGGGAAGTCCGTTACGTAATGTGTAATAATATCTTCTCCTAATGCTTTTTGAAGAACCTTTTCATCTACAAGTTCTCCTCTAGAGAAATTAAATAGACGCATCCCTCTTTTCATCTTCTCTACAGCGTGTTCCCCAATGATCCCCTTCGTTTGATTCGTAAGAGGAATATGCAGTGTAATATAATCACACGTTGCAAAAATTTCATCAAGGCTAAATGCTCTTTGCACATGTGTAGAAAGACGCCAAGCTGTTTCAACTGAAATATAAGGATCATATCCGATAACATCCATGCCTAACGCTAACGCATCGTTCGCAACTAAAGCACCGATTGCGCCAAGTCCGATAACACCTAGACGTTTCCCTGCAATTTCTGATCCAACAAATTGTTTTTTTCCTGATTCAACAAGCTGTGGTACTTCTTCACCCTCTAAGTTTTTCGTCCAACTTACACCATTAATAATGTTGCGTGAAGACATAATAAGACTGGCAATAATGAGTTCCTTTACTGCATTAGCATTTGCCCCCGGCGTGTTAAATACTACAATTCCTTTTTCTGTACATCGCTCGACAGGAATATTATTTACACCAGCGCCAGCTCTTGCAATCGCCTTTAAGTCTTTTGAAAACTCTTCTTGATGTAAAGAGTAGCTACGAAGCAAAATTCCATCTGGATGATTGATTCTATCTCCTACTTCATAACGTTCTTCAGTAAAAACTTGCAAACCTTTTTCTGCAATTTGATTTAACGTTTGAACACGAAACATATCCCCATCTCCCTATCTATTCTCAAGCTCAAATTCCTTCATATAATCTACTAATCGTTTTACGCCGTGTGCTGGCATCGCATTGTAAATACTGGCACGCATACCGCCAACTGAGCGATGTCCTTTTAACGTAACAAGGCCGCGTTCCTTCGCTTTTTGTAAAAACTCATTGTTAAGTTCTTCTGACGGTGTTGTAAATGGAATGTTCATAAGTGATCGATACGCAGGATCAACTGGTGAAGTAAACAATTTAGATTCATCTAAAAAATGATAAATAAGTGAAGATTTCATTCTATTTTGTTCTTCAATCGCAGATACTCCGCCTTGCTCTTTCAACCACTCTAGTACAAGTTTTGTTACGTAAATACTAAAGGATGGCGGTGTATTATATAAGGAGTTATTTTTACTGTAAGTTTCATAATTTAACATTGTCGGACAAGAGCGATCTGCTCCCCCAATTAAATCTCTTTTTATAATAGCAATCGTTAAGCCCGCTGGTCCTAAATTTTTTTGTGCTCCCGCGTATATAAGACCAAACTTCGAAACATCATATTGTTCTGACAAAATATTTGAAGACATATCCGCAACGAGCGGCACTCTTTCTATATGTGGAATATCCACATATTTTGTCCCCTCAATTGTATTATTCGTTGTAATATGTACATAATCTAGTTTTTCATCGCTTAGTAAACCGTCCAGTTTAGGAATCGTAGTAAACTTCTCTTGCTCGGAAGAAGCAATCACTTGTACTTCCCCAACTTTTTCGGCTTCTTGCAGTGCCTTTTTAGACCATGAGCCAGTTAGTACGTATCCAGCTTTTTTATACGTATTCATTAAGTTCAGTGGTATCATAGAAAATTGTAATGACGCACCGCCTTGTAAAAATAAAACATCATACTCATCAGGGATGCTCATTAATTCACGAAGTAAGTTACTCGCTTCCTCTATAATACTTTGAAAATAAGAAGATCGATGACTCATTTCCATAATAGACATGCCTGTCCCGTTATAATTTACAAGCTCCTTTTGCACTTTCTCTAAAACTGGCAAAGGGAGTATTGATGGTCCTGCTGAAAAATTATAGACTCTCTCCATTACCCTCATAACCTCCCCTATTTCTCATTTTTATTAATTTTTAAACTTTCTGAATTATAACCTAAAATATAATACGTGGTCAATTTGTTTTCTATTATTACGGCGCAAGACGCAATGGAATCGCTTGCATGTGCAAACTATTTTTATAAACATACAAAAAAGTGTTAAGTACATAATCGTACTTAACACTCTAGTAATAAAGTATAATTGCTAATTGTCCGTGAAGAACCGATCAAAAATTTGATAAATAGCAGAAAGACCAATGAGCCAATAAATAGTGTCCACAAGCGCCGGCATAGAACCAAACCATTTCTCAACTACATTGTAATCTAACGCTACAAACAACCAATTCAAACCGCCGAGAATCACCAAAATTACTGTAAGGTAAGACAAAAATTTCATTATGATTGCCCCCTAGGTGATAAGATGGTGAAAGGCCTTTCACTAGAAATATATGTAGTAAACTTCAAAACTTACCTATTTTATAAAAATTATTTTCGGTACCACCCGTTAATAACTGTCTCTGCTTCTTTACTATGTATTTGATACGCATGTGTACTATCATTAGAGCCAATAAACCAAATTGAAAAACCTTTAAAATATGGTTTCGGTTCTAATACATCTCGGTAAGCACGCCATCCATTTAATTGTACATCTTTCGAAAACACATTTGAAACATCTGGATTCCATGGATTTTGTAATCCAAGTTCACGTGCTGGAACGTTAAATCCACCAAAATAAACTGGCTTTCCTGTTGCATTATGTAATTGTTCCAATTGCTGAACAACATTTTGCCCACGATTATATACTGTCGTCGCAAATAAACCTTGCTTCACTTCTTCATATGACGGATTTCTTTTTCCAGAAACTTCAAACCAACTATCGATACTAACAATATCTACCTTCTTTAAATACGGACGGTTTATTTTCTCTATAAACTTCTCTTCATAAGAAGGATCCCAGCTTGCTGTTAACCACCAGTTCATTTGATACAAAATATTTCCTTTATACTGATTACGAACAAAATCAATTGTATCGCTCCAGTATCCTTCTGCATACTCCATATTCACGAAATTAGAAGCAATCTTTAGTCCATACACATTGTATTTACTTGTAATGGAATTAAAAATATCTTGCAGAATAACCGTCTTCCAATTCCAGAAGAAATCATTAATGTTACTTGGGTTCCATTCTGTCTCTCCAACATTCCCCTGCTGAATATATGGGAACGGTTCCACTATAACTTGAATATTACGCTTTAATAATTCTTGAATTAAAATAATAGCTTGTTGCTTTTGCGCTTGATTAATTACCATGTTAGTAGAAGTCACATTTGGGATATCTACTTGAATCGGTACATTTACTGTATTTAAATTTAAGCGCTCCACATCCGCTAATACTTTCGCTACATTTCCAACTTCCCATACTGTTACGTTTCCTGATTTGATTTTTCCAGATTGAACAGTATTTACATCTGCCTGTACATTTCCTTGAAAACAAAAAGAAAACAACATAATAAACACTCCTAAAAAACTTATTAAACTCTTATTTTTCTTCACAACTTTCCCCCTATAATTTTTGCCTTTCTTGATTATTTTATACAACGTTTCACATTTATTCCAGAAAAAAATGAAGTGCCGTTCAACTATATTCATATAAATCTTCTAAAAATAGTAGGAAAAATAAAAAAGGAGCAGATTTCCGCTCCTTTTTATCCTTTTACGATTGAAATTATTGAATCCCTTCTGGTAACTTAATTGAATCAAACTTTTCATATGAATCAATCTTTATACTCACAACTGCATCCAATTTTTCCTTATCTGTACTAGCTTTTTTATCTGAGTTACTTTCACTCACTTTTATAGTTGTTCGCATCTCTTCAAATTTATAATCTTTTGTTATTATATATTCAATGTTAAACGCATCCATATTAAATCCTTCCGTTAATTTTTTCATATCTCCATTAATTTTTTGTAACGTATCTACCGCTTCTTTTCCCTTTAATTCAAGTGTAAGTTTATATGTGTCTCCATCTTTCTTTGCTTTCATTTTCTTAGCCAAAGCTTCCGGTAAATCTAACTCATTAAGTAAATTTTTACTGACCATTACATCATTTACATTAAATTGATTATTAGGTATCGTAACTAACTCTCCTGTATCAGGGTTTTTCACTTGAGCAGCGACCTTTCCATCTACTTCATACGTTACAATATCTGTACCACTTATTTTCATTTCAGCTCTAGAATTCTTCAGTTTCGGCTCCATTTGTATTTTCATTTTAATTTCTTCTGATTGGCCGCTCCCCTTCATTGACATAAGAGATGTCAATGTAAGATATTCCTCTTGTTTTAATCCGTCAGCTGCTTTTTTAAAAATATCTTTCGCTACTAACTCTTTTTCTTTTTTTACAGATACTGTTTTAGGTCCACTTGTTTTTTCACTGCTACAACCAGTTGTTAAACCTACTATTAGCGCCAAACTAGATATTACAACCATTTTCTTCATACTGATTCTCCCCATTTCCCACTTAAAAATATTTTCATCCCATGTATAGTAAATCAACTGAAATAAATATATATACAATAATTATTTAACCTCTAAACGAAACCAGTTATTCAATCCGTATACTAATGTAACTAAAGCTCCTATCACACCAAAAACAACAATATTTACACCAATTGACGAACCAAATAAAACAGCCATCATTGACACCATCAGTAATAGCATAGCAATACTATTTATCTTAATTTCTACTACATCGCCATCCTTTACTTTCTTTTCTTTACTTCCAAAAAAGAATTGTTTTACTTTAATATTCGCTTCATCTAATTCAAAAGGAAGCGTATATTCTTCGTTATTCTCAAGTTTCATTACTACTTCGTTATCTACCTTTACAGCAACTCTTGCTGCTCCTCCCATTACCCCTGTTGCTCTTATTACTTTAATACTCATGCTAAATCTCCTCTCCCCCTATGACTTCTCCATGTCATTCATTTTTGTAATTCTTCTCTTATGAAATCCTTGAATGTAAAACAAAAAATGTATTTGTATGACATCGAAATCTTTTACGCTATACACCCATTTCTCGTTAAACAAAATATTCCAACAGAAATTATAACAAGTTCCTGCAAATTTTTTTGTCAAATTTTGTCGCGTTTACAAAAAAAGAGACTCTTACATATAGTAAAAGTCTTTTCTATCATTACCGTGGCTGTAACGTTAACATTTCCCCTTCTATTCCCGCTGTATTCAGTGTAGTCGTATGATAAATCATCTATTTGATCATGATACCAATCCCTTCTAAAAGGATAAAAATCCTCTTCCCCCTAATTCGCTTCTATTATGAAAGAACCTTTTGAAACATTGAAAAACCCCCTTCATTTTCCTACCAATGAAGGGGGTTTTTCTTATCGTTCGCTACGCCAACTTTCATTATGCCCAAGATTTGAATCTGTCGCTACTTGCACATCATATAACATTTCACTAAAGAAGCGTTTATCTACTTCTTTTGGTACAATGCGTCTTTCATCATCAATCTCATCGTATTCATATGAACCACGATTCACTGTACCTGCTTTATAAAATTGAATGTCAAATACACATACATCTTCTTCATCTTCATAACCAATCGGCGCTCCGCTAAATGACAATTGCACGCCTAATCCGGTACGAGTATCTTCTTTGTAAAATGTATAATACACACCGCCATCTTGAACAGACCCACGGATCCATCCAAGCTTCGTCATCTTACCGAATAACGAACGACCATTTAGTAAAATACCGCCAAATCTCTCAATAGCACTCTCATCATTCTCTTCTACTACAAACACTGGACGCTCAATTTGTAGGAACGGCTGAACAATTCCCGCACTTTCTAATTGCTCTTTCCATAATTCCTTCTCCGCCCCAGACAATTCTAACGGATGAACGAAACCAATAACAGTGCCAGATGAAAGTTCATAACTCTTCCCGTCAATTGTACAGTACACGCCACCTTCTGCATAACGGAATGCCTTCAGCAACTTCCCTTCCTTATACTCACCCCAAATGAGTGAAATAGAAAATTGCTTCATAATTGGATTATCCATAAATACAGACTTCCATGCATTATGTGACCAATAACGCTTTAATGAAAGTGCCGTTTCCAATCGTTGTTTTTGCATGGAAAGAGTATTTCGGAGTTCCTTCTTTAAAGAGGCTAATTCTTTTTTAGCCTCTTCAGCCTTTTCTACATCATCTTTTGCATTCGGCTTTGGAAGTGACTTCATACGTTTTCCTTCTTCTGTCTCTAATTCAATTTTTGACTCTGTAGTTAAAATGGCAGTAAAACTTCGATTCCCGAAATCAATTATTTTTTCACCATGTATAGTAAAGCCAAGGTCCGGCACCAATTGATCTGCCAGCTCTTCCTCTGTTATACCACGTGTTTTCGCAGCAAGACTTAGCGCTTCTTTTGCTGCATTACGTACTTGCTTATGTTTATATTTAAATGCTATTGCATGAATAGACATAAGTGCAAGCTTAGATGAAGACAAACCTAAAGCACGAACGGCATCCGCTGCTATCTTTCCTCTCATTTGAAGCACCCATTCATCAATTTGCTTTATAAGTATGTCGACCATTTTGTCGTCACTATACATTCCGTATAACGAAAGAATTCCACGTTTCTTCACATCTGCGTCTTGAGAAATCCATATTTGATATATTGTTTGCACATATTCTTTTAAGTCCTCTTCATTTAAAGCTCTACCAATTACTTCTGCTGTTTCTTTCTTCTCAATAACAGCATCTGAAATATACTGTTGTAAATAGGCTAACGGAATTGCAGCATCAGCAATTTCATCAGAGTCACGTAAACGGATTTGTGGCTCACCCCCATCGCTATCAAGTTTAAATTTTATAATGCCCCCAAAACGAAAAATTTGTGTCATTTATAGAAAGAAGTTCATTTTT